>NZ_FMZU01000003.1 GCF_900101545.1 Variovorax sp. CF079 | reverse complement strand
GTTCTCCGCCAGGTTGGCGGCCTCCAGCAGGTCTTCGTCGATGGCGCAGGAGCCCTCGTAGTGAAGCTCGCAATCGGTGACGGTGGCGCGGTGGAGATGGTCAGATGAGGCCCCCATAGTGGGGGCACGTGTGCCTCTCGCCTCTGGCAGGCCAAGTAGACCCTGTCCGGGACGTTCGGCATCAGCCAAGGCGCAGCGCCAACGCTTCCTCGCCGTGCACGAACTCAACGCGGGGTTCACCTCCGCGCAGAAAAACTTCTGCCGCGCGGACTCCTAGGTGCAGGAAGGAATTCTCCGAGCCGGCGGACGCGATGGCAAGCGACTCGAGTAGCGCCGCAATCGACGTCGGGCTACCCCCTCTGATGTAGTACTTCAGTTCGGAAAAATACGAACGCAGCGCGGGGGGACTTGGGTAACATGGTGCTGTCACATTGGTTGACAACCAGATTCAATGATGCCAAGGGAGTTACGTCTTGCGGCTCACCAAGATATCGTTCGGGTCTTTCCTGCTGTGCATCGCGAGCCTGCTCGCGTCGTCGCTGGCCTGGGCGCAATCCACCAGCGTCGTCGGCATCGTCGAAGGCGGCGCCACGCTGATCCGCCAGACCACGCGCTACACGCTGGCCGAGGGCGTGGCGTTGAATGAGCAGGACATCATCGAGACAGCGCCCGGCGCTTTCGCCCAGATCGAACTTCCCGGGGGCGTCCTTGTCGGTATCGGTGAATCGACGCGACTGATGTTGCGGCCTCGCGTTGGCAAGGGGCTCGCGGCGCCGCCGCTGTATCTGCTCCAGGGCTGGCTCAAGACCAGCAGCAGCGGGACCTTCGGCTACGCAAGCCCCACCTTCGAGATCGCGACGCAAACCGCCAACACCGTTGTCTACACGACCGGCGCGCAGTACGAGGTGTTCGTCGAAAGCGGCGCCGCCAAGCTGACGCTGCGCGATGGCGCCCAGACGATCTCCCAACTGGCCGGCGGCGACTTCGCACAACGGCGTGAAGGTGCCACACCGACGGTCGCGCGGCGTGCCACGCCCGAGTTCCTGGCCAAGGTGCCGCGCCAGTTCCGCGACCGGCTGCCGGCGCGCGGCGAGCAGTTCGCCAAGCGCAATGTCGCGCCCAAGGCGCTCGGCGAGATCGCCTACACCGATGTGGCCGCCTGGCTGCGCACCGAACCGGCGCTGCGCCTGCCGCTGCTGCCGCTGTGGCGCTCGCGTGCAGCCGCCGACCTGAGCTTCCGCGCGGCGGCCAAGGCCGAGCTGGCGCGGCATCCCGAATGGGAACCCTATGCAGACCCCGAGGGTTATGCGCGCCGCCTGGCCGAAGAGGCCGAGCGTCGGCGCGCGCGGGAGGCCGCGCGCCAAGCCGCCCGGGCCGCCGCCGCTGCGGCGGCCGCTGCGGCGGGCACCGGCGCCGGCTCGGGTAAACCATAGTGAACCGTCGCGCGTCCTGCCGCAACTCAGCGACTACAGACAGCCAGGACTGGAGAACCACATGCGCCTCTTATTCAAGTTCAACCTGATCTTCCTGGTCGTCTTCGTCGCCGGCGTGGTCGGCGCCGGCAAGGTTTCCTACGACCTGCTGCAAAGCAACGCCAAGGAGGAAGTGCTCAACCACGCGCGCCTGACGATGGAAAAGGCGGTGGCGGTACGCACCTACACCAACGAACAGATCCGCCCGCTGCTCGAAACGCAGATGAAGTACACCTTCCTGCCCCAGACGGTGCCGGCCTACTCCGCCACCGAAGTGCTGGCGACGCTGGCCAAGAGCTTCCCCGACTACACCTACAAGGAAGCGACCCTGAATCCGACCAACCCGCGCGATCGGGCGGCCGACTGGGAAGCCGACATCGTGAATCGTTTTCGCACCCAGGCCGACAAGAAGGAGTTCGTTGGCGAGCGCGAGTCGGGTACCGGGCGCTCGCTCTACATCGCGCGCCCGTTGCGCATCACGAACGCCGCCTGCCTGGTATGCCACAGCACGGTCGAGGCAGCGCCGCGCACGCTGATCGACAAGTACGGTCAAGCCAACGGGTTCGGCTGGCAGTTGAATGAAGTGATCGGCGCACAGGTGGTGTCGGTGCCCATGGCGGTGCCGCTGGCGCGCGCCGAGCAGGCCTTCAAGGTCTTCATGGCTTCGCTCATCGGCATTTTCGTGGCCATCGGCATCGTGTTGAACCTGATGCTCTACCTGCTCGTGATCCGACCGGTGACGGCGCTGTCGAAGCTGGCCAACCGCGTCAGCCTGGGCGAGCTCGATGTCCCGGAATTCGCGACGCATGGGCGTGACGAAATCGGGACGCTGGCGCAATCGTTCGCGCGCATGCGTCACAGCCTCGATCACGCCATCAAGATGCTCGACACCTGAGGTTCACCGCGCGTATGTCCGCACCCATCCCATCCCATGTCGGTCCGTACCCGATCCGCGGCGTGGTCGGCTCGGGTGCGATGGGCATGGTGTACCTGGCGCATGACCCGGCCATCGACCGTCCGGTGGCGATCAAGACGATCCACCGTCGCCTGCTCGACTCGAGCGACGACGACCCGAGCGTGGCGGCGCGCTTTCGCGTGGAAGCCAAGGCGGCAGGGCGGCTGACGCACCGCAACATCGTCTCGGTCTACCAGTTCGGCGAAGACAACGACTGCGCCTACATCGTCATGGAGTACGTCGCCGGGCGAAACCTGCGCGATTACATCCAGGCTCCGCGCAAGCTCGAGGTGTCGCAGGTGCTGTGCCTGATGCTGCAACTGCTCGACGGCTTGCACTACGCCCACGAGCGCGGCATCGTGCACCGCGATATCAAGCCGGCGAATCTGCTGATCGCCGATGACGGGCGCTTGAAGATCACCGATTTCGGTATTGCGCGGACCGAATCGTCGAATCTGACCCGTGGCACTTCCGTCATCGGGTCGCCCGGCTACATCGCGCCCGAGCAGTACACCAACAGCGACGTCGACCGGCGCGTCGATGTGTTCTCGGCGGGCGTGCTGCTCTACCAGATGCTCAGCGGGACGACGCCATTCGTCGGCACGGACGACGCGATCATGTACAAAATCGTCTACGAGCCGCACAAGCCGCTGAGCGAGGTGACGAAGGACGCCGCGCTCGAGCCCTTCGACGCGGTGCTCGACCGCGCGCTGGCGAAGGATCCGGCGCAGCGCTACTCGAGCGCCATGGAAATGCGAACCGCGCTGCTGGCGCTCGCCACGGAGGCGGTGCCGGATGTGCTCCCAGCCAACATCCTGCTCGCTCCTCGGCTCAAAGGCCCCGAGGCGAAGCCGGCCGTTGGGAAGGAGCGCGACCCGTCCGCGCCCTCTAGGCCGAGCTCGACATCGGTGCCGTGGACACCCGACCCGGCGACGACGCCCCTGACGCCCTCGAAGCCGCTGCCCGTCACCGGCCCGCCTTCGGTCCCCGTGCCCACCGGATGGGACACCGCGGCGCTGGCCGAGGTCGAACGCGAACTGGCCCAGCATGTCGGCCCGGTGGCTCGCGTGCTGGTGCGCCGCGCCGCGCGCGGGTTGACCTCGCTGGCGGCAGTGCGCCAGGCCGTCGCCAGTGCGATCGTCGATTTTGAAGCGCGCGAGCGCTTCCTGGCCAAGGCCGGCGCGCCGCGCACCCGCACCGGTACCGCGGTCCCGTCAGCGGCCACCCATTTCCAGGCCACCCAGGTCGAGGGCGAAGCGCCGAGCGGCGAGCCGATGCGCGAGGGGGATGTCGAGAAGGCGGCCGCCGCACTCCTTTCCTCGCTGGGACCGATTGCGCGGGTCGTCGCCAAGCGCTGCGCTGCGAAGTCGCAAACCCGCGAGCAGTTCGTCGCCAGCGTGGTCGAACAGCTCATGCCGAACGTCGATGCCCGCCGTGTGCAGGCCGACTTGTGGCGTGCCCTCGGCTGAACTCGAGCGCGCCGTGATCGAGCTGCGTGTCACGCGCCGACCCGGCGCCACCGAACCCGATGCGACGGCGCTTCCGCTGCCGCCCGAGGGCCTCACGATCGGCCGCTCCGTCGATTGCGGTCTGGTGCTGGCTGACCCGCTGCGCCTTGTGTCGCGCCAGCATGCACAAGTGATCGTGGCCGGCCAGGCCGCGCGCGTGCGCTGCATCAGCAGCACCGCACCTTTGTGGGTGAATGGCATGCAGCTCGACCCGGGCGGCGAACGGGCCCTCTTGGTGGGCGACCGCTTGCGCATCGGCGGGTTCGAGCTCGCCGTCGAGCCCGTGGCGGCGACGGCTGCGCAGCGCTCGCGCCTGGATCGCTGGTTCGACCTGGACGAAGCGCTCGATCCGCTCGCTGCCGAATCCCCGCTGCCGGCCCTTGCACCTTCGGCCGAAGCTGCGGCAACCAGCGCGGTGGTGTCGTGGCAGACGAGCCGGCATGTCGTGCGCACCATCACATCGATAACGCCGAGTGCGCCCTCGATGCCACCGGCACCGCCGCTCGTGCAGGTCTCTCTGCCGGCAGCGACACCACGGCCCGCGCCCGCCGCGGCGGCCCATTCGCGTTCGGCAGACATGTCGCCGGAACTGCGTGAGCTTGCGGCGGCTTTCGGTCGCGGCGCTGGCCTGGGCGCCGAGGTCGCGCCGCTCACGCCGGAGTGGATGGAACACCTCGGTGCGCTGCTGCGGGCCACGGCCGAGGGCACGCTTGCGCTGCTGCAAAGCCGCGCGGTCGCGAAGCGCCAAATGCGCGCCGAAGGTACGCACATCGCGCCGCGCCAGAACAACCCCCTGAAGTTCTCGCCGGACGCGGCCGAAGCCTTGACTCGAATGCTGCAGCGTGACGCGAGCCCTGGCTTCCTCGACCCGGTGGCGGCGTTGCACGACGCGCATCACGACCTGCTGGTGCACCAGGTGGCGATGGTGGCCGGCATGCGCGCGGCAGTGTTCGAGCTCTTCTCCCGGCTGGGTCCCGAGGCTGCCGAGAACGGGGAGGGGCCGGCGCACGGTATTTCACGCGTTCCCTTGCTCCGCGCCGCGGCCCTCTGGCATCGCCACCGCATGCAGCACGCCCAATTGCTCGAGCACCTGGATGACGACTTCGAGACCATCTTTGGACGCGAATTCCTGCGCGCTTATGAAGCCCAGTCGCGCGTCAATGCCGACGCCGACCCCGCGCCGCCGGAGGATCCATGGCCGAGCGCGCGTTGACCGTCTCGCTCGCAGCGCTGTCGCAAGCCGGGCGGCGCGAGTGCAACGAAGATGCCTTCGGCTATTGGGAAGGCGCGGGTTCCCTTGTCGCCGTTCTGTGCGACGGCGCTGGTGGGCATGGCGGCGGCCAGACGGCGTCGCGCGCCGCCGTGACGCATGTGCTGGAAGCGTTCGCGCTCCATCCCGAGGTCAGCTTCAACGCGCTGCAGTGGCTTGTCCAGGGGGCCAACGGCGCAGTCGTCGCGCAACAGGTTGCCGGCACCCTGACGGCCGACATGCGCACCACCATCGTGGTGCTGCTGCTCGATCTTCACAGCGGCGCGGCGCTCTGGGCCCATGCCGGCGACTCGCGCCTGTACCGCTGGCATGACGCCCGATTGCTCGGGCGCACGCGTGATCAAAGCCTCGAACAGCGCTTGCGCGACGCCGGCCTGAGTGCGACCGCCGCCGCCTCGGGGCAGCTGACTTCGGCGCTCGGCTCGCCCGAAGGCTTCGACTTCGAGGTCCTGGAAACGCCTCAGGTGCTCGCTTCCGGCGATGCGCTGCTGCTGTGCAGCGATGGCCTGTGGTCGGCCTTCGACGATGTTGCGATGGCGCGCAGCGTGGTCGACTGCAGCGGCGCCCAGGCCTGGCTCGATCGCCTCGAAGCGGGCGTGCAGCAAGCCGACCGCAGCGACCAGGACAACTATTCGGCGCTCGCGATCTGGTGCGCGGCGGGTTGAATTTCGAGCAGTTCGAGCAGTAGCGCCGGCTCCGGTGGCCAGGCCGCAGCCCGGGGAATGACATCGTGCGCAGCGGCGAGCGGCCACCAGAGGCTGGCCGGCTGCGACGGCCAGGCCTCGGCTGGCTTGAATTCCTGCTCGGAGCGCGGCGGCAAGGCGGCGATCGCCGCCTCGAGCGCTTCGGGTCCTTCTGCTGCCGCGCCAAGCAGCGACGCGAGCCGTGCAGCGCTTTGGTCGGGTGACGCCGGCGCGGCAAAGCGTTCGGCCAGCGTCAACGGAAAAGCGCGTCCGACACGATCGTGCGAAGCCACGATGATGCCGCACCAGATCTCGCCGGGCGCCGGCAGCGCCAGATAGCGCCACGGCGCGAAGGCGTGAAGGCGTTCGCGCAGCGCGGCGCCGTCCACCATCGTCGCGGCGAGGGCGAGGCCGCGCTGTAGCCAACCGTCCCAGTCGCCGCGCCAGCGTGGCGGCAGGCCACGGCCGACGAAGTCTCCGCGCGCGGGCAGCTTGCCGTACCAGGACACGCGACGCGACGGCAACTTCACCATGTCGCTTGCGGGCAGCGAAAACGTGCCAGCTCCCGGAGGGTCCAGATATCGGCGTCGGGCGCGCCGGATGCGCTCGCCTCGACGTCGAGGGTGCGTGTGTCGACGACAAAGGCCAGCCGCGCTGGCGCGCCCCGCTCGCCCTTCCAGTCGCCGCGCAACAGCACCCGAAGCCAGGCGAACGGACCTTCATGGACTTCGGCGCCGACCCCGGCGGGGCCGGGCGGCAAGATGCGCATCAGCACTTTCTGCGTCGACGCCGGTCCCGGCCAGACCAGTTCCTTGGAACGTGTCGGGCCGTTTTCGAAGCGCAGCAGCTGACCATCGACATCGATGCTGAACTGCAGCAGCTCGGCATCCATGCGCTGCGGCGTGAGGCGCAGCTTGAGCTCGGGCAGCGGAGCACCCCCGGGGAAGAACAGGGTACCGATCGCCGCCGCCTGCTCGAATGCACCCGGCATGCTCGCATCGACGGGTGAGCTGCGCGCTTTCCAAGGCCGGCTCGACGTGTCGACGCGTTCGCTCAACTGGTTGCGCCGGAATTCGTCGAACAGGCCGCCGGGTCCGAACAGGCGCGCGAAATCGGACGGTGCCATGTCGCGCGACGCGGCGGCGCCAAACGGAAAGCGCTCGCGCGTCAACGCGCTGCAGGTCTGCGCGAGTTCGGCCAGCGCGGCGTCGAAACTTGCCTTGGCGCCGCCGCGCGAGCGAATCAAGGTCCCGAGGCCGATGTAGACCTTGCGCAGCGCGACCGGCGCGCGGGCGGCCTCGGCGCGCAAGGTCGCGTCGAGCTCGGCATTGGCAGCCTCGTCGCGCTTGGCCGTAGCCAGGGCGTGAAGGCGGTCGAGCGCTTGCGGCCCGGCACCTGCCGCGTAGTCGCCGAGCGCGCCGAAGCGGGCCCGAAGCAGGCCATCGAAGGCGGCCTCGGCCGTGCTGCCGCCCTGGGAGGTCGCGCTGAACTCGTCGGCCAGGCGTGTCAAGAGGCGGCGCAGCGGCGAATCGGGCGCCGTGAGTTCTGTGGCCTGGCGCGCGGCGCCATCCGCATCGGTGCCGGGCGCCAACGCAAGGGCATCGAGTTGGCGCGACCAGGCGGCGATCACGCGCTGGGCCTGGCGCTTGCCGACCTGCGCGGCGATTTCGTCGCGCCAGACGCGGTCCTTCTGCAGACGCCGTACTTCGCTGCCGGTGTCGCCGAGCACCCAGTCCGCCTCGTTCGCGAGCTCATCGAAGGTCGCCTCGAGCGCCGGCACGAGCTTGCGCCGCCAGTCGCCGGCACTTGAATGCTCGGGCATCGGCCCGGCGCTCGACGCTGCGAACATGAGGGCGCCGGCCGCGCCGAGGCGCGTCGGCAGATCCTGCGCCGGTTCGGGGTCGGAAACGCGTCGCAGCAAGCGCTCGTGCACGCGCTGCGCCAGCGGCAGCGCCGCGAGGGCGCTGCGCGCCGCGCGCACCCCGGCATCGTCGGAGCGCATCGCCTCGGGCAGCCCGCTGCGCTCGAGCAGGGTCTCGACATGGCGCGCCCATTCGACGCGTTCGCCGGCGCCGCTCGCCTGTACCAGCGCCTGCTCGACCCAGGGTCGCAACTCGCCGCGGACCAGCCGCGCCGGGCTGGCGAGCATCAATGAAGCGCGCAGCGCCTCGTAACGCGTCGCGCTGTCCTCGGCCTCGCGCAGGTCGCGGCGCAAGCGCTCGATGAGCAGCGGCGCCAGACTGCGATCGAGCATCTCGCGGTAGGCCTGCTCCGCCGAGCGCCCCAGCCGCGGCCCCTGGAACAGCCCGAAGCCGAAGCCGGCGGGCGGTTCGTTCGGATCGATGCCATCGTTCGCGGCCAGGCGCTCGAGCAGCGAATAGAGCGGCAACACCTGCTCGAGGCTTGCCGACTCCAGCGAGCCGATGCGCTCGGTCAATTGCTCGACGCGCGTGCGCACCGTGTCGACATAGTCGAGGTTGCGCCGGTAGCTCTGCCACCACAGGGCAGATGCGGCGAGCAGAGCGGCGCCGGCAAAGCCGGCGCCGAACACGGCGGCTCGCCGACGCAAACGAAGCCGCTCCAGCCGCTGACCTGCCAGCGGCGCTTCGGCGATCACCAGGCGCTTCAGCAGCGAGTTCAGGAAGAACGACTTGCCGCCGGCGTCGGGTCGCGGCAGCGGCTTCAGCGCCAGGCCGTGGCTGCGTGCGAGTTCGCCGATCACCCGGTCGATCGGATTGCCCTCCTGGGTGCCGCTCGTCAGCGCGATCGAGCGCAGGCGCTGCGCCGGTTCGGCGGCAATGCCGGCGAAGGCCTTGCGCACAAATCCTTCGAGAGGTGCGAGCAGGGCTTCGAACTGTGCCGCGAAGGCGTAGATCGGCAGGCGGCGCTGCGGCGTGCGTTCATGCTGCAGCGCCTCGGGGCCGCGCCGTGCCAAGCGCTGCGCGAGGTCGGCCAGGCGCGGCGCGAGATCGACCGGGATGCCGGCGACATCGGCGTCGAACACCAGGCCCCAGAGGTGCTCGCGTTGCGCGGCGTCGAGATCGCCGAAGGTTTCGACAAAGCCGGCGAGCAGGTCGGCCTTGGTCACCAGCAGATAGAGCGGAAAGGCGAGATCGAGCTCGCGGCGCAGTTCGTCCAGGCGCGCCGCGACCGCAGCCGCCTGGCGCGCGAGTTCCGCGCCGCCGTGCAGCAGGTCGGGCACGCTGACGCTGATGATCACGCCATTGATCGGCTGCACCGGCCGGTGCCGGCGCAGCAGCGCGAGGAATTGCTGCCATTCCCGGGCGTCGGCCGCGGCGTCACTGTCCTGTGTCGTGTAGCGTCCCGCAGTATCGATGAACACGGCGTCCTGGCTGAACCACCAGTCGCATTGACGCGTGCCGCCGGTACCCGCGAGCGGGTCGCGCCCGAGCCGTTCGGCGAGCGGAAAGCGCAGACCCGAATGCAACAGCGCCGTGGTCTTGCCGCCCCCGGGCGCACCGATGATCAGGTACCAGGGCAGCTGCTGCACCTGTCGCCGGCTCTGCCACCAGCGTTGGGTACCCTTCGCCTCGATGCCCTGCCGCAGCATCGCGAGCGCCTGGCGGAAGCGCTGGCTCAGTTCGGGGCTGGCATCGCCGGATTCGAGGCCCTTCAGCAGGCGCTCGTTGCGCCGCCGGGCCAGCAGCACCCGCAGCCCGCCCAGACCGAGCAGCAGGAGCGCGACCAGCGCCAGCAAGGCGACGCGTGTGCGCATGTCGTCGAAGGGATGCCAGTTGCCGAAGGCGAGCAGCGGTGCCGCGAACCACAGCAGGGCGCCTGCCGCGCCGAGGTTCACGGCGCTTTGCACGAAGCGGGTCGACGCCTTCATTCCGGGAACAGGACGATCTCGACCCGGCGCAGCGGCTTGCCGGCCGTGACGTCGACGCGGGCCTCGACCGCGAGCCGCGCATCGCCGAGTTGCGGCCGCAAGACGTCGGCGGCGCCGCGCGCCCATTCCATCGCCTGATGCCAGGCCGAGGGCGTGCGGGCCGTCGGAGGATCGCTGCCATCGGTGTAGCCGACGACAAGTACCTTGCCCGGCAGCTTCGCGAGCGCTGCGCCGAGGCGCGTCAACGGGCCGGTGGCGTCGCCCAGCGCGTCGGCACTGACCACGACCACGCTGCGCAGCGCCTCGTCGCGGACCGACAACCGGCCGGCGTCGATGTCGTCACGCAGGTTCGGGGCCAGCCGCGGCGGCGCCGTCGGCGTGCCCGCCACTGGCACCGCCGTGGCGGTGCTTGCCGGCACGAGTTGCTGCAAGGATGCCAGCACGCCGTCGACGCGCGCCGCAAGCTGCAGCTGGCCGGCGCTGTAGACGCCCAAGGCCAGCACGCCGAGCAGCAGGACCGCCGGCAACGCGACGCGTGGCGCCCGCGGCGGGCTGGCGGCCGCTGCCGCGCAGTGCCAGGGGGCGACCAACGCCGGAACCGGCGCCACCTGCTGCAGCGCGAGGTGCACGCGTGTGCGCAGGGATTCGTGTTCGCGGTTGTCGAGGACCATGCGCGCGCGCAGCCCGAGACTCAGGCAGGTGTGGAAGAGTTCGAGCAGCGCGCGGTACTCGCGCGGCTTTTCGGCGAGCCGCGTCAGCAGGCGCAACAGCTTGTCGCCGCCGTCGGCTTCGCCGTGAAAGCGCTGCAGCAGTCCGGCGCCTTGCGCACCCCAGGGCGCCGAGCCGAACTGCTCGTCGCCCCAGGCACAGAGCACGTAGCTCGCGGCCGCGATGCCGGCCTCGTCGACGCCTGCCGCGCGTGCATCCGCTTCGAAACGGTTCACCGCTGCAGCCAGCGTGCTGCGCAGCGCGGCCGGGTCGGCGGGCGTCGCGTCTCGCAAGCCGGCCATCAATGCCACGAGGGGGAGCGCCTGGGCGCGCAACGCACGCGCAGCGGCCGGCTCGTCGACGCCGTCCGGCCCGCCGAAAGCCGGCGATGCGGGCGCGGCGCCGGGCCGCTTCACTTCGCCCACCCCATGAGCAGTTGGCGCGCCTGCGCGTCGACGCGCGCGCGCGGCGCCAGCGTCCCGACGGGCAAGGGCAGGATGGCACGCCACTGCGAGTGCTCGATTTCCCGGAACGCACCGAACACCGCGACGGCACGCGCGTCGCCGCTCAGCTCGAGGGCCAGCTCGCGCGCTTCGCCAGGGCGCAGGTGCAGACTCTGGCGCACGAGCACATTCGACCCGAGGGTCGCCTCGTCATCGTCGTAGAGGCTGTCGAAACTCGCCTTCTCGAATCCGCTCGCATCGCGCAATACATAAATCCGCAGCGCCAGCGAGGCCGACGCGTTGCGTGCATCGGTGTTCAAGCTGCGCTGCGCCTGCACGAGCAACTGCAGGTTGCGTTTGGGCCCGGCCAGTACCGGTGCCGCACCGGGATTGAACATGAAATTCACGACCATCGAGGTGTTCACCCAGGGGATCTGGCGCTGAGCGGTGTCGCGCAGCACCTTGATGCGTACCGCCTTCATCATTTCTTCGACCTCGACGCCCGTGGAGCGCAGCTCGGTGGCGAGGTGGCGCGTATAGATGCTGTTGCCCCCGATCGGGCCGTCCTCGGCGATCCCGCCGGGGGCTGCAGAGAAAGCAATGAGGGCACCCGGCGCCGCCATCTCGGCCAGGCCGTTGGCGTTGCGCGATCGCCTGCGCGCCGCGAAGGGGTCGTTGCGGCAGGCGTCGATGATGAAGATGCGGGCGCGTGGACGCACCCGGTCGACATGCGCGAGCAGCGCTTCGTGCATGTCGATGGCCTCGTCGCGCACTTCGGCCTCGTCGCGCAGCGCGATATCGACCGGCAGCAGGTAGTTGCGCCCGCCGATCTGTACGCCGTGGCCGGCGTAGTAGAAAACCGATGCGACCTGATCGTCGTCCATGCGGCGCGCGAATTCCCGCAGCACGCGCTTGAAGTCGCGGGCATTGAGATTGAGATATTCGCCCACTTCGAAGTCGAGGGAACGCAAGGTCTGCGCAACCAGGCGAGCGTCGTGCTCGGGATTGTTCAGCGGAATTTCAGGGTATCGACCGTTGCCGATCACGAGTGCGACTCGGCGTTGCCTGGGGGCTTCGACCTTGGCCTGCGACTGAGCGTGGCAGACCCCACTCCACAGCACAGGGACGAGGCCGAGGCAGGCAAGAAGGCGACGGCGACGGCGACGCATTGGAGTACCTTCGCCTTCGGCTGCGGTGCTATTCGACTTGGGAGCGGCCTGGCGTCTCATGTGTGAAGCCCTCCACTGGCGATCGCATCCCATTCTCGGCGCTGCGCAGCGGCGGCACAAGGGGAGCGCGCGGCCGCCGCGACGCGGCCGTGGTGCGGGCCCTGGGTACGCGCGATCGTCCGTTCAGGAGCCGTGGAACTGCACGCGACGGTTCACGGCGGCGTACGGATCGGAGTCTGCGATCGGCCGGTCTTCGCCATAACCAACCGTCTTCAGGCGTGCGGTGTCGATGCCGTGGCGCTGCACCAGATAGTCACGCACTGCGCGGGCGCGGCCTCGCGACAGCTCGAGGTTGTAGGCATCGCTGCCGACGGCGTCGGTGTGGCCTTCGACCGTGACGATGCTCTTGGGCGCAAGCAGCTTGATGCCTTCGGCCAGCGCGTCGAGCTGGGCCCGTGCGGCTGGAAGGATGTCAGCGGAGTCGAAGGCGAAGCGTACCGGCAGGGACAGCGCCGAGGCGTCCGCGTTCGAGTCATCACGCGCAATGGGCGCAGAGGCCGAGGTACGCGCCGACGTCTTCGCCAGTGCAACCGCCGCCGCCGCGACGAACTTCGTCGGGGCGGCAGGTGCATCATCGAGCAGGCGGATCGAACGGGTCTTGCCGAGCACCGCCGCCACGTCCAGCGGGTTCACGAGCTGGCCCTCACGATAGACGATCACCTTCTCGGCCTTCACCTGGGGGCTGATCAGGGCGGCGGCGAGGGCGAGGGCGAGGGTGCTGAAGTAGCGGGTCATTTCGGGCTCCTTGGGCGTTGGATTCGTCGATGCCCATGGGTTGCGCGCGCCGCCTGGTCGGTTCAATCTTTCTCGATCGACCCGATGCCGCGGATGGAACGTGTCACCACCGGGTCGCCGTGATAGCGCACGTGGCCGACACCCCCGATGCGCACCGCCAGCGTGGTGCTGGCAGCAAGTCGCACTTCGCCATTGCCATCGATCGTGACTTCGGCGCGCTCGCTGGCGAGCTTGGGTGCCAAATAGCTGCCCATGCCGGTGATGGCAAGTTGCTGCGCCATCACCCTGCCGCCCCCGACAGCGACTTCGCCGGCGCCGGTGATCCGCACGTCGAGGCTGCGCGCGTTTTCCAGGCGATCGAGGCGGATCGAGCCGCCGCCCGCCAGCACCAGCGCGAGCGCGTCGCTGCGCAGCGGTCCGATGCTGATCGCACCGGCCGTGCGCGACTCGAACACGCGCAGCGTCCGGACGCCGAGCTTCATCCGGATCGGCTGCTGTGTCTCGATCCGGCCGGGCGCCAGGCCGATGAGCAGGCGCCGGCCCTGAACCTCGGTCGTGATCTTGCGCAGCACCGCCGGCTCGGCTTCCAGGGTCAGCGTCTCGCGCGGGCCCTGCTCGATGCTGACCTCGCCGGCGACGGCGAACACGACCTGGTCGAAGTCGGCGACGCTGCGGGTCTCGGTGGCCGCCTGTGCCGGCTCGGCAAGGATCGCGGCAAGAACCGCGGCCGAAGCCGCGGCCCGAAGCGTCCCCCGCACGGGGAACACACGGGTGAACCAGTTCATGGTGCGGCTCCTGGGTTGCGATGAGCCGTGGCCTCAGCGCGGCAGCGCGAGGTTGGGTGGCGCGGGGTAGGGGCGCGCCTGGCAGGTGGTCCAGCCGGCATCGGTGACGATCACCGCCCCGCCGTCGCGGTCGATCGCCACCAGCTTCGCACCCTGCCGTGCGTCGGGCCCCAGGGTGACCGGCCCCTCGTCGAACAGCAGGCGGCCGTACTGCCAGCAGCGCAGCCGATAGGTACCCTGCGCCTTCTGTCTCGGCACCGGCGTCGAGGCCGGGGGTGCGGGCGGGAGCCCGGACCCGACGCGATCGTCGGTGGGGGCGGCCGCGGTGGCGACGCCTGCCGTCGCGCCGAGGGGCAGTTGCAGGACGCCGACGGCGGCGACCAGGGCGACCGCGCTCACAGCGGCCAGGCGGATGCCGAGCTGCTTCGCACGGCCAGGACGGGACTCATTTGGCTTGGACACGGAAGTTCTCCTGGGCGAGCGTGCCGCCGCTGGCTTTGACGAAGGCGCTGCGGATCAGTTCGAGCGTGGCGCCGGGGAGGGGTTCGAAGTCGGCGCCGACCAGCGCCTGCGGCAGCGAAGCCATCACGTCACGCTGCGTCGCGAAGCAGGAAATGGTCTCGGGCACGCCCTTCGTGTTCATCGTGAGCTGGAAGCGCATCGCGCCGGGCAGCGCGAGCGGTTGGGCCGCGGCGACGCGCGAGTCGCGGGCGAAGCGGTTGGGGAAGAAGCGGATGACCTTGGCCTCCTCGTCCTGCAGGTAGCAGTAGACATGCGCATCCTGCGAGGGCGCGAGGGCCAGGTTGATCGCCTCCCCGCGGGCGAAGCGGGTCTGCTGCTTCGGGGTCGTCAGCGAGAGCTTGAGCGCCGCCGCCTGTGCGTGGGCCGCCTCGGCTGCCGGGGTGGCTGCGGCCCTTGCGGCTGCTGCGGTCGTTGCGGCTGCGGCCACCGGGATCGATGCGGGGGCTCCGGCCACCGAGGCCGGCGCGACGTAGCGTGCAGGCTGGTCAGGCCGCTTGATCTTGGTGTGGTCGGCGGCGAGGAAGGCGTAGAAGAACTCCTCGTTGAGCACCGCCTCGCGGCTGAGGCCCAGCGCAGCGCGGTAGTTCGCGATCGCCTCGTCGATGGCCGGGTTGAATTCGCCGTCGATCGGGCCGTCGTAGAACGCGCGCCGGCGCAGCTGGTTCTGGAAGTAGGCGATCAGCTCGATACGCGTCGACGCCATCGCGTGGTACCAGTCGAACATCTCGAGGCGCGTTTCGTCGTTCTTCTTCGGATCGGTCACGCCCAGGCAGGTCCAGTACGGAGTCTTGGTGAGCTTGCCGATGAGTTCGACCGCCGCGAGCTCGACCAGCCCGCGCAGCGCCTGCGTCTGGCCTTCGGCCTTCGCCAGGTTCATGCTGTAGTTGATGCCGAACTTGTGGTACGCAGCATCGCCGTCGATGCCGCTGCCCTGCTTCAGGATCATCACCGAGTTGCGCGAAGTGACGCCCGCGAGCACCGCCATGTCGCTGGTCGTCAGCACGCTCAGGTCGAGCGCCAGCATGCTGGAGCCCGCATCCTTTGCCGCGCCGAGGTTGATGAAGGGCGCGAAGCCGATGCCGATGTCCTTCTGGTTCTTGACCAGGTTCTCGTCGAACTGCGACACCGAGCCCTTGATGTCGTACAGCGGGATGGCCTGGTAGGCCGACGCGCTTTGCGCCGAGGCGAGGTAGCTGATCACGTTCGCCGTGTCCTTGCCGAACGCGACCAGGCGCACCGCCCGGCTGCGCCGCGACATGTCCGACACCGACGAGATCAGCATGTCGCGCGTGCCGGCGTTCAGCTTCTTCGTTTCGTCGGCGATTTCCTCGGTCAGCATCGTGATGTCACGCACGCCGTAGTCGAGCAAGAGCGTGTCCATGCAGCGCAGCGCATGCGAGAAGCCGGTGATCGAGCGCTGGGGCCGGTCCTCGGGCCCCTTGCGGATCTCGTTGGTCTGCTCGATGGTGGGCTGCTTGACCTCGAGCGTCTGGCAGCCGGCGAGTGCGGCGAGGGCGGCGGCAAGCGCGAGGAGGCGCGCGACTTTGGGCGGTTTCATGTGAGATCTCCCTTCTGCGGGACGTCCGCTCAGCGGCACCCGCCGCGGCCGACGATGTTGATCGCGTTGGGTGCGAACACGAAAACCTCGCGCGGGCCGGCGCCGATGCGCCCGCCGGTGTCGATGTTGCCGATGCTCTGACTCCCGCAGCTGGTGGAGTCCAGGGAGTTTCCCTGTGACTTGCCTTGTTCGTCGGCCTTGCGCTCCTGGGCGGCGATGCGGATCTTTTCCTTCGCGATCTTCGCGCGGAAGCGCGTATCGACGCCCATCAGCTCCTGCCCCGCCATTGCGTGGGCGCCGGCGCCCAGCGTGGCGGCGGCGAGGACGATGCGGGCGGTGAGGGCGAGGCTTGCATTCATGGTGGTCTCCTGGGTGGGGAAGCGCCGGCGGGGGGAGACGCCGGCGCAGGGAAAGAAGAAGGACGAGGTCTTACTTCGCGACGCCGACGCTCTGGTCGGCGGTTGACAGGAAGCCCGCGGCGGTGTTGACCTGGCCCGTGGCGAGCACCGTCGAGTTCGTCAGCTTGCCGCTGCCTTGCGCGCCGCCGATCTGCTGGTGCGCCGAGGCCAGGAAGCCGCCGGCCACGTTGCTCACGCCGGTGGCGCCGACGAAGCTGCCCTGGACCTTGCCGTCGTCCTTGGCGAAGCCCACTTCCTGGTTTGCGGTGCTCAGGAAGCCGGCGGCGGTGTTGTTCACGCCTTGCGCGACCACGGCGGTCTGGCTGATCTGGCCGTTCTGGGTAGCGCGGGCGATGCTCTGGTTGGCCGTCGACAGGAAGCCCGCCGAGGTGTTGACCGCGCCGTTGACGATCACAGCCGTGTTGCGGACCTTGCCGTTCTGCTCGGCCACGCCGACGTTCTGCCGCGCGGTGGACAGGAAGCCGGCCGAGGTGTTGACGGTGCCGGTCGAGAACACGCCGGAGTCGGTGATCTCGCCGGCCATGGCGGCACCGAAGACGAGGCCGAGCGCGGCGAGGACGGAAAGTTTGGGAGCGGCTTTCATGGTGGATCTCCTGAAGGGTTGGCGGGTTGGGGGTGGCGGCATGCGCTTGCTTGCCTTCCGCTCCATGGGTTGCGGCGGGTCCGCAAACGGTTCAAGCGAATTGGCATTCGCGGCGGACAAGGCGAGCTGCAGGAATGAAAAGACCCGCCGGCGCGGATGCGCGGGCGGGCCGGGCGGCGACAGGCCGCGGGAGTAGCGGCAGCGGCTTACTTGGCGACGCCGATGCTCTGGTCGGCGGTCGACAGGAAGCCGCCGGCGGTGTTGACCGAGCCGGTGGCGATGACCGTCGAGTTCGACAGCTTGCCGTTGCCTTGGGCGCCGCCGATCTGCTGGCGGGCGGTGGACAGGAAGCCGGCGGCCGTGTTGCTGGCGCCGTTGGCGATGACCGTCGAGTTCTCGACCACGCCGCTGTCCTTGGCGAAGCCCACCTCCTGCGTGGCGGTGCTGAGGAAGCCGGCGGCCACGTTGTTCAGGCCGTTTCCGATGATCGTGCTGTTGGTGATCTTGCCGTCCTGCGTCGCGCGGCCGACGTTCTGCGTCGCCGTCGACAGGAAGCCCGCGGCCGTGTTGTTGGCGCCGTTGACGATCACGGTGCTGTTGGTGATCTTGCCGTTCTGTTCGGCCACGCCGATGTTCTGGCGCGCCGTGGCCAGGAAGCCTGCCGAGGTGTTGACGGCGCCGGTGGACAGCACCGTGGAGCCGGTGATCTCGCCGGCGATCGCGCCACCGAAGGCGAGACCGAGAACGACGAGGGCGGAAGCTTTGCGAACGAGTTGCATGATGATCTCCTGAGAGTGGTGACGAGGTTGATGGTGGGGCTTGCCGATTTGCCTGCCTTCCCGCTCCATGGGTTGCGGCCGGTTCGGAAACGGTTCAAACGATTTGGCAGCAGGCAGGCTGAGAAGGGTTCAAGCGGATGTCGGGCGGGCTGCGCGCCAGCGTAGGATTGCCCGCCATGCTCGACAGGGCTCCGCCTGAACCGCCTCCACACCCGCCACGCCTGACGGGCCTGCGCGGCGCCTTGAACGCGCTGCGCAATTTCGGGCTGGTGGGCCTCGGCACGCCTGGTGCCGGCGAGTACGACAGCTTCACGGCCAGCGATGGTCAGGTGGTTCCCGTTTACGTGCTCGGCAAAGGCCCGCCGCTGGTGCTGGTGCACGGGGTCGGGTGCTCGCATCGCGACTGGATGCCGGTGGCGCGAAGGCTGGCGCGGCGTCATTGCGTGCTCGCCTGGGACGCGCGCGGCCATGGCAGCTGCCGGCCGGTGCGCGGCAGCATCACGCTGGCGCGACTGGCTTGCGACCTGGCCGAGATGCTCGATCACTTCGGGCTGCAGCGTTCGGCGTTGGTCGGGCACTCCATGGGCGCGCTGACGCTGATGCAGTATCTGCATTTGTATGGCACGCAGCGCGTCGCGGCGGTTGCGCTGGTCGACCAGTCGCCGCGCATCGTGACGGACGACAGCTGGCGTCTCGGGCTGTTCGGCGGCTGCAGCGCGACGATGCTGTCGGGGCTGATCGCGGGTGCGCGCCAGGATCTGGCCGAGACGCTGTTGAACGAGGTCGGCACGTTCGGCGGCGCTTGGCTGAAGCGCCAGCTGGGTGTCGAAGCATCGCTCGGACGGATGCTGCGCCGGCGCCTGGGACGCATCGATGTCCGGCCATTGCTCGACCTCGCCGAGTCGATGGCGCATGCCGACTTCCGCGCTTCGCTGTCGCGCCTCGATGCCCCGCTGCTCGTCGTGCTCGGGGCGCGCAGCCCGCACTACGCCGGTCTGCCGCTCGATGCCTGGTATCGCGACACGGTGAAGCACGCGCAGATCTCGGTTTACCCGCGTGCCGGCCATTCGCCGCATGTCAGTGAGCCGCTGCGCTTCGCGCGCGAACTCGAGCGCTTCTTGGACGACCACGCGTGAGCGCGGTTTGCCTACCCGCAGCGCCCCTTGTCGTCCGATTTGAAGCAGAAGTCGGTGGTCAGGCTCGACGACTCCCAGGGCACCTGCGCGCGGCCGGTATCTTCGGCAACGCCGATGCGCACCCGCTTGAAGAGCTGCTCGATCTGCAGGCCCGGCGTCGGCAGGTTGGCCAGCAGGTGGCGCGCGTAGACGCTGTGCTTGCCGCTGGCGCCGTCGAGCGCCACGCCGTTCGGCGCGGTCGAGAAGGCCACCAGGGTGCCCACGGGCGCATCGAGCGTCGCGAGGCCACCCGGCGTCGCGCCGCGGAATCGCAGTCGCCGTCCATCGGGGCCGACAATGACGCCGCCGGCGAACGGGTTCACACGGCAGGCGTCGAGCACCACGATGTTGACGCCGGTGGGAATCGCGCTGAGTCGGTCGACGAACTCGCCGACGTCCGCACTTTGACGCTGGATGTCCGCTTCCGATTGCGGGTCGGCGTCGATCGGCACCAGGTAGTTGCGGCCCTTCACCTGAACGCCGTGGCCGGCATAGAACAGCATGCGAACCGAGGCCTTCGGAGCGCGCACCGAAAACTCGCGCAGCGACTCGATCAGTTCCGGCAGCCGCGTGTTCTGACGCAGGGTCACGTCATAGCCGAGGCCGCGCAGCGCCGCCGCGACGGCGCTGGCGTCGCCGGGCGGGTTCTTCAACGGTGCAGTGCGATACGCGCCGTTGCCGATCACCAGGGCGATGCGCGACTCGGCGACGTTGGCGTCGGCAGGGCCGCTCATGGCGGGACCGAAGGGCAGCGCTGCGGCGCCCAATGTGCAGCGCAGCAACATACGGCGGGTCAGCAGCGTGGCCATGGCGGCTACTCCCGAGGCGGCACGCCGGGCGCCAGCGAGGCGGCCTGAACGATCGGGGCAGCCTGCGCCCGGGCGAGCGCCGCGGCCTCGGTGCCAGCCGGCACGCGCAGGTAGTAGTCGCCCAGCTGGCCCGGACCGCCGGCCAGCTCACCGTGAACCTGGACCACCAGCATGCGGATGTCGGCCTCCTTGGCGTCGGGTGCGAAGCTGATCTTCAGCATCGGAGCCTCTTCGACGCGAACCGCGTGCAGTGCGCGGATTTCGTTCTCGTTCTCGCGTACGTCACCGAGCAGGTTCAGGATCACGCCGCCTTGCACTGCCACGAGCGCCAGCCCGGCCATCGCATAGCTCGGGCGCATGCCGAAGTTGCCGAAGAAGGCGCCGATGCGCTCGCCCAAGGTCGGACGGTCGCCCTGGATCAGGCGCATGGCGCGCGCCAGGCCGATCGTTGCCGGTACGGCCGGGGCGCTTTCCTGTACGCGCTGCTGCAGCGAGCGATACCAGTCCAACTCGCTCCGGGCCTCGGGATTCTGTTCCAGGTAGGCGTCGACCCAGGCGCGCTCTTCGGCTCCCAGCGTGCCGTTGGCGTACCAGGGGAGCAGTTCTTCGAAGCGTTTGTTCATGATGCCTGTGCTCTCGTGGCAACGGTCGCACCCTTGCGGTGCGGCAACGATGAAAAGATCTCGACCATGGTGACCACCCAGAATTCTTCGGCTCGTACGAGCCCGTGACTGACCCGATCGTTGTCCATGCAAGCGGCGACTGTGGTGAGATCACGCAATATAGCGCGCGCGACCGACCGCACCGAGACCCCGATCTACCTGCACGGGACATGCCCGTGTCGCCTCTGGGTTGCGCGAGGTCGGCCGAAGGTTCAGTTTATTTTTGCGCGCTTGTCACGTACACCGCAAGCTTCAGGATGCGAGCGCGCCTTTGGCGTCGGGGGCGCCGCCCTCGCTTCGCAGCAGAGACTCCAGGCATTTCTTGATCTTCTGGCGGGCGTGGAACAGGCGCGTCTTGACGGTGCCCTCGGGACAATTCTGCACCTCTGCCACTTCAGCCAGGCCCATGCCCTCGTAAAACACCAGGTGCAGGCATTCGCGGTGCTCGTCCGACAGCTTGCCCATGCAGTGCTGTACGCCTTCGCGCCGTTGCTTGCCCGCCAACTCCGCGTAGCCGTCAGGCGTGTCCGAGGCGGTGATCTCGGCGATGTCCTCGAGATCTCCATGCACCTCGTCGGGCCGGCGCGCCCGATAGACCATCAGCGCCTTTCTGCGTGCGATCCCGATGAGCCACGTGGAAAACTGCGAATCGCCGCGAAAGCGCTGGGGGTGGCGCCAGACCTCATAAAGCGTGTCCACCAGGACCTCCTCGGCCCGCGCGTGGTCGTTCAGCATGTTGAGCACGTAGGCGTATACCTTTCGGCTGAACGCCTTGTACAGCTGACGAAACGCTGCCTGGTCTTCGCGGCCGATGCGTACGAGCAGCTGATTGACCTCGTCGTTGTCCATGCGGGCGGTGGCGGTGCGGCGGGGGTGACGGTGACGCAATATAACGTCATCACCCATCGGTATGAATGGGGCTGCGTGCGCCACTGGCGGCATCAGCCAGAATCGACCCGTGAAGGACACGCCAACCACACCGCCTTCCCCGCAAGCGCCGAAGGCCTCATTTGCCTCGCGACTTTTCGGTTACGACGTGTTCATCTCCGTCGCGCTAGGCGGCCCGCCGCGTGGATCGCAGAGCTACGCGTCGGACCTTGCCAGAAGGCTGCGCGAGCGAGACCTGAGCGTGTTCTTCAGCGAGGACGAGGCGCCACCCGGCGAACCGCTGTCCGACACCCTAAGACGCGCCCTGCTGCGGTCGAAGTTGCTGGTGGTGATCATCAACCGCGACACGCTAGAGGTGCCGAATTGGCTGCGTACCGAGGTCGAAACGTGTCGATCGAAGTGCCCGGGCCGGCGCCAGCAGCACGGGGTCGCTCATCGAAGCAAGGCCCCGCATGCGCGGCGTTTCGAACATCGACCAGAGATCGACGCGCAGCAAGTTGCGCTTGCTGTTGTCCGCGGCTCGATCCGGGCGTGGACCGCATCTTGGTCGGCACGCCCACCAAGCATGTGAAGGCGGTCGATTTCTCTATGCGCTTCGAGGGAGCTTGAGCCATGAGTGAGGTCACTCAGCATCGACTTCGAGCAACCTGTTCCGGGGGCATCGGGCGCTGTGTGCAGCACGCGCCACGCGTAGACGCGCGTCCCGACTGAACCCCCGCGTGCGCTGTGGCTACGACGAGCTCGCTAACCACAAGCAATAGGGGCTTTGTGCGACGACTACGAGTTTCGGACGGGATCTGCGGCGTCGAAGCGCAGGCCGCTCGACCCTTCGCCGCGACCCCACACGACGCAGCCGCCGCGACCAAACGAAGGTCGCACCATTCGACCAGCGCGTGAGTACATAGTCGCGCACTAGCTGCCTTCCTTCGCGTGGCACGTTGGCGTCCGCAAATGTCGGTCCGTTGAGGTTGAGCAACCGACCGAGCGGTGTGATTCACTTCAAGACGGAATATTGAGTCGGCGACGACGCGCCGTGCGACACAGCCCATCAAGGCCCGTCCCAACAAGCCATAGCAGCGCGGCCTGGGTGATCGTGCTTTCCATGTAGATTGATACGCGACTTTACGAATGCAGGCAGCCTTTATCATCGGCATCCGGCTCTGCGCACCGGTTCAGGATCTCCGTGCGCACGGCGTCGCGCAGCCGGATTGACGCTGACCAGTCGTCACCATCCGCACGGATCGGGGCACTGACCCTCACGCTGATCGGCACGCGGCGTGGGAACCACTGGCCCTCGCGCAGCACGGAGCGCGTGCCGCGGATCGTCACCGGCACCACGGGCACTCCGGCCTGCGCTGCCGTAGAGAACGCGCCCGCACGGAACGGCAGCAAGCCTGGCACGCGCCGGAACGTGCCTTCCGGAAAGAACAACATGGCTGTGCCGGCGCAAACGCTGCGCGTCACCCGCGCGACGTCCTCCGCCCCGCGCTGCGCGTCGTCGCGGTCTACAAAAATGGCGCCGAGACCTCGCAAGTACACCCGTGGGATGAACTGTTCCTGGAGCGCTCGCTTGGCGACAAAGCGGAAATGGCGCGGCAGTGCGGCGACCAGAGTGATTCCATCCAGATAGCTCGCGTGATTCGCCACGACCACACAGGTCGCTTCACGCGGCAAATTCTCGAGTCCCTCGACCACAAACGGGAGCCCGGACAACCGTAAGAAGAGCCGGGCCGCATGGTGACTCAGCGCCCAACTCCAGGACGACTTGGGCAGCAATGCGGCCAGCGCCCACGTGATGGGCGCGAGCATCCAGAACACCAGCCAGACATATCCAGCGTAGGCCACCGTCGCACCGACGCGCCAAGCGCGCCGTAGTTGCGGCAGTATCGCCTGCCATGCAAACCGCGCGATCTGCCGCCACGGCGCCGGCTGCGCGGCTGAAGCGCCACCGTTCTCGTACAGTTCGCGGCTGGCCGCGCGACGAATCTTGCCGCTCGATGTCTTCAAGACCGTGTGCGGCGGCACCAGGACCACGTCGTCCGGCGGCGCACCGAGGACGCTGACCGCGGCGGTGTTGATCTGGCGGCGCAGTTGCGCCTGCGCCTCGGGGGGCATACTGCGGGTTTCCGCCATGACAATGACCCGTTCGCTGCGGGTCCCGGGGTCCGGGCTGCCGAACACGGCGACGCAGCCCTTGCGGATAGAGGGAATCGCGCCGACGACCTCCTCCAGGTCATACGGGTACACCTGACGGCCGCCCCGAATGATTACGTCCTTCGCCCGCCCGGTGATATAGACGTCGCCTTGTGCCATGTAGGCGTAGTCGCCCGAGTCCAGCCACTCGCCATCGAACAGTCGGCGCGTCTCTTTCGAGTTGCGGAAGTAGCCACTGGTGGCCGATGGTCCCTTGAACAGCAGACGCCCTTCCTGGCGTTCCGCCACCTCACGTCCCGTCGAGTCGACTAGGCGGACCTCATGGCCCGGCAGCGGCTGGCCGCATGCCACGACCAGTTGCACGTCAGACGCGCCGGTCGCCGCGGACAGCGCGCGGCCCGAGCGCGAGAACGCTTGTCGGTCGATGCGGTCGACTATCAGACCCCGCCCTGGCGGCGGGAAGGTCAGGCCCAGCGAAGTCTCCGCCAGTCCGTACACTGGTGCCAGGGCTTGCGGCCGCAGCCCGTAGCGGGCGAAGCGTTGCTGAAATTCCAGCATGGTCGTCGCGCTGACCGGTTCGGCGCCGTTGAACGCAAATCGCCAACTGGAAAGGTCGAGCCCGTCCAGCGCGGCCTCGTCCAGCTTGCGCAGGCACAGCTCGTAGCCGAAGTTGGGCCCGCCCGAAAGCGTGCCGGAGTGCCGGTGCACTGCCCACAGCCAGCGTTCCGGTCGCGCGAGAAACCTCAGCGGCGACATCACCACCAGCGGATACGCGTAGTACAGGCTGCCCAGCCACGCCCCGATCAGCCCCATGTCGTGGTACAGCGGCAGCCACGAGACGAAGACGTCTTCGGAGCTGACTTGCAGGACCTGCCCCATGGCCCGCAAGTTGGCGAGCAGGTTGGCGTGCGTCAGGACCACTCCCTTGGGACTGCTGGTACTGCCGGAGGTGTACTGCAGCAAGGCGATATCGCTTGCATGGGCAGTGAAGTGTTCCAAGGAGGCAGTACACGAGGACAGCTCTTCAACGGTGCAGACAACGCGCAGCGACGGCACCTGCGACTTGAGCAGCGTCGCCAGCGCCTTGGCCTGCAGTACGGTGATCAGCACCGTGGCCAGCGCGTTGGTGAGGATGCCGACGTGACGCCGCAGGTGCTCCTCGATCTGCGCCGCCCGCGCCGGCGGGTAGATCGGTACCGGGATGCCTCCGGCGAGCAGAATGCCGGCGAAGCTGAAGAAGTACTCACGGCCGGTCGGCAGCATGAGCGCCACCGGCTGACCCGGCAGAAAGCCGCGATCCAGCAGCCCCGCGGCGACGCAGGTGGCGCCCTGCTGCAAGTCGGCATAGCGCAGGCGCGTCAGTCCGTCGTCGCCGTTGTCGATCACAACGTGCTCGCGCTGCGGATGAGCCCGCACGTGCCAGTCGAGCACCTCCTGCAGGGTCGCCGCCGCGTACGGCGCTTGCGAGACGCGTTCGGGCACCGGCAGCCGCTGTGTCTGAAGCACTTTCGTCTGGTGTGGACCACGTGCGGCCAGCAGCGCGCGCAGCAGGTCCCGTGGCGCTTCGGCCGTGCTCAGCATATGCTCCGGCGGGCGTACGCCGAACGCGCGCTCGAGGCGCATCAACAGCTCCACGCGCGCCAGGCTGTCCAAGCCAAGGTCTTCCTCGAGCGCGCTGTCCAGCGTCACCGGGCCCATGTCCGCGCGACCTGGGTGGAGTTCGGTCAAGACCTCCCGCACGATCCGCAGTACAGCCTCGTCCGACACTGCGCGAGGAGGCGAGTCTACGTTCATTGGCTGATTACCGTTGCTGCATTTGGGGCCCCTCTGGTGGAGGTGCCATCAAGGTTCTTTCCATCGGCGAGACCATCCTGCGCCGTTCTCGACGGCCCCGGCAAGAAAGCCATCGGGGCGTGAAGTCGCGCATCAACCCCATGCTCGACTTCAAGGTCTTCAACCACGCGGCGGTGACGATCGCTGGCGTGGAGTTGTTGCATCGCATCCGCAAGGGCCAGTTCGATCTCGCCCGGCTGCCGTTCGAGGCCAAGGTGCGCCCACGATCTGGAACGCCGTGCTTCGGCCCGACCTGCGCGGCGCTTTGGCAAGTTACTCGGCCACGCTAAAGGTTTGCACCGGAGCCCCACGTGGAATGATCGTACTTTTCACGGAAATTGGGGCGCTTGGGGCAAAAACACTTTGCGCGGCAACGACTTGCGAGCTCGGGTCATGTCGTGACCACCGGTCGCCGTAAAGCCTTGATCTCCAACGGAATATCGCCGCTGGCCGTATCAGTTTGCGCAAAAAGTACGATCACTCCGATTCCCTGTCCGTTGGCCCTCATCACGCGAGCAACCCGTTTATTGGTTCACCGGGCGCCCGCGTGCAGTTCACGCGTCACGCGCGTCGATAGCCGTACCCAGGCAGCTCGTCCTGGATGTCACCGATGAGTTCGACCAGACGTCCATCGGCAATCTGCTCAGGCTGCACGGTAGTAGTAGGTGCTGCGCGATGATTGGCAGCGATAACGGCGCCCGCATTGGATATGTGAACTTGCGCCGAACCAAATTCCAGCATGATCAGGACGTCTTGGTGAAGGGGCGGCGCATTGCACGCTCGCACGCTGCACGACGGTTTTGATGGTCGCGTCGACATGCGATGGATGAGGCGAGCTTGGCGCGCGACATCCAGGAACTGCTTGACGAACTCGGTGCGCGGGGTATTGCGGTCATCGTGTCTTGGGGCATGCGCTTCATGAAGGGGAACGGCAAGCTGGCGCACATGGACAAGTTTCCCCTGCATCAAGGGACCATCTACCTCGAGCGAGTGACGCACCTCCGCAAGCCGGAATCCGCGGTCTGACGCCAGTGAAAAGGGGTACCAGGCAGCCGGGGGGTTGCACTGTATCCGTCATCTGCTTGCGCTGCGGAATCCCTTGTTCGGGGCGCGCCCATAGGAGCGCGGGAAGTGGACGCGACAAGGTCGAGGCCAGGGCGGAGCGGCTTCCCCCGGCTTCGTCAACGAGTCGGTTCGTGAGCCTGAAGCGCCCGCGTCGGGGCTTGTGGGCCAGCAGGAAGAGGCCAAGCAGCGAGCTGAGCCCATCTGCTGCTGCGTCCAGCCCAACCAGGCGCTGCACCGTTGCACTTTGCGATGTCATTCAATTGAACAACAATAAATCCGTTGTTCTCTGACTTGGAGGCCCGCCATGGTCGCAAACGCATTGGTACAGACCCGCATCGACGCTGACGTGAAGGAGCGCGCCACCGCGGTGCTCGACAACATCGGCCTCACCGTCTCGGACGTGATGAGGATCGTTCTGACACGTGTGGCCAAGGAGGGCGCATTGCCGGCGGGTTTTACCGTTGACGCTGCGGCCCATGACGCCTGGTTCCGAGCCAAGGTGCAGGAGGCCTTGGATGATCCGCGCCCCGCCGTCCCGCACGAGAAGGTTGAAGCGCATTTCGCCAAGCGCCGAGCAACTGCGCTGCTCAAAGCGGGTAAAGGTAAGGCGTGAGGCTGGAGTGGTCGCCGTTGGCGATGGATGACCGAGAGCGGATTTTCGACTTCATCGAACAAGACGATCCGCGCGCGGCGATTGCAGTGGACGGCGACGCGGTGGCGCTGTCGGGGCGCCCATCGGCCGGTGGGCGCGGTGGTTCGCCCAGGTATCCGCAACGGTGGCCGGAATCCTCGGCAGCCGTGCGTGCAATTGCAATGTGCTAGCGTTGCGTTTGCAATTCATGGTAATGTTCCCCCATGACACGACAACCCCCCCAGCATCAACCCAGGCCGGTCGCCAAGCGGCTGATCCCCGCGCCGCAGGGCGTGCCGGCCGCAGGCGTCATCACGGGGTTCATCGAGGAAGCAGCTCAGGACGCCGTCGAGCAGTCGAAGGCGGTGCATGAGCTGACCGCGCGACTTGAGAGCGTCTTCACTTCGCTCAGCGATCTGCGCGCCGCCAAGCGCAAGGGCGCTGCCGCGCTGACCCGAGCGAAGGTCTTCGTTGAGATGCACGAGGCCGGCCACCATCGCATGAACTTCAATATCGACCTTGCGGCGACGCTCGCCGCGAAGCCAGTCACCGCAGCAGCGGTCCGGCAATGGTTCGAAGCGACCGGCATGGAGCGGCGCAAGGACCTGTTCCTCGCCCTGCACGTGCATCCATCGACGCTCTCTCGCGCCGGGCCGGAGACCGAGATGGACGCCTCGGTGACCGAGCGGATGTTGCGCCACAGCGACCTGCTGGTGCGCGCCGCCGAGGTGTTCGGCGAGGATGGTAAGACTTGGCTCACCAAACCACACGATCTGCTCGGGGGAAAAACGCCGATGGAGTTCGCTGGCAACGAATTCGGCGGTGCCAAGGTGCGCGCGATGCTCAACGCCATCGAGTACGGCGGTGTCGTTTGAGCATCGCCGTCTGGCGCATCGGCAGCACCAAGGGCCTGACGCTCTCGACGCTGTGGCTCGGCTCGACCTTCGAGTCCGGGCGCTGGCACCGCACGCCGCCCGAGGGCCAGCCGGTGGTCTACGCGGGCGGTAGCCGCGCGCTGTGCCAGCTTGAAAAGCGTGTGCATTGCAACGGCGTGCAGCCGCTCAATCAGGCGCTCCTGCGGCTCGACCTGCCTGACGATGCGGTGCTGATGGACATCCGCGAGGCGGGACTGCCGGACAACTGGCGCGCCGATGAGCTGTGGACACAGAGCGCCGGGATCACGTGGCGCGCCTCGGGCGCCTCGCTGGGCCTGTGGGTGCCGTCAGCCGTCGAGCCGGACGAGTCCAACATCTTGCTGAACCCGGACCATCCGCAGTACGCGGCGGTCACGATCACGGTCGAGCGCAACCCGTTCCGTTTCGACAAGCGGATGTTCTGAAGGCCGACGCCTGCGCTGATTGGGGGCGCGGTCAACCTCGCCATGAGCGGCAAGCAGGCGTATGACAGCGCTCAGGCCTTGGCCAGCGGCGGCCAATTGAGCTACGGCGTCAGCGTCAACCTGAGCCGCAACGAGAGCCAGAGCACCAGCGTCACCACCAGCAAACAGGCGGTGGGCTCCAGCGTTGTGGGCAGCAACAAAGTCAACATCGTCGCCACCGGCGGGGGCAAGGATTCCAACATCCTCGCGAGCGGCTCCACCATCGCCGCCGGCAACACCGTCAACCTCGCCGCGGACAATGACATCACGCTGCAGGCCAGCAAAGACCCCAGCGTGATGGTAGGCCAGAACAGCAGCAGCGGCGCCAACGTCGGCGTGACCTTCGGCGCCGGGGCGCAGAACGGCTTCAGCATCCAACTGGGTGTGAGCCAAGGCAAGGGCAGCAACAACCAGGACGACACCCGCTACAACGCCACGCAGGTGAGCGGCGGCAAGGCCGTCGACATCGCCAGCGGCGGCGATCTCACCCTCAACGGTGCGGTGGTCGAGGCCAACCGTGTCACGGCCGACGTCGGCGGCGATCTGAGCATCGCCTCGCTGCAGGACGTGAGCGTGGGCTAGAGCCGGCAATCGAGCAGCGGCTTGAACGTGAGCCTGTGCATCCCGCCCATCTGCTACGGGGCAGTTGCCACCGTGAGCGGCAGCGCCGCCGGCGCCAAGAGCAATGTTGTGTTCGTGAGCCCGAACACCCAGGCCGGCATCAAGGCCGGCGACGGCGGCTTCGACGTTTGAACCAGCAAAGGCTTGATCGCCAGTAGAGATACTGTCGGGAGGCACTCAGGCTGAACCCAATAGCGCAGGCCTTCGCTCAAGCCACCGTGATCACGCGCCGCGCCTGCCGCTGCGCATTGCCCCCATCCACCGCCTGCACCGTCACCGGCCCCACCGCATGACCCGCATCCACCGTCACCGCCAGATCCGCACCCGTCGCTACGATCGTCAGCCCGGCGGGCGGTGACACAGCCTGAATCGCCGTGCCATCGCTGCTCGTCAGCGTGATCGTTGTGCCGGGCGCGACGTTGAAGCCGCCGGCGCTGGTCAGCGTGAACGCGGGCACCAGATCGAATGTGCAGCGCACCGGCACTGCGCTCGCCGCGTCGGCACCGACCTGGATCGTGATGGTGAGCGGCACGGTGTCTTCCGGCGGTTCGCCGACCGGCGCCTGCACCTGCATCGCGCCGCCGTCGCCCAGGAACGCAGTGGTTTGCGCAGACAGCGTGGCGGTGGCCGGCACCAGTTGCGCATTCACGGCGAGCGTGCCGCCCACCACCACCGTCGTCGGAAATGGCGCGATGGGCGAGGGCACGAGCACGAAGCCATCGCCGCCCGGTTGCATGCTGGCGGCCAGCGTCGGGCCGAAATCGGCGTAGCGTTCGCGGATGATCGGATGATCTGAGATTCGCACGCTCTGCTTGGCGCCACCTGATTGTTGCTACACGGCCCACGCTTGCGTGAGACTAGGCCGGGAGGTCCTTCGGCGCGCGTTGTGGCTGCGGGTTCCGGATCATCCCGTCGAAAGCGTGCGGGCGTCGGCGACAACTACGACCGTGTCAATTTGTCAAAAAAATACGATTACCCCAAGCCGGGCTCGCGCTGCACGCCGGCGCAGCGCGAGCAAGTTGCGCAATGACTGCAGGCCGCGCAGCCCGTGCGCGCTGAGCCCCTGTGCGCGGTGGCGTGCTACTTGCATGGAGTTCGGACATGTGTCGTCTTCTTGCTCCATGCCTGCCACGCTCCTGACCCCGCCGGTACCGCTGAATCTGCGGCAGATCGAAGTCTTCCACGCCATCATGATCGCCGGTTCCCTCAGCGGGGCGGCACGCATGCTGTGTGTTTCCCAGCCGGCCGTCAGCCGCGTGCTGGCCACGGCCGAAAGCCGGCTGCGCATACTGATGTTTGAGCGTGTGCGCGGGCGCCTTCAGCCCACGCCTGAAGCGCACCGTCTGTTCTCCGAGGTGGAAAGCATCCTGGAGGGTGTGCGCCGCTTTAACGCGCTGGCTGTTGACTTGGTCGGAGGCTCCCAGGGCGAGCTGTCGCTGGTTTCCAGCCCCAGTTTCAGCGAGTGGCTGATACCGGTGGCGATCAAGCGTTTCCGGGCCCGCTATCCGGATGTGCGGATCAAGTACCGGCCATTGCCGTTCGACTCGTTATTGCCGCATGTGTTGTTGGGACACGCGGACCTGGCGATCTCTTCGATGCCGCCGCCGCCCAGTGCCAACGCGGCAGCGCGGGCGATCGGGCACAGCTTCATCGAGTGCGCAATGCCCGAGCGCCATCCGCTGGCGCAGGCCGAGGCAGTGAGCGCGGCCGACCTGGTGGGCCAAACCTTCATTGGCTATGGGCGCGACACGCCCTTCGGCCGACTCACCGCCGATTTCTTCGCCGCATCGGGCTTGCCTTTGCGCGCCGACATCGAGATCCGCTCCACGCCCGAGGCGATGGGGCTGGTGCGTGAAGGCGTAGGCGTGGCATTGATCGAAGCCTTTGGTGCGCGGCGCCCGGTGACGGATGGCGTGGTGCTCAAACCGCTCGTGCCCAGGCTCGCGCACCGCATCTACCTGATCCACACCAACGTCAGCCCGCTGTCGGCCATGGCCAAGGAGTTTCTGGCCATCTTCAGGCGCCTGCTGAAACAAGAGGGGCGCGACAACACGCTGCCCCCCACGCTGCCCGAGCACCCGGGTGAGGATGTGCCCGTACGCACGCCTCGCCCCTGAGCCGAGCCAGTCCCGCTTGGGCCGCAAGTCGAGGCGGCGCAGGTGTCGTTGCGCACCATCGACAGTCCGGTTCGGATGTCCATCACCTTTTGTCCCCAGGCCATAACGCGCGGTTATCGACGGGTTGGTTGAGACGCTTTGTGCACCACGGGTTTTTTCTTTGAGATCAATCACTTGCGGCAGATTCGAAGCGTGCCCTTGTGGCCTGCCAGGACGGTTCAGGCGCAGTTGGTCGTAGAGACGGCGGGCCAGATCATCCTGCTCAGACCAACTCTTCTGCCGCCATGAACCGCTCGATCACCGTCGCCGCCGCCCAGCTCGGGCCCATCCAGAAAGCCGAAGGCCGCGATGTCGTCGTGGCCCGCATGGTCCGCCTGCTCGAGCGCGCGCATCAGCGCGGCGCCAATGTCGTGGTGTTTCCCGAACTGGCGCTCACCACTTTCTTTCCGCGCTGGTACGTCGAGAACCTCGACGAGGCCGACCCCTGGTACGAGGAGATGCTGCCGTCGCCCGCCACGCAGCCGCTCTTCGATGCCATCCGCCGCCATGGGCTCACCTGCTACCTGGGCTACGCCGAGATCGCCCACGAGGCTGACGAGACCGGCCTGGTGCGCAAGCGTCGCTTCAACACGTCGGTGGTGATTGCCCCCTCGGGCGAGATCGTGCTCAAGTACCGCAAGGTCCACCTGCCCGGGCACAAGGAGTTCTCCACCATCCGCAAGGTGCAGCACCTGGAGAAGCGCTACTTCGAGGTGGGCAACCTGGGCTTCCCGGTCGTGCGCGCCCCGGTGGGCAAGGTGGACGGCGTGAACCTGGGCATGCTGATCTGCAACGACCGCCGCTGGCCCGAATCGTGGCGCGAGCTCGGCCTGCAGCAGGTCGAGCTGGTCATGCTGGGCTACAACACGCCGGCGGTGAACCAGGAAAACCGCGGCTTCGAGGCGCACCACCTGCGCAACTTCCACTCCCAGCTTTCCATCCAGGCCGGGTGCTACCAGAACGCCACCTTCGGCGTGGGCGTTGCCAAGGCCGGCAACGAAGACGGCTTCGAGCTGATGGGCCACTCCATCATCGTGAACCCCCAGGGCGAGATCATGGCCATGGCCACCAGCTGGGACGACGAACTGGTGGTGGCCGACTGCAACCTGGACATGTGCCTGCTGGGCCGCAACACCATCTTCAACTTCACCCAGCACCGCCGCCTGGAGGCCTACACCCGGCTCACCAGCCAGACCGGCAGCACCGAGCCCCCGGTGTGGCAATCGGCGTGAAGGAGGACTCCGCGATGACGAGCACCTCCACCCCTTCTGCCGCGGCGCTGCCGGACCACATCGAGCACGCGATGCTCGGCACGATGCGCGTGCCCCGTTTCGAAGACGTGCTGCGCGCCGCACACGCCATCGCGCCGCACGTGCGGCGCACGCCGCTGCTGCGCTCGCCCGCGCTGGACGCGCTGGTGGGAGGCACCGTCTGGATCAAGCCGGAGAGCCTGCAGGTCACCGGCTCCTTCAAGGCCCGCGGCGCCTTCAATGCCCTGCTGGCACTCACGCCGCAGGAGCGGGAGCGTGGCGTCGTGGCCTATTCGACGGGCAACCACGGCCAGGCGATCGCCTGGGGGGCCCAGCAACTGGGCGTGTCGGCCACCATCGTGATGCCGATCGATGCCCCGAAGACCAAGGTGGCGCGCGCGCTCGCGCAGGGCGCGAAGGTCATCCACTACGACCGCGAGAGGGAAAGCCGCGAAGACATCGGCATGCGCCTGCTGGCCGAGACCGGTGGGACGCTGATCCCGCCGGGCGACCACCCCGAGGTGCTGGCGGCGCAGGGCACCGTGGCCCTGGAGGCGCTGCAAGACCTGCCGGCCGGTGCGCAGGAAACCCTGGGCCTGTTTGCCGCACCCTGCGGTGGCGGCGGCCTCATGGCCGGCTGCTGCCTGGTCCTCGATGCGCTGAGCCCCGGCGCGCGGCGCGTAGCCGCCGAGCCCGCGGGCTTCGACGACACCGTGCGCTCGCTGCGCAGCGGTCAGCGCGAGACCAATGCCCCTGGCGCCCGCACGCTGTGCGATGCCTTGCAGGCCGTCACGCCCGCAGAGTTACCGTTCGCCATCAACCAGCCGCTGCTGCACGAGGCCGTGGCCGTGACGGACGAGGAGGTGGCCCGCGCGATGCGATTCGCGCTGGAGGAACTGCACCTCGTCGTCGAGCCTGGCGGCAGCGTGGCACTCGCGGCGATGCTGGCCGGCCATCTTTCGCTGCGCGGGCAGAGCGCCGTGCTCGTGCTCTCCGGTGGCAACGTCGACCTGCCGGTTTTGCAATCCGTGATGGCGCGGACCGAGGGCTGACCGCCATTGCACCCATTCCCCATAGCAACGAGGCCGACGCCGCCGTGCCCCGGTGCAGCGTCGCCCAGGAGACCGCAAGCCCCTCAATCGATCTTCAGAAAGTCTTGACCATGTCGTTCTTCAACGCCCGTTCTTTTTCCTGCCGCCGCTGGCTCCTCAAGGCGCTGGCTGCGCCGCTGGCCGCGCTGGCCCTGTGCGGCTACGCGCAGGCCGCGTATCCCGACAAGCCGATCACCTTGATCGTGCCCTTCAACGCCGGCACCACGCCCGACATCGTCTCGCGGCTGCTCGCCGATGCGGTGGGCCGCGACCTCGGCCAGTCGGTGGTAGTGATGAACCGTGTCGGCGCCTCCGGCATCATCGGCACGCAAGCCACCATCGCAGCCCCTGCGGACGGCTACACCATCGCCTATGCCAACGTGGCGACGCTGGCGATCAACCAGTCGCTCTACAAGAAGCTGCCCTACGACGCCGACACCCAACTCGCCCCGGTGGCGCTGACCGGATTCGTCCAGAACGTGCTGGCCGTGCGCAGCGACCTCGGCGTGAAGGATGTGGCCGGCCTCATCGAGATGGCCAAAAAGCAGCCCGGCAAGCTCACCGTGGCCTCTGGCGGCAACGGCACCACCGGCCACCTGAGCGCCGAGATGTTCAAGTCCATGGCTGGCGTGTCCATCGTGCACATTCCGTACAAGGGCGGACTGGAGGCCGATCTGGCGCTGATGCGTGGCGAGGTGGACCTGGTGTTCGAGAACATCACCTCCATCGCTCCCCACCTCAAGGGCGGCAAGATCACGCCGCTGGCGGTGACCGGCGCCACGCGCGACAGCCGCCTGCCCGAGCTGCCCACCATCGCCGAAACCGGCTTGAAGAAATACCAGGCCGTCGCCTGGACCGGCTATGTCGCACCGGCTGGCGTCGATCCGAAGATCCTCGACGCCCTCAACGCCGCTTTCAACAAGGCATTGAATTCGCCTGCGGTGAAGCAGCAGCTGGCCGCCCAGGCCTACGAGATCCACACCGGCCCGCGTCAGGACCTGTTCGACCTCGCCAAAAAGGAACGTCCTGTCTGGGCCGATGTGGTCAAGCACTCGGGCGCCAAGATCGACTGAGGCGGGCGCACATGGCCGAATTCGACCTCGTGGTGCGCCACGGCACGCTGATCGACGGCACGGGCAGCGCCCGACGCCAGGCCGATGTCGGCATCCGCGGCGCGCACGTGGCTGCCGTCGGCGACCTGGCGGGACTGCGTGGCGCGGTCGAGATCGACGCCACCGGCCGCATTGTGGCGCCGGGTTTCATCGACTCGCACACGCACGACGACCGCTACCTCATGCTCGACCCGGACATGCCAGCCAAGCTGAGCCAGGGCGTGACGACGGTCGTCACCGGCAACTGCGGCATCAGCCTCGCGCCCTGGGGCGCGCCGGCCGGAACCACCGTACCGCCGCCGCTGAACCTGCTGGGCCACGATTCGGCCCTGTTCGGCGACGCCACCTTCGCAGCCTACCTCGCGCGCCTGGAGGCTGCGCCTGCGGCGGTGAACGCAGCCTGCCTGGTGGGCCACACCACCTTGCGCGCGGCGACGATGGAGCGTCTCGACCGGGCCGCCACGCCGGAAGAGATCGCACGCATGCGGGCGCTGCTAGGCGAGGCCATGGCCAGCGGCGCCATCGGACTGTCCACCGGCGCGGCCTATCCCACGGCCATGCCGGCCACGACCGAAGAGATGGCGCAGGTGGCCGAAGTGATCGGCCCCTACGGCGGCGTGTACGCGAGCCACATCCGCGACGAGGGCGACCATGTCTTCGCCGCGTTGGACGAGGCCTTCGCGATCGGCCGTGCAGCGCAGGCACCGGTGGTGGTGTCGCACCACAAGCTCATCGGCCCACGCAACCATGGCCGTTCGGTACAGACGCTGGCCCATGTGCGCCAGGCCATGGCGCAGCAGTCCATCGCGCTCGACTGCTATCCCTACTGCGCGGGCTCCACCATCCTGCGCAAGGACCGCATTGCGGTGTCGAGCCGCATCATCGTTACCCAGTCCCAGTCGCACCCCGAGTTCTCGGGCATGGACCTCGACGCGATCGCGCGGCGCCTCGGTGTGTCGATGGAAGACGCGGTCGACCTGCTGCAGCCGGCCGGCGCCATCTACTTCCTGATGGACGAGGCTGACGTGCGGCGCGTGCTCGCCTTTCCCCAGACCATGATCGGCTCCGATGGCATGCCCCACGACACGGCACCGCATCCGCGCCTGTGGGGCACGTTTCCGCGCGTGCTGGGCCACTACTGCCGCGACGTCGGCCTGTTCTCGCTCGAACAGGCGGTGCACAAGATGACGGGACTGACTGCCCGGCATTTCCGCTTGCCCGGCCGCGGCGTGCTGCGCGAAGGCGCCTTTGCCGACATCACCGTATTCGATGCCGGCCGGATCGCCGACCGGGCGACCTGGGAGGCCCCTACGCTGCGCGCGGAGGGCATCGATGCCGTCATCGTCAATGGGCGGACTGTGCGGCGCGGCGGCCAATCGCTCGGCGTGCGCAGCGGGCGCGTGGTACGCCTGACCGACGAGGCCGGCCCCTCCCACGAGTGAGACGACCTGCTCGATCTCATGTGCCGCCCGCCACAAGCGCGTCCCAGAAGTCGCCGTTGAGTGGCGCGCGCGGATTGTCGATGCATTCGATCAATCCGATCTCGCGATAGAAGGTGTCGGCCCCCAGGTTGATCTCACGCATCCGCGAACCGATGACCGAGAGCGCAGGTGTGCGTGGAAGAACCGAGATGCCAAGGCCGCGCGCCACCAGCAGGCCGATCGCTTCGATCGGATCGGTCTCCACCGACTCCTTCGGTGCGCACTTCTTGCGTTGCAGGAAACGTTCGACGAGGCTGCCGCCGTGCGAACGGCGTTCGTAGCGGATGAAGGGGTAGTTCGAAAGCAGCCATGTCACGTCGCTCGACGCCTCGCCTGGCGGCACGATCAGCACGAAGGGCTCCTGCCGCAGAGAGCGCCAGCGCAGCAAGCCCTCGAGCGGGTAAGCGGGCTTGACGATCAGCGCGCAGTCGAGCTCGTGCTGCTCCATCATTGGATGACGGGCTGGCGCATCGACTACGCGGCGGGGCCGCGCTGGCTGGTCGACGCCCTGCAGGTGCTGCGGTCGCAAAGCACCTCGAACGCCTGCTCGATCTCGCAGGCCGCCGCCGTGGGGGCACTCGACGGGAGAACCGGCTTCATCGACGATTGGCTGGCGATGCTCGCCGAACGCCGCGACCGCGTGCTGCAGACCGTCGCACGCATCGACAGCCTCGCGAGCGGCACACCTGAAGGCGCGTTCTACGTCTTCGCGAACTGCAAGGAACTGCTGGGCCATTCCACGCCCGAGGGCCGGCGGCTCGAAACCGACCTCGACCTCGCCAACTACCTGCGCATCGCCTACGCGGTGGACATGCCGGTGCTCGACGCGGCTTGCAGGACCACCGAGCACACCCGCGCGTCGGAGTCGTTCATGGAGGCCTCGCTCATGTGGCGCTTCCGGCCACCATTTCCCAGTCGAGCCGCACGCGTCCCAGCGCCATGACCGCCGCCGCCTGGCTCGGCTCGACGACCGGAATGCCCAGAGCGCGTTGCAGCGGCGCGCGGTACGCGGCCATGCCGGCGCAGCCCATCACGATCACCTGCGCCTGGCGCTCGTCGCGCAGGCGCCGTCCGACTTCGATCATGCGCGCCAGCGTGCGCTCGGCGTCGATCAGTTCGGTCACCGGTATGTCGATCGCCATCTCGCCGACGAAGCGGTCCAGCACGCCCATCGCGCCCCAGGTGCGCAGGTGGCGTGGAATGGAGCCTTGCAGGATGGCGATCACGCCGAAGGTGTGGCCCAGCGTCAGGGCTGTCAGCACGCCGCATTCGCTGATGCCCAGGACCGGGCGGCGCACCGCTTCGCGCACCAGATGAAGGCCCGGGTCGCTGAAGCAGGCGATGACGAAGGCGCCGGCTTCTTCTTCGAGCGACTGCGCGAGGCGCGCGAGTGGCGGGATGACCGATTCCACGTCGCGCTGCGTCTGGATGCCTGGCGGGCCTTCGGCGAGCGTGAGGCAACGGATGTCGGGGCCGCCGGCCATGCGCAATGGCGCCATGGCGGCGTCGATGCCTGCGGTCACGGCCTCGGTCGAGTTCGGGTTGATGACGAAGACGGTGGATCGCATCGCGGTCCTCCAGAGTGGTGGTCGCTCAAAGTCTAGGTGCGGCCTGCCGCGCGTGAACGGCACGTTCCTTGCTGTTTTGTGGGTCTCCCTTAACGCGAAGTTAAGGGCCTCATTTCAGTGCAAGGAAGTCTCCATGTCCATGAACCTGCGTCAGATCGAAGTGTTCCGGGCGGTGATGACGACGGGTTCCATCAGCGGCGCATCCCGTGTGCTGCACGTGTCGCAGCCCGCGGTGAGCCGCCTGCTGTCCTATACCGAGAGCCGTCTCGGCTTCGCGTTGTTCGAGCGCATCAAGGGCCGGCTCTATGCCACGCCGGAGGCCAAGCAGTTGATTCGCGAGGTGGAGAACGTGTACCTCGGCGTGCAGCGCGTGAGCGAGCTGGCGCACGATCTGGCCGATCGGCGACATGGTCTGCTGCACGTGGTGTCGAGCCCGAGCATCGGCCAGACGCTGATTCCGCAGGTCATCGCGCGCTTCCGGCAGAGCAACGCGGATGTGCGGGTGACCTTCCAGTTCCTGAGCTATGCGCATCTGAAGGATCGGTTGCTGAATCGCCAGGCGGATCTCGGCGTGGTCATCCTTCCGATGGACCATCCGAACCTGCAGGTGACGCCGATCGCGCGTGGCACGATGGTCTGCATCTGCCCGTACAACCATCCGTTGGCCCGCCGGTCGACGCTGAAGCTCGCGGACCTGCGACCGTTTGCGCTGGTGAGCTATGGGCGCGACACCCCGCTGGGCATGCGCATCGCCGACATGTACGAGGCGGTGGACGAGCCGTTGAAGGCGGCGATCGAAGTCGGCTCGCCGCAGAACGCCTGCGCGCTGGTCGAGATGGGGGCGGGCATCGCCATCGTGGACGAGTTCTCGGTGCGCAGCTGGCCCGCGAATCACTTTGTCGTTCGGCCGTTGGCCGGTGCACCTTCGCTGATCGCGAACCTCGTGTATCCGTGCTACGAGCCTTTGTCGCAGCCGGCGCAGGCTTTCGTCGGTACCTTGCGTGCGTTGCTGGCGCAGCAGGGCTTTGCTTCGCCGGATGCGGATGTGCCGGCGAATGACGGAGCTTCCGAGCTGCTGCGTCACGCCGCCTGAGGCAGCGGCACGCCGGACCACGCCATAACGTCCTGTTAAGGACGCACCACAAATCAGCATACGACAAGCGCCGCCGCGCGCCACACCATTGCGTCCGACGCCTCGCGTTGCGTCAACTCACTTTCCCAGGACCCCGCCCATGCTCAACGAAGCTGCCCGTACGACGCCCGACTGGACAGTGATCCGCGGCGGCCGGCTGGTCGAGCCCGGCGTGCCGATGCCCCGCACGGTCGACATCCTCATCAAGGACGACACCATCCACGAACTCGGCGCGCCCGGCATGGTCGTGCCCGAAGGCACGCAGGGAGTCGACGCCGCCGGCATGCTGCTGCACCCCGGGCTTGTCAACGCCCACACGCACGGCCACGGCAATCTCGCGCGCGGCATGGGCGACCGCTGGACGCTGGAGCTGCTACTCACCGCCGGCCCGTGGATCAGCGGCAACCGCTCCTCCGAGGACAAGCACCTCGCCACGCTCATCGGCGCGTCGGAGATGCTGCTAAAGGGCTGCACCGCCTGCTACGACTTGACCTTCGAGTTTCCGAGCCCGACCGTGGAGGGCATGCAGGCCGCCGCCGCGGCCTACACGCAGGCGGGCATGCGCGCCGTGCTCGCGCCGATGGTGGCGAACCTGAGCTTCTTCGAGGCGATTCCGGGGCTGCTCGAAGCGCTTCCGCCCAAGCTGCGCAAGGAAGTGGAGCGAATGCGCATGGCGCCCACCGATTCGATCCTGAAAGCCATGGCCGACACGGTGAAGCACTGGCACGGCGACACCGGCCAGGTCCGGCTCGCCATCGCGCCGACCATTCCGCACCACTGCACCGACGAGTTCCTGATCGGCTGCCGCAACCTCGCGCACGAACACGGCCTGCCGATGCATTCGCACGTGTCCGAATCGAAGGTCCAGGCCATCGCCGGCATGCGCACCTACGGCACCACGCTCACGGCGCACATGGACAAGCTCGGCCTCGTCGGTCCCGGCTTCACCGTGGCCCACGGCGTATGGCTGGATGACGACGACATGAAGCTGCTCGGCGACAGGGGTGCCTCGGTCGCGCACAACCCGGGCAGCAACATGCGCCTGGGCAGCGGCCTCGCGAACATGCGCAGGATGCTGTCGAGCGGAGTGAACGTGGGCATCGGCACCGACGGCTCCAACTGCTCGGACAACCAGAACATGTTCGAAGCCATGCGCCTCGCTTCGATGGTGTCGAAGGTGCAGGGCCCGGACTGGCAGAACTGGATCACCACCGGCGAAGTGCTGCGCGCCGCCACGGTGGGCAGCGCGCGGGCGCTGGGCTTCGGCGACACGCTGGGCCGCATCGCGCCAGGCTACAAGGCGGACGTGGTGTTCCTCGACAGTCGCAACATCAACATGATCCCGCTCATCAACATCACCAACTCGCTGGTGCATGCCGAGGACGGCGGCGCGGTCGACTCGGTGATGGTGGGCGGGCGCATGGTCGTCGCGCAACGCAAGCTGCTGCATGTCGACATGCACAAGCTCGCGCGCGACGCGGAGAACGCCGTCGAGCGGCTCGAGCGCCTGAACCACTCGAACCACGCGCTCTATTGCGAACTGGAGCCGGTGGTCGGCAGCTTCTGTCCCGGCTTGGCGGCGGAGCCCTTTCACGTGCATCGCTACGGCGCGTGCCAGCACACCCACTGAAACGCCTTCCCTGATCCGGTCGACATTCGAATGACAAAGACACTCTCTCCAAGCGGCGCCATGAGCGCCACCGGCGTCTACACGATCTGCCCGACGCCCTTCCTCGCCAACCGCGAGATCGATCTCGAAAGCATCGCCACGCTGGTCGAATTTCAGGTCGATGCCGGCGCCGCGGGCCTCGCAGTACTGGGCTTCCTCGGTGAAGCGCACAAGCTCTCGGCGCAGGAACGCAGGGACGTGATCGGCGCCTTCATCAAGGCGTCGGCAGGGCGCCTGCCGGTGTGGGTCGGCGTGCGCGCGCTCGGCATCGCGGGCGCGGTAGAGCAGGCGGTCGAGGCCGAGGCGCTGGGCGCGGCGGCTGTGTTCGTCGCGCCGCTGGACAACGCGTCAGACACGGTGCTCTTCGACTACTACCGCACGGTCGCGCAATCGGTCGGCATCGCCGTCGCCATCCACGACTTCCCCGATTCCTTCGGTACCGAGATCAGGCCTGAGCTGGTGGCACGCCTCGCGAAAGAAGGCGGCGTGAACATCATCAAGATGGAAGAGCCGCCCGTCGGCCCGAAGATCACGCGCATCCGCGAACTGGCCGGCGACGCCATGCGCATCTTCGGCGGTCTCGGTGGCGTGTATTTTCTCGAAGAGCTGCAGCGCGGGGCCATCGGCACCATGACGGGCTTCGCGTTCCCCGAAATCCTGGTGCGCATCCACGCGCTCTACGCGGCCGGCGACGTGGCGGGCGCGGCGGCCGTGTTCGACAAGTACTGCCCGCTCATCCGCTACGAATTCCAGCCCAAGGTGGGGCTGGCGCTGCGCAAATACATCTACATGCGGCGCGGGGCGATCGGCTCGGCAGCCATTCGCTCGCCCGGCATGCGCATCGATGCTCTGACCGAGGCCGAGATCGAAGCTGTCGTGGCGCGCGTCGGCCTGTCGCTCCAAGCGACCGGCGCGCAGGCGATCGCATAGTGGGTGACGACGATGAACACTTCCGTCGCTGATCCCGCCGCGCCCTTCGACCTCACCGTGCGGGGCGGCCGCATCTCCACCGCCACCGAGACCTTCACCGCCGACATCGGCGTGCGCGGCGGCGTCATCGCCGCCATCGCGCCCGGTCTGCCGGCGGGACTGCGCGACATCAACGCCACCGGCCGCTGGGTGCTTCCCGGCGGCATCGACAGCCACTGCCACGTCGAACAGCTCTCGGGCATGGGCGTGATGTGCGCGGACGACTTCCACTCGGCCACCGTGTCGGCCGCGTTCGGCGGCACCACCACCATCATTCCCTTCGCGGCGCAGCACCGCGGCATGGCGATTCCGAAGGTCGTGGCCGACTACGCGGCACTCGCGCGCGAGAAGGCCGTCATCGACTACGGCTTTCACCTGATCCTCGCGAACCCCGACGATCAGGCGCTGAAGCAGGACCTGCCGCAGGCCATCCGCGACGGCATCACATCGCTCAAGGTCTACATGACCTACGACCGCCTGAAGCTCGACGACTACCAGCTGCTGGACGTGCTGAAGCTCGCGGGCGAGGAGGGCGCGCTGGTGATGATCCATGCCGAGAACCACGACATGATCCGCTGGATCGCGCGCCGCCTTCTCGATGCCGGCCGTGTCGCGCCCAAGTATCACCGCGTGGCGCACGATCCGCTGGCCGAGACCGAGGCCACGCAGCGTGCGATCGCGCTGTCGCGGCTCATCGACGTGCCCGCGCTGATCGTGCACGTGGCCGGCGCCGAAACGGTGCAGGTGCTGCGCGACGCGCGCGCGCTGGGCGCCAGCGTGCATGCGGAGAGCTGCCCGCAGTATCTCTTTCTCACGGCCGACGACCTCGACAAGCCCGGGCTTGAGGGCGCCAAGTTCTGCTGCTCGCCGCCGCCGCGCGACGCGGCTTCGCAGCAGGCGGTGTGGGACGGCTTCAAGGACGGCACGCTGTCCGTGTATTCGTCCGACCACGCGCCCTACCGTTACGACCAGAGCGGCAAGCTGCCGTATGGCGATGCGACCACCTTCAAGGACATGGCCAACGGCGTGCCCGGCATCGAGCTGCGCATGCCGCTGCTGTTCTCCGAGGGGGTGATGGGCGGCCGCATCACGATCGAGGAATTCGTCGCGCTCACTGCCACCAACCACGCCCGCCTCTACGGCCTGCTGCCGCGCAAGGGAACCATCGCGATCGGCGCCGATGCCGACATCGCGCTGTGGAACCCCGGGCGCGAGGTGCAGGTGAGCACCGCGATGCTGCACGACAACGTGGGCTACACGCCCTATGAAGGCCGTACCGTGCGCGGCTGGCCCGAGGTGGTCGTGAGCCGAGGCCGCGTGATCGTCGAGGACGGCCGGATGCACGCCGAACGCGGATCGGGCCAGTACCTCCCGCGCGGCATACCCGAGCCGCTGGCCGCGCACGCGCGCCGCGCCGCCGATGGCGCCTCCAGCCCATTTTTCAAGCGCCTCAAAGGCATGCAGAAAGACCCTGAATGAGTTCCACATCGCGCCGCTTCGGCCTCGCCGTCGCCCAGCTCGGGCCGGTTCATCTCGCGAACAGCCGCGCTGGCGTCGTCGCCCGCCTTGTCGCCATGATGCGCGAGGCGCGCAGCCGCGGCGCGCGCATGGTGGTGTTTCCCGAGCTCGCGCTTACCACCTTCTTTCCGCGCTACTGGCTGCCCGACGCGGAGGTCACCGAGCGTTTCTTCGAGCCCTCCATGCCGAGCGCCGAGACGCAGCCGCTCTTCGACCTCGCGCGCGAGCTGCGCATCGGCTTCTATCTGGGCTACGCCGAGCTCACGGAGGACGGCCGGCGCTTCAACACCGCGGTGCTGGTGGACGACCAAGCGAACATCGTCGGTCGCTACCGCAAGATCCATCTGCCCGGCCACTCGGACCACAAGCCCGAAGCGCCGTTCCAGCACCTGGAGAAGAAGTACTTCGAGGTCGGCAATGAGGGCTTCAAGGTCTGGAAGACGCTCGGCACGCGGATCGGCATGTGCATCTGCAACGACCGGCGCTGGCCCGAGACCTTCCGCGTGATGGGCCTGCAAAGCGCCGAGCTCGCCGTGCTGGGCTACAACACGCCGAGCTGGAACATCCACTGGAGCGAGCCGCCGCACCTGCGCATGTCCAGCCACCTGTTGTCGCTGCAGGCCGCGGCCTACCAGAACGCGATGTGGGTCGCGGCTTCGGCCAAGTGCGGGGCCGAGGACGGCTTCCACATGATCGGCGGCTCCGCCATCGTCGCGCCCAGCGGGGAGATCGTCGCGCAGGCGCAGGGGGAGGAAGACGAGGTGCTCGTCGTCAACGCCGACCTCGCGCTGGGCGACAACTTCCGCGAGCACGTCTTCAACTTCGCCAAGCACCGGCGGCCCGAGCACTACGGGCTGATCGTCGAGCGCACCGGCGCCGGCGAGTCGCTGGGCGGGCCACCCCTTTCCACTTCAACTTCATCTCTCCAGGAGTAGCCACCATGAGCGAACTGAACCGCGTTGTCGCGATCCGCGTGCTGGGGGCAGCGCTTGCCGGCGCCGCCGTGTTTTCCGCCACGGCGCAAACAGGCGCGCCGCTCAAGACGGGCGTGGACGCGACCTTCGCGCCGCACGCGATGGTCAAGCTCGGCGGCGGCCTGCAGGGCTTCAACATCGAGCTCGGCGAAGAACTCGCCAGGCGCGAAGGCCGCAAGCTCGAGATCGAGGGCACCGAGTTCTCGGGCCTCGTGCCCGGACTGAACGCGAAGAAGTACGACTTCATCCTCGCGCCCGTTACCGTCACGCCCGAGCGCGCCAAGGCCATGCTCTTCACTGAAGGTTACCTGGATACCGACTACACCTTCGTCATCAAGAAGGGCACGGCGCCCATCGCCGCGCTGGAGGAGCTCAAGGGCAAGACCATCGCCGTCAACAAGGGCTCGGCCTACGAGAACTGGGCCAAGGACAACGCGCAGAAGTACGGCTTCAGCTTCGACGTGTACGGCACCAACGCCGATGCGGTGCAGGCGGTGCAGTCGGGCCGCGCCTTCGCCAACCTCGCGGGCAACACGGTGGCCGGCTGGGCCGCCAAGCAGAACCCGGCGGTGCAGACCAGCTACACGGTGAAGACCGGCCTGGTCTGGGCGCTGGCCTTCCGGGCCGATGACAAGGCTGGCCGCAACGCGGCCTCGATGGCGCTCAAGTGCATGAAGCAGGACGGCACCGTCGCTAGGCTCGCGGAGAAGTGGTTCGGCGCCAGGCCCGATGCATCGGCCACCGCCGTCAAGCTCGCGCCCGGCCACGGCGTGCCGGGGCTCGAGGGCTACGACGCCACGCCCGTCACGCCCAGCTGTTCGTGAGCACTGCGGTCCTCGAAGTCGTCGGCCTGCACAAGGCCTACGGCGCCACCCCTGTGCTGCGCGGCATCGACCTGCGCGTGCGCGAGGGCGAACTCGTCTGCGTGATCGGGCCTTCGGGCTCGGGCAAGAGCACGATGCTGCGCTGCTGCAACCGGCTCGAGGAGCCGAGTGCCGGACAGATCGTGGTCGAGGGCCACGACATCACGCGCGCCGATGCGAACCTCAACCGCATCCGGCAGCGCATCGGCATGGTGTTCCAGCAGTTCAACCTGTATCCGCATCTGGACGCGCTCGGCAACGTGATGCTGGCCCTGCGCCTGGTGCAGGGCCATTCGAAGGACGAAGCGCGCCGGCGCGCGCTCGCGGCACTGGAGCGCGTGGGCCTCGCGGACAAGGCGGCCTCGCGTCCGGGGGAGTTGTCGGGCGGGCAGCAGCAGCGCGTCGGCATCGCGCGCGCGATCGCGCTGGAGCCGGGCGTGATGCTCTTCGACGAGCCAACCAGTGCTCTCGACCCCGAGCTGGTCGGCAGCGTGCTGACCGTGATGCGCGAGCTGCGAGAAGCCGGCATGTCGATGCTGGTCGTCACGCACGAGATGGCCTTCGCGCGTGCCGCCGCCGACCGCGTGGTGTTTATGGATGGCGGCGTGGTCCTCGAGGAGGGAACACCCGCACAGGTCTTCGAGGCGCCGGTGCATGAGCGTACGCGCGCCTTCGTGTCGCGGCACCATCACGCGCGCAGCTGAACCGCATGAACTGGTTCGACCGCCTGGTCTTCACCTTCTTCAACACCGAAGTCGCGGCGCGCTATTTGCCCGACATCGTCAAGGGCATGGGCGTGACGGTGGCGCTCGGCCTCTGCGTGGCCGCGACCGGGTTGGCGCTGGGCCTGCTGCTGGCCGTTCTGCGCACCCTGCACAGGCCGTGGTTGTCTTTGCCCATCGTGGCCTTTGTCGACATCCTTCGCGCGCTGCCGCCGCTGGTCGTGATCATCGTGCTGTTCTTCGCGTTCCCGTACATCGATCTGGCAATGTCCTCGTTCACCGCGACCTGGATCGCGCTGTCGCTGGTGCTCGCTGCCTACGCCGAAGAGAGCATCTGGGCCGGCCTGCTCGCGTTGCCGCGCGGCCAGCTGGAGGCTGCGCGCTCGACCGGCCTCACGTGGTGGCAGTCGATGCGCCGCGTGCTGCTGCCACAGGCCCTGCGCATCGCGGTGCCGGCCCTGACCAACCGCGTGATCTCGACCACCAAGAACACGGCGTTGGGCTCGGTGGTCGCGCTGAACGAGGTGTTGAACAACGCGCAGTCGGCCAGCAGCAACGCGGGCAATCCAACGCCCCTGACGCTCGGCGCGGTCGCATACCTCGCAATCTTCCTGCCGGTGGTTTTGAGTGCACGCTGGCTCGAGACGCGTTGGCGTTGGAAAAGATGAAACTCACACTCCATGGACGCCATCCTCCAGAACTTCTTCAACCTCGCGGTGTACCGAGAAGTCTTCGGCTTCCTGCTCGGCGGGCTGTGGACGACGGTATGGCTGTCACTGCTGGTGATCCCGGTCGGCGCGGCATCGGGCCTCGCGATCGCGCTGCTGGCCACGCAGACGCGCAGGCGCTCATTGCGAATTCTGCTCGCAGCCTATGTCGATTTCTTTCGCGCTTTTCCGCCGCTGGTTCTGTTGATCTTCATCTATTTCGGCGTGCCCTTCCTCGGCATCGACTTGCCGAAGCTGATGGCCGTGGCGATCGGTTTCATGCTCAACAACTCGAGCTACTACGCGGAGGTGTTTCGTGCCGGCATCGAGAGCGTGCCGGTCGGCCAGATGGAGGCCGCGCGCTCCACGGGCCTCACGCGCGCGCAGGCGCTGCGGCATGTGATTGTTCCGCAGGCCGCGCGCAACGTGCTGCCCGACCTGGTCGGCAACAGCATCGAGGTGGTGAAGCTCACGACCATCGCCAGCGTGGTCGCCATCCCCGAACTCCTGCGGGTGGCGCGTGACGCCCAGTCGCTGATCTACAACCCGTCGCCGATCGTGCTGGCGGCGCTGATGTATCTCGCGGTGCTGTGGCCGCTGGTGCGCTGGCTGAGCCGGCTGGAGCACCGGCACATCAGGGCGCGCTGAGGCGGTCGCCTCTCGTCGTGCTGACTGTGAACTAGCATGAGCTGGTGCGCGTCGTAGTAGTGGCGCGAAACCCTTTGGCCGCCATGGCGCAGGACACCGCGCCGGTCATGCCACTGTCGCAGGCCGTGGAGGATGATGATCTTGTCCCAGAACGTGCGCTCAGCCTCGACGGTGATGACGTTGCCAACGCGAAGATCAAGATCAGGAAGATCAGCCGCGATATACGGCGTGACCGAAGCGGACGTATGCGGATCGAGGGCCGACTTCGCGCCCGCTTCGATCTTGACGGCGGACCGGATGTAGTCATCCGTGCGTGCCGTCGCCGCCGGGGACCAGAGCAGCAAAGTCTGTTCATCGGCATCGTCAGGGTCGCGCTCCAGTTTCATGCGGCCTTTGCCAATAGCATCGATACGCTGCGCAAGCTGGCTTGTCAGCGAACCGTTGATGAAGGCCTGACAGGCCTCGCGAATTGCATCGAGTCTTTTGCGTTGCTGCTTGCCGCTGAGCCCATCAAGCTCTGCGGCATCGATGGCTTGGCCGATGTCTTCGCGGAACACCGTGATATCGATGTCCTCAGAGAAGCGGGGGATGAGGTCGAAGGCCTTCGAGAGCGATGTCCCGCCCTTGAAGAGCAGGCGGGGACTTCCGGCCTCAAGACCGTTGAACAACGCGTCGAGCGTCCAGCACACCCAAAAGTCCTTCTCGACGTTCTGCACGGCGGTGCCGAGGCGCGCGGCGGTTTCTACGAAGAGCGCACCTCTGTCAGCATCGCTCGATGCAATCACTTCTTCATAGGCTGTGTTCATCGCGGCTCCGCCGGGGTGCGGGCGGGCGAAGGCTTGCGCCGTGAGGCGGCCCTTGCCGGATCAGGTGGATCAGTGGCTGGCATCGGGTCGAAGCCCGGGATGGTCCTCAGGAAGCTTTGCATCCACGCGGGCAAAACGCTGAAGCCTTGCGTCAAATCACTCCGGATGTTGTCACCGTGTTTCGGATCGCTGAGAAGGCGCGCAAGCATCTTTCTGATGCGGTCACCGTCTCCGGGGAGCGTGTCCCTGAGCCAGTGCAACGCCTGGACGACCCGCATGGCCGGTCTACCCGCCCAATAGAGGCGGCTCGGCGCAGTCGGCTTGAACTCGATGGTGAGCTTGTCGAGGTGGATGGAGCGGGGCTGCGTATCTGTGTAGATCGTGACGCGCGCCGGAACGGCATCGGTCAGCCCGAGGTCGTTGGCTGCTGTCATTCCATCGACGAGGATGCGCGCCTGGTCGCGCCGCGCGAGCGCATCGACCACTGCACGGTAGTCAGGTGAAGCGGGACGCTTGGTGAGACTGTTGAGGGCGGGGCGGTCATACAAGCCGCGGTCGATCCGGCGCAACGCGCCACGCGCGACCATGCGTTGCAGCGTCTTGTCGATGGCGGCGCGCGTTCCCAACGCGGCGAAGTCAGTGGGGACCCAAACATAGCCAGGCGCGGCGGCGTCGAGCATGGCTGTAATGCGATCTACGGTGTGGGACATTTGAACCCTTTGTCCGAAGTTTATATATAAACTTCGGACAGATGGCAAGCCATCAGAACCACAGCGTGTCCGAACTTTATATATAAATTTCGGACAATTGGACCTATTATCCTGGGGCACCCACTACTAGCGTCTTCGCTTCGTTCCGCCGCTTATCTAGCGTCAGCCTGGACGATCGGGGCGAACCAACTTGATTTGCAGACAGTTGGGTAGTCGGTAAGGTGCAGGGTCTAGACGAAACTCGACGGGTTCGAGTGCGTTCTGCACTGTCCTCTGTGAGACCGGTTGTCAAACGTTCAAAAGACGGTGCGCAGCGCATCTGACGCTCCTTGAAAGGCGCGGCTGCTCGGCCCCGCTACGACACCGACTGCGGAATCGTGAACACCATGTTTGCCGCGCCGCGGAATTCGCCCTTCGTCACAAGGAACCACAGCGTCGCGTGGTCGCCGAACAGCTCGCCAACGTTGCCGCTCGCGGCGGCGCGGCGCGCGACCATCATGCCGTAGGTGTTGGCGCGCGTTTCAGCGGCGGTGAAGTGATTGCCGATGACGCTCATGAAGATGCCGGCACAAACCACCATGTCGGCCGTGAAGGTGTTGCCCGTCAGCACCACGGTCTGGAACAGGCCCCGTGCCTGTCTGACGGTCAGCAGCTTGATGGTTTCCGCGCCTAGCGCCAGCCGCGTCACCAGGTTGTGCGCGAAGACCAGTTGGCCGGTGCCGGGTTGGACCTCAAAATCGCCGGGCTGCAGCGCGCGCAGCAACGCTTCGCGCGGCACTTCGGGGTCGGGGATGCCGTAGAACGCCACGTCGCCCGCGAACTGGCAGTGCGTGATTTCGCAGACGCTGGTGATCTCCTGGAACACAGCCGCTGCTCGTATCGCCGCCGGCAGCGTGCAACCGCGCATGCGCAGCACGCGCGCGTTGCCCACGGCCAGCCAGGGCAGCTGGCTGTCGTTCCTGCCGGCCACGTGCACGCCGTCGAGTTCAACCTGGGCGTTGTTGTTCAGCGCGATCAGCGCGCGGCCGCTCAGCGTCAGCTGCAGGTCGCGCAGTTCCAGCGCGGCCAGGCCGGCCAGGGCGATCGGGCCGGTAGCCGCGATCACCGCCGTAGGCCCGCAGCCGTGCAGCGACAGGCGCCGCGCGGGTCGCGTGTTCGCCGCGTCCAGCTGCAGGCCGGCCTCCAGGCGGTGCTGGCCTGGCAAGAAGCAGATGCACAGCGAGGGGCGCGCAGCCAGAAGCTTCTCCAGCAGTTCGCTATTCAGTTCAGGGAAGTTGCCCCCCTCGCCGATCGTGATCTCGCAGCCGCCACCCCCATCGCTGGTGGTCGGTGTCGAGGCCGTGGCCGCAAACACCAGCACCTGCTCGGACACGGGGCTGCCGCCGCTGGTCAGCAGATGCGCGCGCACGCGCTGGTGCTGCGGCGTGCCCAGCTGCCATGGGCATTCGGCCAGCCCCTGGGCGTTGCAGCTCGCGTCGAAGGCGTTGGCCGGCGGACTGCCCACGCTGCCGGCGCCGACCTCCACGGTGAAGCGCACGCGCGCGCCGGGCACCGGCAGTGCGCCGCGCATCACGCGAACGCGCAGCGGCTCGGGCAACGCGCCGCCGGGCGTGGTGTCCTGGCCGTCGCCACCCACATAAAGCAGTTGCGTCATCCTGGTGAGCGGCGGGAACAGGTCGCGGCAGTCGGAGATGGCCGTGACCAGGCCGTTGGCATCCACCGTCACCAGGCCCAGGCGGGCCCAGCCGTCGCGCACCCCGGCCGGAGGCTCGGCGACGGGTTCGCCGTCGCCGTCGCGCGGCCATTCCACGTCGGCCGTGACGGTGCGCGCCGGGATCTGCCAGTAGTCGCCCGGGCGGTAGCTGCTGCCGGGCGCAAAGCGGATCTGCACGCCGTCCTCCAACGTGGTCCAGTCGCCTTCCTCCACCGCCAGCGCGTTCTCGCCGACCGCGGTCGGCGTGTGGTCCCAGCGCCGCAGCACCGGATGGCGCGCCGGGTCCTGGCCCAGCGTGCCGGCGGGCACGCCGGCCAGCACCAGTTCCAGCGCATCGTTGCCATCGTGCAGGTACTCGAAGAGCTGGCCGGCGCGGCCCTGCAGCTCGGCCTCGTCGTCGACCAGTTCCACGCGGTCGTGCAGGGCCAGGTCCAGGTTGGCGTCGCGGCCGCGTGCGGCCAGACGCACCGTGGTGCGGTTGGCGGCGGTGTCGATGCTGACTTCCTGCACCGCGTAGGCGACCGAACCGTTCTCGCGCGACCACTTGAACCTGGCTGCGCCGGTCGTGTCCACGGCGTGGATTTCCACGCGGTAGAGCTGGTTCTCCAGCCGGCGGTAGCCTGCGCTGGCGGCGATCTCGCAGACGCCGGTCGCGGCCAGCTCGGGTTCGGCGCGGGCGGCCAGGCGGGCGGCCGGCGGCGCGGTCAGAGCGGTCCAGGCGGCCACGTCGGCGCCACAGTGCCAGGCGGCGTTGTTGGGCGCAGCCGGCAGGGCGAGCGCGCGCACCTGGGCCACCTGCTGTGCGCGCGTGGCCGTGTCGGGCCCGCCCAGCGCCACCTCGCGAATGCCGGGGGCCTCCAGCGCGCTCACATGGCGTTGCCAGGCGCGCAGGTAGATGAGGTGCGTGCCAGCCGCGAGCCGAAACGGCACGCCGCCGTCGGGCTGGTTGGCCAGCGAGAAGGCCTGCTCCCATTCGCACAGCTGGCCCTGCGCGTAGTAGCGGCCCGCGCCGATGCGCAGGCTGGCCGCCGGTAGTGCCGCGGGCGCGCCGGCGCCGGTGGCGGCCACGCGCCAGGCCTGGCCGCCGCCGACCAGCCAGGGCGCCTCGGTGCCGGCCACTGCAAGCCCGGCCAGCGCCGGGCTTGCGGCCACGGGCTGCGCGCTCCAGGTGTTGCCGCCGTTGGTCGTGGCCAGCAGCGTGCCGTCGTCACCGGCGATCCAGCCGTTGTTGGCGTCGCGAAAACGCACGGCGCGCAGCCTGGCGGTGCTGCCGCTGGTGGTGGCCGTCCAGGTGGCGCCGCCGTCGATGCTGCGCAGCACGGTGCCGCCATCGCCCACCGCCCAGGCCTGGCCGCCGGTCAGCGACACCGCGCGCAGCGTGGCGGTGCTGCCGCTGTCCACGCGGCTCCAGGCCGCGCCGCCGTCGGTCGTACGCACGATGGCGCCGCCCGGCCCCACGGCCAGGCCGTCCTGCGCGCTGGCGAAGGCCACGGCGTACAGCCGGTCCACGCCGCCGGCGTGACGCGTCCAGTTGGCGCCGCCGTCCACGGTGCGCAGCACCAGGCCGCCGTCGCCCACGGCCCACGCGTGCTGTGCATCGAACACCGCCGCGCCGCGCAGCGTCTGCAGGCTGCCGGAGTTCTGCACGGTCCAACTGCTGCCCGCGTTGTTGGTGCGCAGCACGGTGCCGCCGTCGCCCACGGCCCAGCCGGTGTTGGCGGCGCGTCCGATGGCGCGCAGGTGCCGCGTGCTGCCGGTGCTGGCGAGGGTCCAGGCCGCACCACCGTTGGTGCTGACCAGCAGCGCGCCATCCTCGCCGGCGATCCAGACGCTGTTGGCGTCGGCCGCGTGCACCGCCAGCGCGCCCATGCCGGCCGACAGCGCGAAGCCGGCGTTCTCGGCCGGCGCGCCGCTGACGCCGATCACATCCTCGGCCAGCCGCTCGGCGCGGTGGCGCGTGATGTCGCCCTGCTCGTTGAAATCAGCATCGGTGATCACGCGGCCTTGCTGCACGCGCACGGCGGTGTAGTGCGCGCCGGGCGCGAAGGTCTCGCGCGAGAGATCGGCTTTCATGGTGTCCTCCTCAATTGGCGAAATGCACGCTGGCAGCCAGGCCCAGGCGCAGGTATTCGGTCAGCGCGTCGCGCAGGTTGGCCTCGCGCTGCGGCTGCTGCAGGTGTTCGTAGGCGCCCATCTCGGCGCCGCTGGCTGCACCGGTGCGGATCTGAACCGCGCAGCGCAGCTCCAGCTGGCCCAGTGCCGGGTCGCCGTAGCGGCGCGAGACGAACAGCGGCCGCACCGTGGCCTCTACCTCGGCGCGCACGGTGTCCTTCTCGGCCGCCGTGGCGGTGGAGGGCAGGGCGGCGATGCGCGCCTCGGTCTCCAGTTGCGGCTGGCAGCGGTAGCGCCGTGGCACCTGCGATGCCGGGGGTACGTAGCTGAAACGCACGCAGCCGATCTGGCGTCGCTCGGCCAGCACCGGCGCGTCGAAGATGCAGTCGCTGGCGTTGAGCGACAGCGCATTGACGGCACCGAAGAAGCTGGCGCGCTGAAGGTCCAGCGCGGCCTCGGGCGCGTCCAGCGCGGCCGTCGCCGTGCCGTCGGCGAGGCCGATGATGCCGTCGGCCACTTCCACGCCCCGCACCGGGCCCGCCACGGCGATCGGCGCGCAAAGACTCTGCAGCAGCCGCAACTGCAGGCGCGGGCTGTCGGCGCCCACCGTCAGGTGCTGCGCGCCCAGCACGGTGTCGGGCAGCAGCGTGCAGTGCGCGAGCTCCAGTTGCCCCAGGTTGCCGGATGCCAGCAGCGGCCCTTGCAAGAGCAGGCCATGCAGGAACAGCGCGCCGGGGTTTGCCGCATCGGCATCGGCCGCGCCGCGCACCTGCAGCCGGCCTTGCCAATGCGCGCGCACCTGCCGCGCCTCGAAGCGGCCGGGTACGCGCTCCACGCTGCCGGGCGGTGCGCCGGGGATAGGCTGCAGCGGCCACTGGCCCGCCACCACCAGCAGCTGCGAGGCTTCCGGGATCTCGATCTCCAGCGCGGACGCGGTGTCGATCTCCGACAGGCTGTCCATGACGACGATGACACCGGTGCGCCCGGCCGGTTGCGCGTTCCAGGCCTCGACCGCCTCGCGCAGCGTGGCGAACAAGGTGCCGCCGCCGTCGTCGGGCAGCAGGTGCGACACGCCCACCTGCCAGACCTCGGGGTCGAAGAAGCCTCCCGGGTCTTCTTCGGCCGTGCTGCCGTCGGCCGCGCGGTTGGCCGCGCGAAGGGCCGCGCTGCGCTCGTAGGGGCCGCCACCGATGTCGGCCACGCTGCCGTGGGCCGCATGCAGCCACACGCGCTCCACCTCGAGCGCGGCGGGAAAGCCGATGCGGCCGCGCCGCAGGTCCAGTGCCAGCGCGCGTGGCGTGGGAATCGCCAGTTCAACCGTGTCGGGGATCTCGCAGATGCAGATGTCTTCGCGCGGCACCTCCACCGGCAGCGTCTCGCCGGCCAGTTGCACGAAGCAGCGCAGCACGGGATCGCGCTCGGTCATGAAGCGCGGCGCCGGCTCGGCCTGTCCTGCCCGCAGCCGTTCCAGCTCGGCATGCAGCGCCAGTTCGCGCAGGGGTGCGCTGGCGTTCTCCTCGCGCGCGGCCTGGGTGATGGCGCCGATGCCGGTCTCGGTGCGCGGGCGGTTGAACAGGGGCGCGTCCACGCCGGCCGGATGCATGTGCCAGAAACCTTCGGCGTTGAGGCGTGCGCTGATGAAGTCGGCCGTCGTCATGTCGGCCGGCGCACCCGGCGCGCCGGTGCCCAGGAACTGCGAACGCAGCCGCCACAGGTAGATGCCGACGTTGGGGATGTTGAAGCGCCCGCCGCGCGTGGCGGCATTGCGCACCTCCAGCGTGTGGGCGAAGGGATCGAACGCGCCCGCCGAGGCCTGCGCCAGCTCGGCCGCCGCGGCATCGCGCACGCAGGCCGTCGCGGTGGGCTTGAGGCGCACATGGTTCATGTGCTGCGTCGTGCCCAGGCGCTGGAAGAACTCCACCGCCGCGGCGGGCCAGCCGGTGACGTCGCGCGCCAGTTGCTCCAGCACCAGCGCCGTCCCCTTGCGGCGGCGGTAGGCGATGGTGTTGGCGACCCAGGCGCGCGTGCTGACGCCGGCCGAGGGCACCGGCCGGATCGGCCGCGCGCCCAGCAGGTCGCCGATGTAGGGCACGGTCCATTCGTCGCAGGTTTCGATGAACCAGTTGTCGTACAGGCGCGCGGTGTCGGCTTCCACCGCCTCGAGTTCGCTTTCGATCACGGCCAGCAGCGCGCGCAGCGGCGCCCCCTGCTCGCCATCGCGCAGTCGGTGGATGACCGGCAGCAGCTGGTAGAGCCGTTCAGGGGTGAGCAGACTCATAGCGCGGCCTCCGACAGTTCGAGTGCCGCGGGGTTCAGCAGCATCAATTCAGCCGGTCTCATCGCCTTGGCCGCGCTGTCCCAGCGCCCGCCGAACGCCGGCACGACCTGCAGGTCGCTGTCGGCCGCCGTGCTTTCGCCGTAGGGCTGCAGCACGTCCAGGTCGACCGCCACCACGCCCGGCACCTGGTGCAGCAGCGCGAGCAGTTCGGCCGCCGTGACCGACTGCGCCAGGTCGCGCGCATCGAAACCGAAGGCCCATTGAAGCTTCGTCCTGCAAGCCGCGAGCACGGTGTCGGCTTCGTAGCGCGGATCGATCGCGATACGCGCCGTGCAGCGGAAGTAGCGCAGCACCGAGGCGCCCAGCACGAAGGGCTGCGACGGGTCGGACAGGTCGGCGATGGCTTGGCGCAGGTTGTCCATGACCTCGTCGCCCGGTGCGCCGCCAGTGGCGCCGGCCACCGACAGCAACACGCGGGAGCTGCCGTCAACCCATGCCAGGTCGGCGCGCGCCTTGCCAATGCCGGGAAAGGCGCGGGCGAAGTCCTGGTAGTCGGACAGCGAGACCACGCGCTCGAAGGCCAGCAAGGTCAGCGGCGCGTTTCGCCTTGCGTCGTCCAGTTGCTCGGGCCCCTGGGCGCCGCTGGCCGGCAGCGGGTTGCTCACGCCGCGCAGGCCCAGCGGCATGGCGCGCAGCATGGTCAGGGTGCGCGCCGCGACTTCGCCGTCGGGGCCGATGCCGCTGCGGTAGCGCGCCTGCACGTTCATCTGGCCGCTGGGCAGGCGGGCGCCGCTGCGGCCGTCGCCGAACAGGACCTCCATGCGTGCCTCGTTGTCGATGCGCGTGGTGTAGACATGATCGTCGGGCGCCGCGCCGTAGAGCGAGGGCTGCTCGGTCCACAAGAGCCCGTTCACGCGCAGCTCCAGCGTGCTCTTCACGCCGCTGGCCGAGGCCGCCGTCAGGTGCGTGGTCGGCGGCTTGCGCAAGGTGAAGCGCTGGAAGGGCTCCTTCGCGTCGCCGTTGCCCAGCATCTCCTGCACGCTCTCGCCATGCGTGGCGCGGACCACGTTGGCGTGGATCAGCAGGTCCTCGCGCACGTAGCTGTACGTCAACGGCTGCTGCAGCACCAGCACGCTGCGGCCGGCGCCGTGCACCACCTCGTCGAGCAGCGCGATCTCGGCCGCATCCACGCCGGGCAGGTCGTACCGCGGGCCGACGAAAGCCAGCGGCTGGCCGTGCGCCAGGCCCAGCACCATGGTCGTGAGCTCGATGCGCTTGCTGCCCGCTTCCACGGGCGACTCGATCGGCAGCTCGGCCAGCGGCTGGCGCCGGCTGGCGACATGGGCCGTCGTGTCGCGGAACAGGAAGTCCTCCGACGGCGTGGTGCTGCGCGGCTGGCCGCTGCCGTCGGCCAGCCGCAGCGCCGTGGCACGCGCCGACAGGCCATAGTCGGCGCGCGAGATTTCGCGGGCGTCGAACAAGGGATAGGCGGTGGCGTTCTCGCTGGGCGCGTCGAAAACCATCCAGCTGCCGGGCGCGAGCTTGGGCACCGGGCGCTCCAGCAGCGCATGGCAGGGCGGCAGCACCGTGCTGGCCAGGTTGCTGGTGCCCTGCGAGTCGGTCCAGATGCGGCGGCTCGCGCTCAAGGACCCACCGGCGGAGAGCGGGTCGCCGTCGTCCCAGCCGCTCGTGTAGACCGGCTCCTTGGTGTTGGTGGCCGGCAGCGAGCCCCACTTGGGCGCGTTGTGCCCGAAGAAGCCCAGCCGCTGCGAGAAGCTGAAGGCGCCGGCCTCGGGCGCCACCGGCTTGACCGGCGGCTTGAGGCTGCCCGTGATGGCCTGCACCAGCTGCAGGCTGCTCCAGCCCTGAATCGCGATCATGGCCTGCAGCTCGTTCTCCTTCCAGCTCTTGCTGGCGATGGTGCTGCCCAGCGCGCTGCTGGTGAACGGTACGCTCTCGACCTGCGCCTGCGCGTAGCCGCCGAAGGAGAAGGACAGGATCGGCACCGCCCAGTGCAGCAGCGGGGGCGCGGCCGGTGTCACCGGGTCGGGCAATTGCTCCAGCTCGATGCGCACGCGGCGCAGGGCGGGCTCGTCCTCCACCTCCAGCGCGCGCAGCACCAGGTGGCGCAGCTGGCTGCCGTTCTTGCCGACGAAGAGCAGCAGCTCGCCGGCCTGGATGCCGCTGGCCTGGTCGGAGAGGTACACGCGCGCGACGTCGAGCGCATCGACCGTGGGCTCGACGGCCAGGCCGGGGTCGAGCCGGAACAGGTTGCCGCTGCTCACACCCGGGTGCAGGCCGGCGGTCTCGCTGGCCAGGCTGCCTTCGGGATAGAGCATGGCCAGGCGCGGCTTGCCGTCGACCTCGAGCACGGCCATGTCGGCCGGCCGGGTCTGGCGCGCTTGCAGCGCATTCCACTCGGCGCGCGCGACGATGGACTCGCTGGTCTCGAAGACCTGCGGCAGCTTGCCCTGCGGCGGCACGCTTTGCACCGGCGCGCCGGCCGCGATGGTGCAGATGCCCGGGGCGCCGGTTGCGTCCTCCACGGTGAAGACCAGGTGCACGCTGGCGGCGACACCGGGCCGCAGCTCGTAGCCGACGGCGCGCGCCAGCTCCAGCACCGAGCGACGTTCGGTGGCGGTGCGCAGGAACCCCTCGTTGGCGATGCGCTCCTGGTAGAAGGTCAGCACGTCGGCCACGCAGGCCGACGCGTCCACCAGTGCGATGGCCGCGTCATCGGGTTCGCGGGTGCGCAGCGCGGCGAGCGGGCGCGGCGCATCCGCCGGCACGCCGGGCACATGCCACAGCGGCAGGCGGGCCAGCATGCGTTGGTAGAAGCCGGGCTGGGTGTCGATGCGCCAGGACAGCGCCGACAGGCCGGGCGCGTTGTAGACGACGCCGGGCTCGGCCTGGCCTTCGCAGCAGTGGCAGCCGTCCAGGGGGGTGTCGTCGCTGCTCATCGTGTCTCCTCGGAGGCATGCACCTCGAACTGGATGCGGCCGTGCTCGGGCGCGTTCGGGTCGTTGTCCAGCCGCACGATCTCCAGCCGCGCCATCGCAATGCGGCCGGCGTCGATCTCGCCATCCGGTTGCCGGCCCAGGCGCTGGAAGCGCAGCGGCTCCACATGCGAGACCCCTTGCACCGCCATCGCCGCGGCGACCACGGCGCTCAGGTAGACCGGCTCGCCGAAGCTGAAGCGGTCCGGGTGGAAGAAGCCCCCCGGGGTGGTGGCGAACACGCGCAGCAGCCGGCGCTGCACGTCGGCCGCGAAATAGCCCGGCCGGGTGCAGACGTGCAGCGCGATGTCCAGCGCCACGTAGGCCGGCGCGTCGACCTCCACGTCGTGCCCGGCCAGCCGGTAGCGGTCGATGAAGGCCGTCAGGCTGTCCTCGAAGGCCGGGTCCATGCCCTCGGCGCCGCGCCGGTCCACCGTGATGAACATGGTGTGCCAGCTGCCGGTCCAGCGCCGCGTGGCCACGGCGCGCTGCACGCGGCCGTCGCGCATCGCGACCTCGGCATAGTCCTGCGCCGTCACCGCGCGCTCCTGGCGCCGGAAGGCCTGCGGCGCGTCCATGCGCGCGCGCGCCAGCGTGACAGGGTCCACGCCGCCAGCGGCCGGCAGCGGGTTGCGCACCCGCGTGATGCCATCGAAGTTGCACAGCACATGGGAGATCGCGTCGGCACCCACGTTGCCGGCGCTGCCGTTGCCCACGCGCAGGCGCGCCGACAAGGCCTCGGCCGCGCCGGGGCGCAGGCCGTTCACGCCGTCGCCGAAGCGCAGCAGCACCTGGCCGTCGGCCTCGGTCTCGGCCACGAACTCGGCGGCAGCGGCGCCGCTTTGCAGCAGGTCGCGCCGGGCACTCCAGCGGCGGCGATCGCCGTCGCTGGTCACCAGCACCGCTTCGCGCGTGTCGGCCAGGTCGCGCCGCAACGCGGCGGTGGCACTGGCGGCCGGATCCACCAGCAGCGGCTGGCCGGCCGCATCGCGCACCAGGGCCTGGCGCGTCCACGGCAGCAGCGTGGGCTGCGCCAGGCGAAAGCGCGGCACGCGGCCGCCGGGCACCGGCACCAGGGACTCGAAGCGCGGCGCGCTGAAGCCGTGGTCGCCCAGCGCGATGTTGGCGCAGGCGCCGGCCATGTCCTGCACCAGCACGCCGGCGATGACCTTGGACAGGCACAGGTCGAAGGGCAGCGCGTCCTCGGCCTGCCATTGCACTTCGACCAGCGGCTGCTCGGTGACCGGGTCGCGCCGCGGCACGGGCGAAGGCGCGCGGCCGGGGCTGGCCTCGGGGTCCACGTGCGTGAGGCGGACCACGTGGCGCTGCTGGGCGTCGGCATCCTGCGCGAGGCCGTTGGTGGTGCCGGCGCGCGCCTCCAGCAGCAGCAGGTCACCCACGCGCAGGCGCAGGCGGTTCGCCTCGTCGTCGCGCAAGAAGGCGCGCGTGGCGCCGCGCGGCAGGCAGCAGGCCTCGTCGCTCCAGGTGTAGAAGCGCAGGTCGTTGTGCGCGCTGTAGAGCTGCAGGGGCGTCAGCAGTTCGAAGGGCTGCGCGCCGGCAGCGACCAGCGCCTGCGCGCTGTCGGGCGAGCCGAGCCGCGTGGGCGAGCCGTGTGCGCGCGTCAGCAGCAGCGTGCCGTCCAGGCCGGTCGCGCCGTCGCAGGCGGCGAGCATTTGGCCGTCGGCCGCGGCAGCGATCTCGAAGGCCACCCAGGTGCGCGCGTTGCAGCCCTCGTGCACCGCATAGTCCAAAAGACGCGCATGCCGGCGCACCGACACGCGCTGGCGCGCCGTGCCCAGGTAGGCCTCGGTCGCGACTGCGTCCTGGAAGTAGGCGATCTCGTCGGCGCGGAAGGCCAGTGCCTCGGACAGCGTGACCATCAGGTCGGCCGGGCTGCGCTCCTTCCAGTTCGGCATCAGCACCGACAGCCGGTCCAGCACCAATCGGCGGAAGCTCTGGTAGTCGCGCGCCAGGTAGTCCATGTCGGGCGCGCGTTGCGGCAGCAGCGCGCAGTCGTCCTCCACGCGGCAGTCGAAGTCGCTGGGGCAGTCGACCTTGAAGCCGAAGGCGATCTGCGCCAGCGCCGGGTCGATGCCGTCGGGCGGCGCATCGGAGCCGGCCGAGGCCACCAGCCGCAACTGGTAGCGCGAGAAGTCGCCGATGCTATCGAGCTCCACCGTCAGCACGTCGCCACTGGCCGCCACGCCGATGGCCTGCGGGTCGCGCACGCGCACACCGCCGCGGATCTCGACGTTGGCCGCGGTCAGCGGCGCGGCCGGCGCGAAGGACAGGTCGTGCACGAAATGCAGCAGCAACCGCGGCTGGCCGTGCACCACCTCCAGGTACTCGATGCCGTTGAAGGCCCGCGGTGGATCGGCCTGCGCGGCCTGGCGCACGGCGGCGATGCGTCCCGGGTTGCTGCAGAGGTATTGGCTGTTCATGTGATCTCCCGTCGGAACTGCGCCTGGCCGCTCTGCTGCGTTTCCAGCACCGTGTAGCGCACCGTCACCGACAGCGTCGCGTCCTCGCTCTCCGCGCTGACCTCGTCGATGCGCATCAGGTGGCCCAGCCACTGCTGCAGCGAGCCGTGCACCAGGGCCTGCACCGTGGCCGCCAGCTCGGGGCTGTTGGGTGCGAAGACGAGCTGCATCAGGCCGCAGCCGAAGTCGGGCCGGTTCACCCGTTCGCCCGGCACGGTGAACAGCAGCTGCTCGATCAGGTCGCGCAGGTGCGCCTCGCGCGACACCGTCGCGCTGCGGCCGCGCCCGTCGATGCGGAAGGGGAATCCGATGTCGGTGTCCATGGTGTTCACATCCCTATGACGCGGGTCTGCGCCGCCACCGCCACCAGCGGCGTGCCGGTGGGCGCGCAGATGGCCTGGCTGCTCATCAGCAGCACCGGCTGGCCGGCGGCGAACACGCGCGTGGCCGCCACGATCCATTGCGCCGTCACGCAGGGCCCGTTGCCCTGCGGCGGCGAGAAGGCGCAACCGGCCACCAGGTAGGGCGCCGCCTGCGTCGCCACCGGCTGGCCCGAGACCAGCACGCGCGGCACGGGGGCGCTGGGCGTGGCCTGGCCGCCGTGCGCGCACAAGACGGTGGCGCCGAGGTGGAGGAGGGGGCCGGACATGCTGCTGCGCCTAGACGATGGTGAGGGCGCCGGCGTTGATGGTGACCGTGGGGCCGGTCATCACGATGGACGCGCCCTTGCCGTTCTGGATGTAGATGCCGGTGTCGTTGACGATCAAGGTGGCACCGGTCGCGCTCTTGAGCATGATCCCGCCGCTGGGCCCGGGCAGGTCGCTGATGGTCAGCCCGTTCTGCAGCGGTGTCTGCATGGTGATGGCCTGCACCGCCGGCGGCGTCAGCCGCGCCAGCGCCGGCACCTCGGCCGCGCTGCCCCAGAAGCAACCGACCCAGATCGGGTGGTCGATGTCGCCCTGCTCGTACTCGATCCACACGCCCGAGCCGATCATCGGCAGCGCGAACATGCCGTTCTGGATCCCGGCCACCGGCACGCAGGGCATGGCCCAGGTCGAGGGCATCAGCCCGCCGACGTCGGGCACCTGCACCATCAACCGGCCCATCTGCATCGGATCGATGTTGTTGAGCACCATGCCGCGGTACTTGCCGTAGAACTTCTCGGGCACTGGATGGGCTCCTTAGACGGGGACCTTGGGCGTGATCGACACGAGCCCGTTGCGCGTGAGTTCGAAGCTCTGCTTGAACTCGCCGCGCTTGAGGTTGCTGGTCACGCTGCTGACGTAGTACAGCCCGTCGTAGGCAATGCCCACGCCACGCACGCCGACCAACCCGCGCGCCTTGAGCGGCCGGCCGTAGCGCAGCACGTCCAGCGTGCCGCTGCCGCTCACCGCGTCCTGCGACTTGGCCGCTTCCGCGAGGCCGGCCGAGATCGCCCGCATCGGGCTCATCTTGGCCGTGTCCTTCATGAACTTGATGTTGGACAGCGGCGTGGGCAGCGCGCCCAGCGGCGGCTGCAGCGGGTTCAGGTTGGGGATCGGAATCGGGATCGGAACGCGCGTGAGCTGGTTCTGGATGAACACGACGGGCAGCACGCCCTTCTCGGGATCGAAGGTGAAGCTGAGCGACTCGACGTTGGTCAGCGCGTCCATGTCCACGTTCAGCGCCGGCTGCGGCACGCCGATCTTCAGTTCGGGCCCGAAGTAGGCGATGTTGGTGCCCGGCGTCGGCCCCGGCTCGACGTAGAACACATAACCCACCTGGCGCGCCAGCTCCTGGATGTAGGCCAGGTCGGTGCCCTGCTGCGCCGGGATCTTGTCGATCGGGATCTGCACATCGGGGAAGAGCACCGGGATGATCATGGGGATGAGGCCGAAGGGCGCGTACTTGGCGCACAGCAGCGCCACGCGCCCCTCCACCGGCACGGCTGGGAAGGGCAGGCCGCTCCAGTCCTGCTTGTCCATGGCCTTGGTCACGTCCTCGCCGGTCACGACCAGGCTGCCCGGTTGACCCTGGCTGCCGGGCTGAACCTGCACGTTGGTCATCACGCCGTCGAACAGCGGCTGCGGCTGGCCGTTGAGCGTCATCACCAGCAGCACGCGCAGCGCCGGCGTGAAGGGCGTCGAGTTGACGCCGGCCAACAGGAAGATGGTGTTGAGTTCCGAGCGCGCGGTGATCGAGAACTTGAGCTGGAAGCCGCTCGCGCTGCCGGTGGCGGTGCGCACCTCGACGCTCTCGAGTGCGTCCGTCACCACCCGCGGCACCGGGATCGGCACGATGGGGCCGATCATCAGGCTGAGCTGGATGCCCTTAGCGAACATCACCGGCTCCAGGTGCGGGCACGCCCTCTGGCAGCGTGATGGCCAGTTGGCGGCCGACTTCGGCCACCAGCGCCTCGGGCAGCATCGCGCCGTTGGCGTCGGCCAGGCGCCAGTTCTGCTCGGCTGCGCCCAGGTGCTGCGCGGAGAGGTTGTCGAGCCGGTCGCCGGCCACGACGGTGGCGGTAGCCATCCGCGCGAAGTTCTCCGGCGGCGGCAGGAAGCGCCGCGTGACGAACACCACCTGCCGGCCGTCCGGCAAGGTGGCCTGCGCGGTCGGCAGGCCGTGGTAGCGGCTGTCCGGGGCGAAGGCCGGCTGCGCCAGGCCGTTGGCCTGCATGAAGGCCTGGATCGGATCGACCATCACGAAATCCCCCCGATGCCGAGCGTGGAGAAGCTGACGGGCTGCACCTTGGCGGCCAGCCTCTCCTTGCCCTGCAGATAGGTCATGAACAAGGCTCCGCCCTTGGACGAAAAGCCCAGGTCGTCCACCGACAGCACGCGCAGGCTGAACGAGACCTTGGCGCGGATCGGGTTCAGCGCCGGGTCGAAGGCCTCCTCGGTGATCGAGAAGTCGGCCAGCTTCACCGGGACGATGCGGCTCTTGCCCCAGACGAAAAGAAGCAGCGGCGCCAGCATGGGCGCGATCTCCAAGGTGCCCGAGCTGGCCTGGCTGTCCACCCGCTGCAACTGCGCCGAGCTGGGATGCGACAGCGACTCCAGCACCGCCAGTTGCGGCGCAATGCCATGCGCGGTGGCGCTCGCGTTCTGCTCGGGAAACTCGAGCTGGTCAGTGGCGTCGATGTCGGCCTCGAAGCTGATGGTCTCCACGGCAGGGCCCTTGAAGCGCGTGGGCTCGGTGCGGTCGGTGCCTTCGCCGCCGACCGACTGGGCCTGCAGCTTGCGCGTCAGCGAGTCGGCGTTGTATTGCAGCGAGATCACGCGCTGCACCTGGGCCGATTCCGGGTCGACCAGCACCAGGCCGCCCTTGATGAGCTTGGGGGAGTTGGGCGTCGTGCTCATGGGGCGGGCTTCTCGGGGGGTGGCGCGAAGCTCGACTTCGCGTGGAAGGTCGGGTCGTTCTCGGGCCGCGTGAAGTGGTCGTGCAACGACGCGTCCAGGCTGGCGTGGTGCAGGTAGGCGACCACGCGCTTGGCGGTGACCCGCAGCTTGGTGTTGCCGGCCGCGTCGTGCTGGCGGTCCTCTTTCCACTCGTACTTGTCCGGGTTGTTGAGCGTGGCGCGGGCCTTCGCGGCCAACTGGTCGAGGGTCAGCAGGACCCGCGTCGTGAAGTTGAAGCTCTGCGTGCCGCCGTCGGGCATGCTGCCTTTGACCTCGTATTTGCGGTGGGGCACGCCCTTGATTTCGACGGCGGTCGAGGTGAGCTCGCCGGGAACGAAGCCTTGCGGCACGCCGCGCTGCGAGGCCATGAATTCGCTCGCATTGGCCGGCTCGAAGCCTTCCTCCGTGAAGTCGTGGCGGTACACGCGCTGGCCCTGCTGCTCGAAGGTGGTGTTGGCCCTGGCCACGGCCTCGGGCCGCGGGTCGTCCTTCACCAGCCGGTCGGCCAGCGACTGGCGCTGCGCATCGGACAGGTGGGGATACAGGGCCAGCAGCTTCGGCTTGAGCTCGTCGGCGCCGAACTTCGCCTCGCCGGGATGCTGGAACAGCGGCCCCGAGAAGCCTTCGAAGTGCAGCCCCCTGGCTGTGGCGGCGAGGCGTTCCGCCTCGTGCTGCTTCTGCGCGCCCGCGATGTCGGCCTTGCGCTTGGCCAGGGCCAGGGCCCGGGCCTTCTGGGCCGCCGCCAGCTCTTTGCCCTTGAGCTTCTTGTCGACGGCGGGCGGCTCGGGAAACTGGGCGTCCAGCTTCTTCTTGAAGGCGGCATCGCCGCGCGCGAACTCGGCGGCGGCCTGGTCGCCGAGCTGCGGATCGGTGCCGTAGGTCTGCTCGTGCGTGGGCGCGATCACCGTGCCGTGGCCGCCGAAGGCCTCGTCCAGCAGGTCCAGCATCTCGCCGTTGCGCCCGAGGTCGCAGCCCTTGATGCGCACCACGGTGTACTGGTCGACCTGGGGCGGGCCGACCTGCGCCAGCGCGGAGCTGCCGTTCGTGGGGTGCAGGGCCGCGCGCAGTTCGGTGGCGTTCAGCTTGCTGTCCGGGTCGCGGGGCTTGAGGCCGAACATCAGCGTGCCGTCCTCGTTGGCGTGCGAGACGATGTACAGGTTGCCGATGGGCGCGCTGATCTTGTCGGCGACATGGCGCAGCACGTCGGCCAGGTTGCGCTTGCCTGTCACGATGATCGCCTTCGGCCGGTGCGCCCGGAAGAAGCCCTCGGCGCCGCGATAGAAGGTGTCGCGCGTGTCGACGCCCATGATGAACACGTAGTCCTGGCGCGGCGGGCCGGGGGCCTTCGGCGGCTCGAAGGCCGCCGCCGCCGGCGCCTTCACCTCCGGCTCGTCGGCCTTGGCCTTGCGCAGGCTGCGCTCGCCGGCCAGCGCCGACTTGCGCCCGCCGACGAACTTCTGGTCGAAGAAGTCGCGCAGCGTGTCCTCTTCGTCGCCGTGGAAGTCGCTGTCGAGTTCGTTCGGGTTGATGGCCGCGAAGATCGCGGTGAGGTCGGCCGGCGGCGCGTCCAGCAGCAGCGCCAGGATGCCGCGCTCGTCGTCGTTGCCGGTGTAGCCGGACTGCATCTCCTGGATGAGCAGGATCTTCTGCTGCGCGCTGAGCTGCGTGAAGGGCGCCTGCTTGTTCTTCCACAGCCGCACGATGCGGCGGGCCTTGTCGTCGCTGTCGTTGTTGTCCTCGATCTTGCCCGGCCCGTGGGTCGCGAGGTAGGTCTCCAGCGTCTTCACGGGGAAGTCGTCGGTCTCGAAATCGTCGAGATCCTTCGCGCTGAGGAGCTCGCGCTGCATGAGTCCGTTGCCGCCGCCCTGCTGCACCACGTGGGCCAGCTCGTGCGCCAGCAGGTGGCGGCCGGACAGCGTGGCCGGCTCGTACTGGCCGCGATTGAACACCAGGTCCTCGCCCACGGTGTAGGCGCGCGCCCCCACGGATTGCGCCGAGGCGGCGGCTTGCGCGTCGGCGTGGATGCGCACGCTGCCGAAGTCGTGGCCGAAGCGCGACTCCATGAATTGCCGCGTCGCCGGCTCCAGCGGCGCGCCGCCTTCGGCCAGGGTGGATTGCACCGCGGCGGTCGCGGCCGGGCCGCTCTCGCGCGCGCCGGGCGCCTGCGCGGGTTGCTGCGCTTCGCGCGCGACGTCGATCTGCGGGCCCAGCGGGTTGGGTTTGCCCGGGTTGAAGTGCTGGTAGAGCCGCACCAGGTCGAGGTTCAGCGTGAAGCGCACGTCCTGCCTGCCCGCCTGCAGGTCGGGCATGGCGGGGGTCTGCGCCATCACGCTGCCGCCGGGCTCGATCAGCGGGTAGGGCGAGATGCCGTTCCTGAAGCCACCTGACAGGTTGATGCCGTCGCTGAAGAGGCCCAGCTGGACCTGCATCGCCGACAAGGAAGGCAGCGCCGAACCCTTGGTATCGATCCGGCCGCTGCTGTCGAACTTGAGGCTGGAGAGATGCGTGTTCAGCACGCCGTCGTTGAAGGCCTCCAGCAGCGAGGTGGCGTCCAGGCCGAAGTCGAATTCGAAGCGCGTCTGCGCGCTGTCCAGGATGCGGTAGGTGAAGGTCTTGACCGGGAACTGCGGCACGAGGCCGGGCAGCATCGCGAGGTTGAAGTCGTCGAAGTCGCGGCGCATGGCCGGGTTCACCATCGCCATGCTCCAGAGGAAGGCGTAGTTGGCGCCCAGGAACACCGGCACGCCCACGCTCAGTTCCGCCGGCTGGCGCATGAAGTCGGCCGCCAGCTTCTCGGTGAAGACGCCGAAGGCCGGGTTGTTCTCGCCCAGGTTGGCGGCCACCACGCCCAGGCCTTCGCCGGCCGGGTCCGGCGCTTCCTTCTTGCGCTCCTCGTCCTCGCGCTGCACCGTCGGCGCGCGCAGCGGCGTCAGCGCGGGCTGGGTGCCGCCCTGCATCACGCGGTCGGCGGCCTGGTCGGCTTCCTGCTCGTGGCGGTCGCCCGGTGCGCCGATGGACAGCTTGGGTTGCAGCCAGGCAGAGGCCGGCGCGGTCGTCGACGCGACAGGTGCGGGACCGCGGGGGGCGCGTGATCGGCTCATGGGCAGGCCCTGCTCAGCACGTCGATCATCCAGTTGGCCACGGCGATGTCAGTGCGGCGCGAGTTGATCTCGTCGGCCACCCAGTCGCCGGCCTCGTTGAAAGCGGTGCGAAAGGCCCGCGTGCCGCGGCCGTGCCGCTGCTGCAGTTCGCGCGTGTGGACCGAGTGGATCTGCTCGTGCGCCAGCGTCAGCCGCTCTTCCAGCGGACCGCAGGGCCCGGCCACCGGCGCCACCCGCACCGTCCCGCTCGAGTCCGTCGTGCCCGCCGTCACGAGGGTGCTCCCAGCGGCGGCAGCACGGGCCTCGATGCAGGCCTCCACCTGCGCTCCAGTGGTGTTGGCCGGGTCAGCGCCGCAGGCGGTGTATTCGCCGACGAAGAAGTTGGCGTCTGCGATCTCGGACTGCAGCCGCGGGATGCAACTGCAGAAGGCGGTGGTGATGTCCAGCAGCGCGCGGTCGGGGAAGTCGGCGATGACAAGCGCTGCATCGCCAGGGTTGCCCTCGGCCTGCAGCTCTTCCACCACGAAGGTCACGGTGACGGCGCCGAGCCGGCCGTCTTGCGCCACGCCGTGCGAGGCCTGCCAGCGGGCCACGCCGAGCGCGAGGTCACGGTCCGACACGGCCGGGAAGCGCGACACGCCGATCACGTCGCGGATCACCGCCAGCGAGTACGGATCGCCGAACTGGCGCTGGTTGAAGCGGATCGCGTCCTCGATGTCGCGCTCGCTCATCGGGCGCTCCGTCGGTGCGGCCACCTGGGGCTCGATCGCCAGGTCGCACTGCACCAGCGGCGTTGTGGCCGACTGCTGCACCACGTGGGTCAGCTCGTGCGCCAGCAGTTGCCGGCCGCCGCGGCTGCCGGGCGCGAAGCGGCCCGGCGCGAAGGCGATGTGCTCGCCCACGGTCCAGGCGTTGGCGCCCAGCGCCTGGGCCGAGCGCGCGGCTGCCTCGTCGGCATGGATGCGCACGCGCGAGAAGTCGTGGCCGAAGCGCTGCTCGAAGTCCTGCCGCAGTGGCGCGTCGAGCGCGTGGCCGCTGCTGGCCAGCACCTGGTCCACGCTGTCGGGCGCGGCGCCCGATGGCTGTGCGCTCGCGGCGGGCGCGCTGGCGCGCTGCACGCGGGGTGAACTGGCGAGCTGCGGGCGCGTGACCTGTTCGGCCACGCGGTCGGCTTCCTCCTCCAGGGGATCGTGGGCGGCGCCCACGGCGAGCTTTGTCTGCAGGCCGAGTGCCTTCTTGCGCTCGCACTCGCTGCAATGGCCCCCGAGTCCCGCCGAGCCGCCGCAGGCGCACTTGCGCTGCAGCCAGCGGTGCGCGCCGCCGCCTTGCGTGCGTTCGGCGCCGGATGTGCGTGCGGCGAGGGCGGCGGTCATGGCGCACCTGCCTTGCTGCCAGCCGGGCTCGCGGGGCCGCCCGCGATGCGCATGGCCACGGCGCGGCCCAGGGCCGCGGTGCCGGCGTCGTGAGGCAGCCGGACCTTCCCGGCCTGCAGCGCATGGGCGTTGCCTTGCGTGACCAGCGGGCTGCCGCCGACGGCCAGCAGCGTGCGCAGCTCGGCCTGCAGCGCGTCGGAGACGGCCGCGGCATCGGCGCGCTCCACCCCGCGCAGCACCAGCCGGTCGATATGGAGGACGATGCGTGGCATGGCGTGCTCGCTTATTCCGTCAAGCGTTGCGGGCCCTCAGACCCACCCCCGCGTTTCCGCGTCCGAATAGGGCTTGTCGCGCTTGGCCGCGTCCAGCTGCGCAGCCTGCAGCAGCGTGGCCATGCCGATGGGCGTGCCGGCCTCGGCGGCCAGAAAGGCGGCCGCCAGCGCGATGTTTCGGATGGTGCCGCCGGCCACGTTCAGCCGCGCCAGCTTTGGATAGTCGATGTCTGCATGGAGCGGCGCGCCGGCCGGGAACACCGCGCGCCAGATGCCTTCGCGCTGCGCCTGGTCCGGGAACGGGAAGTGCACGACGAAGCGCAGGCGGCGCTGGAACGCGGCGTCCAGCGCGGCCTTGTGGTTGGTCGTCAGGATCGCCAGGCCGGCGTAGGCCTCCATGCGCTGCAGCAGGTAGCTGACTTCGATGTTGGCGTAGCGGTCGTGGCTGTCCTTGACCTCGCTGCGCTTGCCGAACAGCGCGTCGGCCTCGTCGAACAGCAGGATGGCGCCGGCTTCCTCGGCCGCGTCGAAGACTTTGCGCAGGTTCTTCTCGGTCTCGCCGATGTACTTGCTGACCACGGCCGACAGGTCGATGCGGTAGAGCGCCAGACCGAGCTCCGAGGCGATGACTTCGGCGGCCAGGGTCTTGCCGGTGCCGCTGTCACCCCAGAACAGCGTCGCGATGCCCAGCCCGCGCGCACCCTGGGCGGCGAAGCCCCATTGGTGGTGCACCGTGAGCCGGTGGCGCGCGTGGGCCGCGATTTGGCGCAGCACGGCCTGCTGGGCCTCGGGCAGCACCAGGTCGGACCAGCGCGCGCGCGTGTCGATGCGCTGGGCCAGGCCGGGCATGCCATGGGCCGGGCCGCGGCTGGCCTCGTGCAGCGCAGCGGCGTTGGCGGCTGAGTCGTCGCCGCATGCCTGGGCGGCGATCTGCGCGATGCGGCGCGCGCCCAGGCGGTACTGCGTGGCCAGCGTGTCGACCACCGGCCCCAGCGCCGCGGCCTTGTCGGCCAGCGCGGCCTGCCACAGCTGCAGCCGTTCGGGCGCCTCGGGTCGCGCGATGTTCTGGCGCAGTTGCGGCGTGTCGCCCAGCGCCAATTCGTGGCCGCTGACGAAGACGAGGCCGCTCAGGCGTTCCAGCAGGCGCGCCACGGTTGCTTGCGCCTCGCGCTCCTCGCAATGGATCAACAGCCCGCAGCCCAGCAGCGCAGCCTCGCGCAGCCACAGCGCTGCGAAAGCGGCCTGCTCAACGGCGGCCGTCGGTACGTCGGTCGCACGCAATCGATAAAGGCCGGCGCCCAGCCCGGCCGCGACGGCCGCAGCCACGTCGTGCTGGCCGGGGGCATCGTCACCGTCGAGCACGATGGCGGGCAGGCGACTGGTGGCGCCGCGCAGCCGGGCCAGCAGTTGCGCGACCGCGGCCTGCTGGTCCCGGCCCATGGCGCCGGCCGGCGGCTGCGGCTGCAGCAGCGGCTGCAGGCGGTGGTCCAGCGCGTTCAGCCCGGCGATGAAGTGCAGCACGCGCTCTTCCAGACGCAGCCTGGCGCCGGCGATGCCGGTGCTCTCGTCGACCTCCAGCAGGCGCCAGCGGCGCAGCGGCTCGTTCGGCGCGATGGCGCTCCAGTGTGGCTGCGGCAGTACCGCCAGCGCGAGGCCGAAGCTGGCCCACGGCCGAAGCGGCGGGCCGCCGCCCTGGGCGCACAGAGTGGCGATGCGCGCGTCCATCTCGACGCCGGCCACCAAAAGCAGCAGGTCGCGCTCGAAGGCGCTGAGCGCGAACAGCGCCGCCAGCGTGTCGATGGCGGCCGGTGCCGGCATGGCGGCGCGCAGCGCGGCGGCATCGGTTTCGGCCGCGGCTGCGTCGCGCGCACCGTCGCCCGCACCGTCGCCCAAAAGGGCCGCCAGCCGCGCGAACTCCGCCACCAGCAGGCGCTGGTTGGCGTCGCTCCAGGCGAGCAGGCGGTCGGGCGCGTTCACGTGATCTCCACCGTCCGGTCCAGGAAGCGCGGCAGCTCCGGCGGCTCGAAGTCCATGTCGATGATCGGGCTGTCGATGTCGTCGATGCGCAGGCGCGCCAGATGCACGCCGACCGGCGCGTCGGGGATCACGAAGACCAGCGAATTCGGCGTGGCGCCTGCCGTCTGCGGCAGCACCTCCGCCGCGCCCAGCACCAGCACGGCGCGCTGGCCTTCGTGCAGGTCGGGCGTGAACTGGATCGAGACGCTGGCCGAGCCGTTGCCCGCGCGCGCCACGGTCTGCGGCAGGTTGGTGATGCGCGGCGCCAGCGTCAGCAGCAGCGGGTTGGACTCGTGCAGCCGGTCCTCGCCCTGCGCATCGGGCCGCGTCAGGCGCACGCTCACGCGGTACACGCCGGCCGGTAGCGCGGCCTGCTGGCCGGCCAGCGAGAAGGCGGCCACGGTGGCGGCAGGGCGGTCCGGCGCCGGGGCGAGCACCGGCAGCATCTGCGCGATGTCGAAGCGGTCGTTGCGCAGCCAGGCTTCGCGGTCTTCGCCGTCGAGCAAGCTGCCCTGCAGGGCCACGGTGTCACCGATGGCTGCCACCGGCTGGCGCAGCGGCGGCACGGCGCGCACCAGCACTGGCACGCTGGGCCGCAGGCTGGGCTGCACGGCGATGCCGGTCTCGCGGCCCGTGTCTTCGTCGATGCGGCCGCGCGTGAGCACCGGCAGCGGCGCGCGGGCCGGGCGCCGGGCCTCGATCAGCACCACCGAGGCGCTGTAGGCCATGCTGGGGCGCAAGTGGCTTTGCGTGGCGGTCCAGAGCTTGGACATCTCCTCGTTGTTCAGGTGCTGCGGCGTGACCTTGATCAGCTCCACCTGCTCGGCCAGGCCCGATTCGGACAGCGCGCGCAGTGCCGGCGGCAAGGTGGCGCCGGTGGCGGGCGAGGGGTTGAGCGCCGTGCGGATGGCCTCGCGCGTGAGCACCGGCATCTCGTGCAGCAACTGCATGGCGTAGCCCAGCAGGATTTCGGCATGCAGGTCCCCGGCGCTGTAGGCCGACAGCAGGTAGTGCAGGTCGAGCGCCAGCGGCGGGTTCGTGAGCCGCGCGCGGCCGGCACCGTCGCGCGAGGGCAGGGCCTCGTTGCGCCAGCCGGCGTTGGGCGTCACACCGTAGAGGAACAGGTTGAGCTGCGAGGCCTCGGTGCCGCCGGTGGGCACCACACGGTCGGGCGCCAGCAGGCTGACCGTCACGCTGGAGCCCAGCACGCCGCTGACGTTGCCGTTGACCAGCCCGTCGTTGAGCAGGTCGCGCAGCACGGCGCTGACGCCGGCGATGGCCAGGGCCGTGCTCATGTCTTGCTCCGCGCGGCGAGGTAGGCGTCCAGCGACACGGGTTGCGTGCGCTCGCGCGGGCGGGCCTTGGGGCGGGGCGCTTCGTGCAAGGCCGTCACGTCGATGCGGCCGATGTGGATGTGGACCTCGGTCTCCTGGCTGGCAGCAGCCTGCGGCGCCGGCCGGAGGGCGAACGCCGCCGGGCCCCGCACCGTCTGGGCCAGGGGCGCGACGTGGCCTGCGGTGCTGGGCTGCGACGGCAGCAGCGGCGCGGGTTCCTCGCGGCGGGGCGGGGGCTTTGACTGCGGCCGGGCGGGTGTGTGCAGGGACGCCATGGCGGGCATGGCGGTGGCCGGAACAGCGGCCGTGCCGGGTGTGCCGGGTGCGCCGGGTGGCTGGGCGGGCGTCGTCGTGGCCACCGGCGTGCGCGTCGCCGCAGCCTCGGCCTCCACCGGCTGCGCGCGCCCGGACTGAGCGGCGACGGCGGGCGATTGCACAAGTGGTGGCACGGCTTGCTCTTGCGCGGCCGTGACGAGCGAAGCTGGCTCGGGCGGCCGGGGCCGCGCGGGCGCGTGGGTCTCGGGCACAGCCGCTTCCATCAGCGGCGGCGCCGTGTCGTCCTGCGGCCGGTCGAGGCCATCCGCGCCGAAGGGCAAGCGCACATCCGAGCGCACTGTCCAAGCGTTGCCGGTGGCGCGCTGGGCCAGGCGATGCAGCAGGCCCGTCATGCCGCCCCCACCATGGCCAGGTAGCTGGCCCGCCGCGCCGGCGTCAGCGCCAGGATCTGCGCCTCGCTCCAGCCGTAGGCGCTGGCCAGCTGGTGCACCTCGCGCAGCAGCACCAGCGCGCGTGCCTCGATCTCTTCCCACAGCAGCTGGCCGGCGTCCAACTGCACCAGGTCCGCATGGCCGCAGGCCACGCACTGCAGGGCCAGCGCCAAGTCGGCCTGCGGGTCCAGCGCGTCCAGCCCTTCTTCGACGGCCCGCAGCGCCGCCTCATCCAGCCGCGCGGCATCGCCGGTCAGGGTGCAGCGTACGAGTAGCTGGCGCGCAGCGCGTTCGGCGTCCGCGTCGGCCGCCACGGCCGCCAAGTCGCGCAGGCTGGGCGCGCGCACGCGCAGGCCGGCGACCTCGGCCTCGCGCGGGGTCGGGTCGTCGGCATGGGCAGGGGCGAGCAAGTCCCGCGCGTCCAGCGCGAAGGCCAGGCGCTGGCCGCATCGCGGGCAGTCGGCATGGCCGTCGATGCGCGGGCCGAAGCAGGCCGCGCGCAGTTGCAGCAGGCTGGCGTTGACCGCACCCAGCGGCAGGTCGGCGATGGCCTCGGCCGGCCAGTCGGGGCGGGCCGCGGCGGCCAGCAGCGCGCTGCGGTCGAGCGCGTGGCGGCTGGCGCCACGCTCCCACAGCGACAGCAGTTCAGAGCCGGCCAGCGCACGCATCGCCACCCTCCGCACGGGGTCGTTCAGGCGGGTTCGTTGAAGGTGGGCTCGGCCGGTTCGACCACGTCGTAGTCGCGCTCCCAGCCCTCGTTCTCGAGCTTCAGGGTCTGGATCGCGACCGCGTTGGCGTTGGCGTCCAGGTCCGGCAGCGCCTGGTACTCCGACACCCAGCAGCGGAACACCTTGTAGGCGATGGCGAGCTGGCCGGCCTCGTTGTAGACCTCGATGATCAGGTCCTTGCGAAAGTTCGCCAGCGACACTTCGGCGCCCAGCCCGGAGCCGAAGTTCCAGACCTTGTTGGCCCAGCGCTCGAACTCGACGTCGTGCGTGACGCCGCGCTCCAGCGTGATGGCCTCGAACTTGGTGCGGCCCGGGGACTTGCGCGTGGAAGACGGATCGCCCCCCTCGCGGTGCTCCACCGGTTCGGTGCTGCGCTTGAGCGCGCCGACCTTGGAGATGCCGGCCACGTAGCGGCCGTCCCACTTGACGCGGAATTTGAAGTTCTTGTAGGGGTCGAAGCGGGTGGCGTTGACGCTGAACTGTGCCATGTCGTTCTTCCTCGATCAGGTTGGGATCTGGCCGGCCATCTGCTGGATCTTGATGACCACGAACTCGGCCGGTTTCAGCGGCGCAAAGCCGACGACCACGTTCAGCACGCCCAGGTTGATGTCGGCCTGCGTGGTGGTCTGGCTGTCGCACTTGACGAAGTAGGCGTCGCGCGCCGAGGCGCCCTGGAACGCACCCTGGCGGAACAGCCCCTGCATGAAGGCGCCGAGGTTCAGGCGCACCTGCGCCCACAGCGGCTCGTCGTTGGGCTCGAACACCACCCATTGCGTGCCGCGGTACAGGCTTTCTTCGAGGAACAGCGCGAGTCGGCGCACCGGCACGTACTTGTATTCGTCGGCGCTGGCGTCGGCGCCGCGCAGGGTGCGCGCGCCCCAGACCACGCGGCCGTTCACACCCATCGAGCGCAAGCAGTTGATGCCCAGCGGATTGAGTTGGCCGTTCTGCAGGTCGTTCAGATTGATCTGCAGGTCCTGCACGCCGTTGAGCGCCGCGTCGAGCCCGGCCGGCGCCTTCCAGACGCCGCGCGCCACGTCGGTACGCGCCATGATGCCGGCCACCGCGCCACCGGGCATGAAGGTGTCGACACGGCTGTCGCGCAGCGGGTCGACCATGCGCAGGCACGGGAAGTACAGCGCGGCGTTGCGCGCACCGGGGCCGCTGAGGTTGAGCCCGGTGCGGCCGGTCTGCGCATTGGTGACGGCACTGGCCGCCGGCACGGCCCAGCCGGGATCGGGGTCGACGACCAGCATGGCGCGGCGCTCCACGCACAGCGCCAGCGCGGCCTGCCAGACGTTGGCCGGCACCGGGGTGTAGGTGGACGGCAGGGTGGTGGTGTTGCGCGCCAGCGGCGGGATCACAAGCAGGTTGAACAGGTCGGCATGGGCCAGTGCATGGATGCCGGTGCGGCCGGCGGCATTGCCCAGCAGGTCCTCGGCGCGCAGCGGGGGGCCGTCGTTGCCGCCGGCGGCGTCGATCCATGTGATGGTGGTGGCGGTGACGGTGGAGGCGGGCCGCGCCGCCGGCACCGCGCCCAGCGCCCGAACCAGCGTGGATTCACGCTCCAGCACCAGCGGCAGGTAGCGCGGGTCGCCGGCGGTGGTGGACACCGCACCAATGGTCTCGAACACAAAATCGTCGCGGCCCGGCCGCACGCGGTAGCGCAGGCGCAGGTTGAAGCGCGTGGTGTCGGCGGCCGGCAGGCCGCTGTCGGTGCCATGGTCCACTGCGGCCGACAGCCGGCCGCCCCAGGCGCCCAGGCTGGCCGCCGTCAGCACGAGATTGTCGCCGCCAGCCGGCAGCGTGAGCGTGGCGGCCGAGGCCGCAGCCGGCGCGTCGGCCGCATCCGGATCGGCGGCGGTGCCGACCAGCCGCACGACCAGCGCCAGCGCGCCGCCGTTCAGGTAGAAGTCGCGCACCGCATAGGACATGGGGCAGTCCACGGCCAGGCCACCGAACCTGCGCTCGTAGTCTGCGAAGCTGGTCAGCATCAACGGGTCGTTGATAGCACCGGAGGCGGCCCGGCCGACGAAGGCCGTGATCGAGGTGGCCACACCGGTCAGGGTGCGCACGCCACTGGGCACTTCTTCCACGTAGACGCCTGGGTAACTCAGGGCACTGGGCATACATTCCCCTCCATCAATTGATGATCAAGAGCCTGGCGGCTCCGCCTGCGATCCCTCGTGGCCTGCGGACTTGGCGGCGCGGTACACCGTCTGGCCGTCCGGACCGAATGCGCACTCCATCTCGCCACTGGCCACCAGCGCGGCCAGCGCCGCACTGACAACGTCTGGCGAACTCCTCGCCGTCGGCGGCTGCAGCCACCAGGCGGCGATGCCCGCGAGGGTGTCGCAGGCCTGCGGATTCGCACGCACGTAGCGGCCCAGGGCCGCAACCACTTCCGTCACCGCAATCGTCGCGCCGGGCATTCAAGTCCACCCCACGAAGTCACGAACGCATCAGCTTGCAGCAAGCGTGCCATCCATTTTTCAATGGCAAGTGCTTGATTCGATTGGGTTTTTTGACAGATGCTTGGGAGTGTTGTGCGGTCGGATACACAGCCCCTCCATTGCAATCCGCAGACGCTGCGTTGGCGGTTTCCGGGAGAGCCGCTGTTGCGAATGCGGTGCGTGTCGTGGCGGACACGGGTGTGTTTGCGTCGACATGGGGCCGCGCGAGCGGCGCAAGAATCTCATCCACCAACAGTGGAGAAGTGCGGGGGCGGGACGGAGAAAGGGAGGAGGTGGCGCTAAACGCTGCCGAGCGCGCGTGCCTTGACGCCGTATTTCTTGACAAGTCGGCTCAGCGAGGCCCGTTCGATGCCGGTCAACCGTGCGGCCTCGCTGATGTTGCCAGCCGTCCGCGACAACCAGTCCTCGATGAAGCGGCGCTCGGCTTGGTCGGCGGCTGCGCGCTTGGCCGCGCGCAGCGAATGCGGAGGCGTGGCGGCTGGCACAGCGGGGACGCCAACCTGGGCCAGCTCGGGCGCGCATCGGCGCAGATCGTCGACCCCGACCTCGGATCCCTGGCACACCACGTGGGCCTTGAGCAGCACGTGCTCCAGCTGGCGCACGTTGCCAGGCCAGTCGTAGGCACGAAGCAGCGCCAGGCCGGGCTCGCCGATGCGGCGCACCAAGCCGTCGGTCTGTCGCGCCGCCTTGGCCAGCAGGTGCGGCACCAGCAGGGTCAGGTCGTCGAGACGCTCGCGAAGCGGCGGCAGGCTGACGCGAAAGGCGTCCAGCCGGTACAGCAGGTCGTCACGGAACGTGCGCGCCGCCGCCTTCTCGTGCAGGTCAACGTTGGAGGCCGCGACGATGCGTACGTCCGCATGATGCAACTGGTTGCCTCCCAGCGCCCGGTAGCTGGAGTCCTGCAGAAAGCGCAGCAGCACGCCTTGGCCACGCGGCGACAGCGCTTCCACTTCATCCAGGAACAGCGTCCCGCCCTCGGCCAGGCGCACCAGGCCCTGGCGCGCCTGGCTGGCGTCGGTGAAAGCGCCGCGGGTGTGGCCGAACAACTCGCTCTCGACCAGTGTGTCGGGCAGCGTCGCGCAGTTGACCGGGATGAAGGGGCAGTGCCGGCGCTGGCTCTGGTAGTGCACCGCGCGCGCGACCAACTCCTTGCCGGTGCCGGTTTCGCCGGCGATCAGCAGCGGCGCGGACCACGCGGCGTAGAGCTTCACCAGCTCCATCGCTTCGCGAAAGGGCGGGCTGCGGCCGACAAGATTCTGCGCCAGCGCCGTGCAGGCGTGGCCGTCACCATCGGCCTCTGGACAGCCTGCGGTCTGCGTGCATGAAGAGCTGTTTGTGCGCATTCTTCGTCCGTCCTCAACCCGCCGATGTGGGCAATCCCCGGATTCACTCGCTCTTACTGCCTGGCGAAACGCTTCGCGGACCACGTCGCGCCTGCGTTACGTTCGCGTCGTCACAGAAGAGAGCGGTCGACTTCCATCGCATGACTTTGGAGAACACACGCCCTTGTTTTTTACAATGGCAATGCCCACGTCGCGCGAGATCCAGCTCCCGCGCGGCGACCCATCTCCCCGAGTTATTTAGTCCAGCCGACCCAGCCGTGAACACGCCAAACGCCCGGTAACCGAATACCGCGGCGTGGATCACCCCGGCGCTGGCTGGCAACGCGCAGCAACGTGTTCGCTCCGATCGAAATGCAGCGCCGCTTCGGTGGACCAGAGAGTGCGCCGCATTGCGGCTCGAGACCTACCGACACGACTCGCCGCGAAACCAACGAAGCGCGCCCATCATCCGTCCACAGGGCAGAACGCGCATCTGCCAAACGAACTAGTGACGTGAGTCAGAAGTTTGACGTCTCCCGCCGAACCCGGCGCGTTTCAAAACCAGAGGTGGAGCGAGAGCCGCCGCTTTGCGGAGCCCCTCGCTGTGCGGATCGCGGCCTCGGTCTGCGCCTGTGACTGTGAACTGGCGCGAGCGTTGGGTGCCGGGCAGGGCATCTTGGCGTACGGTACCCGGCCAGAGTTCGTGCGATGTGGCATGTTTGACGCGTGACGATCATCCCGCTGAGCCTGGATCATCAGCGCCGTCCGCAGCACATGGCTCAGGCGCTTGTTCTCCACGACCGGCCCCATATCGACTTGCGGCTGCCGGTCGTGGCGCTCTTACGCCAGGGTCTGAGGATGACCCCCGTGGCATTCACAAAGCTTCTCTGCCGCAAGCGTCGGGCCGAAGTCTCGCAGCGTTCGCAGATCATCGAGATCGCACGCGCGGCAATGCCTGGCGCCAGCTGATTGTTGCTGGCACGCCCGCGCTTGCGTGAGAACCGCCTACCCCGCCTTGGGTGGCGGCGGATGGGTGTACGCGTAGCTGGGCATCACCCGCTGGCGCAGGAATGCCGACACTTCCGCATTGAGCTTGCGTTCGCTGTCCAGGTCATTCGGCAGCGCCAAGTGAAGCGCCGGGTACAGGCTGAAACGGTACAGGTCGAACGCTACCTCCACCACGTTCCCGTACGCGATCGCTGCCTGCACACCGGCACGGTACGACAGCCACGCCAGCACGAGCGAGATCAACGCCAGCCCCAGCCATGGCGGGTGGCGCCACAACAGCGCGCCGCACACCAGAGCGGCCAGAAAGAACACTGCGGCAAAGCGCAGCGTCACGTCCATCTGGTTGCGCGCATCGCCCAGAAGGCTGCGCATTGACTCGGGCAACAGCGGGAACAGTCGCGGCCAGATCACCACGCCGTCCAGACCGTAGGCGCGCTGCGGTCGGTCCTCGGCGGCGCGCAGTACATTTCCGAGCGCGGTGGGCATCAACCGGTCCGCCGACGGATAGCGTTGCATCAGCGCCGCTGCGCTCGCCTGCATGCGCTGGCGGGTCGGCGCGTCGGGCTGGCCGCCACCTTCGTAGCCCAGCGCCTTCACCAGTGCATCGCGTCGGCGCGCTTGGCGCGCGGTGGCGAGGCGCGCCAGATCGCGTGCACCCGGTGCATTGCCCCAGTAACCCTCCAGCAGGCGCACCAGCGAAAGCTGCAGGGGGTGCAGCACGAGCGCCAATGCGAGCAGCGCGGCCACCAGCAGCAGTGCCTCGCCGCCGCCCGGGTCCTTGGCAGCGGCCCACAGTTTGGCGACATCAGGTGCGGCCTGCGGCGCGCCGCTCGCGAGCAGCGAGGCGATCAATCCGAACAGCGCCAGGTTTGGCAGCAGGCCGACAAGGGACAAGCGCGGGCCGACCTCTCTCAAGCCGCTGTCGATCAGGCCGTCGAGTTTCATCGGTGCGACCTTCAGCCTTGCAGGACAAGCGGCTGGTCGGGGTGGCGCGCGCAGTTCGGCGCATCGTCAAACACGATGGTCACGAGCGAGTAGCCGCAGTCGCGCCGCGGGCACACCCAGTGCGTGGTGCTGTAGTTCCCCACGCCCGGCAGCAGCATGGCGTCGGATGCGCCGACACCCTTCAGGCCGTCGCCGACGAACGTGATCGTCGCTTCGCGGTTCACGGTGCCGAGCAGCACTGCGCCGCGGCGCACCTGAATCTCGGTACACGAATCGTCGGCGCCGAAGGTACTGACCAGTGTGCCGAGCACCTGCGCATCGCTGGCGCCGCTCACGTCCACGACCACGGCCATGGCCGCGCCGGCGTCGCGCGCCGCCACTTTCGCCACGATGAGCTTATCGAGCAGTCCCATGGTCTCTTCCTTTCGCGAAACGGATTTGCGGCTTGCCGACCGCGAAAAAGGCGGCCCAGTGCACCGGGTGAGCGTAAGGGCGCTCGGGCCCGCCTTGCAAGCGGGTCGCGGCCGCCTCGAGCATGAAGCGCGCTGCCGGCTGCAGGCGCTGTTCGTGCATTGCCAAGAACCGCGCGCGTGCCTCGTCGCGCGGCATCTCGCGCAAAGCGCCGGCGCTCTCGCGCAATGCGGTCACGACGTCGAACGCGTCGCCCGACGCCGCGAGCCGGCGGTAGAACAGGTCGGCGGCGAGCAGCGTGAGCGACTCGGGCACCGGCCACAAACTGCACACCACCGCGCCCACACCGGCCAGCAAAAGGGCCGCGGGCAAGCCGCCGTATTCGTCGATCACCGGCTCGAAGCCGCCGGAGCCGGTTTCACAGGCGGAGAGAAAGGCCACACCGAGCCGATTCAAGCGCGTGCCGACGCCGATGTCGCCCGCCGACCAGAGCTCGGCACTGCGCAGCGGCGCGCCGTCGCGGTACGACGTCCACAACGTGCCGGTAACGCTGAATTCGAGCCTGCGCTCGAGCGGCGTGCCATCGTCGCGCAGGATCTCATGAAGGCGGCCGCGCCCGTCGATGTGGGTGTGACGCCGGCCGTCCCCTTGCTCCTCCCATGCCTCGGCGGCCGCGGCCAGCACGCCGAGCGGGTCGCCGCCGGGCAATCCCAGCGCGCCGGCGCCCGCGTGCATCAGCAAAGCCGATGCCCGGTCGCGGTCGGGTTCCGATCGCCCGTGTCCACAGAAGTGCAACACGCCCGCACGGCGCAATGCGGGTGCCACGAGCGCTTCGGTGGCGCGCTCGTGCGCGAAGCGTTCGACGGCAAAGGCGGCGCCGCACAAGGCGCTCTGCACAGCTGCGCTTTCGGCGGCGGCGAGCGGCAGATCGCCGGTCGGGTTCTCGACGATCACCGCGCGGCGTGAGCTCGGCGGACGCGGCGCACGTGAGGCCAGCAGGTGCGCGAGGCTGGGCGCACTCGCGATCTCGATCTCGGACAGCGAGGGGAGCGCCCAGAACGGCAGCAGGTGCAGATAGCGGTGCGCGACAATCGTCAGCCGGCGCACGCCGAACTCGCGCGCGGCCTTCGCAATCCAGCGCCCGAGGTCGGCGTCGACCGCGGCGAGCAGGCCATCAAGCACCGCGGCGTGTTCGAGGCCGAGCTCCGGCGCGCCCATCGCGAAGAGCCAACCCGGGCGCGCCTCGTCGCCTGCCATCACACGCATCCAATAGCCGTGGGTCCATTCGCTGATCCATTGCGCGCGGCTCGGCTGCTCGCGGTCGCCGTGGCGCACCAGCACCGCAAGGGTGCCCCTGAAACCGCTGCAGATCGAAAGCACCGCCTCGTGTTCAACGAGCGCCGCTGCCACTTCAGCGAGGCCGGGCGATACCAGCGCCGACGCATCGAACTGCGGCCGCAGCCTGCGGTAGCGCTCGTACACCCGTGCGTGGCGCGACACCTGACCGTGCATGCGGTCACCGGCGTCAGCGCGATCGGGAGTGGCGGCCGTCGCCGTCGAACCAAGCGGCGCGCCGCGCTCGTGCGCATGCAGCTCGCGCTCGAGGCGCAGCAGCGTTCGCCCGCGCGGGATCGTGCGCAACCACGCGCGCTGGCGCAGGCGCAGGCTGCGCGCGGCATCCAGCGCACGCAGGGCCTCGTCCCAGCGCCCAAGCGCACCGAGCGCGAATGCGTGATACGTGGCCAGGTTGCTGAAATGCTCACCTCGGTCCTGTACATCGGCGTCGCGCAGCGCGTCGAGATAGTCGTCGCGCGCCGCATCGATCAGCGGTGCGAAGAGCTGCGCCGCGGTCTCGTGCTCGCCGAGTTCGAGGCGCCGGCGTCCCTCGTGGTACGCGACGATGCGGTCAATGTCGTCCGGCACCGACTCGCCGCTGCGCGCTGCAGCCCAGGCCGTCGCCGCGACTGCCGCGTTGCTCTCGTCGACGTCAATCAGCATCGCGAGCAGCATACGGCTCTGGCGCAACTCACGGTCGCTCGAACGCTCGGCACCGATCGCGTCGGCGCGTTGACGCGCGAGAGCGGACTGTTCCTTGAGGCGCGCAGCTTCGCCGGCGTCGCGCGCCTTGATCGCCAGCTTGGCGTGAAACTTGAGCGACGCCACGTCCAGGCGACGCGGCAGCTGCGGCTCGCCTTCGATGGGCAGCCGCTGCCGGGCCTGCTCATAGAGCGACACGGCTTCATCCTCGGCAGCAAGGCCATGATCGAGCAAGTCGATCACCGACGAGACGAACGATGAGGGATCGTCTTCGTTCAGCGCTGCGCCAAGCCGTTGGCGCACGAGAGTCTCGGCTCGTTGCAGGTCGCGCTGAGGGTGCGACTCGGGCAGCGACAGGATCGCTCGCGCAACGATGCCGCCGATGCGTACATGGCCCTGCGCCATCAGGAGCATCTCCTCGCCCACCGCGACGCGGCGCTCGTCGTCGTCGGCGCGCTTGGTGAGGCGAGCGCCGCCGATCCAGCGCAGCAAGAAAGCTCCGGATTCTTCGCTCAGCGCCGTGTAGGGCCCGGGCGTGTTCTCGAGCCTGGCGAGTTCGCCCAGGGCGTAGGCGAAGCCCATGCCGAAGCGCGCGAAGCCTTCGCCAAGCGCCGCGTCGCGTTGTGCGTCGTCCGCTGCGGCGAGCGCACGCTGCACCAAAGCGAAATGATGTTTCGCATCCGCCTTGCTCACCTTTCGTGCTTCTTCGCGAGCCATTGGTGGACCATACGCCGCATGCAGTGACGCGGCAATGCTTGTACTGTGGGCGGCGCATCACGAGCCGTGGACTAAAAGCAACCTCGCTTTGACCATGGCCGCGACGATGCGGTCCAGATTGTCGAGTGCCCTTGAGCCGTAGGAACAGTCCAGGCTGTAGGCACGAAGGCGCGCTTTGTCCTTGGATGCCGCCGGCGTGCGCAGGATCACCGAGCGGTACTCTGAAGTGGTCAACTTGCTGGTCGTGACGATTCCCAGCTCGTTGGCCTTGAGCTGCGTGTCCTCATCGCTCAGGAAGCGACTGTCCTGGACGAACAGCTCCTTGCGAAAGCCGCAGCGGTAGATCCGGTAGAAAGGCGAGTCGTGGTCGTCTGTGCGGCGGCGGATAACCGCCAGGCGTCGGTCCTCCTCCGCGTCGGTGCCGCGCTGGTATTCAAAGGCTATCGCGCTGGCGTCCGTGGGGACCACAAAGCGAATCCAGGGCTCCTGGCCGTGGCCACTGGCGACGATCTGGCTGGACAGATGGCCGAAGAACAGCGGAAGGATGCGCAGCGTTGTTGTTTTGCCTACGCCGTTCTCGCCCAGCACCGCAGCGCGCCGCACGGGTCCACGGAAGTGATCCGCCCGCTGGGAACGTGCTGGTTGGAACCGGCATTGATCAGCACCATACGGTGGAGTTGGTAATTGGACATGTTCCGTGATCCGCAACGTGGGCCGGTTGGCACCCTTCTGTAGAGATGCAGCCTCACTGGGTTGATTTCGGCGCTGTCTCCGCGATGCACTCAACCAAGTTCAGCGCCGCCAGCATAGGCATCTTTTCCGTCTCGGATTCGATGCCCCAGAAGGCCCTGCTCCCCGAACTTGCCGAAGACGTATGCGAGCAACTGCTGCTCGGGATGGTCCGCGATAAAGTCCGAAATGGCTTGCGCTTGCTGCTGCGGCGTCAGGTCCTCGATGAAGCGCACGCGTGCGGAGATGCGCTTCAGGCAACGTTCCTGAACGACTTCGGAGATGACCGGCCAGGCTTTGCCGCTGGTTTTCATCGCCTTATAGAAGACAAGTAGCAGATTCAGAACCATCTCGATTTGCTCAAGGGTGGCGCCATGCAGCCGAAGGGCGAGCACCGAGAAGAAAAGGTCGGGCTGTCGGTCGTGGATTTCTTCGGCAAGTCGCTCGCGCTCCTTGAAAGCCATGCGCTCGACGCAGAGCACGGCATCGACGAGAAGCCGATTGGAGATCGATGTCATGGGGCGATCGTCCAACGCCGCCTCTCTGTTAGTGGTGGTGGCCTCTTGCCCACGAAATGAGCTCGTGCAGACCGACCGAAGTCGCTCGGCAGAGAAGTGCCCGACGTTGCCGCCCGCCAGCTCAAGACGAAGCGAGAGCCATTTTGTCAATCAAACAGAACTCAATCTGAGGTTGCTGCAACTCAGTGTCAGACAAGGAGAACGACATGGAAGACGATCGTCGCCCCGTCACCGTCATTCGTGCTGATCTGGTTCGCGCCAAAGATCAGCTTGCCGCCTTGGGCCCCAACCTCGAGGGCACCGTCCATAGCCTTGCCCGCCACCGCGTGATGAGCCTGGCCGAGGAGCTCCGCGCTGCGGAGGACGCAGCCGAGAGCCTCGCAGAGACGGTTGCATTGAAGTGGATCTATCGCTATGCCGTCGGCAAGGGCCTGCTGATCAACGAGGGCAACGGTCTACAGGGCACTTGACACGGTTCTGTCGCGATAAGCCGGTGCTGATACGCTGAGCCGAGACGGACGGCGGGATATTGGTGATGATCGAAGCGCTGCGCAAGGCGATCAAGCGGATGCATTACCCGCTGGAGGTGATGCTGGTCTGCGTCCGGTGGTATGCGGCCTCCCCGTTGAGCCCTCGTCATATCGAGAGATGATGGGCGAGCGCGGCGTGCTCGTCGATCACGCGACGGTTCATCGCTGGTCGATCAAGATTCTGCCGGTGCTCGCGGCGGTGTTTCGCCGATTCAAACGTCCGGTGGGCGCGAGCTGGCGGATGGATGAAACCTACATCAAGGTCGCTGGACAGTGGAAGTACCTGTACCGGGCCGTCGATCGCGACGGCGAAACGATCGACCTCCTGCTCGTGCCAAGCGAGATCACGCAGCCGCACGATGCTTTTTCGAGCAGGCCATCGGTCTGCACGGTGTCCCCGAAAAGATCACCATTGATAAAAGCGGTGCCAACACGGCCGCTGAACCTCCTCGGCCTCCCGGCGCGCCGTTTCCCAAAGCAGTCGAGCGGCATTGCGCACCCCCACCGGCATGCCATCCGGATCGTTGCCAGCCGGCCTATGGGACGTCGAACCCACCAGTCGTTCGCCGAGCGTCGCAAACCAGCGCTCGAGCATGGGGCTGACGGTATTGGGCGAGCCGCGACCGATCTTTAAGCGCACGCGCTCGATGGTCGGCCGCTTGCCTTCGGCCAGCAGCGCATCCGCGGCCTCGAACACGTCGGCTTCCTTTACCATCGATAAGTCGGGGTTTTTATCGATAGCCATACCAGAGGGGAGGCGCTTGCGCCGCCCGTCGCGGTTCTCGTGACAAATGAAACTAGGCGCATAGCAATTGCGCTACAATGGCCTTTATGAAGACCGCCCAGCTGCCTCCTGTTCGTGTCGAACCATCCGTGCGCGATGAAATCGAAAGCGTGCTACGCCAGGGTGAAACTCTGTCGCAGTTCGTGGAGAACGCGGCTGTGCAGGCTGCACAGCGCCGCAAATCTCAGCAAGAGTTCCTTGCGCGTGGCCGCGATTCATTGAAGCGAGCAAGAAAGAGCGGCGAGTACTACTCGGCCAAGGACGCGCTCGAAGCGATGCAAGCGCGCCTCGATGCGCGCATTTCGCAGCTCGTGCAGGAGAAGCGCGGCGGAACCGCACGTTCGTGACTTACACGGTCTCCCTGACGCATGAGGCCCTTGAGGATCTGCTGCGCCTTGAGGACTTTCTCGTCGAGTCCGCTCTACAGCATGGAGACTTCGATCTGCCGCGTCGTGCAGTAGAGGCCATCCGGACAGAGTTCCGAATTCTGACAACGAATCCGTTCACTTGCCGCATTGCCGACACTGACCGGCTCGAACGCGAACTGGTTATTCCATTCGGGGCCTCGGGATATGTAGCGTTGTTTCGAGTCATCAGCGACCGCGAGGTCGTGGTTGCTGCGATCCGCCACCAGCGCGAAGATGACTACCACTAGCATCGGGCTCGGGAATGGCGCCGGTCTTCGAACTGTGCGCATCCGCATCCGACTTTCGCAAGCTCCACAAGAATCGATCTCGAAGCGAGCATGAGTCGATGCGGCGGAGCAGGGCAGAGTGGCGGCGTCCCATTGACGCCGGCAGGATTGATCACGCCGCGGCCTTCCCGAGCAGTCTCACATGATCTGCGCCGCGTGGCCGAAGGACCTTCTGGCCTGGTCTCACGCAAGCGTGGGCGTGCCAGCAACATCAGCTGGCGCCAGGCGCCGAGCGTGCGATCTCGATCATCCGCCAACGCTATGTAGACTTCGGCCCGACGCTTGCGGCAGAGAAGCTTTGTGAATGCCATGGGGACATCCTCAGCAAGGAGACGGTCCGGGCGCTGATGGCGTCCGCCGGCTTGTGGACGCCTCGCAGACAGCGCGCAGCCAAGTGGTCCAATAACACGAACGGCTTAAGCGAAATTTCGCTCGCAGTCCCGCCGCTGCGCATTCGGTCACGAAAGCGCGCAGATTCTTTGCGCGCAGCTTGAAGCCTCGACCCTGGCCGCCAGAATGCGCGCCTCAACAAGAAGCAAGAAGGTCGGGGCCAGCGATGGTATTCAGGGGAGGTCGAGGGCCACGGGCCCATGAGAAAACGCGCGCCGTTTTTTTGCGGCGCAATGCATGGACGCTGGCGGTGCTGGGCACCGCAGCGGCAATGGCGCAGGCGCAGACCGCGCCGCTGCCTTCGGCGCCCAATCCTTTCGTCGAGGAACAGCGCCAGCAGGAACGCGAACGCGCGCTGCGCCAGCAACAGGAACGCGCGGTCGACAGCCGCCTGCAGCCCGCGGCGCCGCCCGAAACCCGGCGCCTGGCCAAGGACGAGAGCCCGTGCTTTCGCGTCGAACGCATCGTGCTCGACGGCGAGCTCGCCGAAGACTTCCAGGGCATCCTCTCGTCCGCCGCCGGTGAAGACGGCAGCGACGACCCGCTGGGCCGCTGCCTCGGCACCGAGGGCGTCAACATCGTCCTGACCCGGCTGCAGCAGGCCGCCGTCGCGCGCGGCTACGTCACCACCCGCGTGCTCGCGGCGCCGCAGGACCTGAGCCAGGGCACGCTGACGCTCACGCTGATCCCCGGGCGCATCGCCGCCATCCGCAAAGCCTCCGGCAGCGATGCGCGCACCAGCCTCCACAACGCGATCCCGGCGCGGCCCGGCGAGCCGCTCAACCTGCGCGACATCGAGCAGGGCCTGGAGAACCTCAAGCGCGCACCCACCGCCGAGGCCGACATCCAGATCGAGCCCTCCAAGGCCGAGGGCGCGCGCCCCGGCGACAGCGACCTGGTCGTCAAGTACAGCCAGCGCTTCCGGTTGCGCACCACGCTGAGCCTGGACGACGGCGGCACCAAGGCCACCGGCAAGACGCAGGCGGGCGCCACCGTCGCGTGGGACAACCCGCTCGGACTCAACGACCTCTTCTACGTCAGCGCGAACCACGACGCCTTCAACCACAGCGGCCAGGGCACCAGCGGGCAGACCGTGCACTACTCGGTGCCCTACGGCTACTGGCTCTTCGGCGCCACCGCCTCGCAGAACCGCTACCACCAGACCGTGCAGGGCGCCGACCAGGACTACGTCTATGCCGGCGAGTCGGGCAATGCCGAGCTCAAGCTCTCGCGCCTGATCTACCGCGACCAGCGCCGCAAGACCACGCTCGGCCTGCGCGGCTTCCGGCGCAGCGCGCGCAACTTCATCAACGACACCGAGATCGAGGTGCAGCGGCGCGTGACCGGCGGCTGGGAGCTGGGCCTCGCGCACCGCGAGTTCATCGGCCAGGCCACACTCGACGCCAACCTTGCGTATCGCCGCGGCACCGGTGCCTTCGGCGCGCTGCCGGCGCCCGAAGAAGCCTTCGGCGAAGGCACCTCGCGCTTCAGGCTCCTCAGTGCCGAACTGGGCTTGAACCTGCCCTTCGAGCTCGGCGCGCAGAAGCTGCGCTACGCGGGCCTGTGGCGCGGCCAGTGGAACCGCACGCCGCTCACGCCGCAGGACCGCTTCTCGATCGGCGGGCGCTACACCGTGCGCGGCTTCGACGGCGAGGCCAGCCTGATGGGCGAGCGCGGCTGGCTGCTGCGCAATGACATCGGCTGGGCGCTGGGCGCGAGCGGTGCCGAGCTCTACGTCGGCATCGACTACGGGCGCGTGGGCGGCCTGTCGACCGAGCAGCTGGCGGGCCGGCACCTGAGCGGCGGCGTAATCGGCCTGCGCGGCGCCGTGAAGGGCCTGAACTACGACCTCTTCGTCGGCGCGCCGATCAGCAAGCCCGAGGGCTACCGCACGGCCAGGACCACCGCGGGATTCAACCTGAACTTCAGTTTGTGAGCTGGCAAGGAAAGAAGAATGAACAAGCATTTGCACCGCATCGTCTTTAGCGCCGCGCGCGGCATGCGCATGGCCGTGCAGGAGACGGCCATGAGCGCGGGCAAGGCGACGGGGGCGACCTCGGGCGTGGTGGCGACTGCGCTGGCCGGCTTGCTCGCCGTTTCACCGGCGCCCGCGCAGATCGTCGGTGCACCGGGCGTGGCGCCCAACCTCCGGCCCACGGTGCTGCTGGCGCCCAATGGCGTACCCCTGGTCAACATACAGACCCCCTCGGCGGCGGGCGTCTCGCGCAACCTCTTCAACCAGTTCGACGTCCAGCGCAACGGCGCCATCCTCAACAACAGCCGCACTGATGTGCAGACGCAATTGGGCGGCTTCGTTCAAGGCAATCCCTACCTCGCGACAGGGCCCGCGCGCATCATCCTCAACGAGATCACGAGCGGCAACCCGACGCAGCTGCGCGGCTACGTGGAGGTCGGCGGCCAGCGGGCCGAGGTGATCATCGCCAACCCTGCCGGCATCGCGGTCGATGGCGGCGGCTTCATCAATGCTTCGAGAGCCACGCTCACGACGGGGATCCCGCAGTTCAATGCAGCCGGCGGCCTCGACAGCTTCGTGGTGCGCGGCGGCACCATCAGCATCGATGGCGCCGGGCTCGACCTGAGCCGCACCGACTACTCGGCGATCCTCGCGCGGGCCGTGCAGGTCAATGCCGGGATCTGGGCCAACGAGCTCAAGGTGGTGACCGGGGCCAACCAGGTCTCGGCCGACCACGGCCAGATCAGCCCGACCACGGGCACTGGCCCCACGCCCACCTTTGCGCTCGACGTCGCGCAGCTCGGCGGCATGTATGCCGGCAAGATCACCTTGATCGGCACCGAGGCCGGGCTGGGTGCTCGCAATGCCGGCACCATCCAGGCCGCGAACGGTGCGGGCACGCTGGCCGGTGCCGGTCAGCTCGTCGTCACCGCGGCCGGACGGCTGGAGAACATCGGCACCCTGCAGGCCACGGCCGGTGCCAATCTGAATGCCGACAGCCTGGCCAACAGCGGCCGCATCGCCAGCGGCGGCGAACTCAGGATCGCCACACAGGGCACGCTCGGCAATGCAGGCGGCACGCTCGAAGGCCCGAGAGTCGAGCTCACGAGCGCGGGCGGCGACATCGACAACCGCGGCGGCACCATCCGCCAGACCAGCAGCGTCGGCCTGACGGTGGCGGCGCCGAGCTTGAGCAACACCGCGGGCGGCGTGATCGGCGCGGAGCCGATTCCCGAAGCGCCTTCGCAACCCAGCCCCGGCGCGGGCACAGGCGGAACAGGCACCGGCGGCACCACGGACCCCGGCCAGCCGGCCACGGGCGATGGGGGAGGCACCGGCACCGGCGGCAGCGGCGGCACCGCGCCTTCGCAACCCTATGTCCCTCCCGCCCCCGGCAGCCTCACCGCCGCCGGCGCCATCCTCAATGACGGCGGGCGCATCTACGCGGGCGGCCCGATCACGCTGCAGACCCCGCAGGTCAACAACAACGGCGGCTCGCTCGCGACGACCAGCCTGGCCGCGAGCGGCCCGCGCTTCAGCAACGTGGGCGGCACGGTCAACGTTGCGAACAACTTCAGCGCCCACGTCGACCACTTCGACAACACCGGCGGGAGCCTGCGCGCCGGCAGCCTGAACATCGTCGCCACCGGCGACCTGGTCAACCAGGACGGCAAGCTCGAGAGCAACGGCGATGCGAGCTTGGGCGCCGGCGGCTCGCTCGACAACACGCGCGGCACCGTCTCCGCCGCGGGCAGCTTGACGGCCAATGCAAGCGGCGCCCTCAACAATACTGCCGGCACCCTGCTGGCCAACCAGGGCATCACCGTCGGCGCGCAGTCGCTCACCAACAGCAAGGGCAGCATCCAGTCGGCCACTGCCGGCACCCGGCTCACGGTGACGAATCAACTGCTCAATGCCGAGGGCACGATCGGCGCGGCCACGGACCTGTCGGTCCAGGCGGGGAGCCTGAGCAACAGCGGCAGCCTGCGCGGCAGCAACGACACCACGATCGATGTGGCTGATGCACTCGTCAACGACGGCAGCATCACGGCCGGGCGCAACACTGCGATCACCGCCGGCAGCCTGCAAAGCCCTTCGACAAGCTCAGGAGAGGCGGTATTGGGCGCCGGCATCCAGGCCGATGGCAAGCTCGGCAGCATCGGCGATCTGCGCGTGACGACCACCGGCGCGCTGGTGGCCACAGGCACCCACCTCGCCGCCGGCGATGCCGTGCTGCAGGGCGCGAGCATGGACCTGTCCTCCAGCACCACCAGTGCGGCGAACATCGCACTGACCGCGACGCAGGGCAATGTCGCCACGAGCAACGCGGCGGTCGTCACGCCTGGCACGCTGAGCGTGAGCGCCAACGCGCGGCCTGGCCAGGCGCTGGTGAACGATGCCGGCACCCTCAATGCGGGCCAGCTCGACCTCCGCGCTTCGAACATCGCCAACACCCATGGTGGCGAGATCGTCCAGACCGGCACCGGCGCGACCGCCATCGCTACCTCAGGCGCCATCGACAACACCGGCAGTCGCATCGCCACCAATGGCCAGGACCTCACGCTGCAAGCAGCCAGCATCACCAACACCGGCGGCAAGATCGAGCACGCGGGCAGCGGCAGCCTGAGCATTGGCGGCGGCAGCTACAGCGGCGCCAACGGCCAGATCACCGGCAACGGGGCGCTGTTCGTCAACCTTGCGGGCGCCTTCAACCAGGACGGCGGCAACACCTACGCCAAGCAGATCACCATCGATGCCGGCGCCTTGAGCAACCAGGGCGGCAAGATCGTCCAGGCGGAGTCGGGCGATACGCGCATCAGCGTGGTGGGTGCGTTGAACAACTACGCCGGCACCATCGCCAGCAACGGCCACACCACCGTCGCCGCGGGCAGCCTGAGCAACCAGGGCGGCACGATCAGAGCGGCCGAGGCTTCGAATCTGGGCCTGACGGTCGGCGCCATGCTGGACAACAGCAGCAAGGGCGGGATCGGCGCCGGCGGCGATGTCGCGCTGAATGCCGGCAGCCTGAACAACGACGACGGGCGCATCATCGCGGTGGGCGACCTGAGCAGCACGACGACGAACGGCGCCACCAGCAACCAGGCCGGCACCATCGCCGCCAACGGCAACACCACGCTCAACGCCGGCAGCCTGAACAACAACAACGGCGGCGCCGTCGCGGCGGTCACGGGCCAGCTTCAGGTCGCGACCTCGGGCGCCACCACCAATGCGGGCGGCAACCTGCAAGCCGGCGGCGCTGCAATCCTGAGCAACGCCGGCCTGGACAACAGCGCCGGCAAGGTGTTCGGCAACAGCCTGAGCGTCGACACGCATGGCCAGGCGTTGACCAACGCGCTGGGCACGATCGCCGCCACGGGCATGGTCGATGTGCGGTCGGGCGCATTGAACAACAACGCCGGCCTGGTCCAGTCGGGCGGCGCGATGACCATCGACACGCACGGCCAGGCGCTCACGAACACCAACGCGGCGGGTTACGCAACGGGGCAGGGCGGCATCACCAGCAGCGGCACGCTGACGCTCGCGAGCGGCGCCTTGGACAACACGGCGGGCTTCATCGGTGCCAAGGATGCGCTGGTCGCCCATACCGGGGCAGTGACCAACGCAGGCGGCGGCATCGTGCTGGGCCAAGGCAGTGTCAGCATCGACACCCACGGCGCCGGCTACGACAACCGCGGTGGTCAGATGCAGGCGGCGGGCGACCTGCGCATCGACGCAGGGGCCATCGACAACACCGGTGCGCTGATCCGTTCGCTGGGCACCACCACCCTGAACGCCGGCACGCTCGCCAACGCCAACACGCTGAGCACGGACAGGGGAATCGAAGGGAAAAATGTCAGCATCAGTACCGGCACGCTGATCAACAACGTGGGTGCCATCCGGGCCGACGACGACACCACCATCACCACCTCGGGCGGCGTCGACAACAACTGGGGCCTGATTTCCGCCGGAAATGCCCTGCGCATCGTCGATCCGAACGCGGCCAACCCGGCCGCCAAGACCTTGAGTCTCACCAATACCAACGGCAAGCTGGTCGCGGACAAGAACCTGCAGATCGACGCCGCCACCTTCAGCGGCGACGGCCAGGCCGTCTCGGGCAAGGATCTGAGCATTGCGCTCACGCAAGACGCCGTGAACAACGCCGAAGTCGCGGCCAACGGCAGCCTGAGCTACACGACCACCGGCAACTTCACCAACAACGGCAAGCTGCTCGCAGGCGAGACCCTCACCGTTGGCGGCAACAACGTCGAGAACACGGCCGGCGCGGAGATGTCGGGTAAGAACACGATTGTCAACGCTGGTGGCACGCTGACCAACCGCGGGCTGATCGACAGCAACGGCGCTACGCAGATCAACGCCGGGACCGTCAACAACGTGGGCAGCGGCCGCATCTACGGCGATGCCATCTCCATTGCCGCTGGCACGCTCAACAACGATGCCGAAACCGTCAACGGCGTGACCAAAGCCGCCACCATCGCCGCGCGGTCAAGTCTCGATATCGGGGCCAGCACCATCAACAACCGCGAGCATGCGCTGATCTTCAGCGCCGGCGACATGTTCATCGGCGGCGCCCTGGATGCCAACCGCTACGCCACGGGCCAGGGCGCCACGCTCAACAACCACAGCGCCACCATCGAATCGCTGGGCAACATGGCCATCGCCATGGGCACCGTCAACAATTGGGACACCCATCTGCAGGTGGGGCAGCAGACCACGCATTCGACCACCTCCCGGCTTGCCACCATGGACGGCAAGTTCTGGGACCGCAGCGACACCTGGGGCGATGATGCCAGCCGCTTTGTGTTCCATCGCAACGCCGACGGCTCCGTCGTCGTCGTGGGCTCGGGGTGGGGCATCTGGGACGACACCATCGACGCCACCACCGACTACGCCACGCATACCGACCCGGCGCGCCTGGTGGCTGGCGGCAACATCGACATCAACGGCTTTCTCCACAACCGGGACAGCCAGGTGCTCGCCGGAGGCACCATCACCGCCGCGGGCTCCAAGAACGAAGCCACGCAGGGCACTCAAACCTCCACTGTCACCACGCTCGTCACCGGCTACATGGCCAGCAAGCCGGGGACGGGACCCAACAACTTCACTTTGGTGGGTCCGACGACTTCCTCCGGCACCGTGAACGTCGGCAGCTTCCGCTACGAGTCCAACTACCTCGCGACCAGCGGCGCTGCACCCGGTTCAGCGGCGAGCGCGGCGGTGAACGCCAATGCGGGCGGCACCGGTGACGTGAACGGCGGCACACGCCCCGGCGCGATCGTCGAAGTCCCGGCCAACGTCGGCGCGGTCGTCAAGACCTCGGGCACTGGTGCCGATGCGGCGGCTGGTGCAGGCGGCGCCAACAGCACCGGCAGCAGTCGGAACATCCCGATGGTGGTGCGCACCAGCACGCCGAACACCACCATCCCGAGCGCGAGCCTGTTCGGCATCCATGCGGGGCCCGGCGGCTACCTGGTCGAGACCGACCCGCGCTTCGCGAACTACAGGCAATGGCTGTCCAGCGACTACCTGCTCAATGCGCTGGGCATGGACCCCAACTACCTCCAGAAGCGCCTGGGCGACGGCTTCTATGAGCAGAAGCTCATCCGCGAGCAGGTCGCTCAGCTCACCGGCTACCGCTATCTCGACGGCTTCTACTCGGACGAGGAGCAGTACACCGCGCTGATGAATGCCGGGGCCACCTTCGCCAAGGAATACGGCCTGAAGCCCGGCATCGCCCTCACGGCCGCGCAGATGGCGCAGCTCACTAGCGACATCGTCTGGCTGGTCGAGCAGACCGTGACCCTGCCCGACGGCAGCACGCAGCAGGTGTTGGTGCCGCAGGTCTACGTGCGCGTGCGCCCGGGGGACATCGATGGCTCGGGGGCGCTTCTGAGCGCCGACGCCGTCAAGATCAAGAGCAACGGTGACGTGGCCAATACCGGCACCATCGCCGGCCGCACCCTGGTCGCCATCAACGCCGACAACATCAACAACCTGGGCGGGCGCATCAGCGGCGGCAATGTCGCCCTGGAAGCCGTCAACGACCTGAACAACATCGGCGGGACGATCGATGCGCGCGACAGCTTGTCGCTCAAGGCCGGGCGCGACATCAATGTCCGCACCACGACCACCACCAACAGCGTCGGGCTGAACAGCACCACCAGCATCGATCGCGTGGCGGGCCTGTACGTCACCAACCCCGGCGGCACCCTGGTGGCCAGCGCGGGCCATGACGTGAACCTGATCGGCGCCATCCTGGAAAACAAGGGGCCGGGCGGCTACACGTCGATCACCGCCAAGAACGACATCAACCTGGGGACCGTGCGCGAGTCCACCACCGTCGTGGGCGTGGGCATCGGCAGCAACAACTCGATGACCGCGTCCTCGTCGCGCGAACTCGGAACCACCATCGCCAGCAACGGCACCACGATCCTGAATGCGGGGCGCGACGTCAATGCGCGTCAGGCCACCGTGGATGCCGGCAACGGCCTGCTGACCGTGCATGCCGAGCGCGACATCAACATCGCATCAGGCCAGACGCAAACCTCCGGCAGCTTCTCGGCGCAGTGGACCGACAAGGGCGTGACGCGCAGCACCGACAACAAGCTCAGCAGCGAGTTCGCCAGCAGCACCAGCGTCGGCAGCAGCTTCTCAGGCGGCCTCGTTTCGCTGGGTGCCAAGAACGACATATACATCGAAGGCTCGCACATCAGCGGCACGCAGGGCGTGATGATCGATGCCGGCCGGAACCTCGGCATCGTCGAGGGGCGCAACACCACCTATTCCTCGGCCGAACAGGACCGCAAGACCAGCGGCGTGAGCGGCTTGCTGGGGATGGCGGTGGGCGCGCCGATCACCCCCGTCTTGCCCTTCTCCAAGACGAGCAAGACCGGCATCGAACTGCAATCCGACACCGCTTCGGCCAGCACCGTCACCAGCAGCCAGGGCGGCGTGCTGCTGCAGGGCGGCACCGTGAACATGGTGGGCGTGCAGGTCGATGCCGCCAAGGACATCGCCATCAACGGCGGCCAAGTCTACATCCAGGCTGCCACCAACACCAGTTCGGTCACCGGCACCAGCAGCACCGGCGGCAAGGGCCTGACAGCCAACCAGTTCATCTGGCACGACCCGAGCACCGGCATCAACGCCAAGCGAACCATCACCACCGAGATCCAGGACAGCACGCTCACGCGCACCACGCTGAATGGCACCAACGTGACCATCAGCGCTGCCGACACGCTCGCCATGTTCGGCACCACGGTGAATGCGTCGGGCGCCCTCACGCTCAACGCCGACACCCTGCTCCTGGGCACGCAGACCACCGAGCACAGCCAGAGCGAAACCAGCCAGGGGCGCGACCTCGGCTACCAGAAAACCAAGGACAAGGGCACGCAGGACCAGACCACCCACTACAACCAGTTCAACGCTGTCAACCTGGCGGTCAATGCCAACCACGTGCAGGCGGGAATCGGGGCAAGGGACAGCGTCGAACAGCTCGCCAAGCAGCCGGGCATGGGCTGGGTGGAGCAACTCAACAACGATCCGAAGCTGCAAGGCAAGATCGACTGGGTCAAGGTCGAGGAGGCGCACAAGAACTGGAACCATGAGCAGCAGGGGCTCACGCCCGAGGGGGCGGCCATCGTGACGCTGGTGGTGGCGTACTTCACGGCCGGGGCGGCATCGGGCGCCGGCGCCACTGCGGGCGAGGCTGCAGCTGTGGCCACGGGGCAGGGGATCGTGGTGGAGGGGGCGGTCTTCGCGGCGGGCAGCACCGTCGGCGCCGTCGTTGGAGGCGCCGTCACCGCCGGCCTCGCGGCACTGGCCAGCCAGGCGGCCGTGGCGCTGATCAACAACCAGTTCGACATTGGCGCGACGCTGAACGATCTGGGATCGAGCGCCAGCGTCAAGAACCTGCTGACGGCCATCGTCACGGGCGGGGCGCTGGGCGGGCTGAACCTCGATCCGACCGGCTTGCCGACGGCCGGCGGTGGTGCGCAGGGCTTCATGACCCAGCTGGGCCAGAACCTTACCGCCGGCGCGGCGAGAGCCGTGATTGGCACGGCCATCAACGGCGGCAGCCTCGAGGAGAACCTGAAGGAGGGGCTCAAGTCAGCGATCCTGGACACCATCGCTGCTCAAGGTGCCAACGCGATCGGCGACAACCTCGACGGCTTTGCCAACAAGGTGGCCCACGCAATCGCGGGGTGTGCAGTTGGGGCAGCCAAGGCCGATAGCGCGAGCGGATGTGGGGCGGGCGCGCTCGGTGCAGCGATCGGTGAGATCGCGGCCGAGGCCTACGGGCGACAGGCCGACACGGTGCAATTCGCCGGGCTCATGAGTGGCCTCGCAGTTGCCATCGCGGGCGGAGATGCAAGCCAGATCAATATCGGCAGCCAGGCGGGTAGCAATGCGGCGGCGAATAACTTCCTGAACCATCCGGACGCGGTCAAGGCGCGCCAACTGACTGAAGCATGTAAGACGCAATGCACCCCTGCTCAGCGGGAGCAGTTGGCGACGTTGCTTCAGCAAGACAAGGAGACAAATGAAGCCTTGAACGCTTGTGCTGGAAGCAGCAGCACGCTGTGCAACGGAGTGCGTGAGGACTTCAAGAATGCCGCTACCAGCTTCATGCCCAACGACGACGACATCTGGAACTGGTCCCGCCAGCAGTCGGACGCCTCGGACGGCAAGTACACAGCGGTACAAATCTATGACGCCTACCGCACCAACTTTATACAGAGCTCGGTGCCCAACATGACGGTGGGCGATCTCACGGAGGTAGCCGACTGGATGCGCGGGCGCATCGTTGGCGGCAGTGAGCCCAACAATCCTGGAGAGGGGCCGCTGAGCAGGATCGCCATGGGTTGGGCTGTGGGCAACTCGGCATCGGCGCAAGGGGCGTTGGGAGCGGCAACCATGGGGTTGGCTGGAGCTATTCGTGCCGGTGCACTCGCGGCGGGGCCTTACTTGTCAGCAGGAGCGGTGCCGCTCAGCTTGGCAGACACCCAATCCATATTGACGCAGCAGATTGGAGATTTGCGGGGAACGTTGACGGGGAGCGCGAGAACTGGAGGCAATGTGGGCGTCGCACAGATCGATATTCCAGGTATTCAGCCGACTATGGCAGCCTCCAGTCGAATCACGAATCCGACTTCTGATCAGAGGGCGTTGGGCTTCGTTGGTCAGATTCCAGAGACTTTTCCTAGTTCGGTCGTCCCGACGGGTAGCAATCCTCCACTGATGCTCAATCGGGCCGTTGATTCCGAGGCCAAGATTTTGAATAACATCGCTGCACAGTTGAGGGACAACACTTCAGCGACTGGAACGATCAATCTGTTGACTGAACGCGCTCCGTGCGTGAGTTGTTCAAATGTGATTCAACAGTTTGAAGCCAAGTACCCGAACATCAAGATCAACGTGTTGGATAACGGTGGCAAAGTTGTGCCGCCAACAAGGAGAGGCGGTTGATATGCTGCATGAAGAACGAGTGACATATGAGACTTTGAAGTTGTGGGCACTGGAGTCCTACTACGACGGTTGCAGAGATCTTGCTGCAATGAAGGGATGGCCGCATGAACAGATTTTGGCCTACGTGTCCCACACGTTCGAGGACGGGTTTGAGCGGCCTGTAGAGGACTTGATGTGGCGAGTAATTCTCTTGGTGCTATCAGGGGGGTGGCATCCCGACTGGGAAGTAAGCGCGCGTCAAGTTATTACGGAGCAGCTTGCCAAACATGGTTTGAGGGCGCTTCTTCTTGAAGTTCCCGAGGACGAAGCGGAACTGTTCCAGCGCGATCTTCAAATCCTAAAACTGATCTGATGCAGTGCGACATCCTTTTTTTGGATGCGAAGCTGACACGCGTCCGAGTGCTTGCCATTTGATCGGCGCCATCCTCGAGAACAAGGGGCCGGGCGGCTTCACCTCGATCAGCGCGAAGAACGACATCAACCTGGGGACGGTGCGCGAGTCCACGGCCGTCGTGGGCATGGGCATCAGCAGCAACAACTCGATGGCCGCGTGAGCGGCTTGCTGGGGATGGCGGTGGGCGCGCCGATCACCCCCGTCTTGCCCTTCTCCAAGACGAGCAAGACCGGCATCGAACTGCAATCCGACACCGCTTCGGCCAGCACCGTCACCAGCAGCCAGGGCGGCGTGCTGCTGCAGGGCGGCACCGTGAACATGGTGGGCGTGCAGGTCGATGCCGCCAAGGACATCGCCATCAACGGCGGCCAAGTCTACATCCAGGCTGCCACCAACACCAGTTCGGTCACCGGCACCAGCAGCACCGGCGGCAAGGGCCTGACAGCCAACCAGTTCATCTGGCACGACCCGAGCACCGGCATCAACGCCAAGCGAACCATCACCACCGAGATCCAGGACAGCACGCTCACGCGCACCACGCTGAATGGCACCAACGTGACCATCAGCGCTGCCGACACGCTCGCCATGTTCGGCACCACGGTGAATGCGTCGGGCGCCCTCACGCTCAACGCCGACACCCTGCTCCTGGGCACGCAGACCACCGAGCACAGCCAGAGCGAAACCAGCCAGGGGCGCGACCTCGGCTACCAGAAAACCAAGGACAAGGGCACGCAGGACCAGACCACCCACTACAACCAGTTCAACGCTGTCAACCTGGCGGTCAATGCCAACCACGTGCAGGCGGGAATCGGGGCAAGGGACAGCGTCGAACAGCTCGCCAAGCAGCCGGGCATGGGCTGGGTGGAGCAACTCAACAACGATCCGAAGCTGCAAGGCAAGATCGACTGGGTCAAGGTCTAGGAGGCGCACAAGAACTGGAACCATGAGCAGCAGGGGCTCACGCCCGAGGGGGCGGCCATCGTGACGCTGGTGGTGGCGTACTTCACGGCCGGGGCGGCATCGGGCGCCGGCGCCACTGCGGGCGAGGCTGCAGCTGTGGCCACGGGGCAGGGGATCGTGGTGGAGGGGGCGGTCTTCGCGGCGGGCAGCACCGTCGGCGCCGTCGTTGGAGGCGCCGTCACCGCCGGCCTCGCGGCACTGGCCAGCCAGGCGGCCGTGGCGCTGATCAACAACCAGTTCGACATTGGCGCGACGCTGAACGATCTGGGATCGAGCGCCAGCGTCAAGAACCTGCTGACGGCCATCGTCACGGGCGGGGCGCTGGGCGGGCTGAACCTCGATCCGACCGGCTTGCCGACGGCCGGCGGTGGTGCGCAGGGCTTCATGACCCAGCTGGGCCAGAACCTTACCGCCGGCGCGGCGAGAGCCGTGATTGGCACGGCCATCAATGGCGGCAGCCGAGGAGAACCTGAAGCAGGGCTTAAAGAACGCGCTGCTCGACACGGTGGCGGCCCAAACTGCCAATGCGATCGGAACCCTCACCGCCATTGGCACGTTGCATGACTTCACCAACAAGATTGCCCATGCCATTGCCGGTTGCGCTGTTGGCGCCGGCAAAGCGGACAACTCGTCCGGTTGCGGCGCCGGCGCGATCGGCGCGGTGATTGGAGAAATCAGCGGCAACGCGTACGGGCGCGACGAGTTCGACAATCTCAGACCTGGTGCTGTCGAAATGGCTCAGATGTTCGCCGGCATTGCCGGCGCGTTCGCCGGACTGGACGCTGCCGAGATCAACATTGCTGCTGCTGCAGGCGCCAACGCTGCCGCAAACAATGCGTTGAGCTTGCGCGGCTCGGCCAAGCTGATGAGCGACTTGCGAGCCTGCTCCAGCGGCACGGGCGGGACCTGCGACATCGCACAGTTGCGCGAGGAGATGGCACGTGACGCCGACAAGCAGGCACAGCGCATGGACAGTGCCTGCGGCAGTGGGGGAGACCTGAGTCAATGCATGGCGCTGGCCAACAGCGCGAACTTGAGCTTGACCAAATCTCATAGTCGCCTACGAGTACGCCGACACCGCCGACAAGAAGGCGCTGGTGGGCGATCTGCTGGGCCGGCAGATCGAGGACATGACGAGGCTGTACAACACGCTGGGCACGCGGCAGGAAGCAGCCAGCATCCGCGACTTGGTGGGCGCGGCGATCACCGGATCGCTGCAGGCGGCCGGGGTGGTGGGGATGAGCATTGGGGGGGCAAAAAACCAGGAGAAAGCACGGGGCCGATTGCTCTGACGCGAGCTAAATTCGGCCACACCTTCGATACTCATGGCCAAGGGCAAACTGAATTCCTGACAAAACGAGCTGCCGGGTCAGGAACACCTACAGGTCAGTTTTTAGACGATCAAGCAGCGGCTCATCTCATCCAAGAGAATCTCAGCAACTTGTCAAACGGCGCTATCTCCATCCCATTGCCCAGCGGGTTTCCTGCACGCGTGATCATGCCCGACGGAACCTATGCACCAGCCTCCTCGGTCAGGATAGTTCCAGGCAGAGGCGGCGTCAAAACGGCGTATCCGGAGCTCTAAAATGTCACATGAATTCTATGGGGCCACTGCGCGTGCAGTGGCTGAGATCAATCGATTGCTGAAGCTGCCTGCGACAGGACGAGAGCAGGACTGGGAGTTTGAACTTGCAGATCCAAAAAGGATTCACGAGATGTTGAATCTTTTGGTGCTCGGCAATTTGAACGATGAATGTCGTAGCGCGCTCGCCTTGCTATTGTTGGCTTCGATGGAAGAGCAAGACTCCTTGGAGCCAAGAGATCTAGTTCAAGCAAAGGAGTGGTTCCTCCGAAACAAGCGGGCTCGAGATCAGATGCATTTCTATTGGATTCAAATGAGCCGCGCTACTAGGCCAGACTTGATCAGCCGCGTGCTTGGCATTGGTTGAATACCGAGGTCAGAATGCATCGGGGCAGTGGGTTGACAAGAGCAAAACCCTCTACCTTTTTTCCGCAGAGTTGGACGGAGGCCCGGCTTGGTTTCGAGCTGGCAGCGGCCTTCAAACGTGCTGACGCGCCTCCCCAAGCATCACCTGAGCAGATCGAGGAGCAGATGCGATTGAGCGGCAACAAGAATCGAGGCGTCTCGGCCAACACATTGGAGCACTGGGATGTGGCAACGCAGCCCGGCTACAACGCCGATCCGGGATTATCCGTGCGGGCAGTGCCGGGTACGACGCAAGTCATCGAGGTGGTGGCACGACCGGACTGGGAAATCCAGCAATACATCGTCTCGAGCACGACCACTGGTGGCGGCACCAATGGCGTGCCGCCGTGGACACCCTACACGCCGAGCCGGGGCGGAACTGCTCCGATCAATCCACCGGATGCGCCGACTGCACGGTTCGCAAATGGGCGACTACAACAGTGCGGCAGGGCTGGGAAACACGCAACCTGCAGGCAGCCTAGTTTCGCCTGAGATGCGGCAAGAGATCGCAGGAGGTGCAGAAAGGCTTGGGCGTCAAGCAGGGGTCATCGGTGCTGCGGCAACGGCTGCGTCAGCGGTCCCTGGACCTCATCAACCAGTTACAGGTGCTACTGCTGTCGGGGCTATTGCCATCAACTTTGGTGCAACAGCAGTAGAGCAGCTCTTAAGACCCGATCCAGGCAAGCTCATCGTTGACACTGCTCTCACCGTTACTGGCACTTTGGCGGAGCGTGTGCCCGTTGTCGGACCAATTGCCTCTCCTATTACCAACGAAGTACTGGAGGAGTGGAAGAACTCTGGTACTTCGCAGTCCTTACAGCAATGGTTGAACCGGCAGTCCGGCCGCCCAGGAGCGAACTCGAGATGAAAAACTTCATTCAATTGTTTCTAGCTGATGGAAAGCTAACGGGTCTCGGGGTCGCGATCCTATTCCTAGTGGGAGTTCTGATCTTGCTCGGTTCGATGGCTTTCTTGCCAATGGTATGGATGAGGTGGTTGGGCGCTTCGCTGGGCCTTGGGTGTATGGCCGTTGCTGGACTCAGCGGTCGAGCCCATGCCCTCGGGCTCCCCCCTCCCTTCACCAACGATCCGCTGGGCTGGCGCAAAGCAAAAGCCACATACAAGCAGAAACCGGGTCCTGAGGCTGATTCAAGCAGCAGTTCGGCATCGCAGCAGAGTGAGAGCGAGAAGAAGTAAGTTCGTGCGTGGGCGACGTGCTTGCCGGCTTGGGCAAGGGCGATGCAATTCAACATGTACGCGGCTAACCGCGAACGACATCCAGCCAACCAATCCCAGCCAGACTGTGTACGGCGTGGCATATCAATTTCAACAACCAGAAAGAGCGTCAGAATGAATATCAAGAAGTCAATCACCATCGCCGTGCTGGCGTGTGCAGCAGTCGCTGTCACTGGCTGCGCGAGCTTGCCCTCGCCGGAGGCGATGCAGACCGCGACGGCGAATTTCCAGCTCCCGAAACTGCCCGAGCCAGGCAAGGCCATCGTCTATGTCGTGCGCCCCTCTTCGGTGGGCAGCATGGTTCGATTCAATGTCTTTGTCGATGATCAGGAGCCCGCTTCTGAAATGGGCTTTACGCGAGGCAATCAGTACATCCACTTCGGCCTCGCGCCGGGGCAGCACAAGATTTACTCGAAGGCTGAGAACTGGGCGGAAACACTCGTCTCGGTCAAGGCCGGCGATGTCGTGTTCATTGAGCAGGAGCCATCCATGGGCGTCATCATGGCCAGAAACAGCTTGGTCAAGCTCGAAGACCTGCCGGGCAAGTACCACGTGAAGAACCTGCCGGTTGGGACCATCATCAAGATCGCAAAATAGTCCGTCCTGCCCCGGAGAGATGCGTTCTCTCCGCGCATCCTGCGCAAGTCACCCTCGTTCATCGCACCACGCGGGCGCTCTTCGTCCGACGCATCCAGCGCGCTACGACAGACTCATGCACCAACATCCAGGCCGGCAGCATCGAGATCACGGCGCGCGAGACCGACATCAACATGACCGGCGCCAAGCTGCAGGCGCGCGACATCAGCCTGGACGCGAAGCGCGACATCAACCTGCTCGCCGCCCAGAACACCGCCGCCACCGCGGGCAACAGTTCGGGCCGTTCCTTGGGCGGCGGCGTCACCTTCGGCTTCGGCTCGCAGAACGGCTTCAGCATCCAGGTCAACGCCGGCAGCAACCAGGGCAAGTCGATCGGCAACGAGGTTCGCTACGACAACACCCTCGTCACTGCGACCGACACCCTGAAGATCAAGAGCGGCGGCGACGTCAACATGCGAGGCGCGCAGGTGGCCGGCGACACGGTCAAGGCCGACATCGGCGGCAACCTGAACATCGAGAGCCTGCAGGACATCACCAACTACGCGAGCCAGCAAAGCAGCGGCGGCGTCAACGTCAGCCTGTGCATTCCGGGGTGATCGTATTTTCCGTGCAGATTGATACGGTCGCTGCAAAAAACCCCAACCGCGACAACCACTTACGAAAAGGCCCAGTGCCCGTTCTTTGTGCTTTCCGTGCAGATTGATACGCCAGCGGTCTGATCGTCCGACGCCAGCGTCGCGGATGTGCAAGCAGTTCGGCAACAACCGGCTTACTGCCAATCACTGCAGCGTTCTGGTACGCGCGCCGCCGGGGCGCGCATGGAGCAGCACATCGGCGTAGTGGTCGAGGGCGAAGCCGTGAAGTGTAGTAAAGAGGCGCGTTTTAAGTAGTAAAGTCGCAACTACTAGATCTGGCCAGCCTGATCACCGTCGCGGCGCTGGTGGCGCTCAATCGGCCTGAACAACTGCGCTTCCACCTGGAAAAGGCGGTGGAAAACGGTCTGAAGCCGGCTGAGCTGGTCGAAGCCATCACACACCTGGCGTTCTACGCGGGCTGGCCGATGGCGATGAGTGCGGCACTCACCGCGAAGGACCTGTTCGCCAAGAAGTCCTGAACGTCGTGGGCGTCATTTTGAAACCAGACGGGGGCACCGCCGCCATCAGCCTTCGCGTCGAAGTGAACGGTCTTGGTGAGTGTGCCCGTGCGGCGCGCGAAGCAGCGCGTCCGGGGGCGTGCTTGCGCGCTGTACCGACCGCCGCACTCAGACTGACTTGGTGGCATTCATGGAGGAAGTCGCCCGGACTTATCCGGAGGGCAACGTCCACGTGATTTGGGACAACCTGAACACGCACCGCGCCTATGGCGTCTGGAAGAGCTTCAATGCTCGACATGGCGAGCGCTTCTTCTTTCATTTCACCCCGTTGCATGCCAGTTGGGTGAACCAGATCGAGTTGCTGTTTGCCATCTACACACGGCGAGTGCTTCGTCACGCCAGCCACTATTCGATCTTCCATCTGCGGCAGCGTACCGAGGACTTCATCGTCCAGCGCAATCGCGCGCCGCAGCCATTCAAGTGGACATTCGCCGGGTTCGAACTACAGACCGGTGAACCCAAGAGGATCCCTGCCGATGCCAGATCCATTCGCCCGAGCACGAGCCGACGAACTCCAGCGTCATCTAGCTCGTCTCACGGGGCATGACCATGTCCGAGTTCGCCCCTACGGCAAACACCTACTGATCCAGATCCACCGAGGCGACGATGTCGTCGACATCATTGCTCGGCTGACGGAGGTATCTCGCACAAGGTACACCGCTGCGTTCCGCAGTCACACGGGACGTTGGGAGCCACTGCCCGTATCGGGCGACCTTGCGCACTCGGCGGCCGCCGTTGCAACGCTGCTCGCCCCGTACCTCGAGCCGTAATAAGCAAGCTATTTCAGGGATGTCGTACTAGTTGCGCGATGTGGCGCTCGCGACCCTGAGCGGACCTAGTCGTGAGTTAGACAAATTTGAGCATCGCCTCGGCTTTGATCTTCTCCGGATACAAGCTGCCTTCCACTCCTTGAAGGCTAGCGTCGGCGAGCAATCGAGCGACCGCCATGCGCGTGCTCATGCAGCGAGCGTTTCCAGCAGCGCGCGCGCGGCCTTTGGATCGGCGGTATCGGACCCTTCGCCAAACCACGACAGCAACGGCGCGAGCAGCGCGCGCGCCTCGCCGCGCCGGCCCTGTCGAGCCAGCAGACGCGCACCCCCGGTCGCTGCGCGCAACTCCAACGACTTCGCCTCGCGTTCGCGCGCGATCGCGAGCGCGCGCTCGAAGTGGCGCGTTGCATCCTCAGGAGACGGCGCCGACTGCAGCAGGCACAGCTCGGCCTCGATGCGCTCGATCTCCGATGCGAACAGGCCCGTGCGTTCCGACGCACTGACCATCGCGAGCGCGTCGCGCGCGCGGTCGATGCGGCCTTTCGCCGCATAGAGCTCGGCCAACACCCCAAGGCAGAACGTGCCACGCCACGCCGGCGTCGCGCGCGCCGCTTCACGTAGCTCGTCCAGGCGCTGCAGGATTGGTGCGTCGCGCGACAGTGCGCAGATGATGACCTCGCCGGTCGCTGCCCAGCCGGCGAGCGCGTAGCGCTCGCACATCTGCACCACCTGGAGCGCCTCTGCCAGCGCGCGCTGCGCTTCGCCGCGCTCGAAATGCAGCCAAGCGGCGAAGAATGAGACGAACACGCTCGACAGCGGATGTCGCACCTCGTCGGCGGCGCGACGCGCGTCGGCGATCGCTTCGACCGCCTGGTCAGGATAGCCGACGACCCACAGGTCGAGCGCGCGGTAGGTCCGGCAGCACACGCCGGGATCGTGCCCGCCGTACAGCGCCGCCAGCGGCGCGTGCCTATCTCGCTCGTACAGCGCGATGCCACGCTCGGCGTGCCGAATCGCTTCGCGTGCGCGCCCGAGGCCGGTGAGCGTCGGCCACAGCGTATGGTGCGCTTCGAGCAGCAAGCCGCTGTCGTCACCGTTAGCCGCGCTCGTCAGCAGCCGCTCGCCAATACGGCACGCCTCGTCGTAGCGCGAGGCCGAGAACGTGGTGCGCCACAGTCCCCACAGCACCGGGAAACGCCGTTCGTGGTCGTCGAGCTGGTCGACCAGCTGCTGCATGCTCAGGTACAACGCCTCGACTTCCGCCGCGTTGTCGCCTTTCAGGGCCATCAGCGGCGGCCCGAGCGCGACACGGATGTCGAGTGCCTGGCTCAGGTTCTCGCGCGTCGGCGGCAATCTGGCGAGCAATTCGAGCGCCTGCTCGTAGTACGCGATGGCTTCGCGGTTCGCGCAGCGCGCGACCGACTTCGCGCCGGCCAGGCGCAGGTAGTGCAGCGCCTTCGGCAACGCCTCCGCGCGTACCGCGTGGTGCGCCAGGCGTTCGACATGGCGGGCGATACCTTCCTCGCCGACCAGCCGTTCGGCGGCAACGACGATGGCGCCGTGCAACGCACGGCGCCGCTCGCTGAGCACGCCGGCGTATGCGACATCGTGCGTCAGCGCATGCTTGAACGTGTATTCGAGGTCCGGGAAGAGGCGCGCCTCGTAGAGGAACTCCGCCTCCATCAGTCGCCCGAGCGCGCCGCGCAGCGCGTCTTCATCGAGCCCCGCGATCTCGCGCAGCAAAGCATACGGAACGTCGACGCCGACCACCGCGGCGGCCTGCAACAGCCGCTTGTCTTCGGGCGCCAGCCGGTCAATGCGCGACGCGAGGATCGCCTGCACGCTGGCCGGCATCGCGAGCGTGTCGAGGTCGCACACCAGCCGGTAGGCACCGCTTGCGCCGGCGATCACGCCGGTCTCGGCCAGCGTACGCACGCTCTCTTCGATGTACAGCGGATTGCCTCCGGTGTTCTCGGCGAGGCGTCGGGCAAGTGCTGCCACGCTCGGATCGGTACCGAGCAGCTCGCGCAGCAGCTCGGCGGCGCTGGACGTTGCGAGCGCATCGATGCGAATCTGCCGGTAGTATGTCTTGCCGGCCCAGGCGTGCCGATACTCGGGCCGGTAGTTCACCGCGAGCAGCACCGCCGCGGCCGGCACGCTGGCCACCAGCCTGTCGAGGAAAGCCTGCGTCTCTCCGTCGATCCAGTGCAGGTCCTCGAATACCACGAGCACCGGTTGCAACTGGCTTTCGCGCAAGACGAGCCGTCTCAGCGCGTCGAGTGTCTGCGCACGCCGGTCGGCGGACTCCAGACTCGCGAACGCATGGTCATCGGGCAGCGCATCGAGGATCCACAGCAGTGCCGGCACGATGTCGCGCAACGCTTCATCCAGCGTCAGTACCGAGCCCGTGATCTTCGATCGGATCGCGCGCCGATCGTCGCGCAGGTCGATCCTGAAGTACGCGCGCAGCAGATCCACGAGCGGCAGGAACGCCGTGGCCTTGCCGTAAGACACCGACGACGCCTCGATCACACGCCAGCCGTGCATGTGGTGCGAGCGCGCAAATTCGAAGTACAGCCGCGACTTTCCGACCCCCGCCTCGCCAACTACCGCGACGACCTGTCCATGCCCGGCCGCGACCTGCTCGGCGGCGAGGCACAACTGCTCGATCTCGGAGTCACGGCCGACGAAACGCGTGAGTCCGCGCGCGCGGCGTGCCTGCAGCCGCGTGCGCGCATCGGACGCGCCGGCCAGCTCGTAGGCCTGCACCGGGTCGGGCAGGCCCTTCACAGGAATCGGGCCGAGCGGCATGACGTCGACATAGCCTTCGGCGAGCGCCAACGTCGCCGCCGTCAACCGTGTCGTGCCCGGCACGGCGAGCTGCTCCATGCGCGCCGCGAGGCTCGTCGTCTGGCCCACCGCCGAATAATCCATCCGCAGGTCGCTGCCGACCGAGCGGACGACGACTTCGCCGGAATGGATGCCGACGCGCACCAGCACCTCGACGCCGTGCTCGCGACGCATCTCGTCGGCATGGCGGCGCATCGTCTCCTGCAGTCGCAGGGCCGCGTAGCATGCGCGCACCGCGTGATCCTCGTGCGCGAGCGGCGCGCCGAACAGCGCCATGATGCCGTCGCCCATCACCTGATTGACCAGCCCTTCGAAGCGGTGCACCGCATCCATCATCCGCTGCAGCACCGGATCGAGGATGCGGCGCGCCTCCTCGGGGTCGCGGTCGGCGAGCAGCTCGAGCGAGCCCTTCATGTCGGCGAACAGCACCGTCACCTGCTTACGCTCGCCTTCGATCGCAGCACGCGTGTCGAGGATGCGCTCAGCGAGGTGACGCGGGACGGCGGGCGTGGCCGGCGCTGAAGCCGATGCCGGACGGCCGCACTGCGGGCAGAACCGCGCCGCCGGCGGGAGATCCGCGCCGCAGCCGGCGCACGCCGAAGCGAACGGGTGCGCGCATTGCATGCAGAACCGCGCGGCTGGCGGATTCTCCTGCTCGCACTTCGGGCATCGCATATTCGCCTTCCGTCTGTGGCAGTCGGGCCAATCAGGCGATGTTAGCGACGATCCGTGGTTGAAGGGAAGGCGCCCCGAACTCGTCGAGCAGCATACAGATCTCTGCGCCTGCGCCTGCGCCTGCGCCTGCGCCTGCGCCTGCGCCTACGCCGCCTCAGTCGGCGCATAGGAATTTCAAACGCCCTCGCGATGGTCATTGGAGCGGCCATGGCGAGGGCTGGGGCCGGCCGGAAGTGCCTCCATGAGCGTGTGCCGCACCCATTGGAGTCGTGAAACGCTCGCGGCTCAACCGTCAACAAGGAGCGTAAGCCGCTTCGCCCGGAGCGCCGTTCGGGCCGACCTGTGGAACGGCGGCTTTGAGGCAGCACGTTGGCGACCTCGGTTGACTGCCAGTCCGATCCCTTGACCGCAGAAGACATACCGCCGTCCCTTGATGCCGGCCGGCATCGCAGCGCGATGAACGACAGCTTCGGAGAAGTCGACCCCCATGCCCGGTCAGCGGCTATGCCCGCTGTCCTTTGGATCCGGTCATCGGCGACACGATTTCCTTGATGGACGAGCGACTGGAAGTGGCCGGGATGGTGAGTTCGAGGCGTGGCGGTGAACGGCAGCAATCGCTACATACCTGCCGTAGGTCGATCGGTGGCGACGGACGGCATCGGGCCCAGAGCCGCCTTACAGCGGACGCCACGATCGCGAAAAGCGGTGATCGGCAGGCCGACGTTCTCCGCCGCCCAGGGTTGAATATAGACGTAGCTTCCCAACTGGATCGGCGGGTCCGGTTTCCAAATGGCAGCAGCCATCGCATTGACCAGATGTCAGAACGGGGCTGGCGAGCGGACAACTTCGACCGGCCCGATGCCGCAATAGATCGTCTCGCCAGTCTCTTGAGCAACTGTGAATTTCGATAAAGCTTGGCGGTGATTCCGGCAAAGGATGTCACGGCTTCGAAGGCAATTCGAGCACGCTCGCCTGAAGTTCTGGCATCTCTTGTCGTTACTTCGCAGCTTTCCGGCATTGCGTGTCACATGTTGAGAGTAGAGGAGGGCAGACCTCAACCTGAACCATGAGCGCATCGGCTTATATCGTGATGCCGAAGCGGGACGGCTGACCGGTTATCCCCGCCGTGGTGGGCGCGCAGCGGCGCGTATGAGTATGGACTGCTTCAGACTGCGTTGCGGCCAGCCTGCTCGCAGCGTCAGCCGCGTCTCAGGCAGTTATCTCCCTCAAGTGTCTTTCCCGCATCCAGCGCCTCTTTCAACCGTTTGGCGTCATCCCGTTCGGCTTGAGATGGGTGGCATGCTCGGCTGGACAGCCCCGACGACGCCCGAAGCCCTCGCCGCCAATTCCTTGACTGTCGCTCTGAGCAGGTCCATGTCCTTCCGGAATCGATCTGCCGGGCCAGCGACAGTGAGCGATGCGATGCACTCTCCATTGCCGTCGAATACGGGCGCAATCACCGACCCGACCCCAGCGATAGGGGTATCGATGGAACTGCACACACCTTCAGTCCGGATCTTTGCCATCTCGCGCGTGATCGAGGCCCTCGCGATCCCGGCCGGCATCTTGATCTTGAACTGCACCGAAGCCATGTACGCGTCCCGGAACCCCTTGTCGGCAAATGCGAGCAGCAACCAGCCGGTCGGGCTCGCATACAGCGGCCGAACCGTACCGACGGGTACTTGCAGGCGAACCGGATGCGGGCTATTGACAAGTTCGACAAACGCCACGGCCTCGGCCTCACGGTTGAGCACGCCGAGCAAAACGGTCTCGCCGGTGCGTTCAACGAGTTCTTCCATGAAAGGCCGGATCATCTTCGGGAAGTTCCATGCGGACATCACGCTCGCCGAGAGGCGGATGATCGAGGGGCCGATGCGATAGCTGCCCTCACTGTGGATCAGGTAGCCTTCGGCCACGAGGGGGCGCAGCAGATTCAGCAGGCTGCTTTTTGGCGCTGCCAGCGTTGCGCTCAACTCGGCGAGCGACATCCCGTTCTGCGTCAGCGACAACACGTCGAACAATCCCAACAGCCGCGTCAGGGAACGCGGGCCGGTGGTGTCGCGTTCAGGGTCTTCCGCGGGCAGCGGCGCCGATCTCGCCTGTCTTGTCATTCGAATCTTTCGCCCATTCAGGGATGCTGAATCGCCATTTTACTGGGGCACCCCCTACCGACTCTGGCGATTCATCGACAGGCGATTGACGAAGGTCGCGGCACGCGCTGGGCGATCTCTTCAGAGTTTCAATGCGCCACGCACGGCCTCGGCGATCGTCAGGATCGCGTCTTCGTCGCGTGTTGCCGGGTTGAACAGACGGTTGTGGCAGATCGCCACGGCGAGCTGCGCATCAGGATCGGCCCAGCCGATGGAGCCGCCCTGGCCGGGATGGCAGATCGCGCGCGGGTTCTTCGCCGAACACACTGGTGGATGTTCGCCGCCGAACCAGTAACCCCCGATCGTGATCGGGATCGGGAAGCCGAACATCACCGGATCGGGCTCGTCGCTGTGCGCACGCGGCGTGTTCAGCGTGGCCACCAGGCCTTCCGAGAGCAGCCGCACCCCGTCGAGCTCGCCGCCGCCAGCCAACATAGCCCAGAAACGCGCTTCGCTGCGTGCGGTGAAGATGCCGCCCACCCCGGCCACCTCGGCGCGGCGCACCTCGGGTCGCTCGAAGACCGCCGGTCCCAGCGCGACCGCGGGCGGCATCGAGGCGAGATAGAGCGGCGGCAAGTGCTCGGCCGGGAGCGGCCGCATCGCGTCGAACTGCCGCGCGATGCGCGGCTCGACAGCATCGGGGATACCGATCCAGAGGTCCGGCGCGCCGAGCGGCGCAGCGATCTCCTCGCGCACGAAGCGGCCGAGCGAGCGATGGTCCGGGTCGGCACGGCGCACCAGTTCACCGAGGATCCATCCGAAGGTCATTGACAGGTACATGGTCTTCGCGCCGGCCTCCGCCAGCGGCGTGAGCTCGGCAATCGCGCGGGTCATCCAGGGCCAGTCGCACAAGCGCTCCGGGGTCATCCCCTCCGGCATCTGCGGAATGCCGGCGCGATGCGTCAGCACGTCGCGCAGCGTGGTTCTGCCCTTTCCGTGGGCGGCGTACTCCGGCCACCATGTCGCCACGGGTGCGTCGTAGTCGAGCCGACCGCGATCGACCAGCATGTGCACTGCCGTCGCGGCGACGGCCTTGGTGACCGAGTAGACGTTGAAGAGCGTCTCGCCGTCGACGGGGCGGCCGTTTGCCGGATCGGCCAGGCCGCCCCACGCATCCACCACCAGGCGGCCGCGATGGTAGGCGGCCACCTGAATGCCGATCTCGCGGCCGCCGGCGATCGCGTCATCGATGGCGCGTTGCACCGGAGGGTTGGCGCCGAGCATGGGCGGGGTCAAGCGGGTCTCCTTCGAGGTGGCTGCACGGGTCGATGTGGCAGCGGCGACCTGGGCGCGCAGCGGGGCCTTCGATCGAAAAAGAAGCCTCGAAGCTCTTGTTGAGGTCGCACCAGTTGGTTTATATTGTAGAACGACGTTCAAATACATGACGTCGCTTTTTCACAAACTCGAGAGCCCTGGGCACGGGTCGACAAAGGAGCAAGGCATGGCTCAAGGAGTAGCGCAAGACGCCGATGCGGCACTGCTGGCAGGCCGGTGCGCGATCGTGGCCATGCCGGGTCTGGCCCTCGGTGGCGCGCTGGCCCGCGGGCTGCGGCGGCATGGCGCGCGCGTCGTCGAGATCGACGTCGCGCCCGGCTCGCGCGCCGACGCGGAGGCCGCCCTCGGGGATGCCACGCGCGAGGCCGGCGGCGCAGACCTCGTCGTGCATGCGGGCGCCACGCCTGCGGCGCTGGCGTCGCGCCCGCTCGAGGCGCTTTCTGCCGAGCAATGGCACTCGGCCGTGCATCGCAGCATGCTCACGAGCCTGTACTTCCTGCAGGCGGTCCATCGCCAGCAGCGCGAGGCGGGCGGGGCGACGGTCGTCGTCGGCCCTTCGACGGCGCTGGTCGGTGCGGCCGATCTCGTCCCGCTGATCACGCTGGCGGAAGCGCAGCGCACGCTGGTCAAGTCGGCGGCGCGGCAATGGGGCCGGCACGGCATGCGGCTCAACTGGGTCGGCGTCGGGGCGCAGCGCTACGCACCCTCGCTGGCAGAGGCCGCGCTGCCGTCGACGCCGGAGCTCGGTCCGCCGCCGCCGGCGCTCGGCCGTGTGCCCGAGGCGGAAGCCGAGGTGGCCGACGTGATCGCATGGCTCGGCAGCGATGGCGCGCGCGGCGTGACGGGCGCGAGCTTCAACCTCGACGGCGGCGACTGGATGGTGCCATGAGCAGTGCAAGCGCAACGACGACGACAACCGGCGCGGGCCTGCTGGAGGGCCGGGTCGCTTTCGTGACCGGCGCCGGCGCCGGCATCGGCCGCGGCATCGCGCTGGCGCTCGCCGCCGCGGGCGCGCGCGTGGCGGTGACCGGGCGCCGCGGCGCGACCTGCGACGACACCGTCGCGCTGATTGCCGCCGAGGGCGGCACGGCTTTCGCGCTGGAGGCCGATGTCGGCGACGTCGCGGCGGTGAACCGTGCGGTCGAAGCAACCGTCGCCCGTTGGGGGCGACTCGACATCCTGGTGCAGAACGCGAACGCCGGCGCAGACTCGGCGCATCCGATCGCGCTCGAAGAGGTCACGGAAGAAGACTGGCTGCGACAGGCCCGCGTCGCCTGGGACGGCAACCTGCATTGCGCCCGGGCCGCGGTGCCGCACCTGCGGGCCAGCGGGAGCGGCCGCTTCATCGTGCTCGGCTCGGCCTTCGGGCTGCATGGCGCGGCGATGAATCCGGTGTATTCGGCGTTGAAGGGCGGCGACCGCGGCTTCGTCAAGTCGCTGGCGCGCGAGTGGGGGCCCTACGGCATCACCGTGAATGCGATCGAGCCCGCCGCTGCCACCGAGCCGACCCAGGTGTTCTTCGCCCAGAACCCCGCGGTCCGCGACGCCTACCTCCGCATGTTCCCGCTCGGCCGCATGGGCGCGCCGCGCGAGGACATCGGCCGCGCCGTCGTGGCGCTCTGCAGCGACCTGATGGGCTACGTCAGCGGGCAGAACCTGCCCGTCGACGGCGGCCTGTACACCGCATTGTGAGGACAGCCATGACGGGACGCGTGCAAGGAAAAGTGGCGCTGGTGACCGGCGCGGGCGGCGGCATCGGCGCGGCCTGCGCGATGGCACTGGCGCGTGAAGGTGCCGCGGTCGCGGTCGGCGACATCGACCTGGCCGCCGCCGAGCGCCAGGTCGCAGCGATCGAGGCGGAGGGCGGCCGGGCGACCGCACTGCAGGTCGATCTCGGCGACGAGGCCTCGGTGCTCGCAATGGTCGAAGCCACCGTCTCCCGGCTCGGCGGCCTCGACATCCTGCACAACAACGCGGCCGACACACGGCTCTCGTCGACGCGCGACCGGCCGGTTGCCACCGTCGATACCGAGGTCTGGGACGCGATCCTGCGCGTCAACCTGCGCGGCACGATGCTCGCGTGCCGGGCGGCGATCCCGCACCTGCGCCGGCGCGGCGGCGGCTCGATCGTCAACACCAGCTCGAATGCGGCGCTCGCCGGCGCGCTCTCGCACAGCGCCTACAGCGCGTCCAAGGCCGCGATCAACTCGCTGACGCAGAGCGTCGCGACGCAGCACGGCAAGGAAGGCATCCGCTGCAACGCGATCTCGCCGGGGCTGATCGTCACGCCGTCGACCAGGGACAGCTATGCCGCCTCCGGCGTCGGAGAGATCATGCTGCGCCACCATCTGACGCCGCGGCTCGGGCGGCCCGAGGACATCGCGGCCGCCGTGGTTTTCCTCGCCTCCGACGAGGCCGGCTTCATCACCGGCCAGGTGATCTGCGTCGACGGCGGTTCGCTGGCGCACCAGCCTTACGTCGCGGATTTCGCAGAGCGCGAGGCAGCATCGTGAGCGATCTGGCGCAGCGTCTGGCCCGCGTCGAGGCTGAGCTGGCGATCGGGCAACTGCCCGCGCGCTACGCCGTCGCGGTCGACTCACGCAATGTCGATGCCCTGGTCGCGCTCTTCGCCGCCGATGTGGACTGCGGCCGCTGGGGTATCGGACGCGAGGCCTTGAAGCGCTACTACGCGAGCCGGCATGTGCTCACGGGCTTCTACCGCTCGGTCCACCTGGTGTGCGGCCAGACGATCGAGCTGATCGACGCCGATCACGCGAGCGGCACGGTCTACTGCCGTGCCGGACACGAAGACAAGGACCACTGGATCGAGATGTCCATCTGCTATTTCGACCGCTATGTCCGCAGCGAAGACCTCTGGTGCTTCGAGCGCCGCGACGAGAAGCACTGGTACTCGACCGACTGGCAGCAGCGCCCCAATCGCGGCGAGGGCGCGGGCTTCCAGAATTGGCCCGGCAAGTACGAAGGCCCGAAGTTCGTGCCGAGCCTGCCGCATGCCTGGCCGAGCTGGGCGGCCTACTGGGAGGCGCAGGGGGACGTTGCCCGACGCGCGGTGACCCATGCACCCTGATCTCGCATTCACGAGGAGCTGACGCATGCGCAGGGCTGCCATCGTCTCTCCCTTGCGCACCGCCGTCGGCGCCTTCGGCGGCAGCCTGAAGCCGCTGCCCGCCGACCAGCTCGCCAGCGCCATCCTGAAGGCGCTGGTCGCCCGCAGCGGCATCGACCCGGAGCGCATCGACGAGGTCGTCATGGCCCAGTCCTACGCCAACAGCGAGGCGCCTTGCCTCGGCCGCTATGCCGCGCTCGATGCCGGCTTGCCGGTCGCGCTGCCGGGCATGACGCTGGACCGGCGTTGCGGCTCGGGGCTGCAGGCCGTGATCGATGCGGCGATGCAGGTGCAGACCGGCGCGGCCGATGTCGTCGTGGCCGCCGGCGTCGAGAGCATGAGCAATATCGAGTACTACAGCACCGACGTGCGCTGGGGCTCGCGCGCCGGCTCGGTCACGATGCACGACCGCCTGCAGCGCGGTCGCGAGCGCTCGCAGCCCGAACACCGCTTCGGCTACATCTCCGGCATGCCCGAGACCGCCGAGAACCTGGCGAAGGACTACGGCATCTCGCGCGAGGCCGCCGATGCCTTCGCGATGCGCAGCCATCAGCGCGCCGCCGCGGCTTGGCGCGAAGGCCGCTTCGCGCACGAGGTGGTGAGCGTCGCCGTGCCGGCGAAGAAGGGCGAGGCGTTGCACTTCGCGCGCGACGAAGGCATCCGTGCCGAGACCACGATGGAGACGCTGGCGAAGCTGAAACCCGTGCTGAAGGGCGGCACCGTGACCGCCGGCAACGCGAGCCAGCAAAACGATGCGGCCGCCGCCTGCCTGGTCGTCGCCGAGGACAAGCTGGCCGAACTGAAGCTCGAGCCGATGGCCTGGCTGCGCGGGTGGGCCGCCGCCGGCTGCGAGCCGTCGCGCATGGGTATCGGCCCCGTGCCCGCGGTGAAGAAGCTGTTGGCGCGCACCGGCCTGTCGTTCGACCGGCTCGATCTCGTCGAGCTGAACGAGGCCTTTGCGGCACAAGTGCTGGCGGTGCTGAAGGGCTGGGAATGGAACGATGCCGACCGGCTCAACGTCAATGGCGGCGGCATCTCGCTCGGACACCCGATCGGCGCAACCGGCGTGCGCATCCTCGCGACCATGCTGCACGAGCTGAAACGGCGCCAGGGCCGCTACGCGCTGGAGACGATGTGCATCGGCGGCGGGCAGGGGCTGGCCGCGCTCTTCGAGCGGGCCGGGTCGTAGTGAACCTCACGGGTCATACCGCATTGACAGCACGAACTCGACTTGTTTATATTTCCGAACGTCATTCTATTATTGATACCTGATGCCCGCGAGGCAGCTCGCGACCGGTGCAGCCAGAACCAGGAGAGACACACAGTGGATACCGCCGTGAAGCCCAAGGTGCGCGTGGACTACGTCCCGGCCGAGCACTACATCTCGCGCGAGATCGTGCAGCTCGAGAAGCGCCTGCTGTGGCCCAAGGTGTGGCAGCTCGCCTGCCGCCTCGAGGAGATCCCCTTTCCGGGCGACTACGTCACCTACGACATCAACGACGAGTCGGTCATCGTCGTGCGCCAGACGCCGGACACGATCCGCGCCTTCTACAACGTGTGCCAGCACCGCGGGCGGCGCCTGACCGAAGGCTGCGGGTCGGCCGCCAGGCTGCAGTGCCGCTTCCACGGGTGGCAATGGAACCTGGACGGCAAGGTCATCCGCATCGTCGATCGCGACGACTGGCAGGGCTGTCCCGACATGAGCGACGAGGACTTCTCGCTGCCGGAAATCAAGGTCGACACCTGGGCCGGCTTCGTCTTCGTCAATTTCGATCCGGCCTGCGAGCCGCTCGCCCGGCACCTGGCGCCGGTGCCGGAATACACCGACTGCTACGAGTTCGAGAAGATGCGCTACCGCTGGTACAAGTCGGTGCGCCTGCCCTGCAACTGGAAGGTCGCGCTGGAAGCCTTCAGCGAGGGCTACCACGTCTTCGGCACGCACCCACAACTGCTCGATTGCCAGGGCGACGACGTGACGCGCAGCTTCATCTTCGGCAGGCACGGCATGTTCGGCTACCCGGCGCCGGCGCGGCTGCCGGGCGCGCCATCGCCGCGCACCGGACGGCCGGTCCCGGACGACGTGCGCCCTGGCATCGTCAAGTTCTTCGCCGATCTGGAGGACCAGCTCAAGGCGATCACCACCCAGCGCGACCTCGATGCCGCCAGGCGCATCCTCACCGAGTGCTCGCCCGACACGCCGCACCTCGAGCTGCTGATGAAGGTGGGCCAGTTCCAGGCCGAGGCCGCGATCGCCGAAGGAGCCGGCTGGCCGAACATCACGGGCGAGCAGATCTACAAGGCCGGGACCGACTGGCACGTGTTCCCGAACATGATCTTCCTGATGTCGCCCGACGGCATGCTCTTCTACCGCGCCCGGCCGGACGGCGACAACCCCGACTCCTGCTTCTACGACATCTGCTCGATCGCGCGCTACGCGCCGGGCACCGAGCCGAAGCTCGAGCGCGAGTTCTATTGGGGCGCGGACGACTGGAAGACCGACACCGTCGAGCGCTTCGGCCTGATCCTGTCGCAGGACTTCGCCAACATGACCGAAGTGCAGAAGGGCATGAAGTCCCAGGCCTTCCGAGGCGCGCGCACGAACCCGCTGCAGGAGTCCGCGATCTCGAACTTCCACCGCGCGCTGCGCGAGATCCTGTTCGACGAGACGAGCAGGGCCTGAGGACACGATGTCGACCAACGGAACCTGGGACGAGGCCTTCGACTTCGTCATCGTCGGCAGCGGCGGCGGCTCGATGTGCGCCGCGCTGGCGGCCAAGCAGCTGGGCAAGCGCGCCTTGATCGTCGAGAAGCAGCCGCTGATCGGCGGCTCGACCGGTTTTTCCGGCGGCGTCTGGTGGGTGCCGAACAATCCGGTGATGAAACGCGCCGGCGTGGCCGACAGTGCCGAGCGCGCGCGGCAGTACCTCGATGCGGCCGTCACCTACCAAGGCCCGGGCACCAGCCCCGCGCGGCGCGATGCCTTTCTGCGCAACGGCCCGAAGATGGTCCAGTTTCTCGAAGGCCAGGGCATGAAATTCGTCTATGCCGACGGCTGGTCCGACTACTACGACGAGCTGCCCGGCGGCGAGCCGCGCGGCCGCTCGCTCCTGGCCGAGCTTTTCGACACGCGCGAGCTGGGCGAATGGGAGTCGAAGCTGTCGCGCTACAAGGGCTTCAGCCTGCCGCTGCCGACCGACCAGTTCCCGTCGCTGATGCTGGCCAAGCGCACCTGGGGCGGCAAGAAGACCGCGCTGTCGATGGTCGGACGCATGCTGAAGGCCAAGCTGACCGGCCGGCGGCTCGCCGGCGCGGGCGCGGCGATCCAGGGCCGGATGCTGCAGATCGCGCTGCGCGAGCAGCTGCCGATTTGGACCGATTCAGCCCTTGCGCAGTTCGTGCTCGACGGCGATCGCGTCGCCGGCATTGCGGTACAGCGCGGCGGCAGGCTGGTGCGCGTGCAGGCGCGCGATGGCGTGCTGATGAACGTCGGCGGCTTCTCGCGCAGCGCGGCGATGCGCCAGCGCTTCCAGCCCCAGCCGAATTCGGCCACCTGGACCAATGCCAACCCCGGCGACACCGGCGAGGCGATCGAATGGGCGATGGCGCTCGGCGCGGCGGTGGACTGCATGGACGAAGCCTGGTGGGTCGTGACCTCGCTTGCGCCGGACGGCCAGCCGCCGAAGCCCGGCGGGTATGCGGCCGACGGCACGCCGCTGCCCTTCATGCACCACCTGGACCTGTCGCTGCCGTACTCGATGATGGTCGACCAGCTCGGCGAGCGCTTCTGCGACGAGGCCGGCGCCTACATGGAGATCGGCCAGCGCATGTACCAGCGCCAGCGCGAGACCGGAAAGGCCGTGCCGAGCTGGGTCATCATGGACAGCCGCCAGCGCGCCTACTACCCCTGGGGCACCGCGCAACCCGGCCAGGTGCCCGAGGAGTGGTTGAAGAGCGGCTACATGGTGAAGGCCGAGTCGATCGACGAGTTGGTGAAGAAGACCGGCATCGACGGGGCAGGGCTGGCGTGGACCCTCGAGCGCTTCAACGGCTTCTGCCGCAGCGGCGTCGACAGCGATTTCGGCCGCGGCTCGCGCGCCTTCGATCGTTGCCATGGCGACCCGACCGTGACGCCGAATCCCAACCTCGGCGCGATCGAGAAGCCGCCGTTCTACGCGGTGCGCATGTACCCGGGTGACGTCGGCACGGCCGGCGGCGTGGTCACCGACGAGCATGCGCGGGTGCTGCGGGAGGACGGCTCGGTCATCCACGGGCTCTATGCCACCGGCAACTGCACCGCCTCGGTGGTTGGGCGTTGTTATCCGGGCGCGGGCGCCAGCATCGGCGCCTCCTTCACCTTCGGCTACATCGCCGCGCACCACGCACTGGGCGCACCCCTGCAATGACATCGACCAGGACGAATCCATGACACCAGACACGCGCATCGACCAGGCCATCCTGGTCGACATCTACCGCCGCATGGCCCTGATCCAGCGCAGCGACGATCGCTTCCGCGCGGTCATCAAGGCCGGCAAGATCGTCGCGCCGTACTACTCGCCACGCGGGCAGGAAGCGATTCCCGCCGCGGTGTCGGTGAACCTCACGAACGAGGACACGATCTGCACCATCTATCGCGGCATCCACGACATGCTCGCCAAGGGCGTGCCGTCGAAGCTGCTGTGGGCGGAGATCGCCGGCAAGGCGACCGGCACCTGCAAGGGCAAGGGCGGGCCGATGCACATCACGCACCCCGAGTCCGGCGTGATGGTGACGACCGGGATCGTCGGCAGCAGCATGCCGATTGCCAACGGACTGGCGCTGGCGGCGCAGATCCGAGGGCAGAAGCACGTGTCCGTCGCGTATTTCGGCGATGGCGCCTCGAACATCGGCGCCTTCCACGAGGCCTTGAACATGGCGGCGGTCTGGAAGCTGCCGGTGATCTTCGTCTGCCAGAACAACGGCTATGGCGAGCACACGCGCTACGAGCTGGCCACCTCCGCGAAGCAGGTCTCCGACCGCGCCGCGGGCTACCAGATGCCCGGGGTCACGATCGACGGCAACGACCCGCTGGCGGTGTATGCGGCGGCGCGCGAGGCCGTCAGCCGCGCGCGCGCCGGCGAGGGCCCGACGCTGATCGAAGCCAAGACCTTCCGCTTCCAAGGCCACGTCTTCGGCGACGCGGACGCCTACATGGCGCCGGGCGAGAAGGAGGCTGCGATGGCGAGGGATCCGGTGCCGCGCTTCCGCAGCTGGCTGATCGAAGGAGGCGTGGCCGAATCCGAGCTGGCGGCGCTCGAGTCGGCGATCGACCGCGAGATCGACGAGGCCGTGGCCTTCGCGCTGGAAAGCCCGGTGCCAGACCTGTCCGAACTGCAGCGGGATGTGCTGGCCGAGGAGGTTGCGCAATGAATACGACAAGCACCGTGCTCGACAAGGTCAAGCCAATGAACACGATCCAGGCCGTCAACCTGGCCCTCGACGAAGCAATGGGCCTGGACCCGAACGTCATCCTGCTCGGCGAGGACATTGCCGACGCCCAGGAGGGTGGCATCGTCGGCGTGACCAAGGGGCTCTCGACCAAGTACGGCACCTCGCGCGTGCGCTCCACGCCGATTTCCGAGCAGGCGATCATCGGTGCGGCGATCGGCGCGTCGATCGTCGGCATGCGGCCGGTGGCGGAGATCATGCTGATGAACTTCACCGCAGTGGCGATGGACATGATCGTCAACCACGCGGCCAAGCTGCGCTACATGTCGGGCGGGCAGACGCATGTGCCGATCACGATTCGCACGATGACCGGCGCCGGCTTCGGCACCGGCGGCCAGCATGCCGACTACCTCGAGGCCTGGTTCGCGCACACCGCCGGCATGAAAGTGGTGGCGCCGTCGTCGCCGGCCGATGCCTACGGCTTGATGCTGTCGTGCATCTTCGACGAGGACCCTTGCCTCTTCATCGAGAACATGCCGAGCTACTGGACGCCCGGCGCGCCGCCGCAGCTCGGCCAGCGCATTCCGCTCGGCAAGGCGAAGGTGCTGCGCGAAGGCCGCGACGTGACAGTGATCAGCTACAGCCGCATGGTGCAGGACTGCGCCGCGGTCGCGGACAAGCTGGCGAAGGAAGGCGTGGAGGTCGAGCTGATCGACCTGCGCACGATCTCGCCGCTGGACGAGGCCACCTTGCTGAGCTCGGTCGCGAAGACGCGGCGCGCGGTGGTCGTGCATGAGGCGGTGCGCCGCTTCGGCGTGGGCGCCGAGATCGCCGCGCTGCTGCACGAGCACCTGTTCAGCGCGCTGAAGGCGCCGGTGCAGCGCGTCGGCGCGAACCACTCGCCGGTGCCGTTCTCCAAGACGCTGGAGGCGGCCCACGTGCCCCAGCCGGCGGCGATCGAGGCGGCGATCCGCAAGACGCTGGACTGAAGCACGAACATCCCAACGACGAGGACATCCCCGTGGCCACCCAGGTTCTGCTCCCCAAGATCGGCTTTTCCATGAACGAGGCGACGCTCGCCGAATGGATGGTCGCCGACGGCGCCGCCGTCACCGAAGGCCAGCCGCTGTACGCGCTGGAAAGCGACAAGTCCGTGCAGGAGGTCGAGTCGCCCGCGACCGGCACGCTGAAGATCGTGGCCCGCGTCGGCGAGGTCTACGAGGTCGGCGCGCTGCTGGCCGAGATCGCATGATCGGCGCCGACCTTCCGGCGTGGCCGGTGGTCGATTTCGCAGCCTTCGGCGAGGTCGAGCTCAGGCCGCTTTCGCGCATCCAGGGCCTGACCGCCGGGTTCCTGGCTCGCAACTGGCTGAGCATTCCGCACGTCACGCACCAGGACGACGCGGACATCACCGCGGTCGAAGCGCTGCGTGCGACGCTGGCGCCCCGGCCGAGCGCGCTGGCCTTCTTCGCGAAGGCGCTGGTATCGGGCCTGAAGGCCTTCCCGCAGTTCAACGGGTCGCTGGACGCGAGCGGCAGGAACCTCGTGCTGAAGAAGTACTTCCACATCGGCATCGCGATCGACACGCCGCGCGGGCTCGTGGTCGGCGTGGTGCGCGACTGCGACCGCAAGCCGCTCGCCGACATTGCGGCCGACATCTCGGCCCTGTCCGCCAAGGCCCGGGGCCGCGGGCTGCCGATGAGCGACATGGAGGGCGGCTGCATCTCGATCAGCTCGCTCGGCGGCATCGGCGGCACCGGCTTCACCCCGATCGTCAACGCGCCCGAGCTCGCGATCCTCGGCATCGCCAAGGCCGAATGGAAACCTCGTCGCGGATCGGACGACGCGATCGAATGGCGGCTGAAGGTCCCGCTCTCGCTGAGCTATGACCACCGCGTGATCAACGGCGCCGACGCGGCGCGCTTCCTGCGGCATCTGGACGAGGTACTCGCCGAGCCGAAGCAGCTGCTAGCCTGAGGAAGTCCTGCAAGCCGCTCGTCATCGCGCATCCTCCAGAATCAGATCGGCCGCGCGCCATGCCATCGCCATCACCGGACCGTTGGTGTTGCCGGCGGGCATGGTCGGCGCGATCGACAGGTCCATCACGCGCAGCGCCTCGACGCCGCGCACCTTGAGCCGCGGATCAACGACGCTGCGCTCGTCGCCGCCCATGCGGCAGGTGCCGCAGGCGTGGTAGCCGCTCTGGCCGCCGCTGCGGAAGGCGTCCAGGATCTGTTCGTCGCTCTGCACCGCCGGGCCCGGTCGAGTCTCCGCTGTGATCCATGCCGCCAGGCTCGGTTGTTCCGCGACGCGGCGCATGAAGCGCATCGAGGCGATCGCGATGCGGCGGTCTTCCTCCTCGGCGAGGTAGTTGGGGTCGACCTCGGGCGGCACGTCCGCGTCGGGCGAGACGATGCGCAGATGACCCTGGCTGCGCGGGCGCAGCCCGTAGCTGAAGAGCTGCATGCCGGGGAAGTCTTCCATCGCCATGCCGCCCGCCGCGAAATCGAGCGAGAAGGGGCACATCATCAGCTGCGCGTCGGGCCGCGCGGCGCCGGGCAACGATCGGTAGAAGCCGCCGACCGGATACGAGCCCGTCGCCATCACGCCGCTGCGCGTCGACAGGTACCTGGTCGCATGGAGCCCGAGGCGCCAGCCGCTGAACTCGCGATTCTGGGAATGGCGCCAGTCGGCGAGCCGCCACTGTGCCATGTACAGCAGGTGCTCGCGCAGGTGGAGCCCGACGGCCAGGTTGTGCGCCACCGCCCGGATTCCCAGGGAGCGAAGATGCTCGCCGTCACCGACGCCGGAGAGCTGCAGCAGGCGCGGCGATTGGAGCGCGCCGGCGCAGAGGATGACCTCGCGCGTCGCGTCGAAACGCTGGGCGCGGCCATTGACCACTGCCTCGACGCCGACGGCCCGCCGGCCGTCGAACAGGACGCGGCGGACCCGCGTCTCGGTGAGCACCGTCAGGTTGGGGCGGGATCGCACCGGGGTCAGGAAGGCGGCGGCGGCGCTCTGCCGCACCCCATCGCGGATCGTGTAGCTCAGGTAGGCGATGCCTTCGTGATCGAGACGATTGAGGTCGTCGCGGTGCTCGAGGCCCAGGCGCGCACAGGCGGCGATCGTTGCTTCTGCCAGCTCGGTGCGCTCGCCGTGCGGCGTCACCTTCAGCGGCCCGCCGGCACCGCGCAGGTCGTCGGCGCCGAGTGCGTGGTCTTCGATCGCCTTGAAGCTCTTCGCGATTTCGGCCCAGCCCCAGCCGGCGGCGCCCTGCGAGGCCCACTCGTCGTAGTCCGCAGGATGGCCGCGCATGTAGACCATGCCGTTGATCGCGCTCGAGCCGCCGAGCATCTTTCCGCGCGCCCAGACCTCCTGCCGGCTGCCGTTGCCGGCGTGGGGCGCCACAGGGATGTAGTCGGCATGCTTCGGGTCCGCGAGCAGCTTGCCGAAGCCCTTGGGCATGGCGATCAGGGGACTGTGGTCCTCGGGCCCGACTTCGATCAGCAGCACCCGGTGGGCGGGGTTCTCGCTGAGGCGGTTGGCCAGCACGCAGCCGGCCGAGCCGGCGCCGACGATGAGGTAGGTCGCGTCGGTCACTGCAGCGCTCAGTCGAAGCGCACGTGGATGTGCTTGGGCACGCGCATCATCGCGCCCTGGATCCGCGGTGGCGGCATGTCGGGATCGAGGCGCAGGTTCGGCAGATGGTCGAGGATCGCATTCAGCGCGCGCGTCATCTCGACGCGCGCGAGGTGCTGGCCGATGCACACATGGGGCCCGAACGCAAACGCGAAATGGCGCTGCTTCTTGCGGAAGATGTCGAAGCGGTCCGGGTTCTCGAAGCGCGCGGGATCGCGATTCGCCGAGCCCGATGCCACCGAAAGGCAGGCGCCTGCCGGCAGCTTCACCCCGCAGAGTTCGGTGTCGACCGAGGGTGTGCGTGTCGCGATCAGCACAGGGCCGTCCCAGCGCAAGGCTTCCTCGATCGCCTGCGGAATCAGCGAGCGGTCCTTGCGCACCGCCTCGAGCTGGTCCGGATGGGTCAGCAGGCCGGTCAGCAGGATGCTCGTGCCTCGGTAGGTGGTGTCGCCGCCTGCATTGACGAGCTGCCGCAGGAAGGAGATCAGGATCTCTTCGGGCAGGCGCTCGCCGTCGACTTCGGCATGTGACAGCAGGCTCACGAGGTCGTCGCCCGGGTCCGCGCGCCGCTCCTGCAACAGGGCCTTGAAATACACGCCCAGCTTGAGCGACGCCTCGGTGCCGTGGGCCACGTCATACGACACCACCGTCTGCGCGATCGCCAGCTTGTGGAAGATGCCGACGTCCTCCGGCGGCAGGTCCAGCTGCCTGTAGATGATCTGGAACGGGTAGTGGTGGGTGAGCTCCTGCACCAGATCGGCTCGGCCGCGGCCGCTGAACTTCTCCATCAGCGATGCCACGACGGGATCGACCAGCGTCTCGCCCCACTTCGATACCCTGTTCGGCAGGAAAGCCTTCTGGAAGATCTTGCGATAGCGCGGATGGTCCGGCGCATCCATCGTGCTCACGCTCTGGCCGAACGAGATGCCCAGGTTGCGCGCGTAGATGCCGTTCGAGTAGGTCTGCGGATCCAGGAAGACGCTCTCGACCGCGTCGTAGCCGAGCACCAGGTACGCCGGCAGAGCCACCATCGTCACGTCCGGATGCAGGCCCAGCGCGCTGCGGTAGTCGAAGGCATGCACCAGCCCTTGTTCGCGCCACCGGGCAAGCTGCGGGTAGGGATCGTCATGCTCGCCGAACGCGGCGTCATCGGAGACGAACGGGTCGTAGGCCGGGTCGTCGAAGTCCTGGATGCGGGGGATGGCGCCCATGGTGATCCTTGTCGAATATCGGCGGCATTGCTATTGCAGAACGATGTTCAACTATACGACTCCGCCTTCTACGTCACGCGAGCAACTGTCTCGGGTTTTCCCGGATCATGACGGATTAAATTCAGAATAGTATTCACCTAATAGAACGACTGTCATACGGATAGTCGCACGGTGTTGATGGGGTCGCCGGCGCAGGGGTCGCCTGAGGAGACTGAAATGCTCAGTGGTCTGAAAGTGTTGGCAATCGGCTCGGCAGTGGGCTTGTTCGGCTCGCTCGGCTATCTGAAGTCGGACGCGTCCGATGAGGCGCGCGCCGCGCCCCCCTCGAAGGCCGAAGTCTGCCGGGCGGGCGGCAGCAACCTGCCGGCTGCGACGGCCCAGGAGTGCTACCACGAGATGGTTCGTGCCTACGGCCATCTGGGAGGCTCGATCGGCCAGGTCTTCGCGGCGTCGCGCCGCTGAGGTCGGCGCCTTGCCGACCGCGTCCGGGCTCGCGCGCACCTCGCGGCGAGCCTGAGCCGGAATTCGCTTCGGATGCCCTGCGATGCCATCGCGCGATGGCTTGTGCAGGCGCGTCTGCCCCCTGATGGAATTGCCCTGCGGCCGCCCGTGGCGTCGGGCTGCACCGGCATGTGAAGGCATGCCGCAAAGGGTTTGCAATGTTCTCAAAGTAGACTATCATTCGACTATACGAACAGCGAGGTGAGTCTTATGAACAGCCTGCAAATCGATTCGAACGGCACGTTGACCGAGCTCGTCGCATTCAAGTGGCTGATGGCCGGACGTGGCTGGTGGGTGGATGTGCCGCGCTTCTGGCGCGACGCGGCCTACGCACGCGAGTGCGCACAGAAGGGCGCCGAAAGCGGTCTGGAGCTGCTCGCGCGCAGCAGCGCCGCCTTGCTGGCGCAGGTGCCGCGACCGACACTCCAGGGGACCTGATCCTCACTTCAATGCCATGTCCAGAAAGCCCTTCTCGCACATTCGCGTTCTCGATCTGTCGCGCGTCATCGCCGGCCCGCTGGCCGCGCAGATGCTCGGCGACCTCGGTGCCGAGGTGATCAAGGTCGAGCGCCCCGGCGCGGGCGACGATGCGCGCAGGATGGGCCCGCCGTTCCTGAAGGACCGCGACGGCCGCGACACGCACGAGACGCCGATCATCCTGGGCAGCAACCGCAACAAGAAGTCGATCACGCTCGACCTCGCCCAGCCCGAGGGCCAGGTGCTGGCGCGCCGGCTGGCCGCGATGTCGGACGTGCTGGTCGAGAACTTCAAGGTCGGCGACCTGAAGCGCTACGGCCTGGACCAGGCAAGCCTGCGCGAGCTCAATCCGCGCCTCGTCTATTGCTCGGTGACGGGCTTCGGCCAGACCGGGCCCTATGCGCCGCGCCCCGGCTACGACTCGATCTTCCAGGCCATGGGGGGCCTCATGAGCGTGACCGGATATGCGGACGAGGAGGGCGGTGCGCCGGTCAAGACCGGCCCCTCGATCGCCGACTTCGTGGCCGGGCAGTTCGCCGCGATCGGCGTGATCACGGCCCTTTACGAGCGCGATGCGAACCGCGAGGCCAGCGGCGGCCGCGGCCAGCACGTCGATGTCGCGCTCTTCGACTCGCTGGTGGCTTCGCTGTCGCACTACGCGGCGCAGTACCTGGCGACCGGCGAGGTGCCGGTGCGGCGCGGCACGCAGGGCAGCGGCGGCTTGCCGTCGCAGGTCTTCCCGTGCGCCGACGGCGGCGTGATGGTGGTGTGCGGCAATGACGAGCAGTACCGCCGCTTCTGCGTCGCGCTCCAGCATCCCGAGCTGGCCGACGACCCGCGCTTCGCGACCAACCCGTTGCGCGTGGGCAACCGCAAGCTGCTCGCCGCCACCTTCGATGCGATCACGCGCCGCTGGCGCCAGACCGACCTGCTCGCCGCGATGGAAACGGCCGGCGTACCGGCCGGGCCGATCCGCGATCTCAAGCAGGTGTTCGACGATCCGCAGGCGCAGCACCGCGGCCTGGCCACGGAGGTGCCGCATCCGCTGGCCGGCAGCGTCAGGATCTGCACCAATCCGATCAAGTTCTCGGACACGCCGATCACCGACTACACCGCGCCGCCGACGCTGGGCCAGCACAACGACGAGATCTACCGCGGCCTGCTCGGCCTGGCCGCCGAGGAGATCGAACGCTTGAAGTCGAAGGGCATCGTGTGAGCGGCGAGCGCGATGCGCTGGTCGTCATCGGTGCCGGACATGCCGGCACCGAGCTCGCGGTGCAGGCGCGCGAGGCCGGATGGCAGGGCCGCATCCAGCTGGTCGGCGACGAGACCGCGCTGCCCTACCACCGGCCGCCGCTGTCGAAAGCCTATCTGGCCGGCACCGCGACGCTCGACTCGCTGCACCTGAAGGCGCGCGCCACGCTCGAGAAGGCCGGCGTCGAGCTGGTGCAGGGCCGGCGCGTGCAGGCCGTGGACCGAGCGGACCGGCGCGTCGCGTTCGAGGACGGCTCCTCGATCGGCTATGCGCGGCTCGCGCTGGCCACCGGTGGGCGCCCGCGTCCGCTGCCGGCGGCGATCGCGGGCGCGGCCGTCGGCGCCGACAACTTCCACTACCTGCGCACGCTCGCCGACGTCGATCGCATCCGCCGGCACTTCGAGCCTGGTGCGCGCGTCGCGATCGTCGGCGGCGGCTACATCGGCCTCGAGGTGGCCGCGGTGGCGGTGAAGGCCGGGCTGAAGGTCACCGTGCTGGAGGCGGCCGACCGCGTGCTCGCGCGGGTGACCGCGCCGCGCGTGTCGTCCTTCTACGAGCAGGTGCACCGCGAAGCCGGCGTCGACCTGCGCATCGGCGTGCAGGTCGACGGCTTCGCGCTCGATGCCGCGCGCCGCAGGGTCACCGGCGTGCATTGCGCCGACGGCGAGCGCCTGGCCTGCGACCTGGTGATCGTCGGCATCGGCCTGGTGCCCAATACCGAACTCGCCGCCGCCGCCGGCCTTGCGGTCGACGACGGCATCCGCATCGACGCCTGCGCCCGCACCAGCGACCCGCTGGTCGTCGCGGCCGGCGATTGCACGCGCTTCGACAGCGCGCTGTATGGCCGCTGCGTGCGGCTCGAGTCGGTGCCGAATGCGCTCGAACAGGCGCGCTCCGCGGCGGCGGCGCTGCTCGGGCATGAGCGGCCGTTCGAGAGCGCGCCGTGGTTCTGGTCCGACCAGTACGACCTGAAGCTGAAGATGGTCGGCCTGTCGCAGGGCCATGACCAGTTCCTGTTGCGCGGCTCGGTCGAGCAGCGCTCGTTCTCGGCCTTCTACCTGAAGGGCGAACGCGTGATCGCGGTCGACACCGTGAATCGCCCGGCCGAGTTCATGCTGGCCAGGCGCATCGTCGGCGAACGCATGGCCCTCCCGCCCGAGCGGCTGGTCGACGACGGCGCGCCGCTGAAGAGCCTGCTTGCGGAAGCCTTGCCCCAATAAGGAGAAAACCACCGTGCCCCGTTTCACGATCATCGAGCACACCGGTGCCGAGCACCAGGTCGACGCCGAAGTCGGCCAGTCGGTCATGCAGGGCGCCATCGACGCCATGGTGCCCGGCATCCTCGCCGACTGCGGCGGCTCTTGCAGCTGCGCTACCTGTCACTGCTACGTCGACGAAACCTGGATGTCCAGGCTGCCGCCGCCGGAATCCACCGAGCGCGACATGCTCGAGTGCGTGCTCGAGCAGCGCGAGACAAGCCGCCTGTCGTGCCAGTTGCGCGTCACGCCCGCGATCGAGGGCCTCGTGATCCGCCTGCCCGCATCGCAAGTCTGAAGCACCCCAATTCGAGCCGTGCCGCGACCGCGCGGCATGGCATCCCATCCCCGGAGAACCTGATGACGACCACCACCACTTCTGCTGCACCGCTCTTCAAGGGCCCGATCTTCGACGGCGACACCCATCTCTACGAAACCCCCGATTCCTTCAGCCGCTACCTGCCCGAACAGTTCAGGAAGGATTGGAGCTACGAGTGGAAGGTCGGCGCCGACGGCGAATACGCGATGTACGTGGGCCAGCGCAAGGTCGAGATCAGTGCCGGCTATTACTCCGAGGACGGCCGCGTGCCGCCGCCGGGCAAGCTGCACGAGTGGCTGCGCGCGCAGAAGGAGGGCAAGGAGAACGTCGACATGCGCGTGCCGATGACCGAAGACATGTATGCCCGCGACGCCCGCCTCGCGAAGATGGACGAGTTCGGCGTCGAAGGCTGCTTCCTCTACTGCGGCAACATGGTCGCGTCGATCAGCTACCTCGACGAGCCGAAGGCCGCGGCGGCGGTGATGCATGCCTACAACCGCTGGATGCTCGACGACTGGGGCTTCAACTACAAGGACCGCATCTACTCCGCGCCGCTGGTCTCGCTCGACGACCTGGACGCCGCCTGCGCCGAGGCCGAATGGGCCATCAGGAACGGCACGCGCCTGTTCCTGATGCCGATGGGGCCCTTCGGCGGCAAGCCGCCGGCGCATCCTGACTTCGACCGCTTCTGGTCCATCCTCAACGAAGCGCACTGCCGCGTGGTCTATCACGTGTCGGAGGCGATCTACATGAAGGACCACATGGCGGTGTGGGGCGAGCCGGTGCAGCAGTCGCGCCAGCGCCAGACCGCCTTCGTCTGGATGCACGGCTACAGCGAACGGCCGGTGGTGGAGACGATCTCGTCGCTGATCTTCTGGAACTTCTTCGCGCGCTTCCCCAACCTGCGCGTACTGTCGGCCGAGAACGGCGCCGAGTGGGTGCCGACCATGCTGATCAAGATGGACAAGTGCCGCGGCATGGCGAAGAACGGCTACTGGCCGGGCGGGCAGCTGAAGGAGCGGCCGAGCCGGATCTTCCAGCGCCATGTCAGCGTGGTGGCCTATCCGGAGGACGACCTGAAGACGATCGTCGACCAGGTCGGTTCGCACGAGTGGATGATCATGGGCTCGGACTACCCGCATGCCGAAGGCGTGCCGGCGCCGCGCGACTTCGCCGACGAGGCCTGCAAGCAGCTCGGGGCCGAGCAGACGCAGGGCGTGATGCATGACAACGGCCGGCGCTTCCTCGCGCCGGTGGTGTGAAGCATGAAGACCAAGGTGAGTGCGCTGCTCGGCAGCCGGCTTCCCATCGTGCAGAGCGGCATGCGATGGGCCTCGCGCGCCGAGCTGGTCTCCGCGGTCTCGAACGCCGGCGCCTTCGGCATCCTGTCGGCGCACACGCAGCCGGATGCCGAGGCGCTGCGCCGCGAGATCGAGCGCACCCGTTCGATGACCGATCGGCCCTTCGGCGTCAACCTGACGCTGCTGCCGGGCGCCAGCGGCGTTGACGTCGATGGCTACGTGCGGGTGGTCTGCGAAGAGCGCATTCCGGTCGTCGAGACGGCCGGCGGCAGCCCGGCCCGGTATCTCGATGCGCTGAAGGATGCCGGCGTCAAGGTGATGCACAAGGCCACCAGCGTGCGCCATGCGCTGAAGGCCGAGTCGCTCGGCGTCGATGCGGTGATCATCGACGGCTTCGAATGCGCCGGCCACCCGGGCGCTGACGACGTGCCGGGCCTGGTGCTGATCCCGGCCGCGGCGCGGGCGCTGAAGGTCCCGGTGCTGGCCGCCGGCGGCATTGCCGACGGGCGCGGCCTGGTCGCGGCCCTGGCGCTGGGCGCCGAGGGCGTCTGCATGGGCACGCGCTTCCTGTTGACGCGCGAGTCGCCCCTGCACCCGCAGGTCAAGGCGCGCATGCTCGCCGCGTCTGAAACCGACACCACGCTGGTCGGCCGCCGCTTCGGTGACAGCATCCGCGTGCTGAAGAACCGCACGGCCGCCGAAGCGCTCGCCCTCGAGGCGCAGCCGGCGACGACGCACGGGGACCTCCTGCCGCTGATCGGCGCGCCGCGCTGGATGCTGGCGATGGAAAGCGGCGCCGCGGACGATGCGGCGCTGCCGATCGGCCAGTGCGTCGGCCTGATCGACGATCTGCCCAGCTGCGCCGAGCTGATCGAGCGCATGCTGGTGGAGGCGCGCGCCGCGATCGAGCAGCGTCTGCCGGCGCTGCTGGGCGCCGCCTAGGCCGAGGCCATGAACGATCCATCCGATCCATCCGCACCCATCGATGTCGCGCCCTTGTTCGAACCGATCGCGATCCGGGGCCTCCAGCTCGCCAACCGCATCGTGATGGCGCCGATGACGCGTAACTTCTCGCCCGGCGGCGTGCCGGGCGACGACGTCGCCGCCTACTACCGGCGCCGTGCCGAGGGCGGCACCGGCTTGCTGATCACCGAGGGCGTGGGCATCGATCATCCTGCGGCGCTCGGCGATGCGGGCCTCGGCGAAAGCAACCTGCCGCACCTCCATGGCGAGGCGGCGCTCACCGGCTGGAAGCGCGTCGTCGATGCGGTGCATGCCGCCGGCGGCCGGATCGTGCCGCAGCTCTGGCACCAGGGCGTGATGCGCGAACCCGGGACCGGCCCGCATCCGGAGGCCGCGTCGCTGCGTCCATCGGGTCTCTGGGGCCCGGCGGGCCGCATGACCTCGATCGACCCGGCATACGCCGAACGCGTGCAGGCGCCGACACGGCCAATGACCGAGCGCGAGATCCAGGACGTGATCGATGCCTACGCGCGCAGCGCCCGTCACGCGCGCGAGGCCGGTTTCGACGGCATCGCGATCCACGGTGCGCACGGCTACCTGATCGACACCTTCCTGTGGGACGAGACGAACCGCCGCACCGACGCCTGGGGCGGCGAGCGGCGCGCCCGGGCGCGCTTCGCCGCCGAAGTGGTGCGCGCGATCCGGCGCGAGGCGGGCGAGTCGTTGCCGATCTTCTTCCGCTTCTCGCAGTGGAAGCAACAGGATTTCAAGGCCCGCCTCGCATCGACGCCGCAGGAGCTCGAGGAGGTGCTCGGCCCGATTGCCGATGCCGGCGTCGACGTGTTCGACGGCAGCGTGCGCTATTTCGACCGCGCCGAGTTCGAGGGCTCGCCGCTGAACCTGTCGGGCTGGGCCAGGAAGCTCACCGGCAAGCTCGCGATGGCGATCGGCGGCATCGGGCTGGACCGCGGCTTCTACGATTCGAAGCGCGACGGCCGTGCCGGCGGGTCAGACAATGTCGCGCTGCTGATGAAGCGATTCGAGCGCGCCGAGTTTGATCTGGTCGCGGTCGGCCGCGCGCTCTTGAACGAACCGAGATGGACCGAGAAGCTGCGTCACGGGCACGCGTTGCCGGCCTTCGACGAGCAGCGGATGAAGGAGTTGTACTGATGAGTGAGGCCATCACCTGGGCGCTCGCCGACACCGGCGTGCTGACCCTGACGATCGACCGCCCCGAGGTCAGGAACGCGATCGACACCACCGGGCAGAACCTGCTGGTGCGCCGGCTGGTCGATGCAGCGCGCCATCCGCGCGTGAAGGTCGTCGTGCTGACCGGCGCCGGCGCGGCCTTCTGCACCGGTGCTGACGTGCGCTCGATGGGCGCGCCGGACCCGGACGACGCGATCGCGCAGGAGTTCGGCCAGACCGAGCTCTGGCAGGCGCATGAGGCGCGGGTCGACCGCCTGCGGCGCCTCGCCGAAGCCTCGTTCCTGCTGCACGACATGGGCAAGCCGACGATCGCGAAGCTGCGTGGGCCGGCGGCCGGGCTCGGCTTCTCGCTCGCCCTCGCGTGCGATTTCCGCATCGCCGCCGACAATGCCTTCTTCGTCTCGAGCTTCGCGAAGATCGGCACGCCGGGCGACTACGGCGGCAGCTACTTCCTCACGCAACTCGTCGGCCCCTCGAAGGCAAAGGAGATCTACATGCTCTGCGACCGTGTCGGCGCCGCCGAGGCGCTGGCGCTGGGCATGGTCAACCGTGTCCTGCCCGAAGCCGAGCTCGATGCCGCGACCGACGCGTTCGCACTGCGGCTGGCGAACGGGCCGGCGCTCGCCTGGCGGGCGATCAAGGAGAACATCCACGCCGCCGCGCACCAGACGCTGCAGCAGGTGCTCGACCTCGAGGCGCGCAACATGATCCGCTGCCGCCTGAGCGAGGACTGCAAGGAGGCGCTCGCGGCCTTCCAGCAGAAGCGCGAGCCGCGCTTCGAAGGGCGGTGACCCGATGAGCGCCTCCCCGGCCGCCCGAAGGCGCGCCCCCTCGGGGGGCAGCGCAGTACACGAAGTGACAAGCGTGGGGGAGGTTAGCCAATGACCAAGCCCGTCGACCGCCCCGCCGACATGGTGCCGATGACACGCGAAGGCGCGGTCGCGGTGCTGACGCTCCGCTTCCCGGCGCGCCGCAATGCCTACTGCCTGCAGATGCGCACCCAGCTTCGCGAACGGCTCGAAGCGGTAATGGCCGATGCCGAGGTCCGCGCGATCGTGCTCACCGGCGCCGGCGGACACTTCTGCGCCGGCGGCGACATCAGCGAGATGGAAGCGCGCACGCTGCTCGAGAACCGCGAGCGCTGGCAGCTGGTGAGCGCGCTGATCCGGCTCATCGCACTCGGGCCGAAGCCGGTGGTTGCGGCAGTCGAGGGCTCGGCGATGGGCGCGGGCCTGTCGATCGCCTCGCTCGCCGACCATGTGGTCGCTGCGCGAGACGCGAAGTTCGGTGCCGCGTTCGTCAAGGTGGGCCTGATGCCGGACATGGGCGCGCTGTGGAGCCTGCAGCACCGGGTCGGTCGTGCGAAGGCCCGCGAGATCCTCGGCCTCGCGCGGGTGTTCGACGGCGCGGAGGCGCACCGGATCGGCCTGGCCAACGAGCTCGCCGAGTCCGGCGGGGCGCTGCCGCAAGCGCTTGCGGTGGCGCACGAATACGCGGCGCTGCCGCCGGTGGCGAACGCGCTGCTGAAGAACGCGCTGGCGCAAGGCGTGGACAGTCTCGATGCGGCGATCCGCAGCGAGGTGGAGTTCCAGGCCGCGGCCATGGCCAGTGCCGACCATGCCGAGGCGGTGCGTGCGTTCCTGGAAAAGCGCGCGCCGCGCTTCGAAGGCCGGTAGTTGGAACATCTCGTCACTTACTGAAGACCGCGACCATGACTCGGGTGCGCTGCGAGCATTGGCGTGACGGCGGCGTGCTGCAGCTCGTGCTCGAGCATGCGCCGGTGAACAGCCTCTCGCACCCGATGCGGCTCGCGCTGTGGCAGGCGCTGGAGGCGGCGGATGCCGATGCTTCGGTGCGGGCGATCGTGATTGGCGGCGCCGGCCGCGGCTTCTCGGCCGGCGGCGACTATGCCGAGCTGCACTCGCCGCTGCAGCGACAGTGGCCGGCCCTGTCGGCCCACCTGTTTCCGCGCATCGAGGCGTGCACGAAGCCGGTGATCGCGGCAATCCACGGCTTCGCGATCGGCGGCGGCTTCGAGCTCGCGCTCGCTTGCCACTACCGCATCGCACAGCGCGACGCACGCATCGCGCTGCCCGAGCTGAAGCACGGCGTCGTGCCGCCGAGCGGGTCGCAGCGCCTGCCGCGTGCGGTCGGCGTGAGGCGCGCGCTCGCGCTGATCCTCGCGGCCGAGCCGGTGCGCGCCGATCGCTACGCCCAGACGCCCTTGTTCGCTCGCTTGTGCGATGCCGACCCGCTGGCTGCCGCCCGCGCGTTCGCCGCGGCGCTGGAGCCGGGCCGGCCGCCGGCGTCGGCGCTGCTGCGCCACCGGCCGCTCGAGCGCACCGGCGCGGCCGAGGCGATTGCCGCGTGTCGCGCCAGACTGGCCGATGCAGCCGTGCCAAGCCAAGCCGCTTTGCGCTGCATCGACGTCGTCGAATGCGCTGTGCGCGCCGCGGACTTCGACGGCGGGCTCGCGGCTGCGAAACAGATCCACGACGAGCTCTCCGCCCGCGCTGGCGCGGGCGGCGCCTGAGCTCGGTTGATATTAATAAACATATCAAGCGGCATGGGCCTGCGGATCGGGCCGGTCACGGAGCGCCCCCCGCATCATCAAGCTCGGGTAAACCCGGTTGCGGCTGGAAGCGGCGCCATCGAAGATTTGCCGAGATAATAAAAAATAGAACGATGTAAACATAGTTGAACGCTTTCGCCAGCAACGATCGAAGGAGATCCTGAGATGGCAAATTGGCTCATCACCGGCGTCTCGAGCGGCTTCGGCCTCGAGCTCGCCCGGGCCGCGCTTGCGCGCGGCGACACCGTTGTCGGCACTGTGCGCCAGCCTGCGCAGGCCGATCGCTTCGAGCAACTCGCGCCCGGCCGCGCCCATGCGCTGCTGCTCGATGTGACGCGGATCGAGGCGGTTGAACCGGCCGTGCAGAAAGCCCTGAAGCTCGCCGGCACGATAGACGTGCTGGTCAACAACGCCGGCTACGGCCTGTTCGGCGCGATCGAGGAAGTGTCCGATGCCGAAGGGCGCCAGGTGATGGACACCAACCTGTTCGGCCCGCTCGCGGTCGTGTGTGCGCTGCTGCCGCACTTGCGCGAGCGGCGCGCCGGGCACATCTTCAACATCACGTCGGTGGCCGGCGTGATCGGCTTTCCTGCCTGCGGGCTGTATGCCGCCTCCAAGTTCGCGCTGGAAGGCGCGACCGAGGCGTTGGCGACCGAGCTGGCGCCCTTCGGCATTCGGGTGACGATCGTCGAGCCGGGCGGCTTCCGCACGCAGTTCGCCGGCGGCTCGCAGCGCCAGGCGGCGCTCCGGATCAACGCCTACGCCGGCACGCCTGCGCACAAGGCGCGTGACCACATCGGCCACTACCACGGCCACGAGCCGGGCGACCCGGCCAAGGCGGCGGCCGCGATCATCCAGGCGCTGGAGGCGCCGCAGCCGCCGCTGCGGCTGGTGCTCGGTGCCGACGCGGTCGGCATGCTGCGCGGGGCCTACGAAGCGAGGATGAAGCAGCTCGCCGAGTGGGAGAGCGTGTCGGTCGCCACGGCCATCGAGCCAGGCCGGTGAGGAGGGCAGCATGACACCGATCCGCCGGCAACTGGTCGACATGATCCTCGACCCGAACCTCGCCTACGACCTGCCGACCTCCGACGTCGAGGCACTGCAGCTTCGGGCGGCGCAGGAGCTGTTCGAGGAGCGCAAGGCGCAGATCCCGCTGCTCGCGCGCCGCGCCGAGGACGCCGGCATCGAGCGCATCGGCAAGCTGGAGGACCTGGTTCCTCTGCTGTTCGCGCACACGGTCTACAAGTCCTACCCGCCGTCCTTCGTCGAGAAGGGGCAGTGGGGCCGCATGCTGCAGTGGCTGAACACGCTGTCGGTGGCCGACACCACCGGCGTGGACGTCGACGACGTGAAGGACGTCGACGACTGGCTCGCGCGCCTGTGGGAGGCCGGCCACCGGGTGCTCGCGACCAGCGGTTCGTCTGGCAAGTGCTCGTTCCTGAACCACACGGTGGGCGACAACGACCTGAAGAGGCGCCACTTCAAGTACTCGGTCGGCTGGCCGTACGTGCGCGCGAATGCGGATCGCACGGTGTTCTGGCTCGGCCCGTCCAGGGGCACGAGCAGCGCGACCGAGGCCGCCCAGTTCAACTTCGAGAACTTCGGCAAGCCGGGGCAGACCTTCGCGCTGACCGACCAGCCGCTTCGGATCGCCGATGTCAGCCGGATGGCGGCCATGCGCAAGAAGATGGGCGACGGCAGCGCGACGCCCGACGAGATCGCCGCCTTCGAGCAGGAGGCCGCGCGCAAGGGCGCCGAGGGGCGCGAGGGCTTGCTGAAGCTGCTCGACACGATCCTCGACCGCCGCGCGGAGCCGATGCTGATCTCGGGCATGTGGGCGCAGTACATGGCGCTGATCGCCCGCGCACGCGAACGCGGCATCGGCGACGGCGCGTTCCATCCCGACACCGTAGTCAACGCCGGCGGCGGCATCAAGGGCGTGCCCTTGCCGCTGGATTACAAGGAGCAGGTCGACCGCTTCTTCGGCCAGGTCGTGCGCCCGGGCAACTACGGCATGACCGAGCTCGCGCAGGTGATGCCGCGCTGCGAGGCCGGGCGCTACCACCGCGCGCCGGCGCTGATTTGGCTGATCGTCGATCGCGATGGCGAGCGCCTGCTGAGGGCGCAGGACGGCGAGGATGGCGTGGTCGAGGGCCGCTTCGCCTTCCTCGACCTGCTCTACGAAGGACGCTGGGGCGGGCTCATCAGCGGCGACAAGGTGAGCGCCGACCTGAAGCCGCGCTGCCCCTGCGGCCGCCGCGGGCCGACGCTGTTCGACAACATCACGCGCTTCGCGCAGCCGGGCGAGGACGACCACATCGGCTGCGCCGGCACCATCGACGCCTATGTCCGGGGAGCGATCGCTGCATGAACACGACCACCACCATGGCGAGTGCCGCGGTCCCGGTCTGCCACGTCGTGCAAGGCAGCGTCGTCACCGGAGCGGCCCGCGAGTACGGCAGCCCGCAGGCGCGCTTCGCAACCCCGGCGCTGAACCTGAACGCGCTGGTGTGGACGCGCCGCGAGCCCGGCCCCGCCTTCGACACGCCGCTCGCGGAGATCATCGACCTGCTCGTGGCGACCGGCGAGCGGCTGAAGCGCGACCCCGACGGGCTGCTCGCCGAGGCGCTCGAGTTCAGCATGCGGACGAGCCCGTTGCCGCGCGACGTGCTGCAGCGCTCCTATGCCGGGCTTGGCCGCGTGTTCGACCGCCGCGGCTTGATCTTCCAGGTCGAGCAGGAACTCGGCGGCACCGACGTACTGGACGGCTGGCGCGTCATCGCCGGCGCGCCGAGCGGGCGCACCCACCGGATGCGCGCGTTCCCGCCGCGGCTGATCCACGTGATCGCCGGCAACGCGCCGGGCGTGGCCGCGATGTCGGTGGTGCGGGGCGCGCTGACGAAGGGCGTGCACCTGATCAAGCTGCCTTCCAACGATCTCTTCACGGCCACCGCGATCCTGCGCACGATGGCGGCGGTCGCACCCGGCCACCCGCTGGTGCGCTCGTTTTCGGCCGCCTACTGGCGCGGCGGCGACGCCCAGGTCGAGAGCCTGTTGTTCCGGCCGCAGTTCTTCGACAAGGTGGTGGCCTGGGGCGGTGAGAGCACGATCCGCAGCGTCAAGCAATACATCGGCCCGGGCTTCGAGCTGGTGGCCTTCGATCCGAAGACCTCGATCTCGCTGATCGGCCGCGAGGCCTTCGCTTCCGACGCCGCGCTCGCCGAAGTGGCCGAGCGCGCAGCGACCGACGCGACAATCATGAACCAGCAGGCCTGCGCGTCGAGCCGGGTGCAGTTCGTCGAGGGCTCGGTCCAGGAGGTTGATCGCTATTGCGCGCTGCTGCAGGCGCGGCTGGGCGTGCAGCGCGAGACTTGTTCTGCGGTCGGCAGCCCGCTGTCGGCCGAGCTGCGCGACGAGATCGACGGCCTGCGCGGCATGGAGCCGCATTACCGCGTCTGGGGCGGCTACGAGGGCCGCGGGCTCGTGATCCGCTCGGAAGAGCAGGTCGACTTTCATCCGGACGGCCGCGTCGTCAACGTCGTGCCGGTGACGAGCCTCGCCTCGGCGGTGGGCTGCGCCAGCGTCGCGACGCAGACCGTCGGCGTCTACCCGCCGGAGCGCAAGGCCGAGTTGCGCGATGCACTCGCTGCGGCCGGCGTGCAGCGCATCGTCGAACTCGGCAAGGCGGTGGCCTTCGAGGCGGGTATCTCGCACGACGGCTTCCTGCCGCTGAACCGCTTCGTACGCTGGGTCAACGACGAAGGCTGAGCGGTCGTGCGGGGCCTTCGCTGATATCGTGAAAGATATCAACGAGCAGGCGTACCGATGACAAAACCCAATCCCCGGAGCGAATCCTCATGGGCCGAGTTGCTGAAGCAGAAGCGCACCGCGGCGGGCTGGTCGCAACGCGAGCTGGCGCGGCGCGCCGGCGTGCATCAGCCGCAGATCGTGCGCGCCGAACGGGGCGACGACCTGCAGCAGTCGGTGCTCGCACGCATCGCGGCGCCACTCGGCCTGGCGCCGACATTGGCGCCCGTGGCGCCGGCGGCGGCGGCGGCGTACGACGATGTCGTGCAGCCCAATCTCGAGAGCTGGCGCCGTGCCTGGCCGCAGGTCGATCCCCAGGTGTTCGCGGTCCTGGCGCGGCTCACGCGCCTCGGGCATCACATCGAGCGCAGCATCGCGTCGCTGGCCGCAGCGCAAGGGCTGAATTCCGGCGAGGTGATGGTGCTGGGCGCGCTGCGGCGCATGGGGCCGCCCTTCGAGAGCACGCCCACCGGGCTGAAGGAGCGGCTGTGGATCTCGCTGCCGGGGCTGAAGAAGCGGCTCGACCGGCTGGTCGCGCGCGGACTGGTGGAACGGGTCGACAACCCGCTCGACCGGCGCGGGCAGATGGTCCGCATGACGGCGCGCGGTGACCAGACGCTGGACCGCTTGATGACGCACCCGGCACCGGTCTTCAAGGCGGTGCGGGCGTTGGCCGAAGACGAGCGCCGGGGGCTGTCGAACAGCCTGAGGCGCCTGCTGCAGCAGTTGGAGGGCGGCGCCGAGGGTCCCTTCGACGGGCCGGCTTAGACCTTCCGATCCAATCGCTTTCTGCGACGGTCTCGGAAGCAGGTGACAAGGCCCCTGGGACGGGGCGCGAGGAGACATTCGTGAAGCTCGATCCCCCAAAGGCAGCCGAGAGCCGCCGCTGGTTGCTGATCCTCGCCGTGCTGGTGTTCGCCGAGGTGAACAGCTCCTTCGAGGTCGGCATGATGTACGGCGCCCTGGCCACGCTGATGCGCGAGTTCGGCGATCCGGTCGGCGTCGGCTGGCTGATCACGGCCTTCCTGCTCGTCGGCGCGGTATCGGCCGGCTTGAGCTCGCGCCTGGGCGATCTGTACGGCCGGCGCAGGCTGCTGATCCTCACGCTGGTGTTCGCGATGGCCGGCTCGCTGATCGGCGCCTTCGCCACCAGTCTGCCGTGGCTGATCGCCGGCCGCGCGGTACAGGGCATGTCGGCGGCGCTGCTGCCACTCACGATCGGGCTGGTGCGCGAGCACCTGCCGAAGGAGCGCGTGCCGGTGGGCATCGGCTGGGTCGCGGCGATGGCGAGCTTCACGGCCGGCGCGGGCATCCTGCTCGGGGGCTGGCTGGTCGATCATGCCGGCTGGCGCTGGATCTTCTGGTTCTCGGTCGGCCAGACGGCGCTGTCGATCGTGGCGGTCGCGTGGCTGCTGCCGCCCTCGGTGCAGCGTGCGGTGGTGGGCGGTCTCGACCTGCTCGGCGGGGTGCTCTTCGCGCCCGGCGTCGCGCTGCTGCTGTGGGCCGTCACGCGCATGAAGGGCAGCGGGCCGGCCGACCCGGTCACGCTCGGGCTGATCGCGGCCGGCTTGCTGGCGATCGCGGTCTGGGTGCGCCACGAATGGCGCCACCCGCAGCCCATGATCGACGTACGCCGCTTTGCCGAACGCCAGACCGGGCTGGCGATGGGACTGATGGCGCTGTTCGGCCTCGGCACGGCGCAACTGATGCTCGTGATCCTGCTGCTCGCGCAGCAGCCGGCGTGGACCGGCATCGGCCTCGGCCTCACGGCCACGCTGGCCGCGTTGATCAAGTTGCCCGCCAGCCTTGCGGGACTGTTCGGAGCGCCCTGGAGCGGGCATGTCGCGGCCCGGCATGGCGCGCGGCGGGCGGCCCTGATCGGTAGCGCCGTGATCTGCGCCGGCTGGGTGGCCGTGCTGCTGCATCACGACGCCGTGTGGCTGCTGGTCGCAGTCGCGTTCCTGATCACCCTCGGCGGCTCGATCCTCTATGCGGCGATCCCGAACCTGATCGTCGAGGTCGCGCCAACCGATCGCACCAGCGAGATCAACGGCATGTCGCATGTGGTGCGCACCGTGGGCACCGCGATCGGCACGCAGTTCGCGACCTTGCTGCTGGCCAGCTCGACGGTGGCCGATGCGACCCGGGGCTCCGGCACGCATCCAAGCCCAGGCGCCTATCTGCTCACCTTCGCCTTCGTCATCGCCTGCGCCGGCGCCGGCGTGCTGCTCGCCATGGCCTTGCCGCGCCGACACAGCACGGGGGCGCCGCTGCCGTTGCAGGTGCCGGGTCGATCGGGATCACCGGGTAACTACTGATAGTCGTTGGTTGACGTGCCAGTGGTCCTGTGCAACGATATGAACACTGTTCGAGTATTGGCATGACGCAACGACCAACGCAAGGCGGCGCGACACGCCGGCCCGGCCGGTTCCCCATTCGTACAAAACTGGAGACTCGATGAACAAAGACCGAGGGATTCGCCGCCGCACTCCGCGCGGCGAACGCGCCTTGAAGGCGGCCTGCATCAGCGCGGCGGTGGCCATGGGCGCGCCTGCGGCCGCCTTCAAGATCGACACCGGCTCGCCCGACCTGGAGCTCACGCTCGACACCACGCTGCGATACAACGCGGCGATGCGTACCGGCGAACGTGATCTCCGGCTCGTCAACTCGCCGGCGGTGGACGAGGGCAACTGGCTGTTCGGCAAGAACGACACGGCGCTGTCGCGCTTCGACGTCTACACCGAATTCGACCTGAACTATAAGAAGAACATGGGCTTGCGCCTCAGCGCGGCAGGCTGGTACGACAATAACTTCCCCGACAAGAGCCGCAGCGACCCGCGCTTCGCGACCGTTCCGAACTATGCGCGCAACGAGTTCACACCCTACATCGACCGCTACTACAAGGGCCCGTCCGCCGAGTTCATGGATGCCTTCGCCTGGGGCAACCTCGGCTTCGGCGGCACGTCGCTGAACCTGAAGGCCGGCCGCTTCGCCTGGCTGCCCGGCGAATTCCTGTTCGGCAACGGCGGCAGCGTGTCCTATTCGATGGCGCCCAACGACGGCCGCAAGTCGGACCTGAGCCCGGGTGCCTCGGCCAAGGAAACGGCGCTGCCGATCGGCCAGGTCGGAGCCACCTGGCAAATCAACAACCAGTTCTCGCTGATGGGCCAGTACACGGCCGAATTCCGCTCCTCGCGCATTTCCGAAGGCGGCACCTTCTGGCAGGTCAACGACACCGCGCTCGAAGGCCCGACCTTCATTTCCAACCCGGCCGTGCGGCGCGGCGAGTCGTTCCAGGGCGACAAGGGCGATGTGGCGCTGGGCCTGAAGTGGTCGCCGGAGAAGCTCGAGGGCGACGCTTTCGGCCTCTGGCTGCGCCGCTTCGACGACAAGACGCCGAGCTGGCTGAGCCAGATCGCGGTCGGCCCCAACGGCTCGCGCATCGGCCGTGCCGTCTACGCGAAGGACATCGAGCTCATCGGCCTGACCTACAACACCTTGCTCGGCGGCTGGGGCACCGGCATCGAGCTGAACTACCGGCGCAAGATGCCGTTGAACGTGCGCAGCGGCTTCGCATTCGGCACCTTCCCCGGCCTCATCAACGACCCCGGAATGGAAGGCCCGCGCGGCAACACGGTCCACTTCCTGATGAGCGGCGTTTCCACCATCAACAAGAATGCGCTCTTCGACTCGGGCTCGATCGCGCTGCAGTTCGACGCCATGCACCTGGCCAAGATCACCAGCGGCGCGAATCTCTACAACGGCGAGGGCGGCAACCCCGCCTGCACCAACAACCTGGTGCTGCGCGGCTGCTCGACGCGCAACGCCGCCAGCATCGCCTTGTCGTTCACGCCGACGTGGCAGCAGGTCTTCCCGAGCGTCGACATCTCCGCGCCCCTGTTCGTGACCTACGGCCTGGCGGGCAATGCCGCCGCAGTCGGCGCCGGCGTCACGCCCAAGGGGTCGTGGCTGATCCGTCCGGGCATCCGGATCGAGTACCTGGCCGGCAAGTACAAGCACCAGTTCGACCTGGCCTACACCGCACGCGGCGGCAAGACCGGCAACCTTGCCACCGGCCCGGGCGCAGCGCCATTCTTCGCCTCCGGCCTGGCGAACTTCCGCGATCGCAACTACGTGAGCTTCACCTACCAGACCGCGTTCTGAGCACTTTGGAAGGAACCGAGATGAACATTCGACACATTGCAACCGCCGCGCTGTGCCTCGGCATCGGCGCGAGCTTCGTTCCCGCAGCCAACGCCGAGGACGGCGATCGCCTGCCCTGGGGCGCCTTGAAGGCGGCCAGCAAGGACGGCAGCATTCCGGCCTGGGACGGCGGCCTTCCGGCCAGCACCAGTCCGCCGGGCTTCAAGAAGGACTCGGGCTTCTGGGTCGACCCCTATGCCGCCGACAAGCCGCTCTACACCGTGACCGCGGCCAACATGGCGCAGTACGCCGACAAGCTCTCCGAGGCGACGAAGGAACTGCTGAAGCGCTACCCGAGCTTCCGCCTCGATGTCTACCCGACACGCCGGCCGGCCAACTACTCGGCGTGGTACGTCGAGAACACCCGCAAGAATGCCGCCGGCCGCTGCAAGGCGATCGAGGACGGCGAAGCGGTGACCGGCTGCTTCGGCGGCATGCCCTTTCCGGCTCCCAAGACCGGGCAGGAGGGGATGTGGAACCTGATACTGACGAACAAGGGCGCGTCTTCGTGGACCTACGGCCAGGCCTGGTACGTGGATGGCGGCGGCAACAAGGTCATGACGGCCGAGGTGAACAACCGCAACCAGAACGACTACTTCAACCCGAAGCTGAGCGCCGAGGAGTTCTACGCCAAGGGCGGCCAGTACTTCATGAACAACAACATCTATACCGCACCGGCGCGAATCACCGGTGAAGGCAACCTGCAGCGCAAGTTCATCAATCCGGTGGCGCAGCCCGACAAGACCTGGGCCTACACGCCGGGCCAGCGCCGCGTGCGGCTGTCGCCGGACGCGAGCTACGACTTTCCGGTCGCCACGGCCGCCGGGGCCATGCTGTACGACGAGATCTACGCGTTCTCGGGCCGGCTCGATCGCTTCGATTGGAAGCTGGCCGGCACCAAGGAGATGCTGATCCCGTACAACGCCTACAAGTACCTGGCCTCCAAACCCGACGACGTCCTGATGAAGGGGCACCCGAACCCGGACGCGATGCGCTGGGAGCTGCACCGCGTCACCGTGATCGACGCCACGCTCAAGCCCGGTGCGCGCCACGTGGCCGCCAAGCGCCGCTTCTATCTCGACGAGGACATCCCCGGCGCGGTGGTGGTCGACGCCTGGGATGCCACCGGCAAGCTCTCGCGCGGCATCCTGAATCCGACGGTCTGGGCCTACGACAAGCAGGCAATGGTGCAGGGCGGCACCTTCTACTTCGACTTCGGCACCGGGGCCTGGTACAACTCCTCGATCCTCGGGGGCTACAAGGGCCTGTTCGTGGACATCGACACGGTCGATGCCGACGCGTTCTACAGCCCCGAAGGCCTGGCACGCCGGACCCAGCGCTGAGTGCACGCGAGAGTGGCCCACGGTGCCTTGTCCTCCGCTCGTGCCATGCCGCAGCTGAGAGCCCTCGCGACGATCGCGGCCTGCCTTTGGGCGTCGATCGTGGTCGCCGCGGCGGCCGGGCCGCCCGCACCCGCTGCTTTCGTCGATCCGCTCGATGCGCCGGCGCGCATGACGCCGCGCTCGCTTCGCGCGCCGGCCTATGCGCTGGCGGTGGTCGATGCCGAGCATGTCGTCGCGGTCGGCCCGCGCGGCCACATCCTGCGCTCCGCGGACCGCGGCAGGACCTGGGAGCAGCGTCCGGCGCCGGTCAGCACCGACCTGCTCGCGGTGCAGTTTCCGTCCTCGACACAGGGCTGGGCGGTGGGCCACGACGGCGTGGTGCTGCGCAGCACCGACGGCGGGCTGAACTGGCGCCGCGTGCTCGACGGCCGCAGCCTCGGAGCGCTGATGGTCTCGTACTACGAGAAGAAGGGCGTGGCCGGCGATCCGGCGCTCGCACGGGCGCGCGACGAGGCGAAGCGCATGGCCGAGGAGGGGCCGACCCGGCCCTTCCTCGCAGTGCACTTTCGCGACGAGCGCGAAGGCTGGGTGGTCGGCCAGTTCAACCTGATCCTGCACACGGCCGATGGCGGCGCGACCTGGGAGCCGTGGCTCGACCGCACCGATAACCGCGACGGCTACTCGCTGCATGCCATCCGCCAGGCCGGCGACCAGGTGGTGATCGTCGGCGAACTCGGCCTGGTGATGCGCCTGGACGCGGCGGCCGGACGCTTCGTGCGCATCGAAACGCCGTATCCCGGCACCTGGTTCGGCATGGCGGCCTCGAAGGACGCGATCGTCGCGCTCGGCCTGCGCGGCACCGCCTGGCGCTCGACCGACGCAGGCGCGAGCTGGAAGCCGCTGGCCACCGGCACCCACGCGGCCCTCAATAACGGCGTGCTCCTGCCCGACGGCCGGCTGGTGCTGGCGACGCAGGCGGGCGAGCTGCTGATCGGCGCCGCGCTCGGCGACAGCTTTGCGCCGATGGCGCCGATGCCCGGCCTGGGCGCGGCTTTCGACGTGGTCTCGATGGAAGCGGACTGGCTGCTCGTCGCCGGCCCGTTGGGCGTGCAGCGGCTGGCGATGGCGCCGGCGGCGAGGTGATTAAACAGACCCTAGAGCGATGAACATCGGCAGCAACGAGACCTTCGAGGTCATCCCGGACCCCTCCCGCTTCGACCCGCGCTCCGGCAATGCGCTCGAACGGCTCATCTTCAATCACCGCCGGGTGATCCTCGTCGTCTTCGCGCTGGTGTCGATCTTCCTTGGCTGGCGGTCCACGCAGCTGACGATCAACGCCAACTTCGAGCGGATGATCCCGCGCTCGCATCCCTACATCCAGAACTACCTCGACAACAAGACCGAGCTGCGCGGGCTGGGCAACCAGCTGCGGGTGGTGGTCGAGAACACGCAGGGCGACATCTACGACCCCGAGTACCTGAAGTTCCTGGCTTCGATCAACGATGCGCTCTACATCATGCCGGGCGTCGACCGGCCGTGGCTCAAGTCCCTGTGGACGCCGGTGTTGCGATGGGGCGAGGTGACGGAGGAGGGCATGCGCGGCGGCCCGGTGATGCCCGAGCGCTTCGACGGCTCGCCGGCCAAGATGGAGGCGCTGAAGGCCAACATCGCACGCTCGGGCGCAGCCGGCCGCATCATCAGCGACGACCAGCGTTCGTCGATGATCGTCGTGCCGCTGCTGGACCGTTATGCCGACAGCGGCGAGCCGATCAACTACCTGAAGCTGTCGCGCGCACTCGAGGAGCAGGTGCGCGCCAAGGGCACGGGCAAGTTCCGCGTCTACATCGTCGGCTTCGGCAAGCTCGTCGGCGACCTGATCGAGGGCCTCGCGACGGTGATCTCCTACTTCGCGATCTCGGTCGCGATCGCGGCGCTGTTCGTGTTCGCCTACACCCGATGCCTGCGCAGCACCGTGGTGCTGGTCGTCACCGCGGTGGTCGGCGTGATGTGGCTGATGGGCCTGCTGCAGATCCTCGGCTACGAGCTCGATCCGTATTCGATCCTGGTGCCCTTCCTGCTGTTCGCGATCGGCCTGTCGCACGGGGCGCAGAAGATGAACGGCATCATGCAGGACGTGGGGCGCGGCACGCACAAGTACGTCGCCGCGCGCTACACCTTCCGCCGCCTGTTCCTGGCCGGCCTGACGGCGCTCTTGACCAACGTGGTCGGCTTCATGGTGCTGATCATCATCGACATCCCGGTGATCCGCGACCTGGCGGTGATGACCAGCATCGGCGTCACCGGGCTGATCTTCACGAAGCTGGTGCTGATTCCGGTGCTGCTGTCGTACACCGGCGTCAGCCCCAGGGCCGCGCAGCGCTCGTTGAATGCCGACGCGGCCGAGCAGGCCGGGCGCTCCGCGATGGGCCGCGTGTGGACCGCGCTGGAGCGGCTGACCGAGCGGCGCTTCGCGTTGATCGCGATCGTGGCCGCGGCGCTGCTGGGGGCCGGCGCGCTGAGCCTGCGCACGGGGCTGAAGATCGGCGACCTCGACGAAGGCGCGCCGGAGCTGCGCCGCGATTCGCGCTACAACCTCGACAACGCCTACATCGCGCGCCACTACGGCCTGTCGAGCGACCAGTTCGCGGTCATCGTGAAGACGCCGAAGAGCGCCTGCGACCGCTACGAGGGCCTGGTCGAGGCCGAACGCCTCGGCTGGGAGCTCGAGCATGTGCAGGGCGTGAAGGCGGTGACCTCCTTCGCCGAGCAGACCAAGCGCGGGGTCGCTGCGTCGAGCGAGGGCTATTTCAAGTGGAACACGCTGGCGCGCGACCCGCGCATCCTCGGCCCGGCGGCCAACCGCGTGATCCAGGACAACCCGGACGCGATGAATCCGAACTGCTCGCTGTTCGCCGTCACGGCCTACCTGAGCGACCACCGCGCCGACACGCTCGACCGCGTGCTGAAGGCGGTGGAGGGCTTCGCAGCGACGCACAGCCGGCCCGGCGCGGAGTTCCTGCCCGCGGCCGGCCCGGCCGGCATCGAGGCGGTGACCAACATCGTCGTGCGCCAGTCGTTCTACATCATGCACGTGGTGCTCTACATCGCGGTGACCCTGCTGTGCTTCATCACCTTCCGTTCGTGGCGCGCGGTGGTGGTGGCGCTGGTGCCGCTCATGATCACGTCGATCCTGTGCGAGGCGATCATGGTGTTGATGGGCATCGGCGTGAAGGTCGCAACGCTGCCGGTCATCGCGCTCGGCGTGGGTGTCGGCGTCGACTATGCGCTGTACCTGCTGTCGGTGCAGCTCGCGGTGCAGCGTCGCGGCGGCAGCCTGCGCGAGGCCTACAAGCACTCGCTCGAATTCACCGGCAAGGTCGTCGCGCTGATCGGCGTGACGATGGCCGCCGGCGTCGTGACCTGGGCCTGGTCGCCGATCAAGTTCCAGGCAGACATGGGCATCCTGCTGACCTTCATGTTCCTGTGGAACATGATCGGCGCGCTGGTGCTGATTCCGGCGCTGTCACACTTCCTGCTGCGCGATGTGAAGCAGCGGGGCACGACCGTCTTGCCCGCGGCCACCGCGGCGCACGCGTGAGCGCATCGGGGGCGCTGCCCGTCGGCGACGCCGGCCGCGGCCATTCGATCGTCGTTGCGCTGGTGGGCGCGGAGATCATCAGCTCGTTCGAGGTCAGCATGATCTACGCGGCCCTGCCGACGCTGATGCGCGACTTCGGCGATCCGGCCGGCGTGGGCTGGCTCATCACTGCCTACCTGCTGGTCGGATCGGTCTCGGCGGGCCTGTCGTCGCGGCTCGGTGACCTGTTCGGGCGCAAGCGCCTGGTGCTCGCGATGCTGACGTGCTCGGCGAGCGGATCGCTGGTCAGCGCCTTGTCGAGCGGGCTGCCGGGATTGATCTGCGGCCGTGCCTTGCAGGGCATGTCGGCGGCCTTGCTGCCGCTGGCCATCGGCATCGTGCGCGAGCGCCTGCAGGCCGAGCGCGTGCCGGTGGCGGTCGGCTGGCTCACTGCGATGGCGACCTTCAGCGCCGGCGCCGGGCTGCTGCTCGGCGGGCTGCTGGTCGACCACGCCGGCTGGCGCACCATGTTCTGGTTCGGCGCGGTGCACGGCATCGTGGCGATGGTGCTGGTCGCGCGCTGGGTGCCGGCGTCGGCGGCCGCCGCTGGCGGCGCGCGGATCGACTGGATCGGCGGCATGCTCTACGCCCCTGCGGTGGCCGCGCTGCTGTGGGCCGTGTCGCGGCTGAGGGCGCACGGGCTCGGCGACGTCGCGACGCTGGCCGCGCTGGCCGGCGGCGTGCTGCTGCTGGCCGCGTGGTGGCGCCACGAGTGGCGGCACCCGCAGCCGATGATCGACGTGCGCCGCATCGCGACGCGCGAGGTCGGCCTGCCGATCGGCCTGATGTTCCTGTTCGGTCTCGGCACTTCGCAGACGATGCTGGTGCTGATGGGCCTCGCGCAGCAGCCGCCGTGGACCGGCATCGGCCTGGGCCTGAGCGCGACGATGGCCGGCCTGCTGAAGCTGCCGTCGAACTTCATGGGCCTGTTCGGCGCGCCGTGGGGCGGCCACCTCGCGGCGCGGAACGGCGCCCGCAGCGCTGCGCGGCTCGGCACCCTGATGATCCTGGCCGGCTGGATCGGGCTGACCGCGCTGCACTCCACCGCCTGGATGCTCGTGGGGTGGGTGATGCTGGCCTCGCTCGGCGGGGCGATGCTGATGTCGGCGGTGCCGAACCTGCTGGTGGAGGTGGTGCCCGCCGAGCGCACCAGCGAGTTCGTCGGCTTGTCGCAGGTGGTGCGCACGCTCGGCACCGCGATCGGCACGCAGGCCGCCAGCGTGCTGCTCGCGCTGGCGGTGGTGCACGGCGAGACGCAGCCGCATGCGGCCTATCCGAGCGCCGACGCCTACCTCTGGACGATGACGGCGATCACGGGTGCGTGCCTCCTGTGCGCGCTGGTCGCCTGGGCGCTGTCGCCGCGGCCGGCGCATGCGGCCGCGCAGGGCGCTGCCGGCATCGGCGTGTCGGCACGACGCGGCGCCTGATCGGGGGCCTTGCCCCGGTTCAGCGCAGCCGCTCCCGCAACTCGTCCTTGCGTACCTTCCCCGACGCGGTCCGCGGCAGCTCGCCGACGACGTGCAAGCCCTCGGGCGTCTTTTGGCGCGCGACGCGGGCGGCCGCGAAATGGCGCCGTACCGCGTCCAGGTCCAGCGAGGCGCCGTCGGCGAGCACGACGAAGGCGCACACCTTCTCGCCATAGCGCGCGTCGGGCTGCGCCACCACGGCGGCATCGCGCACCGAAGGGTGCGTGGCCAGCACGCGCTCGACCTCCTGCGACGAGATGTTCTCGCCGCCGCGGATCACGATGTCCTTCTTGCGGTCGGTGATCGTCAGGCAGTTCGCGGCGTCCAGCCGGCCGATGTCGCCGGTGCGGAACCAGCCGTCGGCGGTGCGGGCATGCGCGTCGAGCGACGCGTCGGTGTAGCCGACGAAGAGCTCGGGCCCGCGTGTCAGGATCTCGCCCTCCTGGCCTTGCGCAAGCTCGCGCTCCCGGTCGTCGACGATGCGCACTTCGCTGCCGGGCTGCAGGCGGCCGTCGGTGCCGGCGCGCTGCGCGAGCGACATCTCGCGCCAGCCGATGCTGACGGTGGAGTGCTCGGTGAGGCCGTACGAGCGGCTCGCGGCGACGCCGGCGCGCGCGGCCGCCTCGACATGGTCGGGCGTCACGCCGGTGCCGCCGAGCCCGTAGGCGACGAGCGACGACAGGTCGCGGCCGGCGCGCCGCGCCGCATCGAGCAGGCCCTGCAGGTGATACGGCGTGCCGCCGGACAGCCGCACGCGGTGGCGCTCGATCAGCTCGGCCGCGACGGCCGCGTCCCAGCGATCGACGAACACCATCTCGGTGGCGGTGACGAAGGGTCGCAGCAGGAAATTGAAGCCGGCGATGTGGCCAGCGGGAAAGGGGGTGAAGTAGGGCCCGTTGCCGCCGGGCTGCGCGGCGGTGGCGGGGGCGTCGTCGATGAACGGGATCTGCCACTCGGCGCCGACCGTCTGGTGCGTGTGCTTCACGCCCTTGGGCGCGGCAGTGGTGCCGGAGGTGTACAGGAGCAGGCAGGTGTCCTGCGGCGCGATGCACTCGGCGGCAGCTGTCGAGGCATCGGCGCCGGCGGCCTGCTGCAGCGCCTGCCAGGTGATGCCGCCGCGCGGCGCCCGCTCGCCGAGCACCAGCACCTGTTCCAGGTCGGGCAGCGCGCCGAGCGCCTCCACGCGTTCCAGGAAATCGATGCCGCGCCATCGCTCCGGCACCGCAAGCAGGCGTGCGCGCGACTGGCGCAAGATGAAGCCAACCTCGGCCGGCCCATAGATGTGCACGATCGGCACCAGCACCGCACCGATCTCGAATGCGGCGAGGTACAGCACCGCGGTCTCGTGCCGGGTCGGCATCTGCACCGCGATCGCGTCGCCGGCCTTCAGCCCGATGGCGCGCAATCCGCGGGCGAGCCGGCGTCCGGCCTGCAGCAGGCCGGAGGTCGTCATCGCGATGTGACCCGCCTCGGTGTAGAAGTGCAGGCGCGTCAGCGGCCGCGCCATCACGGCCCGTGCCAGCAGGCGGCTGAGCGGCACCTGCGGCAGCGGCGCTTCAGGAGGCACTAGCTCACCTGGAAGCCGCCGTCCACCGCGAGCAGTTGGCCGGTGACCAGCCGCGACGCCGGACTGGCGAAGAACAGCGCCGCCATCGCGATATCTTCCGGGTCGCCCATCTTGCCGAGCGGGATGCGGCCCGGCCCCATGATCGGCCCTTTTATGTCGACGCCATCGCTGCTGGCGGCCTTGGCGCCGGGCGTCAGCGTGCCGCCGGGCAGCACGGCGTTGACGCGGATGCCGTCGGCGGCGAACTCCAGCGCGGTGGTCTTGGTGAGGCTGTTCACGCCGGCCTTCGACGCGTTGTAGGTGGCGTTGTGATAGACGACCGCCTGCATTGACGACACCGACGAGATGTTGACGATCGCGCCGCCGTTCCCCTGCGCCTGCATGCGCCTGATCGCCTCGCGCAGGCACAGGAAGGTGCCGCGCAGGTTCACTGCGTGCAGCTTGTCCCAGAACGCGGCGTCGACCTCGAGAAAGGGCTTCTTCGGAAAGATCCCCGCGTTGTTGACGAGCACATCGAGGCTGCCGAACTCGGCGATCGCGCGGTCGAGCATCGCGGCGACCTGCGTGTCCTGCGACACGTCGGCCGTCGCCGCGATGGCCTGGCCGCCGGCCGCGCGGATGCCCGCTGCGGTGGTTTCGGCGCCGTCGGCCTGGATGTCGGCGACGACGACCTTGGCACCGGCGCGCGCGAACAGCTCGGCGATCGCCTGGCCGATGCCGCTGCCGGCCCCGGTGACGACGGCAGTCTTGCCGGCGAGGCTCATCGGGCCTGCGGCGAGGGTGGAGTCAGACATGGTTTCTTCCTTTCTTGAACCGGACAGGGAGGTCATTTCTTGCGCATCGCTTCCCATTGCGCGTCGGTCCAGTCCTGCATCGCGCGGAAGGTCGGGCCGCCGGCGCCCTGCATCCAGCGCCCGCCGTCCATGACGATCAGGTCGCCGGTCATGTAGCCCGAACCGTCGGCCGCGAGGTAGGCATACAGGTCGCACAGCTCGCGATGCTCGCCGAGACGCCGCAGCGGCACGCCGCGCTCCTGCGCTTCGACCTGACTGCCGGGCGGAAAGAGCTGCTCCCAGGCACCGGGGGTCGGGAACAGTCCCGGCGCCACGCAGTTCAGGCGAATGCCCTTGGGGCCCCATTCGACCGCGAGGCTGCGCGTCATCGCGAGCACGCCGGCCTTGGCCGCCGCCGATGGCGCGGTGAAGGCCTGGCCGGTGATCACCGGCGCCGAGACGGTGCTGATCACGTTGCCCGGGTGGCCCGCCTCGATCCAGCGCCGGCCGGCGGCGATCGTGCAGTAGAAGCTGCCGTGCAGCACGATGCCCAGCACCGCGTCGACCGCGCGCGCCGAGAGCCGATCGCTGCGCGCAATGAAGTTGGCCGCGGCGTTGTTGACCAGCACGTCGAGCGCACCGCTCTGCCAGATGTGCGCCATCATCGCCTCGACCTGCTCGGCATCGCGCACGTCGCAAATGAGCGTGTCGACGCGCGCACCGGGCAGCTCGGCGCGGAACTCTTCGGCGGTGGCGTCGAGCACCTGGAGCCGACGGCCGCAGATCACCAGGTGCGCGCCGAGTTCGAGATAGTGGCGCCCGATGCTCTTGCCGAGCCCGGTGCCGCCGCCGGTGATGAGGATCTTCTTGCCCGCGAGCAGGTCGTTGCGAAACATGGTGCTCACCTGCCGACGAACTTTGCCGTGCGCTTCTCGGCGAAGGACTTGCGGCCCTCGGCGGCGTCCTCGGTGCCGTACAGGAAGGTGTTCTTCGCGGTGGCATGCGTCGCCGCGTGCATCCAGCCCTGCCCAAGCGCCAGGCGCGCGTTCTCGATCGTGGACTGCACCGCGAGCGGCGCCTGTTCGGCCACGCGCTGCGCATAGGCGAGGGCGCGCTCGAACTGCTCGCCGGCGGGCACGACTTCCTGCACCAGGCCGAGCCGCAGCGCCTCGGCGCTGTCGAACTCGTCGCCGGTCAGGAGCCACTTCATCGCGTTGCCCCAGCCGGCGCGTTCGATGAAGCGGAAGGAGCCGCCGTAGCCGGGCATGATGCCGCGCTTCACCTCGAGTTGCGAGAAGCGGCAGTTGTCGGCGGCGAACACGACATCGGCGGCGAGCATCAACTCGATCGCGATGGTGAAGCAGATGCCCTGCATCGCCGCGACCACCGGCTTCGTGCGATAGGGCTCGCGCAGCTGGCCCGGGTCGACCAGGTTCAGCGGCACGTAGGGCGAGCCGGCCTTGCGGTACTCGGCCATCAGCGGCAGGTCGACGCCGCCGCTGAAATGGTCTCCCTTCGCATACAGCAGGCCGACGAACAGGTCCGGCGCGTTCTCCAGCAGCGTGTAGGCCTCGCCGAGCTCGCGGAACATGCGCGGCGTGAAGCCGTTGCGCTTCTCGACGCGATCCACGCCCATCAGCAGGATCGGCCCGCGCCGCTCGACGACGATCTGGCCCTCAGGGTGGCGTTCGGTGGCAGCTTCGGTCACAGCAGTTCTCCATAGCGTTCGACGTGGTGTTCCGAGTTGCCCCAGGTCATGTCGATCGCGGTCAGTCGTTTGAAATAGTGGCCTGAGGCCAGCTCGTCGGTCATGCCCATGCCGCCATGAAGCTGGGTGGCCTGCTGGCCGACGTAGCGCCCGGAGCGTCCGGCCATCGCCTTCGCCGCCGAGGCAGCGCGGCGGCGCGACGCGCGCTCCGGCGACTCGACGTGTGCCGCGGCCATCAGCGCCAGCGCGCGTGCCTGCTCGACGGCGATGCGCATGTCCGCGGCGCGATGCTGCAGCGCCTGGAAGCTGCCGATCGGCACGCCGAACTGCCTGCGCGTCGAGAGGTGTTCGCAGCTCAGCTCGGTGAGCTGCGCCATCGCGCCGACCGCCTCGGCGGCGAGGGCCGCCAGGCCCTGGTCGGTCGCCCAGTCGGCCAGTTCCAGGCCCTGGCCGGGCTGGCCGATCACGCAGGCGTCGTCGACTGCGGCGCCCTCAAGGCAGATCTCCGCGGCGCGCTGGCCGTCGATGGTCGTGTAGCCGTCGATCGCGACGCCGGATGCCCTGGCGTCGACCAGCATCAGCGCCAGGCCCTGGCCGGTGTCGGCAGTGACGATCAGCCAGTCGGCGCTGTCGCCGTGCGGCACCACGGCCTTCGCGCCGTCGAGCTGCCACCCGCCGTCGCGGCGCGCCGCGCGCGTGTGCACCTTGTCCAGGTCCCAGCGTGCCTGCGGCTCGAGCGCGGCCAGCGCGAAGCGCAGGCGGCCTTCGGCGATCGGCCCGAGGAAACGATCCTTCTGCGCCTCGCTGCCGAAGGCGGCGAGAAGGCGCGGCGCGATCACCGCGCTGGCGACATAGGGCTCGATCACGAGGCCGCGGCCGAGGCCTTCCATCACGATCAGGGTCTCGACCGCGCCGGCGCCAATGCCGCCGTGGGCCTCGGGCACGTTCAGCGCGAACAGGCCGAGCTCGGCCATCTGCCGCGCCAGCGCATCGCTCGGGCCCTCGGCCAGGCGCTTGCGGCGCGCCTCGAAGCCGTATTCCTTCTGCACGAAGCGCGCCATCGTGTCGGCGAGCATCTGCTGCTCTTCGTTCAGCGTGAAGTCCATGGTGGGGCTAAGTGGGCTACAGCGGGATGAGGGATTTGCCGATCAGCCCGCGCTGGATCTCGTTGGTGCCGCCGTAGATCGCGACCTTGCGCAGGTCGAGGTACTGGCCGGCGAGGGCATTGAGCTCGGCGCCGGCCGGCGTCGGCCCGTCGTAGCCGAATTCGAGCGCGGCCTCGACCAGCGGCAGCGCGTAGGGGCCCGCGCATTCCATCAGCAGCTCGCCGAGCTCGCCCTGGATCTCCGAGCCGCGCACCTTCAGCATCGACGGCTCCGCGCCGAGGCCGAGGCCGGCGCGTTCGAGCGAGATGAGCCGCGCCAGCGCCCATTCGTGCGCCAGCACTTCGATCTCGATCCTGGCGATCTTGTCGCGAAAGCGCGGGTCCTCGATCAGCGGCCGGTCGTGCCTGGCCTGCGTGCGCGCCAGCTCCTTCAGCCGGCGCAGCAGCCGCTTGCACATGCCGAGGCCCGCGATGGCGGTGCGCTCATGGCCGAGCAGGTACTTCGCGATCGACCAGCCCTCGTTCTCGGCACCGACCCGGTTCTCGACCGGCACGCGCACGCCATCGAGGAAGACTTCGTTCACGTCGTGTCCGCCGTCGAGCGTGCGAATCGGGCGCACCGTGATGCCGGGCGTTTCCATCGGGATCAGCAGCAGCGAGATGCCGCGCTGCGGCTTCGCGTCGGCCGAGGTGCGCACCAGCGCGAACATCCAGTTGGCCCATTGCGCGAACGAGGTCCAGGTCTTCTGGCCGTTCACGACGTAGTGCTCGCCGTCGCGTTCGGCGCGCGTCTTCAGCGAGGCGAGGTCGGAGCCGGCGCTCGGCTCCGAATAGCCCTGGCACCACCAGTCGTCCATCGACACGATGCGCGGCAGGAAGCGCGCCTTCTGCGCGTCGCTGCCGAACTTCATCAGCACCGGCCCGATCATCGCGAGACCGAACGGCATCTGGCGCGGTGCGCCGGCGGTGAAGCATTCCTCGTCGAAAATGTTGCGCTGCACGGCGTTCCAGCCGCAGCCGCCGTGCTCGACCGGCCAGCCGGGCGCGCCCCAGACGCGGCCGGCGAGGATGCGCTGCCAGCGCACGTAGTCCTCGCGCGGCACGCGCAGGAAGCCCAGCACCTTCTGCCGGATGTCCTCGGGCAGGTGCGCGGCGACGAAGTCCCGCACCTCGGCACGGAAGGCTGCGTCTTCGGGCGATTCGTGGAGGTTCATCGTCCCTTGAAGCGCGGCTTGCGCTTTTCCTTGAATGCGAGCTTGCCTTCCCGGAAGTCCTCGCTGAGGTTGGTCTGCATCATGTCGGCGCTGTCGGCGATCAGCGCCTCGTGCAGCGTCTGGAACGGCAGCTCCCAGAGCTGGCGCTTGATCATCCGCAGCGACAGCGGCGAGCACGATTCGGCCAGCTCCTTCGCATAGGCATAGGTTGCCTCGGCGAGGGCCTCGCGCGGATGGATCCTGTTCACGAGACCGAGCCGCAGCGCTTCCTCGCCGCGCACCTTGCGGGCCGACAGGAGCAGGTCGAGCGCGTTGGCGTGGCCGACCGCGTTGCGCAGGGCCCAGGCCATGCCGTATTCGGACGCCAGGCCGAGGCGCGCGAAGGCGGTGGTCAGCACCGCATCGTCGGCCGCGAAGCGCATGTCGGCGTAGAGCGCATGCACTAGGCCAAGGCCAGCGGTGGCGCCGTTGAGCATCGCGATGACCGGCTTGGCGATCGCGGGGAAGTAGGCGGCGCGGCTCTGGTAGTCCGGGCGGCGGCTGAAGTCGTAGGCACGCGGCAGCTTGTGAAGCAGCGAGCGCGGGAAGGCGGGATCGTCGCCGGCCGACTTGAAGCCGGTGACGTCGCCGCCGGCGCAGAAGGCGCGGCCAGCGCCGGTCAGCACGATCACGCGCACCGCGTCGTCGCCCTCGGCCGCGTGGGTCGCGTGCCAGACCTCCTCGGCCATCACATCAGTCCAGGCGTTCAGGGCCTCGGGGCGGTTCAGCGTGACGGTGGCGATCGCGTCGCGCACCTCGTACAGGATCTGTTCGTAGGCCATGGCTTCAGCGCGTGATGTTGGCGATATCTTCGGCACTGTAGCCAAACCAGCCGAGCACTTCGTCGTTGTGCTCGCCGAGCTGCGGCGGCGGCAGATGGATGCCGCCGGGCGTGCCGGAGAACTGCGTCGGCACGGCGGTCGTCACCATCGGCCCCTCAGTCGGATGCCGGTAGCGATGGAAGAAGCCGATCTCGTTCAGGTAGGGATCCGACAGCATGTCCTCGAAGCGGGCGACCGGCCCGTTCGGCACGTCGATCGCGTCGAGCAGTTCGTGCCACTGCGCGGTGGGTCTCGTCTTCATCTGCTCCGAGACCATGCCGTAGACGCGGTCGATGTTCTTCATGCGCCCTTCGTGCGTCGCGAAGACGGGGTCTGCCAGCAGCTCGGGGCGACCGAGCGTGGGCAGCAGGCGCTTCCATTGCTCGTCGTTGACCGCCAGCACGCAGATGTGGCCGTCGCTCGTCTCGTAGGGGCGGCGATGCTCGGAGAGCAGGCGGACATAGCCGACGCCGCCGCCCATCGGCGGGTCGAAAGCGCCGCCGTACAGGTGTTCCTGCAGGTTGAAGGCGACGATGGTCTCGAGCATCGGCACGCGCACCATCTGGCCGAGGCCGGTGCGCTCGCGTGCGTACAGCGCCATCGCGACGCCAGAGGCCAGCATGTAGCCGCAGAACTTGTCGACGATCACGGTGGGCAGGTAGCGCGCCTGGCCGACCGAGCGCAGCATCAGGTCGGCGATGCCGGCCTCGCCCTGCACCACGTCGTCAAAGGCCGGGTCGTTCTCGCGCGGGCCGCCGGGCATGTAGCCGCAGCCGTAGCCGTAGACGATGCGCGGGTTGCGCGCGGCGATGTCCTCGTACGCGACGCCCAGGCGCTTGGCCGCCGCAGGGCGCATGCTGTGGATGAACACGTCCGCGCTCTCGACCATGCGCAGCAAGGCATCGCGTGCCTCGGGCCGCTTCAGGTTCAGCGTCACGCTGCGCTTGTTGCGGTTCATGTTCAGATGCATCGCCGCCATATTGGGATTGCGCGATGGACCGTTCTGGCGGTTCGGGTCGCCTTCGGGCGTCTCGACCTTGATCACGTCGGCGCCCATGTCGCCGAGGATCATCGTCGCGACCGGGCCGAGCACGTTGACCGTCAGGTCGATCACGCGCACGCCGGTCAGGGGGCCGGCGCTGGTGGCCAGCTTGGCGTGCAGGGGCTCGCCGGCCGGCGCCGGATCCGGCGGCACCTCGGACTGCATCTCGCCCTGCAGCACCGGCGGTTTCATGTGCGCACCTCGGCGCGCGCCTTGAGCATGCGCAGAGGCGTGTACTCCATCACGACCGTGCCGTCTGCCTTCACGACGCGGTTGCGCGTGCGGACGAGGCCGCGCCCGGGCCGGCTCTCGGAGCGGCGCGCTTCGATCACCTCGCATTCGACGTGGATCGTGTCGCCCGCGAAGGTCGGCCCCTTCACGTCGAGCTGCATGCCGAGGAAGGCGAGGCCGGTGCCCTGCATCGTGGCCTGCGCGAGCAGCCCCTCGGCGAAGCAGAACACCATCGAGCCGGGCGCCAAGCGCCCCGCGAAGCCGGCGACGCCGTGCAGGAACTCGAGATTGGTGAACAGCACCTCGGTCATCCCGATCTTGTCGATGAAGCCCACGATGTCGGCCTCGGTGACCGTGCGCCCCACGGTCTTGAACTGACGCCCCAAGGGCAGGTCCTCGAAGCAGAAACCGAGTCCGACTGTTTCCATGAATGCCTTTGAGCGCAAGAAATTTGCGCTTCCATTGTTGAACGATGTTCGATAATATAAATGCCGGATCGAGATGCCGTCAACCCGATGACCCCCTCGAAAACCCGCCCGTGCCACTGAATCCGAATCGAAGGAGACCCGATTGGAGACCGACAGCCGCTATGCGCGCTACACGCGCTTGAAGTTCGACCGACCCCATCCGCGCGTGCTGCGCGTGACGCTGGATTCGCCGCTGAAGATGGGCGCGATGGACGCCGCGATGCACCGCGAGGCCTCGCAGATCTGGGCCGACGTCGATGCGGACGACAGCGTCTCGGCGGTGATCGTCACCGGCAGCGGCAAGACCTTCTCCGCCGGAGGCGACCTGCACCATGAACGCAAGGTGTGCGAGGACTACGCGCTGCGCATGCAGGCGATGAAGGAATCGCGCGACCTGGTGCTGGGGATGATCAACTGCCGCAAGCCCATCGTCGGCGCGGCGCGCGGCTGGGCGGTCGGCGCCGGCCTGGCGCTCCTGATTCTTGCGGACGTGTCGATCGCGTCGCGCGACGCGAAGTTCTCCGACGGCCACCTGAAGATCGGTGTCGCGGCCGGCGACCACGCGGCCATCATCTGGCCACTCCTGTGCGGCATGGCCAAGGCGAAGTACTACCTGATGACGGCGGAGACCTTCACCGGCGAGGAAGCCGAGCGGATGAACCTGATCTCGATGGCGCTGGCCGACGAGGAGGTGGAAGCCAAGGCGGTCGAAGTCGCCTCGCGCCTGGCCGAGAGCGCGCCGGCCGCGGTGCGCTGGACCAAGCAGACGCTGAACCACTGGCTGCGCCAGGCGGCGCCGATCTTCGACGCGTCGCTGGCGCTCGAGTTCATCGGCTTCGCCGGGCCCGAGGGCATGGAGGGCATCGATGCCTTCCTCGGCAAGCGCGCGCCCAAGTTCAGTCCGGACACACCGGTGTAGGAGGCCTGATGCTCCAGACCATCGGCGAGCTGCTGGAACGCAACGCCCGCTTCCATCCGGGGCGCGAGGCGCTGGTGTGCGAGGGCCGGCGGCTGACCCATCGCCAGTTGCTCGAGCGCGCGAAACGCCTGGCCGACGGCCTGCACCGGCTGGGCCTCAGGCGGCAGGACCGGGTCGCGGTCCTGTCGATGAACAACGCCGAATACATCGAGCTGCTGGCCGCCGGCGACTGGGCCGGCTACATCGTCGCGACGGTGAACTTCCGCCTCGCCGCGGCCGAGATCGAATGGCTGCTCGGCGATGCGACGCCGCGCGTGCTGGTGTTCGAGGCGCAGTACGCCGAGCTGGTCGGCGCCCTGCGCCCGCGCCTCGCGACGATCGAAGCCTACGTGTGCATCGGCGGGCATGCGCCGGATTGGGCGCGAGACTACGAGGCCGTGATCGCGGAGGGCGCCCTCGACGGGCCGCCGTTCCGCTCGCAGCCGCTTGACTACGGGCCGCTGGTCTATACGAGCGGCACCACCGGCCGGCCCAAGGGCGCGCTGCGTGCCCAGTGGCGCTGGGTGCGCACGGCCGATGCCGGCGCGCGCATGAGCGAGCTGGACTCAGACTCGCGATTGCTGCTGACGACGCCGGCCTTCCACGTCGGCGTGATCGGCTACGCGCTGCAGGTCCGGTGGTGCGCCGGCACGCTGGTGCTGCATCGCGGCTTCGATGCGGCGAGCGTGATCCGCACGATCCAGCAGGAGCGCATCACCTTCACCTTCGTGGTCGCGGCGATGCTGCAGGCGATCCTCGATTCGCCGGCGATCGGCGATGCGGACCTGTCGAGCCTGCACAACGTCGTGGCCGCCGCAGCGCCGGTGCCGGTGCCGCTGTTGCGGCGCGCGTTCGAGCGCATCGGCCCGGTGTTCTCGGTGCAGTACGGCGCGACCGAGACTGCCGGCTGCGGCATGTACCGACACGAGCTGAAACCATACGGCGACGCGCGCGACGTGAAGCGAATCGCGTCGGTCGGACACCCGGGGCAGGGCACGCGGATCCGCATCGTCGGCGATGACGGCGAGGACTGTCCGGCCGGTACCGCGGGCGAAGTCTGGACCTTCACCGACGAGCGCATGGACGGCTACTGGAACAACACCGCCGCGACGCTCGAGGCGCTGCGCGACGGCTGGTATCGCACCGGCGACGTGGGCTATCTGGACGAGGACGACTACCTGTTCCTGGTCGACCGCAAGAAGGACATGATCATCTCGGGCGGCGAGAACATCTACAGCCGCGAGGTCGAGGAAGCGGTGCAGGCCTATGCGGGCATCGTCGAGTGCGCGGTGATCGGCGTGCCCGATCCGAAGTGGGGCGAGGCGGTGAAGGCCTACGTGGTCTGCGCGAGCGGCGCGAGCGCGCCGGAAGCCGAGGTGATCGCCCATTGCAAGCGTCTGATCGCGAGCTACAAGTGCCCGAAGCATGTCGAGGCGATTGGCGAGCTGCCCCGAGTGCCGAGCGGCAAGGTGAACAAGGTGGCTCTGCGCGAGCGCGCCAGGAATTCGCAATGAGCGCCATCATGTTCGAGACCCAAGTCGCCGATCGCATCGCGATCGTGACGCTCTGCCGTGCGCCGGTGAATGCGCTGAGCGAGGAATGGGGCGAGGCCTTCGACGCGCTGCTCGACCAGCTGGGCACGCGCGACGACTGGACGGTGCTGCATCTGCGCAGCAGCCAGAAGGTGTTCGCGGCCGGCGCCGATCTGGCGCAGATCGATGGCTGGGCCGGTGAAGGCCGGGCGGGGCCGCGACTGGCGCTCTACATCGAGCGCCTGCAGGCGGTGTTCGGCCGGCTCGCGAGCCTGCCGCAGGTCACGCTGGCGGAGATCGGCGGTGCCGCGCTCGGCGGCGGGCTCGAGCTGGCGCTCTGCTGCGACCTGCGCATCGCCGCGCACGAAGCCAAGCTCGGGCTGCCCGAAGTCGGCCTCGGCCTGATCCCCGGCCTCGGCGGCACGCAGCGGATGACGCGGCTCGTGGGCGCCGGTGTCGCGAGCCGGTTGATCCTCGGCGCCGAGGTACTGGACGGCACGGCCGCGAAGGCGCTCGGCCTTGTGCAGTGGGCGGTGCCGAGGGCCGAGATCGCCGACGAGGCGTTGCAGCTGGCACGACGCATCGCCGCGCTGCCGCCGCCGGCATTGCGCGTCGCCAAGCAGTTGATCGCGGCGGCCGGCGCGTCGGCCACCACCGGCTACGCGCTCGAACGCGAGCTCGGCGGCGCATTGCTCGAGACGCCGGAAGCGCGCGAACGCATCACGGCCTTCCTGCAGCGCAGCGCCAGGCCCACTACCCCAACCCCATTGCCTTGAACCCTGGAGACCGATTCATGACCGAGACCCCCGACACCTCGTGGCGTGCCGTTACCGACCTGGCCGGCAAGAGCGTCGTCATCACCGGCTGCGCCTCCGGCATCGGACGCGCCGCCGCGCTGCAGTTCGCCAGTGCCGGCGCCACCGTCTACGCCGGCGACAGGAACGTGGCCGATGGCGAGGCGACCATTGCGCAGATCCGCGCCGGCGGCGGCCGCGGCGAGTTCATCGAGCTGGACCTGGGCGATGGAGCGACCATCGACGCCTTCGTCGACGCCGCCGTGGCGCAGATCGGCGGCGCGCCGGACATCATCGCCAACGTCGCCGGCCTCGACCGCGTGATGCCCTTCCTCGAGAACACGCCCGAGGTGTGGGACCTGCTCGCGCAGGTCAACTACATCGGCCCGGTGCGCATGATCCACCGCTTCCTGCCGGACATGATCGAGCGGCGCAAGGGCAAGATCGTGATGGTGGCGAGCGACGCCGGCCGCGTCGGCAGCATGGGCGAGACCTTCTATGCCGGCACCAAGGGCGCGGTGATCGCGTTCACCAAGTCGCTGGCGCGCGAGACGGCGCGCTCGGGCATCACCTGCAACTGCGTCGCGCCGGGGCCGACCGACACGCCGCTGTTCAACGGCACGATTCCCGAGGGCAAGCTGCGCGACGCGCTGATCAAGGCGATTCCGCTGAAGCGGCTGGCCCAGCCGATCGAGATCGCGCACACCATCGTCTATCTCTCGACGCCGGCCACCGACTTCATGACCGGCCAGGTGGTCTCCGTCAGTGGTGGCCTGACCATGCATGGCTGACGAGCGAGGACCCCGATGAACCCCGAGAAGGAATTCTTCGAGCACCTGGCTTGCGGGCGCTTCATGATCCAGAAGAGCCGCAGCACCGGCGGCTATGTGTATTACCCGCGCATGGCCGAGCCGGGCACCGGCGCGACCGACCTCGAGTGGGTCGAGGCCTCGGGCCGCGCCACCGTCTACTCGACGACGGTGATCCGCGGCAAGCCGCCGGCACCGAACGCCAACCTCGCGCTGATCGATCTCGCCGAGGGCCCGCGCATGATGAGCCGCGTCGACGGCATCGCGCCCGAGGCGGTGAAGATCGGCATGGCGGTGCGCGCCAGGATCATCATTGAAGAAGACCATCCGCTGGTCGTCTTCGAACCGGTGGGGGCCTGAGCGATGCAGGAACGCTTTCCCCGCGGCCGGACCGCGATCGTCGGCACCGCCACCTTCGGCTGCGGCGCTTCGCCGGGCTACAGCGCGATGGAGCTGGCGCACCAGGCGAGCGTGCTGGCGCTGGCGCAGGCCGGATTGAAGCCGTCGGACGTCGATGGCCTGTTCGTCGTCGTCATGGACGACTCGCTCTCCGGCCTCACGTTCGCCGAGACGCTCGGCATTCATCCGCGATTCCTCGACAACAACCGCACCGGCGGCTCGTCGTTCCAGGTGCATGCGATGCTCGCAGCGCTGGCGCTCGACGCCGGGTTGTGCGACGTGGCGCTGATTGCCTACGGCAGCAACCAGCGCAGCAGCACGGGCAAGCTCCTGCAATCGTCGCGGCCCTCGCCGTGGGAGTCGCCGTACAAGCCGCTGCGCCCGATCTCCTCCTATGCGCTCGCCGCGGCACGCCACATGCACCAATACGGAACGACCAAGGAGCAGCTCGGCGCCGTCGCCGTGGCCGCGCGCCAATGGGCTGCGTTGAACCCCGAGGCTTACGTGCGCGAGCCGCTGACGATGGACGACTACCTGAAGGCGCGCCTGGTCGCCGACCCCTTCGGCGTGCGCGACTGCTGCCTCGTGACCGACGGCGCGGCCGCAGTGGTGATGACGCGCGCGGACCGTGCGCGGGACCTGTGCCGACGGCCGGTGTATCTGCTCGGCGGCGCGCAATCCACCACCCACCGCGAGATCGCGAGCATGCCGGACCTGACCGTCACCGGGCTCGCCGAGGCCGGCCCGCGCGCCTATGCCCAGGCCGGCGTCGGCCCGAAGGACATCGATGTCGTCGAGCTGTACGACGCGTTCACGATCAACCCGATCCTGTTCCTCGAGGATCTCGGCTTCTGCGAGAAGGGCGAAGGCGGCCGTTACGTCGAAGGCGGCCGCATCGCGCCGGGCGGGGAACTGGCGGTGAACACCAACGGCGGCGGCCTGTCCTGCGTGCACCCGGGCATGTATGGCCTGTTCACGATCGTCGAGGCGGCGCGCCAGCTCGCGGGCGATGCCGGCGAGCGGCAGGTGCCGGGTGCGAATCTCGCGATCGCGCAGGGCAACGGCGGCGAGCTCTCGCACCAGGCGCTCGTGATCCTCGGCAGCGAAGACACGCTCTAGGCATCGGAATCGGAAATGCTCGACTACGAAATTTGCAAGAACTGGACCTTTCCCGACATCGTGCACCGCTACAGCGAGCGCGACACGATGCTGTACGCGCTGGGCCTGGGCTACGGCCACGATCCAATGGATCGCGGCGCGCTGCGCTTCGTCTACGAGAAGGAGCTGCAGGCGGTCCCGACCATGGCCGCGGTCATGGGCTCCCCCGGCATCTGGTGGCGCGACCCCAAGACAGGCGCCGATGCCGTCAAGCTGGTGCACGGCGAGCAGGACGTGCGGCTGCTGCGCCCGCTGCCGGCCAAGGGCTGCGTGATCGCGCGCAACCGCGTCGTCTCGCTGACCGACAAGGGCGTCGGCAAGGGGGCGGTCGCGGTGGTGCTGCGCACGCTGGTCGACGAGGCCAGCGGCGACACGGTGGCCGAGAGCCGCAACGTGACCTTCCTGCGCGGCGACGGCGGCTTCAGCGCCCACGGCGGCAGGAGCGATCCCGGCCCCGAGCCGCTGCCTGCGGTGCCGGAGCGCGCCGCCGATTTCGAGCTGAGCTATGCCACGCGGCCCGAGTCGGCGCTGATCTACCGCCTGAGCGGCGACGTGAACCCGCTGCATGCCGATCCCGACGTGGCGGCGAAGGCCGGTTTCGACCGCCCGATCCTGCACGGGTTGTGCACCTACGGCATGGCCGCGCGCGCGGTGATCGAGCGGGTGCTCGACCACGATGCGGCGCGGCTCAAGCGCCTGGCGCTGCGCTTCACCTCGCCGGTCTGGCCGGGCGAGGCCGTGCGCTACGAAATCTGGCGCGACGGCGCGACCTTGCTGCGCTTGCGCGCCAGCGTCGATGCGCGCAAGACCGTGGTGCTTAACAACGGCGTCGTCGAGCTTGCTTGAAACCGTTGGGATGCTGACGACGCAGGACAAGGTGGTGATCGTGACCGGCGCGTTCGGTGCGCTGGGCCAGGCGGTGGTGCGCACGCTGGCGGGGCAGGGGACGCGGCTGGCGCTGCTCGATGCGTCGCCGGTCGCGCCGACCGAATTCGCGCAGGCGTTCGAAGCGTCGCACCTCCTGCTGCCCGGCACAGACCTGTCGCGCTTCGACGCGGCGCGGGCGGCGGTTGCGCGCGTGGCCGAGCGCTTCGGTGGTGTCGATGCACTGGTCAACATCGCCGGCGGCTTCAGCTGGGAGACGATCGCAGACGGCGACCCGGCCACCTGGGACCGCATGCACACGATCAACCTGAAGACGGCGCTCCACGCCTGCAAGGCGGCGTTGCCGCACCTGCTGGAACGAGCGGGCCGGGTCGTCAACATCGGCGCCGGGGCCGCGGGCAAGGCGGCTGCGGGAATGGGCGCCTATGCGGCCTCCAAGGCCGGCGTGCTGCGCCTCACCGAGGCGCTGTCCGATGAAACCAAGGACCGCGGCATGACCGTCAACGCGATCCTGCCGGGCATCATCGACACGCCGGCCAACCGCAAGGACATGCCCGATGCCGACACCTCGCGCTGGGTGACGCCGCAGGCGATCGCCGAGGTGGTGGGGTTCCTGCTGTCGGATGCGGCGCGCGCGGTGACCGGGGTCGGGCTGCCGGTGACGGGACGGCTCTAGGAGTCTGGGGCGGCTCAGCCTTCGCCCGCCGAGGCGCCGCGGGCCTTCAGGCGCACGACGCTGTCTCCATACGGCTCGTCGCGGTTCTTCAGCGCCTGCTTCAGCCCGCCCGACGCCATGTCGGCCTTGAACTGCGTGCGCCGCGGCCCGTTGGCCAGGTGCGCGCGCGCGTCGAGCTCGGCGGTAAGCCGCTGCAGCGTGCGCACATGCATCAGCTCCATGCCGAGGTTGACCACCCGCTTGTGCGCGGCGAGCAGGTCGACGTCGGTCAGCGCGATGCGGCGCGCGAGTTCCGCGACCTCGGTCTCGAGCCGGTCGGCCGGCACGGCTTCCATCACCAGGCCGAGCCGCGCCGCATCGAGCCCGGTGATGCAGTCGCCGGTGAACATCAGCCGCTTGGCCCATTGCGGACCGGCATGCGCGAGCCAGAACTGGGTCGGCGGCGTGCCGTTCGCGCGTGTCGCCGGAAAGCCGATGCGCGCATCCTCGGCCGCCAGCACCAGGTCGCACAGGAAGGCGAGGTCGGTGCCGCCGGCCAGGCAGTTGCCGTGGATCTTCGCGATCACCGGCTTGTGCAGGTCGAAGATGCGCATGCGCTGCTCGAGCGTGCGTTCGAGCGCCCAGCAGTCGTCGTCGAAGCCGCGGCGCTGGCTGCGGTAGAGCGCCGGATCGTAGGGCATGTTCTCGGGTGCGACGCCGGCGTAGGCGCCGGCCAGGTCGTAGCCGGCGCAGAAGTCGCGCCCGGCGCCGTCGATCACCACCACGTTCACGTCGCGCCGATCGTCGGCTTCGAGCAGCGCCTGCTCGAGCTCGCTGAGCATGGTGTCGGACAGCGCGTTGCGCTTGTCCGGCCGGTTCAGCGTGATGCGCGCCACCCGCGCGTCGACGCTGAAAAGAATGGTGTCGCTGCTCTTCAGCCACTTGTTCATGACTTGTCTCCTGCCAGGGCCGCCGTCGCATCGTCCTCGGCCGCGATCATTTCCAGGGCGGCGAGCGCCGCCACTTCGCCGACGCCGCCGTCCACCGGCAGGCAGGCACCGGTGATGAAGCGCGCCTCTTCGCTTGCGAGGAACAGCGCGGCGGCAGCGACATCCCACGCGTCGCCTTCGATGCCCAGCGGTGCGATGCGGCGGCGGCGCTCGCGACCGGCGGCGTCGATGAACTGCTCGACCAGCGGGGTGAACAGATGGCCCGGCGCGATCGTGTTCGCGCGCACGCCGTCGCGGCCGTACATCACCGCGAGCTCGCGCGAGAACGCCACGACGGCAGCCTTCGACGGCCCATAGGCCGCGCCGCCGTGGGCACGCAGGCCGGCGCTGGACGCGATGTTGACCACGTTGCCGCGCGAGGCGACCAGATGCGTGATCGCCTGCTGCGTCATCAGCACCGCGCTCTTCAGATTGACGTCGAGCACGCGCTGCCACAGCCCGTCGGGCAGCGCCTCGAGGCGGCCGCCGCCGGCGCCGTGGCCGACGTTGTTCACCAGCACGTCGAGGCAGCCGTAGCGTTCGAGCGTCGCCGCGACGACGCGGCGGCAGCCGTCCGTTTCGGTGACGTCGGCGGCGCAGACGAAGGCGTCGCCACCGTCGCCGGCGATCATGCGGCGCGTGATCTCGGCGCGCTCTGCGTCCAGGTCCACCAGCGCGACGCGCGCGCCTTCGCGCGCAAAGACATAGGCCATCGCCTTGCCCGTCCCGACGCCATCGCCCTGCGAGCCGGCGCCGGTGACGATCGCGACCTTGCCGGCCAGTCGCTGCAAGTAGCGGGAAGGTCGTGGCATGGCGCTCAGTGGATCGGGCGCATGATCGTCGCGCGCCCGTCCCGGGCCGCGAGGATCACTTCGTCGCCGACGTGAAAATGCTTGCCGACGTCGGCCAGCGGGACCTGCTTGCCGTCGAGGCCGCGGCAATAGGTCGCCTGGTCGACGATGAAACGCCCGCCGCGCCCGTCATCGCCTTCGAGGCCGACTATCTGCGGCTCGACAGCGATGAGGCGGCCGACCATCGGCGGGTTCTCGTTCGCGCCCATCACGCGGATGTCCATCGACAGGCGAAAGCGGTCGGAATGGTTCGCGAGGCCGGTGTGCGGCGTGTTCAGGTCCATCAGCAGCACGTCGCCCGGCCAGTAGGTGGCGCGGCGCCAGCGCTCGGCCGGCACTGCGCCCTCGGGAATCGGATAGAGCGGCGGCTGCTTGGTGTCGTGCAGGATCGGTCCGCGGTGCAGGCCTTCGCCGAGGATCAGGCCGCCGACGTCCTCATCGATCCCGGCGAGCGGGATCCAGCAGATCCGGAACGGAATGCCCTTGTTGTAGAAGCCGTCCTGGTGCACGAAGTCGAGGCGCGAACGCGCGCGGTCGGCGGCCGGCGGCGTGGCACGGTATTCGACGGTCGGGATCCAGAAGGGCTCGTCCTCCAGCAGGCGCCGGAAGAAGGCGTGGATCGCCGGCTCGCGCACGAAGGGCTGCCAGGCCTTGCGTTTCGACAGCGGATCCATCCGCAAGGGGAAGCCCTCGAGGCTCGCGCCGGTGTAGCGGGCCTGGGGGTCCGCCGGGTCGGCCACGCCGTACTCGCCGAGCAGTTGCATGTAGACGGCGCGCAGGCGTGCGACCGCGCCGTGGTCCAGCACATCGCGGAAGAACCAGTAGCCATTGCGCTCCCAGGCGGCATCGAGTGCGGCACGGTCGCCCAGCAGGTGGTTCGAAGTCTCCAGTTCACGTGCGCCGGGCGAGGTGAGGGGCCCTCTCGCCAGAGATTCCGTAGCTTGCATGTTGTGGAACAATGTTCGTAAAATAGAACGTAGTTCACTGTAGGCGATGACCCGGGCGTCCCACCAAGCGGGTTTACCCGAATCCTCGCCGCAAGCGCATACCCAACCACCCGGAGACCCCTCGATGAGCAGCGAAGACGACCAAAGCCCCAACTACCGGCGGGGCGTGAACCTCGTGCGCGAGATGCTCGGAGAGGCCTTCCTCGACGGGATGCTTTCGGCGGCTCACTCCGGAGGCTTCGCGGCGTCCGCCGCGACGATCGCGCTCGAGTCGGCGTTCGGCGCCGTCTGGTCGCGCCCGGGCCTGGAGCGCAAGGAGCGCAGCCTCGTCACGATCGGCATCCTCGTCGGCATGGGCAAGCCCAACGAGCTGAAGAACCACGTGCGCGCGGCGCTGAACAACGGCCTGACGGTGACCGAGCTGCAGGAGGCGCTGATCCAGGCGATCCCGTACTGCGGCTTTCCGTGCGTGGCCGAAGCGCTGGAGGCGACGGTGGCCGTGCTGCGCGAGCGCGGGCTGGTCGGCGACGACGTGAAGACGGCGAAGGATCGCGGGATGCTTTAGGGGGCGCTCAGAGCAGGGCGATCTTGCGGCGCGGCGCCTATCGGTCTCATGCCGTTTCCTCTCCGATGACCTGGCACTGCGCGCTGGCCTGCGCGATGCGCTGACCCTGGCTCCAGATATAGCAGTTGGCGAACACGACGCGTCGCCCGGCGCGCACGACATCGACCCGGGCTTCCACCCAGGCGCCGGGTGCTGCGTTGCCGATCAGATTGACCGAAAGGTTGGTCGTCAGCATCTTCGGTCTCGGCTCGCGCGCATGCTTGGCGGCCCAGACGATCGCGGTGTCGGCCAGCATGCAGATCATGCCGCCGTGCATCATCGCGCCGCGGTTGCGATGCTTGTCCTCGACGCGCAGGCCGACGATGTGGATGGCATCGCGGCGTGCCACGTACAACGGCCCGACCAGCTCGTGGAACGGTCCGAAGGCCGGCATGGGCTCGAAGCCCGCCGGGATGTCCGCCGGGGAATGGCTCATCGATTGCCGAAGCGCGGTGCGCGCTTCTCGAAGTAGGCCTGGCGCTTCTCCGCCGCGTCTTCGGTGGCCTGGGCCTGGAACACCGCGCGCGATTCGATCTCGCACGCCGCCTCCAGGCTCGCGACGCCCTGGTTCAGCCACAACGATTGCTTGGTGAGCCAGACGCCGAGCGGCACGTTGGCACAGATCGCCGCGGCGAGCTCGCGCGCTTCGGCAAGCAGTCGGTCGTCCGGCACCACGCGCAGCGCCAGGCCGATGCGCGCCGCCTCATCGGCCAGCACCGGGCGCGCCGTCAGCAGGATTTCGGCGGCGCGCTGGGTGCCGACCGCACGCGGCAGCATCCAGCTCATGCCGAGCTCGTGTCCGGTGCCGGCGTTGTGGATCGAGTTGACGAACTTGGCCGATTGCGCGGCGAGGCACAAGTCGGCCGCCAGCGCGAACGCGAAGCCGATGCCCGCCGCGGCGCCGTTCACCGCGGCGATCACCGGCTGCGGCAACTGGCGCATCAAGAGTGGGATCTGCGCGATGCGCGTGATCGAGTGCTTCGCCACATAGGGCTTGCCGAGCGCCGGGTCGACCCACGGCGCCGGTCCGGGCGAACGCAGGTCATGGCCGGCGCAGAACGCGCGACCGGCGCCGGTGACGATCAGCACGCGCGTGCCGGCGTCGTGCCGAAGTGCCTCGAGTTGCGCGATCAGCGCCTCGTACATCGGGAAGCTGAAGGCGTTCAGCGCATCGGGCCGGTTGAGCGTCAGCGTGGCGATGCCGTCGTCGGAGCGTTCGCAAAGGAGGTCGGTCATGGCGCGTTCGGCTTGTCTCTGGTGTTCGCATTGTAGTACGATGTTCGACAACATGACTATGCCGTTGCAGCGACGGCCACGCTTCAGGAGACGCATTCCATGCACCAGCGCGATCCCTGGTTCGACGCACCGATCCGTCCGGTGCGGCTCGGCCCGAGCGCCTGCGAGGTGGCGCACGATTCGGACGGCAACATTCGAATGCGCCTCGCCGAGCCCCTGCAGCGCTATCCGAGGCGCTACACCGACCGGCTGGTCCAGTGGGCCCTCGAACGGCCGGAGCATGTGTTCCTCGCGCGCCGACCGCCGCACGGTCCGCAGACCGGCGCCTGGGAGACCCTGTCCTTCGCCGACACGCTGCGCAAGGTGAGGGCGATCGGCCAGTCGCTGCTGGACCGCGACCTCGGCGCCGAGCGGCCGGTGATGATCCTGTCGGAGAACGACTTCGACAACCAGCTGCTGGCGCTGGCCTGCACGCACGTCGGCATTCCGTACGTGCCGGTGACGCCGGCGTACTCGCTGCTGTCGCAGGACCACGCGAAGCTGAAGTTCCTGAACGAGCGCGTGCGCCCCGGGCTGGTCTATGCGTCCAGCGCCGCGGCCTACGGGCGTGCCGCGCGCGAGGCCTTCCCCGAGTCGGAGTTCGTCGCCAGCGAGGCCGGCGGCGGCGCTACGCCGTTCTCCACGCTGCAGGGCGCCGCGCCGGGGAACGCGGTCGACGCAGCCTACGACGCGATCCGGCCCGAGCAGGTGGCCAAGCTGATGTTCACCTCCGGCACCACCGGCGAGCCGAAAGGCGTGATGCTGACGCAGCGCATGCTCTGCAGCAACCGCCAGCAGGTCGTGCAGGCAATGCCCTTCCTGCTCGACGAGCCGCCGGTGCTGGTCGACTGGCTGCCGTGGCACCACACCTTCGGCGGCACCAACAACCTCGGCATCGCGCTGTACTGCGGCGGGTCTTACTACCTGGACCCCGGCAAGCCGATGGCCGAGGCGGTGCAGCCCAGCGTGGACGCGTTGCGCGAGGTATCGCCGACGATCTACTACAACACGCCGGGGGGCCTGGCCGCCTTGCTGCCGTACCTGCGTGACGACGCACAGTTGCGCGCGCGCTTCTACGAGCGGCTGCAGCTGCTGTATTACGGCGGTGCCGTGCTGCCCGCGCACGTCTGGGCCGGTCTCGACGAAGTGGCGGTGAAGCACTGCGGCGAGAGGGTGCTGATCGTCTCGGGCATCGGCTCCACCGAATGCGGCCCGGTGCCGCTGACGACGGGGCGGGATCCGCGCCGCGAGGCGATCGTCGGCCTGCCGGTGGCCGGCGTCGAGCTGAAGCTCGCGCCGGTGAACGACAAGCTCGAGCTGCGCGTGCGCGGCGACTGCGTGACGCCCGGCTACTGGAACGATGCCGAGCGCAGCGCTGCTGCCTTCGACGACGAAGGCTACTTCTGCCTCGGCGACGCGGCGAGCTTCGTCGACCCCACGCATCCCGAGCGCGGGCTGCGTTTCGACGGCCGAATCGCCGAGAACTTCAAGCTCTCCAGCGGCACCTGGGTCCATGCGGGGCCGCTGCGCTGCACCGCGCTGGCTGCGTTCTCGCCGCTCGTGCAGGACCTGGTGATCGCCGGCAGCGGCGAGGACCATGTCGGCGCGCTGGTGTTTCCCGATCTGGCGGCGTGCCGTGCGCTCGATGCGGCCCTCGCGGCCGATGCGCCGGCGAGCGAGGTCGTCGCGAGCCCGCTCGTTCGAGCGGCCTTCCAGCAGCGGCTGGATGCGCTGGCCGCCGGCGCCACCGGCAGCTCGAACCGCGTGCGGCGCATCGTCGCCGAGACCGAGCCGGCCACGCTCGACAGCGGCGAGATGACCGCCAAGGCCTCGCTCAGCCCGGTCGTGGTGCTGCGCCGCCGCGCCGCCGCGGTGGCCGAGCTGTTCATGGATCCGCCGCCCGCGCGCGTGCTCTGCGCAAACGACGAAGCATTGACAGTCCGCTGCATGTCGTTAAACTAAGCGAACACCGTTCGTATATTTGACCAACAGGGAACGATACCGTCCATGCGCTTCGAGTTTTCTCCCGAGGACGAGGCCTTCAGACTGGAGGTTCGCGCGTTCTTGCGCGACCACCTGCCGCGGCCGATGGCGCGCCGCTTCTACATCGGCGCGCATCCGCCGGGGCGCGAGGACGTGCGGGCGTTCCAGAAGCTGATGCACGGCCGCGGCTGGGGCGCGCCGCACTGGCCGCTCGAATGGGGCGGCACCGATTGGAGCCCGCTGCGCAAGCACCTGTTCATGCAGGAGCTGTACGACGCCGACGGGCTCGACTACAGCTGGCAGGGGCTGCACATGGTCGCGCCGGTGATGCTCGCGTTTGCGTCGCAGGCGCAGAAGCGGCGCTTCCTGCCGCCGATGCTGGCCGGCGACGAGTTCTGGACCCAGGGCTTTTCCGAGCCCAACGCCGGCTCGGACCTCGCGAGCCTGAAGACGCGGGCCGAGCGCGTCGGCGACGACTACGTCGTCAACGGCCAGAAGATCTGGACCAGCGATGCCTCCATGGCCGAGTGGGGCTTCTTCCTGGTGCGCACCGACCCCGACGTGAAGCCGCAGCGCGGCATCTCGTTCCTGCTGATCAGGATGGACACGCCGGGCCTGACGGTGCGGCCGATCGTCTCGATCGAAGGCGGCCTCGGGCTCAACGAGGTGTTCCTCGACAACGTGCGCGTTCCCTGCGAAAACCTGGTCGGCGAGGCGGGCATGGGCTGGACCTATGCCAAGTACCTGCTCGGCAAGGAGCGCACCGCGAGCGCTTTCCTCTACTTCAACAAGCGCGAGCTCGAGAAGGCGCGCGAGATCGCCACGGTGCAGCGCGTGAATGGCCAGCGCCTGATCGAGCGCCCCGAGTACGCGCGCAAGCTCGCGCGCGTCGAGGTCGAGCTGCTCGCGCTCGAATACTCTGTGCTGCGCGTGCTGTCGGAGGAGAAGAACCGCCACAACCTCGACGCGGTGGTGTCGGCACTGAAGCTGCGCGGCTCGGCGCTGCAGCAGCGTGTGACCGAACTGCAGGTGGAAGCGCTGGGCCTGCATGCGCTGCGCCAGTGGGGTCACGGCGAAGGCGAAGCGATCGATAGCGACGAGGCGCTGCGCTGGCCGCCGCAGGTGCCCGGCCGCACCGCGCAGGCGCTGATTACGCGCGCGTCGACGATCTACGGCGGATCGCAGGAGATCCAGAAGAACATCATCGCCAAGCTCGCCTTCGGGCTGTAGGCAGGACGCAGGCAGGAACGGGTAAATGGACTTCAACCTCAGCGAAGAGCAGCAGATGCTGCGCGATGCCGCGAACCGCTACGTGCGCGAGCAGTACGGCTTCGAGGCGCGGCGCCGGCTGCAGACTGCCGGCAGCGCATCGACGCCGCACTGGGCGCAGTACGCCGAGATGGGGTGGCTCGGCCTCGGCATCCCGGAGGCCTTCGGCGGCCTGGGCTGCAGCTTCGTCGAGACAGCCCTGGTGGCCGAGGAGCTCGGCCGCGCGCTGGCGCTTGAGCCCTTCATCGGCTGCGCGGTGCTGGCGGCCCGACTGGTCGAGACCGCCGATGCGCCGGTGTTCGCAGCGCATCGGCGCGGTGAGCTTCTCGAAGCCATCGCCGGCGGTGCGCTGCAGATCGCGCTCGCGCACAGCGAGCCGACCAGCCGCTACGAGCTGGACGCGGCGTCGACCACGGCGCGCGCCGAGGGCGAAGGTTTCGTGATCGAGGGGACCAAGCTGATGGTCGTTGGGGCGCCGGGGGCGGGCCGCTTCATCGTGTCGGCGCGAGTCGCCGACGAAGGGCTCTCGCTGTTCTTGGTCGACCGGAGCGCGGTCACGCTGCACGGCTATCCGCTGATCGACGGCACGCTGGCCGCCGACCTGGAGCTGCGCTCGGTCTTCGTTGCCGCCGACGCGCGCCTCACGGCACCCGGTGGCGGCCTCGCGACGCTCGAGGAGGCGCTCGACCGCGCCGCGCTCGCGCAAGTGGCCGAGGCGCTGGGCTGCATGGAGGCGGTGCTCGAGACGAGCAGCGAGTACCTGAAGACGCGCCAGCAGTTCGGCCAGCCGATCGGTCGCTTCCAGGCGCTGCAGCACCGGATGTCGGAGATGTTCGTCGAGGTCCAGGAGACGCGATCGATCCTGTACCGCGGCATCGCCAGCCTCGATGGCGCGCCGGCGGCGCGGCGGCAAGCGGTCTCGGCCGCGAAGGTGCTGCTGGCATCGTCCGCCCGCTTCGTCGGCGGGCAGGGCATCCAGCTGCACGGCGGCATCGGGCTCACCGACGAGTACCCGATCGGCCACTACTACAAGCGGCTGTTGGCGCTGACGACGCTGTATGGCGACGGCGACTGGCACCTCAGGCGTTTTGTCGAGGCGCAACTGGAGACGGCATCGTGAACCTCGACCATTACCGCAGCCTCGCTCTGCGCCGCGACGGGAGCGTGCTTCACGTGGCCTTCAACCGCCCGGAGGCGCTGAACGCGTTCGACACCGCGATGCACGACGAGCTCGAGCGCCTGTTCGGCGAACTGCCTCGCGACGATGCGACGCACGTCGTCGTGCTGACCGGCGCTGGCAAAGCCTTCAGCGCCGGCGGCGACGTCGAGCAGATGCAGCGCCTGATCGACCGCCCTTCGCTGATGGTGCCGGATGCGACGATGGCCAAGCGCCTCGTGATGGGGCTGCTCGACGTGCCGCAGCCGGTGATCGCGAAGGTGAATGGCGCCGCGATGGGCCTGGGCGCGACGCTGGCGCTGTTCTGCGACACCATCTTCGCCGCCAATCACGCGAAGATCGCCGATCCGCACGTGAAGGTCGGCTTCGTCGCTGGCGACGGCGGCGCGGTCATCTGGCCGCAGCTCGTCGGCTATGCGCGAGCCAAGCAATACCTGCTGACCGGCGATGCCATCACCGGCGAGGAGGCGGCCGCGATCGGGCTCGTCAACTTCGCCGTGCCGGCCGAGGAGCTGGATGCGGCCGTCGACGCCTGGGCCCAGCGCTTGGCCGGCGGCGCGCGGCGCGCGATCCAGTGGACCAAGGCCACGATCAACGTCGGGCTCAAGCAGATCGCCGCTTCGGTGATGGACGCCGGTATGGCCTACGAGCTGCTGTCGAACCAGACGCGCGACCACGCCGAAGCCGTCGCTGCCTTCCGCGGCAAGCGCACGCCCGATTTCAGCGGCGACTAGACATCGAACTCAAGGAGCAAGCGGATGGGCATGATTCAAGACAAGGTCGTGGTGGTGACCGGCGCCGGTGCCGGCATCGGGCGCGACTTCGCGAAGGCGTTCGCCGCGCACGGCGCGAAGGTGGTGGTCAACGACCTCGCGCGCGACAAGCAAAGCGGCCAGGCGCTGGCCGATTCGGTGGTCGCCGAGATCAGGGAATCGGGCGGGCAGGCGGTGGCGGCGGTGGAGAGCGTGGCCGAGTGGGATTCGGCTCACAAGATCGTGCAGGCCGCGCTCGACAGCTTCGGCCGCATCGACTGCATCGTCAACAACGCCGGCATCGTGCGCGACCGCTTCATCTTCAACATGAGCAAGGAGGAGTGGCAGGCCGTCATCGACGTGCACCTGAACGGCTCCTTCTACATGACGCGCGCGGCGGCGCCGCATTTCAAGAGCCAGGAGAGCGGCAGCTACGTGCACATGACCTCGACCTCGGGGCTGATCGGCAACCTCGGCCAGGGCAACTACTCGGCCGCAAAGATGGGCATCGTGGGCCTGTCGAAGTCGATCGCGCTCGACATGGCGCGGTTCAAGGTCCGGTCCAACTGCATCGCGCCGTGGGCGTGGACGGCGATGACGGCCGGCATCCCGGCCGACACGCCGGAGGAGAAGGCGCGCGTGGAAAAGCTGAAGAAGATGGAGAGCGCCAAGATCGCTCCCCTCGCGGTGTACCTCGCCAGCGACCGCGCCGAAAAGGTCTCGGGGCAGATCTTCGGTGTGCGCGCCAACGAGATCTATTTCTTCAGCCAGATCCGCATGATCCGCTCGATGCACCGCGGCGGCGGCTGGACGCCCGAGATGATCGCCGACGAGGCGATGCCGGCCTTCGAGGCCAGCTTCTTCGACAACGTGCCGTCGATGAAGCTGACGCCGTGGGATCCGGTGTGAGGAGGATCCGGGCATGAAGGTATTGGTCGCAGTCAAGCGCGTGATCGACTACAACGTCAAGGCACGCGTCAAGTCCGATGGCACCGGCGTCGATCTGGCCGGGGTCAAGATGTCGATGAACCCTTTCGACGAGATCGCGGTGGAGGAGGCCGTCCGCTTGAAGGAGGCGGGGGTCGTCGCCGAGGTCGTTGTCGCGAGCATCGGCGTGCCGGCCTGCCAGGAAAGCTTGCGCACCGCGATGGCGCTGGGCGCCGATCGCGGCATCCTGGTCGAAACCTCGCACGCGCTTGAGCCGCTGCACGTCGCCAAGCTGCTGAAGGCGCTGGCCGACAAGGAGCAGCCGCAGTTGGTCTTCCTCGGCAAGCAGGCGATCGACGACGACGCTGGGCAGACCGGCCAGATGCTCGCCGCGCTGCTGCGCCGGCCGCAGGCGACCTTCGCATCGAAGGTGGTCGTCGGCGGCGACGGCGTCGAAGTCACGCGCGAGGTCGACGGCGGGCTCGAGACGCTGGCGCTGAAACTGCCGGCGGTCGTCACGGTCGACCTGCGCCTGAATTCACCGCGCTACGCGACCCTGCCGAACATCATGAAGGCGAAGAAGAAGCCGCTCGAGACGATCGCCGCATCGACGCTCGGCGTCGACCTCGCGCCGCGCACGCAGGTGCTGAAGGTCAGCGAGCCGAGGCAGCGGGCCGGCGGCGTCAAGGTGGGCGATGTGGCGACGCTGATCGCTAGGCTGAAGTCCGAAGCAAAGGTACTCTGAGATGGCGATCCTGATCCTCGCGGAACATGAGCACGGCGCGATTAAGGGCGCCACCCGGGCGGCCGTGACGGCCGCGACGCAGATCGGCGGCGAGGTGCACCTGCTGGTCGCCGGCCACTGTTGCGACGGCGCGGCCCAGGAGGCCGCGGCGATCGCCGGCGTCGCGAAAGTGCTGGTGGCTGATGCCGCTGCGTATGTGCATCCGCTCGCTGAAAGCCTCGCGGAGCTGGTCGCGGCGCTGGCGCGCGACTACAGCCATGTGCTCGCCGGCGCCACGTCGGTGGGCAAGAACGTGATGCCGCGCGTGGCCGCCTTGCTCGACGTGGCGCAGATCTCCGACATCACCGAAGTGATCGCGCCGGACACCTTCGTGCGTCCGATCTATGCAGGCAATGCAATGGCCACCGTGAAGGCGCTGGATGCGATCAAGGTCCTCACCGTGCGCGGCGCGGCCTTCGACGCGGCAGGCAGCGGCGGTGCGGCGACGCTCGTGCCGGTGCCGGCCCGGCCGGCCAGCGAAACGTCGCGCTTCGTCGGCCAGGCGCTGACGGTCTCCGAGCGGCCCGAGCTGACCGCGGCGCGCATGGTCGTCTCCGGCGGCCGCGGCATGGGAAGCAGCGAGAACTTCCATCTGCTCGACCGGCTGGCCGACAAGCTCGGGGCCGCGGTGGGCGCGTCGCGCGCCGCCGTCGACGCCGGCTATGCGCCGAACGACTGCCAGGTGGGCCAGACCGGCAAGATCGTCGCGCCGCAGCTGTATGTCGCGGTCGGCATCTCGGGGGCGATCCAGCACCTGGCGGGCATGAAGGACAGCAGGGTCATCGTCGCGATCAACAAGGATCCGGAGGCGCCGATCTTCGGCGTGGCGGATTACGGCCTCGTGGCCGACCTGTTCCAGGCCGTCCCCGAGCTGACCGGGGCGCTGTAGAGGCTGCGATGGAACCGAGCTCGGGTAGCATTGCCAGCCTGACAGGCCCGACCGAACTGAGCGGCCCGTCCAGCCTGCACGGGGATTCAATGGTCACCAAGAAAATCGTCGAAGACAACAACACAAGCCTCCCCGCGGATCGCGATGTCACCGGCCCACGCTCGCTCACGCGACTGCTCGGCCTGTTCGACGTGTTGTCGATGACGCCCGACGGCATGTCGCTGGCCGAGCTCAACGTCACGCTCGAGTCCCCCAAGAGCAGCCTGCTGAACCTGCTGCGCCCGCTGGTCGCCGAGGGCTACCTGATCCACAGCGCCGGCCAGTACCGGCTGGGGCCATCGATCTTCCGGCTGGCCGCGAGCGTGATGTCGGCCTGGAATTTCCCGAAGATGATCCGGCCGTTCATGGAGGAGCTCTGCCAGCGCACCGGCGAATCCGTGCTGCTGGGTGTGCTGAACCGCGATGCCGAGGTGCTGACCTATGTCGAGGTCATCGACAGCCCGCACCCGGTGCGCTACCAAATTCCGGTGGGGACCACGCGGCCGCTCTATGCCAGCTCCGCCGGGCGCCTGCTGCTCGCCTATACCGAGAAGCGTTGGCGCGATGCCTACCTGTCGTCGGTGCAGTTCAAGGTCAGGACGGCGATTCCGCTCACGCGCGCGTCGCTCTCGCGCGAGCTCGACCGGATCCGCGCCGAAGGCGTGTCGACCTCGGTGGACAATTACATGGTCGGGCTGGCCGCCGTGGCCGCGCCGGTGTTCGATGGTGACGGCAACTGTATCGCCTCACTGAACATCGCCGGACCGTCGGATCGCTTCCGCAACGAGCTCGATCAGCTGAAGGCCGCGGTCAAGGAAGTCGCGGCGAAGGCGTCTGGCGTGGTCGGCGGCATCGAGGCGCGAGCGGCCTAGCTCATTGCGCCTGCGGCCGCCACCCGCCGCAGATGGTGTGCGGTGTCGCCGAACAGCATCTCGATCACCGACAGCCGCCGGAAGTAGTGTCCGGCCTGGCATTCCTCGGTCATGCCGATGCCGCCGTGCAGCTGGATCGCCTCCTGCCCGACGAAGCGCGCGCTCTTGTTGATCTGCACCTTGGCGGCGGAGATCGCGCGGCCGCGCGCTGCGGGGTCGGGCTCGCCGCACATCATCGCTGCATAGAAGGCCATGCTGCGCGCCTGCTCGACGGCGACCAGCATGTCTACCGCACGGTGCTGCAGCGCCTGGAAGCTGCCGATGGCGACGCCGAACTGCTTGCGCACCTTCAGGTACTCGACGGTGATCTCGTGCACCCGCTCCATCGCGCCGACCGCTTCGGCGCACAGCGCGGCCGTGGCGGTATCGATCGCGTGCTCGATCAGCGGCAGTGCGGCGCCCTCGGGGCCGAGCAAGGCGTCGGCACCCACGTGCGCTGCATCGAAGCAGATGTCGGCGGCGCGCTGGTGGTCCTGCGTGCGGTAGCCGCGGCGCGTGACACCGGCGGCGCCCGGGTCGACGAGAAACAGCGACACGCCGTCGCACTCGCGCGAGTCGCCGTTCGTGCGGGCCGAGACGATCAGCAGGTCGGCGCTGTCGCCGGCCAGCACGAACCGTTTCGTGCCGCAGAGCCGCCAGCCATCGCCCTCGCGCTCGGCCCGCGTTGCCACGTCGGCCAGGTCGTAGCGCGACTGGGCTTCGGCAGAGGCGAAGGCCAGCGTGCGCTCGCCGGCGACGATCGCGCCCACCTGCGCATCCCGCTGCGCGGCCGAGCCGGCCTGGCGCAGCAAGGCGCCACACAGCACCACTGTCGGGAGGTAGGGCTCGAGCGCGAGCGCACGGCCGAGGGCCTGCATCACGATCAGGGTCTCGACGGGGCCGCCGCCGAGGCCGCCGTCGCCTTCGGCGAAGGGCAGGCCGAGCAGGCCCATCTCTGCATAGCGTGACCACAACTCGCGGCTGTAGCCGGCGGGCTCGTCGCGGCAGGCGAGGCGCTGTTCGAAGCCGCAGCGTTCGGCCAAAAGCCGCTGCAGGCTGTCCTGCAGCATGCGCTGCTCATCGGTGAGGTCGAAATCCATGGTTGGTCAGAGCCCGAGCACTGTCTTGGCGAGGATGTTGCGCTGGATCTCGTTCGAGCCGCCGACGATCGACACGTGCCGCGCCCAGTAGTGGTTGGCGGCGATCGTGAGCGCCCAGTCGTCGGCCTCCTCGGCCGCGTCAGGCCGGCCGGTGACGAAGCCGGGGTCGAACTCCAGCGCATGCAGTCCCGCCACCTCCAGCAGCAGCTCGGCCGCCGCCTGTTGCAGCTGCGAGCCCTTCATCTTCAGGATCGAGGACTTGGGGTCGGGCTTGCCGTTGGGGCGCTTGGCCGTTTCGGCGATCAGCCGCATCTGCGTGATCTCGAGCGCCTTCAGCTCGACCTCGATCTCGGCGACGCGCTCCTGGAAGCGCACGTCCTCGATCAGCGGCCGGCCGCCCTGCAGCACCTGCGCGGCCAGCTGCCTGGCGCGGCGCACCCGGAACTTCGAGACGCCCACGCGGGCAATGCCGCTGCGCTCGTGACCGAGCAGGTACTTGGCGTAGTCCCAGCCCTTGTTCTCTTCGCCGACGCGGTTCGCCACCGGGATGCGCACGTTGTCGAGGAACATCTCGTTGGTCTCGTGGTGTCCGTCGATCGTCACGATCGGCCGCACCGAGACGCCCGGCGAACGCATGTCCATCAGCAGGTAGGTGATGCCCTGCTGCTTCTTCGCTGCCGGGTCGGTGCGCACAAGCAGGAAGCACCAGTCGGCATGGTGCGCGGTCGAGGTCCACAGCTTCTGGCCGTTGACGAGGTAGTGGTCGCCGTCGCGGACCGCGCTGGTGCGCAGTGCCGCCAGGTCCGAGCCCGCACCCGGCTCCGAGAAGCCCTGGCAGAACCAATAGTCCATGCGCGCGATGCGGGGCAGGAAGCGGCGCTTCTGTTCCTCGCTGCCGAAGGCAATCAGCGTCGGCCCGATCATGTTCATGTTGAAGGAGATCGGCTCGGGCGCCGGTGCCATCGCGAGCTCTTCCTTGAAGATGTACTGCCTGACCGCGTCCCAGCCGGTGCCGCCCCATTCGGGCGCCCACGACGGCGTGGCCCAGCCACGGTCGTGCAGGATGCGCACCCAGCGCTCCATCTCGTCCTTGCCGATGCGCTGGCCGAGCTCGCACTTGCGGCGGATCTCCGGCGGCAGCGCCGTCGCGAAGAAGGCGCGCACCTCGTCGCGGAAGGCGAGTTCTTCGTCGGTGTAGCGGAGGTCCATGGGGTGTCCAGGTCAACAGACCCTAATCAATGACGCCGTCGCGTCGCAGTGCCGCGATCTTCTCCTGGGAGAACCAGCGCGACAAGGCCCGGTCGGTGTTCCCCGGCGTGACCGGCTGCGGCGGCGTCGGAATGGCGGGCGTGCTGCGGGAGAAGCGCGGCGCAGACGCGGACTGCACGATGCCGTCGATCTCGACCAGGCTGCCGCGCGCCTTCAGGTGCGGATGCCGCGCTGCCTCGGCGAAGCTCAGCACCGGCGACACGCAGGCGTCGGTCTGCTCGAGGCGCGCCGCCCAGTCGTCGCGCGTGCGCTTCTTGAACGTGGCGGCGAGCAGCTCTTTGGCGGGCTTCCAGTGCTCGCGCGACATCTGCGGGCCGAGCTTCGAGGCGTCGATCTCCAGCCGGGCGAGCAGCTCGGCGAAGAACTTCTCCTCGATCGGCCCGACAGCGATCCAGCGGCCGTCGGCGCACTCGTAGCAGTCATAGAAATGCGAGCCGCCGTCGGTCAGGTTGCCGCCGCGGCCTTCGCGCCAGATACCGCCCGCGACCATGCCGTGGAAGGTCGTCGCCAGGTGCACGGCGCCGTCGACAACCGCTGCGTCGACGACCTGGCCCTGGCCGGTGCGGCGCGCGTCCAGGATCGCGGCGAGCAGGCCGACGGCCATGTACAGCGATCCGCCCGCATAGTCGCCGAGCAGGTTCAGCGGGATCGACGGCGGCTGGCCTTCGCGGCCGATCGCCTCCAGGATGCCGGTGATGGCAAGGTAGTTGATGTCGTGCCCCGCCACCTGCGCCAGCGGCCCGCTTTGGCCCCAGCCGGTCAGGCGCCCGTAGGCCAGGCGCGGATTGCGCGCGAGGCAGACGTCGGGCCCCAGGCCGAGGCGCTCGGTGACGCCGGGGCGGAAACCTTCGATCAGCGCATCAGCCTGCTCGACCAGCCCGAGCACGACCTCCACCGCGGCCGCTTGCTTCAGGTCGAGCGCGATCGACCCGCGGTTGCGCAGCAGCGTGTTGAACTTGAGCGGCCGCTCGAGCCCCAGCTTCACTGGCTGCTTGCGGTCGACGCGGATCACGGTGGCGCCGAGGTCGGCAAGCAGCATCGCGCACATCGGGCCCGGGCCGATGCCAGCCAGCTCGACGACCTTCAGGCCGGCCAGCGGTCCCGTCATCGGCCGGCCTTCCCGAGGAGGCTGTTGGCGATGATGTTGCGCTGGATCTGGTTCGTCCCTTCGATGATCTGCACCACCTTCGCATCGCGGAAGTAGCGGTTGATCGGGTACTCGGCCGACACGCCGGCGGCGCCGAAGAGCTGCACCGCATCAGTGGCGACCTTCATCGCGACATCGGACGCGACGCACTTGGCCATCGCCGCCATCGGCGCCAGCGCCCGACCTGTGACGCCGGCGTCGACCATGGCGGCGGTGCGGTAGACCAGCTGGCGCGCCGCTTCGGTCTGCATCACCATGTCGGCAAGCATCCAGCGCACGCCCTGAAAGTCGCTGATCGCCTGGCCGAAGGCGCGCCGCTCCTGGATGTATCGGACGGCGTGGTCGATCGCGCCCTGCGCGATGCCGACGGCACGCGCTGCGACGATCGGGCGGCTGGTGTTGAGCGCCTCCATGGCGACCTTAAAGCCTTCGCCGCCCTCGGGGCCCAGGCGGCTCTCCGCCGGGAGCTTCGCCGCGTCGAAGAAGAGCGGGCACGACGGCACGCCGCGGGCGCCCATCTTGTCTTCCTTGCGGCCCACCGTCAGGCCGGGCGTGCCGCGATCGACGACGAACAGGTTGATGCCGAGCGGCTGCCCGGCTTCGTCCTGCGTCTTCGCGGCGACCAGGATGAAGTCGGCGATGTCGGCGTTGGTGCACCAGATCTTCGCACCGTTTAACACATAGCCGTCGGCCGTGCGGCGCGCGGTGGTCTTGATGCCGGAGACGTCGGAACCGCTCTGCGGCTCGGTCAGCGACAGCGCGCCGCGCAACTCGCCGCTTGCCAGGCCCGGCAGCAGGCGCTGCTTTTGCGCCTCGGTGCCGCCCGCAAGGATCGCGCCGAACGGCGTCCACTGCACGACGAGCAGGTAGCCGGTGTTGTAGCACACGCGCCCGAATTCCTCGACCGCGACGCAGGCCGACAGCGTGCTGCCGGTGCCGCCGTATTCGGCGGGGAAGGGCAGCGCGAACAGGCCCAGCCCCTTGAGCAGCTCGAACATGTCGTGCGGGTACTCGGCCGTGCGATCGATCTCGTCGGCGCGCGGCGCCACCTTGTCGCGCGCCACGCGCCGGATCAGGTCCTGGATGGCCTTCTGGTCGTCGCTCAGGTCGTAGCTTGTGGAGGACACTGGTCGGTCTAATATGTGAACATAGTGCGCAATTCTGAACGTCCGACGCAAGAACGTCAAGAAGCGTGACGAATGAAACACCTTGCCTAGGGTGTGTACCAATATCAGAACATCGAGCGAAAATTAGAATACATAACTGTATTTGAAGGAGACATTCATGCAAGCGTTGAGCCGTGAAGAGAAGCGCGAGGTCACTAAGGCCCGCCTGCGCAGATCCGCCACCAGGGCGTTCGCCGACCAGGGCGTCGGTGCGGCGTCTGTAGATGGCATCAGTCAGGCCGCGGGCCTGAGCCGGGGTGCCTTCTATGCGAACTACACCACCAAGGAAGACATGCTGCTCGAGCTGATGAGCGAATGGCTCGAACGCGAAGCCACCGAGTGGGGCAGGGTGGTCGCCGAGGCGCAGGACGCGGAGGCCGTGCTGCAAGGGTTCCTGGCGCGCTTCCGACGTTCCCGACGGGACGGCGACAGTGGTTTGCTGTGGATCGAGCTGACCTTGCATGCCGAGCGCAATCCGGGCTTCGCCGTCCACTATCACGCCTTCATCACCGCCCACCACCGGCACGTCGCACGCGTTTTCGCGGCCATGTTCGAGAAGGCCGGCAAGGAGCCGCCGGCTGCGCCCGAAGCGCTCGCCGCGGCGGCCCTGTCCTTCGGCGCTTCGTTGGCGCTGCAGAGCGGCCACGGCGCGCAGCGCGGCAACCCCGCCTACGCCGGCGACATGTTCCTGCTCTACCTGCGCGGGCTGCTGGCGATCGCCGGCCCGGCACGCGCATCCCGCCCCACGAGCCGCAAGGCCCGCACTTCGCCCAAGAGGTCCCCGACATGAGTCATTCCGTTGCCGACCGAATCCCGCCGCACGTGCCCGCCGCGCTGGTGCACGAGTTCGACCTGTACAACGTCGAGGTCGCCGATGGCGACTATCACGCCGCGCTGAAGCGCCTGCACGATCCCGGCATTCCCGACATCTTCTGGACGCCGAAGAATGGCGGGCACTGGGTTGCGACGCGCGGGGAGGATATCTACGAGATCTTCAAGGATGCGCAGCGCTTCACCTCGCAGAAGCTCGTGGTGCCCGCCGAGCGCAACACGCACAGGATGCCTCCGATCTTTCTCGATCCGCCGGAGCACACGAAGTACCGCACGCTGCTGTCCCCGCTGCTGTCGCCGAAGGCGGTGTCGGCCCTCGCGGGGCGCGCGCGCGAGCAGGCGATCGAGCTGATCGAGGGCTTCTATCCGCGCGGTCGCTGCGAGTTCGTCGGCGAGTTCGCCCAGCACCTGCCCATCGGCATATTCATGCGCATGGTCGACCTGCCGGTCGAAGACCGCGAAAAACTGCTGGCCTGGGCCGATCAGCAGGTGCGCCCGAGCGGTGAAGCCGAGCGCGAGCAGAGCTACATGAACATCTTCGGCTATGCCGCGCAGAAGGTGAAGGAGCGGCGGGCGAACCCCGGCCCGGACGCGATCAGCCAGCTGACCAAGGCGCAGGTCGACGGGCGGCCGATCACCGACGAGGAGGTGATCCCCATGGTGGCGCTGGTGTTGATCGGCGGCCTGGACACCGTGGCCTCGGCAATGGGCTTCGCGGCGCGCTTCCTGGCCACCAGCCCGGCGCACCGCAGGGAGCTCATCGAACACCCGGATCGCATCCCGGCGGCGGTGGAGGAACTGCTGCGCCGCTTCCCGGTCGTCAATCAAGGCCGCATGGTGCGCGAGGACATGCAGTACAAGGGCGTCGAGATGAAGGCCGGCGACATGGTCGTGATGCCGACGACGCTGCACGGCGTGGACGATCGCCAGTTCGACGATCCGATGGCGGTGAACTTCCAGCGCCGCACGCCGATCCATTCGACCTTCGGCAACGGCGCGCATCGTTGCCCGGGCTCACTGCTGGCACGTACCGAGATAAAGATCTTCCTCGAGGAATGGCTGAAGCGCATTCCCGACTTCCGGATCGAGCCGGGCAGGGAGTGCGGCGTGCGCGCCGGCGTCAACGCCACGCTGTTCGAGCTGCCGCTGATCTGGGAGGTGCGCGCGCGGTGAACACGAAGAAATGGCAGTGCTTCTTCTGCGCGCATGTCTACGACGAGGCTCTCGGCGACCCCGACCACGACATCGCGCCCGGCACCGCGTGGGCCGACGTGCCGGATGACTGGTGCTGCCCGGATTGCGGCGCGACGAAGAGCGATTTCGCGCCGGTCGAGGAGTGAAGACCCCAGTGACCCCACGAAGTACCGGCGCCAGAATCATGAATACCGGGTGATGGCCATGTTCTCTGCAACGCTGTTTCGTGCTCTGAGCTCCCTGCTCATGGTCGCTTTGGCGCTCGGGTTCTCCATTTCGTCGCGCGCGCAGGACTACCCCCGGGCCAGGTCGATACACCTGGTGGTGCCCTTTCCCGCAGGCGGAGCGACGGACGTGCTGGGCCGGCTCGTGGGGCAGGAACTCGGCAGGGTGCTGGACCAGGTCGTGATCGTCGAGAACAAGGCCGGAGCAGCCGGCTCGATAGGGACCGACCATGTCGCTAAATCAGCACCCGACGGCTACACCGTCTGCTTCTGCACCACCGGCCCGCAGGTGATACAGCCGCACCTGACGAAGCAAGGTTTCGATCCGCGCAAGGACCTCATGCCCGTGATCCATGTTCACAACGTACCCAACGTGCTGGTGGCGCGCACCACGCTCGCGGCGAACACGGTGCCCGAGCTGGTACAGCTGGCGCGGAGCAAGCCGGGCCAGATCAGCTATGGGACCACGGGGCAAGGCGGTCCGCAACACCTGGCGGGCGAATACTTCCAAAAGCTGGCGGGCATCCGCTTGAATCACGTGCCTTACAAGGGCGAGAACCCGGCGTTCACCGACCTCATGGCGGGTCACGTCGATCTGGCGTTCGGCTCGATCGCGGTGGCCGAGCCGCTGATCCGGGCCGGCAAGATCAAGCCGATCGCCGTAACCGGCAAGCGCCGCTCGCCCTCGCTTGCGGGTGTGCCGACGGTGGCCGAGGAGGGCTACCCGGACTACGAGGCGTACACCTTCGTGGGGCTGAACGTGCCGGCGGGTACGCCGGGGCCGGTCATCGACAAGCTGAACCGGGCGACCAATGAGGTGCTGGCCGACCACCGGGTCCGCGAGAAGATGCTGGCTGTGGCGGTGGAGCGCGTCGGCGGCACCTCGAAGGCGTATGCCGCATTCCTGGCCGCCGAGTACGAGAAGATGGGGCGCCTCATCGAAGACGGCAGGATCGTCCTGAAGGAATGAATCTGCCGCGGCCGTCGGGCATCAGGAAGGAAATGACCCCTGCAGGGTTGGTGAACAGCCGCGTAGCAAACGCCCCTTGAGTGGAGACGGTGATCAGATCAGATGCATCGCCTTCGCCTGGCTCCTGAGCTCCTCTCGGAACGCCGGGTGGGCAATGCCGATGAGCTCTTGCGCGCGTTGCTTCCCTGATTTTCCGCGCAGCTGCGCCACGCCGAACTCAGTCACCACGTAATTGACGTCATTCTTGCTGGTCGTCACATGTGTGCCGGGCGAGAGCACGGGCGCAATGCGCGAGAGCGTGCCGTTCTTCGCGGTGGCAGGCAGCGCAATGAAGGACTTGCCGCCGCGCGAGCGGTTGGCGGCGCGCACGAAATCGGCCTGGCCGCCGGTGCCCGAGTAGGGCGAGCTGCCGAGGCTTTCCGAACCGCATTGGCCCAGCAGGTCGACCTGCAGCGTCGCATTGATCGACACCAGCTTGTCGTTCTGACCGGCCAGCATCGGGTCGTTGGTGAAGTTGACCGGGTGCATTTCCAGCGCGGGGTTGCGGTGCATGAAGCGATAAAGCTTCTGCGAGCCGAGTGCGAAGGTCGCGATGATCTTGCCCGGCAGGTAGTTCTTGCGGCGGCTGGTGACGGTGCCGCTTTCCACCAGCGACAGGATGCCGTCGCCGATCATCTCGGTGTGGATGCCGAGGTCGCGCTTGTTGGTGAGCTGCATCACCACTGCATCGGGAATACCGCCATAGCCGATCTGGAGGGTGGAGCCGTCCTCAATCAGGTCGGCCACATGCTTACCGATGGCTTCCTGAACCGGGCCGATGGTGGGCAGGCCGACTTCGAGCACCGGCTCTTCGCTTTCGATCAGCGCCGCGACCTGCGAGATGTGGACGCGGCAGTTGCCGAAGGCATACGGCACGTTCGGATTGACTTCCAGCACCACGGCGCGGGCCTTGGCCACGGCGGCCATGGTGTAGTCGGTGCCGATGCTCAGCGAGAAATACCCCTCGTCATCCATCGGCGAGGCGAGGCTGAACACCACCTCGGCGCCGATCTGACCGCGCTCGATCTGGGCCGGGATCTCGCTGAAATAGTTTGGAATGAAATCGATCCAGCCGGCCTGGCCTCCTGCGCGCGTGGCGCTGCCATAGAAGAGCGCCACGTGGCGGACACACTCGACGGTTTCCGGGTCGATGTAGTCGTACTTGCGAACGGCCAGAATCTGGGAGACTTTGACATCCCGGAAGCTGCGGCGCTGTTCGGACAGCGCCGTGAGGAGGGTCGGCGGCTCGCCGGCGCCGGTGGGGACGATGACGGTGTCACCGTTGCGAACGTGCCGAACCGCGTCTGCGGCGCTGGTTCGCTTCTGACGGTAGAGTTCGTTTTGTGCCATCGCTTGTCTCCAAATGATTGCGTTCCGCTTCAGGAGTGAAAGGATAGGCGCAATCCGGCGGCGTGCACGCGCAGCGAATTGTCGGGGGGAGTGGCCTGCGCGCTGCTCGAGGACGTGAGCGCGGCCATTGATGGGAGATGGTTCGTCGCCAGAGATCACTGACATAGTGGCGGAACGCGCCGAGCGCCCGGGCATTCGTCGGCACCGCGTGGTATCCGAAGAACCCCATGACCACTGCCCTCAGCCATCGGCCCTGTTCGGGGATGGCGTGGTGGATGCGGCTAAGCGACAAGCCTTGTTATGTTAAATCGCTGGTCCCGCCACGAAAGCGGGCAGGGCACGGCGCGCACCCCTTCAAAAGACACTCCCTTTGAGGTCGGCGAAGTCGCTGGCCCGCAGGAGGTTCCCCATGCCATTCCTCTCGCCATCGGCCGCGCGAGTGCCACCACTGTCGTTCTTGCTCGCCGACCAGATCGAGCCGCCCCGGCGCATCGCCCAGCACCTGGGGGTGAGTCTGCGCACTCTGCAGCGCTATGCGGCGAGCGGCAATGCACCGCGCGCCGTGTACTTGGCGCTTTGGTTCGAGAGTCACTGGGGGTTGTCCACCCTGCACGCGCAGGCCGTCAACGAGGCGCAGCACGCCCGCGCCTGGGTCGCATCACTCGAGCGTGAATGCGAGCGTCTGCGCAGCGTCATCCGCGCGTACGAGCATGCTGAGGCACATCCGGCCGCCAACGCGCCGGCCTATCACTCAATCTAGTCGGGCGGATTCAGGCGCCCCGGTGCGCAGCAGCAGACGAAGCCGCGCGTGGATCGTCGGCAATCCCCGTGCGGCGCCAGATCCAGGCTGGGCGCGCTGCTGCCCATTGAAGCGCCGTATCACACCTGAATCCGTCAGGTGGAGAAAATCGCAATAAAATCAACGAGTTACTTTCCACATTTGCTGGCTCCCGCGGCGACCCGTCAGACCATCACAGGCGGAGGATGTCCCTGGCCTTGGCCTTTGCGGCCTTGTGTTCCGCGCGGCTCAACTCGGGCAACACCAGGCCCTCGTTCCCGTCGACGTACAGGGGACCGCCGAAATCGCTGTCGTAGAACTGCCCGGCATGCGCGCCTTCTGCGTGCCGCGCCGCCAGTGTCGAGCGAGTGAGGTCGTCGCCGCGCGCAAGCGCCACGTACTGCCAAGTCCAGGCGCGAAAGACGTCGTCATACCCGAGCGCACGTTGCGCCGCTGACCGCAGCCAGTAGGCATCCGCTCGGACGGCCACACGCTCTTCTGCCCAGCTGTCCCCCTCGTCAGCCAGTTGCTCCAAGGCCGGCCACGAGCCCGCCTCGGCCGCCTTGCGCAGCCAGAGGCTACGCGCCTGAGGCGTCGTGGCGGAACGCGCCATCTGGAAGGCATCTACGTCGCCCTCCAGGCGTTCGGCCAGCGTGATGAATTCCGGTCGTTCAAAGACCAGCCCGTACTCGAGCGCGGCAGCGCGAACGCCGCCTTCCGCCGCGGCCTTCAGATGCTGCTCGTAGCTTCGGTAGCGGGGCTCCAGGCGCAAATATTCATCGACCCAGCGTTGTTCGGAAGTGGTGAGCACCCGGCCCTTGCGTGATTCCTCGTAGAGATAGGGGTTGGGTTTGGCACAGCGATGAAGCGCGGCGAGCACGTGGTGCGCGCGGGCTTCGTGCGCTGTAGCGCGCGCCAGGCTGTCGAGCAACAAGGGGGAAGTCAGGAGGCGCTCCTGCGTCAGGAAAGTGGTTGCGATGACTGGCGGGCCGGGCTCAGTGCCCCAGTCATCGTCATCGTCTTCCACTCCTTTCCCCACCCGCGTCGGCCGCAGCAGTAGATCCAGATCGCGCCAGCGGACGGCACCGAGCTGCCACTGGTTAGCCTGCTCGACAAGGGCTCGGGCCATGAGTACTGCGGCAGGCTGTGCGTATTCCAGTTGGCGGGCCCGGCCAAAGATGCGCGGCAGCGCGCCTTCGGGGATCGCGCCAACGCCGGCGTCTGCCAGTAGCGAATCGGAGTGAAAGGCCGCCCAGCTGTTGTAGCCGAGCGCTGCGGCCAATAGCTCGTATACGTGGCTGCGGCGCAGATCGCAGCCGGCTTGGGCTTGGAGATACCGATGCGCAGCGTGCGCGAGTTCTTTCAAAGTCATGCATCTTCCTTCGGTTCACCTCGCCGGATCGGGTCGGATGCACGCGTTTAAGTCCCCGACGACGAGGCCTAGAAGGGAGAGTGATGACGTTGAAGGGGAGGCTGTTTCTACTCGCGTACAAGTACGGCGGCCGCCTTGCGTTGCATTGTAGTGCGACGCCTGGATGCTCCCAGGACGGGTCGCCGCGAGACCAAGTGAACTGCGCCGGACCCGCTAAGGATGGCACGACGCACCGGGGGATAGTCAACAGCAACCCACACGGCCTGGAACCATGCTTGCGAAACCATGACCCTTCTTGGGGAAGCGGATGCCGTCGTCGGACGGGCCATCGACCTGGACCGCATCGCCTTGCGCGGGCGCCGGCGGTGGCCTAATGCGAAAGGTTTACTAATCGTCGTTGCGTGCGTGCGCCTGTCAAGCGAGCGGTTTGCGAGCTGCCCCATCGGCCGGCCTGTGGCTGCGCGACGTGATGCTGGCGATGCGCAAGCCACGGCAACATCACCGTGTGCAGGGCAGGCGAGCCGACCAAGCCCCAAACCCGGACGGCCACGCCGTGCACTCTGCGCAACACCCGGGAGTACGCCAAGAGTCTTTCCTCGCACCCAGTGGGAAACTGGCACCGTGCAGCAAAGGCGCGCGGCCGGCTCCTGACGTCACCGGTCCTCGTGATGCCGCGCGGGCCTACGATATCCACCGCGATCCACTTAGGTAGCCGCATTCTCCAGAAACCGCGCCGGCAGAGCCGGCCCGCACGAATCAAAACCACATGCCTCATCGACTGAGAAGAGTCATTGCCGTCAACATCCGCAACGCAGCCACGAATTCCGCGTCGCAGCAGATCTCGATGCTCGACCTGCGCGAACACACGATGGCCGTTGGCGAGAACGGCGTGGGTAAGTCCAGCTTCATGCGGCTGATCCCGCTGTTCTACGGGGCTACGCCAGAGCGGATCTTGCGAGGCACGCAAAAGCACAACCTGATCGGCTACACGCTGCCGGGACCGAGCAGCGCCGTGGCCTATGAGTACGAGCGCGAGAGCGAAGATGAACTGCGCCTGGCCGTTCTTTTCGCCAAACCCGGCGTCGAGCGCCCGGAGTTCGTAATCATCGACGGGGGCTACAAGGAGAGCTACTTCGTTGACGAGAACGATGAGTTCGTCGATCGCGATCGCTTCAAGGATCGCGTGGAGGCGATGGGCGTGGACGTGTCGCCGCGCTTTGAGCTGCATGAGTACCGCAGCGTCATCCTCTACGAACACCGACACACCAAGGAAGCGCGCAGCCTGCGCCCATGGGCAGCGCGGCACTCTTTGGGGCCTTCGAGCCTGTATGGGCTGGATCTGATCGCCGTGGCCATGACTTCGGAGAAGCTGTCGTTTCGGGACTTGCAGAATCTGGTGCTCGACCGGCTGTCGGATGTCGGTTTCGAGGGTGCGCGCGGCTCGAGCACGCGGCAGCTGCGCAAGGATCGCGCCGACGTCGAAAGCTGGCTGGCCAACGTCAAGCACGCGCAGGATGTGCTCAACGACACCACCCGCAAAAAGCAGATCGACGAGCAGATCCTCAAAGTCGGACAGATCGCGCTGGACCTGGGTGCCCTGCGCGTGGCCTCCGAGAAGAGCATCGATCAGCGCGCGGCGTCAGTCAACCATCTCGATCAGGAAATCGGCACGATCTCGCGCGAGATCGAGAACTTCGAGCGCGACAGTAAGGACACCCATGAGCGCCTGTCCATCGCGCTGGGCCACGCCAAGTCACAGCTGGCATCGGCCCAAACGGCTCTCGAAGAGATCGTAAGCCGCGAGACCCATTTTCATTCCATCGACGTGCATGCGATGGTCAAGGAGGCCGAACATCAGAGCCAGTACGCCCACGATAAGCAGGCGACCAGTTCGGAGCTCGCAAGCCTGACTGAACTCGCCAAAGATGCACAGCGGGCGCTTCAGAATACGCTGAACGCGATAGCGACAGGGCTGCAAGTGCGCAAGGAACAGCTGCAGGAGCAGCGGGAGGCCGCAGGCACCAAACACGACGCCCAGGCTGAAACGGTCGAACAGGAGCGCAAGGGCGTCCTGGAGGAGCTCGAGAACCAGCCGCAGGCCCCGCGCATGGCGCAGATCGCCGAGCAGATTGCCGCGCATCAGGCCAGCGTTGGCCAGGAAGAGACGCTCTCGCGAGTTGCGCAAGCCCCGCAGGCGGCGCAGGACAACCAGGCTCAGGCTGAGACGGCGCTCTCGCAAGTCAATGCCGCTCTTGCCGATCGAGAGGTGCTGCTCCAGCGCGCCAACTACGCGATCAAATCGGGTGAGGCCCAGCAGGCGAGCTCTCTTCAGGCGCTGAGCCAGGCCGAGGGCGAGCTCGCGCGCGCCGATGAATTCCGCGAGTTGCTCAAGACGCAGTTGAACCCGCCAGCCGGAAGCGTGATGGCGGTGCTGCGCGAACGGCCGCCAGAGCTTTGGACCACTACCGCCAAGGTCCTGGATCCCCAGCACCTGCTGCGCGGCGACTTGGCCCCTCGCTTCGACGAGTTCGCGCGCTCGCCCGCCCAAGGTGACGAGCAGGCCGAGGTCATCAATATTGGACCGCTGGAGCTGAACGTCGGCGCCATCGATCTGCCTCATTGGGCAACTCAGGACGGCGCCCGGGCGCAACTCGCCCAGGCAGCCGCGCAGTTGGCGCGCGCGCGTGAGGACCATGACGTCGCACTCGCCGCAGCCAAAAGGGCTCAGTCGGAGCTCGATTCGGCCCGGCGCGACCAACGCACGGCCGAGCATGAGGCCAAGCGCGCCAAGGAGAACCGGGATGAGGCTTTCGCTGCGCTTGAGAGAGCCAGGAAGCACGTCGAAGTTGAGCGCTTGCGCGTTCGCCAGGAGCACACCCAGGCGGCCGTCTCCTTGCGCGCAAAGCTCAAGATGCTCGCCGACGAGAGTGCCGCCCTGGCTCGCGATGAGCGCGTGCGCCGCGCCTCGCTGATGCGTCAGTTCGAGGAGCGAGTCACTGCGCTGAAGTTCGAACGAGACACGACACTGGCTCGACTGACCGAAGAGGCCAGGGCCGCGGAAGCGTCTGCCGTCGACCAACGCGCGAGCGCCCAAGACGCGCACGACCGGACCTTGGCCGGACTGGGCGTGGACCCCGTGAAGGTCAAAGCACTGCGAGATCGCCTGGGCCAGCTGGAGGCCAAGCTCCAGGCCATCGCCAGCAATGCCCACCACGTTCTGGCCTGGAAGACTTTCGAGCGCGATCTCTTGCCCCTAAAGCCTGAGCGCGAAGAGCGCGAATTCGAATTGCGCAAGCGCTCCGATCAGGCGGGCCAAGACCTGGGCAAACACGAAACACAGGTCCTGAGCAAGCGCGCCGAACTCACCAGCGCCGAGGCCAAGATGCGCTCTGCGCGCATTTCGGATCAGGAGGAGCTGGAAAGCCTTCGCAGGCTCAGGGACAAGCAACTCGGCGTGTTTCGGCACGCCGGCCCCGTCTATGTTGGCGAGGGCCTGTACGTCGACATCAACGGCGCGGCCCAGACGCTCCTGTCGAGTCTGGTGGGATCGACTCAGCGCCTGGAAAGCGTCACGCGAGAGCTTTGCTCTCGCATGCGCGAGCGTTCCAGTCCGATCGCCCACTGGCTGGACTCGCGCCAGGCGGACCGCGATGCGCGGCTGCAGCAACTCGAGGAGCAGGGACAGGCCGAGGCATTCCTGCCCCATGAGCGGGCAGTCGAGTGGGCACGTGCTGTCTGCGAATGGTTCGAGCCCCTGACGCACCGCGAGTACCACATTGCCTTGCGCCACGAGATGGATGGGTACTTCGCTGCGGCCGAGTCGTTCGTGAACCACATCGCCAACTTCGAGTCGCGCGTGAACGAGCTCAATGGGCAGTTCCAGCGCTCGCTGGTGCAGGCCTCTGGGTTCAAGCGGTTCAACGACCTGCAGATCACGATCTCCTCGTCGGCGACCTCCAGCCCCGCGCTCAAGGCGCTTCGCGACATGCGTGACGTGAGCCAGTCACGCCTGAGCAGCCACCGGACCGCTCTCGCTTCCAACCCGAAGCTTCCCTCGGACGAGGAGATTGCCCTGGTGCGCGCTTTCCGCGACCATTTGCCGGATACCGGCTCCTTGCAGGTGAACCTGGATGAGCACGTTCGCCTGAGCTTCCAGCTCACCGAGATGGGCCGGCTCATCAAGATCGACAACGACCGCTCGATGCAGGGCCTGTCTTCCACGGGCCTTACCCTGCTGATCACCATGATGTTCCTGCTGGGCTTCGTGGGCATCGTGCGCGGTCCGCGCTCGCCGGCGGGCCTGACCTGGGTGCTGGACGAGGTGGGGCGGGTGAGCCCCTCGAACATGCTGCAGTGCTTGGATGTGTTGTCACAGCAGAACGTCTCGGCCGTGTGTGCGGCACCCAGCATCGATCCGGCCCTGGGCGCCTTGTTCGCCAGCTCACACCTCTTCGAGGACGACGGATCGATTTCCAGGGCACACGCCGAGCCGATTGCCAATCTCGATCCACGCATCACGACGGCCGCCGCAGAGGCACTGCAATGACCAGGCTGGCCAGCACCCTCAAGTCCCTTCTGGCGGGGGAGTTCATCTGCCCGGTGGCTCATCCTCTGAGCTATGACCTGCTGTGCGAGCAGGAGCACCTGGACACCGTCGAGGCCTGGGTGGGGCAGCTCGGTCTGCGCCTGGTGCGCCTGAGCGAGGAGGGCGCCTTCTTCCTGGCGCCGGAGATTCCCGACGCCGAGGCTCGATCGGCGGTGCGCGATTCGCTGCGCAATGTGCGCTCGATTCTCTCGCCCATCGTTCCGGTGCTAGAGGCCATCCGCCAAGCCCAGGGCCAGGATGCGCACCTGCAGCCTGGCCTGACGCTGTGGGAGTCGGAGCTGGCCGAGCGGGTACGCTTGGCGCCAGCCCTGGAGCAGCAGGTCATGGAGTTGAACCTTCCAGGGCTGCGCCTCGATGCACGCGCCAACGATCGTGTTTCCAAGATGCTCGAGTACCTGGTCAAGGAGCGCTACGCGGTACCGATACCGACGGACAGCCGCGGCTTCAAGCTCACCGGCAAGATCGAATTTCTCTACGCGGTCCTGGCCGTGATCGCGGAGAACACGGAGCTGATCAGCGACGCCTCCGTGGTCGATCACGAGCAGATGCGCCTTGCCGAGGACCAGGAATGAGCGGCGCCGACCGTAGCTCCCCGCTCAAGCCGGTTTTCGCCGCGCTCAGCCGGCATGTCGAGGTGGTGGAGGTGGCGCTTCGCGAGCTCGTGGGCGTCGATCAGCCGGAAGCGCACGCGGATCCGGCGGTGCGTTCACTGCGCGAGTTCCAGGTACTGCGGCCCGCCGGCGAGCGCGGCTACCGCCTGCACAGCAGGCTTCGCGAGTTCGCCAACGACGTCCTGCAGATCCATCCCGCCTATCAAAGCCTCACGGGCATCGGGCAACTGGTGGAGCACATCCCCATGGTGTGGAACGAGTTGGACGACCTGCGCTTGGCAGGCGATCACCGGCAGGCCGACGAAGCTGCAGCACAGATCGAGCAGGACGCCTTTGACATTGCGGACATGGTGGAGCGCAACCTGCGATTACTGGGGCTGTTGCTGAGCACTCGCTTTGGGAACGTGGCATCCCTGGCGGCCAAGAGCAGCCAGAACCGCTACTACCAGCGCCAGAGCGAGGGCATGAGCAATGATCTGGCGCGCCTGACGCGAGCGGTGGAGAAGGTGGAAGGCGAGGCACGCGAGCGAGGCATGCAGGCCGTGGCCGCGATGCTGCGCAACACGTTGCAAAGCCAGCTTCCGAGGTGGACCCAGACGCTGTCGCAGTTTCAGAGCCAGATCCGCCGCGAGCTCTTCAGCATGCGCGAGATCGAGCGCAAGAACGTGCTGCTGGCGCGAACGGCGATGCTGCTGCGTCAGAACCCTGCGTGGCGCGGCCCCGAGAATCCGATGCTGGGCGAAGAGATCGCGCCGCTGCTGTTGTCAAAGCCGTTCATTGGCCCGTCGTTGCCACCCGTGCAGTTCCACATGGACCCGCAGGACGACGACCGCGCCATGATCGATCTGATGCGCGATGAGGTGCGCTTGCTGCCGGCGTTGCCGGCCGCGGCGCCCGAGCCGAACGAGAATGCTCCGCGCCTGAAGCGCATGGCGCCCAAGCAGCCGCACGAGGAAGGCCTCGACATGCCCGCCATGGTTGCGCTCGCGCGCCTGGCACGCGCAGCCATCGCCCGTGCCGGCCTCGCATACCGTGCAGCGCCACTGTCGGTGTTGGAGTGGCGCGCCAGCGATGATGCCGCCCGCACCATGGATGCCAATCTGTGGCTCTCGTTCACCGCATCCGCTCTGCGCACCTACAAGTTCCGGGTGGTCCTGGTGACAGAGGCGCCAGCGCCTGGCGAGCGATTCCGGCACTCGTTCTGCGATGCGCTGGTGGCGCCAACGTCAGAGGCGATTGCACTGTTTGGCCGTACCCTTGGACGCCATTTGGGAGCGGCCGCTCGAGCCGATGCTTCCGCTCCGGCCCTGACGTCTACTGCGCAATGACGCCCACGCAGTACAACTTCCTTCGCGGGCTGGTCGCCAATCGCTCGGCGCAACTGCGCTCGGCCATCGCGCGCGAAATGGCGGCCACGCAGGACCTCGGGCGCCTTCGAGGGATGGCCGTCCACTACGGACCGTCAGACTTCGTCAAGGCCGAGACCAAGCTGCGAAACGCAGGCTTCTCGCTCGAGGCACCTGTCGCCGGCGGTGCGCGAGCGGACGCTCGGGATGCTGCATCCGAGAAGTTATCGGCCGCGGCTGTGACCGATGGTCTGGTCGCGGTGGTGCCGCTGGGCCTGCCGGGCATTTCGAACCCGCCCGGAAGTTTCCTGGCGATGCACTGGCAAGACGCCCTGGCGCTGCCCTACGAAGTGCTTGTGGTGTGTGAAAACCTGGAGCCGATGCGCCGCATGCACCGGTACGCCTGGATGTCTGAGTACCTCAAGGGGCGAAGTGCTTTGGCGACTTTTCGAGGCGCGCCGAGCTGGTTTCGAGTGGATTGCGCAGCTCAACTGGTCAAGGCGGACACTCGACCGGTGCTAGCGCTATTCGACTTCGATCCACAGGGTCTGGTGATGGCGGCAGCGCTGCCGCGCCGAGAGTCGCTGTGCCTTCCGCCCTGGGAAGTCTTGGAGCCTCTGGTCATTGAACGCAAGCGCCATGACCTGTTTGCAGCCCAGGAGGCCGGGTGCCGCGCCATTCTAGACGCCTGCCAGGAAAAAGATCTTGCGCAGGCCTGGGCACGAATTCGCCGCCTCACGCGTGGCCTGAACCAAGAGGCCTTTCCCGAGCTCTAAGCTCCGGCACTCGCCGGTCAGAAGCAACTTTTCCACTAGAAACGCGAACCGTCATTTTCTGCACCGAAAACAAGAAGTCTCCGCTTCGCACTGAGGCCAGCCGCAAGGAACAGGCCGGCCGCTGTGCGGACCGCCGCCAGCATCTTCGATTTGGCGGCGACGAAGCCTTCGCGCGCCCAGTCGGCGAGCCTGCGGTATCCCGGAATCAGGATGCGCCACTCGTACAGCCATGCGCGGGCGATGCCGGTGCTCAAAGGCTTGGAAGAGCGTGCTGATCAATAAAAACGCCGGCAGGTATTGTGCCGGCGTCCAAGTCTCACGACTTCATTTCTTGTGCTTGGTCCTGTCGACCAACACATAGCCCTGTCCAGACCTGGGCGTCGGCGGCAAGGGCTTACCCTGCACGCCAGTCACCTCGGTTCCGAGGGCGCGGTTCTTGTATTGGCCGGAGGCCGGTGCCGGGGTTCCCGGCTTGAGAGATTTGGTCATCTTGAACTTTCAGATGCCGCCTAAAGTCGTTGTGGCGGCGATGTTTCGAATGCGCCACGGATTCGGCATCCAGCATCCGCATGGCTGGCAATGTTTCTCCGTGGCGCCTATGATGACCACGGGTTGCAACGCCCGTGGTGGTTCTTCCGTAATGTGGTAAGTGGTGCTGGTCGCCACTGGTTCGTTTCAGGAACCTGGCTCCGCACCGCCGTCGCTAGCGGCATCGGGACCTCCAAAAGTTCGCCCTCGCAGGCAAGTTGCACATCGGGAAGCAGGGGGTGGTGAGAGACCCCCTGCGACCCACCTTCAGCGGTATTCATCGCGCTCTATTCCCATCATCCCGAGCCAACTGCCGCGCTCGCATTCGCAGTGGGTCCGGTTCATTTTCAGTTTCCTTTTTCTCCGACGATTCGCGAGCTGGCGAAATATCCAGTGCCCAGCCTCGGCCACGCTGATTCTTGAAGTTTGAATTCAGACTCAGAATCTGTGAGAGCCGCTGAAGCTTGTTCTCGGCCGTCAGCTGGACGCCGCGCTTATGCAGTTCATCGAGGAGCTCTTCGGTCGTCTTCCACGAGCCGTCCGACAGAATCTGAAAGCACGCGGCCCCGACTTGATCGCGTTGGGTGCGGAACAAACCTGGACCAGATTCGCGTCGCTCAAACACAACTTTCCCGCTCGCATTGATAAGGCGTGACGTTCCGTCAAGCGTATGCACCCAACGGTTGTTCTCCCGCGCCTCCGCTTCGAGTGAACGCATTTCGTCCCGCGTCGTCGGAACAGACTTCATCAGGCGCTGGAACGCCTCGACCTCCTGCATCTCGGCCATGGCCTCGCGTTCCAGCCCCTCTGCATGACGCATCATGTCCCGGGCGTGGGACAGCTTCCGCATGGCGGTGCGGCGCTTTACGTCCACGACCTGCATGAGGGTGCTGATGTCCGGGAGGGAGGTTCGCTCTTCCATGCCCAGCATTATGCGTTACATTCATCATTCACGAAAACCTCAGGAATTATATGGTTTCTGCCAGAAGGCTTGACGAGCAAGATTGCTTCAAGGCAGGACGAAAGACGGTCCATACAGTGCGATCATTAAGCAAGCAAGGCCGACAATTTCAGCGCTGACAAAATCGTAGATCGTCTTGGCGGTGCTCACAGGCGCAGTTCGATGCGCTCGTGGTGGGCCTGCCTTGGGAACTCCTGCCTAGGATGAAACTGCCCCCTTTAAAGCCGGTGTGAGCTGCACGGCGTAACCGATCTGCTGAAGTCTTCGGACGAGACGGTTGGCGGTTTTGTGAGCGTCGGCGCGGTCGAAGTGGGCAGCTCCCAGGTCGCCACTCGGTGCCGTCGCGCGGCATGTGCCAGGCGGCGGTGAGCATCGAGGCGGCCACGCCGATGATGGCGTTCTTGGCGCCGCGGCGGGCACGCAGGCGATGGAACTGCGCTCCTCATTCAGGTCGCTCAGGCCGAAATACGCGCGGGCCCAGGCCTGGTGCTCGTCCATGGTCTCGAAGCAATATGAGCTCGAACTTGGGGTCGACTCGTTTTCAGTGCGCTGAGTGACGGTAGGGCACCGTCAAGAATGCCGCTTTCCACGAGTCGTCACTCCTAAGTCCTTGTCCCACCTTGAGATTCTGTTACCCCCAATTGCCTTCGGGACGGCCCGATCTGTGGTCGATTTCAAGCTCTGGCGCTCTTTTTCGCTGCAGTTTGTGACGGTAGGAGCTAGTCGGCATAGCGCTCGATGGGAAACCGAAACACTCCGCGAAGATTGATGCCTTCCAGTCGCGTGGGCGCAACCCGCCCGATCAGCTCGGCTGGGACGATTTGACGCCGATTGGCCCACCGATCGAGCACCGCCTGCATCTGAGCGGTGTTCCATGCCATCACGGGCGAGCAAGCTCAAGGCGTTGGCCACGGCCTGCATCTCGTCGACACGGCCTGCGCTGGAGCGTGGCGTCGAGCTGACGACGGGACGAGACAACCTGCGGCACGCGTCAGTGGCGACCAACTCGGTCTACCTCCATACCGATGAGGTCAAGCGGGCGCGGCAGATGGGGAAAGCTTTTCCTGCGAGCGCGGCCACGTTTGAGAAATTGGATCACCCCGGCGCGTCGGTGCGAGCCTTGCCGTAGCGCGTAAGCACAGCCAGTGCATTTCTGCTCACCACCGGTGTAGCTCCAAGGATGGGCATGCATGTAACATCCGCATACAACGGTGGAGAACCATAAGTCAATGACAGCTGTCTTCGTGCATCTTTCCGACATTCACTTTGGGCAGGAAAAAGGCGGTTGGCGTTTTACTAACGACGATGCAAGGAGGCAGCTCATTGCTGACTCTGCCGCCGTTGTCGCATCGCTTCCGAATGCGAAAGCGTCGGGCATCATCGTGACCGGTGACATTGCCTACGCTGGGCAGCGCGAGGAGTATGTGACCGCTGGTCGTTGGCTCGACGAATTGGCGGACAGGGTGGGTTGCAAACCTTCCGACATCCAGATGGTGCCGGGCAACCACGATATCGATCGGAAACAGATCAGGGGTGGAACCGCGCTCATGCTCGCCGCGATCCACTCGGAAGGAGAGAGCAGGCTGGATGCCCTCCTGGAGGAGGAAGCTGATCGAGAGGTGCTCTACCTGCGATTTATGGAGTATCGCCGCTTCGCGGACTCATACCAGTGTCCGCTCGATTGCACCGGCAGCAGCAGTGCCGATCGCCTCGTGGAAATTGGTCCTGGACGCCACATCCGAATCGTCCGTCTGAACTCGGCGCTCATTTGCACCAAGGATGTCGAGGAAAAGGGCAAGCTCCTGCTCGGCGCGCGCCAACGCATCTTTCAGGAGGCCTCCGGGGAGGAACTCGTGGTACTCGCTCACCACCCTTTGGAATGGTATGCCGACGGCGCGGAGACCAAGAAGTTCCTACGCAGCCGCGCGCGCGTGTTTGTCTCCGGTCATGAGCATCTGGCCAACATGAGTGTTGAGAACGTCGAAGTTGGCCGCGACTTGATGCTCATTGCTGCAGGGGCGACCACGCCTGACGAGGTCGATAACACCTACACCTACGCGTACAACATCATTGAGTTCGACTGGGACGAAGGGGAGGACGCCTTGGCGGTCACGATCCATCCACGGCGATGGCGCGACGACATGAAGAGATTCGAGCAGGATGACACACGTCTGAAGGGCCGGGTGGTATTGGGCTCGCCAAATTTCCAGCGTAGTGCTAGGGCCGCGCCCCCCCCCGGCGCTGTGCCCGTCGCCGCAGCGGAACCGGCGGCGGTGAAGATTGACATTCCCGCAGAGGAGGACCCGGCTCAAGACGTCCAGGTGGATGAGGCGGCATACCGGGATCTGTATATGCGCTTTTTCCGGGACTTGAGCGATGGCGCCCGCCTTCAGTTGCTAGCGGTGCTCGGCGTGGTGCCTGGCGATTTCAGCGGCCACTTGAACCACGGAGCGGAAAGCCGCCTGTTTAACATCGTCGTGCGCCAGGGACGCTTTTCCGAGCTTAGCGCCTTGATCCATGAGGCTTTGGCCAGCATCAACGAGGAGACACAGCAATGAAGACGATCGCCGACTACGCTCGCATATTTCAGACGGGCAGCGACGACGATTGGGTCGAAAAGCGGAACAAGGCAACTTCGCAGGTAACAACCTGGTTAGCAACGCAGCCTTGCAGTCAGGCCGTTCGGATTGCGTCCGCCTTGGCAGAGTCTTTGGCCGGAGGCGCTTTGCCCGATGCATTGGCGAACGAAGTTGCAAGTCATATTCGCCAGCATGCGCCTTCCTTCGTGAGAACCGACGAACTTGGCGACCTGCAAATCAAGGTCGTAACTTGCGTGGGGGCCTTGTCACTGGTCAGTTCGGAAGTTGAGAGCGCCGGCTGGAAGTGCCCAGACGCACTTGCTGGTGGCTTGTGGTCGGCGCTGTGGTTTCAACAGCCCTTGCCAGAAGTGAAGCTCGAGGAACTCCGGCAAGACCTTCTGGCCGCAAGCCAGGTACGGGTCTCCAAGGTCGCTGAACTGACCCGACAGCGTCGACCTGTGCCGGAGATCGGTGCGGTTGCCATCGACCAGAACTCTCCGAACGGCTCCAAGGTGAACGCTGCGTTCGCCCGCGCTGTGGGGCCGATGGTCAACGCTTTGCGGGATAACGCGGCGCTTGATCGTGAGGAGCTCGACTTTATGTGGTGGCTGCTAAGCGAGCGCAGCGACCTGCTTGACGAGGCGCTGTCGGGCCTGCCTGACGCGGCTCGGGCTGTCGTTTGCGGGCTGGATGCGGCCGCCAAGCTGCGGAGGCTTCCCGCAAGGGCCCATCGCGACGTCGTACTTCGCAAGGTCTCTGGTACCGAGCGGGTGTCGCTGGGAGAAGTGATCGACCTGCTCGGCGATCGGCGCGTTCGGATGGCCGAGGGCCTCGGTACGCCCATTAAGGATTCCGAGGCGGTTCTCCCCCTGATCCACGCGGTTTGCGAAGGAACTGCGAGCCATCAGTTCTCTGCAGAGAGGTTGGCGCCATCAGAATGGGCCGCTCGTGCTCTGCTAGAGGGCGCAATCCATCGTCTTCTCCAGAGCGAGCCGAAACTATGAGCGAGCGCGTCTGCGAGCTGAAGGACTGCACAATTTCGCAGACGGGTGTTTGCTTGCGCAGCTATCCTAACGTCACGGATTGTCCTCACCACGTTACCTCAAAGCTAACCGCGGAACTCGAGACGGCACTGGCCACGAATTCACCGGCCGCTGAAGACGAACGACATCGGGAAAATGTTGAGCCGATCGACGCGTTGCCAGGGACAGCTGCATCGGTGGGGGAAGCCGTCCTTGATTCACCGGAGGACCGGTCGAGCTTGCCGCGGAGCAATACGTTGGGGCTTGCCGAAGCTAATGCCCTCATGGCAACTCGCTATGTGAGCCTTGTCGGCATCGTCGGCCTACCGGACGCAGGTAAGACGGCCTGCATAGCGAGCCTGTATCTGCTGCTCTCACATCGGGCGCTTAAGGGGTTCAGCTATCTGCGCAGCAAAACGCTCATGGCGCTCGAAGAGATTTCTCGCGGTGCACGCCGATGGAATGAGGGCAACGCTCCAGCCCAGATGACGTCGCACACGGAAATGTTAAACGACCGTCAGGCCGGCTTCCTGCACCTGAGACTGCGCCGCTCGGACGACGGGCGCAAGTTTGACCTGCTCCTGCCGGATCTTCCCGGCGAATGGTCCAAGAGCCTGATCGACAGCAATGATGCGGATCGCCTGAGCTTTCTTTCAGCCGCAGACACCATCTGGCTGCTGGTCGATGGACGCAGCTTCCAGAGCGAAAGAACTCGGAGGCTGAGCGCACATCGGGCCAAGCTTCTGATCGAACGACTGGCATCACTGCTTTGTCCCCGTCGCCCGAGAATCATCTTGGTGGCGAGTTGGCGCGACGAAGGAGCCTTCCCGCCGCTAGCGCTGTCGGAAATTCAGGAATGCGGCGCTCGCTTCGACTTCACAATCGAACTCTGTGAGATCGCCTCTTTCTCGATCGTCCCTGACATTCAACCCGGCTGCGGTATGCACGAATTGATCGCGACCACCCTCAATCAGGTGCCGTCTAGACCGGATCCATGGCCAGAGAGCGCGCCGGGTTCATCCGCCAGGGCCTTCCTCAGATTCCGGAGTGAACCATGAGTCAGCAGTCGATTGTCCTCGTGGGCTGCCCCGACTCCGGCAAGAGCAACTATGTCGGCAGGCTCTGGGCCGCGCTCCAAGCCGGCAAAGGCCTGCTGCAGCGTGCCGGCATGCCCAATGACATCACCTACGTTGAGACGCTCTGCGAGCACCTGCTGCAAGGGGCGTTCGTCGCCCGTACCGATCGCAACCAGGCGCGTCAGGATTTTTGCGTGCCGCTGAGAACCGAAGGAGCTGAACCTACGGAACTGATCGTGCCGGACTTTACGGGCGAGATCTGGCAGGACGCGGTCAAAAAATCGGAACTCTCCGTTGACTGGCAGGAGGCAATCGAGAACGCCCATGGCGCGATGCTGTTTGTGCGCGTTCATTCGAACCTGAACGTTCAGCCGCTAGACTGGGTGACCGCGCGAGATCTGCTCACGAACGTCGGCAACGGTGAGCAGGAGACAGAAATCCCCACACAAGTGGTCCTTTGCGAATTGCTGGAATTGATGCAGGCGAGGCTGGCACGCCGCCCCGACGGCTCTGCACCAAGGTTATCCGTGGTCGTCTCGGCCTGGGACCGGCTGGACGCGACGAGGCGATCACAAGGTCCCATGGAATATCTAATCAGAGAGTTTCCACTGTTTGGCGGCGCGCTGAGTGATGTCGACAACTTGGATATCAAAATCTACGGCGTATCGATCGTTGGGGGTGATCTCTCAGACGAAAGTTTCCGCCTTGACTTCCAGACCAAGGCCTTGGCCGATTGCGGTTGGGTAGTGCATGAGCGCGATGGCGGGTGGCACCAGGAGCCGGATGTCACCGCGCCGGTGGCATGGGCCATTGGCGGCGCCCTCTCATGATTTTTTACCAGCAACTGCACGGGTACCGGCAGGGGCATCAGCTCCTGTCAGGGTCCGTGAAGCTGGCTAAGGTCGACCAGGATTTGGTCGATCGCCTTTCGGATGTCGCGGGACCGCTGCGTCCCGGTGAGCGTTTCAGTCCGTATCTTTCGCTGTACCCGCTGCCATCGATGTCACACTATGTGCTGGCTCGTACATGGCAGGATTCCGATGCGCCGCGCGCGGGCTGCGTGCGCACTCGCAGCCTATTGGTGCCGATGCGGCGCTGGGAGCAGGGCATCGAGCTAATGGACATCCTTGGGCTATTGACGTTAGAGGGCCCTCTTAAGCAGGCCCAGTCCATCCAGGCGCCAAAGATTTCTCAAAGACCCCTGCCGTACGTCGATGCGGCTCAAAATGTCGAATTGGTCGAGGCGCTCTTTCTGGAAGAGCGCAAGCCCATCGTCGTATTTGACGCCACTGATTCGGAGGCGACGCTGATCCGCTTGGTAACGGCCTTCTGGCCGTCGTTTCGGCGCTCCTTCGCAGCCTCGACCTTTGCTCTTTCGCCGCGTAACCTCGGCGACCGCAGCTTTGATCTGGTGTTCTCGCCGATCGATGCTAGATCCCGTTTCAGCGGCGACTGGGCGGGCAGGCGGATCGACGCGAAAAAGCCCGGCTCCGCGCGCCATCGCTGGACGCCAGAAATCATCGACAGGGTCTTTCTAAGTGACCACCCATCCCTTCTACGTGATGATCTGCTTGGCGAGCTTTCGTCGCAGGGAGGCACTGAGGCGCAACTGCGCATCTCGCTACTCTTTAATGAACTACATGAGCGTATAGATTCATCGCCAAACGCAGCGCTGGGTCTGCTGGACATCGTCAACAGCCGGGCCGTGCCCAACTTGGATGTGGTTCATCGACTGGCGCCGCAATTGGGCAGCGCAGCGCAGCGGGCCGCGATGACGTTGCCACCAAGCGAAGCATGGCGATTCCTACTCGCGCTGACGGACAAGCTGACGCAGGTGCGGCTGAAGCTCTCCGTCGCCAAAGCGATCCGAGGCAGCGCAGTTGATCTGGCCCGTCGCGCACCGCTCGATGCGGTTGCAAGTGCAGAAATGCTCGCTACTGCACGAGGACGAGACCTTCTCCTCGGCGCGGTGGGAGATGGCGTTTCCCAGAGATTCGATCACACCATCGCTTCGGCCGCAGCCGAACTCGATGATCCGACGTTCCTTCAACTCGTCTTGCTGAGCCCAAGTTTTGCTGCCACCGCTGTGGACAGGGACGCCAGGCTCCTGGAAAAATTGGCGCAGGCATGCTCCAGTGCGACACAAGAGATCCGTGATGAGGCGCGTCGCAGGCTCCTGCGTCTGCTGGTGGATGATATGCATGGGGCTGCAGCCCGTGAGCTCTTCTTGGACTTCGACGAAGAGCTTCTGATGAACGAGACTAGGCTGTTGCACGAAGCCAACGGGCTGTCTTCAGACAGGCTGCGGATGCTGCTCGTCGAACGCGCCCGAGCGATCGGCTCTGTTCCAGCACTGCGCGAGCTATGTGTGACGCTCACGCCAACCTTGGGCCGCGATTCGCTCCTACGCACTCTCATCCGTCCATGCCACGACGATCTCGAGTGGGTCTTGCGAACGCCACTTCTGCCCGAGGAGGGCAGGCTCGACATCCTGCGAAAGTTGCTAGGGTCCGCGACCGATGCTCAGTTCAGCGAAATGATCGCGAATCTGCACGGCGACATCATCGACCTCCTGATGCGCGACCCTGCAGACAACCATGCGCTGATCCTGCGTACGATCGAGAGCCAACAGGTGCCAGCAGAGCTTTTGGTCCGGGCAACGCTGGAAATCCTTCCTTACCTTGCGGACGATCGAACGCACTCCCTTGCGACTCGAGCTCTCGCGGTGGCGTTGCGGCATCATACGAGGCTCGTACCTGGGTCCAATGTGGAGCAATTGCTTCAGGTCGAGGGCGACAGGCTAAACGGCGTGACCGCCATCCGGGCCGCTCTGGCGTTGGACGTGCCGGGCGAGGTCGTTGCAGCCAACCTCAGCGCCTTCAATCGAGCAGGTCCCGCAGCCCGTCGGCAGCTTCTGGGTGCCGTCGAACAGCTTGCTTGGGCACTCATTGGACGCCACCACCTGGACATCCCCTTGGCTGCTGCGGAAGATGCTGCGACCTTGTTGTGGGATTCAGCGGCGGAGGGCGGGGATGCGTTCGAGCGCGCCTCTTCTCTGCTTCTGCCTTTTCTGCTGGAACAGCGCCGCGCTCCAGCGTCCCCTCTTATCGCCGTCGCTTTTCCTGCCGTCTACCATCGCCTGAGGAAAGGCGAGCAGGAGCCGGACCTCTTCAGCATCTTCTTCTTTTCGGACTGGGATCGATGCAGGACCGCCAGGAAGGATCTCATCCGGGCGTTCATGCGCTCCGATTGGCGAGCTAGCGACATAGCACTAGCTGCAGCTCGTGCTGAAGATGCCGCCACGATTTTGAGGTTGATCGCAGAGCGTCCGGAAGGATCGCGAGTGCTGACCGGGCTCTATGCGGATCTGAATTCGATCCCCGTTCCCTGGCGCCACCAGGTTGCCCAAGCCCTCGCTGAGATCTCCGAAAGCAAAGATTTTTGATCTCTCGCTGCCGTTCTGTGCGTGTCGCATGCACCTATACCGACTGACTCAGATCATCCGGGTACGCGGACGCAATTTCAACGATTCACTGGCTAGAAAAAGCGGTTTGCGCCGTTTGCGTCCATTTCGAAGTCAGCAAGAAATTCGGCTAAGTGGTCTGCATTTACCACGATAACGGTGCTCTCGCGGCTCGCCGCTACGTTCTGATCAGAGTAGTCGGCCGGCGTGAGCGGTCGTACTGAGTCGAGAAGTTGCTTGCGGAAGCGAACGTGTGGTACCTCGGTGAATTTGCCTCCAATGAGCTCGCCGTCTGCCAACGCTATCTTTGAGGGGTCGAACTCGCCTATGACCAGCCTGGCCGTGGTGACAATCACATTAAAGTACGCGCGGAAACTCTCGCTCGCCTCACCCCGCCGGTACTCCAATTCCTGACGCGCGAGCGCCTCGGTGGAGGCCACCACCTCACTAGCAATTCGCTCCAGGAGGGGGCGGGGGCTATTTGCAGCCTGTCCTCTGACAACGCACATGCTTGCCTGCGGTGAGGACGGGTCGATCGGTAGTTCCTCCCATCCAAGGAACTTGAAGTTAGAAGCCGTTGTCCAGCGTGTGATCCACGCTTTGCACTGTCGGCGAGGAGCTGCTGTTCCTTTTGATGTTAGGAAGATCCAATCAACATCACGCACACGCTTGCACTCAAGGGCCATCACCGCGGTGTCCCAAGGGTTCTGAATGACGAGATCAATGAATCCGTTCTGCGTACCGTCCGCGCTCCGCCAAGCATGCTCGACATAGCGAATCTGCCAGCCACCTGGTTTCCGCGTTGCAATCAGATGCTCAACCGCAATCTGTAGTGGGAAGCCTGACTCATTGACGGTTCTCAACTGGTGATCGCTCATCTTTCTCGTCTCCTCGGTGGTGCATGCAACACGAATCGTAGAGGATCCAATGTCGCACGACCGTATCACGGCACCCAAGGGTGCGAGAGCTCATGACTGACGCTGAATTGCTGAATTGACAGCGACTCTCTCGAGAGCCAGGGAGAAGAAGGAGGGCGGAGCCCGCTCCGAGCTGGCGAACGAGGCGGCAGGCCCACCCGTACGGTCGTCAGCAGGCTCGCCCGTCATGACTTTGACTTGACCATGCGGCGGCGCGGTCATCTAGTCATCTGTACTAATAGCACCTTTTTGTTGGCCCGATGCGCCTGCAACTCCTGCCGGTCCAACTACCCTTATTTGACGCACGAGCTCGAAAAGACGCGTGAGGACTGCGGGCGGCTCGAAGACAGCCTGTTTGAGCCCAAAGGAGGCAAGGGAGCCGTGGCACGCGCAATTTGTCTAGCCGATCTTTGCTATCGATCTGATTCGCGCCCCGGAAGGCGCGCCGCACAAAGAATTCGTGGGCACGTGAGGTTCGACGTATGATTTCCGCTGGCGGACGCTTTGCTGTGACGTCGCCAGATGGCTGTCGTCTGGCCGTCCACTCCTCGATCACACCCAGCGAGGTGCTCATGAGATCGATGTGCAACCGGAGAATCGGCGCAACCTTGCTCGCGGCGATCGCGATTTCGCTGGTTTGGTCTTGGCCCAGCTCGGCAGGCGCGAGAGAACTCGCGCTGTTAGGGAACATCTGCAAAACAGGCCCGCGCCTTGCATGACGTGAAGCCATGAAGCAACTTGGACTGGGCCTGAACCTGTCGACGAAGAAGACGCGCAAGCGCGAGTTCCTCGAAGAGATGGAGCGCGTGGTGCCGTGGGCCGCGCTGGTGCAGATCGTCGAGCCGCACTGCCCGCGCGCGAAGACGGGCCGGCCGCCGATGCCGGTGGAGACCATGCTGCGCATTCATTACTTGCAGCAATGGTTCGGCTTGAGCGACCCGGCGGTGGAAGAGGCGCTGCACGACGTGCCGCTGTACCCCAGGGATGAGTGCGTCCGCTGCGCAGCCAATGCGCGAGAAGCGGCCTCAAGCCGCCTCGCCCAGCAACCTTCGGAGCGCGAATCAACGCTCAGGGTGGCGTGTCTGCGCTTCATGTTCGATCAATGGCAGTCGCGATGCGCGTTCTGCAGACCTTCCTTAATGATCGCTTACCCTGATTCCGATGCAACGAGAGCTTAAATGACGGTCCCAAGCCGCGCAATTAGCGGGAGGAGTCTGGGACCGAACGAGGCACCGCCTTTTCAAGTAATTCGGCAACAAGGGAAAATCCAACCATGTGGTCGATCACTCGTAAGCTTGGAACTGATCGGACGCTTGAAAAATTTGTCGTGAGATTAATATTTGCACCAATAGTTTTGCCCGACACGATAGTTTGATGAACTCGAGCCGACGGGATTAAGAAGACTACGTATGGTGAATCATCAACATATTGGTCTTCGAAGCGGTAGTCCTTATCTCCCACAAGCAGTAAAAAATCGTAGTCCTTACCTTTGTCGAGCCACCCCATTGGCTTACTCCAAGACCAGCGCTTCGTATCGAGGGCCGATTTTTCCGGTGAATGCAGCTTGCTGAACTTCACCTCTAGCTTCAGCCCCCCCTTGCTCTTCACATCAAACCTTGCGTTCAAAGACGTAGCTATACCTTCAGTGATTTGGCAGATGAACCGTTCGCCTTTTAGACCTTGGGCAAGTGTTGGGTGATAGCGAAGAAACTCGACCTCTTTTTCCAACTGCAGCACACGGAGCTTCAGTGCCGAGATTTCGGCTTCTTGAGCGGTTGGGCTCTGACAGGATTTTTTGGACTGCATCACAATTCGGTCGAGTAGCGGAGGTCCTCTGAACTAGGACCCTCTTTCGGCGCTAGGTCCGCTTTTCGTGACTCACTCGATCTGTGGTCGCGTGGTCTAGGGCCGAGAAAGCTGCCCACTGTGTTGCACTCGATCTTCGGCAGCGGGAACCCAACGTACTTGTCTTTGTGCGACCCCCATGGTTCGACATGCCAAGTCGCGTCAAGCAGCCCTTCGGAGTCGCAAAGCTATCAATGCGCCGGGCCTGCGTCTCATGCCAGCTGATGATGAACGCCGCGAGCTTGGGAAAAAAACAGAGGGAACTGTAAGGAAGATGGTCATGAATCCAACAGGCCATGTCCGTCCACTTGCCACCGCTTTCGATGTGATCGACCAGCCAAGGGATTACGATGCATGCTGTGGCACCACGTTTGCCATTGGCATCGGGATAGTCCCAAATGTGCCCCGCATAGTTCGATTCGTTGTTCGCGCAATTTAGTTTGTTCTTGTTTCCGAAGTCGTTGACTGTCGGCGATCGATACGTAGAGCGGATCTCGAGGCGCCCGAAGGTAGCCTGCAAAGGCTCAAGCAACTGGCTGCAAAGCTGGCGACCAACTTCAATCGCGACCTCCGGGTGGTCGGGCACGTTTCGCAATCCGTGCCACGCAGCAATCTCACTGTACAAGAAATCACGCATGTAGAAGTTCGGCGAGAGCCGAGTTCGCCCTAGCTCTTCGAGTTGATCATAGGTTTTGATGACCTTCATAGCTGATCACCCTTGCCCACGCGCTGCGCGTAAGCAAAAAGAGCCTCGCAATGATGCTGTGCAAAGTTTGATCGTTGTCTGAGTTTGCCGGTCGAAGTGTGGCAGGCTAGCTTTAGGAATCTGTAATGGTTGTCACGCATCTGCGCCAAGTGCCCTTCGACGACAAGGCGGCTGGGGTCGGTCATCTCATTGGTGGCGGGGTGAAAGACACCGCTATAGCACCAGCATTTCTCCCCAACCGAGCGGTAGTCCATCTCCGAAATTTCACCATGCTCCTCAGTTGACGAAATCCGTTCCAAGCAGTCGGCGCCCGCCAACAAGAGACGCAGCGTGACGAACGTAATGTCCTGTTCAGTTTTGAACTCCTCTGCGCGCCACTGCGTGAAGGTGCAGGTCATGGCTTCGATGGGGCCGACGTTTAGTCGAAACCCGGTATCCAGGAGGGTGAGTGACCACGCTGACGAGCCGAGGCCCTGGCAGTAGGAAATCGAGTCGAGGAGCCGAGCGAAGACCAAATGCTGGTCGCCAATGTACGGCAGCACCTCGTCATGCGCGCTAGCTATATCGGAAACTGTTAGATCGTTGCGAGATGGCATTTCAGAATGCTCCGGACATTTGCAAGAGGTCGCGTGAGACGCCATCGTATGGAAGTTGTGTGCGCAAGGTAATGGCTAGTTGTCACGCATTCCAACAGCACTTCATGGTTGTTTTGTCACAGGAGTCGTTCGATCTCAGGCAGGATGTGGACCGACTGGCCTAGTTGTCAGAAGCGCATCGAATGCCCCCTCCCGCGGCATTCAAGGTGATTCGTTCGTGATGTCCAGAGCGATTGCGCCATGCGGCCGGCCAGGCATCGAAGCGCTGCATCGCATGAAGGTCACCTGTACATGCACTACTTTCCTCAGAAGTATCAGATCAACAAGCGCTCTGAAAGTTTGGTTAGCAGTTGGCGAAACGTGCACCGTGCTGATGACTTCGTCGGGACGCCAGGTACCCGCCCATGGGCCGACCTGGGTTGGATCGCGCGCCCACGGCCGCCAAAGCGCCCCTGCAAGGGCGCGGCCAGATGAGCGATAATAGAATGCTCTGGTCACTGGCCGGACCCCATCTCGCTGTATTTCAATGGATAGAATTCGGCCCTCCGAAGGCTGAGATCCAGGTTCGATTCCTGGCGGCGGGACCATCTACGTCCGGAGGGCTCACTGCCGTCCGGACTTTTTTGTCGATCAGGGCAGGCGTCTTGGCAATCTCGGCGGGTCCAGTCCCTCCACCGGTTTCAGGCCGCCCTTCCAGCTCCTCTGCAGGCGGGAGGCTCGCGATTCCTTGATCTCTGCAATCGTCTTCCTTGTGTAGTGGCAATGGCGAGCGAGTTCTGACCTTTCAAGAGACGAGCGCCTGGCGTCCCGCCAGCCAGGCGTCGACGTCGCTCTTGAGCCAGCCCACGGCCTTGATCCCAAGCTTCACGGGCGGCGGGAACTCGCCGCTGGCAATCAGCCTGTAGATTGTGGAAGGTGACAGCCCGGTGGCGGGCTTGAGGTGCTTGCGGCGCAAAATGTGATCGGCACTCAGCATTGACTGATTTGAGGCATTTCGAGGGGATGTCTCTGCCACGGCCAGTTTCTGCATTCGAGCCCTTTCAACATCGCGTGTACGGTTGATGCGCCTGAGGTGATCGCGAAGCATCTCTGAGAGCTCGTTCAGCTGCTTCAGGCGCTCTTGGGTGTGGCGGCGCAAAAGTTCGGTTCGTTCAATTTCGAGAGCGAGGTTGTTAGCGTCCCAGTCCATTGGCTTCGATTCCGAAATGTCGACCATCCTATGCGTGCCCATGTTCCTAACAAAGGCCAAACGCAAACCGGGCAGTCAACAAGTGGTTATTCACGCGCCATGGAGATTCCGCAAGGGATCGCTGACCATCGTGAACGACCACTGCATGATGGCGCGTGTGGTAGGCCGAGCTACATCGGCGCTGGCCGGAAGCTCGCGGGGCGACAGTGCGGGCACCGATCGTCGTGGCGCATGTGGGCCCTTGTGTCGGATCCCGCTCGTAAATCGTCACGCATCCTCTGGCGTGGGCGGCGGCGAGGCCTGATTGAGGTGTGATCGCGATTGGCGATCGGATGCGTAAAAAAATACCGGATCTGCACGGGACGAAGCGGAGCAACTTCGTTGTTGCAGCTACAGTTCCTGGCCCTCAGATGATGAGGGACTGGAACCGCGAATGACAAAAACTGCCCGCGTCTACAAGATCGAGATGCTGATCCGTAACCGCGGGCACGTGAGTTTTCAGACACTGCTGGATGAGTTGGAGGTCTCGCCAGCCACGCTGAAGCGCGACCTCGACTACCTGCGGGACCGTCTGGGCGCACCGATCGAGTATGACCGCTCGCTGAACGGCTATCGGTTCGGCAAGGAGTACCGCGGGCAAAGGCACGAGCTCCCCGGCCTCTGGTTCAGTGAGCCAGAGCTGTTTTCGCTGCTGATGATCAATCAACTGCTCGGCGATCTCGGTTCCGACGGTGTGATCAGCCGACATCTCCAGCCGCTGCTGGACCGTATTCATCAGATGCTCGGCAAGGACTCCGACATCAAGGTCTTGCTGAAGCGGGTCAAGATCATCGGCCTGGCAAGACGGCCGGTGCCTTCCCACGTATTTGAATTGATCGGGGAGGCCTTGCTGAAGCGCCGGCGTCTTCATCTGCGCTATCTCACGCGAGGTCGAGGGGTCGCCAGCCAACGTGATGTTTCGCCCCAGCGCCTCATTCACTATCGACATACCTGGTATCTCGATGCCTGGTGCCATTCACGAGAGCGCTTGCTTCGGTTCGCGCTGGATGCGATCGAGGACGCGACCGACACGGGATCCAGGGCCAAGGACGTGCCGGTGAAGCAGGTCGAGTCCGAAATGGACGGCGGGTACGGCATCTACGCAGGCGACCGGGTCGACTGGGTCACGCTGATGTTCAGTCCCCAGGCTGCGCGGTGGGTCAGGCATGAGGAGTGGCATCCGAACCAGAAAGGGCAGCTGCACGCCGATGGTCGCTACCAGCTGGCCATTCCCTATTCGGATCCGACCGAGCTGGCCATGGACATCTTGCGTCACGCAGGCGAGGTTTCGATCGTTTCGGACACGGGAAAGGTCGCGGAGATCGTTCGAAGCCGGACCCGGAACGCCTGGGAAATGCTCTCCGCACAGAAGGATGCCGGGTAGCTCGTTATTTGAGCTAGTAAGTCGTTAGATTTAAGTCTCGAACGGCAACAAGGAGCGAATATGCAATGGGAGCGAGGAACGGAGATCAGGCGAATGACGGGGTGGGCACCCCATCGACTGCCTGCCTGGGGGTCCATCGATGCCCGGCGAGTGCGCCTCTCGGCTCGCAATTTGAGCGTGTGGCGACCTCATGCTCGTTCATAGCCGTCGCACCGTCTCGCATCTGGCCGCCGCTGTAGGCGGGGCACACCGCGCGTGGCGAGTGCCACACAAGCTCATTCACCCTTTTCCTTTTTTCCCCATGCCTCGCTTTCTCCATACCGCCGACTGGCAGATTGGCCGCCAGTTCGCCACCTTCGATCCCGAGCACGCCCCCATCCTTGCGGAGGCCCGCATTGCCGCCGTGGAGCGCCTGGCCGCGCTCGCGACCCAACACGAGGCGGACGCGGTTCTCGTGGCCGGCGATGTGTTCGACGCGCAAACCGTCTCGGAGCGCACCGTGCGCCGCCTCTTCAATGCCCTGGGCGGCTACACCGGCCCTTGGCTGATGATCTCCGGCAACCACGATGCGGCCCTGGCTGAGAGCGTGTGGACGTCTGCCGCGCGCTGGGGTGCGATCCCGGCCAATGTTCACCTGCTGCTGGCGCCCGAGCCGCGGATCTTCGCCGACCAGGGCTTTGCGGTGTTGCCCGCGCCGCTGGTGCAGCGGCACACCTATGGCGATCTGACGGCCTGGTTCGATGCGGCGCAGACGCCCGCCGGCATGCTGCGCATCGGGCTGGCGCATGGCAGCGTCCAAGGCGTCCTGGCAGAGGACATCGACTCGACGAACCCCATCGCGCCTGAGCGGGCCCAGCGCGCACGATTGGACTACCTGGCGCTGGGCGACTGGCATGGCCGCAAGCGCATCGATGCGCGCACCTGGTATGCCGGCACGCCGGAGCCGGATCGCTTCAAGGCCAACGACGCGGGCCATGCCTTGCTGGTGGAGATTGCCGCGCCCGGGTCTGAGCCGCAGGTCACTTCGCTGCCCGTGGGGCAGTATCGCTGGCAGGCCATGACGGTGGCCTTGCGGGTGACCAGCGACGTCGATGGTCTTTCCGACCGGCTCGACCAGCTGGGGCCGCAGGACGTCGCGGACCTGCGGCTGCAGGGTCAGACCGACCTCGCGGGCCTGCAGCGCGTGCGGGCGGCCATCGGCCGCGCGAGCGCGCGGGCGCGCCATTTGCAGGCGGATCTGACGGACCTGCGGCTGGTGCCGACGGACGAGGACATCGCGAGCCTCCATGCGGATGGCTACCTGGGGGAGCTGATCGTTGAGCTGCGCGAGTTGCAAGGCGGAACCGACCCGGTGCAGGCGCGGACCGCGCAGGATGCACTGGCCCTGCTGACAGCTGCGATGGCACAACGCGTCCCCGTGGTCGGCGTTTCCATGGAGGCCGTATGAGCGGGGGATTCCAGATCACCCGGTTGCGCGTGGAGCAGCTCCGGCGCTTTCGTCAACCCCTTGAGCTCACGGCCTTCGAGCCCGGCCTCAACATCCTTGCCGGCCCGAACGAGGCTGGCAAGAGCACGCTGGTGCGCGCGATCCGGGCCGCCTTCTTCGAGCGCCACCGCTCCACGGCGGTGGATGACCTGCGTCCTTGGGGCGAAGGCAGCAGCGCAGCGCCGCAGATCGAGTTGGATTTCACGCTCGACGGCGAGGCGCATCGTCTGGTCAAGAGCTTCCTGGGCAAGAAGCGGTGCACGCTGCAGATCGGCGCGCGCACGCTCGACAGCACCGATGCCGAGGAACACCTCGCGCAACTCTTCGGTTTTGCCTTCGCCGGCAAGGGCGCGAGCAAGCCGGAGCATTGGGGCATTCCGGGCTTGCTGTGGGTGGAGCAGGGCGCGGGCCAGGATCTGGACGTGAGCCACGCGCGCGACCACCTGAATGCGGCACTGCAGGGGCAGGCGGGTGCATCGGCCAGCGCGCTGGCGGCCACAGGCGGCGACGAGCTGCTCGAACTGTTGCGGGGTCAGCGTGGCGAGTTGTTGACCAGTACCGGCAGGCCGCGCGGCGTCCATGCCGAGGCTGCTGAGGCAATGGCCGAGCTGCGCGGGCAGCTCGAAGAGATGGACGGGCAGATCGCCACCTATCGCGATCAGGTGGATCAGCTGAGCGTCCTTCGCCACCAGCACGCAGTGGATGAGGCCGCGAAGCCTTGGGAAGGACTGCGCCGCGATTTGGAGAGTGCCGAACAACGGCAGTCGTCCTTGCGCACGACGCAGGATCAACTTCAGGCCGATCAGGTCCGACTGGGTCAGTTGGAGGAGACCCGTGCGCTGCTGATCAAGGAACTCGAAACCTTGGAGGGCCAGCAGGCGCAGGCGAAGAAGCGCGAACAGGAACTCGCCCGCGCCGTGCAACAGCTGCAGGCAGCCGACTCGGCCGTCGCGAGTGCACGTGCGCAGTCCGAGGCGGCGAGCCGCCGTGCGCAGGGGGCGCGCGAGGCCCTGGCGTCGGCGCGGCAGGAGGCCACCCGCCGCGCCCTCGAACAGCAGCTGGAACAGGCCCGGGCGGAGGCCACGCAGTGTGCGCAGAACATGCAGCGCGCCGAGGAAGCCCAGCAGCGGCTGTTCGCCTTGCGCGACAGTGCTGCCGCTGCACCCACCATGACCAAGGCGCAGGTCGAGCAGTTGGTCAAACTCGAGCGGGCCGAGCGCGACGCCGATCTTCGCCGCCAGGCCGTCGCGACGCGGCTGCAATTCACGCTGCCCGAGGGCCAGAGCCTGGATTTGCAAACGCAAGGCGAGTTCCACCGCCTGCAGGCGCAGGGGGAGCGCCTGCTGGACGCGCCGGCGACGCTCAAGTTGCCCAGCGGCGGCGAACTGGTCATCACCCCGGGCGGCGAAGACCTGTCTCGGTTGGCCCGCACCCATCACGAGGCGCAGCAGGCCTTGCAGGCCGCGCTGCAAGCCCTTGGCGTGTCGGACCTGGTCGAAGCGCAGGCGCGTCTTACGGCGGTGAGCGACCGCGATGCACAGATCCAGCTGGCGCAACAGGCGCTGGCGATCGTCGCGCCCGACGGCCTGGAGCCGCTGCGCAGCGCAGTCAGTACCAATCAGGCACGGATTCGCACCGCGCAAGAGGCGCTGGCCCGTCTGCCCGAACCGGCGGCGCAACCCGCACTCCTGCTCGAGCAGGCCGAGCTCGAACACGAAGCCGCCCAAGCCGCCGAGCAGGCGGCCGCCGCCGCGATGGCGCACGCACAGAGCCTGCAAGCCGGCGCGCAGGGCCTGCACCAAGCCGCCCTGCGTGAGCACGCAGCGGCCCAGGCCGCTCTGTCCGACCCGACGCGGGCGCAGCGGCAGGCCCATGCGCAGCAGCAGCTGCTGGCCAATGGCGCCGAGCACCAGGCGCTGGCGGCGCGTATGGCCGTGGCCGCCGAGCTGGTACGCGAAGCCCGACCGGACATCCTGGCCCAGGACATCGATCGCCTGCGGCGCAGCATCGACCAGTTGTCGCGCGGCCACCAGCAGCGCCGAGAGCAGATCCTGCTGCTCGAGAACACCCTGCAGCAGGCCGGTGCCCAGGGCCTGGAGGAGCAGCGCGAAGCGCTCGCCGGCAAGCTCGGGCAGGCCGAGCGCCGCCATGCCGAATTGCAGCGCCGCGCCGCTGCGCTGGACCTGCTGTGCCGCAAGATCGACGAGAAGCGCGAGGCCACGCTCGCCCGCCTGCAGGCCCCTCTGAGCGATCGTCTCCATCACTACCTGCCGTTGCTGATGCCGGGCGCCACGGTGCAGATGGACGCGGGCCTCGCGCCCGGAACGATCGCCCGGACCCTCGCCAGCGGGGCGATCGAGGCGGGGCAGGTGCAGGACCTCAGCTTCGGTGCCCGCGAGCAGCTGGGGGTGATCAGCCGCTTCGCCTATGCCGATCTGCTGCGGCAGGCCGGCCGTCCGACGCTGCTGATCCTGGATGACACGCTGGTCCACAGCGACGCCGACCGTCTCGCGCAAATGAAGCGCGTGCTCTTCGATGCGGCGCAGCGGCACCAGGTGCTGCTCTTCACCTGCCATCCGGAGAAATGGCGCGACATGGGGGTGGCGGTGAGAACGCTGGCGGACGGCCTGAAGGTGCCCGCTGTCCTGGTGCCGCAGCAGCCCGGCCATGGCGCTCGTGGAGAGCCACAGACCTTGGAAGTGGGCTGAGCAGTGCCACCCGCGCCTTTTTCTTCCTTCAACGCTGGCGAGGAGTCTGGCCCCGAGGCCTGGAGCACGCACGCATGACGCATCGCATCGAACCGGGCCTGTTGGTCCTGCACAGCAACCGCACCGAATGGTTGGCAGACGCTGTCTTCCAGTGGATCGCCCGCCAGCCACTGAACCCGCTGGAGGAGGAGGTGTTCCTCGTCCAGAGCAATGGCGTTGCCGAATGGCTGAAGATGACGCTGGCCGCGCACAGCGGGGTGTGTGCCGCGGCCCGCGTCGAACTGCCGGGCCGTTTCCTGTGGCGCGCGTACCGCCAGGTGCTGGGCCGCGATGCCGTGCCGGCGCAATCGGTGCTCGACAAGCTGTCGATGACCTGGCGGCTGATGGAACTGCTGCCCGCGGTCCTTCCGCGTCCAGGCTTCGAGCCGCTCGCGCGTTTCCTGGCCGATGGTTCCGTGGCACGCCGGCTCCAGCTGGCCGAGCGCCTCGCCGACCTGTACGACCAATACCAGGTCTATCGCAGCGACTGGCTGGCGGCGTGGGAGGCTGGGGAAGACATCCTGCCGCGTGCCATGGCCGGCAATGCAACCAGGTCACGGCCGCTGGCGACCGACCAGTTGTGGCAGGCCGCCTTGTGGCGCGAGCTGCTCGCCACCCTGGACGACGGAGAGCGCGGCGCCATTCGATCCCGCTTGCACGGCCGCTTTGTGGCCGCGCTGCAGACCCCTCAAGGCCAGGCAACCCCCGTGGCGCGACGCGTGGTCTTGTTCGGAATGACCCACGTTCCGATGCAGACGCTCGAAGCCCTTTCGGCGCTCGCCGCGCATTCGCAGGTGGTGCTGGCCATTCCCAATCCGAGCCAATACCACTGGGCCGACATCATCGAGGGCCGGGAACTGCTTCAGATGGAGCGGCGCCGGCAGCCACTGCGCAACGGCCGAGACCTCGCCACCGTCCCGATGGAGGAGATGCACGCCCATGGCCATCCATTGCTGGCCGCGTGGGGGCGACAGGGGCGCGACTTCGTGCGGCAACTGGATGCCTTCGACGATGCGCAGGCCACGCGGCAGCGCCTTGCCGGGCTCAAGATCGACCTCTTCGACGCGCAGCCGGGCGTGACCCTCCTGCAGCAGGTTCAGGCTGGCATCCGGGACCTGGAACCCTTGCAGGATCCACCCCGCGCGGCCATCCCTGCTGACGACCGGTCGATCGTTTTTCACGTGGCTCACAGCCCGCAGCGCGAAGTGGAAATCCTGCATGACCAGTTGCTGGCGTTGCTCGCCGCGCCAGCCCGCGGCGCGGGGGCCCAGCCTTTGCAGCCGCGCGATATCGTGGTCATGGTGCCGGACATCGCCGCTTTTGCGCCCGCCATCCGTTCGGTGTTCGGCCAGTACCGCCGCGGCGATCCGCGCTTCATTCCCTTCGATATCGCCGACCTGCAGGAGCGCGGGAACAATCCGGTGCTGGTGGCGTTGGAGTGGCTGCTGCGCCTGCCGCAGCAGCGCTGCCGCGCGAGCGAGGTGCGAGACCTGCTGGACGTGCCCGCTGTCGCCAAGCGCTTCGACCTGGACAGTGCCGACCTGCCGCGGCTGGCGCAGTGGATGGAGGGGGCCGGTATTCGCTGGGGCCTGGATCTGGCGCACCGCAACGAACTCGACTTGGCCGCCTGCGGCGAGCAGAACAGCTGGATGTTCGGGCTGCGGCGCATGCTGCTCGGCTTCGCCGGCGGGCCCGGCGCCCGGGCGTTTCAGGGGATCGAACCGTATGCGGAGGTCGGCGGACTCGAGGCATCGCTGGCTGGATCGCTGGCCGACGTGCTCGGCGCACTGGTGCAGTGGTGGCAGGTGGCCGCAACCGAGGCCACGCCGGTCCAATGGGCCACGCGCGTGCGGGCGCTGCTCGATGCCTTCTTCACGCCCACCAACGAACGCGAGCGGCTCACGCTGGCTGCGGCCCACGACGCCTTGCGCGACTGGCTCGCAGCCTGCGACACCGCCGGCTTCGACCAGTGCGTGCCCCTGGCCGTGGCGCGCGAAGCCTGGCTGACGGGTATCGACGCACCGAATCTCCATCGGCGCTTCCGCGCCGGTGGGGTCACCTTCTGCACGCTGATGCCCATGCGCGCAGTGCCGTTCGAGGTGGTGTGCCTGCTCGGCATGAACGACGGCGACTACCCGCGAAGCAGCGCGCGCAGCGATTTCGACCTGATGGGCCTGCCGGGCCAGCGCCGGCCTGGCGACCGCTCGCGGCGGGACGACGACCGCCAGCTGATGCTGGAGGCACTGTTGTCGGCGCGGCAGGTCTTCTACGTGAGCTGGGTCGGGCGCAGTGTCCGCGACAACAGCGCGCAGCCTCCTTCCGTGCTGGTGTCTCAACTGCGCGATTTCCTGCAGGCCAACTGGCGCGGAGACGCCGCGGCCGTACGCACCACCGAGCATCCGTTGCAGCCTTTCAGTCGCCGCTACTTCGAGGCGCCGGCGTTGTCCGATCCCACCAAGGACGATGGGTTGTTCACCTTCGCCCGTGAATGGCGCGCTGCCCACGCGGCCGATGCCTCGACCGACGCAGTGGCGCCGCCGACGACAGCGGTGGACGCACCCGCCACGCCGCGATTGACCTTGGCCATGCTGACCAGCTTCCTGAAGAACCCGGTCAAGCACTTCTTCCGGCAGCGGCTCGGCGTGGTGTTCGCGGACGAGGATCAGGCGTGCGAGGACGACGAAAGCTTCGGGCTCGATGGCCTGGAAGAGTACGGGCTGCTGGCGCAGATCGTGGCCGAACTCGGAGCGCCCTCGGCGCCGACGCCGGACGAACCCGCCACGCTCAATGGGCGAATCAATGAACTCATGGGCCGCATCCAGCGTGCCGGCCAACTGCCCATGGCCGAGATCGGGCGCCGCGTTGAGCAGGAGCTGGCCGAGGCGGCCCTGCCGATGCTCGCCCAGTGGCACGCCGTGCTGGCCGAGCATCCCGAGCCAGCGGCGAAGGCGCCCCTGCGCCTCACCGAGGACGCGGTGACGATCGACGATTGGCTGGACGGCCTGCGCCGTGCATCGCCGGATGCGGACGGGCGCACCTGGTTGTTACTCATGCCGTCGCGCCTGCAAACCACCGCCAAGACACCCGAGCTGCGTCCCGAACAACTGATCGGGGCATGGGTGCGCAGCCTCGTGGCCGGCGCCTGCGGCATTGCGGCACATGGCGTGTTGGTCGGACGTGACGCGAGCGTGAGCATCACGCCCATGGAGCCGGATGCCGCACGCACGACGCTCGCCGCCTTGCTGGCAGGCTGGCGCGAGGGCATGACCCGGCCGCTCCCAGTTGCCTGCCGCACCGCCCTGGCGTGGCTCAAGGAGAAGGACGCAGCCCCGATCTACGAAGGCAACGGCGACTTCATGCGGGCCGAGGGCGAGGAAGCGTGCCTGGCGCGCGAGTACCCCGACTACGAGGCCCTGACGGCTGATGGCCAGTTCGAAGTCTGGGCCGAGCAACTCTATGGCCCGGTCCTGCACTGGATCGCGGCCCACGTGAGCGTCGAATCGCACCTGGCCGCTGAAACCCGCCGCGAGGTCGCAACCCCATGAGCCACACCCTCGACCCGTTGACGCTTCCCTTGTGGGGCAGCCGCCTGATCGAAGCCAGTGCCGGCACCGGCAAGACCTGGACCATTGCAGCGCTCTACGTGCGCTTGGTGCTGGGGCACGGCGCTTCGGACCCCGATAAGAGCTTCGGCCGACCGCTGATCCCGTCCGAGATCCTGGTGATGACCTTCACGCGGGCCGCCACGCGCGAACTGTCCGACCGGATCCGCGCTCGGCTGCTGGAGGCGGCGCGCTGCTTCCGGGGCGAAGCCTCGGCAGACGGCGACCCCTTGATGGCCGAGCTCCTGGCCGGCTACGCGCCGGGCCCAGCTCGCAAGCATGCGGCGTGGCGGCTGGCCATGGCCGCAGAAAGCATGGACGACGCGGCCGTCCACACCATCGATGCCTGGTGCCAGCGCATGCTGCGCGAACATGCCTTCGACAGCGGCTGCCTGTTCGACGAGACCCTCACCAGCAACGAAATGGTCATGCTGGGCGAAGCTTCGCAGGACTATTGGCGCCAGCAGATCTATCCGCTGACCGGTGCGGTGCTGGACGAGGCCCTGGCCGTCTGGAAATCCGTCGACGAGCTGAACAAGGACGCGCGGGCGCTCAAGGAGCAGGTGCTGCCCCCGGGGTGCGGTGCGGGCACGCTGGCTGAATGCATCGAGCGAACTTTGACTGAGCAGGCCGCGGAACTCGCGAGCCTCAAGGCCGGTTGGGTCGAACGTGCGCAGGCCATGCAGACCTGGATCGATGGGCAGATGGCGTCGAAGTCATGTCCATTCGATGGGCGTCGCATGAGCAAGGCCCACTACCCGCGCTGGCTGGACGCGCTCGCGCAATGGGCCCGCGAACCGTTGCTGGAGCGGCCCGACGTCAAGACGGGGGAGACCCGCTTCACGCCCGACGGCCTGCGCGAAGCATGCAAGCCGGGCTGCAACGTCGATCCGCCCGCCTGCTTCGCCGAGTTCGAAGCGCTCATGCATGCATTGACCGAACTGCAACCGGTCGCCACGCCGATCCGCCTTCACGCAGCGTTCCACATCGCGGCCCGCCTAGCCGCCCTCAAACAGCAAGCCAGCACCTTCGGCTTCGCCGACATGCTGTTGCGGCTGGACGCGGCGCTTGATCCCGCCAGCAACGCGGAGGCGGCCGAGCGCTTGCGCGCACGCATCCTGGCGCAGTATCCGGTGGCGCTTGTCGACGAGTTCCAGGACACGTCCCCGGTGCAGGCCCGCATCTTTGACCGGCTGTATCGCATCGCTGCGAACGACCGCCAGACCGCGCTGCTGCTGATCGGCGACCCGAAGCAGTCGATCTACGGGTTCCGGGGTGCGGACATCCACAGCTACCTGACGGCGCGCCGCGCGACGACCGGGCAGCACTACATGCTGGGCACCAACCATCGCTCCACGGCGTCGGTCGTGGCGGCGGTGAATCATCTGCTGGACCATCCCGAAGGCCGGGACGGCGAGGGCGCCTTCATGTACCGCAGTGCGCCTGCGGCGGAAGGGGTACCCACCGAGAACCCGTTGCCGTTTCTGCCGGTAGCAGCGCGCGGACGAGCCGAGCGCCTGGTCAGCGCGGATGGCGCTGTGCCGGCGGTCACGCTTGCGCTCGATGCCAGCTTGAGCCGGGGCGCCGCAAGCCGGCGTGCCTTCGCGGCGCGCTGCGCGGAGCGCATTGCCGGCCTGCTGAACGACCCGACGGCGGGCTTTGAGGAGAAGGGGAGCGACTTCGCGCGACTGCGGCCCGCGGACATCGCGGTGCTGGTGCGCACCGGCACGGAGGCCGCCGCGGTCCAGCGCGAACTGCGCCGCCGCCGCGTGGCCTCGGTGTACCTCTCGGACCAGCAGTCGGTCTTTGCGAGCGCGGAGGCGCAGGACCTGCTGCACTGGCTGCGGGCGGTGGCCTCACCCCTGGACATTCGCCTGGCGCGCGCGGCTTTGGCCACGCGCAGCGTCGGGCTGACCATCGCCGAACTGATGCGCCTGGCTGACGACGACGAGGCGTTCGACGAGCGCAGCGAACAGCTGCGCCAGCTGCATGTCGTCTGGCAGCAGCAGGGCGTGCTCACGATGCTGCGGCAGACCCTGCATTTGCTGGACCTGCCGGCACGCTGGCTCGGCACTCTCCCGGCCGGTGGCAGCCAGGAGGTGGGCATGGATGGCGGCCATGACGGCGAACGCAGGCTGACCAACTTCATGCACCTGGCGGAACTGCTGCAGGCGGCAAGCGGCCAGCTCGACGGCGAGCAGGCGCTGGTGCGCTGGCTGGCCGAGCAGACGCAGGGCGAGCCGACGCGCAACGACGACCAGATCGTGCGCCTGGAAAGCGATGCGGACCTGGTCAAGGTGGTCACGGTGCATGCGTCCAAGGGGCTCGAGTATCCGCTCGTGTTCCTGCCCTTCGCGAGTGGCTTCCGGCCGGTCGAGCGCAAGACCACCCGGATGATCAACCTCGCCGGCACTGATGGGCAGCGCACCCTCCACCTGCACCTGAGTGAGGCGCACATCGATGCAGCCGACAAGGAGCGGCACCGGGAGGACCTGCGGCTGTTGTACGTCGCACTGACGCGCGCGCGTCACGCCGTGTGGGTGGGACTCGCAGCCCTGAAGTCCGGCAACAGCGATCGCTGCACGTTCACGCGCAGCGCCATCGGGTATGTCGTCCACGGCCATGGGGACCTGCACCAGGACGCGCTGAAGACTCAGATCGAGAAGTTGATCGCGGGCTGCCCCGACATCGTGCTGGTCGATGCGCAGCCGCTCGAGGCGCTGGCCCGCACACCCTTGCAGCCACGGGAGGCCGCGCCGGCGCTGCGTGACCTGGAGCCCTACATGGCGACTTTCGAGCGTCACTGGACCATCGGCAGCTTCTCCGCCTTGGTTCGGGACCTGCCGTCGACGGGAGCGGCCGCGGCCAGCGTCGCAGCGGTGCGCGATGACGAGCACGTGAACCTGGCGAGCATGGACGAAGCGGCACCTGCCGCCGCCCACGCGGCGGTGCCCGGGAATGCCGCTTCGCTGTCCGGTGCCACTGTGGTGTCCGACGGTGGCCAGCCCTGGCATCGCTTTCCACGCGGAGCGCTGCCGGGCAACTTCCTGCACGACCAGCTGGAGTGGCTGGCCAGCGAGGGCTTCGACCTGAACCAGTCCCCCGATCGCGCGGAACAGCTGCAGCGCCGTTGCGAGCGTCAAGGCTGGGGCGAGCGGAGGGCCGACGTGCGTGAATGGTTGGGCGAGGTGCTGCGTACCCCGCTGCCGCCGGTGGGCGCCGATCTCGAGAGCGTTCGCGCTGTCCTGCCCGAAATGGAGTTCTGGTTCCCGGTCGACGGGTTGTCCGCATCGGCCATCGACACCCTGTGTCGCGATCACCTGCTCGCAGGGTGCGCGCGTCCGGTCCTGCCTGAGCGCGAACTCAGGGGCATGCTGATGGGTTTTGCCGATGTGGTGTTCGCGCACGGCGGCCGCTACTGGGTGCTGGACTACAAGTCGAACCATCTGGGCGAACGCGACGCCGACTACACGCCCGAGGCGCTGGAAGGCGCCATGGCCGCGCATCGCTACGACGTGCAGGCGGCCGTCTACCTCCTGGCACTGCACCGGTTGCTGCGCGCTCGCCTGGGTGCAGGCTACGACCCGATGCAGCACCTGGGTGGCGCCGTCTTCTTCTTCCTGCGCGGGGTTCACAGCGCAACGCACGGCTGCTACCACGTCCCGCCCTCCCTGGAGGTGCTCGACGGGCTGGACCGACTCCTGCAACAAGAACCCGAGGAGGTCGCGCCGTGAGTGCCACCCTGCCTTCCGATTCGCTGGCATCGGCCGACGTTGCCGTTGCCAAGCTACTGCCCATGTCCTCGCGACCTCTGCTCGCGCTCATGGCGTCTTGGCGAGAGCAGGGCTGGCTGCGACGGCTTGACATCGCTTTCGCGCGTTTCCTGGTCGATCTGTCGCCGGACGTCCCGGACGCGCTGGTGCTGGCCGCTGCCCTACTGGTACACATGGAGGGGCGTGGGCACTCGTGCCTCCGGCTGGACGAGCTCCTGCGCGATCCGCAGGATATTCTGGGCTGGCCGGCCGAGCCCGCGGCGGCCTTGCGCGCGGTGCTGGATACATTGCCGGGCGACGCCGACGCCTGGATCGAGGCGTTCCGGGCCTGCCCGCTGGTCGGGGCCGATGATGGCGCCCGGGGGTCGGCAACGGTCGACGGTCATCCGCCGCTGATGCTGCGCGGGCACACGCTGTACCTGCGGCGTTACTGGGACGATGAGCGACGCGTGGCGGCACAGGTCGATGCGCGCAGCAGGACCGTGCTGCCAGTGAACGCCGTGGCGGTGCGCACGTGGCTGGACCGCCTGTTCCCCGCCGACGTCACTGCGCCGGCGAGCGGCGAAGAGGCCATTGACTGGCAGAAAACAGCCTGCGCCGTGGCGCTGCGCAGCAAGCTGTCGATCCTGACCGGCGGTCCGGGCACCGGCAAGACCTACACGGCCGCCCGCCTGCTGGCGCTGCTGTACGCAGTGGACCCGGCGCCGGAGCGGATGCGCGTGGCGCTGGCCGCGCCGACCGGCAAGGCGGCCGCGCGGCTCAAGCAGTCGATCGAGACCTCGCTGGCCGAACTGCAGGACCGCCTGGGCGACAGCTTGCCGCTGGGGGCCCTCGCCGCCCACATCGGCGCCGCCCGGACGCTGCACTCGCTGCTCGGGGCGCGGCCCGACACTCGCGCGTTTGGCTTCGACGCGGCGCACCCGCTGGAAGTCGACGTCGTGATCGTGGACGAGGCTTCGATGATCCACCTGGAAATGATGGCCGCGCTGCTGGAGGCACTGCCGTCGCAAGCGCGCGTGATCTTCCTGGGCGACAAGGACCAGCTGGCCTCGGTGGAGGCGGGCGCTGTGCTGGGCGACCTGTGCCGCCATGCGCAGCAGGGACGCTATCGGCCTTCCACGGCCGCTTATGTGGAAGCGGCCTCCGGCCAGTGCATCCCCACGGCTTTCCTGGGCGACGGTGCGCCGCTGGCGCAGCAGACGGTCATGCTGCGTGCCAGCAAGCGCTTCGGCGGGGCCATCGGCCAACTCGCACTGGCTGCCAATCGCGGTGACTCGGCTGCCGCGGCGACCCTGCTGCGCGACAACGGCAGCCCCGCGGTGGTGTGGCTCGACGCCGAATCTGCTTCGGCTGCCGTGCAGCTGGCGCTGGAGGGGCGCGGCGCCGTCGTGGGCGCGGCGGATGCCGCAGGGGCGGCCGGTGTGTATGGCGGCTACGGCGGCTATGTGGCGGCGCTGCAGGCACGGCCACGTGGGGACGATGCGCCTGCCCACGCCAGTTGGACGCACGCGGTGCTGCGTGCGTTCGAGCGCTTCCGGGTGCTGTGTGCGGTGCGCGAAGGCGAGTGGGGTGCCATCGGCCTGAACCTGGCGATCGAACGGGCGCTGGTGGCGGAGGGCCGTCTGACGAAAGCAGGCGAGTGGTACGAAGGCCGCCCCGTCATCGTCACCCGCAACGACGCCGGCCTGGGCGTCTTCAACGGCGACATCGGCATCACGCTGAAGCCGCCGGCCAGGGGCGCCCCGCTGCGCGCCTACTTCCTCGACGGCGACACCGTGCGATCGGTCGCCGTGAGCCGGCTGGCGCATGTCGAGACGGCGTTCGCCATGACTGTCCACAAGTCGCAAGGCTCGGAGTTTGCGCACACGGTGCTGGTGCTGCCACGCGAGCCCAGCCGGGTGCTGACGCGCGAACTGGTCTACACCGGCATCACGCGGGCGCGGGAGGCATTCACGCTGGTGACGGGACGCACGGCGGCGATGGCCGATGCGCTGGCGCATCCCACCCAGCGCGCGAGCGGATTGCTCGAGCGGTTGGAACCCGGGGACGCTCGCTTGTCCCACTCATCTCGCGAAGGCCCCGCATGAAGTTCGTCCCGCCGCGGGCGCTCGCGTCTCCCGGCGCGCGTCTTTGCTCGTCGTACTTGACCGCAAGGAACACAGATGCCTCTTGAAAATCGCGTTGATCCCTGGGGCCACATTCATGCGGTGGCGGCACGAGGCACTTTGCTCGGAAATCGAGGGAGGCTTCACGATGAGATTCGGCAGCTCACACGGCAATGGGATCGTAAGGCCTGGGTCACGTGTGAGCTTGAGCACGACGGGCGCAAACGCGAAGTGTTCGGTCCAAACTCGTATTCCGAGCTGTTCTTTCTCGATGAAGCCACGGCGTTCTCCGCTGGGCATAGGCCGTGCGCGTCTTGCCGGCGAGCGCGGTATCTGGAGTTCAGATCAAAGTGGACGGATGCGAATGGGGCGGCCTTCTCACTGCCAGATGCGTCAATGACCGAGGTCGACAAGCTGTTGCATGCGGAGCGTGTCACACGCGCTGGGACAAAGGCCACAATCGAAAGGCCGCTCGCAGATCTCCCCTTGGGGGCATTCATCGATGTCGAGGGAGAAGCATTTCTCGTTTGGCGTCCAGGGCTTCTGCAGTGGTCATTCAACGGATATTTTCCTTACAAGAGGAGACTGGCTCCGTCCGCTCCTGTGCGGGTGCTGACCCCTGAGTCCATCGTGCGAACTTTTTCCGCTGGGTTCGTCCCGACCGTGCATCCGTCGGCAGGTGTCTAGGATTTCTGTGGTTTGCCACGTCGATCGAGACCATGAACGCAAAGAGGCAGGAGCAGGGCAAGAGCGGCCGAAGGACGAGCAAGCAGGCACGGATCGACAAACGCTTCGCGCTGGTCGACACCGTCGGTGAGCTTCGCTATCCGTACAAGGTTGCCGAGGGAGGCAGCACCTACTCAGGATTCGTAGTGGGCCCTGATCGCCTGGGCGATCGCACCTCCCTCGACGATCTGGAGGATGTCGTTCGTTCGGTCGTGCTGCAAGGGCGGCGTCTTAGGGTGACCGTCGACCCCATGACCGAGGGGAAGGGCAGCAATCTGCTTTGTCTTCACGCCGGACGTGAGATCCAAGGCTACGTGCTTGCGGAGGAGTTGCACCATCTCGTGTCTGGCGCAGATATCGCGCCGATGGGAATCCCTGCTGCCTACCCTCGGCCTTCAGCCCAACCCGACGCCAGCCACTTTGCGGTGTGGGGTTCCGTGGGCATAACCGACCTGCATCGGCTGATCTCCACGTCGGGCCTCCCGGACCCGTACCTTTACCTGAGTCGTTCCGCGAACTGGTCCACAGTGGAGAGCGAGCGCAAGAAACGACCCAGCGACCTGCCTCCGATTCCGTTCTTTCTAGTCGAGGATCGCGCACCCACTCTCGCGACCTGGGTTGCGCGCATCGCCACAGTGCGGCGAAGCAGCGGTCCGAGCGCCTTGGTCGAACTCCAAGACTTCGCAAGACTGCTCGAGCCCGTCGGGCGCGAGCAGTTCAGGAACTTTCACACTGGAAAACCGTTGAACGGAGCTGTGAGCACGGATATGCCCTGCACGATGTCGCCCAAAGCGCGTGCAGCGCTTGCGCAGCGATTGCCGGTCTATGCATTCGAGGATGAAACCCTGTCGTCAGACGCCGCCCAAGCAGAAGTGGATCTGCGCGCGGACCCGCAAGCCGCCAGCGTACCTGAGACTACGCGCAAAGTTCTGGCCAATGCGCGCGTCGGGCAGGGCAGTTATCGTCAACGCATGATGGAACTTTGGAATTCCAAGTGCGCGGTGACACGTTGTGCGATCAAGGAAGTGCTGGTTGCTTCGCATGCGAGACCTTGGTCTGAGAGCACCAATTTCCAGCGCCTCGACGAGTACAACGGGCTGCTGCTCGCAGCATCAGTCGACAAGCTTTTCGACGCCGGCTTGATCTCGTTTGACGACAACGGGCTTCTTCTCGCATCGCAGACGCTCTCCGATCACGATCTCGCCAGCGTCGGGCTGACGCGGTCGTCGCGCATTCAAGTGATGCCGCGTCACCTGGATTACCTGCAGGCGCACCGAGTGAGACATTCACTACCCGCCGATCTCACCGGGCGCGCCGTTGACTCGTCCGCCGAAGCGGATGGCAATACGTGTCGCAGTACGAGTTTATAGCCGGGTATCGGGTATGCATCGTCTCTGACAAGGCCACCGGAGAGCCATCTTTTGCTATGGTGGGAATCCAGACATTCCGAGGAGCGGGCAGCATGGAGTCTTACAACGAATACAGTGCGACGGAACGCTTGAGCAAGCTGAGGGCGATGAACCGCCTTCTCGCTTCGGGGGAATTGGCCCCTGCGGTCGGACCTTGCGATCTCTGCGGTGACTCCGACGCCTCCGTTAAGTTTGAATATCATGACGAAGACTATGGTGCACCCCCGATCTGGGGCAAACCCGCGCAGTATTGCCTCTGCCTCCACTGCCACCGCTTCAAACTCCATAAACGTTTCGTCGAAGAATGTCAGGTCCAGCGCTCTGGCTCGCGTTCCTAGCACACGTGAGGCGCGGCGGGTATGCACGTGACCTGAAGATCCCATCGGTCAGGAGAGAAGTTGCTGCCTATCGCTTGGCCCTTGAAGAGAATCGACCAACGCCAATTCTTTCAGCGCACAACGGGGGTTACAACAAGGCCGCTGGTGAAGAGTGGTTCGCGAATCTTCGGACGGACAAGGCATGTCTCGCGGATCCAAAGGCGCGTATGAGACCTTTCGATCCAGACGCATCTTTCGGTCACTCAAAGCGCTAGCCGGCTTCGTCTTGCTGCCAAGACTACGCAGGGCCGGCACAGGATTCCGGCCGCCGCCACGCGCTCTCCCGGGGGGTTTGGCGTGAAGTACTGCGCGAGTGTCAGCCAAAGTTTGCTTCGATAGCTCGGCCAGCGATTCGATGGCGCTAATGTGGCGTTTTGCAAGCGTTCGGCTTACACGTGTCTCAAAAACTCAATAGCAAATCAGAAGTCATCAGCATCCGCGTGGAGCCGCCCATCAAGGCGGCGCTCCAGGCGGCGGCTGATCGCGAGATCAGAAGCCTCGCCAACATGGTCGAAGTCATGGTGGTGGTGTACTGCCGTGCGCAGGGTCATCCACTGGAAGGGGTGTCCAAAGACACGCTGCCCAATGCCAAGGCGCCGGGCTAGCGGTGTACCGGACCGACCTTCGCGCGGCTCCGGGCACCGCTGCGCCATCGCGCCGGCCTACGAGCGCATTCATTCATTTCTCCATAAGGCTGGAGCGCGCAACCCAATCCGGGCCACAAGATCATGCATTCATTCATTGAGTTCTTAGTTGCTGGAAGGGACGTGACCGTCTTTGCGGGGTTGATCCTGACGGTCGCCCTGGTGGCTTACGTTTTCTGGTTTTCGCGGTCCGTGCGATCGGTGCTGCTGTCCATCAAGCAGATGACGAAAGCTTTGACCGGCCAGTCCGATGAAGGCTGGCCGACCATCCGCTCACGGGCGCACGACGTTGTGAAGCGCTATGCGAATCTCGCCAGCACGTGGCTCGAAACCGAGGAACGTGTCACGTCGTTGCCCGTGGGTGATCGCGCCGTGCCGGTGATGTTCGGGGTCCCGCGTGATATCTGGAGTCCCCGGTCGCTCCTGAGCCGGCGCTTCAACCTCGACTTGGCGGAGACGGTTCCGAACATCCTCGTGGGCGTCGGCCTCTTCTTCACCTTCGTGTTTCTGACGCTGGCCCTGACCGACACCACCACGGCGCTCACGCAGAGTCAGATCAGCGCCAAGGACACGGAGGAGGCCATCAGCAATTTGCTCAAGGTCGCCGGCGGCAAGTTCTTGACGTCCCTGGCGGGCCTTCTCGCCTCCATTCTCTGGACGGGCTTTTCCAAGCGCGCGCTCCGGCAGATCGACCGTGCCTGTGACGAGGTGCTCGAAGCGCTGGTGCGGGCAGTACCGGCCAACGGCGGTGAGCTCCTCGTGCGCCACCAGGTGGCGGTGGCGGCAATGAACATTGAGCATGCCGAGGCCAGCGTGGAGTTGATCGAAGAATTGCTAAACGAGGCACGCGATCAGAACGGAACCCTCAAACGCTTCGAAACCGATCTGGCCGTGTCGCTGGCCGGCGCCATCAATCCGCAGATGCAGGCCATGACCGACAGTCTGGTTACCGCCATCGATGGCCTGAGCAACAAGCTGGGGGCGATGAATCAAGATGCGCTCGAGAAGATGTTGACCGACTTTTCGGCCCAGCTCAAGCAAGGCACAGAATCCGAGATGGCCCAGCTGCAAAGAACGCTGACCCAGCTGGCCGACAACCTCCAGGAGGCCGGCCAGTCCCTCGGAAAGAACGCATCGGGTGCAGCAGACGCGCTGCAGAGCGCGGGCACCCAGCTTGTCACCCATCTGGACGACGTGACAAAGACCCTGTCCGAAGGCGCTGACAGGATGGTTCAAGCGGCCGACTCGCTCAGCGGCTCGATGGAGGCGTTGGATGACACGCTCTGCGACGCTTCGGCCGCTGGAAAGCAAGGGGTCATCTTCGTCACCCGCGCGCTGGAGAAGGCGGGCGAAACCGTCGATGGCCTAGCCACGGTCACTGCAGGACTGGCAACGGCGGCTTCCAGCGTAGACGCCGCAGGCGACCGGATCGCCGAAGCGCTCGACAGCGCGCAGGAGCTGTGCCGTGAACAACGGGTCGTGGTCCAAACGGTCAGGGAGTTTGCCCCCCAAGCCACCTCGGCGGTTGAGCGAGTGGCGGGACTGCTGGAGGACGCCAGCCAGCGAGGCCTTGAGGCCCTGCAGCACACCCGCACCTCGCTGAACGAGGCAACGGGCGCCTTGGGCAAGACGCTGAGTTCCATCACCGAAGGCGTCTCCATCTATTCGGAGCAGGTTGCCAAACTCCACCTCGACATGGATGCACACCTTGCCAAGGCCGTGGGCAGCTTCGACAAAGGTGTGAGCGAGCTTGCGGATTCCATCGATGAGCTGGCGGATGTGATGAATGGCGAGCGGGTGATCCAGTGATGCTCGGCAACATGCACAGGCCCTCGCCTCGCACCGCGTCGGGGGAAACAGAGCACAGCTACCTGGCCTCGGCAGCCGATCTGATGATCGGATTGCTGTTCGTGTTCATCATCATGGTCGCCTTCCTGGCGCTGCAAAAGAAGGCGGAACAGGAGGCGGCAGCCCTCGCGATCGAGGCCGCCCGTCAGAACGCGCAGGACCCGCGCGGAAGCGTGACAGAAGCGATTGGCCGCGCCGTCCAAAAAACTCTGCCAACGGTACGCGTCGATCCTGCCAGCGGCGTGATCTCGCTGCCCGAAGACGTGCTTTTCGACCTCGGCAGCTCGACGCTCAAGGACGGCGCCGCGGGCAAGCTCGCGCAAGTCGCCAATGCTTTGAGCGGCGTGTTGGCCTGCTATGTGGCCAGTGAGCGCCATGGCCAACCCTGTGCAACGAACCCGCAAGGCAACGAGATTGAGACCATCTTCATCGAAGGCCACACCGACAACCGACCGATGAACCGTCCAGGCGGCAACACCAAGCTATCACTGGATCGGGCGATCTCGGTTGGCGATGCGCTCGTCAATCGGACGTCCTTGGACGACTTCAGAAACGACCAGCAGCAGCCCGTCTTCTCTCATAGCGCCTACGGCGATTCGCGTCCCCTCAAGAATGTGGATCCGTCCGATGGGCGAAACCGGCGCGTCGATCTGCGCATCGTCCTGAAGTACCGGCCGCAAACCGCCGTTGCGCCGTGGGAGGCCGCCCGAGCGGCCCAGCGTGCCCAGAAGTGAGCATGTTCGCGCCTCTCCCACGGTCGATGACCCGGCTGGAATCAGCCGTCGGTGCCCTGGGCGAATCGACGGCCCAAGCCCCGCCTCCAATCGCCGAGATCGGCAAACGCCTGCGTCACACGTTTGCGTCTCACCGAGCCACCGGCTACGCTGGCTTGAGCCGCGCCGATCAGCGAAAGCTGCCCTATGCCTACTGGATCGCCGGCGAGCCGGCGTTGCCAGAAATTGATCCGGCGCTGGTCACGCTCTACTGGGAAACGCTGCTCCCCGACGCCCTGCAAGGCAGTTCCAAGCGGGCGAAGCGATGGCTGGCCCCGTTGTTCTTTGTGTATTGCGAGTCCTTCGATGCGAACGATCCTCGGTTCATGGACTTCGCGTCGCGTCTTGTCCATGCGCTGGAGGCCGCCCCCGGGCCTTTCGGAGTTCGACTGCGCGCGGCGCACGGTGCGCACGAATTCTTCGCGCCCCACGAAGCACCGAAGAGGCTGGCAGCGCTCTTTCTTTCCGACCAGAGCCAGTGTATCGAACTGCACATGGCCGACCTGCTGCTGTGGCCCGGATTCCTCGACACGCGCATGGGAACCGCGATCTTTGCTTCGTGCCTAGCGTTGCCCGATGACGTCCTGAGGGAGAAAGAGCCAGTGTCGCGGCTGCTGGCGTGGAGCAAGAAGCTGGCGGCGCCTATCTCGCAAACTGGCTTGAGGGCCCCGTTTGCGGAGGCATTGCTCAAACCTTGGTCGCGCAGGAAGCCGCCCGATGACATGAAGACCATGCTCCTGGCCTTCTTCATCCCGACGTACGGCGATCCTCGCATTACGCGCATCCGATGGGAAGGCGTTCCCGCGCCAGCCCTGGCCGCGCTGCTGAACTGGTTGACGGGCGACACCCTCCGGGGCTTCATGAAGCTGCTGCAACGCACCGCGGACGAGATCTGGATGTACCGGCAGAAGTTCTGGATGGCCTACTACGACGCGGGCTACATCGACGAGGCGTGGCTGGCCTTGGGCCCGGCCGCGCGTGAGCAGGCCCGCCGGCTTCAGGTGGATGAGAAGGGCATGGGCTACAGCCGCCTTGAAGGCAATGTGAGCCACGCGCAATCCGTCCTCCTGCTCAAGGTAGGCGACCTTATCTTCACGGAATGGAGCCACAACGGAAGTCTGCGAGCCTACCGGGACACCGATCTTCTTGCGCCGAAGCTCTATCAACCGTACTACTACGGAGAAGACCTGCGCGCCGTGCTCTCCATGGACTTCCACGGCGGCTTTAACGCGAATCCCGAGCTTCGCCACATGAACTCGGAAGGGGGAACCTGGCAGCGAAAGGCGCGCGATCTGATCCGACACCATACCGGCGTGTACCTGCGCGATGCACAAATCTATGAGACGTGACCTGACACCTGATGCGGTCCGCTGGGATCTGACCCAGCGTGTCGAAGCTTGGCTGAAGGACCTGCCGATTCAGGCCGCTGCCGCCATCAACGAATTCCTCTCGCAGTCCCCCGAGTCGCCCGAATTGCTGGCAGGCCGATCGCTGGTGGTCCCGGCGTCGACGGTAGCCACCTGGTCGGCTACCGCCGCCGACCAGTTGGGCCTTCCCGCCAATTGCCCGTTGGCGCTGGATGTCCGACTCTCCGGCGCCATGGGCAAGCCCGGCGCGCAGATCAACGTGCGCTGGCTGCAGCCGGGCAAGTCCATCACCGCCAAGGACGCAGAGCGGCGGGGCATCTGGATGGACTGGCAGGGCAAAGTCTACCGGTTATGCTCCCCTGTCTATGAAGTCCTGGCGCTCGTAGAAAGGTTCAACGCTTCGACCGACGCATCGATCGAAGAGCAGTTCCGGCACTGGGCCCAGATCCGTGAGGCCTTGGGCGAAGCGGGCACCAGCCAAATCACCGACGGGTTCCTGAAGTCCTTTCGGGTGGTGAGCGCCAGCGCGTTGACCTTCTCGATCAGCACGGATGCCCGCGGCGACGTCCAGATCGACCCAGTCCTGCTGACGAACCAGCGCGACGAGAGCGGAGAGGGCGTGCACCAAGTGCGCGCACTCTCGGAGGTCGACGAACGCCTATTCCCCCAACGGCTCGATCAGCTGCGCGAGGGCGTCCCGGCGTTCCCCTTGAGCCAGGGCACCTATGTCGTTGCGGACGAGCGCCTGCAAAAGGCATTGATCGCTGTGCGGGGTCTACGCAAGGCCCCGGCCGAACAGCGCAAGCGCGCGGCCATGCACCCCGAGGCGGTGCTGCGGGAGCTGACCAACGCTTGCGAATCGGAGCCCTCGGTGTTTGTGGAGACCGAGCGCTTTGCCGAGCGCGTCATGGATATCGGCGAATGGGCCGCGCCCATCGTCCCGTGGATCAAGATTGCCGGCCAGGATTGGGGCGCCCCCACCGCGGCGGGCATTCGCATCGACGGCGCGGAGCTGCCGCTAGACAAGCCCACCATAGACAAGGCGATCGATGATCTTGAGGCCGCGCTCGCCAAGGGCGAGCCCGAAGTGCAAGTGGCCGGAAGGACCATTGCGGCATCCAAGGCCAACGTTGGCGCCATGAAGCAGCTGAAGAAGGCCCTGGATCTTCGCGAGAAGGGGCGAGCAGCTTCGGATGAAGAGTCGAAGGCGGTCAAGAATGTGCTGCTGATCGAAACTAACCTCGATGAAGCATCCTTCACGCGCGTCAAGTCCGGCGCGCGCTCCGGAACACTGGGGCTGCCGATGGGGCTGAGGACCACGCCCAAGCCGCACCAGGAACTGGGCATCGCTTGGCTGCAACGGCACTGGCTGGAAGGCAGTCGGGGCGCCCTCTTGTGCGACGACATGGGCCTGGGCAAGACCTTTCAGGCGCTGGCGTTTTGCGTGTGGCTGAGGGAATTGATGGACGCGGGCGCATTGGAGCGAAGGCCCTTGCTTCTGGTCGCGCCCGTTGGCCTCTTGCGAAACTGGGAGGCCGAGATTGAAGAGCATCTTCATTCGCCCGGCCTCGGCGACATCGTTCGAGCATACGGCGATCATCTGCGTGCGCTCAAGCGTGGTCGCCATGTCGATGGCACCGCCGGGCTCGACATGGCGCGTCTCAGCGGCGCCGACGTGGTGCTCGCGAACTACGAGGCCGTCTCCGACTACCAGTTGAGTTTCGGCGCGGTGCCCTTTGCGGCCGTGGTCCTGGACGAGGCTCAAAAGATCAAGTCTCCTTCCGCCCGGATGACACATGCGGTCAAGGCCCTCCATTCCCAGTTCATGCTGGCGATGACGGGCACCCCGGTCGAAAACCGCTTGGCGGATCTGTGGTGCATTGCCGATGCCGTTCAGCCGGGCGCCTTGGCCGATCTCAAGGACTTCAGCAGCCGCTACGAGGTCGAGGGTGCCAATGTGGGGGCGCTGCGCGAGATTGTCTGGCAGGAAGAGTCCGCGTCGCCGAGCGCGCCGCCCAGAATCCTGCTGCGCCGCCTGAAGACCGACAAGCTCGAAGGCCTGCCGACCAAGCACGAGTACCCGATGAAGGTCGAGATGCCTGCCCGCCAGGTGGAAGCGTATGAGCGCGCCTTGGCGCTCAAGGAGATTGCCGGGCCCCAAGGTACATTGGGTATGATCCATGCCCTGCGGCGGGTCTCCTTGCACCCGGCGCTCCTAGATGGGGCGGCCAGAGACATGGAGTTGAAGGTCGAAGAATCCGCCCGTTTCACGGCGATGATGGATGTGCTCGACCGGGTTGCGCCGACCCAGGAAAAGGTGCTCGTCTTCCTCGAGTCCCTCGACCTGCAGGATGCCGACCAGCTTCCACTGCTGCTGCAACGCCGCTATGGCCTCGTCAAGCCTCCCATGGTGATCAACGGCCAGGTCAGCACCGAGGTGCGCCAGGCCCGCGTCAATGCGTTTCAACGGGATCGCGGCTTCGATGTCATGCTGCTTTCTCCGAAAGCCGGCGGGGTGGGCCTCACCCTCACGGCGGCCAATCACGTCATCCACCTGTCGCGCTGGTGGAACCCCGCCGTCGAGGATCAGTGTTCCGACCGGGTATACCGCATCGGCCAGAAAAAGCCCGTTCACATCTACTACCCGCTCGCTGTGCTGCCGCAAGCGCATGAACGCAGCTTCGACATGCAGCTGCAGATGCTGATGGAGCGCAAGCGTGACCTTGCGCGCAACCTGTTGGCGGCGCCTGCGTTCACCCGCGCCGACTATGCAGACTTGATCAACGCAACCCGGGCAACGAGCGCTGGAACTCAGTGAATGCGGGCGATCGAACCGCCGCACTGAAGAAAGGCGCGGACAATCGCACCGTACCCGCATCGAACAGAAGGAACCATTCGCTTGAGCGATCCCAACGTCACCCTCAGCCAGCTCGAAAGCCACCTCTGGGAATCCGCCAACATCCTGCGCGGCCCAGTGGATGCGGCTGACTTCAAGACCTACATCTTCCCACTGCTGTTCTTCAAGCGCATCTGCGATGTCTGGGACGAGGAGTATCAGGAGATCGTTGACGATACCGGCGACGAACAACTGGCTTGGTTCCCGGAGTCGCACCGCTTCCAAATCCCCGACGACTGCCACTGGAACGATGTCCGCACCAAGGCGAGCAACGTTGGTGCGGCCCTCCAGCGCGCGATGCGGGAGATCGAGAAAGCCAACCCGGACACCCTGTACGGCGTGTTCGGGGATGCCCAGTGGTCGAACAAGGAGCGGCTGTCAGATGCCTTGCTCAAGGACCTGATCGAGCACTTCTCCAAGCTTCCGTTCGGCAACAGGAACGTCAACTCGGATCTGCTTGGCGACGCCTACGAATATCTGATCAAGAAGTTCGCCGATGCGACCAACAAGAAGGCCGGCGAGTTCTACACCCCGCGCAGCGTGGTGCGGCTGATGATCGATATGCTCGATCCCAAGGAAGCCGAGACCATTTACGACCCGGCCTGTGGCACCGGCGGCATGTTGCTGGCTGCCGTGCAGCACGTCAAAGAGATGCACGGCGACGTCAAGCGGCTGTGGGGCAAGCTGTACGGGCAGGAGAAGAACCTCACCACCTCCTCTATCGCGCGGATGAACCTGTTCCTGCACGGCATAGAGGACTTCCAAGTGGTGCGCGGGGACACGCTGCGCAACCCGGCCTTTTTCGAGGGCGACCGACTGGCCACCTTCGACTGCGTGATCGCCAATCCGCCGTTCTCGCTGGAAAGGTGGGGCGAGGACCTGTGGTTGAACGACCCCTTCGGTCGTAACTTTGCCGGTCTGCCTCCCTCGTCAAGTGGTGACTTCGCCTGGGTGCAGCACATGGTCAAGTCCATGGCCGACGTTAGCGGGCGGATGGCCGTGGTGCTGCCCCAGGGCGCCCTGTTCCGCAAAGGCGTGGAAGGCAGCATCAGGCAGAAGCTGTTGGAGCTGGATCTGGTCGAGGCCGTGATTGGGCTGGCACCCAACCTCTTCTACGGCACCGGCCTGGCCGCGTGCATCCTGGTCCTGCGCGAACGCAAACCGGTCAAGCACAAGAAGAAGGTTCTTATCGCCGATGCCTCACGTATGTTCCGCCGGGGGCGCGCGCAGAACTATCTGGAGCCCGAGCACGCTGCCGAAATCCTCGGTTGGTATCGCGGCTTTGCCGACGTGCAGGACGCGACTCGGGTGGTCAGCCTCGATGAGATCAAGGCCGAAGACTGGACGCTGAACATTTCGCGCTACGTGCTGCCACCGCTACAGGAAGACATCCCACCGCTGCCCGACGCCATCGCGGCGTTCAAGGTTGCGCTGACCCGCTGCCGTGAGGCCGAAGAGCGGCTCGCGCAGGTCATGAGCGAAGGAGGATGGCTGCAATGAGTCATCCAAGCAAACGCATCACCCAGCAAGAGTTGGAAAGCTACCTGTGGGGCGCTGCCGTGCTGCTGCGCGGCCTGATCGACGCGGGCGACTACAAGCAGTTCATTTTCCCGCTGCTGTTCTACAAGCGTGTCTCGGACGTCTGGGACGAGGAATACCAAGCAGCCCTGGCCAACTCAAGCGGCGATCTCTCCTACGCGCAGTTCGCCGAGAACCACCGCTTCCAGATCCCTGAGGGTGCGCACTGGAATGACGTGCGCCAGACCCCAAAGAACGTCGGCGCCGCCATCCAGAAGGCCATGCGCGCCATCGAGACCGCCAACCCGGATCTGCTCGATGGCATCTTCGGCGACGCCCCCTGGACCAACCGCGAGCGCCTGCCCGACGAGACGCTGAAGAACCTGATCGAGCATTTCTCGACCCAGACGCTGTCGGTGGCCAACGTGCCCGAGGACGAGCTCGGCAACGCGTACGAGTACCTGATCAAGAAGTTCGCCGACGACTCCGGCCACACAGCCGCCGAGTTCTACACCAACCGCACCGTCGTCCACCTGATGACGCAACTTCTGGCGCCGCAAGCAGGCGAGTCGATCTACGACCCCACCTGCGGCACCGGCGGCATGCTGATCTCGGCGCTGGACGAAGTGAAGCGCTCGGGCGGCGAGTACCGCACGCTCAAGCTCTACGGGCAGGAGCGCAACCTGATCACCTCGTCCATCGCCCGCATGAACCTGTTCCTGCACGGCGTGGAAGACTTCGAGATCATCCGCGGCGACACCCTGGCCGACCCCAAGCACATCGAGGGCGACCGCCTGCGCCAGTTCGATGTGATCCTGGCCAACCCGCCGTATTCCATCAAGCAGTGGAACCGCGAGGCCTGGAGCAGCGACAAGTGGGGCCGCAATTCCCTGGGCACGCCGCCGCAGGGCCGCGCCGACTACGCGTTCCAGCAGCACATCCTGACCAGCCTCACCGCCAAGGGGCGCTGCGCCGTGCTCTGGCCGCATGGCGTGCTGTTCCGCAACGAGGAACAGGCCATGCGCGTCAAGATGGTCGAGCAAGAATGGGTGGAAGCCGTCATCGGCTTGGGGCCCAACCTGTTCTACAACTCCCCAATGGAGTCGTGCATCGTCATCTGCAACCGCAAGAAGGCGGCTGCACGCAAGGGCAAGGTGATCTTCATCGACGCGGTGAACGAGGTCACCCGCGAGCGCGCACAGAGCTTCCTCACGCCAGCGCACCAGCAGCGCATCCTGGCTGCGTACAAGACATTTTCGGATGTTCCCGGTTTCGCCAAGGTCGCCACGCTGGCCGAGATTGGCGGCAACGGGGCCAACCTGTCGATCCCGCTGTACGTGAAGCGCATTGCCGCAGCCATCGCAACCGACAGCAATGGCGACGCGGTATCGCTGCGCTCCTCCTGGGCGCAGTGGCAGAACGACGGACGGTCCTTCTGGCAGCAGATGGCCGCGCTGGTGGAAACGCTGAATGGCCTGATTGCGGAGGACGTCGAGCGTGTCTGACGGCAAGAACTTGAAGCCGAGCTGGAAGATCTGGCGCTTTGATCAAATGGCGACCAACGTCAATGCTCGCATCGACAACCCTTCTGAGTCCGGGATGGAGCACTACGTTGGCCTGGAACATCTCGATTCCGACTCACTGAAGATACGTCGCTGGGGCACCCCGGACGATGTGGAAGCAACCAAGCTGATGTTCAAGAAGGGGGACATCATTTTTGGTCGCCGCCGGGCTTACCAGCGGAAGCTCGGTGTCGCGGAGTTCGACGGGATCTGCTCCGCACACGCGATGGTGCTGCGAGCCAAGCCTGACGTCGTGCTGCCCGAGTTTCTGCCGTTCTTCATGCAGAGTGAACTGTTCATGAAGCGAGCTGTCGAAATCTCTGTTGGTTCACTTTCACCAACAATCAATTGGAGAACGATGGCGGCGCAAGAGTTCGCGCTACCGTCGAAAGACGAACAGAGCCGTCTCGTTGAACTCGTCGGATCGATCGTCGCGCTTGAAGAAGAACTACGAACGGCCGAACACAAAGCCAACCGATTGCAGCGAGCAGCAATGCAGGACTTGCTAGATGCCGACTTAAACGGCTGGCCGAAGCAGCCGATCGGGCAGGTTTTCAAGGTGACGACCGGCGGAACCCCGAGCCGAAACAACGCGGCCTTTTGGAATGGTGACGTACCGTGGGTCAAGACCGGCGAGGTCAATTACTACGTCATTACGTCGACGGAAGAGCGCATCACTGCCGAAGGATTGAACGGGTCCGCCGCGAAGCTGTGCCCTTCGGGCTCCGTCGTGGTTGCACTCTACGGTCAAGGGCCCACGCGGGGTCGCGTTGGCATGCTTGGCATCGAGGCCGCTGTCAACCAGGCATGCGCTGCCATCTACCCGAGCGCCGATTTTGACCCTTGGTTTGTCTACTACTACCTGTCTGGGAAATACCTATCGCTTCGCGCGATGGCTCAGGGTGCTGCGCAACCCAATTTGAACTTGGCAATGATCAAAGGGTTCAGCATTCCGACACCGCCACTGGATGAACAAAGAGCGGCAGTGGCCAGTATTGACGCGGTGGCAAAGGCAAGAGCTGAGATCCTTCGACGACGTGAGCAGGCAGCGACGGTAAAGCGCGAATTGCGTGAGGAGGCGATCTGCAATGTCGTTCAATGAATCCAACACCGTCGAAGCCTACGTCCGCGACCTGCTCGCAGGCCCGATCAAGGCGACACCGGCAAACGCCGTACAGGAACCCCTGCCCAGCTACGGCCCCAGCCCCAAAGGCATCGGCTGGCGCTACGCAGCCCCCTCCGAGGTGCGGCGCCAGATTCAGGAGGTGATGGTCGAGCCCTGGTTGCGCGATGCGCTGATCCGCCTGAACCCGGAGATCGCCCTCCAGCCCGTCCGGGCCGACGAGGTGCTCTACAAGCTGCGCGCCATCGTGTTGTCGGTGCGCTCGGACGGCCTGATCCGCGCCAACGAGGAGATGACCGCCTGGATGCGTGGCGAGCGCTCCATGCCCTTCGGCCGCAACAACGAGCATGTGCCGGTACGGCTGATCGACCTGGACGACCTGAAGCAGAACCAGTACGTCGTCACCCAGCAGTTCATCTACCGCGCAGGGCCCGCCGAGCGCCGTGCCGATCTGGTGCTGCTGGTCAACGGTCTGCCGCTGGTGCTGATCGAGGCCAAGACGCCGGTCAAGAAGTGCATCAGCTGGGTCGACGGCGCGGTGCAGGTGCACGACGACTACGAGAAGTTCGTGCCCGAGCTCTTCGTCTGCAACGTGTTCTCGGTGGCCACCGAGGGCAAGGCCTACCACTACGGGTCGATCGGCCTGCCGGTCAAGGATTGGGGGCCGTGGCATCTGGACGGCGGCGATGCGCAACACCACCCGCTGAAGTCCCTCAAGCTCTCGGCCGAGAGCATGTTGCGCCCGCATGTGGTGCTGGACATCCTCGGCAGCTTTACCCTGTTCGCCACGGACAAGAAGAAGCGCCGCATCAAGATCATCTGCCGCTATCAGCAGTACGAGGCGGCCAACAAGATCGTGGAGCGTGTGCTGGCTGGCCATCCCAGAAAGGGCCTGATCTGGCATTTCCAGGGCTCGGGCAAGTCGCTACTGATGGTGTTCGCCGCGCAGAAGCTGCGCCTGCATGCCGGCCTGAAGAACCCCACGGTGCTGATCGTGGTGGACCGGATCGATCTCGACAGCCAGATCACGGGCACCTTCACCGGGGCGGACATTCCGAACCTGGAGAAGGCCGACAGCCGAGAGAAGCTGCAGCAGTTGCTGGCGCAGGACGTGCGCAAGATCATCATCACGACGATTTTTAAGTTCGGCGAGGCCAGCGGGGCGCTGAACACGCGCAGCAACATCATCGCGCTGGTGGACGAGGCCCACCGCACGCAAGAAGGTGACTTAGGCCGGAAGATGCGCGAGGCCCTGCCTAATGCGTTTCTGTTCGGCCTGACGGGAACGCCGCTCAACCGCGCCGACCGCAACACCTTCTACGCCTTCGGTGCCGACGAAGACGAGAAGGGCTACATGAGCCGTTACGGGTTCGAAGAGTCGATCCGCGATGGCGCCACGCTGAAGCTGCACTTCGAGCCGCGGCTGATCGACCTCCACATCGACAAGGCCGCGTTGGATGCCGCGTACAAAGACCTGACCGGCGGTCTGTCGGATCTGGACAAGGACAACCTAGCCAAGACCGCCGCCAAGATGGCCGTGCTGGTCAAGACGCCCGAGCGCATCCGCAAGGTGTGCGAGGACATCGTCGAGCATTTCCACACCAAGGTGGAGCCCAACGGCTTCAAGGGCCAGATCGTCACGTTCGACCGGGAGTCGTGCCTGCTGTTCAAGGCCGAGCTGGACAAGCTGCTGCCGCCCGAGGCCACGGACATCGTGATGTCGGTGCAGGCGTCCGACAAGAAGGATCGCCCTGAGTACGCGAAGTACGACCGCACACGTGACGAAGAGGAACGGCTGCTGGATCGCTTCCGCGACCCGGCCGACCCACTGAAGCTGATCATCGTCACGGCCAAATTGCTGACAGGCTTCGACGCGCCCATCCTGCAGGCGATGTACCTGGACAAGCCGTTGCGCGATCACACGCTGCTGCAGGCCATCTGTCGGGTGAACCGCACCTACTCCGAGCAGAAGACTCACGGCCTGATCGTGGACTACCTCGGCATCTTCGATGACGTGGCAGCGGCGCTGGAGTTCGACGACCAGAGCGTCAAGCAGGTGGTCAGCAACATCCAGGAGCTGAAGGACAAGCTGCCCGAAGCCATGCAGAAGTGCCTGGCCTTCTTTGCCGGCTGCGACGTCAGCTTGCAGGGCTATGAGGGCCTGATTGCCGCGCAGCAGTGCCTGCCCAACAACGAGGTGCGAGACAACTTCGCCGCCGAGTACAGCGTGCTCAACAAGATCTGGGAGGCGCTGTCACCGGACACCGTGCTGGGCCCCTTCGAGAAGGACTACAAGTGGCTGTCGCAGGTCTATCAGTCCGTACAGCCGTCCAGCGGCCACGGCAAGCTGATCTGGCATTCGCTGGGCGCCAAGACGATCGAGCTGATCCACCAGAACGTGCATGTCGACGCCGTGCGGGATGACCTCGACACCCTGGTGCTGGACGCCGATCTCCTGGAGGCCGTGCTCTCGAACCCCGACCCGAAGAAGGCCAAGGAAATCGAGATCAAGCTCAAGCGCCGGCTGCGCGGGCACGGCGGCAACCCCAAGTTCAAGAAGCTGTCGGAACGGCTCGATGCGCTGAAGGACCGCTTCGAGTCCGGTCAGATCAACAGCGTCGAGTTTCTGAAGCAGTTGCTGGAGATCGCCAAGGAGACCCTGCAGGCCGAGAAGGAGGTCCCGCCCGAAGAGGACGAGGATCGCGGCAAGGCGGCGCTGACCGAACTGTTCAACGAAGTAAAGACCGCCGAGACGCCCATCATGGTCGAGCGAGTAGTTGCGGACATCGATGAGATCGTGCGCCTTGTGCGCTTCCCCGGTTGGCAGGGCACGCAGGCTGGCGAGCGCGAGGTCAAGAAGGCACTGCGCAAGGCGCTCTTCAAATACAAGCTGCACGCGGATGAGGAACTGTTCGAAAAGGCGTACAGCTACATCCGGCAGTATTACTAAGAGGGGCCGCAATGAGTGAGCAAACGAACAATAGCGCATCGAATTCAACGTGGTTTGTCGGTGCAGCCTTTGGCGGGACCAATGATCAGATGCCGAGATTCCTTTCAGAGGGGATTTGGGAGAACGGCTATGAGGACAGGCACCTCGACATGGTGCGATCAATGCGGCCGGGAGATCGGATTGCTATCAAGTCGGCGTACACACGCAAACACGGGCTGCCCTTCGACAATCGCGGGCAAACAGTATCCGTGATGGCGATCAAGGCTGTCGGCAGGATCACTGAAAACCTCAACGACGGAAAACGAGTGAAGGTGGACTGGACCAAGGTCGCACCGGTACGGGAGTGGTACTTCAACACTCACCGGGGAACAATCTGGCGTGTGCTGCCCGGTGACTGGATGAACGATGCGTTGATCGCATTCGCCTTCGATGGCAAACCGCAGGACGTGGATCGTTTTCGAAACGAGCCGTTCTGGCGGGAGCGTTTCGGGACTACGTCGCCAGAAAGGCAGCGCTTTCAGTGGACGGACTTCTACGAGGCTGTGGCCGAGAAACTTCTCACCTTCGCGGACAACCGAACCCCGCTCATCGAGGGCATTCACCAGATTGCCTCGCGTGTTCAGGGCCTGGGCTACTTGCAGGACAAGTTTCCAGACGGCACCAGCGGCCCGCTGCGAGACATCTGCCCATTCACCGCGATGGGGACCTTCAACCGATCCATGACCGACGCAAACCGCAAGATCATCGCAGGTGAACTCGCCAAGTTCCTGGGTGTGACGGTCCCTGTGCCGCCCTCATTCGAAGGCATTCCTGTTCTCAACAACCAGCGATCCTGGTTCTTTGCATACGCCGACAAGCGTGGTGCGGGCGATATCGACGCCTTATGGAAGGTGTTCGTGGCGGCGAACCGCATCGAAGACGAGCAACCGGGCACTCGGGATGCCTTCATTCAGTCCTACGACGAGGCCACCCAAGTGTGGGGGGTCGCGTGGAATCTGTCGACAGGTCTCTACTGGATGCACCCGTGGGAGTTTCTAACCCTCGATAGCCAGTCGCGCCACTACATCAACAAGCGCCTCGGGCTGAGTGTTGCCACTGGTCAGCAGGATCCCTGTGACGCCCGTAGTTACTTGAAGCTGCTTGACGATCTGCGGTCGCGCTTCGGTGAGGACGGATACCCGGTTCATAGCTTCCCTGACCTATCGCTTTCGTCTTGGATGTACAAGGACCCGATTGACGAACCCGCACCAGCCGGTGCTGTTGGGGGAGAGGTTGCTGAGGATCAAGCAACGGAGGGCGAGGTGCGTGAGGCCTTTCAGGTCGCTGCGCCGATCGTTCCGTACTCGGTCGACGACATTCTCAAGGACGGATGTTTCCTCGAACGTGACGAGATTGACCGGCTGCTCGACCGCCTTCGTACAAAGAAGAATCTGATCCTGCAGGGGCCACCTGGCACCGGCAAGACGTGGCTGGCGAAGCGGCTGGCGTTCGCGCTCATGGGGCAGAAGGACGAAAGCAAAGTCCGCGCAGTGCAATTTCACCCAAATCTGTCCTACGAGGACTTCGTTAGGGGATGGCGGCCGACCGGCGAAGGCAAGTTGTCTTTGGCCGACGGCGTCTTCATGGAAGCGATCAAGGCCGCGTCGAAGGACCCATCGTCGAAGTTTGTCGTGGTGATTGAGGAGATCAACCGCGGAAACCCGGCGCAGATTTTCGGCGAACTGTTGACGCTGCTGGAGGCCGGAAAACGCACGCCCAACGAGGCACTGGAGCTGTGCTACCCAGATGCAGATGGCGAGCGCCGTCCGGTCCACATACCGGAGAACCTCTACGTTGTGGGCACGATGAACATCGCTGACCGATCGCTGGCCCTTGTCGACCTAGCGCTGCGCCGTCGCTTCGCCTTCGTGAGTTTAGAACCGCGGTTGGGCTCCGCTTGGCGTGATTGGGTGGTCAAAGAGTGTGCTGTCGATTCAAGCCTGGTGAAGGACATCGAGCACCGGATCGCCGAGCTCAATGACCAGATCGCTGCCGACGCCCGCTTGGGAAAGCAGTTCCGGATTGGCCACAGCTACGTAACGCCCGCCCACAGGCTGGAGGTGGGGGACACGAGGAAGTGGTTCCAGCAGGTGGTCGACACGGAGATCGGGCCTCTGCTCGATGAGTATTGGTTTGATGCTCCTGATGCAGCACAGAAGAGCTGCGCACGGTTGATTAAGGACTGGTAGTCGTTGTGGGCGCGGACCAACTCGAGAACGCGTTAACAGGCGTAGAGGGCTACATCGGACGTATTCCGGTGCGCAACCTGTGGTTGCTGATGCTATATGCCTCGGACCTGTTCCGTACTGGGGGCATCGGCAATGTCGACCTGGAGGAAAGCCCTGACGACCTGCCTGATCTAGTCGCTGAGATTCTGGCCCACGCAGTTGAAGTCAGGCAGCGCCGTCAGCTCAGTCTTGGCTACCGATCTCAGAACGCTATTCTCAATCGCGTGCGGGGTCGGATTGATGTCCTGAGCACGGAACGGCAGCGACTGCTGGACCGTGGCCTCGTGGCCTGTCGGTTTGACGAGTTGACGATCGACACTCCGCGCAATCGTTTCGTCCGTGCGGCGCTGGAATCCATCTCCAGGATCGTGCGCAGGAAAGACGTGGCCCATCGCTGCCGGTCACTTGCGAGTGGCATGAAAGCCATGGGAGTCTCCGGCAAAGTTCCCACTCGAGCTCAGATGAGCACCGATCGATTTGGCCGCAACGACGCGCACGACAGATTCATGGTTGCTGCGGCGCAGCTGGCGGTTGATCTTGCCTTGCCAACCGAGACGACGGGGATGAACGTGTTGACTCTGCCGGACCGTGAGGTCACTTGGGTCCGCCGACTGTTCGAGAAGGCCGTAGGGGGCTTCTATGACGTGGTGCTGCAACCGCAGGGATGGCGTGTTAGGTGCGGCGGAACGCTCGGTTGGCAGATTGAGCACAAGACGTCAGGAATTGACAAGATCTTGCCAACGATGCGAACCGACGTGGTGCTGGACCACGCGCCGTCCGGTCGGCGAATCGTCATTGACACCAAGTTCACGTCGATCGTCACAAGCGGCTGGTATCGAGACGAAACACTGCGCAGCGGCTACGTTTACCAGATCTACGCCTACTTGCGTTCTCAGGTTGGGAACGGCGATCCGCTTGCGGATTGCGCCAGTGGCTTGCTGCTTCACCCTTCCGTCGGTGACGCCGTTGATGAGACGGTGGTCATCCAGGAGCACGGCATCCGATTTGCGACGGTGGATCTGACAGCGCCGCCCGGAGAGATTCGATCGCAACTACTGCGCCTGTGCGAACCTGCGCTTGTGGCATAGAGCAGGCCTCGGCGATCTTGCAGTCACGGCGCGTAACAGAAGGGGATGTCGAGATACCGGGCTCACTGACCTATTTGACCGCGTCGAACGAAAGCTCGAGACCTTTGTCGCCAAGGGGCAGAACGCTCATCGAATACGATAGCAGTTCGACAACAGAGCCGGGATTCGCATTTAGCGTCCTCGTGGCATGTCAGGCTCATCGAGATCCAGGTCAATCAAATCGGTTTCCGGAACCGACCGTGTTCCGAAGGGACCTCGATTTCAGTGTCAGACATGCCGACCCACTGTGAGCGTCCAGCCGTTCCACCTTGACCGGAGGTCCGGGATCCTCGGTCAATCCGACGGCGGTTGAGTTCCGACGAGGGCAATGCACTCCACGAGGTTGAGAACGGCGAGGAGCAGGAACTTCTCGGCATCATTGCGAACACTCAGCAGGTCGTGCTCGCCCAGGTAGCCATAGGCGAACGCGAGCAAGTAGCGCTCAGAGTGTTCGTTGCAGAACTGCTCCACGACTTGGTCAGCCAGCCCAGGCGGCAGTCCTTCGTTGAACCGCAGCCGTGCCGCCAATCGTTGCAAGCAGGGGTAATCGTATTTTTTTGACAGATTGACACGGTCGCCCCGAAAAACGTCAATCACGACAAGCACTTGCAAAATTGCCTGTCGGAGCAGGGGAGTGCGACGGGTGCAGATTGACACGGTCACCGACTCGGCGCCGGCCCAGGCGTACGTGTGATCTCGCACGGCTCGGGCTCAGGTGATCAGAGTGCCGCTGTGCCCGAGCGACGCTCGACCAGCAACGGCCCATACTTCTCGAGGTTGAACCGGTACGTCCCGCGGAAGTTGATGTGCGAGAAGTGTGCGGGTCCGATCCGGCGAAGCCAGTCGTCCTCCATCGGCAAGCCGGAGGCTCTGAGACGGGAAACGACGCTGTCCATGCGGCTGGTGTTCCAGGCAAGCACGATGTTCGTGAGCAGGGCGTGTGCCCCGGAGATGGCCACCATCTCTTGTCTGCGCCGTCCCCGGTCCTGCGCTATCTGCCCGCCGTGGATTGCACGTTGGAGTTGATGCACCGATTCGCCGCGGCTGAGTAGCGCGAGGAGTTCACGTCGAAAGTCGTTGATCGTCATGTAGTCGCACAGGAACAGCGTTCGCAGCAGCCCTCCCAGGTGATCAGCCGCACGGTGCAATGGATCGCCGACGGCGGCCGATCCAAGGCGATGGATGGCGTGCACCGCGGACACCTTACCAGCGCGAATGGAGGCCACCAGTCGCACAAGATCATCCCAGCCGCGCTCGATGGACTTGAGAGACACTCGGCGGACGGTGGCCCTCTCCAAGCTTTCCGGCACCGACCATCCCCTGGGAACGAACAGCTTGCGCTCTCTCAGGGCCTTCAGTCGCGGACACAGGTCAAACCCCAGGAGCTTTGCAAGGGCGAGGGCCACGCTGGTCATGCCATGGGTGTCCACGGCCAGGAGAGAGATGCGAATGCGATCCTCGCTGCGATTGTGTTGCTCGACGCCTTCGACGGCGGCACCCGCCTGTCGTTCGTTCAGCACGATTGGCTGGTCGTAGAAGAGCCCCCAGCGGTCCCGGATGTGGGTGTACAGGCCGGCGGCATAGGTGCGTCGCCTCGGATCTACCCTGGCCGTCCACAAGTGCCGGCTCGCATCCATGGCCATCATGTCTGCCGACCCTTTGGTGCCGTCTCCCCACAAGGCGGCGATCGGCAGCGAGTTCTGGTATTCCGAGACCCGTTCGTTGGCCCGCCGCAGGCGGCCACTGAATTCGATGGTGCGCATGGCCGCGGCAATATGCGCTGGATCCAGTCCAGGAATCATCGATCCCACCCCGGTGGCGTCGTTGTCGCTCCCATGGGCAAGCAGCGCACCATAGACTGCCATCAGTTCTTGGCCAGACTCGGGGCGACGGGCCAGCAGCGCCTCGCTGAAGTGCGTCGCCGCGTCGACCTCCATCAGCAGGTCGGGCAATTGCACATGCCCAATGTGCTTGAAGACGGCCTCTCTGGTCTTGCGAGGTTCGATCTCCTCGTCCAGCGCATTGATCGCCTGCAAATGCACCAGACCCTTGGTGTCGATGTTCACCTTCCCGCGCTCGACCGCTTCGGCAAGCGCGTACACCCCGACCGACATCGTGGCCAGAATCGGCGCCAGGAACTCGCTGGCCTGCGCTGGCAGCCCAAGGATCTGGTAATGCTGTTCCTTGAACCTCGTCCATTCCGCGTCGGCGAGCAGCATGGATTGGCTGGAGCGGTGACCGATCGAATGATTTACCCATACGCTGCCGCGCCGCAAGCTCTTGCGCAGGGCCATCATCGTGCTGGCCTCGAACGCGCGATAGCGGGACCGAGGATCCAAATCGGTGACGATCGCGCTCCATGCAAGCCCTACCGATGGACGCTTGAAGTCCGCCGGAATCTCCCGGCCGCCGATCGCCTGAAGCTTCATCCACGCCTGCCATTGCTCGTATGCCAGGTCACCAGGTCTTCCGGCGAAGTCGATGGCTTGAAGTCCTGCCAAGTGCGCGTGAACGCGGCGGCTGTCCTCAGCAAGAGCTCGACGAACCTGCGAGGCGAATGAGGTGGCCCCTGCGTCGCCGATGCCGTCGAGGAGGCTTCGAGCTTCGAGCACACGTTCGCGCCACGACTTCGTCTCGTCACGAAGCACGGCCCTCGCTCTGACGGCCTGCTCCAGCGTGGCGCTGTTGTTTCGGGCGCGACTCCTGAAGACACGCTCCGCAGCATGCCGGAACAGTTCCTGGCTGCGCCGCGAAGCCTGCAGCAGCGCGATGTCAGTCAACTCCATCAACGTGGCGTGCAGAAAGCAGACAACCTCGACGATCTGGCGTCGCTGTTCGATGCGAGCGGTCATCGATGGCCGGCGCATCTGGACGTGCGCCGCATAGGCCTGCTGTTTGCTCAGGGCGATGGAATCCAACGCCCAGTTGTGCACGCCCAAGGCCTTGAGAGCGCGGATTTTCTCCAGGGTCTGCTCGGTCGTGCTCGGGGCTTGGCGCTGAGGCGGTGTCTTGAGCCACTCCAGATGACTGCCTGAGGCCGCAGGGGAGGGTGCATAGGCCCAGTCGATGGCTTGGCGCAGCGCCGCCCTCCCAATTGCCGCCTCGATCGTTGCGGCCATTGCTGCCTCCGTGGCGTCGAACGCCTTTCGGGCCCAGTCGGCAATTCGGCGTGAGCCCGGGATGATGATTCGCCTGCCGTACCGCCAGATGCGCGCGGTTCGTATCAGGTCGTCAGGGTGGGCGGCCTCGAGGGCAGCGACCGCGAGAACCTGGTCGATCTTCTGCAGTTGGACCTCATCCAAGTCGCCCAGGCCAAGATACGTGCGGGCCCAGGCCTGGTGCTCGTACAACGTCTGGCGACGTTCATAGAGTGATCGCAGACTGGCGATGCTCACGCTGGGCGACCGCTTCGCATACTGAACGCAGCAGGACTTTCGGTACCGTGGCAAATCGGTCCATGGGGCGGCCGCTCGCCCGCAGAAAGAGCAACTGGATGGCTGCAGCGACGCGGCGGTCGTCGCGGAACCGTTCGCAGACCGCGGAGATGTCGTCCTTGCTCAGGCTGAAGAACTGTTGGACATCGAGCTCGGACATCCTGGAGGGAAGGGTTTCCGCGCCAATGAAGCGCTGGGCGAACGACACGGCATGATCCTCCACAGGGATGCGGCCCGCCAATCTACTCCTTAGGCGCGCGTTGTGGCTGCGGCTTCCGGTCACTCCGTCGAAAGCGTGCGCGCGTCGGCGACAACTACGACCGTGTCAATTTGTCAAAAAAATACGATTACCCCTTATTGCTCAACCCGACTATGTCGAGTTACGTGCTCGCAGTTGCCGCCAAAGGTTTCGTTTCCTTGGGTCGGTCGTCGCGTACGTCGCGCCCAGGCCGCAACTGACCGGCAACATCGAGCAGGGCGCCGGCCATGCGCTGGTATGACTCGCCTTTGCCCAGCCGGAAGCGCGCGTCGAACAGCGTCGCGAGCATGTCCATCTGCGCGACCGCGGCGTCGATGTGCCGCGCCCTTGGGCCCAAGTTGTCGAGCGCGGCGCGATAAGCGTCCAGCACCTCGTCGAGCGCCTCCTTACCCGCGTCGCCGGGCTGGCCGAGCTGGCCATCGCGCAGCCGCTCGACCAGCAGCGACTCGGGATTCACTACGACGTCCCAGGGGTCGCCGTCGGCGGTCAGGGCGCGAGACGCGGCCGCACCGCACTGCCGCGCCAGCGCCACGGCTGCGGATGTTTCTGCTGCGTCATCCCAGCCATCTCCCGCCACGCGCAACGCAAGCCCGTTCAGCACGCAGTAGGGCCGGAAGCCTTCGGCGCCGGGCGTCCCCTGCGCCCGCGCCAAGCCGTCTACGCCGGCCTTCACGGACCTGTCCATCTCGTCGGCCCATGCCCTGCGCAGGGCCTCGTCCGCGTCGACGCGCAACAACTGCAGCGCGATCGCCGTGGCCTTTGTTTTGTAGGCATTGCCGAGCGTGGCGAAGCGTTCGGCATTCACCGCAGAAGCCGCGCCCGCCTGTGCGTCGCCGGCGCCGGCGCCATCGGAGATGAGAAGGTCGAGCGACTCCAGCCGGTCGATGCCTCGCTGGATCAGCGCATGGCCCTCGTTCAGATCCGTCTGGTCGAACCCCTTGCGGTTGCCCTGGTCCGCGCGAATGCGCTGCACCGCCTTCTCAACTTTGCTCGCGCCGAGCTCGACCTCAACTGCCGCCAGCTGCTCGATGTCGCGTATCGGCACGCGGCCCAACACGTCCACAGCTCGCACGGCGATCCGCAGCGCCTGGTAGGCCTCGTCGAGGCAGCCCAGGTCGCGCCATGAGGCGCCCAGGGCGGACTGCAGCGCTGGCAGCCGCAGCCAAGCCGGAGGACAGCGCTTGTCGCGGGCATCCTCGATGGCCTTCACGAAGGCTTGTCGACGGCTGTCGGGCTGGCCGTTGGGACGGCGCGAGGCCTCGACGCGCGTCCGCGCCAGTTCGTCGAGCATTTCATCCAGCGAGACGAAGGGCTCGCCGTCCCTGGATACGCCGCCGCCGTCCGCCTCAGGTTCGGCCATCCACAGCGGGTCGCCGTAGGCCTGAAAGGCGCCCCAGGTGACGTTGCCGGAGCGCTCCGCCCACAGCGCCTGGCGCGCGTCGAACACAGCGGTGCCAAAGGGCCGGCGCGATTGCAGCAGCGACTTGTAGAACACCTCGCCGAACATTTGAGCCAGCTTATCGTCTACCGCCCAGCCCGCCACTAGAACGCAGCGTACGCCGATGTCGATCAGCTCGCGTGCCACACTCGCGGCGAGCTTATTGCCATCGCGCACCGTCACCTCGGGTAGGTGCGTGGCATCAATTTTCCCGAGGTGGCAGCAGTTGAGAAACACTAGCTCGGGCACAGACTCCATCGCCGCGATCTCGGCCGCAGTTATCAGCAGCCCGCCCGAGAGCACTACGCCGCTGCGACGCAGCCCGTCGACGTGGGCCAGGTCGAACACGCCGTGAGCCGACACGTGCAGGATGCGGTACGGCTTGCGGTAGAGCTTGGACAGCACGTCGGTCGCCAGGTTGTCTGCGCCAATGGCGCGGCTCATCTCGTATCCCATGCTCGCGAGGAGCGTCGCGATCGCGTTTGCCTCTTCCTCCGCGGCACCGAGTGCAGGCGGGTCCTTGCGCCGCGGTTCTGCCGGATCGGGAAAGGCCTTGGCAAAACCTTCGACCGAGGGATTGCCGACCACGTAGGCGTTGCGCGCGACGCTCTGCCGCACGTCACGCCGGAACGCCGACGACGAGAGCTGCCGCACCACAGGCGTGCATACTGCCAGCGGCAGCAGCGGCCCGTCACCCTGCGCAGCGGGCGTGAAGAGCGGGTCGGTAAGCATCAGCTCCCAGGGCAAGTTCGCGGTGGCGCTGTCGACCACCAATACCACGCGTTGCAATTGCCGCGCAGCGTCCTTGAAGTCGGGCGGCACGATCAGCTGGAACAACATGCGGCCGAAGTCCTGGTTCCAGCTGGTCTGCGTGATTTGCTGCCGAACCAGTGTTTCGATCAGGCTAGGCTGACGCTGCTGCACAACCGTTTCTGCGCGCGCGCGCTGGCCGACGTACAGAAAGCGCAGGCGGTTGGCCAAGCCGCTTCTCCGTTGAGGCTGTCCAGTGCAGCCCGGCGGGCATTCGGCATTGGGGTCTTCGGCGTCGGTGACGATCAGTCGGGGCCAGGTGCTCGTCCCGCGGTTGTCAAAGAGCCGCTGGCGCACGCCGATGCCCTGGATCAGCTCGCTGCCACAGGTGAGCAGCGTGTCCTTGCTAGCGGCCATGGTCAGGAGCCGCGGCGCGAGCTGGCGCAGCTCGTAGACCGCCGTGATGGCAGTGTCGAGGTACAGCTCGACCAGGTCGAGCTGCGCTATGCGCACGGCGAGGCCGGTGGTGCGCCGGAACTTCTCGTTGGCATCGACCACCCCGCGCACGATGGCCTCGACCGATGCCGCGATACTGAGGCTTGCCGAAGAGTTGTAGCCGAGCAGTAGGGTGGCAAGCGACACCTCCCGATCTTCGCGGCCCATCACGTCGACGACCTGCAGCAGGAAGCGCATCACGCCGGCGCGCACCGCAAGCATCAGCGCGTCCTGGGTCAGGTTGCCTTCATAGCGCCCGAGGCCGGTGACCACAGCGCCGGTAAGAACGCCGCGCCGGCGGTCTAGCGCACTCGGGGCGCGCAGCACCACGGCGGCGGTGCCGAGCGGCCCGGCGTAGAGGTCGAGCGCCTTGCGCTGCGCAAGCTGGCCGTCCATGAGCTCGGTGTCTACCAGCGCCTCGGTGCCGGCAATCGAGTCGTTCTCATAGTGGCCGACCATGATTGGGCATGCTAGGAAGCGAAGGTCCATCGCCTTGAGGTTGACCTGCAACCGCACCTTGGCGCGCGGAGTGATGCCGCTGCCGGGCGTGCCGCCGGTGAAGGCCGCGGCCAGATCGACGGCGTCGCTGGCGCTCGGCGGACCAGGGTCGTAGCTGGTGGGGCGCTCGGCGCCGCCATCGCGCGTCTTGGGCGGGTTGCGGTCGAGCGCATTGGTGGCGCCATTCAGCAGAAGTTCGGTCAGCGCAGCGAAGCTGCCCGCAGTGGACAGCAGGTCTCCGTGCACCACCGGCAGGTAGTAGAAGCTACCGATGCCGCCGATGCGCCCTGAGTCCCAAGTGACGGTGCCGTCGCCGCGCGTCGTGGCTACCATGCGCAGGCGCGGCTTGTCACCGCGCTTCTCGAGGCGCACGCCGCAGGGCGTCGCGGGCGCGACGCCGAAGATGTAAATCGACTTGTCGCGATAAGCGTCGGGCAGGGCCGGCGTGACGCTGTCGGGCAGCGGCGGCGATGCGGCAGCGCGGGCCTTCGCGTCCTCGGACCACAACCAGCTCGCCTCCTTGAGGGCCATGGCATCCGGCAGGGCGCAGATCTTGTCGCCGAACCAGAGGTCGGTATTGACGGCCTGCAGGTCAATCCAGGTCTTCGGCTCGCCGTAGGCGTGCGTCTCGCCGCCATCGTCCTGGCCTTCGAAGGTGTCGACGAAGCCCGGCCGCGGCAGCAGCTGCAATGCACCGCGAAAGCCGGCCACCACGTCCAACACGCTCTGCAAGCCGTTCGTGACGTCGAGCCGCGCCAGCGTGCGCAGCGCGCCACCCTTGCCGAGCATGTTCTCAACCATCGAATGCGCCCCCTGGTGCGGCGTGCCGCACATCACGAGCCGCGCGCCTTCGCGCCCCATTAGCCGGTCCATTACGTCGCGCCGGCGGTAGATGCAGGAGCGCACCACCAGTCCGCCCATGCTATGCGCGAGCAGGCGCACGGGCCTTTCGGTGTCCTTGAGCAGCCCGTCGAGCATTTCGCCCAGGCGCTCGCCGAGCACGTCCAGCGGCTGGCGCCAGTCGTAGGGGAAGGGCACCACCCGGTGCGTCTCGGCCAGGCGCTCGCAGATGGCGCCATAGGTCATTCCGAAGAGATCGCCGGTCGTGACCTGTGGCGCACCGAAGGCGATCTTCTTCACGCCGCCATTGACAAGCGCCAGAGGGTTCAACCACACGAGTGCATCGTCCGCGCGCAGACAGGTGCCCATCACGCCCGGCAGCACGACGACAACCGGCCGGGCTGCCAGCGCAGCCGCCGCCGCCGCATCGCGCGATTTGCCGAAGCCCGCAGCGTCTAGCGTGGTGAAGCGCGACGGCAGTTCGCGAAAGGCCTCGATAGCCTTCGGCTCGTCGGCGAGCAGCCAGTCCCGCATGGCGCTGCGCGTGTCGAGGTTGCCGAAGTAGTTGAAGTGCGACACGTCCGCCGCGCGATCGAACAGCACCCGTGCGCTGGTCTTGGTGGCAATGCCCGCGAGCATCGCGGCGGTGTTGACGACCAGGTCGTTGTCCGTGTTCTCAAACAGCAGGAAGTCGGTGAGCATCACGCCCATGCGCATCAGGAGGTTGCCGCCCTGAATGTCGCCGGCGATCAGTGCCATGGCGATGCCCGGCTGCACTGCACCGTCGCGCAGCAGCGCGGCCATTGGCGAATCGGGCAGCATTGCCTCGATGCCGGGCACCAGATGCGGGTTGGTGCGGTTGCGGGCGATCTCAATTACCACGCGCTTGAATGCCGAATAGAGTGGGTTGCCAAAGAAGTACGGCACGTGGCCTATAAGCGTGAGCAGGCCCGAGAGAAAAACGTCGAAGTTGCCGCTAGCGAGCTTGGTGCCTTGGGCGGGGCTGGCGACCCGGACATAGCTCTGAATCTCCGGTGCCTTGTCGCGCAAGGCCTGGAAGAGCTTCCTCAGTTGTTCGCGATGCTCGGCATGCGCTTCGTCGAGTTCTGTGCGCACGTTGATCTGCGCGTCCTGCGGATCGCCCGCGTCCTTGAAGGCGAAGCCGTAGGTGTCAATGTGCTGGTCGATGTCGCGCAGGCACAGCAAATCACCGACCAGTCCGCCACGCGAATGCGTGACGAGGCTCACCAGTGCGCCCTTCGGAAGTGCGTCGACGAGCTGCAATGCGTTCTCGATCGGGCTTTCGGACAGCGTGTAGTGCTCCAGGCCGTATATGCCGCCCGGAAAGCGGCTCTCCAGCCTCGTCCACAGACCGCGGTCGTTGCGCTGCAGGTCGCCGAAGCTGCCGAGGGTGCTTGAGCCGGTGCCGTGTATGAAGATCAGTGCACGCCTGGGCTTGCCGTCTTCGCCAAGCATCTTGCTGCCTATGCCGCCGGGCGCTACAGCAGTAGCTGCGAGTTCGTTCTCGTTGCCCCAGGGGTAGAGGCCGGGTTTGCGCGGCAACCGGTTCTCGACCGCCCACATCAGCGCCTTGGTGCCGAGCCAGCTCACGCCGAGCGCGGCCGCGCCTGTCGCGTCCGCCTTGAGCTTTTTTTTGCTAAGAAGCTCGGCGAGCTTGGTTTCAGCTTCCTTGATCAGCTTGTCGCCGCTGACGTTCACTGCCAGTGCCACCACCCGCGTCACGAGAGAGCCCGCCGCACCGCCGAGAATGCTGCGCTGCTGCAAGGCACCTTCGACATTCATTCGGTCGAACAGGATATGCCCCGCGTCGTCTACCAGGTCGGGCCGGTTTCTCTGCAGCGCGGCCTTCATTCGCGAGGGACTGGTGATGAGCGTGCCCCCGTCCGCCAGCTCGATCACCAGCACTTCGTCATCGGCGGCTTCGAGCTGCTCAGCCGTGGTCGCGGTTGAGCCGCGCGTGCTGGCGCTCACGTCGATAGCGGTTTTGGCCTTCAGCAACTCGGGCGGCAAGTAGGCATCTGGCCCACGACCGTCCACACTGCGCGTTGACGAGCGCATCAGCGAGGGCACCTCGGGCTTCTCGCTTTTGCGCCCGGTGATCTTCAGCACGATCGGGTCCGACATAGTGTCCTCGTCGTCGTTGTTCTGGTAGTCCGCGCGGCTTTCATGTGGGGGGCCTTAGGTGAAGATCGCGCGGCCCGTCGAAGTCTCCGTACCCTGGATCCGCGGCGTCTGTGGATAGCGCGTGGACGGCAGCGAGTCCTTCAATGCCCTATGCCAGTCGGCATAGGTCGCACCTGACCTCAAGGTGCGCAGTGCCTTCAGCGCGTAGAACGTGAAAGCGCCGTTCGGGCGGTCCATGAAGGTGGCGTCGTAGCTGAAGTGATCTTCGCCTTCCTCGCAGCCCGCCATCAGCACGTCGCCCGCGTCGTCCTGCGGCGCATCGGTAAACGGCGTCGATGCGACGTGCGCGGAACCGTGCGGCGCCGTCGCGCCGCGTGGCCCGCCTTTGGCGAAGTGCTCGGGCGACATCCAGTTTTCCATTGGCATGAAGCGCGGGGCCCGGCCAGCTTCCACGTCGCCGCTGCGCGGGATCGCGCGGCTCACAGTGCCCGAGTGGCAGCTGTCCGAGATCAGCACGATGTGCACGCCGTCCTTGCGGGCCTTGAAGAGCGCGTGGATCTCGTCGTCGATCAGCGCCGCGTCGATGGCGCGGATATCGTGGGGACAGAGCGCCTCGTCTAGGTCGTCTTCCTCGTCGCCGTCGATGTCGTACTGGTAGGTGCCGTGGCCCGAGAAGGTGATCACCACCACGTCGCTGCGCACCGCCGCGCCGATCACCTTTCTGAAGCCGTCAACCATGCCCGCCTTGGTGGCCTGCGCATCGATGAGCTTCGTGACCTCGAAGCCGCGCGAAGCGAGCTCGGTGGCCCAGTCGTTGGCGTCGTTGACGCAGCCGGCCAGATCCATGTCGGTGCCGGGATAGTTGTTGATGCCGATGCACAAGGCGAGTTTGGCCATGGGGACCTCCAGGCGTTGTTGAACCGTGGTGGCGCGCAAGGTGAGTTGTGCACCTCCGACGATCGGTATTGGACGCTTCTACGCCGGGCGCTTCGTCCACCAAACGAGGTATTGCGCGCGTATTCGCATCGGTTCAGAGTGGCCCGACTTTGTATTCGAGGAGCTGCCATGTCCGTTCCTTTCCTCGCCAGGGAGTTCGTCTTCGCGCAACCGGACGGCGGCACGCTGACAGTGCAGGGCTGGGGCGACCAGCAGCGCGCGGAGTTCCGGACGGCCGCCGGCACGCCGGTAGTCCGCGATCCGATCACCGGCTTCTTTCGTGCGGTCTCCCCGTCGACGGCCGGGACGCCGGCCACAGCGGCCGACGGCCTGCCGGAACCACGCTGGCGCGTACGCCACGAACAGCAGCGCCAGCGGCTACGCGAGCAGGTGGCGACAGATGGCCGCCTGAGAGCGCCGCCGCAGCGCGAGACGGTAGGAGACTTCACTGGGCTGTGCCTGCCGATCGCGTTTCCGGACGTGCCGGCGACGATTTCGCGCGAGGAGATCGATGACTTCTGCAACAGGCCGGGCTACAACGGCTTCGGCAACAACGGCTCGGTGTTCGATTACTACCACGACGTCTCGGGCGGCCGGCTGCGCTACCGTACGGTGGTTGCGCCTCTCTATACCGCGAAGCAGTCTCATGCGCACTATGTCGACAAGACACTGCCTTTCGGCCAGCGTGCGCGCGAACTGATCGTGGAAGCCCTCACTTCGCATCGCGACGCTGGGCTGGACTTCTCGGCGCTCACGGTTGACGCACAGCGTGGCGTGTATGCATTGAACGTGTTCTACGCGGGCGATGTGGTCAACGAGTGGGGCCAAGGGCTGTGGCCGCACTCTTCACGGCTCAGCCATCCGTTGCCCCTGGCGCCGGGCAAGAGTGCGTTCGACTACCAGGTGACGGCCACGGGCGACGCACTGACTCTGGGCGTGTACTGCCACGAGAACGGGCACATGCTGTGCGACTTTCCGGATCTGTACCAGTATGACAACACGCGCAAGGGCGTGGGTCGCTACTGCCTAATGTGCCTGGGTTCGTACACCACGACCACCAACCCGACACGTGTGGGTGCGTATCTCAAGTTCAAAGCCGGCTGGGGTGAAGCGGTACCGCTGGCGGCGGGCAGGCAGACGCTGAGCGCGGCCGAACCCAATCGCTTCTTCATCCACCGCCGCAATGCGACGGAATACTTCATCGTCGAGGCGCGGCGCATGGTCGGGCGCGATGCGGGGTTGATGAACGACGGGCTTGCGATCTGGCATGTCGACGAGTTGGGCAGCAATACACACTCGGAGACTGCGCCCGAGGGGCATCAGCACTATGAGTGCGCGCTGTTGCAGGCCGATGGGTTGGACGAACTTCGGCTCGGTTCGGATGATGGCGATGCGCAGGATCTGTTCGGCGTGTCGTCGGGACCGGTGTTCGGCAAGGGTGCCAAGGTAGGAAGCCCATGGTGGGATGGCACTCCATCGGGGCTGTCGATCCATTCTTTGGAAGCGACGGGTGCGAATCTGACCTTCTTGGTCGAACTCGAGTGAAGTGGGCCCATGCAGCGACTCTTGCATGGACGGCGTTGTTCGCCGCATTGGCTCGTTTCGGGCTGCCTTCTTTCCGCGCGACATCACCCGGCCAATCAGTGCAAACAGGGAGTCGGCGCTGGCGCAGGACTTTCCTCCGTGGGCATCTCGCTAGTCGACGCCCGCTGCGTGCCAGTACTTTCAATCGCTTGGGTTGGCGTGCTGTGGTCCGTGCCTAACCTGGAGCGCGTTCGACGGATGGCATGGGTCAACGACCTGGAGCCCGAGACCAGCGACACCCGAATGCTGAAGCTGCTACACAGCGATCGGCCGAACAAGTTCTGGCTGTTCGCATCGCGAGGTCAGTTCGTCGCGTGCATGACGGTCGGGCGCCTGCAGGCCGCGGCTGCCACCCCCCGTGCCGCGATAAACGAGCTTCGCGAGGCAGTGAAGCAGCACCGCACGCACTATTCGGACGGACCGGCGAGCGCGCAACCATACCCCGTACCTCCGGACATCGAACAGCAAGATGCGCGTCAACGATGCGTTCTATCGCTCGCCTCCATACTGAAGCAAGGCCAGAATGGCTTCTGGAGGCTGGCTCCGGAAGCCATGGAGGTCACGAGACAAGGGACGCAGCGGCAGGCCACAAAGAAAAGCGGACTACAGTGCCTGCGCCGGCCCAGTGCCACTTTCGGACGGCGGTGACGTTTGACCTGCAGCGGCGTCGTCCGTGCTGAGCTAAAACCGACGCCCGGCTTCACACCTCGGAGAACAACATGACCAAGTTCAATCATTTCCATCATCGGCCGTACTACCGTGCGCGAGATGCTTAAGGCCACCGCGGCAAAGGCGGCCAAGGAGAACGATGAGGTGGGCGCGCCGCCGAGAGCGACTAGGGTGGATGGGCGTGCGGTTATCACTCCAGCCAAGTCGATCAAGCATGCCGATCCGCGCTCGGGCGCAACGCCCCGGTACGCAAGTAAACGCGTCATAGGTAGTCGGTGCTCCATCCAGGGCATAGCTAGAATGCAGCTATCGCGACGAGTGCCCTTCAGTCCTTCTTCCAGGTATCCGGATGCCGTATAGACGCGGCGAATCATCTTGGCTCGAGATATGCCTGCCACTAGGAAGAGGGTACGAAGGTGGAGCGCAATGAACCTCGCCGGTCAAGGCTGCCGGCCTTGCAATGCCCGGATGACAAGCCCGCATTAGTTCCACAGCGGCGTGCACGATTGCAAACGCTCGAGCGCGCCGAATCCTGGAGAGAATGCACCGACCGCCCGCGCACCGACGCACTTCGATCAAGGCGGCGCGGTTGGTTGACATTGGCAGTATTGGGCGCCGCTGTCGTGATTCGCGGCTTCTTTCCATTTGCATCAAGCGCGAAGGAGCAGGTCGAGCAGTTCGATTCGCGACTGTTCCATCGTGCGCTTCTTGCCGACATTGAGCCCGGCAGTGGCCACACCGATCCGCTCGACGACAGAAGAAGACCGCTGCCGCTCTTCGTTTTCAATGCGACTAATCTGCAGACCGGCGAACTGTGGCAGCTCAGGTCTTCCGCGATCGGCGGTCCGATTACACATTGGACCGCGCCGCGCAAGACGCTTCTGTCAGAGGCGGTTGCCGCCTCGAGTGGCTTCCCGCTGGTGCTTTCGCCGCTGCAGTTGGACTTGTCCGATACGGATGTCCGATCCGACTGGCACAACTGCAGCGATTTCCACGACAACCCCTATGGCATCGCCTATAGCAACGAGCCGGGACGCGTGCTCCCCGACGATCGCGACGGCCTGGCCGCATTCCGGCAGAGGGTGTATCTCGTCGATCGCAGAGTTCGGGACAATCTCGGCATCGGAACCATTGAGGAGATCAATCGACTGAGGAGGCTGAACGGTGTTGCACACGCGACGGCGACGCTCATTTCCGACGGCGGTGCGACAACAGCGCTCGATGCAGGCCCCGCCGGGAATTGGCTCAGCCAGAGCCTCCGGGTACTCCATCTCATGTCCGATCAGCCGGACGAGATCCGCGTAGCGAATATCATTCGTGCGGGGAGTCTGCGCTTGAGGGCATTTTCGTGGCAGGTCTCGGCGCCGGCGGATTCCTGCACCACCGCCGATATTCCAGCCACCCTGGAGTCCGCTAGACGCAGGGCGGGTGCAGACTCAGCGTCCGATGCCTATGCCTACTGGAGCGTGCGCCGACGTCCGAAATACCTTGGGTTTGAATGCCCGGCCGAGGCGCGATGGATGACGGACGAAGTTCGCGCGCTTTCCGCGATACCGACCCAGTTTCGCGCCATGCCCGACTCTCTGCAGGCCAGGTTGATCAATTGGGGATACATCGCCGCGCACCATGTCATTCCCTATGTAGACTATGCGTGGCCAGATCGCGGGATACGCAAGCGGTGGCTCGACTCGTGCGTTCTTCCTTTCGAGCCAGCGATCACCGACCCTGTGGGCGATACTCCGTCGGCGCACGACGCGCGCTGCCTGAAGATGATGTCTGTCGATTAGGTCGCGATCGGAAGTGGCCCTAGCAGATCCAGAACGATCCTGCGTGCAACGACGCTGTAGGAGCGCATGTCCGCCAGCAGGGAAGGGTCGCTCAGCGTGCCGCGAAACGCATTGGGATCGTCGTCGGCGAGCGACTCCGCCGCGGAGCCGGTGGACGCGATAGCGTAACGCTTCTTTCTCGGATGCGCCTTCTGAAAGAGCTGCGCTTCGCGCTCCACCCCCTGCATGCCGCCGACGAACACCGCGCCCAGCAGTCCCGGCACGCGGACCATGGCCTTTCGCATAAATTCCAGGCTCTTCGGATTTCGCCTGCTCGACGCGCTCTCCTTTTGGTCCGCAGTCATGATCAGCACGCCGGCGTCCCACTGGGCGAGCGCCAGGGTGGACTGGGCCAACCGCCCGGCGTAGACGGCGGATTGGAAGATGACAATGCTCTTCGCCTGCGCGCGCATGTCGCGGGCGGCCTGCAGCACCATCGGGCTGATCGCGGGATGCGCACCGAAGACCAGGCGGAGTTCGTGATTAAGGGCGACCCGCGTCAATGCGGAGATCGCGGCGCGAATCCGGTCGGGCCTAGCGCGGCCGACATAGCGCTGATTCAGGAAAGGCAGTCGCGCGACGTCCTTCGGTTCGCACATCGATTCGTCGAGCGCATAGGGAACGCTCGCCGAAAGCAGCAGGGACGGAACATCGTCCAGCAACGCCTCGACTTCGGTCACGTCGGCCACGCGAAGCATCAACCCGAATATCGGCGACGACGCAGCGGCAATGTCGGTCGGCCCGGTCGTCATGGCAATATCTCGTCGCCGAGGCACGCCCAAAGCTGGCTGTGGGCTGCCATGCCAGCTTCCTCGTGCGGTCGGTTAGCCAGCCAGCGCAGCGCGCGCGCGCGTTCGTCGACCTTGTCGCATTCGCTGTAGAAGCATCCACCGACATCCTCTCCCTTGGCCTTTCTACAGGCGTCCCAAAGGGCCTTCGGATCGGGCCGAAAAGGAAGCACCCGCACGAAGCAGCGCCGGTTTAGTTTGTCGGTGAACTTGAAGTCTCCCAGTTCCTCGCTCGATTGAAAGCTATCTTCCGCATCAAGCATTTCGTGGGCCAACGGGATCAGGTCCTCGAGTCGCTGCCGAATCGCAAGTGAGCGCTGGCGGGCACAGGCCGTAAGCAGTCTTTCCATGCCGATGGGGGACAGCGGCCGATCGCATAACGGATCGTCCCGGAGTCCCTCTAAGTCCTTTTCCCGCAACTGAAGTCTCTGGTCGGGGTCGGTCGCCTGCAACACCGAAGGTCGTAGGCTGCCAGCGGCAGCGCCGGGGAAGACGCGGGTCATCTTCTGCGCGTAGACACTATCGGGCCATTCGACGGCCAGCAAGCCGATCGATCTGGACCTCGCAAAAGCTATTTCCTCCAGGCACCATTTGGAACTCGTGAAGTTCGGACTGAGCAGGACCAGAAGCAGGTCGGCGTCGTTGAGCCACCACTTCAGATCGCTCTGAAAGTCGGTGCCCTTGTCGATCGACACATCGTCGAGGAAAGTCACATAGCCATGCCGCGTGAGTTCGTCATAGAGCCTGTTCGCGAGAGCCGCGCTGTCGGTTCGCTTGTAGCTGACGAACACTTTCCTCTCACGCCGGCGAAGCCAGGCATGGCTCAGAACTTCGTCGACGAGGCCTGTTGGCCACCCTGTTCTCCAAGGGCTCGTCAGAAAGGCATTGTACTTCGTCAGAGCCGACGGAATGCGCGTCGCATTCGCAGCAACGTCGATGACCGGAAGCACCCGTCGATCCCGGCAGGCGAGGTCCGCGAAAGTGTCGAGGTCGAGCGATGACCAATCGACGCCGTGCTCGGCAAAAACAACGGAAACTGCTGCTGCCAAGTCCCCTGCAGCGACAGTATTCAACTCGATTCCGAGTTGCCGGCACTGAGCCCGCAGCGCCCTCTCAAACGCCTTGCGATTGCCCTTGGGGTCACCGTAAATGTCGACGCGCATTGTCATGCTCCGGAAGGTTCTCGTAGTCCCGGACACGCGGTTTCAGCGGCCCGAGGAGTGCCAAAGCCAAAGCGTCGACCGTGCGCAACCCGTAGGGCACGTCTTTCCCGAGTCGCTGCATGCTGCTGACGACCAGAGACGACGCCACGAAACCAAACATCGCGGCCACCGGCAACTTTGGGGATAGCTCCGCGAAGATCAAGACCCAAGCCGTTCGAGGATAGTCGCCGACCAGGACCGTCCAGAAGAAGTACATGGCAACTGCGACAATACCCATGCCCACGCTGATCACGAAGCCCTTGCTGGCAGAAACGGAAAGCGCTTCGGCCCGCTGGCTTTGCAGGACGTAGTACGCGACCGTCCGACCGAAGCTCCTCCTGTCGCTGTCCGTCAACAGGTCCAATTCGCGACGGCTTAGGAGCAATCGCCAGGGAAATCCGGAAGTCCGCCAGAGTTGCTCTTTCGCAAAGACGCCGCGGAGAAAATCGATGTCGTTGCCGAATGCAGCGATGCTGCCGGTACTCGAGCCCGTTGTGTCGCCGTCGCGCAGAGCCCCGGACTCGTCCGCGCTTGCTGTGCTTTTGGGCGAACGGTCGTCCAGGCCGTTGTCGAGCGCGTATCTCGCCAAGACCCGGTTCCGATCGATGTCAATGATTTCGGGCATGCGCAACGACGAGTCGCCGGTGATTCTGTGCGCGACCGCTTCCACCTGCGACAACATGGTGTCGGCCGCTCCGGCAGCGCCCGTGGCATCGCCGAAGGCCGCCAGCACCTCCTCGAAGGCGTACGAAGGGCGGTAGGTGATTTCCATGCCGTCCCAATAGTCGCGCACGCTCGATTGCGCATCCTTTGGCAAGAACTCGGCCATGGCCGAGCGCGCATAGGCACGTGCCGTTTCGAGCCGCGCCTGTTCGGCGTTTTCGATCCGCGTGGCGATCGGATAGAAGTCGATCCTGTCGCTGTCCAGGTTCTTGCTGCGAAACGATCGGATGGATCGTAGGACGGCTACGACCCCATCGATGCTCTGCCGGTTAAGGGTGAAACAGGAGACAACCGCATCCGGCATCTGGATCGTGCAGATGCCCGAGGTGTCGGATACGCCAGTGCGGCTGTCAATCAGGACCCAGTCGTAGAGCCCGCGCAGGTGCTGCGTCGCCGATTGCAAGATGCGGTCGCCACCGATTTCGTAGAAACGTGTCCAGTCGAAGGTGTTGACGCGTTCGCTGTACGTGGCGCCCTGTCGCCCTGCCCCGATGAAGTCGATGTAGCCGTCGGTGGCAAACGACCAGTCGAGTCGGACGGTTGCGTCCTCCAAGGCGTCGACGAGCGTGTCCTCATCCACGAGGGCCGGAGTCGGCGCCGGCATCGGGGTCGACGGCGACTTGGCCATCGCCGCCGCGGCGAAGCGCCAGAAGGTCTCGATCAGGCCGTCCGTTTCAAACAGGTCGGGATCGACCAGAAAGGGCCGGAAGTAGCGATGCAGCCCGGGCGCTTCGAGGTCCCAGTCGATGGTCAGCACGCGCTTGCCGCTGGCCGCAAGGAGCCACGCGAAGTTCGCCATTGCCATCGAGCGCCCTGTGCCTCCCTTGTACGAATAGAAGGTGACGATACGGCCGCGGCTGGGCGTCACGGGCGCTCCCCGCCGACACCCCGAAGCAGAGGCAGCCGCTTGGACTCCAAATTGACTCGACTGCTGGTGCGCAACGCTTCCCCCCTTGACTCGACGAACACGCGGCGCAGCACCGGGACGCGCTCGACAGGCGTCCGGGGTAGGGTCACGACCCGCGGCGGAAGATTGGCTCCGGCCGAACTGCCGTCGAAGATCGGCCGCAGGACCGGCCCGCGCCAATTCTGCGATCCGACGATGCCGTCGATGAGACCATCGTTGTAAGCGCCCGGCGCGACTGGCCAGAGGTCCGGATCGATCACGACCGCCACGAGCACATGCGCGCTGCTCAACGAGGCGAGATGTGCCAGCAGCGAAGGGAGCTGTGTTGCCGCATGGAACGCGTTCAACCCTTCGTCCATTGCGGCGGAACGGATGTCGGCGAACAGGCCGGCAAGGTCTAGGTCCGTCGCTGCCGCAACCCCCGAGAACGACTCGGCGATCAAGTGCTCGGAAAATTCTCCACGAACGGATGCGACGGTGTACGCGCGCTTCGTGATGTAGAACGCGACCAGCGAATTCAACGCCCCTGGCCGTTCGGCGAGGGCCGATGGCGCCGCAGGCACTGGTGGCAAACAGTTCGGGTCCGAAGGCGCGCCATTGAAGTGCAGTCGCCAGTCATAGCTGAATGCGTCCTTCGCCGTGTCAAAGCTGGCATCGGCGGCGGGCGGAAGCTCGCCCATCTCGCGGATGCGCAGCGCGAGGAGTTCGAGCAGGATCGTGTAGTAGCGCCGCCCGCGCGACACGCAGTTCTGCATGCCGGTCCTGCGGTAGCGTTCGATGGCTCGCGTCCGCTCCGCATCGTGCAGATCGTCCGCGGGTCCGTCCTGCACAAGGCGAAGTATTTCGGGGATCAGCGCATCTTTCACGTTGTTGACCGCATACGCCTCCTGTGTCATCCAACGTATGGGCAGCACATTGCTCACGCCGGTCAACTCGCCGCTGTCCGTTACGCCCAGCTTCGGGCTGCGCAGGAGGAAGACGCCCAGCTCCTTGCCGCAGTTTAGGCGGGTTGGGTAGTAGGGTGTCAGGACGGCGATGAAAGCTTTGTCGCGCATTAGGCCACTGCTGAGGAATTGATCCCAATCCGTGCCGTGGCCCACTCGCTTGTCGATGGTCCCTAGCGGAAGGGCGGCCGCGTGGAACGCCGCCACCGTCTTCTCGAGGTCTTCGAAGAAGCGCAGTAGGTAGCGCCCCGGCATTTCAGTGTCTAGGCGGGCATGCGAGAAGAAGAAGCGCGGGGGCACTGCCATGCGGGCCTTTACTTCGCGGCTGACGCCGGGATTGCCAGGATCGCGAGGTATCCCAGGCTATGGGCAACGAAGTAGGCCAGCGCGAGTCCGGCATACACCGGCCCTATCGACCACGAGCCCAAGGCATGCCAGAAGTCCCCCGCATTGCGCGGCGCGTCCGCGTCGAAGAGATCGTCGAGCGTGTACTCTTTCTGCCGGATCTTCTTCGCAAGGTTTTCGAAGTGCCGGCGGTACGCCCGCTCCTGGCTCAGGTACATCGTGTCGAGATAGCCGAACACGGCCACGGGAACCAGTGCGATGCCGACGATCGCAGGCGCATGCGCGGCGCCGGCCAAGCTTAGCAGCGCTGCGACGAGGGTCATGCACCAAGTCTTGCAAGATGCGCTGTTGCCGGCCAGGCGGTTCACGACGCCCTGAAGCAGGCTCATGTGCGCGACTACGGCTGGGCTGTCCGCGGGCCACAACGGTGACGTTGTCGGGTCGTTGCTCATGCCTCTTCCCGCTTGTTGATATCGCCGTATGTTAAGAGCCTTGGCAGACACGGACAGTACGCCAAAAGCAATAGCTCGCGACCGCCCCGCGGGCGCGCCGAAGGAGCAGCGTCCGCTCCGCGCCTGGATATAGACAATCCGTGGGATTGCGCCGATCTGCACTTGGAATATCTTCGATCGCACTCGTTTCGAGCTAAGGACGCACCATGCCGTTGGCTTTGCCTGCCGATCTGGACAACCGGAGCGAACCTTTCGACGTGTTTGTGAGCTACGCCCGCGCGGACGACACGGCATTGGACGGCAAGATGGGCTGGGTGACGCGGTTCGTTCTCAATCTGGACCGTCAGCTCACCATGCAGATGGGGAACGGAGCGTCGATCTTCATGGATCACCAACTGGCCGCCGGTGTGGCCGTGACGCCGCTCCTGGAAAGGACCGCGTCGTCAGCAAGGACGCTTCTGCTGTTTCTTTCTAGGAGTTACCAGCAGTCTCCCTGGTGCGCCACGGAGTTGATCACGTTCCTACAGAAAAATGCGGCGGCGGCACGTCCCGCCAGTGTTTTTATCGTCGAGATGTTCACCACGAATCGAAGCACCTGGCATCCGCAATTGCAGAGTCTGAAGACGGTCCAGATGTGGGCCAAGGACCCGAGGGCCACCGCCCCCAAACTGCTTGGCGATCCGATGCCGAAAGATGACGAGTCCAGCCCCTACTGGATCAATGTCAACGAACTGGCCTTCGCGCTAATGAATCGCCTGGACGGGGCAGTACTTCCCTCGGATCCGCAGCGCTACCTCGGCGCCAAGGTTTGGATTGCGCAGCCACCTCCGGAACTGACCGAGCAATGGGATCTCCTTAAGTCGACGCTCGTCAGGGAAGGCATTGAAGTCCTGCCGAAAGCGGCACAAGTCTATCCTACCGATTCGGCCCCGCTGTTCAAGAATGCCGTCGAGGCAGACTTAAGCCAATGCAGTGTGCTGGTGCAGCTCTTCGGCGCCACCTTGGGTGAAGCCATAGGTACATCGAATGCGACGGTCGCAGGGCTGCAGGCACAGCTCATGGACGTCAGCGCCTCACTGGACACTAGCGTTCGCGTCCTACGTTGGCGCGCTCCGACGATCGCGATGGAGAAGCTTGAGGATAAAACGCTCAAGGAGCTCCTCACCGGCACCTCGAACCAGAACTTCGAACAGTTCCGCCTCGCGGTGCTGGCGGCATGCAGGCCACCGCCGCCGAAGAAATCCGGCCACGACGACACTATCTCGCTCGGCATCTGCGTCGCCGCTGGCTCTGATGACGAAGATATTTGCACGCAACTGCTGGACACCATCGGTTCGCTAGGGCATCGTGCGATCCAGCCTCCGTTGCAGCTCTCCGCGAACCAGTCCTCCGGCGACTATCAGGCAACAGTCGACGAGATCATCAGCGGATGCGATGCCATGATCCTCGTCTACGGCGCCGAGTCGCCGACCTGGGTCCAGGCGCAGTATCTGAGAGCCCAGCGCCTGCTTGCGAAAAGGTCACGCAAGCTCTGGGGCGCCGTGCTGAATGCACCGCCGCCCAAGGGCGGAAAGTCTCCCCGGATTGCCGACGAGCGCGTCATGCCGCTTGAATGTAGCGCGGGCGTTTCTGCGCACGAGGTTCAAAGATTCCTCGATGCCCTAGTTTTGGAGGCTGGGCATGCATGAGGCGACGCTGGGCCTTACGCACGACGACTTCGTCGAGCAGCCGCCGACGGAAATCGACGACGAGGATTCGTTCACCCTGCAGTCGCCGTCGTCACCGTATCCCGGCCTCCGCCCCTTCGGGGAGGCCGAGGCGGGGATTTTCTTCGGGCGCGAACGGCACGTCGGCAGATTGCTCGAGATTCTTCAACGCGAGCGATTTCTTGCAGTCATCGGGCCCTCCGGTTCGGGAAAGTCGAGCTTGGTACGCGCCGGCCTGCTACCTCTCCTGCCGCTCGGACCCGTCGGCACCGGAACGAGGTGGAGGGTCGCGGTCGTCAGGCCCGGCCAGAAGCCGCTACGAAGCCTCGCGGAAGCGTTGTTGAAGCCGGACGTATTGGGTGATGAGTTGCTCCCTTTGCCCGCACGACAGCCCGATCAGTCGGTGGTCACGTTGATCGAAACCGCCCTCCGGCGCGGCCCTCGCTCCATGGTCGATTTGGTCGATGCAGCGCGCGGAAAGAGCCGACATCCGGAATTCAATCTTCTGATCCTGGTCGATCAGTTCGAGGAGCTCTTCACCTATGCTGAGGCAGGCGACGCGCAAGCGGACGAGTCGGACGTCTTCGTCAATCTGCTTCTGACTGCGAAATCGGCACACGAAAATAAGCTGTTCGTCACCTTGACTATGAGGACAGACTTTCTCGGCCACTGCGTGCGTTTTCTCGATCTACCGGAGGCGATCAATCGCGCTCAGTATCTGACGCCACGCCTGGCCCGGGACCAGGTCCGGGAGGTCGTGACCGGACCGGCCGAAATGTTCGGGGGGGGCATAGAACCCAGGCTGGTGGAGGAATTGATCAACGCCGTCCAGAAGAACTCGGATCAGCTTCCCATCCTGCAGCACGCGCTGGCCCGGATGTGGTCCGCGGCGAAGGTCCGTGCCGCCGGATCGGAGATACGAGTCACGATGGCAGACCTGAGCGAGGTCGGAGGCGTCGATGGCGCGCTTTCGATCCACGGCGAGACGCTGCTGACCCATCTGAACGCTACGCAGCGCATCGACGCCGAGTGGCTCTTCCGCGCAATCACCGACGAACGATCGATGGACGGCGGGGGTCAACGCGTCAGGCGGCCGCAGACTTTGAAGCGCATCGCGGAATGGAGCGGCCGTGCGTGGCGCACGTATGTTCCGATCGTCGAACTGTTCTCGGACCCGAGCGCGAACTTCTTGACGTATCGCGGCCAGCCGCTGGAGCCGGCCGACGGCGAGAACACCGTCATAGACCTTTCGCATGAGTCGCTGATGCGCCAATGGGCGACGCTCGAGAAATGGGTCACGCGGGAGGCGGACGGCGGACGGGAATACCGCCGCCTGCAAGAGCGCATGAAGGATGAACGGCTCAAGACCGGCTCCCTCCTGAGTGGTGGCGACCTACAACGCGCAATGGTCTGGTTAAAACGAGGGCTGTGGCTAGGTGACGAGGGTGGCAGGCCGACTCTGGCGTGGGCGTCCCGCTACAAGAGCGCGGAGCGCAACACCTTCGACGATGTTGCGGCTTTCATTCACCGGAGCGACATGCGCGAGAAGGTGGGCAAATACACGCTGCACGGATTGTCGGCACTGCTCGTAGTCGCGAGCGTCGCGGTGGGTTACTTCAGCTATTCCGCCTACAACCAGGAACTGAACACGCAGGTCGGATCGCTGTGGACGGACATCCGCATCAACGAGAACACGGAGTCCCTTCCCGCCAGCGCGGCTCACAAGATGTTCGATGTGGCCCAGGCCAGCGAGCAGATTCGCGCGAGATTCGCACTCCAGGGCGTGAGTGAAACGCGCCTGCAGCGAAGCATGTTTGCCGGTACCGGGTTAGTGGTCCGGGGCGCCGTGGGTCTGGATGACGCATTGCGCAGCGAGATCGCCAGCAGGATACGCTCTTCGACACAGGGAAAAGAGCGCGACAAGGCAGCCGACGCGAGCGTACTAGGGATGCTGGGCGAGAGCAGATTCGAAGACTGGGACGCTGCATTGCAAAGCAAGAGCGCGATTGTCTCGCCGGGCGATCTGGCGGCGCACTTTGGCGCCGCAGCGGCCATGGCGCCGGCTCGCGAGCGGTCTGAGTGGGTCGATCGGCTTGTTCAACAGATAGTCGACGGTTCCCGAAGTGAGATGCTGTTGCTGGACGCACGCTCAGCGCTGCTGAGCAGTGCCATGGCCGAAATCGGGGGGCAGGAGCGCGAGAGATGGCTGCTGACCTTGCACGACCACGCGAACAGACCGCTGGAAAAAGCACAGAGCGATGCATTTCTGAAAGGGTTGGGGCAGGTCGCGAAGCATGTCGACGCGGATCAGATCGCCCGTTTTGCCGCCGTGTGGTCTTCGCGGCTCGCAACGACGTCGACCCCGGAGGCTCAAGGACGTCTGGCGCAGGAGGCGCAGATCGTCAGCGCAAACATACCCAACACGCTGCTGCAGCCATGGTCCGTCGTTGTGATGCGGGCTGTGACCGCGCCGACGACAACCGTGTCATTGGCTCCGGCGCTTCGAACCATCATGAGGCGGGGGGACGGGCAGGAAGGGCTCGTTGAGCATCTCATCGGCGAGGCCTCGAGGCTCGGAGACCCCCTGCTGCTTCGCGAGGAGAGCTGGATCGCAACGCTACCCGTCAAGGTTCCCGAGCCCCAGGTCGATCGTCGGTTCGACTTGGCCCGCAGGCTGGTCAAGCTTTCCCCGGAGGGCAGGCTGGGCGTGACAGGCAAGATCATCGACGCCGCCCCGATTGATCATGTCATGTCGTGGAATGCTTCGATCGCGCAGGAGATGGAGTCCGCGAAGCCATCCGAGAGGCTGCGGTTGGCGGGCATGCAAAAGCAGTTGGAAAAGGCGATCCAAGCCGACGGCATGAAAGTCGCGAATCGCGGATCTTCGGTCAGGATACGGGCCCGCAAGGCGGCGAGCACCGACGGTGTTCTGCGTGCTATTCACGCGACCATCGATGCCGAAGAGCTGGTGACGCTCGGCGACGATCTGGTGGGGGTGATCCAGCGAGTTCCCGAACGGCAGCTGCCAGGATTGTTTGCCGCACTGGAAACCCAACTGGTCACTCTCAACGACGACGACCAGATCGCAGCCCTAATGAAAGGACTTGCCGCGACTGCCAAGCGTTTTTCCCCAGCAATTCGTCGTGAGATCGTCGACGCCTCCATAGCCTCGATCAAGTTGGCGACGAGCCGCATCGAAATGAACAAGCGGACAAGGATGATGCAGGTCCTTGTGCTCTATACGACCGCCGGCGAGGCCGTGGGCATAGGCACCGCGTTGCTGGGCAAGTATGCGGAGCTTCAGAATGCGAAGTTCGCCCAGGTCGACGCCGAGTCGACGCGTCCCTTCGGAATCGCCAGGAATGTTTCGGACATGGTCCGACGACTCAGGGCGTCGAACCTTCAGCGATCGGACACGCTCGGCGAGGTGCTGGTCTCGGTTTCGACCTCCGCAGCGAAAGATCCAGCGGAGCTGGAAACGTGGACCAAGGCCTTGATCGACGTTAAAGTGGACAAGGAGTCGGGATCTCATATCAATTCAGCGCTGGTCGCCACCGTCGAACACCAGCCGGCCGCTGCGCGCGAAAAGCTATTCGATCATCTGGCCGGCATCTTTCCCGCGGTCGCTCGTGACGACAGGCGACTTGCCGCGGCGGTCCTATCGTCGACGTTAGGTGACGACGACTCGCTCGATGATGAAGAGGACGGCGGTAGTCTATCCTCGAGACTGCGAGGCTCGTCGAAATCTCCCGCCACCGTGCAGGACGGCCTTGCGATCCTCGGAGCCAAGCTGCCCGACGCCAGCGCCGAAGTACGCGTCCGGCAATTTGCCCGGCTCAGCCACGTAACCGGGCGGCACAAGCGCTTAATCCTGGCGGCCTTGCTCAAGGGACGCGAAGAACCCGCCCTTCATTCGTCCATCGTGGTTCTGCTGACCAACATGGGTGACGCAAAAAGCACCCGTGACCTCAACGCCATCGCCGCGGTCATCAGAGCTCACACCAGACTACTCAGCACGGAGCACCGGACCCAGCTTACCGAGAAGGTTTCCACGGCCATGCTGACTATGAAGATAGGCGCTGGACCCAGTGCGATGGCGATGTCGGGAATCCTGTCGTCCCTGCTCGAACCTGGGGACGACATCCGGCAGGCGGTGCAGCCGAACGAGAAGCTCTCGCGTCTGCTGATCGAAACGTGCAAGGTGCCTTACGTTGATCGCGCAGCGATAGCTTCCGCGATTCGGCGTGGCGACACGGAAGCGCCGCGCGAGGAACTCGGGCAATGGGAGCTACTGAGATGGGCGGTCAAGAAGTACGATGTATCGCCGAATGCGCCACCAACATTGCCGAACACGTGAGTCAGTGAAGGCCGCGGGGATGGGCGACGAATGCAGGACTTGCCCTGTCGCTTCCGTCCCTTATGTCAATCGGGTCCAGCGATCTCGCACGACGTTCTTGTTCGGTGGACGGTATGACTTTTTCCTGTCCGTTTCCTTTTGCAAATACGACTATCGCGATAAGGCAGAGGGTCTTTTGCGTGGCGGACGCGGCGAGCTGCTGTTGATGAACGAGACGACGCCACCTCCGCGTCCGGTGCGCAAAAGACCGTTTGGACTGAGCCGCCGCCGCTACGGTCGCAGGCTATGGAGATTCGATCTGTTCGAGCGTCGGGCAACGCCGCGAAAGCGCGCAGACTGCACGTCTGTGCGCGCCGATGGCAGTTCGATCACAGGCTTCCCGCGCATCGGCAGTACATGCCAAGCGCGCGGAAGCAGGGTTGTCTTGTCGTTGGCCGGCGTGCATGCAGCGGCGCCCCTCGGGCGGCGCGACACGATGGCGAGCTCGGCGATATGGGTCGGCAGTCTCATGGGGGGTCAAGGTGGGCCTCTCGGCAGAGCCTGTGGCAGAAAGGTCTCCACGCACACCATCTGCCCACGCGCGCACGCCGGGCAGTCGCGCAGCGAAATGCCGGTCAACCGCTGAAGCGGACCCTGATGAAAGACGCGCGCGAGGGCCTCATTCATTTCGCGAGGATGGCATGTTGCCACCTCCCGACATTTCTCAGGCACTCCCCGCGCGGGTCCAACCTTGCTTCATCACAATAAGCCGTCAAGCGGCGGTGCCAATCAAACTCGGGGCAAATTTCGTGGTTCGAAAGGTTGGCTCGAAGACTTCAAGTCGTTGCCGACCCCGGTCATGCTGGCATTGCGAACGTCTCTCCTCGAGACAGTACGGCCCAGGCCATGCGGGCATTCTTGGCGGCGATGGCCACGATCGCTCGCCAGTAGCCTCGACGCTCGGCAAGCGTCGTGGCCCATCGGCTCACTCCATCCGTCTTGCTTTGGGCTCTGTTGAGCATCGATCGGGCTCCCAAGACCAGCAGCGATCGCATGTACGCATCCCCCGCCTTTGTGATGTGCCCGAGTCGTGTCTTTCCACCCGAGCTGTACTGACTTGGCACCAAGCCTAGCCAGGCTGCGAACTGGCGACCGTTCTTGAAGTCGTGCCCGTTTCCGATCATGGCCAGCATCGCAGTGGCGGTGGTCTCGCCAATCCCGCTCAGGCGCATGAGCTGCTGGGCTCGAGCGTCTTCGCGCGCCATCTGCGCGATGTGTCGGTCGTAGAGCGCGATCCGCTCGTCCAGACGCGTCAATTCGCTGAGCAGATCGCCGATGACAGTGTTGCTCCACCCGGGCAGATCCTCCAGGCACGCCATGGCTTGGCTGCGCACGGTCGATGCCTTCAGCGGCAGCACGATACCAAACTCACTAAGCAACCGACGTACCCGGTTGATGACTGCCGTGCGCTGCTCGACGAATCCCTGGCGCACGCGATGCACGCTCAGTTGCGATTGCTGCTCCAGGCTCTTGATCGGCACGAATCTCATGTTCGGCCGTTGCGCTGCTTCGCAGATCGCGGCCGCGTCGGCTGCATCGTTCTTGCCGCGCTTGCCGGACAGGCGATACGGGCTGACGAACTTCGGTGCCATCAGGCGAACGGTGTGACCATGAGCCATGAACAGGCGAGCCCAGTGGTGCGCGCCGGAGCACGCTTCCATTCCGATCACGCACGGCGGCAGCGACGCGATCAATTCGAGCAACTTGGCGCGTGCCACCTTGGGAGACACGAGCTCGGGTTTGCCGGCTTCGTTGACGCCGTGGACGGCAAAAACAGACTTGGCGAGATCGATGCCAACGTACAGAATGGTCATTGGGCTTCCCCTTTCCGAGTGAGTTGATGGAGCTTCGCAACCCCATCGTGGCACTCAGTTGCCGGCAGCCGCAACACGCAGCGGCTAGATCGGGACGGGGAAGGCCCTTTCATTCATTTCTTCTTTCTGATGGAGCCCCTCGAACGCAGTGGCCGCCTTGCTTGAACTCGCACAGGCCTTGCCAGCCGAAGGCCGGCGCGTTCGGTTGTTCAACGCTGCTGAATTGATTGGGCTATCGCGTCGAAGGGCGCGCTGCCGTGGTCGAAGCAGACGACAAGGGCGTCATCGATTTGCACGCCTTGCGCAGGGCCTGCTCAAAGTCCTGGACGTTGAACTGTCTCGAGTTACTCGTGCCGGGTACTGCCGCCCTGGGCCGTGGAGGCTGCCCTTGATTCGTTCGCGATGGCGTGCAGCGCCGGTCATCTCGCTGCGCCTGGATCGCCTGCGCCGCGCGCAGCGCATGATCCAGGCGCTTGTTCTCCACGACGGCCGCGGTGTCGATCTGCGGCAGCTTGTCATAGCGCACGTAGGGCAGGGCGCGGCCCCCCGCGCACACCTCGATGCGCCCATCGGGATACTCGTATACATCGATGTATCGCTGGATCAGCCTCCGGTTGCCCGCCGTGTCCGCCGTGTCCGCCGTGTCCGCCAGCATGTAGATCTCGCGCGCATAGTTCAACGTCAGCGACAGCGATACCTTGCGCTGCTCGCGCCACGTGAAGGTGAGGTCAGGTCTTCGTCCGCGCGCAGAGGGCGGTGTGCATCGAAGTCGCGCCGCGGTGACTTGGCGACCCGGCCGTTGAAGTCGGCGATGAAGTGCGGCGCAAACGCGTTGCCCGCCTCGAGCGTGCTGATGCCGCGCAGCCGCAGCTCCTTGGCCAGCCTGTCCTGCAACGTCTGGTTGGCGCGTTCAACCCTGCCCTTGGCCTGGCTGGTGTTGGCGCACATGATGTTAATGTTCAACTCGTACAAGACCCGGCCGAACTGCGTGACTCCAAAACGAGTTGTATGCGTTTGACGGTTGCGCTGACCTCAAGCCGGACCGGAGGCAAGCCATTCCAAGTAAGGACCGGCGCGCGGGCGGCATTGCTGTGACAAAGAGCTGCGAGGCGGCCCTCGACCGTGCGGACGTGGATACCTGCTGCGGCAGGGTACAAGCCGGATGAGTGGAGGGCGCCGTTCGAATGCGTTCTCGTCGACGAGCCATCGCCACCGAACGCGGGTTGGCCCCCCAACGTTCAGACTCAGTATGAGTCCGTGCGCATCCACTCGATGTGCTTGGACAGGCCGTCGAGGTCCGGGAAAAGGCTTGCGCGGTGAATGCCGTACCTGAAGAGAATGCTCTTCAGGTTCTTGCGGAATGCCTGCTTGATGATGAGCCTATCCACAGCGGCGCGGCTCTCAAATGGCCTTGTTGGGTCCGGGTGCGCAGTGAATAGGCCAGCCTGGGACGTAATGCGGCGAGTCACGTGTCGCGGGATGAACCGCTCAACGCTGTTGATGTCGAAGGGGCTTCCACGCTTTTCCTTGAGGCTCTTGGATGACCGATAAGCGTACACCGCGCTGTCACCGTCATGCGATTCCTCAACGGCAAAGTACGCAGAAACGAGTGGATTGCGGGACCAATCAAGAAGGCGTGTTGGCAGCCCATGGTGTTGGGCGAGAGCCAGCCACTCCCAATCGTCTTCCGGTTGGAAGTTGAGGTGGGGCATGGCCTGGTCCTTGAAGAGCTTCAGGATTTGGCGCTCCTCCTTTTGTCGGTCGGTCAAGTGAAGCTTTCTGTACCGCCCAATCTTGGGGAGCAACTCAAAATCGACGCTTCGAACGCCGCGAAACACGACAGCTATATCACTGTACTTCGTCACGATGTCGTGAAAGTCTGCGAAGGAGTTGACGAGATGTTCTGCCATGGGCGCTCTGCTGGCTCCGAGTTTTGGTTCTTGTTACGACGTCATTTCTGCTGCCACAGTCTGACGGCCTGAAGACTTTACCTGCCATGGCGTTCGGTCGTAGCCGAGCGGCACGCGGCAACTTAGCTCAAGGAACGTGGAATGTCGGCGCCGGTTGAACTTTGACCCACAACCCCTCACAGGTGGGTCAATTTTCGGCCGGCGCCAACACTCCAGCGGCATTGCCCGAGCTTCCATATGACCCCGGAGCGCCAACCCCAGGGAGGTCCAAGCTCGTCCGGAAAGTCTCCGCGGTGCGGAGGCAATATCCCATGGCACGTCGCCCGGTTTGCAGGCTCAACAGGGCAGGTCACTTCGTGCCTCGCGGGCGCTTGGCACGCGTCACGGGCGCGTCGCTTGACGACTGGCGGCGTTCGCCAAGCGCCTTGGCAAGGAACTGGCGAGTCGCCTCGTGTGCAGTTCGTTCCTCCTCCACGCGTCGCCGCAGCGCTTCATTCTGTGTCTTGACGGCGGTGCCTTCGGCAACCGCCTGCGCCAGTTCCATTCCTTTCGCCGCTAACCGGTCGCGCAATTCAGCTTCCATCGAGCGCGCGGACTCGCGTACCTGGTTCAGCTTCTCGAGCTCCGCCTCAAGACGCTTGGCCGCGGCTTCTTCGCCCCTGGCTCTGCGCTGCTGCTCCTTGGCCAGTTCGGCCTCCAGCGCCTTGGCCGCCTGGCGCGCGCGATCTACCTCGGCGAGCATGCGCTTCTCCTGCCCGGCATGCCGCTCTTCGGCTTGGCGCAGATCCTGGTCCCGCGCTGCCATCGCCTCGGCGTGTTCCCGCCGCATCCGTTCCTGGACTTCGCCCGCCTGAGAGAGCAGGGTGGTCAGCCGCTTGATTTCGTCATCCTGGCTCGTGCGCACACGGTGTGCCTCGATGGCGTGCTCCTTGAGCTGCAGCTCCAGGGTTTCACGCGCCTGCTGAGAGGACGCCAGCGCCGAGTCCAGACTGACCCGCGCCTGTGCGAAGGCTTGCTCGCGCTGCGCCAGGGCTGTTTGGGCCTCGGCCAGCGCGTCCTCGCGGGTCTGAAGTTCCGCCCGCACCGATTCCAGCTCGCCGCGCTGAACTTCCTCGGCCTCCCGCCGCGCCGTCTCCCACAGCAGCCGCGCGGCGTTGCGAACGCCCATCGGCATGTCGTCCGGATCGTTGCCGGCGAGACGCCCCGAAGCCGAACCTGCCGTCGACCCCACCAGCCGTTGGCCCAGCGACGCAAACCAACGCTCGAGCATCGGGCTGACGGTATTGGGCGAGCCGCGGCCGATCTTCTGGCGCACGCGCTCGATCGTGGGCCGCAGGCCCTCATGGAGCAGCAGGTCGGCGGCGCCCCAGACGTCGTCTTCCTGGATGCCGCGTGAGAGTGTTTGTCGAATTTCAGCCATTTGCCCCTCGTACTTTCCGTAAACAGCCGCCCTGCCCCGTCCCATATTTACCCTCGATAAGGGATGGTTATCGGAACTTATCGATGTATGATGTAGCAAATCATACGTGATATGTAATTTACTCGCCATGAACCCGCTGCCGTCCCAACCCGCCAATGACGGGCCGAGCGCGCCCGCGCAGCCCCCGACCCCGGCGCAGCATCCGCTGGCCACCCTGGCCGAGCGCCATGCCGTGCTCGATCCCGCACGGCTGGCCTCCACCGCCGAAGACGCCGCGCGCGCGCTGCTGCGCCAGGGCGAATCGGTCAATACACGCATGTCCTACGGCTCGGCGATGCGCTACTGGTGCGCCTGGTACGCCGCGCGCTACGGCCACGCGCTGTCATTGCCGGTGCCCGTGCCGGTGGTGGTCCAGTTCATCGTCGACCACGCAGCGCGCCGGCACGAGGATGGCGATGCGGAGGGCGACGCAGATAGCGGCGCGCATGGCGACGGCATGCCTGAGGAAGCCGGCCAGGCGCGCCACCGCGAGTCACCCCCCGTCGGCCCGCGGCGCAAGGCCAGCGCGCTGGTCAGCGAACTGCCGCCGGACGTCGACCAGGCGCTGGTGAAGAACGGCTACAAGGCGCGCCTCGGACCGCCGGCCTTGAACACCCTCATCCACCGCATCGCGGTGCTGTCCAAGGCGCATCAGATGGCCTACGCGGGGACCACCGGGGCGACGCGCGCTTCAGCGCCCGCAGCCGGCCCAGGCGGGTCAGGCCGCGCCACACCCGGCGTGCCCAGCGACCAGAAGCTCGCGAACCCCTGTGCAGACCCCCTGGTGCGCGAGCTCCTCGCGCGCACCCGCCGCGCCTACGCCCAGCGCGGCGCGCGGCCCAAGCGCCAGCGCGCGCTCACCAAGGACCCGCTGCAGCTGCTCTTGGCCACCTGTGACGCGTCCCTGCGCGGAAAGCGCGACCGCGCCCTGCTCCTCTTCGCCTGGGCCACCGGCGGGCGCCGCCGCTCCGAGGTGGCCGCCGCCACCCTGGAAAACCTGCAGCGGGTGAATGCCGAAGCCTTCGTCTACACCCTCGCCCACTCCAAGACCAACCAGCGCGGGGAGCTGCGGCCCGAGGATGTGAAGCCGCTGGTGGGCAGCGCCGCAGCCGCCATGACCGAATGGCTCGCGGTGCTCCAGGCGCACCGCGTCCAGGAGGGACCGATCTTCCGGCGCATCCGCAAGGGCGGCCACCTGGGCGAGCCCCTCGCCCCCGCGGCCGTGCGCGACATCGTCAAGGAGCGCTGTGCGCTGGCGGGCATCGAAGGCCGCTTCAGCGCGCACTCGCTGCGCGCCGGCTTCGTCACCGAGGCGGGCAAGCAGAACATGCCGCTGCCCGAGACCATGGCCATGACGGGGCATCAGAGCGTGGCGACGGTGGTGGGGTATTTCAGGGCGGAGAGTGCGCTCGGAAGCAAGGTCAGCCGGATGATGGACGAGGAGTGAAACGGATGCTTGGTCGGGATGAGACGCAAAGGGCGGTGAAGTCCCTCGATCCACATGAGCAAACCCAGGCGGCGCAGTCGGCCCAGGCCGCGCCACACCCGGCGTGCCCAGCGGCCAGAAGCTCGCGAACCCCTGTGCAGACCCCCTGGTGCGCGAGTTCCTCGCGCGCACCCGCCGCGCCTACGCCCAGCGCGGCGCGCGGCCCAAGCGCCAGCGCGCGCTCACCAAGGATCCGCTGCAACTGCTCTTGGCCACCTGTGACGAATCCCTGCGCGGAAAGCGCGACCGCGCCCTGCTCCTCTTTGCCTGGGCCACCGGCGGGCGCCGCCGCTCCGAGGCGCGCGCCGCCTGGTCGCATGCCGGGCTGGCGATCGAGCTGGGCGCGGCCACGGCGCTGGCGGCCGTCAGCGAGCGCTGCTTCGAGCGGCACGAGGACGAGAAGATTGCCGTCGTGCTCTGCGGTAGCGGCAGCGACGGAATTCCTAGAGTCTGAGGCATGTCGGGCCTGCGACGCCCTGAGCGACCGCGGCGGCACGTGAACTCCGTGGATCGGCACGGACATGGCTCGTGGCGTCGACGAAGCCGAGCGCGGATACCAAGAAAACGCCTCGCTCCTCATCGAGGCGCGCGCGCCATCCGGCTGGTCCTGCTGTTGAGTGAGCTTTCTGAGCGGAAATACCCCATTACGGCGGCGACGCGCTGAAGCCCGTCATCGCCATGGTCTCAGACAGCGGCATGTTCTGCCGGCCAGCCTCCGTCACGGAGGGAGCAAGTCAATGGGTGCGAGGGGTGGCGCGAAGCTCTCCCCACGTGCCTGCGCCAGATCCTGCACCGCCATCCCCAACGCCCGGATCCCCGCGGGGATCTGCGCCGCCGCGATCGACGACAGCCGCAGCCGGAAGAAGGGGCACGGATACGGCGGCTTGGCGAAGAACACATCGCCCGCCTCGATCAGCACCCCATGGCTGCGCGCCATCAACGCCAGCTCCGCCGCATCCACCCACGACGGCGCCTGCACCCAGATCGAGGCGCCGCCCGAGGGCAGCCTGAACTCGAAGTCCGGCAGATGGTCGCGCAGCGCCTGCGCGGCCAACGCCAGGCGCTCCTGCATCGCGTGGTTGACCCGACGCGCATGCGACTCGTGGTGGCCCAGCGAGAGGAAGAGCGCATAGGCATGCTGCAGGAAGGCGCTGGGATGGCGCACCATCGCATGCCGGATCACGCGCAGCTCCTTGATCAGCGCGCGCGGCGCCACGATGAAGCCCAGGCGCAGCGCCGGCGACAGGCTCTTGGACACCGAGCCGACGTAGATGACGCGCCCGGTCTTGTCCAGGCTCTTGAGCGCCGGCATCGGCGTGCCTTCATACAGGTTCTCGGCCTCGTAGTCGTCCTCGATGATCACGAAGTCCTGCAGCTCGGCCTTGCGCAGCAGCCACTGGCGGCGCTCCAGGCTCAGCGTGGCGGTGGTCGGGCTCTGGTGCGACGGCGTGCAGAACAGGTAGTCGGCGGCCGGAAGCGCATCGACCACCAGGCCTTCCTCGTCGACGTCGATCTCCACCCACTTCGGGTTGCGCATCGCGAAGCTGTTGCGCGCATGCGGATGGCCGGGCTCCTCCAGGCCGATGCGCGTGTGCTCGTCGAACAGCGCTTCGGCCAAGAGATAACAGGCATGCTGGGCGCCGAGCGTGACCAGGATCTCCTCCTTCAGCGCGAACACGCCGCGCTTGGGCAGAAGGCGCATGCGGATCTGCTCGATCAGGTCGGGCACGTCGTCGGTCTCGAAGTCAGGCGTCCAGTGCGGCAGCTGCGAGCGCGCCAGGCTGCGTGCGCAGCACTCGCGGAAGTCCTCGGTGGGAAACAACTGCGGGTCGTAGGTGCCATAGACGAAGGGGTACGGATAGTCGCGCCAACGGTCGGGCTTGGAGAGCGTGGGCCGGTCCAGCTGCGAGCGCAGCACCCGCGCCGACCACTCGGGCGGCTGGCCCGACTGGCCGCTGCGTCCCACCAGCGGCTCGGCCAGCTCGGCCGTGAGCGGCCGCGCGTTGTGCGCGACGAACACGCCGCTGCGCGGGCGCGCCTCCAGGAAGCCCTCGTCCATCAGTTGCAGGTAGGCCGAGGTCACGGTGTTGCGGCTCAGGCCCAGCAGCGCCGCCAGCTCGCGCGACGAGGGCAGCGGTGCGCCGGGGCTCAGCCGGTCCTCCAGGATGGCCTGCACCACCGCCGCACGCAGGCGGCCCTGCAGCGGCAGGCCGGGCTGGTCGGGCAGCGCGAAAAGCTGCGCCCACTGGATGGCACGGGGGTTGGGCATGGTGCGGTCAGTTTAGGACCAGTTGGAAGCGACTGGCTCGGTCGAATCCCTGCATCTGGCTCTATCACCGCGCGCGCCGGCTCTCTACGCTCCGCTCATCGACAAGACAGGAGTTTCGCGTGACAGCAGCAGCATCGCCCGCCCCCGTGACCATCGCCACCCTGGAGGCCTTCAGCGAGGCCTGGAACCGCCACGACATCGATGCCCTGATGGGCTTCATGCACTCGGACTGCGTGTTCCAGACCGCCGCCGGCCCCGAGGCCTGCGGCACCCGCCACAGCGGCACGGCAGCGGTGCGCAGGGCCTTCGCCGCGGCCTGGGAGACGGTGCCGGATGCGCAGTGGATCAACGGCCAGCATTTCGTGGCCGGCGACTTCGGCACCTCGCAGTGGACCTTCACCGGCACCGCGGCCGACGGCAGCCGCATCGAGACCGACGGCATCGATGTCTTCAGCTTCAAGGACGGCAAGATCGCGCTCAAGAACGTGTTCCGCAAGACGCGGCCGAACCTGCCTGCGGCGAAGTAGCGCCTGGTTCGAGGAAACGCCATGACGATCACCGCAGGCACCGCGCAGTTCTCGACGGCCGGCCGGGCCGCGCCCGCGCCCAAGCCCTACGACCCGCGCTACGACCCGCTGGTGGCGCCCGACCCCGGGGCCGGCCGCGCCTACGCGCCCACCTGGTGGGTGGCCAGCGCGGGCACGCCGCCCGAGGACGACGGCCCGGTCGTGCGCGACATCGACGTGGACGTGGCCATCATCGGCTCCGGCGCCACCGGCATGTCGACCGCGCTGTACCTCGCGCAGGAGCACGGCATCCAGGCCACGGTGCTGGAGGCCAACCAGACTTCGTGGGGCTGCTCCAGCCGCAGCGGCGGCCAGGGCCAGAACGCGAGCGGCCGGCTCAAGCGCTCGCAGTGGATCCAGCGCTGGGGCCTGGACACGGCCCGCCGCCTCGACGCCGAGATCCGCGCCGGCTTCGAGAACTTCAGGCACCTGACGACGCAGATCGACTGCGACGCCTACGACGGCGGCCACCTCTACCTCGCCCACCGGCCCGAAAAGCTCGCCAGCCTGGAGGCCGAGGCGCGCGTGATGCGCGAGCAGTTCGGCTACGACACGCGCATGCTCACCGCCGAGGAGGTGCGGCGCGACTACTGCGACGAGCGCGAGACCGCGGGCGCCCTGTTCGAATCCGAGGGCGTGGGCATCCATCCGCTCAAGTTCACCTTCGGGCTGATGGAAAAGGCGCGTGCGCTGGGCGTGAAAGTCCACACCTCGAGCCCAGTGCAGGGCTGGCAGACCATCGACGGCGTGCACCGCCTGCGCACCCCCGGCGGCATCGTGCGCGCGCGGCGCGTGGCGGTGTGCACGGGCGGCTATACGGGACAGGCGCTCTCGCCGCTGCTCAAGAACAAGATCATGCCGATCCTGTCGAACTCCGTGGTCACGCGCCCGCTGACCGAGGCCGAGCTCCAGGCCACCAACTTCAGGTCGTTCACCTTCCTGACCGACACGCGCACGCTGCGCTTCTACTACCGGCTGCTCAAGGGCAACCGGCTGCAGCTGGGCAGTCGCAGCTCGGTGAGCGGCGCCGATGCCGAGGACCCGGTGCACCTGAAGCTGCTCACCGACGCGATCGCGCGCAAGTTCCCGCCGCTGGCCGGCATCCAGATCGACTACTCGTGGTGGGGCTGGGTCGACGTGAGCCACGACATGATGCCGCGCATCACGCAGCCCGAGCCCGACAAGAAGATCTGGTACGCGGTGGGCTACGGCGGCAACGGCGTCTCCTTCTCGACCTGGGCCGGCAAGCGCCTGGCCGAGCGCGTGGCCGGCAAGGACGCAGGGCGCAAGGTCTTCGAGCTGCCGATCTACAAGTCGCCGCTGCCCTTCCCCAACGTGCTGGGGCTGGTCGAGTCGCCGGCCTTCGCGCCCTTCCGGCGAATGGGGCAGCGCGTGCTCTACAAGTGGTATTGGCTGCGGGACGAGAAGTAGGCGCGCTGGTGGTGCGCGCTGAGGCAAGCGCGCATTGCCCTGGTGCATACCGGTAATAACCCGCCCCTTCTGGCCCTTCAACTGGTCGCCAGGTGGATCTTCGCCGGCGTCCGCCCTGCGCCTATCTTCGACTTCGAGGCCGCAATGGCCCGGACGCTCTCTTCCAGTCGAACTTCATGAGGTCACGCATGCCCACCTTCACCTTCACACGCCGCGCCGCGATGCTGTCGGGCGCCCTGGCCACCGTCGGCGCGCTGCTCGCGCTGCCGGCCGCCGCCGACGAAGCCCCCAAGCGCGGCGGCACACTGGTGGTCGGCAGCACGCAGACGCCGCGGCATCTCAACGGCGCGGTGCAGTCGGGCGTCGCGACGGCGGTGCCTTCGACCCAGATCTTCGCCAGCCCGCTGCGCTTCGACGACAAGTGGAACCCGCAGCCCTACCTGGCCGAATCGTGGAAGCTCGCCGAGGATGGCAAATCGCTCACCCTCAACCTGCGCAAGAACGCCGTGTTCCACGACGGCAAGCCGGTCACCTCGGCCGACGTGGCCTTCTCGATCATGGCGATCAAGGCCAACCACCCCTTCACCACCATGATGGGCCCGGTGGAGCAGGTGGAGACGCCCGACCCTTACACCGCCGTCATCCGCATGAGCAAGCCGCATCCGGCGATCGTGCTGGCGATGTCGCCGGCCCTGTGCCCCATTCTTCCGAAGCACATCTACGGCGACGGCCAGGACCTCAAGAGCCACCCGCGCAACAGTACCGACGTGGTGGGTTCGGGGCCCTTCAAGCTGGTCGAGTTCAAGCCGGGCCAGCGCATCGTGATGGAGCGATTCGACAAGTTCTTCCTCCCCGGCAAGCCCTACCTCGACAAGGTGATCGTGAACAGCATGCCCGACCTGGCGAGCCTCATGCTCGGCCTGGAGCGCGGCGACGTGCAGATGCTGCCCTTCGTGAGCGTGCCCAGCGACCTCAAGCGCCTGGCGACCAACCCGCAGGTCACGCTCACGCCCAAGGGCTACGAGGGCATCGGCGCCATCAACTGGCTGGCCTTCAACCTGACGAAGAAGCCGCTGTCGGACCTTCAGGTGCGCAAGGCCATCGCCACCGCGATCGACAAGAACTTCATCACCAAGGCGCTGATGGGCGGCTTCGCGACCCCGGTCGACGGCCCGATCGTGGCGAGCAGCCCCTTCGCCGTGCCGGACCTGGTGCGCTACCCGGTGGACCTGAAGAAGGCCGCCGAGATGCTGGACGCCGCGGGCTACAAGGCCGGCGCCAACGGCGATCGCTTCAAGCTCACCATCGACTACCTGCCCGGCGCCGACGACCAGCAGAAGACGGTGGCCGAGTACATCCGCGGCCAGCTCAAGAAGATCGGCATCGCGGTCGAGGTGCGCGCCTCGGCCGACTTCCCGGCCTGGGCCAAGCGCATGGCCTCGCACGACTTCGACATGTCGATGGACATGGTCTTCAACTGGGGCGACCCGATCATCGGCGTGCACCGCACCTACCTGTCGACCAACATCAAGCCGATCGTCTGGACCAACACGCAGTCCTACAGCAACCCGAAGGTGGACGAGCTGCTCGGCACGGCCGGCGGCATCATCGACCCGACGAAGCGCAAGGCCTACTACGCCACCTTCGCGAAGATCGTGACCGACGAGCTGCCGATCGTCTTCATCAACCAGGTGCCCTACCACATGGTCGCGAGCAAGAAGCTCGCGAACGTGCCGCAGACCATCTGGGGGCCGATGTCGCCCTTCGACGAGATCTCCTTCAAGTAAGAGCGGGTGACGAGCATGCCGCGCTACATCGCATCGCGCCTGCTTCAGGGCCTGGCCCTGGTGCTGGCGGTGGTGATCCTCAACTTCGTGCTGGTGCACGCCGCGCCCGGCGATCCGGTGGAGACCATCGCCGGCGCCAGCGGCGGCATGTCGCCCGAGCTGATGGCGCAGCTGCGCACGCAGTACGGGCTCGACAGCCCGCTGCCGGTGCAGCTGGGCGTCTACCTCGGCAAGGTATTGCAGGGCGACCTCGGCTACTCCTACTTCTTCAACCTGCCCGTCACCGCGTTGATCGCCGAGCGCGTGCCCGCCACGCTGCTGCTGGTGCTGAGCGCGGTGCTGATGGCCTTCCTCGTCGGCACCGCGCTGGGCGTGCTGTCCTCGCGCAAGCCCAACGGCATGCTGTCGCAGTTCATCACCGTGCTGTCGATGGTGGGCTTCGCGGCGCCGGTGTTCTGGGTGGGGATCATGCTGGTGATCCTCTTCGCCTCTATCCTGCCCATCCTGCCAGTGGCCGGCATGCGCTCGGTCGACGGTTCGGGCGAAGGCATCGCTGGCGTGTTCGACGTGCTGCACCACCTGGTGCTGCCGACGGTCACGCTGGGCCTGGTCTACCTCGCGCAGTACAGCCGGCTGGCGCGCTCCTCGATGCTGGACGTGCTGGGCGCCGACTTCATCCGCACCGCGCGCGCCAAGGGCCTGGCCGAGCGCGTGGTGCTCTACAAGCATGCGCTGCGCAACGCGCTGCTGCCGGTGGTGACGGTGCTGGGCCTGCAGTTCGGCAACGTGCTGGCCGGCGCGATCCTGGTCGAGACGGTGTTCAACTGGCCCGGCCTGGGCCGGCTGGCCTTCGACTCGGTGCTGCGCCGCGACTACCCGACCATCCTCGGCGTGCTGCTGTTCTCCTCCATCGTGGTGGTGGTGATGAACCAAGTCACCGACCTGTGCTATCGCCTCATCGACCCGCGGATCAAGTCCTCATGAACAAGAGCGCCACCCTGCAACACTCGGTAGCTGCGGCCCGGCCCGCGGCCCGCCCCGCGCCGAAGGTCGAGCACCCCGGCGCCGAGGCGCTGCGCATGTTCCTGCGCAACCCCTCGGCCATCGCCGGCATGGCGATGCTGCTCATCATTCTCCTGGTCGCGATCGCCGGCCCGTGGGTGTACCCGGCCGATCCCTTCGAGATCCGCTCCGCCCCGCTCACCCCGCCCTTCAGCGACGAGGCCTGGCTGGGCAGCGACTACCTGGGTCGCGACGTCTTCACCACGCTCATCTACGGCGGCCGTGCCACCCTGCTGGTGGGCGCGGTGGCGGCGCTGCTGTCGGTGACGATCGGCATCACGCTGGGCGCCTTCGCCGGCTACTACGGCGGCAAGGTCGATGCCGCGCTGATGCGGGTGACCGAGTTCTTCCAGGTGCTGCCCGCCCTGCTGTTCGCGATGGTGGTGGTGACGCTGTTCTCGCCCTCGCTGGTGACGGTGACGCTGGCCATCGGCATCGTCAGCTGGACCGGCACCGCACGGCTCACGCGCGCCGAGTTCCTCAAGTTCCGCGGCCTCGAGTTCGTGCGCGCGGAGCGCGCCATCGGCGCCGGCAACGCGCGCATCATCTGGAAGGTGATCCTGCCCAACGCGCTGCCGCCGCTGGTGGTGTCGGCCACGCTGGCGGTGGGCGCGGCCATCCTGTTCGAGGCCGGCCTGTCCTTCCTGGGCCTGGGCGACCCCAACCAGATGAGCTGGGGCCTGATGATCGGATCGAGCCGGCAGTACGTGCTGTCCTGCTGGTGGGCGGTGGCCTTCCCGGGCGCGGCCATCTTCCTCACGGTGCTCGCCGTCAGCCTGATCGGCGACGGCCTCAACGATGCACTCAACCCCAAACTGAGGGAGCGCTGACCATGCCCGCACCTTCCTCCAACCCGCCCCTGCTGCGCGTGCAGGACCTGCATGTCGAGTTCAGGACGCGCCGCGGCCAGGCCCAGGTGCTCAACGGCGTGGACTTCGAGATCCGCAGCGGCGAGACCCTCTGCGTGGTCGGCGAATCCGGCTGCGGCAAGAGCATGACCGCGCTGGCGCTGCTGCGCCTGATCCCCTCCCCGCCCGGGCGCATCAGCGGCGGGCGCGTGCTGTTCCAGGACGAGGACCTGCTCAAGTCCGGCGATGCCCGCATGCGCGAGGTACGCGGCAACCGCATCTCGATGATCTTCCAGGAGCCGATGACCTCGCTCAACCCGGTGTTCACCGTGGGCGACCAGATCGCCGAATCGCTGCAGCTGCACGCCGGGATGAACGTGCACGCGGCGCGGCTGCGCGCCATCGAGATGCTGCGGCAGGTGGGCATCCCCGCGCCCGAGCGGCGCGTCGACGAGTATCCGCACCAGCTCTCCGGCGGCATGCGCCAGCGCGTGATGATCGCGATGGCCCTGGCCTGCCGGCCCGACATCCTGATCGCCGACGAGCCCACCACCGCGCTGGACGTGACGGTGCAGGCGCAGATCTTCGACCTGCTGCGCGACCTGCAGCGCGAGAAGGGCACGGCCATCCTGCTGATCACCCACGACATGGGCGCGGTGGCCGAGATGGCCGACCGCGTGATGGTGATGTACGCCGGCCGGGTGATCGAGCAAGGCACCACCGCCCAGGTGTTGGGCGAGCCGGGCCACCCCTACACCCGCGGCCTGATCGAGTGCCTGCCCGAGCTTGGCAGCAGCACGGCGAGCGAGGAGCGCGAGGCGCTGCCCGAGATCGCCGGCATGGTGCCTTCGATCTGGGAGCTGGGCAGCGGCTGCGCCTTTCGCGAGCGCTGCCCGCATGCGATGGAACGCTGCGCGACCGAGGTGCCGCCGATGTTCGAGCTGCCGAGCGCGGTCGTTCCCCTGCACGCGGCGATGCCGCACGGCGCGGCCTGCTGGCTGCATGCCACGTCGCAGCCGTACACGCTGAAGGAGGCCGCATGAGCTTCATGGCCGATACCGACACGCTGCTGTCGGTCAATGATCTCAAGGTGCACTTTCCACGCGGCAAGGCCGGCTGGGGCCGCCCCGCCGAAGTGGTGAAGGCGGTGGACGGCGTGTCCTTCCAGGTCCGGCGCGGCAGCACGCTCGCGGTGGTGGGTGAATCGGGCTCGGGCAAGACCACCACCGCGCTGGCGGTGATGCGGCTCGCGCCGATCAGCGGCGGCCATGTGCAGCTGGGCGATACCCAGCTGGGCACGCTGGAGGGCGAGGCGCTGCGCAAGGCGCGCTCGCGCATGCAGATCATCTTCCAGGACCCCTTCTCCTCCCTCAACCCGCGCGAGCGTGCCGGTGCCACCGTGCGCGCGCCGCTGGACCTGATGAAGATCGGCACGCCGGCCGAGCGCACGCAGCGCGTGGCCGAGCTGTTCGAGGCGGTGGGCCTCAGGCCCGAGCAGCAGCAGCTCTTCCCGCACCAGTTCTCGGGCGGCCAGCGCCAGCGCATCAACATCGCGCGGGCGCTGGCCACCAACCCCGAGCTGGTGGTGTGCGACGAGCCGGTGTCGGCCCTGGACATCGCGATCCGCGCGCAGATCCTCAACTTGCTGGCACGCTTGCAGCGCGAGCTGGGCCTGACCTACCTCTTCATCTCGCACGACATGGCGGTGGTGGAGCACATCTGCGACGACATTGCCGTGATGTACCTGGGCCAGATCGTGGAGCGCGCGCCGCGGCGCAGCTTCTTCGCGCGGCCGCTGCATCCCTACAGCGTGGCCCTGATGTCGGCGGTGCCCACCGTCAGCGGCGGGCGCCGGCGCGCGGCGCAGCGCATCAAGCTCACGGGCGACCCGCCCAGCCCCATCGACCCGCCCGCGGGCTGCCGCTTTGCCGGCCGCTGCCCGGTGGCCGAGCCGGCCTGCAAGGCCGAGCTGCCGCCGCTGCGCGAAGTGGCGCCGGACCACTGGGTGCGCTGCCGGCGCGTCGAGGTGCTGCAGGGCCAGCCGCAGCCGCCCCTGCGGCTCCAGCCGGCCTGAAACCGGCGCACCATTCGTTCCTCTTTCCCTCTTCTCTTCGATTCGACACTTCTTCATGAGCGCCACCACCGTCTACCCCGCCCGCAAGATCATCACCATGAACCCGATGCAGCCCGAGGCCACCCACGTGGCCGTGCGCGACGGCCGGGTGCTTGCGGTCGGCACGCTTGAGGACATGCAGGCCTGGGGCGCCTTCACGCTGGACGAACGCTTCGCCGACAAGGTGCTGATGCCCGGCCTGGTCGAGGGCCACTGCCACCTGAAGGAAGGCAGCATGTGGGACTGGACGTACCTGGGCTGGTTCGACCGCCGCGACCCCGAGGGCAAGGTCTGGAGCGGCCTGCGCTCGATGGAATCCGTGGTCCAACGCCTGGCCGAGGTCGATGCGCAGATGACGGCCGCGGGCCGGCCCGCGAGCGAGCCCCTGATCGCCTGGGGCTTCGACCCCATTTACTTCGGCGGCGAGCGCATGACGGCCGCGCACGTGGACCGCGCGAGCAGCACCCGCCCCATCGTGATCGGCCATGCCAACGGCCACCTGATGAACGTCAACAGCGCCATGCTGCGGCTGGCCGAGATCACCCGCGACAACGAGGTCGAGGGCGTGGTCAAGTTCGCGGACGGCGAGGCGGCCGGCGAGCCCACCGGCGAGCTGCAGGAGCCGGCCGCGATGTTCCTGGTGCTGCGCAAGATCGGCAACGCGGGCCTCTTGGGGCCGATGACCGAAGACGGCGTGCGCTCCTTCGGCCGGCTGGCCTGCATGCAGGGCGTGACCACCGCCACCGACCTGGTCAACAAGCTGACCGAGCAAGACTGCCGCGTGCTCGAGACCGTGACCGGGGACGAAGGCTACGGCGTGCGCATCCTGCCCGCCTTCCAGGCCTTCCATGGCACGCATGGCGCCGCCCTGGGCGCCGAGCATGTGAAGAGCCTGATGCCGCGCAACACCGACCGGCTGCGCTATGGCCTGGTGAAGATGATGCTGGACGGCTCGATCCAGGGCTTCTCGGCGCGGCTGCGCTGGCCCGGCCACTTCAACGGCGCGCCCAACGGCATCTGGGTCACGGCGCCGGCGCAGTACGAGGCCGACTTCGAGGCCTACCACCGCGCCGGCCTCACCATCCACACCCACACCAACGGCGACGAGGCCAGCGAGGCGGCCATCGATGCGATCGAGCGCGTGCTGGCCCGCGCGCCGCGGCCCGGCCACCGCCACACGCTGCAGCACGGCCAGATGATCGACGCGCCGCTGTTCCGCCGCATGGCCGCGCTGGGCCTCTGCGCCAACCTGTTCGCCAACCACATCTGGTACTGGGGCGACCAGCACTACGAGATGACCATGGGCCCGGACCGCGCCAACCGCCTCGACGCCTGCGGCAGCGCGCTGGCGGCGGGCGTGCCGCTGGCCATTCATTCCGATGCACCGGTCACGCCGCTGGGGCCGCTCTTCACGGCCTGGTGCGCGGTCAACCGCGTGACGCCCAAGGGGCGCCTGCTGGGCGCGGCCGAGCGCATCAGCGTGCCGCAGGCGCTGCGCGCCATCACCCTCGGCGCCGCCTGGACGCTGAAGCTGGACCAGGAGATCGGCAGCATCGAATGCGGCAAGCGGGCGGACTTCTGCGTGCTGGAGGAAGATCCGCTGGCGGTCGATCCGATGAAGCTCAAGGATGTGCGCGTTTGGGGCACGGTGCTTTCCGGCCGGGTGTTCGAGGCGCGCCGGAGTTGATGTGAAGCAACGGCTGCCGCTCACCGTCATCGGCGGCTTCCTGGGCGCCGGCAAGACCACGCTGGTCAACCACTGGCTGCGCGAGGCCGAGGGGCAGCGCATCGCGGTGCTGGTCAACGACTTCGGCGCGCTCAACATCGATGCGGCGCTGATCGCCGGCACGAACGGCGACACCATCGCGCTGACCAACGGCTGCGTGTGCTGCCAGATCGGGGACGATCTGTCTCGCGCGCTGATCCAGGTGCTCGAATCGGCCACGCGCTTCGATGCCGTGGTGATCGAAGCGAGCGGCGTGTCCGACCCGTGGCGCATCGCGCAACTGGGCATGGCGGCGCCGGAGCTGGCGCTGGAGGGCGTGATCGTGCTGGTCGACGCGGCCGCGGCGATGGCTCAGGCGCGCGACCCGCTGCTGGCCGATACGCTGGAGCGGCAGCTCAGGGCGGCGGATCTGGTGGTGATCAACAAGGTCGACAGCGTGACGGCGGAGGAGCTGGCGCGCATGCGCGAATGGGTGTCGTCGGTTGCGGGGCGGACGCCGCAGTACGAGACCTCGCAGGCGGAGTTGCCGAGGGTGTTGCGCGAGGGCTTGTCGTTGGCTGAGGCGCGCGAACGGCGTGGCTGCGTGCACGCGGGCTGCGGCCACGAGGATCATGCGCACCACGAGGCGCACGACCACGGCGAGATCTTCGACACCTGGTCCTGCCGGCCGGGGCAGGTCTTCGACGCGGGCGCGCTGCGCGCCTGGCTGCGCGATACGCCGCCCGGATTGCTGCGGCTCAAGGGGCTGCTGCGAACCGGCGAGGCCGAATGGTCGGAGATCCAGTTCGCGGGGCGGCACGGGGCGCTGCGCAAGGCTGACGCGCCGTTGGATGGGGCGGCTTTGGTGGCGATCGGCTTGCGGGGGCGCTTGGACGCGGCGGCGTTGGAGGCGGTTTTCGTTCGAGATACAACCCGCCGGCAGCGGCGCTTGATCTCAGGCGTGTTCGAGGGCTAATGCATTCTCTTCGCGCGATCGATTCGAGCGCGAGCAAATCGGGCGATCTGGCTGATATCACGATTTGGGATATTTCCAATTCAGATGCACTTTCGCCCGCGTGTTGCGCAGGCCCCTCACGCCACCGAGCATCGCGCAGCTGCATCGCATCGCGCTCGAACGCCTCCCCTTGATGAAGGCGCACTTGCGCGAAGAGATCAAGCGGTTGTTCGGCAGGAGGCCCAAAAACGGCCTGCCGTAGAAGAAGGCAAATCCGATACTGGCCACGAGGTCCGCTTGCCTCTGGCGGCTGCTCTCGGAGTCACAGATTTGCCGTCGCACGAAGGAAAGTCAATCTGTTACTTCGCAGCCATGCGAAGCAAATTCGATACTTCGCGAATCCAAAGCTCCGTGGGATGCGTAAGGGAGATGCTGATCAATGAACGACGCTGTGGGATCTGAGATCAACTCGAAGCGATGCGGTCGCGATTCCGGTCGACTTCGCGCCGAGCGGCTTGTCCGCCGCGCGCTTTGCGCCTATTGCGAGGCCACTTCAGATGTTCAAGACGAACCTCGACCATGAGCGGCCAGCAACGCTCTCTTGGCGATGACCAGATTGGCTAGCAGACTGAACAGCTGTGTCTGGTTCTTAATCAGGCCCTTGTAGCGGGTCTTACTGTGACGAAACAAGTTCTTGACCACGCGGAACGGGTGCTCGACCTTGGCCCGGACACTCGCCTTCAGCTGCTCGGCCTTCTCCAGCAGGCGCGCCCACTTGCGCTTCGGATCCAGCTGCCGGCGCTTGCCCGGCTGCATCACCACGTGCCACTGCGGACCTTGCGCTTCTTCGCGCTTGTGCACGCCCCGGCAGCCGGCATCGCCGAAGGCCCCCGACTCCTGGCTGCGCAGCAGCGCGCCGGCATGCGTCACATCGCTGACGTTGGCCGCGGTGCCCACCACTGTGGCACGAGCCCCGATTGCGCTTCAACGCCCACATGGGCCTTCATGCCAAAGTGCCATGCGTTGCCCTTCTTGGTCTGGTGCATCTCGGGATCGCGCGTGTTGCCCGCATTCTTGGTCGAGCTGGGCGCGGCGATGATGGTCGCGTCCACGATGGTGCCCGCGCGCATCAGAAGGCCTTGCTCGGCAAGATGGGCGTTGATCTCCTCGAACAGGGCCTTGGTGAGGTCGTTGTCCAGCAGCAGTCGCCTGAACTTCAGCAGCGTGGTGGCGTCGGGCACCGACTCGCGCGACAGATCAATGCCCACGAAGTCGCGCAATGCCTGGCTGTCATACAGCGCGTCCTCCAGCGCTTCGTCGGCCAGGCCGTACCACTGCTGGAGGCAGTACATGCGCAACATCCTGGGAACGCCGACCGGTTGTCGGCCGACGCGCCCGCTCGTGGGGTACAGCGGCTCGATCACGGCAATCAAGCGCGCCCAAGGCACGACGCGCTCCATGTCGGCCAAGAACTTCTCGCGCCGCGTGCGCTTCTTCTTCATCGCGTACTCAGCACTGGCAAAACTGCGTTGGTTCATCTCGGTGGTGCTGCGATTTGTGGTGTCTTCACGCATGCACGGGCCGTGCCCGCTGCAACCTATTGATCAGCATTTCCCTAGCACCTGCTCGTTCGCATGCAGCCAGTCCAGGATCCGGGCGGCCTTGAGTTCGCCCACACCCGTCACCTGCACCCACCAGCGCGCACCGATGCCGTTGATGCGGTCGACCAGGGCGACAAGCGTCGGCACGCCGGCGCGCTCGAGCCGGGCGGCGAGCGAAGGATGGAGCCAGGCCGCCACGCTGTCACTGGGCCGCGGATCCTGCACCACCAGGCCCTCGATCCATCGCAGCGCCTGCAGCTGGTGGTCGATGACGCGGGCGCGACGCGAGGGCCGTGCATCGCCACGCCCTCCCCCGCCACCAGCCGGGTAAGCCGCCTCATAGGCCTCGATTTGCTCGGCTTCGGAGAAGTCCTCCATGCCCCGGACGGCCGCGAATTCGGCCAGGCTCGGCAGCGCCGGCGCAGACGCGAAGCGATCGGGGTCCAGCAGGATCAGCCGTGCGGTGCCCGGCCTGTGCTCGCGTCTGGCGGCCGGCAATGCCCACACGCGACATTGAATGGCACGGAGCAAACATCGCCTGTGAAACTTCAACGACTGCTGACGCATCCAGTGCAATGCCAGTACCGCCTGCTGCGCTTTGGACCTGATTGCAGCGAAGCACTCGAGGAACCTATTGCGCCTGATGGCCCTTGTTGGTGATCTCACCGATTTCCCTGTCAACCCAATGAACCTGGATGACGCGGATATCAGCAAGGGTAATGTCCGTTGAGGGAGATACCGACATCGATGTTGGCGTCATGGAGTTCGCAACGGGCATGTTCGAACGGAACAAGGGCTTCTCCAGCAATGGGTTTTCCTATGTGCCCTTGCAGGCGTCCCGATACATGGCCATTGCGATGCTCACATCGGTCTTCTTCTCTTGCGCCGGAAGAACGTTTCCAAATTACCTGATTGACATAGTCGATAGGTCTATCTATAATCGGTGCTTTCTGGTCATCGATTTAGCAAACGGAGACGACACATGTGGAAACTCGCATTCACTTTGGCGGCAGCTGTGGGGCTACTGGCTCCCGCATTTGCGGACACCTTTCCCACGAAGCCGGTTCGCCTGATCGTGCCCTTCCAGGCCGGTGGCTCGGATCAGCTCTACCGGGCCCTGGCAATCGAACTGTCCGACAAGTGGAAGCAGCCGGTGATCGTCGAAAACCGGCCGGGTGCAGATTCGCTGATCGGTGCCGAGTTCGTCGCCCGCTCCCCAGCTGACGGCTACACGCTGCTCGCGACCGTCGACACAACCACGGTCATCAACCGGTTTCTCTTCAAGAAACTGCCCTACGATCCCGACAAGAGCTTCGCGCCGATTTCACTCCTGGCGCAGACCGACTTTTTCATCGTGGCGCACCCGAAGTTTCCGGCTTCGAACCTGCGCGAACTGATCGCCTACGCAAAGGCGAACCCCGGCAAGGTCTCGTTCGGCTCGTTCGCTCGCGGTAGCCAGGCCGATCTCATGATCCATGCCATCAACAAGCGTGAGCGGATCGACATCCTGACTGTTCCGTACAAGGGTGTTTCGCTCTCCATCGGCGCAGCGATCGCGGGCGACGTGCAGTTGGCAAGCGGGGGATATGGCGTCGTCGGCCAGCACTTCAAAGCCGGGAAGCTGAAACCTTTGGCGATGGCTGGCAAGGCCAGGGATAGCTTCTTCCCCGATGTCAGCACGACTGCGGAACAAGGCGCCCCGTATGCGCTCGCCAGCATCTGGTACGGCTTGTATGCTCCCGCCGGCACACCTGAAGTGGTCGTGCGCCAGATCAGCCAAGACGTCAGAGCTGTACTTCAAGACCGAGAGTTCGCGCAGAAGCACATGCTCGCCCACGGCCTGACTCCGGTCGCGAGCACGCCGCGGGAACTGGCCGACCGGATCGCGGCCGATGTCAAGCTCACTGCTGATCTGGTTGAGGCTGCCGGCATCAAGCCGGAATGAGAGCCGGACATTAGTTGGGCCTAGGCGCGACACCCACCACGCCTTCACCAGGAGACTTCCATGAGCACCCGTTTCGCAATGTGCGAGTCGATCGCAGACCTGTATGTGCGCAACTGCCGCTGGAAAGGACAGCGACAGTTTTTCGTCGATGACCAGGGCGGCAGCATCGGCGGCGCCCAGGCCCTCGACCAGTCGCTGCGATTCGCCTCCGCGTTGCGCGATGCGTCGCTTGCTCCGGGTGATGTGGTCGCCTTTCTCTGCCTGGGCTCGGTGTCGCACATGGTTGCCTGGTTCGGCACGTTCACCGGCGGCTACGTCGCTGCCAACCTGCACACGCGGAACAACTCTGTCGCGCAAATCGCCGAAGCGCTGCAATGGCTGGGCGCGAAGTTCGTCGTGCACGACGCCGAATTCACCTCGGCCGTCGCGGCAGCCGTGCATGAGAGCGGTCTTCCCATGCAGACGCTTGCACTCGACGACGGCACAAGCTGGAAGGCGCTCCTTGATGCCGCCACACCCCTGGATTACGGGCGCGAACGCCCCGACCCAGGCGCAGTGGCTGCAGTCATTCTTTCATCGGGCAGCACGGGAAAGCCCAAGGGTGTCATGCACAGCCAGGCCACGTTGCTGGCCTGCGCTCTAGCGGGTCAGGCACTCCTGGAGGGCATCCACAGGCACGACACGATCCTGATCCCCATGAACCCGTCATTTGCCGGTTGGGTCATGTTCATTCTGCCGGCCGTGGCCGGCCGCGCGAGGCTCGTGCTCGTTCGGCGCTTCGAAGCCGCCAGTGTCGTCGATCTTTCCGAGCGAGAGCGTGTCACCATCCTGAACATGGTGCCCACGATGTGGCGCATGGTATTCGACGTCATGACGCCGGAGCGGGACTTCACGTGCGTGCGACTGACCTGCGTGGGCGGAGAACTCCCGACCGCTGACGACATCTCCCGCATCACAGCACGCTTCTGCCCTCGGGTGACGACGATCTACATGGCAGGCGAATCAGGCAACGCCTGCGCAGTCACGGTCACGGCAGAAGACATGGCGGACGGCTCAAAGGTCGGTTCGACCGGTTTGCCCACCATAGGTGCCGACATGCGCATCGTGGACCTGGACGGTTCGATCGACGATATGCTGCCGCCCGGCCAGCGGGGTGAGGTCGTTGTCACCGGCTCCACTGTGGCGCTCGGCTACTGGCGCGAGCCAGCCTTGACCGCGAAGAAATTCGTGGATGGCTGGTGGCGCAGTGGCGACATGGGGCACCTGGACGAGGACGGCTACCTCTGGATGAGCGGCCGGGCCGACAACGTCATCAATACCGGCGGCATCAAGGTTCACGCGGAAGAAATCGAGGCCGCCATCATGTCCCTAGAGGGCGTGTCCTCCTGCGTGGTGGTCGGCTGCAAGGATGCGAAGTTCGGGCAGAGGGTCGAGGCGTATATCGTCGCGACCCGTCCGGACGTGACAGCCGATTCGGTCAGGGCTCACCTGAAGGACGTGCGGCAGTTGAGCGCATACAAGGTGCCGAAGGCCTTCCACTTCCTCACCACCATGCCCACCGGCCTGACCGGCAAGGTCGATCGCCGCGCGCTGCAACGTCGAAGCGAGTCGCAATGAGCGGGCCGTTGACCGACCTCACCATCGTCGAGTTCGCGGGGCTCGGCCCAGGCCCCTATGCGGCCATGCTGCTCGCGGACATGGGTGCAACCGTGATCCGGATCGAACGACCCGACGCGCAGCCCCCGCGAGCGACGGCGATCTCGCAGCGAGGCCGTGCGAAGCGCTATGCGGCAGACCTCAAGAACCCGGATGATCTCGCGTGCGTCCGTAAGCTCGTCAGCGGCGCCGACGCACTGATCGAAGGCTTTCGTCCGGGCACGATGGAGCGCTTGGGTCTGGGGCCCGAAGTCCTGATCGCGGACAACCCGCGTCTCGTGTACGGGAGGGTTACCGGCTGGGGACAGGCCGGCCCGCTCAGGTCGACCGCGGGTCACGACATCAACTTCATCGCCGTGACGGGTGCGCTCGCGGCAATCGGGCCACCAGAACGCCCCGTCCTGCCATTGAACCTGATCGGGGATTTTGCCGGTGGATCGATGTTCGTCGTCAGCGGCATCCTGGCAGCGCTGATGGCTGCGCGCCGCACCGGCAGGGGCCAAGTAGTCGATGCCGCAATGTGTGACGGGATCGTTTCGCTGATGACGGCGATCCATGAGCAGATCGCCGATGGCGAATGGACAGACGCGCGCGAATCGAACCTGTTCGATGGCGGCCTGCCCGACTACAGCGTCTACGAGTGCGCCGACGGCAAGTTCGTTGCTGTCGGTCCGCTGGAAGAGCCCTTCTACACCAGGCTCTGCGGCGCGGTGGGCCTTGCCTCGCCGCCGAAGCGTCATGCGCCGGCGGATCGCAAGATCCTGCGTGAGACGTTCTCACGAATTTTCAGGACGCGCACCCGCGACGAGTGGAGCGCGCTGCTCGAGCAGGGCGACCACTGCGTGTCGCCCGTCCTGAGTTATCGCGAGGCGCCGCGCCATGCGCATCTCGCCGCGCGCGGCTCGATGATCGAGATCGACGGTGTCTCCCAATCGGGTCCGGCGCCGCGTTTCTCCGTGGATGTCACCCATCCTTCATCGGGCACACGCCATCGAGTGCCCATCACGTCGGCATTGGTTGCCGATGTGACCGACTGAACTCCAGCGGCCGCAACCGGCCGCCATGTGTATTTCTTCAACCAAGCAGGAGCTGCAAATGAGCAAATCGCGCAACGCAAAATACTGGCACGACTTCGAAGTCGGAGAAGTGATCGAGACTGGGGGCCGCACGATCGAGAGCGGCGACGTGAACCTTTTTGCCGGGCTGTCCGGTGACTTCAACCCCGTCCACGTGAACCAGGTGTATGCAGAAAAAGGCATGTTCGGCGTGCGCATCGGCCACGGCCTCCTGACGCTCGCCGTCACCTCCGGCCAGATGAACCAGACCGGGATGTTCGAAGGAACGACCATCGGGTTCCTCGGCATGGACAACGTGCGCTTCTCCAGCCCGGTGCGATTTGGCGACACGGTGCTCACGACTGCCACCGTTACCAGCACGCGCGAGTCGAACAAGCCGGGCCGCGGTATCGTGGCAATGACCATCACCACAAAAAACCAGCGCGGCGAAACCGTGCTGACATACGACCAGGCACTGCTGATGGCAGGCAAGCCCGCCTGAGAGGTCCGGCCCCGATGACCACCGACCGCCCCCTGCCCGTACCCACGCCCGAAACCGCCCATTTCTGGGAAGGCACGCGCGTCGGTGAACTTCGGCTGCAAGCCTGCCGCGACTGCGGCAAGACCTACTTCCCTCCCAGGCCCTTCTGTCCCGCGTGCACGTCCAGGCACGTGGAAGTGGTCCGGGCCAGCGGGCGAGGAACGCTTCACAGCTACGTCATTTCCCACTTGCCGGCGCCCGGGTTCCAGCCCCCCTACACCATTGCAGTGGTCAAACTGGATGAAGGACCGAAGATGATGACCAACATCGTGGGAACTCCTTGTGACCCCGCGTTGTTGCCGCTGGACCACCCCGTGGAGGTCACCTTCGAGGCCTTCAACGACAAGATTTCCCTGCCGCTTTTCAAACTTGCCGGGGATGCGCGATGAACCGGGCCCGCGCAGCGGTCATCGGCGCCGCCGAAACGACCGAGATGGGAAAGCTGCCGCACATGTCGCAGCTCCAGCTGCATGCGGACGCTGCGTTGAACGCGCTCGCGGATGCGGGGCTGAAGCCGTCCGACATCGACGGGATTGCGACAGCGGGCGAAACCCCCGAGTCGCTCGCGCTCTACCTGGGTATCACCCCGACCTGGATCGACGCCACGGGCGTCGGCGGATGCTCCTTCATGATGCACGTGCGCCATGCGATGGCGGCCATCGAGTCGGGGCTGTGCCGCCACGTCCTGATCACCCACGGCGAGAGCGGACGCTCGCGCATCGCCGCAGCGGGGTTTCCCCACCCGATGCCAGGAAGCCTGCCGCAGCAGTTCGAGACCCCGTTCGGCACCTACGGCCCGCCAACGATGTTCACGCTCCCTGTGCTGCGCTACCTGAAGGACCGCGGCTACGAACAGGAAGACCTGGCCCGTGTCGCCGTCGTCCAGCGCGAATGGGCCGCCCTCAACCCGCGCGCCAGCCAGAAGGCGCCGATCACCGTCGACGACGTGATGGCCTCGAAGATGATCGCATACCCGTTCCGGATGCTGATGTGCTGCCTGGTCACCGACGGCGGCGGTGCGATCGTGCTGTCTTCCGCCGAGCGTGCGGCGGACCTTCACGACCGGCCCGTCTATGTGATCGGCACGGGCGAAAGCGTAGAGGGCAACATGATCAGCCAGATGGAGGACTTCAGCTCCTCCAAGGCGTTCCGCGTGTCGGGACGCAACGCATTCGCACATGCCGGTATCACTCATGCGGACGTGGACCACCTGATGATCTACGACGCGTTCGCTCATCTGCCGCTGTACGGACTGGAAGACCTTGGGTTCTGCCAACCCGGCGAGGCGGCCGCGTTCATTCGTGAAGAGCACACGCGCCCCGGCGGCAAGCTGCCGCTGAATACCAACGGCGGTGGCCTCAGCTACATGCATTCCGGCATGTATGGCATGTATGCACTGCAGGAAAGCATCCGACAAATGCGCGGCGTCGCGCCTGCGCAGGTTCAGGGCGCGAAGATTTCAGTGGCTCATGGCGTCGGCGGCATGTTTGCGGCGAGCTCGACGATCATCTTCTCCAACGAAAGCACCTGAACGATGTCTACCTTCGAGATGCGTTTCACCCGAGGCAAATTTCCTGCTGGCGGCGGCTACCCGGGTCGCCGGCCCGGGACGAGGACCGACGAGAAGCTCGGCATGGTTTGCGAATACGACGTGCCGGTCACGATGCGCGACGGCGTGAAGATCTACGTCGACATCTTTCGCCCCGCGAAGGAGGGACACTACCCCGTCGTCCTGGCCTGGGCGCCCTATGGCAAGCATGCCGCGGCGGAAGACTACTACGCGATGCTTCCTGGCTGCGGCCAGGCGAAGGTCCTGCACTCCGAATACGGCATGTTCGAAGGGCCGGACCCAGCGCACTGGTGCCCGCACGGTTATGTCATCGTGAAGGTCGACCCGCGCGGGGCGTGGGGATCGGAAGGCGACCTGACCTTCATGAGCCCGCAGGAGGCGCTGGATGGCTACGACGTTGTCGAATGGGCCGGCACGCAGGCATGGAGCAACGGCAAGGTGGGCATGAACGGTGTGTCCTACCTGGGCTGGACCCAGTGGAAGATCGCCTCCATGAACCCCCCGCACCTGGCGGCGATCAACCCATGGGAAGGTGCAAGCGACTTCTATCGTGAGCTGTGCTTCCACGGCGGGATCCGCAGCAACTTCACGGCAATGTTTCCGGGGACGATGTGCAGGCCGACAAGGCGCGCAGAAGACCTGCTCGCGATGTGCAAGGAACATCCGTTGTTCGATGACTACTGGGCCAGCAAGAATGCCGACCTCGAGAAGATCACGGTGCCTGCGTTCGTCGTGGCGAGCTGGTCCGACCACGGACTCCATACCCGCGGGACTTTCGAGGGCTACAAGAAGATCTCCTCGAAGGAAAAGTGGCTGCGGGTGCACGGCCGCAAGAAGTGGGTGGACTACTACGCGCACGTCGAGATGCAGCGGCAGTTCTACGACCGGTTCCTGAAGGGCATCGACAACGAGGTCAAGTATTGGCCCAGGGTCAACCTGGAGATCAGGGAGCGATCGCACGTCGGCAACTTTCGGCCGGAAAACGAGTGGCCCCTGGCGCGCACGGTCTATGCGCCATTGTTCCTCGGCGCGGCGCGCGGCGAACTCAGCACGGAGCCATTCGGGGAGGCGGGAACAGCCAGCTACTGCGTCGACAACCCGAAGGACAAGAGCCAGAACGCCACGTTCGGAATGACGTTCCCCCGGAAGACGGAGCTGACCGGCCACGCAAAGCTCAAGCTATGGGTCGAAGCCGAAGGCAGCGACGACATGGACTTGTATGTGGTGCTCGACAAGATCGACCGCAGCGGAAACAGGGTTCCGCTGCCCTCGCAGAGCGCGTATGACCTTGGGCCGGTCGCCTATGGCTGGTTGCGCGTGTCGCACCGCGAACTCGACGAAGAGCGCTCCACGCCCTTCCAGCCCGTGTTGCTGCACCGCCGGGAGATCAAGCTCGCGGCCGGCGAAATCGTCCCGGTGGAGATCGAACTGTGGGCCGCGAGCATGCTGTTCGAAGCCGGCGAGGGCTTGCGCGTCACGGTGATCGGCAGCGACCTGCACGCGCAGGAAGCCTGGGAGCATGACGCCGTGCGCACTGTCAACCGCGGCATGCACGTGATCCACGCGGGCGGCCCGTACGACTCGCACCTGCTCGTGCCGGTGATTCCGGCCCGGTAGCAGTTTCAGGGCCTGGGTTTCGCTTCCAGGCCCTTGAACAACACTTCGAGCAGGGTGTCGCTGAGCGAGGAAACGGCTTCCGGCGTCGTGGGCATTTCGCCATACACCTCGTTGAGCAACCGGCTCAGCGTAAAGGTGAGCACGCAAGCGCCGACAATGACGTTGGTGACGTCCCGCGGCGGCAGCTTGCGCACCACCCCCGCGGCGATCGCCGATTCGATGGCGGCGTTGAAAGTCGCGTAGCCGCGGACCATGAAGCGCTTCGCGAGCCACTTCAGGCGTGGCGAATCGTTCATGCCCTCATGAATGAGGATGCGAGTCAGGTCAGGGTCCGCCGCATTGGCGGAGATGAATCGGCGCAGCATCACCTTCAGACGTGAAAGATGATCCACGTCGCGCAGGTCTTCCATGTTCAAGGAAAACATGTTCCCGCGGGAATGCATGAGGTGCTCCACTGCCGCCTTCCAGAGCTTTTCCTTCGTCCCGAAATGGTAGTGCACCATCGACTGAGTGAGTCCGGCAGCGGCTGCCACTGCCCCCGTACTGACAGCATCGAAGCCGTGCTGCGCGAACAGCGCTACCGCAGCCTCGAGCAGGCGCTCGGCAGGCATCTCGGGCATGGGCGTCGCAGCAGGCGCGGCCCGGCGCGGTGCGGACTTCGGCTTAACGGGAACAGGTGCGTCAGGGATCCGTTTCATTGGTAGGTATTGTAGATTGGCAAATTGAAGTTCCAGATAGATCTATCTCGAGGTGCAAGCTTCCGAGTTCACCCTTTGCACATCCCGCGCTCCACTTCGCCGAAGCTTCGTCCGCAACGGCCCCCGCGCGCCAAGCACCGGTGAAACACGAAAGAAGGCATCGTCTTCGGCCGGCGCTTCACCTCGATAGGCTTGAGCATGAACCGCTCCCCCAGCGATGGAGCAAGGCACATGACTTGTTCGAGACGCATGAGAGGGTCGATGGCTTGCGACCGCATTTCCTTCAGCGGCTTGCGCCACGCGGCTGAGAGGCGAGCTGCCGGACAGCTGCAAGAACACTGCGGTTCTTGCACGGTGGCGCAGCAGGGCTTCTTAAAAGGTGGAGAAGAGCTGGCCGCCGTCGATCACGATGCTTTGTCCGATGATGAAGCTCGCGTACTGGCTGCACAACAGCGCGCAGAGTGCACCCACGTCCTTGGCGTCGCCAAGCTTGAGGGCCGGAATGCCCACCTGGGCGATCCACTTGTCCTCTTCTTGCTTGTATGTCGTTCCGTTCTTCTTGGACTGGGCCTCGAACCTTTGCTGCATGGCAGCGGTATCGAACATGCCAGGCAGAATGTTGTTGATGGCGACGTTGCTCTTCGCAAGCCCGCTGGAGATCGCGGCCGTATAGTTGCACAAGGCGGCGCGGGGCGGCCCTGAAAGAAGGCGGCTCTCGTGCGGCCGTTTTGCCGCAATCGTGCCGATGTTGACGACGCGGCCGAAGCCGCGTTTCGCCATACCACCGACAGTCGCCCGCATGAGTTCGACGGGGCCTAGCAACGTGGTCGAAAGCGCGTCCATCCATTCTTCGGGCTCTGGCTCCATATAGCTCTGTAGGAACCGCGGCGGCGAACAGGTGATGACGAGGATATCGGGCTCAGGGCATGCCGCGAGCAGGCGGGCGCGGCCCTCGGTGGTGCCATGGTCGGCTACAACGGGAACGACGCGGACGCCCGTCGTCTGCGCAAGTTCCTGAGCCGTCGCTTGCAGGCGCGCCTCGCCCCTCGCCGAGATGCAGACCTCTACGCCCTCCCTCGCAAGCGCCAGGGCGCTTTCTTTTCCCATCCCGGCACTGCCGCCCGCGACGATGGCCCTTTTTCCCTTGATCCCGAGTTCCATTTCCTATCCTTTTGGTGCGTTGCGTTGGGCCCTCGCTACTCAGGCTTGATGCCAGCTTCCTTGAAGGCCTGCTCGCCACGCGCTACGTCCTCCGCGATTCGCCTGGCGAGATCTTCCGCATTGCCGCTCAACGGCCTGATGCCGCGGGACGCGATTTTTGTTTCGACAAATTCCTTGTTGGCGAGGACCGCCTGGACGTCGGCACTGATCTTGTTCACGACGGCACTGGGCGTACCGGCAGGTGCAAAAACGCCGTACCACAGCCTCGAGATGAGATAGGGGAAACCTTGCTCCGTGGCCGTCTTGACATTGGGGAAATGCGGATGGCGTGAAGAGCCCGTCATGGCGAGCACCTTGAGCTTCTTCGCCTGGATGAGCGGTTCGGCGACGTTGGTGCCCCCCATCCCCAACTGGATTTCCCCGCCCGCCATCCCGGCCAACACGGGCCCGATGCCCTTATACGGAACGGCCAGCAAGTCGATTCCTTCCCGCTTGTTCAACATCAGAAAAGCAAGGTCGGCCTGGCTGCCCTTCGAAAACGAACCGAAGCTGAGCTGCTTCGGGTGCGCGCGAGCGTATGCCACGAGTTCCCGAAGGTCGTTCACCGGCAAGCTCTGGCTCGCGAGGAGGAACATCTCCGTCTGTGCCACGAGCGACACCGGCACAAAACTCTTGTCAGGGTCGTACGGCAGCTTCGCAAAGAGAAATCGATTGGCGACGAACGTAAAGTCGCCCGTTGCCAAAATCGTGTACCCGTCTGGCGCGGCGTTGGCCACTGCCTCGGCTCCTATCCGCGAATCCGCACCTGCACGGTTCTCCACGATGACTGGCTGCCCCCATTTGTTCGATAGCTCAACGGCCAGCGCTCGATACAGGATGTCCATGCCGCCGGGCGGATACGGCACGATGATCTTCACCGGCTTCTGGGGAAACCGTTGCGTCTGTGCCTGCGCGCCAACGCATGTAAACACCAACCCGATCAAGACAAGCATCCATTTCATATCGTCTCCTTGGTTCTCACACCGGTCAACTGGTCTTTGACTGGTGTCAATAGACTCTTGTTTCTGCAGCTCTCAGGTAGCTTTCCATCCAGCAGGGCCAAGATGTTGGCGACCGCGGTCCGCGGGATCTGCTCAATCATTTGCACCGTATGGCCGACCGAGTGCGGGGTCAGGATGACGTTGGGAAGCTGCCGGAACGGGTGCCTGGCGGGCAGCGGTTCAATTTCGAACACGTCGAGCGCGGCAGCGCCCACCTGGCCGGATTGCAAAGCTTCGACCAATGCGTCCTCGTCCACCAGGCCGCCCCGGGCTGTATTGACAAGGAGCACTCCACGCTTCATCAGTTGCATACGGCTTCTATCCAGCCAATGCCTGCTGCCATCGTCCAGCCGGGTCATCAGCAGCACCACGTCGCTGGCGGCCAGAAGATGTTCGCTCGAAACGAAAGAAATGCCTTCCTCGTTCTCCTGCGCCTGGCGGGTGTGCACCAGGATCGTGGCCTGCCAGCCCTTGAGGCGGTGAACGATCTCCCGCGCGATGCCGCCATAGCCCACGATGCCAACGGTGCGACCCTTCAGCATATTGCGATGCTGGACACGTTCGCCACCCACCCGAAGCTGGGCTTCCGTTTCACGCAACCGGTACAGCAACGCCAGCACGAGCATGATGGTGGCTTCGGCCATGCTCTCCCTGCTCTCGCGAATCTCCCCGTTGACCACGGGGATGGACCTGCGTGTGGCCTCCTCTACATCAATCCATTCGTAGCCGAGTAGCGGCGAAACGATTCCTCGCAGCTCCGGCATCGCCTCCATTTCCCTCGCCCCGCAGGGTGTCATCATGCAGACGAGTACGGTGGCTTGCGCCAACTGCGGGAAGTCCAGCAGTTGGTGGCCTTCGGTCGCAATCACGGACGCCGGACGACCGGCGTCCTCGAGCAAGGATGCGATCTTTTTCATGAGCGGCCCGGTCCGCGCCGGCCCAATGATGAAGAGCATAGGCTTGCCGGGTGGTGCTAATTTCGGAAAGAAGGATCGATCCGGTCCAGCATTCGCAGCAGGGGCGGCCAGTCGCGTTGATCGGCTTTTCCACGGTTCTCGTGAAACAGGTTCGAAGTCTTTTCGATCGCGTCGCGCGATGGCATCAATGGCTTGACACCGCCGCCGAGCGCCGCGACCTGTGCCTGGCAGGCACGTTCGAGGTAGTACATCGTTCCGAAGGCCTCGGCAACTGTGCGGCCGCAGGCCAGCAGACCGTGGTTCTCGAGAATCATGGCGTTATGCTCACCCAGGTCTCTCGCCAGTCGTTCCCGCTCGGCCAGATCGATGGCGATGCCCTCATACGCATGCCGCGCAATGCGATTGTGGAATCGCATCGCATGCTGGGTGATCGGCAGCAGGCCATCCGGGTGCGTCGACACGGCCATGCCGGCCGCGGTATGGGTGTGCATCACACATTTGATGTCCGGACGCGCGGCGTGCACCGCGCTGTGGATCACGAAGCCGGCGGCATTGATGCCGACGCCCGCCGGGTCGTCCAGGATTTCTCCGGAGGCGCTGACCTTGACCAGGTTGGAGGCGCAGACTTCTTCGAACAAGAGCCCGAAAGCGTTCAGCAAAAACTCTTCCCTGCCGTCAAGCCGCGCGGAGATGTGCGTGTAGGTCATGTCGGTCATGCGGAAATGCGCAGCCAACCGGTAGCACGCCGCCAGGTCCGTGCGTATGGCTTGTTCACTTGCCGCGTGGGACGGCGTCGAGTCGGCGTAGGAGGCAACTTCTTTCGGCATGTCTGGGTTCCTTGTCGCTGCGGGATTCGATCGCTCAGAGACCAAACAGGCGGCGCGCGTTCCCGGATGCCACCTGTCGCTTGTCGTTCGGGCTGATCGGGCAGTTGTCAAACCATTCGGTGATTTCGCTCATCGACTCGTAGGGATAGTCGACCGCGAAGAGCACGCGGTCGACGCCGATCTCGCTGATCGTATGGAGCAGCCCCTGGGTGCGAAACGTCCCGGAAGTCGTCACATAGAAGTTGTCGCAGAAGTACTGCATCGGCGTGCGCAGATGCGTGCCGTGCGAGCCCGGCAATTGGTGGCGAAACCGATGCTCGACCCGGGGCAGCGAGAGCGCCAGACCTTCGCCGAGGTGTCCAAGCACCACGTTCAGTTTCGGAAAACGGTCGAAAAGCCCGCTCAACATCAGCCGGAGCGCGTGGGTGGCAGTTTCGTGGCCGAATCCCCAGGCAGATCCGACGAGGCCCGGGTAGCCTTTGTAGGCTTTGCGCTGACTCGCGAGCGGCATGCGTGGATGGAGGTACACCGGCACGCCCAGCTCGCTGACGGCCTCCCAGAAGGTCAAGACTTCCGGCTCGTCCAGGTATCGCGCGTTGTCGTCGCCCAGGTCGGTGAATCCATTGACGAGAATTCCGATGCAACCCAATTCCCTGCACGCCCTCTGCGCTTCCAGTGCCGCCTGTTCGGGATCTTGCAGCGGGACGCAAGCAAAAGTCTTGAGGCGCGAAGGGTCCCTCCTCGCCAATGTCTCGGCCGCGTAGTCGTTCATGCGCCGCGCAAAGTCGACGGCCTTTCGCGTGTCCTGGATGCCTTGCGCGCCAGGCTGCGTCAGGGAGAGCACCGAGATGGAAATGCCGGCGGCATCCATTTCCTCCAGCCGGCGATCGACGTCCTGCAGCCGCTGGTTCAAGTGGGCCAGGTAGCCGGCGTCGATAAAACCAAAGGTGGCGGGCGTATCGGCTTCCGGCGATTCCCAATGCTCTTCTATCGCTATCTTTCCTTGCATCTCAGTCCTTCACTCAGGTTTGATTCCGGGGGGAGCGTATGAACTTCGCGGCTGCGTTGACGTCTATTGTGAATAGGTCAATCTATAATGTCAATCGATCTATCTATAAAGGCCTTGACGCCCGCGCGGAAACGCAGCCATGACAAGTTCTTCGCGCAGGCGACCATCGTTGGAAAATGATCAAGAAACAAGGAGCACCGCATGGCGGATGAGTTGAAATACCAATCGGGCTGGGGGAACGAGTTCGCAACCGAGAGCCTGCCGGGCGCGTTACCTGCCGGCCGCAACTCGCCTCAGCGCTGTCCCTATGGGCTCTACGCGGAGCAACTGTCCGGCACGGCGTTCGCTGCGCCGCGCGCCGACAACCGCCGCTCGTGGCTCTACCGCATGCGCCCTGCCGCGTGCACGCCGCGTCACTCTGTGCGCCAGGGTCGCCATTGCCCGCCATGATGACTAAGCCCTGCACGAGATACTTTGTGGAGATGTTCTATGCCTGTCGTCGCGTTCGACCACGTCGCTGTACCTTCGAGTCAGCCCGAGCAAATGCTGCGCTTCTATCGAGACCTGGGCTTTACAGCACCGACCCCGGAGGAGTGGCGCTCGCTGAATGTGCCGGTCTTTTCTGTCCACTTCGGTGACAACAAGATCAATTTCCACGCGCCGGCCTTGTGGGAAAGGGGTGACTTCACCCTGCGAGGCCATTCTGCGCGCCCTGGCTGTGGAGACTTCTGCTTCGTCTGGTCCGGTACCGTGGCGGAGTTGACCACCACATTGGAAGCGGCTGGAGCAACGGTCGAAGAGGGGCCTGTGCAACGGCTCGGTGGACGTCGGGGAGGCCTCGACGAAGGGGTTAGCTTGTACACCAGGGACCCCGATGCGAACTTGCTTGAGTTCATCGTGTACCCCCCAAAGGGTGAACAGGAGAGTCTTGTGACGATCGTGCAACGCTAGTCGTTACCGCCACAGCGTCGCTCCTCAGCGAGAGTTTGATCCAGCAGCTGACGAGCTCGGTTTCAGGTCACGACACTGATCTGCCAGGGCACGAATTCATTCTGGCCATAGCCATGCAGTTCGCTGCGCGAGCGCTGGCCCGAAGCGGTATCGAGCAGCAGCTGGAACAGTTCGGCGCCGAGTTCGTCGATGGTCTTGCTGCCGTCGAGAACCGCGCCGCAGTTCAGATCCATGTCGTCGGACTGACGTTGCCACAGCGCAGTGTTGGTCGCGAGCTTCACCGAAGGCGAAGGCGCGCAGCCGTAGGCCGACCCGCGTCCGGTGGTGAAGCAGATCAGGTTCGCGCCACCGGCCACTTGTCCCGTCGCAGAAACCGGGTCGTAGCCCGGTGTATCCATGAATACAAGGCCGGGCGTCTTGACCGGCCGCGCGTATTCATAGACTTCGGTCAGGTTGGTCGATCCTCCTTTGGCAATGCCGCCCAAGGACTTCTCCAACACCGTCGTCAGGCCGCCGGCCTTGTTGCCGGCCGACGGGTTGTTGTCCATCGAGGCGCCGTTGCGGGCACAGAAGTCCTCCCACCAGCGAATGCGCTGGACCAGCTTGCGGCCCACCTCCGGTGTGGCGGCCCGCCGCGTCAACAGGTGTTCGGCGCCGTAGATCTCGGGAGTTTCCGAGAGGATCGCGGTGCCGCCGTGCGCCACCAGCAAGTCCACCGCCGCGCCAAGCACCGGGTTCGCCGAGATACCCGAATAGCCGTCCGAGCCGCCGCACTGGAGGCCCACGACCAGATGGGCCGCCGGCACCCGCTTGCGCTCGACCTGGTTCGCACGCGGCAGCATTTGGCGGATCCGCTCGATGCCGCTGGCAATCGCCTTGGTTGTGCCGCCGCTGTCCTGGATCGTGTACGCCTGCAGGCCCGCGCTCTCGCTCAGGCCCTGGGTGGCGAGCAGCCTGGGGATCTGATTCGTTTCGCAGCCCAGGCCCACCATCAACACGCTGGCGAAGTTGGGATGGCACGCGTAACCTCCCAGCGTGCGCTGCAGGATCGCCAGGCCTTCGCCCTGGGGATCGACCGCACAGCCCGAACCGTGCGTCAGCGCCACAACGCCATCGACGTTCGGAAACGCGGCCAGGGCTTCGGGATGGATGTCGCGACGGAAGTGATCGGCAATCGCGCGCGCAACCGTCGCCGAGCAATTCACCGAGGTCAGTATGCCGATGTAGTTGCGCGTCGCGATGCGGCCGTCGGCGCGCACGATCCCGCTGAAGGTGGCCGGCCGCGTCACGGCCGGCGTCACGCGCGCGTCGGTGCCGAAGGCGTAGTCGCGCGTGAACTGGCCGATCGCCAGGTTGTGGGAGTGAACGTGCTGGCCGGCGCGGATCGACTGGCTGGCGAAGCCGATGATCTGGCCGTAGCGCCGGACCGGGCTGCCGGCCTCGATCGCGCGGGTCGCCATCTTGTGGCCGGGTGGGATCAGCCCCAGCGCGGTGACGTTCTCGCTCGCGATGAAAGCGCCCGACACGAGCTGGTCCAACGAGATCACTACATCGTCTTCAGGATGAAGGCGAATCACGCGTGCGCCGGTTGGCGCGAGCGATGTCGTAGCGGCTTCTTCGATCGGGCTCAGCATGGTCGTGACTCTTTTTCAGCAAGCAGGCCGCGCGTCGCAAGGTTGCGCATCAGCGCACCGATACCGAACTGCCACGGCGCGATGCGGTCACTCCGGTCCACGCGATTGACGAGCATGCCGAGCTTCGGGGTTGCGATGCTCACCACATCTCCCACTTCGTGCGTGAAGCCCAGTCCCGGGCCATGGCGGTCCTGGGTCGGTGCGAACATCGTGCCCAGGAACAGCATGAAGCCGTCTGGATACTGATGGTGCGCACCGATGGCCTGCGACACGATGTCCAGCGGGTCGCGGCTGATCTTCGCGAGCGAGCTGGAGCCGTGCATGGTGAAGCCTTCGAGACCTTCGACGCGCATCGCCAGCTCGACGCGCCGAACGTCGGCAATGCCGAACCCGGCGTCGAACAGCCGCACGAACGGCCCGATCGCGCACGAGCCGTTGTTGTCCTTGGCTTTGCCGAGCAGCAAGGCGCTGCGCCCTTCGAAGTCGCGCAGGTTGATGTCGTTGCCCAGAGATGCGCCCACGACCAGGCCTCGGCTGTTGACCGCCAGCACGACCTCGGGCTCGGGGTTGTTCCAGGACGATCCAGGGTGCAGGCCCACGGTGCTGCCGGTCCCCAGCGAGGACAGCACCGGCGCCTTGGTGAAGAGTTCGGCATCGGGGCCGATGCCGACTTCGAGGTACTGCGACCAGGCCCCTTGGGCGATTAGCACCCGCTTGACGCGCTCGGCTTCGGCCGAGCCCGGCACGATGCCGGCCAGGTTGGCGCCCAGGATGCCGGTGAGCGCCTGACGGATGCCTTCGGCCTTGCTCGCATCGCCGCGCGCCTGTTCTTCGATGACGCGTTCGAGCAGGCTTTCGATAAAGGTCACGCCGCTGGCCTTGACCACCTGCAAGTCGTTGGGCGCCAGCAGCCAGGCCTGGTCGGACTTGCGCAAGGCTTCGTCGCTGTTGGCAAGGACGGCAGCGAACTCCGCGACGCGGGGGGCGCCTGCCACCGCGGCATGGACCGCCGCGGCCGGGTCGTCCAGTTCGAACAGTTCGCTGGTGGTTGCCGCCAGGCGCGACAGGTCGTGCAGTGCGCCCGCGTGATAGGCCACCACGACCGGGCCGACGCCGGGTTGCCAGAGTCGGCCCACCAGCAGTGCGTTGTCGCTGTCCTCGGGCAGCGTGGCTGCCAGGTCAAGAATCTCGGTGCAGGCATTCATGGGCGGCATTCGATCGTTACATAGTCAGCAGGCATGTTGATCTCGATGAGCTCAAGGTCGTCGGACTGTCCGATGACGTTGTGCGCCACTCCAGCGGGCTGACTGAGACAGGAGCCGGCCACGACGGTCACCGGCTCGCTGATCCCGTCGAACCGGAATTGGACCCAGCCTCTCAACACATACACGAAATGCCCGGTCATGTCGTGCCAATGCCAACCGGTCTCTTCGCCGAAAGGCTGGATGGCGCGGATGTGCCTGGCGCTGATGCGACCGTCCGACGCATCCGCCATGCCGAGATCCCGATACTCGACATTGGCGCGAGGACCATCGCGGTGAAAACGGCTGTCTTCGAGGGGGGTGAGAACAAGCTTTGATTTCGCTTCGGCAAGCGACAACGGACCTGGGTATCGCGCGGATTTGCTCATGGATTGCTTTCAGCCGATCGGTACAAGTGTCTGTGGCGCGCCCCCTTGCCGGGCGGACGCGTAGGCCGCGTCCATGACCTGCATCATTGCCTCGGCATCGCGCAATGACGCGATCGGCTTTGCATCTGTGCGGCATTCAGCAAGCACCCGCTTGACGAACAAGGGGTAGTAGACGTCGGTTTCCAGCCGCAGACGAAGACTTCGGGTGCCGGCCGCCAGACTGTTCCGGTCCCGAATCTCGATACGGTCAGGGCCCGATTTCGCGTACATGCGATCCGATGAGAAGGTGAACGAGAACTCTCGCTGCTCGTCTGGCGTGCTGGGAAAGCTGTATCCGGTCTCCACGAGCCCGGTCACGCCATCTTCGGTTTGCATCGTCAGCAGGGAATAGTCCTCGACGGCACGTCGGTGCGTTCGCGAGTTCATGGTGGCCGAGACTCGAGCGATTTCCTTGCCGGTCAGCAACCTGAAGAGGTCGATGAAATGCGTGGCGACGTTGATCGTCGATCCCCCACCGGAGAACATCGGATCGAGCGCCCAGCCTGCGCCTGCAGCTTCATAGCGGTCCGGTGGACCCACAATGAAACGGAAGGACATGTAGTTGAAGTCCGAGGGGATGCGGCCCTCTGCACCTTCGAGGGCGCTGAGCAGGTCGCTCATGCGAAAGATGAACGGCACGGCGCAATAGACGTTGGCTTCCTCGGTCAGTTTCCGCAGTTCGGTGACTTGCGACATGCTGACCCCGCAGGGTTTTTCCAGCGCGAATGGAATCCTTCGTGCGATCACGGCTTCGGCGAGCGCCGGCATTTCAGAGTGCCGACCGAACACAAACGCAAAATCGACTTCTTCGCGATCGAGCAGATCATTGCTCGATGAATACAGCGTACTTCCGAACCGCGCTGCAATGGCCTGCCCCTTTGCTTGCTCCGCATCGGAAACGGCCACCACCTCGATCCCGCTCGCCTCGAGCGGGTCGAGATACAGGGGGACATGCCAATGGCTGGCCTCGAGCAACGCGATCTTCATCCGTTTTTCCCCATGTCTGGTGCGGACCTCCCCTCGGGGAGATAGTCGAAGCCCAAGAAGCGCAGAGCATGCACCGCCTGTCCTTCGTGCATCGGGCGGCCATCCTGAGTGCGACAACCACGCTCACTGGCGGCGCGGCAAAGCGGCGTCGGGTCCGGCGCATTGATGATGTCCACGACGATGCTGCCAGGCTCGAGCCGATCAGGATCGACGGGCATGGCGTCGGTGGGCTTCATGCCCAGCGCCGTGGCATTGATGACGATCTCGCATCCGCGTGGATCGGGTGCGCCAAAGCGTGTCGCGCAACCGGTCGCAGCGGCGACGGACTTGGCGAGTTCGTCGGCGCGACGCTCGTCGACGTCGAATATCGTCAGTGTCCGGGCACCCGCGGAAGCGACCGCGAACGCGATGGCTCTGCCTGCGCCTCCCGCTCCGACGAGAAGAACGGATTTGTTCGCCGGGTGATGGCCTTCCCATTGCATTCCCAGCACACAGCCGAGCCCGTCGAACATGGCACCGACCCAGCGTCCATCGTCATCGCAACGGATGACGTTGAGTGCGCCAACCTCACGAGCGGTCGGATGCAGTTCGTCGACAAATGCCAGCATCTTTTGCTTGTGAGGCATCGTGACCAGCATGCCCGAGAGATTGCCCATCGCGCGTGCACCGGTGACGAATGCGGACAGGTCATCCGGCTTCACCACAAACGGGACGCAAGCCGCATCTGCGCGCCCGTCCATAAAGATCCGGTTCAACAATTCGGGCGACTTGGCTTTGGTCAGTGGATCGCCCACCAACCCATAGAGTCGCGTTGTTCCTGTGATTTGCGGAGCAGGATGCATTGCGGCGCGATGTTGACGTGCGGGCAGCGTGCGCGTGGTCCAGCTGTGGCATCAGGCCTTGGCCAGCGCATCGGTGTAGCGGGTGCGCACCTCCTGCGCCACGGCCGCCGGCGCCAGGTCCTTCAGGATCATGCGCTGGAAGGCTTCGCCGCAGATCTGATTGAAGGTTGTCTGGATGATGGAGTAGTTCACCATGCGGCCGCGCTTTTCCACCAGCGACTTCCAGCCCAGCTGGTCCTCAGCTTCCGGCGTCTTGAAGTACGCGTCCTTGTACGCGCTGGCGCGCGCTACCACTTCGCCGCCGCGCGCGGCGAGCGCCTGCGCCGCCGGGCTGGTCATGAACTTGACCAGCTCCCATGCGCCGCCCTGGCGCGGCGAATGGCGGTTGATGCACAGCTGGAAGCCGTACACCGCGTGCTTGTCGCCAGGCTCCACCGAAGGCGCAGGTGCCCAGGCCAGGTCGTTGGCCACGGCCGCCTTCAGGCCGCGGTAGCGGTACAGCGCGAACGTGGCGGAGGCAACGGTGCCCGCGCGCAGCGCGTCCTGCAGCTCGTTGTAGGCGAACTGCAGGCTGACGGGTGTCGCGGCCTTCTTTTGGAACAATTCCTTGACGATGCTGGCCGCCAGCAGCAGCCGCTTCTCGCTGAAACCGATCTCGCGGCCGGTGGGCACGAAGAAGGGGTCGCTGTTGCCCGCGACGATGGAGCTCACGATGAATTCCATGAAGGCCTGCGCGCCGCCGATGCCGCCGCTCAGGCCGATAGGGATGGCGTAGGCCATCTGGTTCTGCTTGGTCAAGACGGGTCCGAGTGCGGCCACTTCCTGGTAAGTCCGCGGCGGTGTGGCGATTTTCGCCTCGTCGAACTTGCTCTTGCGGTAGACGAAGATCGGGATCCGATAGTCTTGCTGCAGCCCCCAGAGCTTGCCGTTGACGCGAGTCTGGTCCAGGCCGATCAGCCAGTCCGTGGTGTCCACCTTGTCGCGCGCGATCAACTCGTCGATGGCCAGCACGGAGCCGGTGGCCACGAACTCGGGCATCTGGAAGTTGTTCACGCGGATCACGTCGGGGCTGTCCGACTTGGCGCGTGCCGCGCGGACGCCGTTTTGGCCGGCGGGGTCCACGACCACGCGCACCTTCACGCGCGGTTGGCTGGCCTCGAAGGCCGCGATCATCTGCGTCTGCGCCGCCGCGCGCGGATCGGTGGTGTTGGCCGGGTCGAGGAAGCTGTTGTAAGTGACGGTCTCAGTGGTCTGCGCGAAGGCCCGGCCTGCGGGTGCGCCCAGCACGGCTGCCACGCCGGCCACGAAGGTGCGCCGCGTCGTGCGGGGCGTTGGATTTCTCTCGTTCATGCTTGTCTCCTGACTTGAGTAAATGGTGGCCTGCGGTTAGCCCTTGACGGCGCCTGCGGTCAGACCGCTGATGAACCATCGCTGCGCGAGCAGGAAGATGGCGACGATGGGAAGGGAAGACACCACGGCAAAGGCCATGACGTAGGACCAAGTGATGCCGATGCTGTCAAACACCTGGTTGACCAGGGCCACCTGCAGCGTGCGGTGCCCCACTTCGGGCGCGAACGCGGCCACGGTGATGTAGTCGTTCCAGGTGGTGATCACGCCGATGACGGCGCTGGCCGCGATGCCGGGTCGCACCAGCGGCAGGATGACGCGGGTGAAGGTCTGCCAGTGGTTGGCGCCGTCCACCTGGGTGGCCTCGTCCAGCTCGCGTGGCACGGCGTCCACGAAGTTCTGCATGAACCACACGGTCTGCGGAACCAGGCGCGCGGCCTGTACCACGATGATGACCGCGGCGTTGTTCAGCAGGCCCAGCGCATCCAGCAGGAAGTAAGTCGGCACCAGCAGCGCGACACCGGGGATCATGGACGTGGACAGGATCAGCAGCATCACGGTGCGCTTGCCGCGGAACTCGAAGCGCGAAGCCGCGTAGCCGGCAGGCGCGGCCAGCACCACCGCGAGCATCACGGCGCCGAGCGCGTACAGCACCGAGTTGAACAGGTCGGATGCGAAGGTCTGATGCCGGAACACCGCCTTGTACGCCGCGATGCTGGGCTCGGTGGGCAGGAAGCTGGGCGGGTACGCCATGACGCTGGCCTCGCTCTTGAACGAGGTTAGTACCGCCCACAACAGCGGGATGAGCACGACCAGGGCCAGGGCGGTCAGTACGGCCCAGGACAGCACTTTTTCGGAACGGCGGATGTGCATGACGTTCAACCCGAAACGCGGCCGGTGAGCCGCGTGTAGATATAGCCAAGGAAGAGGTTGACCACCAGCACGACGACGGAGATAACCGACGACGGCGACAGGTCCACCGAGCGGAAAGCGCTGGAGAACACCTCGAAGCTCCACGTGGCGGTCGAGCCCAGCGGCCCGCCGCCCGTGAGCACCAGAATCATCGTAATGAGCGTGAGATAGAGGATGCCCAGCGCCAGCGCGGTGCTGCCCAGCGTGGGCGCGATGTGCGGCCACACCGCGTGACGCAGGCGATCGCGCAGCCCGCCGCCGTCCATGTCGATCGCCTCGTACAGCTCCGCCGGGACGCTTTGCAGCGAGGCGCTCATCATCACCATCACGTAGGGGAAGGACCACCACGCCGTGACCAGGATCACGAGAATGAGCGCCAGCGAAGGTTCGCCCAGCATCAGCCCGGGCTCTATGCCCAGGGACCGCAGCAGATAGCTGATGGGCCCATAGGAGGGGTTCAGCAGCCACAGCCAGAAGCACCCGACCACGCCCATGGACAGCGTCCAGGGCAGCAACAGCAGGGTGCGCGCCAGCGCCGCGCCACGCGCGATGTTCTGCAGCGCAAGCGCGCTGGCCAGGCCCATGGGCAGCACCACGGCCAGTGCGCCGAACACGTAGAGCAGCGAGTTCAGGCTGAGCTCGAGGAAGGCGGGAGAAGTGATCACCGAGACGTAGTTCGCCAGGCCCACGCCATGCACCACCTCATAGAGGCGCGTGCGGTGGACGCTCAGCCACAGCACCACGGCCGTGGGGTAGAGGGTGACGGCCAGCAGGACGGCGACGGCCGGCGCGAACCAGACGAAGCGAGCCCAGAAGCCCGGCGGCCGCGGGTCGCCGGGCACCGCACTCGCGGTCTGTGTGATGGAAATGGTATTCATCGAAACAACGGCTTCATGTAGAACAGTGTTCCACTTTAGACGCCGTCATCGCCGCGAGTCACCAGGGTAATCCCTGAATTTTTGCCTGATATCCGATGATAAAGTGGAACACTGTTCTAAATACATCGGAGATTTTCGTGGCCACTGGCGACATGATCGAGCGCGTGCTGGACATCCTCACACTGCTGGCCGATCACCCTCAAGGCCTGCCCATCAGCGATGTCTCACGCCGGCTGGGCCTGCCCAAGAGCGCCGTGCACCGGTTGCTGTCCATCCTGGTGAGACGGGGGATGGCGATGCAGGACGAGTACAGCCAGCGGTACCGCATGACGGTGAAGCTGGCCGCGCTCGGCTTTCGCTTCCTTGCGGCTTCCGGCATCACGGATATCTGCCAGCCCTCCCTGGATCGGCTGGCCGCACGCACCAGCGAACTGGTTCGCCTGGCACTGGTGGAAGACGATGCGCTGATCTGGGTCGCCAAGGCCCAAGGCGCCCTCTCCGGTCTGCGGTACGACCCCGACATGGGTCAGGCGGTCGTGCTGCATGCTACGGCGACGGGCAAAGCCTGGCTCGCGACTCTGGACGATGCGCAGGCCGTGGCCCTGGTCAAGGCGCGCGGCTTCGTGGTGCCGTCCCGGTTCGGCCGGCCCATCGTGCGCGACGAGGCCAGCCTGCTTGCCGAACTCGCGCTGACGCGCAAGCGCGGCTGGGGCACCTCCATCGAGGAAGGCGAGCCCGGCACCTGCGCGTTGAGTTGCGCCATCGTGGACCCGCAAACCCGGCGCGCTATCGGCACGGTCAGCGTGGCCGGTCCCGCGGCGCGACTCACGCCGGAGCGCATCCCCGCCATCGCGCCCGACGTGCAGGCCACCGCGGCCGAGATCGCCGACCTGTGGCCCAGCCGCAAGGTGATGGAGGCCATGATGGGGCAGACGCCGCTGAAGGTGTCCAATGGCTGAAGACATCACCAACCGCGGGACCATGGTGGCGGACGGCGCGAAGCGCATGACCAAAGTTGTGGTGGTCGAGAGCACACACTGGCACGCGCCTCTCTACTACGGCGCGCTGCGGAAGCGCGAGGACGTGCGGGTCGTAGGCGTGTCCGACAGCGCCCGGCTGACGGGCGAGGAAGTGGCGCGCCAATTTGGCTGCACCGCCTATGCCTCCACGCCAGAGATGCTGGACCGCGAACGGCCGGATTTCGCTTTCGTGTTCGGACGGCACGTGGACATGCCGGCTTTGGCCGCCGCGCTCATCGAGCGGCGCATACCCTTCGCCATTGAAAAGCCTTGCGGGCTGCGCGCTGCCGACGTGCTCGCGCTGCGCCAGCGGGCGGAGGCTGCCGGCCTGTACGTGGCGGTGCCCCTCATCTTCCGCCTGAGCGACACGCTGGCCATACTTCGCCAGGCCGGCGGCGCACTGGAGCACGGCAGCTTCCGCTTCATCGCCGGCCCGCCGCAGCGCTATTTGCGCGCCGGCGTCCCCTGGATGCTGGACCCCGCGCTCGCCGGCGGCGGCCCGCTCATCAACCTGGGCGTGCACTTCATCGACCTGTTTGCGCTGCTGGCCAACGAGCCCATCGTATCCGTCAGCGCGGGCGCCAGCTCGCGCATGAACGGCCTGCCCATAGAGGATGTGATCAGCGTGCGGCTGCTGACGGCCGGCGGGCGCCTGGGCACCATCGAATGCGGCTACCTCTTCCCCAGCGATGCGGCCCTGCAGCGCGACTTCGAGTTCGCCTGCCGGTTGGAGCGCAGCTACTGCGTCTCGCGCGAGGATGGCATCCTCGTGCGGCGTTGGCAAGAAGACGGCAGCATTGCCTCGCAGCGCATTCCCGCCCGCTTCGAGACCGACCTTTACTACCCCGAGTTCGTGCGGCGGGTGCTGGACGAATCGGCGTCGGGTGCCGCGCCCATCGCGGGATTGGCCGACGCCCAGCGTGCGCTGGGCGTCGTCGAGGCGGCTTACAGGTCCGCCGCGCAAGGCGGGGTTCCCGTCGATCCGAGGAACTTCGACGCATGAATGAAATTGTCCAGCGCAACGTGGCGCGCGACTTCGCTGCGGCGCGCCGCACCCATGGGGTCATGACGGCGCAAGCTCTCGAGAACCTGCATGACTTCGAGGACGCCTATCGCCTGCAGGAGAGCGTACGCGCCGAACTCGGCGCCACGGTCGTGGGCTGGAAGCTCGCGGCGCCGCCGGCCGCCGAGGTGATCTCGGCGCCCCTGTTCGACATCGGATGCATGGCTTCCGGCACGGTCCTCGCCGACACCGCGCTGCTGCGCGATGGTGTCGAATGCGAACTGGCCCTGCGCATCGACCACCCCTTGCCCTTTGGCGAATGCACGCGCGACGACGTGATGGCGGCCGTGGGCGCCGTCATGCCCGCCTTCGAGCTGCTGTGCAGCCGGCTACCGGCCAAGTTCGCCTCGCCGCGCGAACACATCGTGGCGGACGGCATGGGCCATGGCGCGGTGGTGCTCGGTGCGCCGTGCGGCGACTGGCGAACGCTGAATCTCGCCGATCTGCGAGTGACGTTGTGGGCCGACGACGCGCCCGTGGTGGACAAACAGGGCGGCAATCCCTTTGGAGACCCACTCCTGGCGGTCGCCTTGCTCGCCAACCACCTGGCGCGGCGCGGCCAGCAACTGGCGGCGGGGACTTTCGTGCTGGCCGGATCGCATACCGGCGTCCATCGTGCGCGGCCCGGCGAGCGGCTGCGCTGTGTTTTCGAAGGGGTCGGCCAAGTCGCGCTCAATCTGCGCGAGACGTCCCCACAACATTCAAAGGAACATGACTATGCTGGCAGGTGAAGGGGCGGTGGCCATCTGGAACGATATTTCTGAGGCCGGGCGCGCGGAGTTTTACGCCTGGCATCTGCACGAGCACATGCCCGAGCGCGTAGGCATTCCCGGCTTTTTGCGCGGGCGCCGCTATCGCGCTGCCGATGCGGCGACGCAGCCGGAGTTCTTCACCCTGTACGAAACCTCGAGCTTCCAGGTTCTCCAGGGCAGCGACTACCTCGCGCGTTTGAATGACCCCACGGATTGGACGCGAGCGGCCACCGCACATTTCCAGACGACCACGCGCTCGCTGACGCGCGTGGTGGCCAGCCACGGCGTGGGCTCAGGTGGCGCGATGCTGACCGTGCGCTTCGACATCGCGGACGACGCGGTGGACGACGTGGTGCCGCGCCTCACCTCGGCGCTGGAAGCCGCTGCGCGGCAGCCGCGCATCAGCGGTGCGCACCTGCTGGGCTCCGACGCCGGCATGTCGGGCCAGTCCACCGCCGAAAGCAAGGATCGCAAGGACCTGCAGGCCCCGGCTCGCTGGGTGCTGGTGCTGGAGGCATGCGACACCGACGCCTTTGGCCCGGCCCTGGCGCAACTCCGCGAATCCGCCGAACTGCGCGATGCCGCCGTGGGCCGCTACCTGCATGAATACACGCGGCTGAAGACCGCCTGGCAAGCGGGATGAGCGAGCACAACGTCCCTGGTTGCCGACTTCGCGCGACCACAACATTCCTTTCGAACGTGGAGACCCAAAATGGCAACCGTTGAGATCCAGGACGCAGCCAAGTCCTTCGGCAGCACGCGGGTGATCCGCGGCGTGAGCATCGACATCCGTGACGGCGAATTCGTGGTGCTGGTCGGCCCTTCGGGCTGCGGCAAGTCCACGCTGCTGCGCATGATCGCGGGGCTGGAGGGCATCGATTCCGGCGAGATCCGCATCGGCGGGCGTCGCGTGAACGGCCTGCCGCCCAAGGAGCGCGACATCGCCATGGTGTTCCAGAACTACGCACTGTACCCGCACCTGACCGTGGCGGACAATCTCGCGTTCTCGCTGAAGCTGCGTCAGGCGCCGCAGCAGGAGATCGAGCAGCGCGTCGCGAAAGCGGCCAAGATCCTGGGGCTGGAGCCGCTGCTGGCGCGCCTGCCCAAGCAGCTCTCCGGCGGCCAGCGTCAACGCGTCGCCATGGGCCGCGCCATCGTGCGCGACCCGCAGGTCTTCCTGTTCGACGAACCGCTGTCCAACCTGGACGCCAAGCTTCGCGTGCAGATGCGCACGGAGATCCGCGAACTGCACCAGCGCCTAAAGGCCACCACCGTCTACGTCACGCACGACCAGATCGAGGCCATGACCATGGCGGACAAGATTGTCGCCATGCACGACGGCGTGGTGGAACAGGTGGGCACGCCGCTGGACCTGTACGACCGGCCGCGCAACGTCTTCGTCGCCAGCTTCATCGGCTCGCCGGCGATGAATCTGCTGCCCGTGAAGGCCAACGGCCAGGGTGTCGTGGACAACGCGGGCAACCGCTGGACCGTGCCGGGCGTGCCGACCACCAGCGGCCAGGCCCTCACGCTGGGCGTCCGGCCCGAGCACCTGCGGCTGGACGACGCGGGCCTGGAGGCCCGCGTGAAAGTGGTGGAGACCACCGGCTCCGAAACGCACCTCGTCGCCGATGCGGGCGGCACCAGGCTGAACTGCGTGCTGCGCGAACGTGTCAGCGTGCGACCGGGCGACCAGGTGCGCCTGGGCGTGGACAGCACCTATTTGCATCTTTTCCGCGCGGACTCGGGCGAGCGGCTCGAGCCGGCGCACTGAATTCGAAAGGAACACAAGACATGAAACTCGTCCGATTTGGCGCTCGCGGCAACGAGAAGCCCGGGGTGATCGACTCTCAAGGAGTGGTGCGGGATCTCTCGGGCGTGGTGCCGGACATCGATGCCCGTACGCTGGCGCCGGCGGACTTGGCGCGCCTGCGCGAGATCGACCCCACCACACTGCCGGCTGCGCCCGCCGGCGTGCGGCTGGGCGCGTGCGTGGGCAGCATCCCCAACCTGGTTTGCATCGGCCTCAACTACTCCGACCACGCGGCCGAAACCAACACGCCCATCCCTTCGCAGCCTGTCGTGTTCAACAAGCACACCAGCGCCGCGGCCGGCCCCAACGATGCGCTGATCCTCGCGCCCGGGTCGGCCAAGCTCGACTGGGAGGTGGAGTTGGCGGTGGTGATAGGCACGCCGGCCTGGCAAGTGCGCGAAGAGGATGCCTTGCGCCACGTCGCGGGCTACTGCCTGTGCAACGATGTGTCGGAGCGCGCCTGGCAGCTCGAATACGAAGGACAGTGGACCAAGGGCAAGAGCTACTACGGCTATGCACCTCTGGGCCCGTGGCTGGTGACCGCCGACGAAGTACCTGACCCGCAGGACGTGGACCTGTGGCTGGAGGTCAATGGCGTGCGGCGCCAGAACGGCAACACGCGCACGCAGATCTTCGGCGTCGCGCACGTCGTGTCCTATCTGAGCCGCTTCATGGCCTTGCAGGCCGGCGACGTGATCGCCACCGGTACGCCGCCAGGCGTGGGACTGGGTCACAAGCCGCCGCTGTTCCTGAAGGCGGGTGACCGCGTCGCGCTGGGCAGTCGGCTGCTGGGCGAGCAGCGCCAGAGCGTGTTGGCTTACGACGATGAAACCATGGGCGCGCGATGGCGCGAAGCGCGCTTGCCGCAGCTTTGATGCCGCAAGTGGGCGAGCCCGCCCCACCGGCCTGCGCTTCGAGCAACGCCCGCGTGACGCATCAGCGCATTGAAGCCCTGCGGAAGTTTTCGACCGGCTAGCTCGTTTTCAAGGAGAAGCAGATGAGAGTTTTGGTGAGCGGCGGAAGCCGCGGGATCGGAGCAGCGGTTTGCATGCGGATCACAGAGGCCGCACTCGCAAGGGGCGAGCGCCCGAGGATCGCAATCTGCGGCCAGGAGGCCACTGAACCGCAGGAGCAGATCGCCCGCGCGGTGAGAGAAATGGGCGGAGAGGCCATCGCTTTGTACGGAGATTTGGCCGACGCCAACGTGCCCGGGAAACTGGTGGATGCGGCCGTTGCGGAGTTCGGCGGCCTCGACGCGCTCGTTTCCAACGCTGGCATAGCGAGCCCGGCGAAACTCTGTGACGTTTCGCTCGCGGAATGGACCAGGATGTTCGACGTCAACCTTCGCGGCCCCTGGTTGCTCGCCAAAAGTTGCTATCGGCATCTGAAGGAGAGTCGTGGCACAGCCTGCTTCACGTCTTCAATGTCTGGGCAACTGCCACACGAAGGGTCGGGGGCGTACAGCCCGACAAAAGCGGCGCTTACCATGCTTGCGCAGACACTCGCCCTGGAGTGGGCGGCTGACGGCATCCGGGTCAATGTCGTTTCTCCCGGCATGACCCACACTCCAATGTCCGCCAAAATGTACGCTGACCCAGCTATCAAACGGGCGCGGGAAGCTCTTATTCCATTGGCAAGGATCGGCGAGCCGAGAGACATCGCCAATGCGATCGAGTTCATGATCAGCCCGCTGTCTAGCTTTGTTACTGGCCAAGACCTCTGCGTGGACGGTGGCTTCACCAAGTCCATCCTGAGCCATATTCCTGGTCGGCCGAGTTCCAAAGCTTAGGCGTAGACGGGAATTCTTTGTCTATGCGCTGACAGCCTCAGGGCTATTCGACCCTGAGTCAGGTCGCACATCGCTTTCAAGACCGTATGTCATTGCCGGAGATTGCCAAATGATGCTTTCAACGTTCTCGTACCTGTGGTCGCACTCTGCGATCGATGCGATAGCTGAACTGAGTCGAGCTGGGTACAGCGAATTTGAGGTGCCCATCAGCTCGCCGCATTGTTGGCCGGCTGACATGTCGCCCTCCGTGCGGTCCGAAGCAAAGCAACGATTGCAGGACTGTGCTGCCAGCGTGAGGTCACTCAACGCAGGTGGATATGACATCAATTTGGCGAGTCCCGCGGAAAGTATGAGGCGCAAGAGCATCGATCACATCAAGGATGTGATGGATCTCGCCTTCGAATGGGGTTCGACCGAAGTGGTGATTTCGCCGGGAACCCGACGTCCAATGATCTCGCCGCCGCTTTCGAAGGCGCATGACTGGCTGAACGAGAGTTTGGAAGTCCTACTGCCTAGAGCGGAGCAGGCTGGCGTTCGATTGCTGCTGGAAAATACGCCGTACTGCTTCCTGCCAACCTTGGATGAGATGATGGGCGTCGTCAAGCAGTTCCGTAGTGACAAGCTAAAGATTGTCTACGACGTTGCCAACGCGGCATACATCAACGAAGATCCCGTCGAGGCTCTGTTGGCAGGCAGCTCGGAAATCGTACTCGTGCACATCTCCGACACGGGCCGTGAAGAGTGGGGCCATGATCCGATTGGCACGGGGGTCATCGATTTCGAAGCGCTCGGCAAGGCGGTCGAAGCTACTTGCAAGACCGAGAATGCCGTCCTCGAAATTATTCGAGAGAAGGACCCTTTGACGGAAATGCACAATGGTATTTTTGAGCTCAAGAAGCGAGGGTGGAGCATCACCTCCTAACTTTGACGGATGGTTGCCCACTACAGTACAGTCTCCCGCGTCACAATAGTAGTCGCCGCGATGGAGGGCGGCCTCAAGTCTGAAGCGCAACACCTTCACCCGTGTAAGGTGCTGCGATGCTCGAATACGAAGGCCAGTGGACCAAGGGCAAGAGCTACTACGGCTATGCACCTCTGGGCCCGTGGCTGGTGACCGCCGACGAAGTACCTGACCCGCAGGACGTGGACCTGTGGCTGGAGGTCAATGGCGTGCGGCGCCAGAACGGCAACACGCGCACGCAGATCTTCGGCGTCGCGCACGTCGTGTCCTATCTGAGCCGCTTCATGGCCTTGCAAGCTGGCGACGTCATCGCCACCGGCACGCCGCCGGGCGTGGGCCTGGGCCACAAGCCGCCGCTGTTCCTGAAGGCGGGTGACCACGTCGCGCTGGGCAGCTCGTTACTAGGCGAACAGCGAAAGAGTGTGGTGGCTTACGACGACGAAATCATGGGCGCGCGGTGGCGCGAAGCGCGTTTGCCACAGCTTTGATGCCGCAAGCGGGCGCGCCCGCTGTCCGCGCATTGACCCGGCTCAAGATTCCGTTTTTGCAATCCCGGCCGCCGGCCACGCCAGCATTGCCACGGCGATCATCCGGTCCAATTCGCCTCTGCTAGCACCCGCCTGCGGCAAATTCAAGATCGCTTGCATCACCCCGAGAAAGTACCAAGCCAGCGCAGCGACGTCAGCACCAGCCGACAGTTCGCCAACTGCAATCGCTTCTCGAAGCAGATCTTCGACGAAATCGCGCTGCTGATTCATTCCCGAGAGCGCAGCCTTTTGCCCTGCTGCGGGTAGGTCGACCAGCTCGGCACAACTTCTTGCCAGCAGGCAACCCGCCGGGCGACGCCCCCCCTTCGACAGCAGCCCCCGCAGCAGCGCCTCAAGCCGCGCACGCGCACTGCCACCCTCCGATGACTTCATCCTGCGGAGCACCCGATCCGTATAGGTTGCGAGTGCGATCTGGAACAGGCCGTCCTTGTCCTGAAAGCGCTGGTACAGGCTTGAACGCGATAGCCCGGTCGCTTCCGTCAAAACGCTGATTGACGTGGCTGCGTATCCGTGACGCCAAAAGGCATCCAGGGCAGCATCAATGACAGCAGCTTCGTCGTATTGCGGCTTTCCACTCATTCAGATGTCCGTTGACAAGTATGAACGATCGGTCCAAGATAGTTGGACCGATCGTTCCATGATACACCCAGGCGTACCGGCATGCTCAACCACTCGAAGCCCAATATCAAAAGACCGCGAATCGCCATCGCGGGCGCAACAGGACGCGTCGGCGCCGCGCTGACCGCCTTACTCGCCGCTGACCCGATCGATCTCGTCGCGCTGACGCGTGAATCCAGCACCGCGCGACTGCCCGAAGGTCTGGCCGCATTCAAGATCGACTTCAAAAGGGCGGATACGCTTGAGGAGGCTCTGCGCGGCATTGATCGGCTCTTCATCGCGCATGGCACCTCGCTTGAACAGGTTCCCAACGAAATCGCCTTGATCAACGCGGCAGTTGCGTCAGGCGTTCGGCACATCGTGAAACTGTCCGCCCTTGGCCCGGCGACGCGACTTCTCCCCCTTGCCTGGCACATGCAGATCGAAGCGCATTTGGCGCAGCAGCCGATCGCATCCACGGTCTTGCGCCCTACGACCTTCACCCATGTGCTGAAGCGTCTGGGACCGCAAATCGCGGCGGGTTCCTGGGCTGGCGCTGCTGGTAACGGGCGGGTGAACTTCATCGATATTCGCGACGTTGCTGAAGTAGCCCGCATTGCATTGCTCGAGAACGTCGAGCCGACGTCACAACGTGCGTACCACCTGTCGGGTCCACGTGCGTGGACCATGAGCCAGGTGGCGGAGGAGTTGGCCCGCCTGCTTGGGCATCCTGTGACTTACGTCGACCGTTCACCTGCCGAGCAGCGAGAGGCTCTGCTCGGCGCCGGACTTTCTCCGCTGGTAGCCGACGTCCTGGTTGGACTGGACCAAATGTTCCGCGAGTCTGTGATAGCCGAAACGACGTCAACCGTCGAGGAACTTACCGGAAAGGCCCCGCGTTCGTTGACGGAATGGTTAACCGACAACCTGAACGTGTTCCGCGCGTGAACTCTCCCTGAATTTGTGCCCACGAGACTCCGGGCGCACAATGAGGTCGGGCACAAGGTCGAAGCCGGAGGTAAGCAATGCATAACCTGGACCCACAAGCTGAATACCGCGAAGTTGGGGGTGAACTCGTCTCCGGCACCATCGCTGACTCGCGCACCACACATGTTGAGGTCCTCACGCGCCGAGCCACTGGGCCCATCTCCTGGCGTTTCCGTCAACCGCGGCTTGCGCTGTTCTGGTTTCGCAGCGGCCTCAAAGAGTTGCATCTGGAACTTGACGGCCGCCGCATCGACTCGGAAATAAGACACGGAACTAACCTGACGCTGCTCCCGGCCTCGACCTCCGTCATGGGCGAGTTCGAGGTTGCCCCGTCGTTCGACTACACGGTAGCCTTCCTGGACCCGACCGTCGCGTCCGACGCCGGCTGCCATTTCGATCGGCCCCTGATTGGGTTCGGTAGCGAAGATTTGCAACGCAGCCTTTCGGTGCTTTGCCGTGAGGCGCGCAATGCAGATAGCCTTTACGGGTTGTTCGCGGAGGGCTGGGCAATGCAGGCGCTCGCCCTTCTTGCGCGGATTGACGGCAGTCAGGCAGCCACCGACCGTCCGAGCGGTGGCCTTGCCCCCGGCAGCTTCCGGCGCGTTGTCGACTACATCGAGGCCGACTTGTCCAGGCCCTTCGCGATCGAGGACTTGGCGCAAGTTGCCGGTGTCAGTCCCCGGCATTTCATCCGGGCTTTTCGCGAGAGTTCCGGGCAGACACCCCTGCGCTTTGTTTACGGTCTGCGTCTCGAGCGGGCCAAGGAGTTTCTCCTGGATCCCCGTCGCACCGCAACTGAAGTGGCGCTGGATTGCGGCTTCAGCCATGCTCAGCACTTCAGCACCGCGTTCAAGAAGGCGACCGGACTGACACCGTCCGATTTTCGCAGGGCTGCGATGCGCTAATCGCGTCGCCGAATCGTGAAGGAAGGAGTGCTCTCAGAAGTTGACCTTCCACATGCCCTTCAACTGCAGGATCTCCCGGGCTTCGTTCGGGTTGGCGATTTCGAGTCCAAGCCCCTCGACAATCTGTCGTGCCTGCCGCACCTGCGCTGCGTTGCTCTCGGCCAGCCTGCCGCGTCCAAGCCACAGGCTGTCTTCCAATCCGACGCGCACATTGCCGCCCATACTCGCAGACATTGCTGCAAGGCGAAGCTGGTCCTTGCCTGCCCCCAGCACTGACCAGCGATAGTCATTGCCGAACAGCCGGTCGGCAGTCCGCTTCATGTGCAACACGTCTTCAGGGTGCGTTCCGATACCTCCGAGGATGCCGAACACGGTCTGAACAAAGAATGGCGGCTTGACCAGACCACGCTCGACAAAGTGCGCCAGGTTGTAGAGATGGCTGACGTCGTAGCACTCGAATTCAAAGCGCGTGTCGTTAGCGGCACATCGCGCCAAGGCGTATTCGATATCTTGGAAGGTGTTGCGGAAAATCAGGTCTCGACTGGCTTCGAGCGCTTCGCGCTCCCAGGCATGTTTGAATTCCTTGAACCGCGCCAACATCGGGAACAGCGCGAAGTTCATGGAGCCCATGTTGAGCGAGGCCACCTCGGGCGCAAAGCGCATCGACGGCTGAATGCGCTCCTCGATCGTCATGTAGGGCGAGCCGCCACTGGTGATGTTCAACACTGCATCGGTGCGAGCCTTGATCTGCGGCAGGAATCGCCCAAATGCCTCGGGGCTCTGGTCCGGCTTGCCCGTGATCGGATCGCGTGCGTGAAGGTGAATGATCGCAGCGCCCGCCTCGGCGGCGCCCACGGAGGCTTCGATGATCTCTTCCGGTGTGACCGGGAGATAGGGTGACATCGAGGGCGTATGAATCGCACCCGTGACAGCGCATGTGATGATGACTTTGCTCATGATCTGCTTCTCTCGCTTGCTGCGCACTCAGATCTGGGCTTTGCCGCCGTCCACGAACAGCTCAATGCCATTGACAAAGCTCGAATCGTCGGAGGCAAGAAAGACAGCCGCCTTGGCAATTTCGTCCGGTTCGCCGACGCGGCCCATTGGGATCCGCGAGGCCATAGCATCGAGCATTCCCTGTTGCCGTGCGGCGTCGGGCCCGGCCAGGTCAAAGAAGCCTGGTGTTTTGGTAGGTCCAGGGCTGAGCGTGTTGACCCGGATGCCGCGGCCTTTTAGATCGAGAATCCAATTGCGGGCGAATGAGCGTACGGCGGCCTTTGAGGCGGCGTAGACACTGAATGCCTCGGTACCGCCGCTGGCGGCGGTGGAGCCAGTCAGGATGACTGATGCGCCGTCCGCCAGCAACGGCAGCGCCTTCTGTACAGTAAACAGTACGCCTTTGACGTTGCGGCCAAATGTGTCGTCATACTGCTCCTCTGTAATGGTCCCGAGCGGCAGCCGCGAGCCGCCGCCGGCATTGACGAACAATACGTCGATCCGACCCTTATCCCCCTTCACCCGATCGAACAGCGTGTCGAGTTCGGCCATGTTCGATGAGTCGACCCGGATGCCGATAGCGTTACCAATCGTGGAGACCGCAGCGTCGAGTTCGGCTTGTCGGCGACCGGTGATAGTGACGTGGGCTCCTTCGCTAGCGAACCGCTGGGCGGTAGCGAGCCCGATTCCCGTGGATCCACCGGTAACGATTGCGATTTTGCCTTCAAGTTTGCGTGACATGGACTTTTCCTTGGTTGGTCGTAGGTCGGAGCGTGTCCGACGATCTATGCCTGATCAGTGCAACCGCGACACCTCCGATCACGGCGGCCAGTGCAATGGCAAGAAAGTTGTGCGCCAGCGGCAGCTTCATGGAGACCAACAGGCCGATCACGATGGGCGCTGCGATCGCGCCGATGCGTCCGACGCCTGAGGCGAAACCAAGGCCCGTCGAACGGATCGACGTCGGGTAGAACTGCCCCGCATACGCGTACAGCAGAATCTGGGTGCCCAGCGTCGATGCGCCCACGATGGCAACGATCGGGAACAGTGGCTGCGCGCCGTAGCCGAGAAAAGTCAGCGAGACCGCGGCAACCGCGAAGAATGCGGTCGTCACCCACTTGATGTTCAACTTGTCGGCGAGCCATCCGCCACCGACGGCGCCGACGACTGCACCGGTGTTGTAGGCGAGCAGGAAGTTCAGTGCCGAACCCAGGCTATAGCCGGCCATGCCCATCAGCTTGACCAGCCACGAACTGAGCGCATAGAGCATGAACAGGCAGGTCATAAAGGCGACCCAGAACATCACCGAACTGAAGCCGCGGCCGTCCAGGAATAGCCTGGCTACGCTCGGACCTTCGGCCTTGTCCTCGGCAGGAACGAGGAACTCCTCGTGCGGCTCGAACCGCATGTCCGGCCGGATCTTCCGGACCACTTCGCGCAGATGCGCGTCGTCGTGCTGCTTGATCAGGAACGGCAGCGACTCAGGCATGTACTTCAGGATGAACGGGATCAGCACCACTGGGGCTCCTGCGGCGATGAACACCGATTGCCAGCCGTAGGTCTCGATGAACTGCTTGCCGAGCAGCGCGGCGAGGATGCTGCCGACCGCGTAGCCGCAGCACATCAGTGTGACCATCAAGCCGCGCACCTTCTTCGGTGAATATTCGGTCATCTGCGCGGCCGCAGTAGGGATCGCGCCGCCGATGCCGAGCCCGGCGAAGAAGCGCATCATGCTGAAGGTGATCGGGTCACTGGTGAACCCGGCGGCCGCAGTGAACGCGCTGAACAGGAACACGCAGATCGCAATCGCCCAGCGGCGGCCGATCCTGTCGGCGAGCGCGCCGAGCCCGATCGCACCGAACATCATGCCGAACAGCGCAGAACTGGCCATGAAGCCCGCGGTCGCTGCGTCGACATTCATTGCCTTCATGATCGACGGAAGCGCGGTGCCGGCGACCGCCAGGTCGTAGCCATCGAGGACCAGGATGACGGAACACCAGATCAGCACGGACCGGTGAAAGCTGTTGAACTTCGCCTCGTCGGCCAGTTTGTGAACATCTATCGGGCGGGTTGATTTCATTGACTTGTCTCCTTTGATTTTTGGCGCGACGTTCAGGTGCGGCGCTACAGGCCGCACCACCCTCAGACGCGAGGGGCTTCGGGCAGGCGTTCGCCGCCGCGCACGACGTATTTGGCGGGATACAGTGCGACGAGAACCTCGACCTCGTCCTCGGATGCGCCGGTGCATGCGCTCCAGATCGCGCTCACCTTTTTGGCCAGCGACAGCACGGCACCATCGCTGCGCCCGTCACGTATGTGGCAGAAGATCAAGGTTTCGGAAGTGGGCTCTCCCGAACGGTAGGTGTTCTCGGGCGTGGCTTCATGGAATACGACGCTGATCAAGTCGAGCGGCGAAAGGATGATTTCCCTGATCGCGCTCGTGATTTCGGTGGCGATCTTGGCCTTGACGCCGGGTTGGATTCCGACCTTGCATTCGCAAACAATGACGGGCATGTTGTGTCTCCGTGAAGATGGGTTGCTGAGGCCCTCAGTCTCTCGGAACGTCGCCCTTAGCGATTGCAGCGCAGCGCCAACCTTGCTTCGAAGTGCCACTGCATGGATCTCCGCCTGGTAAGGCTTGCGCGTGCGTGAAAGACATCGCCGGCGGCGTCCAAACCCGCGCATACGCCCAGGGTTTCCCCGGATCTCATGGAAGAGCTTCTTGTTGACAGGTGGCTGGCGGTGACATAGTCTTCGTTTACTAAACGATCGTTCTACAAACGCCGCAAGTGCCCCGCTCCGTGCCCGCAGCAGTTATCCCTTTGCCCGCGCAACAGTCGGCCGGTTGATGCGCCACCGGAAGTCATTGCTGCGCCCCAGTGCGATTGGAGACGTCTTGATGGGTTCGAAGCTGTCCACGCCATCACCGATGTGTACGCATGAATCTTTTATTCACAACACTTAGCCGGCTTTCTGACCGGCGCACGGAGACAAACATGAAAACTCTGACTCGCAGATTCTTTGATGCCGCTCTTGTCGCGGTCGCGCTTTGCGGCTGCGCTGCCGCGACCGCGCAGCCCTATCCGAACAAAGCCATCCTGGTTAAGGTCGCTTACCCGGCTGGGTTCGGCGTCGACGCTTCGGTACGGCCATCCACACCCGTTCTGCAGCGCGCCCTCGGGCAGACCCTCGTGGTCGAAAACATGCCTGGGGCGAACGGCTCCATCGCAGCGATGAACGTGTTGAACGCCGCACCCGACGGATATACGCTGCTCGCCACTGCCGGTCCGGATCTGGTGGTGGCGCCGCTCACTCTCGCTTCGGCGAAGTACGCGTCCGACAGCTTCAAGCTCATCGGTTCATTCGGGAGCGCGGACATGGTCCTCGTCAGCCATCCCGACCGCCCTTTCAACAACCTCGGCGCGCTCCTCGAGCAGATGCAAAAGCCGGGCGCGAAGGAGTTGTCCATTGCGCACTGGGGCCAGGGCACGCTCGCTCATCTTGCGGCCGCCGAATTGCAGGGGCGCGTCGGTGTCAAGTTGCTGGAGATTCCGTACAAAGGCATCGCACCCATCGCCACGGCCGTGGGCGGCGGCGAAGTCGACCTCGCATTTGTTCCTCTCGCGGGACCGATCCTGGGAATGATTCAGACGGGGCGGATCAAGGCCATCGCCATCGCGAGCACGAAGCGACATCCGCTCCTGCCGGACCTCGCGACGCTGAGCGAGCACGCACGGTTCAAGAACTTCGAATTCGGCATCTGGACGGGCTTGTTCGCGCCCGCGCGCGCACCCGATGCCGTCGTCGCACGCCTGAGCAAGGCCTTCCACGAGTGGAACGAGAGTCCGGAATTCGTCGCGCTTGCGACGGCACAGGGCTTGCGCAAGCTGGACTCCATGACGCCGCAGCAGGCAGCGGCCTTCTTGCGTACAGAGAGCGACAAGTTCGTCAGCATCGCGAAGACCCTCAATCTGGTGGCGCAATAGCGCTGCCGCGCGGAATAGCAGGCCCATACGATGACAGTTCGAGACTTTCACTACTACGAGCCCGCCAAGGGCCATGGGTTGAGCCACAACCCGCTCAATGCGCTGGTGGCCCCGCGGCCCATCGGCTGGATCTCGTCGCGCGACGCGCAGGGGCGGGTCAATCTCGCGCCCTACAGTTTCTTCAACGCGTTCAACTACGACCCACCGATCATCGGGTTTTCTTCGATCGCCTGGAAAGACAGCGTTCAAAACGCGTCGGAAACGCGGGAGTTCACCTGGAACCTGGTCACCCGCGAGCTGGGTGATCAGATGAACCAGACCTCAGCACCGCTTCCGCACGGCGAGGACGAGTTTCCGCTCGCCGGCCTCACGGCCGTGCCGGGTCGCATGGTCAACGTCCCGCGGGTGGGCGAAAGCCGCGCAGCCATGGAATGCAAGGTGATCGACATCGTGCAGTTCCGGAACACCGATGGCGAAAAGGTCAGTGGCTGGCTCGTATTGGGCGAGGTGGTGGCCGTATACATCGACAAGGCACTCCTCAAAGACGGCGTATATCAGACAGCCGAAGCCTATCCGATCATGCGGTCCGGCGGACTGAATGACTATGTCCAGGTCTCGCCAGACAGTGTTTTTCAGATCGCGCGGCTCGCCGGCGCCAGCAGCCCGTCGTCACACGGCAAGGGATAGCAATACTCGAAGACGGCACAGGCGTCGCGGTAGGGACGGGGATTACTCCCCGCCCCCCGCACAGATCCGTACGTGCGGCACTACCGCATACGGCTCCTGCCTTGAGTCATGACGCAAAGCGTTCATGCGGATATGGGTGGAGCACCCGAGCCCGCGGTAGGTAGCGCTCGACCAGACGCCCGAACCGGGCCCAGGGCATTCGTCCACGCTGCCCTCGCCGTCGTAGCGCATGTAGCCACGCCCGAGACACGTCCTTGCGGAACGCATCCAAGCGGTCAACGTTGCCCGGTACGGCGTGGTAGTTGAAGTAGCCCTGGACCACGCGCCGCAGCCAGCGACCGACCACGGGGATCGGTTCGTGCATACGGCGCATCAGCGCCTCTCGAATTGCCTTGAGGCGGGCACGCATTCGCTTCGCCGAGGTCAGCCGCTTCAGTTGGAACCAGCCGTTCGACCGGGACTTCCCACAGATGTGGGTGAACCCGAGGAAGTCGAACGTCGGCGGCTTTGCAAGCCCTTGCTTGGCGCGCGCCTGAGCCGCGAAGCGGCCGAACTGCAGCACACGCGTCTTGTCCTCGTTCAGCGTCAGCCCGAACTGGGCGAACCGCACCTTCATGTCCTCAATGAATCGGTCAACGTCGCTCTTGCTCTCAAACCCGAGTACGCTGTCGTCGGCGTACCGAACGATCATCACGTCCCCTCTTGCATGGCGGCCTCGCCAGCGATGTGCCACAGGTCGAAGACGTAGTGCAGGTAAATGTTCGCCAATAGCGGCGAGATCACTGCCCCTTGCGGGGTACCCACCCGCACGTCGGTCCTGTTCCCGTTTTCGACAACGCCGGCCGTCAGCCACTTGCGGATCAATCGCAAGACTCTCGTGTCGCCGATCCGGTGCTCGAGGAATCGCATCATCCAGGCGTGATCGACGGTGTCGAAGAATGCCTTGATGTCAGCGTCGAGCACCCAGTTCACGCGCTTCGTCTGCATGCCCACCACCACGGCGTCCAGCGCTTGATGCTGGTTGCGCCCTGGCCGGAAGCCATACGAGAAGCCGAGGAAGTTCGCTTCATAGATCGGCGTGAGCACCGTCACCACAGCCTGCTGGACGATCTTGTCCTCCAGCGCCGCGATGCCCAGCGGGCGCTGCTTGCCGTCCGCCTTGGGGATGTACACCCTGCGGGAGGGCAACGCCCGGTAGCGGCCAGAATGCACCGCATCCCACAATTTGCCGATCCGCTCGTCGAGTCCTTCCTCGTACTCGCGCCACCTCACCCCATCGACGCCGGCTGCCGCATTGCGCTTCAATTGCATGAAGCTGTCGTGCAGCAGCTGGGGCGTGATGTGGTGCAGCGACCCGAGCGCACGACGAACCATCCGATGGTTCCCGAGATCACCATGGCGGCGGTCATCTCGATCGAGCCGCGGGTCTTGTTGTTCATTGCTGAGAGTGCCACTGGAGACGACGCTATCGCAGCTTTTCGATGTAGAAGCCGCTGAGTTCACCCGTCGAATGCCGTATCAATTGGTACGCGACGCCTTGCTTCTTGCACCAGGCAAGGACAACCCACACTGTGGCTCCAGCGGCCGAGTGAGCGGATCCGCCCCTCTTGACAAACGAGTCAATGATTTGCCGTGCAACTGCAGGAGTCACCGCCACTGGATGGGTGTCAGGTGGCGGATCAATCGGGTCCAACAGTCGGCGGCTGCGGCCGTCAAATGGATCGTAGTTCATAACCCTGGTAGACGCTGAGGTTGAGCCCTTGGCAGTGGCGGTACTGGTTGTGCGACCTTGCCGCTCTGCCATTGAGCTACCCCACTGGCGCAGCAGCCCGATGCCGTACGCGGTGGCGAGGCTCATTGCAAACAGCTCTCCTCCGTCTTCGATCACGTTCATGCCGCGAAATCCGATGCCAGCGGAAACCAGCGCGACATGACCCATGTCGACAACGACACCGAAGAACAACAGCACGGCGAACATCCACAGCAACTGAAGGGAATGCGATTGCGCAAGCGGTTTGCTGCGGCGATGCGCCCACCAGCACAGCGCAATCAACGGCACGCCGAAAAACGCCGAAACCATTAGTTCGCCGAAGTCCTGCCCGCGCAGCCCGATGGCACCTACGAAGCCGAGGAAATGGGCAAGCCTGAAGCCGCCGCGTTCATGAATCATCAAGGAGTCGTCGAGTAGCGCGTACGCGAACACCAGCGCCCACGCGGCGTAGACAGGCTGGCGGGAACGCGCGGACATGATCGCCAGCGCAACGGCAACAGCGCTCGCCTTCAGGTATTGCCACCACTCCGCAGCGCCACGATCGACGTTGAGCAGCAGCAGGTCGCTTTCCAGGACCTCCAGCCAGCGAGCGACGTGGAGGGTACAGAACACGAGGTCGACCAAAAGCAGCGGCACGAGGCCGCCGCGAAGCATCACCAAAACGAGTTCGCGGCGGCCTGCCACCGGCGCCCTGGGCGAAGCGGCCGTCATTCGGCCTCCATCGACGACTTCGGGTTGTCCATTTACTGATTCGCTTGGTTCTCGAGGATCGATCGTGCGATCCCCCGCTCAGTGCGCTGCCGGCACCACGTCGCCGGAGGTCGCTTCGTTCGAGCGCCTCTCGCGGGGCGCCATGGCCGTAACGTCCGCGTCGTGTCGCTCCGACAAGCGGGTGGAGGGATGCAACTGAATGACCCGATCGCACGAGCGGATGGTAGGCCGTTTCCTGCTCTCCAGCCTGCCGAGCTGGTCGTGGAATCGCTGCGTTGCATCGCGCGCCCGGACATCCGTTTCGTGGCGCTCGAGGACGAGGCGCCGAGCCTGGCCTATTCGCTCTGCCACCGCCCGGACCTGCCCGTGGAGCTACAGCGCACCGTGCTGGGCGCGGTCAGGGCGGCCGTGAACGGGCCAGGGCGAGAGGTTCGGTCGATGCCCTCGTGAGGGCGTCCGACGCGTCGTCAGGCCGAAGCTCCTCGCGCCCCGAGCCTACCGTCCGCTAGCTCGCCAGCGCCCGCGTTTCGGAGATGAGATCGGCCTTGCCCTCGAAGCCGATACCCGGCAGCGGCGGCAGCGTGACATGGCCGTTCCGCACCTTCACGCCGTCGGGGAAGTCGCCGTAGAGATGGAACAGGTCGATGCCGCGGTGCGCTTCATCGTGCAGTACTACAACGCCATCGGCAAGCCGACCAAGAAGCAGGTCATCGCGCTGGAGCGCGGCTACCACGGCTCTTCCTCCACAGGCGCGGGCCTGACCGCGGTGCTCCAGGCGCACGGCGTCCAGGAGGGACCGATCTTCCGGCGCATCCGCAAGGGCGGACACCTGGGCGAGCCCCTCGCCCCCGCGGCCGTGCGCGACATCGTCAAGGAGCGCTGCGCGCTGGCGGGCATCGAAGGCCGATTCAGCGCGCATTCGCTCCGGGCCGGCTTCGTCACCGAGGCGGGCAAACAGAACATGCCGCTGCCCGAGACCATGGCCATGACGGGGCATCAGAGCGTGGCGACGGTGGTGGGGTATTTCAGGGCGGAAAGCGCGCTCGGGAGCAAGGTCAGCCGGATGCTCGACGAGGATGAACGGCCCGCGAAACCATAAAGATCGCCGGCGTGCCTATGACCGCCTCCCGCCGTGCCTCCCAAACGCAGTGAAGTCTGTCACAGATCGGTCGCTTGACAGGATATGGTGACGTAGATACATTAATATCTACATGTGCCCTCCGCTGAAAACCACCTGGGAGCCCACCATGCAGCAACCCACCGCCAAACTCTTCGCCACCGGCGGCAGCCAGGCCGTGCGCCTGCCCGCCGAGTTCCGCTTCGAAGGCACCAGCGAGGTCTATATCCGCCGCGACGAGAACACCGGCGACATCATTCTGTCCAAGCGCTCGCCCGTGGACTGGCAGGCGTTCATGCAGCTGCGCGAGCAACTCGGCCCGGTACCGGAGGAGTTCCTGGCCGATCGCGAGCAAGGCGAGCAACAGCGCGACCCCTTCGCGGACTGGAAGGAATGACCCTCTCCATGCTCGACACCAACGCGGCGAGCGAGGCGCTGCGCGGGCATCCCGCCTTCGATGCCCGCCTGCAGGCAGTGCCGCCCGGCCAGTGGTGCATCTCAGCCGTGACCTGTTCCGAAATCCGCTACGGCGTGGCCAGACGGCCCGAGGCGGTGCGTCTGCACCGCCTGGTGGACGAGTTCCTGCGCATCGTGCCGATCCTGCCCTGGGACGCCAAGGCGGCACACCGGCACGGCGCGCTGCGCGCCGACCTGAAGGCGCGCGGCACACCCATCGGCGACTTCGACGAAATGATCGCAGCGCATGCGCTCGCGCTCGGCGCCGTGGTGGTCACGGACAACACCCGGCACTTCGCGCGTGTCCCGGGCCTCGTGATCGAGAACTGGCTGCGGCCTTCGGGCGACCATTGAAAAAAAAGTCCTTCAGGATTTGGAGTGGGTCGCCCGCGTAGCTGATACGCTGTCACGCAGTCTCCGAACGGAGGTGACTCGATGGACAGCACCATCCCTTGCGTGAAACGACGCGACGCCCCGCCGAAAGCCTGCGCACCTCCGACGCATGCCACCTGATCAGCCAAGGGGACAGGAACGCACCGAGGCCTTCGGCCGCAGGAGACGGAACGCGCAATGCCGAGCGATACAGGCAGACCTTGCGAACCGTCTCCGGATCGGTCACCCGCCGCATCTCCAGGCCGAAGGACTTGGCCAGCGCGCCGACATAGGCCGGCGCGAGCGTCGCTCGTCGAGGAACTGCGCGTCGAGTGCAAACGAACTATCCCCATGTGCCCGTGGTTGGTACCGCGGCGCATTCGGCCAGAGCTCGGCTTGGGCAAAGGCGCGCACTGCGTCGCGGATCGCTTCCTGGTCCGGGGGTGAGCAGCATGGATTCAGACCAGTTCGATCGCGACCGCCGTGCCCTCGCCGCCGCCGATGCACAGCGTGGCGACGCCGCGCTTCTTGCCCTTCTGCTGCAGCGCGTGGATGAGCGTGACCATGATGCGCGCGCCGCTGGCGCCGATCGGATGGCCCAGGGCGCAGGCGCCGCCGTGCACGTTGACCGCGGCATGCGGCACGTCGAGCTCGTGCATCAGCGCCATCGGCACCACCGCGAAGGCCTCGTTGACCTCCCACAGGTCCACGTCCTTCACGCCCCAGCCGGTCTTCTTGAAGAGCTTGGCCACCGCCCCCACCGGCGCGGTCGAGAACCACTCGGGCTGCTGCGCGTGGGTGGCGTGGCCGAGGATGCGCGCGATGGGCTTGGCCCCCAGCTTCTTCGCGCTGCTCTCGGTCATCATCACCAGCGCCGCGGCGCCGTCGTTGATGGAGGAGCTGGAGGCGGCGGTGATGGTGCCGCCCTCCTTCTTGAAAGCCGGCTTGAGGCTGGGGATCTTGTCGAGCTTGACCTTGCCCGGGCCCTCGTCGATCTCGATCACGGTGTCGCCGCCGCGACCCTTGACCGTGACCGGCGCGATCTCGGCCTTGAAGGCGCCCGAGGTGGTGGCGGCCTTGGCGCGCTCCACGCTGGCGATCGCGAAGGCGTCCTGCTGCTCCCGCGTGAACTTGTACTTGGCCGCGCAGTCCTCGCCGAAGGTGCCCATGGAACGGCCGGGCTGGTAGGCGTCTTCGAGGCCGTCGAGCATCATGTGGTCGAAGATGCGGTCGTGGCCCATGCGGTAGCCGCCGCGGCCCTTGAGCATCAGGTAGGGCGCGTTCGTCATGCTCTCCATGCCGCCGGCCACCATCACCTCGTGCGTGCCGGCCAGCAGCAGGTCGTGCGCCAGCATCGCGGCCTTCATGGCCGAGCCGCACATCTTGCTGAGCGTGACGGCGCCTGCGCTGTCGGGCAGGCCGCCCTTGTAGGCCGCCTGGCGCGCCGGCGCCTGGCCCTGGCCGGCCATCAGGCAGTTGCCGAACAGCACCTCGCCAACCGTGTCGGGCGCAATGCCCGCACGCTCGACGGCCGCCTTGATGACCACGCCGCCCAGGTCGTGCGCAGCCAGGGAAGAGAAGTCGCCCTGGAAGCCGCCCATAGGGGTGCGGGCAGCGCCGACGATGACGATGGATTCGGACATGAGTTGCTCCTTCGTGGATGTCGAGCTCTGGTCTATTTCGGCGGCAGCCTGATCGCACCGTCGAGCCGGATCACCTCGCCGTTGAGCATGTCGTTCTCGATGATGTGCTTCGCCAGCTTCGCGTAGTCCTCGGGCGTGCCCAGGCGCGAGGGGAAGGGCACGCTGGCGGCCAGCGCGTCCTGGACTTCCTGGGGCATGCCGAACAGCATCGGCGTGCCGAAGATGCCGGGCGCGATCGTCATGTTGCGGATGCCGTTGCGCGCCAGGTCGCGCGCGATCGGCAGCGTCATGCCGACCACGCCGCCCTTCGAGGCGCTGTAGGCGGCCTGGCCGATCTGGCCATCGTAGGCTGCCACCGAGGCGGTGGAGATCAGCACGCCGCGCTCCCCGGTGGCTTCCGGCTCGTTCCTGCTCATGGCGTCGGCCGCGAGGCGGATCATGTTGAAGCTGCCGACCAGATTGACGGTGACGGTCTTGCTGAACACGGCCAGCGCGTGCGGGCCGTTCTTGCCCACGGTCTTCTCGGCGGGCGCGATGCCGGCGCAGTTGACCAGGCCGACCAGCTTGCCTAGCTTCTGCGCGGCGGCCACCGCGGCCTGGCCGTCGGCCTCCTGGCTCACGTCGCATTTGACGAAGATGCCGCCGATGTCCTTGGCGACCGCTTCGCCCTTGTCCGCCTGCATGTCGGCGATCACGACCTTGCCGCCGGCGGCGGCGAGCATCCGCGCGGTGCCTTCGCCCAGGCCCGATGCGCCGCCGGTGACGATGAATACATTTGCTTCGATTCTCAATGCATGCTCCTCAGGTTTCAGGGTGCACACGGGCGCAACCGTTCTTCAAAGGCAGTCTAGGGTCTTGCATTCAGGAACGCGATGTCCTTGCGCCTCAAAATCCTTGAGGCAATCGGACACCTGAGCAAGCTACGATTCAACAGAAGGGCTTGCCCGATAACGAGACCCACTGCAGCTATGGCGAATTTTGGTCCGAAGGGAACCATCTCGATCGGCCTGCAACGGCCGAGTTAACTGACCAGAAGTGGACGCACTGGCGCGCGATCTGAAACTGCCTGCCACGACCATGCAACGACGCCTGCAGAACGAAGGCACGGCTTACCAGAAAATCAGGGACGAACTACGGTGTGACATCGCCATCGGGTTGCTCAGCGAATCCAATCCGCAACCGATGCTGGCAGCATGTCGCAGTCTCTCGACCTGCCGGCCTGAATTACTGTTATGCGCCGCAATGCACCCATTGAGCGGGTGTGAATAAGACGGTGCCATGTGCGAGGACGCGGGTCCGGTCGTCGCGCCCCTTCATTGAGCCCTGCAACTCGACGATGTAGCCGCCTCGCGAACGCGCCGCGATCGAAGTCACGCTCCACTCCATACGAACCGTCTCGGTCGCCAGTACTGGGCTCAGCAGGTCGATCGAGAAGCCGAGGCCCAGAACAGTCCCCCGCCGGGCGAAGTGGGTAGCGGTCAGCCCCATCAAGAGCGACGTGGTGTGCGTACCGCTTGCTATCAACCCGCCGAAATGCGTGCCTCGTGCAAACTCCGAGTCGTGGTGCATCGGGTTCTCGTCCCCGGCCGCCAGCGCGAAGCTCCTGACTTGTGCTTCGTCGAACGTGTGGGTTCGCGAGAACCGGTAGCCTGGCTCGATCGCGGCGCAGGCAGCGGGTCTGACCTCAGCCATGACTCGCCAGTCTCGTGATCGCCTCCTGGCTTCCAGCCAGTTGACGCAAGCGGAATTTTTGAATCTTTCCTGTCGCCGTCTTTGGCAAGCTGCTGAATATCACCCGGCGCGGACACTTGAAATGGGCCAGGCGTTCCCGACAGAATGCGATGAGCTCTTGCTCGGAGGGAACCGCAACATTCGCCTTGAGCTCGATGAACGCGCACGGCACCTCTCCCCACTTCTCGTCGGGCTGAGCGACCACTGCGGCATGCAGTACTGCGGGGTGCCCGTGAACCACATCCTCCACTTCCACGGAGGAAATGTTCTCTCCGCCGGAGATGATCACGTCCTTCGAGCGGTCCGTGATCTGGGCATATCCGTTGTCATGGACGACCGCCACGTCACCGGTACGAAACCAGCCATCTGCGAGTGCTTTGCGAGTGGCTGCTTCGTTCTTGAAGTAGCCCATCATCACCGTATTCCCACGCAGCATCAGCTCACCCGCGGTTCTCCCGTCCTGTGGGACGGGTGCGAGCGTGTCCGCGTCACCCACCATGAGGCCTTCGAACATGGCCGCTCGAACGCCCTGGCGTACCCGGAGCTTCCCTTGTTCTGCCTGCGGCAAGTCATCCCAGCCGTCTTGCCATGCGCAGCTTACCGGCGTGCCGCAAACTTCGGTGATGCCGAAGACGTGCTCCACGTCGAAACCCATGGCCAGGACGGCATTCAGCACCGCGAGAGGCGGAGGAGATCCTGCGGTCAGCACACGCACAGAGCGAGACAGCTTGGTATGCCGCGCTGAATCTGCCAGCATCGCCATGACGATCGGCGCCGCGCACAGATGATCGACATGGTGCTTGTCGATCGCCTCCAGCACCGCTTCGGCGGAAACGCGGCGCAGGCAGACATGGGTGCCTGCCGCCGCCGCGATGGCCCAGGTGAAGCACCACCCGTTCGCGTGGAACATAGGCAGCGTCCACAGGTACTTTGGCGCCCGCGGCATTGCCCAGTTCGTGACTTGCAGCAGGCTCATCAGGTACGTGCCGCGGTGGCTTGCGACCACCCCCTTTGGATCTCCCGTCGTGCCGGAGGTGTAGTTCAGGGCGATTGGCTGCCACTCGTCGTCCGGCCAACGGCCTGCGAAGTCCGGATCGCCGCTCGCCAGCAGCGACTCATAGTCGGTCTCGCCGATGCTTTCGCCAGGTGGCGCGAGGTGATCGTTAATGTCAACAACCCGAGGCGGTTGCTCGAGGTGCGTCAATGCAGCGGCAACAACCGCGGAGAACTCACGGTCTACCATCAGCAGCTTGCACTCACCGTGACGCAGGATGAACGCGATCCCCTCGGCATCCAGACGGTGATTGATCGCGTTGAGCACTGCGCCTGCCAGGGGTACTCCGAAATGCGACTCCAGCATGGCGGGGGTGTTGGGGGCCAGGACCGACACCGTGTCACCGGGGCGAATTCCTCGGAGCGCCAGCGCCGATGCAAGGCGATGGCAGCGTTCACGGGTTTGCTTCCACGTTCGAGTCAGATCCCCGTGCACCACCGCCACGCGATCCGGATGTGCCATGGCAGCGCGATCAAGGAAGCCAAGGGGCGTCAACGGCACATGATTCGCCTCGCAGCGATCGAGGCCTCTTTCATAGGATTGCGCGCTCATACTCTTGTCTCCTTTGCGATATCGTGGAACGTCGTGAAGGTGCAAACCGGCTCTCGCTCGGTGACGAGCGTGTTTTCAACGCAGGATTCGTCGGCATAGCCCAGGCTCATGCCACAGACAAGCATCTGGCCAAGGGGGAATTTCAGCAGATCGGCGATCTGTCGGTGGAACTTCAAGAAGGCAGCTTGAGGGCAGGTGTGAAGACCACGGGCTCGCGCAGCAACCATCACGCTCTGCAAGAACATGCCGTAGTCCAGCAAGCTTCCTTCCTGGAGCTCGCGGTCCACGGTAAAGAAAAGGCCCACGGGCGCATCGAAGAATCGATAGTTGCGCCCATGCTGCACATGCATGCGTTGCTTGTCACCCTTGGAAATTCCGAGCAGTCCATATAGATCCCAACCCACCTTGCGGCGCCGCTCCAGGTACGGAGAGACCCATTCGCGCGGGTAGTAGTCGTAAGGCTCGGACAGCTCCGGCAATCTGCTGGGATCGTCGTCAAGCTCTGCAATCGCCGCGGATAGACGCGCCTTCGCTTCCCCGGTCAGGACATGCACATGCCAAGGTTGCATGTTCATGCCGGAAGCACTGAAGCGGGCCATCGAGAGAATTGATTCGATTTCTTCCTGTGGGACGGGTCTGGGCAAATACGCCCTGACGCTGCGCCGCGTCGCGATCGCCCAATCGACTGCCTCTCTAAGCGCATCTGTACTCAACGGCGGCGCCTTCAAACGGTTCATTCCATGATTCCTTGCTTCGAATCGATTCGTTCTGTCCTGCCCCGGCTCGATCACAGGACACGTGACCGTTGGCCGCCAGCTCTTGGGTGGTTCAACGAAGACTGCAGTTCAACCTGGCGCACCGCACTTCCATCGTGCACAGCACCAGCGCCTGGCTGCAGTCAACGGGTTACAACCGCGACTTGCGACGGCTCGCTGTCGAGCGCGTGAGCGGCCTTGGCGCGGCTTGAATCAGCGCGCGACTGGTTCACGAAGGAAACCGCAAGCGCCCCGACAACGCCAGCCAGCGCGATTGCCATGAAGTTCTGCTCCATCGGAAGCTTCAGGGAAACGAGCCAGCCGATAAGAACCGGGGCAACGATGGCGCCGATTCGGCCAACACCGGAAGCGAAACCGACCCCCGTTGAGCGCACAGCGGGTGAATAGAAGTCGCCCGCGTAGGCATAGGCCAGCAGTTGTGTTCCGAGTGTGGACGCACCCACGACGAAGACGGCGAGGAAGAGCAGTTCGGTTGATTTCGTGTACGCGAGCGCCATCAGAGATACCGCCCCGACCGCATAGAACGCGATCAGCACGTGCTTGATGTTGAACTTGTCGCTCAGCATTCCGCCCCCGATCGCACCAACGATGGCACCGACGTTGAAGACGATCACGAAGTTCAAGGCTGAACCCAGGCTATATCCCGCCATCGCCATCAGCTTGGTCAGCCAGGAATTCAATGCGTAGACCATGAACAGTCCGGTCATGAAGGCCATCCAGATCATTACGGTGCTGAGCCCCCGCCCGGACTCGAACAGGCTTCGAACAGGCGCTCCACGCAGCTTGTCGGCAGAAGATCCGACAAAGACCGCGCCGCTCGTGCTTCGCTGGTCCGGCGCAATCTTGGCTGCGATGATGCCGAGTTGCCGCTGGTCTCCCTTCTTGATGAGGAACGACAACGATTCCGGCATTGTCATCAGGATGAACGGGATCAGAAGCACGGGCAACCCGGCCACGTAGAACACCCACTGCCATCCGTGGCTCTCGATGAGTTGCTTGGCGGTCAGCGCGACAAGAATGCCACCGACGGAGTACCCCGCAAAGACCATTGTCACCAAGCGCGTGCGCAAGTTCAGGGGGGCGAACTCACCCATCTGCGCAGTGACGATGGGCAGTACACCGCCAATGCCGAGACCTGCAATGAAACGGGTTACGCTGAAGCTGACGGGGTCACGGGTCAGCCCCGCCAGTGCAGTGAAGAGACTGAAGAGCGCCACACACACCGCGATCATGCGCGGGCGGCCGATGCGATCAGCCAGGGTGCCGAGGAAGATTGCGCCCAGCATGGTTCCGAACAACGCCGAGCCCGCCATGACTCCCGCGCTGGTGGCGTCCACCCCCATGTCTTTCATGATGGACGGGAGTGCGGCCCCGACGACGGCCAGGTCATATCCGTCGATGATCAGTATGAGCACGCACCAGAAGAGCACGAGCCCGTGAAAACCATTGAGCCGCGATTGGCCAGCCAGCGCGTGGACATCGATCTGTTGCATTTTGTCTCCTGCCTTGAAGCATCGCTGTGTGCGACTGCGAGAGGAGGTTAGTTCTGCAAGCGACAGAGGCCCATGCCCGAATGCCCCGATCTGGCCGGGGCGTTAGGGCATGCTCCTGGCGAGCGTAGAAGGTTGGTTGCGGCTATTCTCGCGTATGCGGCGAGGTTCTATAGGCTCCTGGGCTGACGCCTGTCCATTTCTTGAACGCGCGATGGAAAGCGCTTGTCTCCTGGAATCCCGTCCGTGCGGCGACTTCGGCTACCGTCAACGACGCGCTCGATAGGAGATCGATGGCAATGTCCCGTCGCAGATCGTCTTTCACTCGCTGGTAGCTCTGCCCCTCCTGTTGCAGCCGGCGTTGGAGCGTGGTGCCGGACACACAGAGTTCTTGCGCGAGCTTCTCCAGTTCAGGCCACGCATCCGGCACCAGGCTGCGCAACTTGTTGCGGACTTGTGCGCTCGTGCTCGCGTCATTGCGGTACTTGACCAACAAGTTGGCAGGCGCTGCTCGCAAGAAGCTGTCGACTGTCTCTGGCGACTCTGCGATCTTCAGATCCAGCAGGTCGCTTGCGAACGTGATGTGCGTTGTCTCTCCGTTGAAGTGCACGTTCTCGCAGAAGCGCGTGCGATAGTGGCTGTCATCGCCAGGAGGCGGACATCGGAACTGCATCTCGCGCAGAGGGATCCGCCGATGGACGAGCCAGCATGCCAATCCGTGAACGAGGATGAACCAGGTGCCGTAGCCGAATAGCCGGCGCAGCACACCACCGTCATGCAGGATCACGCGCGCCTCATCTGCCGATCGGACCAACTCCCCTTGAAAATCGTCCAATGTGGCTCGCAGGAACCTGAGGATTCGGCGAAGGGCGTGCTCAAGGTTTTCCGAGTTGACCGCGGCACGTGTCATGAGCGCATAGCTTCCCCGGCGTAGTCCGTGGCTATCGAGGCCGAAGAATTCGTCGTCCATCAGATCAGCCAAGGCCACCCACATTCGTGAGTACGCGGCGGCAGATATGCGCGCGCGCGGCGCATTCAGCAGGTCGCGGTCCAGCTTCGCGATGTCGAGGACACTGCTGATATCCATGTTCCTGAGCGCGGCGGCATGAATGGCTTCGTGCACCAACTCAATGGAAACCGTTCCCTTCAACCCCGCTGATTTCATGCGAACTCTCTGCACAATTGTTGATCAGTACCGGCCTCGACAAACGCGTTCTGGCCGTGTGCGGCAGCGGAACTCAGTCAAGGCCCTCGAAAACCGACAGTTCGGAGACACGTGCACGGCATCCTCTAATCCAGTGGAAGAGATTGCGAGGAAGACCCAACCTTCTCCTAACATCCAGTTTGACGCACCCAATGGAGCGAGCGTTCCGCCCACGCTCCCATCGCGGACGGCCATACCGTGGAAATTCATGGTGCACACGGCTATCTCATCGACCAGTTCTTCTGGTCCGGCACCAACAGGCGCACCGATCGGTATGGCGGCGCCACACTCAAGGAGCGTTCGCGGTTCGCCAGCGAGATCGTGGCCGCCACCCGCAAGGCGGTGGGTCCCGACTTTCCGATCATCATGCGCGTCAGCCAATGGAAGCAGCAGGACCTGACCGTGCGTCTCGCACCCACGCCCAAGGAAATGACGGATTGGCTGCTGCCGCTCGTGGAAGCTGGCGTGGACGTGTTGCATTGCTCGCAGCGGCGTTTCTGGGAGCCGGAATTTCCGGAGCTCGACGGCGAAAACGGCCTGAACTGCGCGGGCTGGGCCAAGAAGCTGACCGGCGCGACCACGATCAGCGTGGGCTCTGTTGGCCTGGACGGCGACGTCCTGAACGCCTTTGCCGGCAAGGGATCGAAAGCGGCGAGCGTGCAGCGATTGGTCGAGCGCATGGAACGCAACGAGTTCGACCTGATTGCCGTCGGCCGTGCATTGCTCGGCGACCCGCACTGGGTTTCGAAAATTCAATCGGGGGATCACAAGAACCTGAAGGGCTTTGATGCCGCCGCACTGGGTGCGCTCGTCTGATGCAACTGCGACGCTGATCACAGATCGCTAGTGTCCTGTCCCGCTGATACGTGAGCAAAGTCGATGCAACTTCTCAAGAATGGAATCTGCGGTGGCCGTCCATTTGAACGGTTGGCTGTTGG
>NZ_FMZU01000020.1 GCF_900101545.1 Variovorax sp. CF079 | reverse complement strand
GTGCTGATCGATGCGCAGACGCGCGACATCGTGCAGGACGTGTATCTGCGCAAGGTCGAGAAGAAGGACGGACAGCTCTACAACGTGGAGTTCGATGTGATCAAGGCAGTCAAGGATCCAGGCAAAGCAAAGTAAGGCGCCCGGACAGCCGCATGCTCACCATCCTCTTCGACGGCATCGCCTACGGCATGCTGCTGTTCGTGCTCGCGGTCGGCCTGGCCGTGACGCTGGGCCTGATGAACTTCATCAACCTCGCGCACGGCGCCTTCGCGATGGCCGGCGGCTATCTCACGGTGTTCGCGATGCAGAAGCTGGGCCTGCCCTTCCTGGCCTGCCTGCCGCTTGCCTTCATCGTCGTCGGTCTGGCGGGCGCGCTGCTGGAGCGCACGCTCTACCGGCCGATGTACGGCAAGCCGCACCTGGACCAGGTGCTGTTCTCGATCGGCCTGGCCTTCATGGCGGTGGCCGCCATCGACTACTTCGTCGGCTCCTCGCAGCAGAACATCCACCTGCCCGAATGGCTGCGCGGCCGCACCGAGATCGGGGCCGATCCGTGGCTGCTGGGCATGGGGCACTACCGGCTCTTCATCATCGCCGTGTGCGCGGTGCTCACCGTGGTGCTGCAGCTGATCCTGTCGAAGACGCGCTTCGGCAGCCGGCTGCGCGCGGCGGTGGACGATCCGCGCGTGGCGGCCGGGCTCGGCATCAACGTCAACGTGGTGTTCCTCTTGACCTTCGCGGTCGGCTCGGGGCTCGCGGGCCTGGGCGGCGCGCTCGGCGCCGAGATTCTCGGCATGGACCCGACCTTCCCGCTGAAGTACATGATCTATTTCCTGATCGTGGTCTCGGTCGGCGGCACCTCGTCGATCACCGGGCCCTTGCTGGCCGCGCTGCTGCTTGGCATTGCCGACGTGGCGGGCAAGTATTTCATTCCGAAGATGGGCGCCTTCACGGTCTACCTGCTGATGATCCTGATCCTGATGTGGCGGCCGCAGGGCCTGTTCACCCGGAGGGGAGGGAAGTGATGGATTTCCAGAAGTCGCTCGTGCAGAAGGCGCGCTGGCGGCCGTGGGAGTTCGCGGTCTGGGCCGTGGCCTTCGTGCTGCCGGGTATTTTTCCGTCGCACGCGCTGCTGATCAACGAGATCGCGATCGTCGCGTTGTTCGCGATGTCGCTCGACCTGATCCTGGGCTACACCGGCATCGTGTCGCTGGGGCATGCGGCCTTCTTCGGCTTCGGCGCCTACACGGCCGCGCTGTTCGCCAAGCTCGTGATGCCCGATCCGACGGTGGGCCTGGTCGTTGCGGTGCTGCTCTGCGCCGCGCTGGGCGCGCTGGCGAGCATCACGATCCTGCGCGGCAGCGATCTCACGCGGCTCATGGTCACGCTCGGCACCGCGCTGCTGCTGCTCGAGCTTGCGAACAAGCTCGACTGGCTGACCGGCGGCGCCGACGGCCTGCAGGGCGTGGTGATGGGGCCGGTGCTGGGACTGTTCGAGTTCGATCTCTACGGCCGCACGGCGGCCTGGTACTCGCTGGCCGTAATGGGGGTCTTGTTCCTGCTGATGCGGCGGATCGTGCATTCGCCCTTCGGTGCCACGCTGAAGGCCATTCGCGACAACCGCCTGCGCGCGATGGCGATCGGCGTTCCGGTCATCTCGCGCATCGCGGTGATCTACACCGTGGCCGCCGCGGTCGCCGGCGCCGCGGGTGCACTGCTCGCGCAGACCACCGGCTTCGCCTCGCTCGACGTGCTGGCCTTCGACCGCTCGGCCGACGTGCTGCTGATGCTGGTGATCGGCGGCGTCGGCTGGCTCTACGGCGGCGTGACGGGTGCGATCGTGTTCAAGCTGCTGCAGAACTGGCTCTCGGCGGTGACGCCGCAGTACTGGATGTTCTGGATCGGGCTGATCCTGGTGCTGCTGGTGCTGGTAGGACGCGACCGCTTGTTGAAGCCCTGGACCTGGTTCGGCGCGCGCCGGAGTGCCAAGCCATGAACGACATCGTTCTCTCGGCCACCGGCCTCGTGATGCGCTTCGGCGGCATCACGGCCACCGACAACGTGACGCTGAACCTGAAGCGCGGCGCGCGCCACGCGCTGATTGGCCCCAACGGCGCCGGCAAGACCACGCTGATCAACCTCTTGACGGGCGTGCTCACGCCCACGGCCGGCCGCATCGTGCTGGAAGACGAGGACATCACGCGCCTGGCGCCGCACCGCCGCGTGGCGCGCGGCATGGTGCGCACCTTCCAGATCAACCAGCTCTTCGACTCGATGACGCCGCTGGAAACGCTGGCGCTCGTGATCTCGCAGCAGGCCGGGCTGGCCGCGCAGTGGTGGCGGCCGCTGGGCTCTTCGTCCAGGGTGTCGGAGCGGGCTGCGCAACTGCTGGAGCAGTTTCATCTGGGTGACGTTGCGCAGCAGCAGACGCGGCAGCTGGCCTACGGCAAGCGCCGCCTGCTCGAGATCGCGATCGCGCTGGCCTGCGAACCGCGCGTGCTGTTGCTCGACGAGCCGGTGGCCGGCGTGCCGGCCGGCGAGCGCGAGGAGCTGCTGCAGACCGTGGCGGCCTTGCCGGCCGACGTGTCGGTGCTGCTGATCGAGCATGACATGGACCTGGTGTTCAGTTTTGCCGACCGCATGACGGTGCTGGTCAACGGAGCCTTGCTCACCGAGGGCGACCCCGACACGATCGCGAACGATCCGAAGGTCAAGGAGGTCTATCTGGGTCAGGGGGCTGTCCATGTCTGAGCTGCTGCGCATCGAGAAGCTCAGTGCCGGCTACGGCGAAGCCGTGGTCCTGCACGACATCACACTCACCCTCGGCGAAGGCCAGACCCTGGCGCTCCTGGGCCGCAACGGCACCGGCAAGACCACGCTGATCAATACGCTGGCCGGTGCGACACGCCAGCATGGCGGCAGCATCGCGCTCGGCGGCGTGGCGCTGCACAAGCTCTCGCCACACCAGCGCGCGGCGGCCGGCATTGGCTGGGTGCCGCAGGAGCGCAATATCTTCAAGTCGCTCACGGTGCACGAGAACCTGAGCGCAGTCGAGCGACCAGGCAAGTGGAACCCGCAACGCGTCTACGAGATGTTCCCGCGCCTGGCCGAGCGCAAGAGCAATCTCGGCACGCAGCTGTCGGGCGGCGAACAGCAGATGCTGGCGGTGGGGCGCGCGCTGGTGGTCAACCCGCGGCTGTTGCTGCTCGATGAGCCCCTGGAAGGCCTGGCGCCGATCATCGTCGAAGAGCTGCTGCGCGCGATCCGCCGCATCACGCAGGACGAAGGGCTAGCGGCGATCATCGTCGAGCAGCATCCGCAGGCCATCCTCGCGATCTCCGACGAGGCGGTGGTGCTCGACCACGGCACGGTGGTGCATGCCGATCGCGCGGCCACGCTGCGAACGCAGCCCGAGGTGCTGGAGCGGCTGCTGGGCGTCGCGCGCTGAACAATGATCGGGCCTACACTGGCTCGATCATGGTCACGACGAAGGCGCTTCACCAAGGTTCGATCTCGGTCATCGACTACCGCTGCGACGCGGGTCCATCCGACCTGGTGTTTGCCGAACTGCATTGCAACAACTCGGTCTCGTACGTGCGCAAGGGCAGCTTCGGTTACCGCTGCGGCGGCCGCTTGTTCGACATGGTCGCCGGCTCGGTGCTGGTCGGCCGCTCGGGCGACGAGTACGTCTGCACCCACGAGCACCACCAGCGCGGCGACGAGTGCCTGTCCTTTCATCTGTCGCCGGAATTGATGGACGAGATCGGTTCACGCCGCGGCATCTGGCGCACCATCGGCCTGCCGCCGCTGCCTGAACTGATGGTGCTGGGAGAGCTGGCGCAGGCGGCGATCGAGGGCGGCAACGACCTCGGGCTCGACGAGGTCGCGCTGCTGTTCACCGCGCGCTTCGTCGCACTCGCCGGTGAACGCGAGCCCGGCGCGATTCAGGTGACTGCCCTCGATCGGCGCCGGGCGGTCGAGGCGGCGCTCTGGCTGGAGGCCCGCTCGCACGAAGCGATCGATCTCGACCAGGCAGCGCAGCAGGTCGGCCTCAGTTCCTTCCATTTCCTGCGCCTGTTCTCGCGCGTGCTCGGCGTCACGCCGCACCAGTACCTGGTGCGCACGCGCCTTCGGCATGCCGCGCAACTTCTGGCAACGGGCGCGCGGCCGGTCACGGAGGTGGCGCTCGACGTCGGCTTCAGCGATCTCTCGAACTTCGTGCGCAGCTTTCATCGCGCGGCCGGCGTGTCGCCGCGGCGCTTCAGGCAGGCGGCGCGCGGCGACCGCAAGATTTTCCAAGAACGCCTGGCCCTGCACGCCTAGGATCGGTTCATCCGTCTGGAGGATTCATGAGCTCGTCATCCGAAAGCGCGGTGCGCGAGGTTGTCAGGCGCTACGCAGACGCCTGGGCGGCCAACGATCTGAAGACCATATTCGACTGCTACCACGACGAGGTGGTCTTCCACTATTTCGGCGGCGGGCCGCTGGCTGGCGTTCACCAGGGCAAGGCGGCCTGCCTGGCCTTGCTCAAGCAGGTGCAGGAGAAGACGAACCGGCGGCTTGTGTCCATCCGCGACGTGCTCGCGGGCGAGCACTTCGGGGTGATCGTCGCGGTCGAGCAGTTCGAGCGCGATGGCGCGACGCATGTGCTGGAGCGGCTGCTGCGATACAGCGTGCGCGACGGCCGGCTCGCCGAGTGCTGGATCTACGACGAAGACCAGCGCCTGGTCGATCAACTGCTGAGGTGAGGCTCACCCCCAGGCTTGCCCACTTCGTGTGGCCGCCAACCCCCTCACCGGGGGCAACACCAGCGGCCCGGCGGAGCCGGTTCCGCGGTGTTTCTGGAATGAGACATCCTTCGCATGCAACTGAAAGGAGAACGTCCATGGCATCCATTCGACGCGAAATACAGGTCGCGGCGAGCGCCGAGCAGATCTGGGAAGTCGTGCGCGACATCGGCGAAATTCACCACCGCCTGGTGCCGGGCTTCGTGACCGACTGCCGGCTCGAGAGCAAGGGCGAGGCCCGCATCGTCACCTTCGGCAACGGCCTGGTGGTGCGGGAGGCGATCGTCGATCTCGACGATGCCGCGCGCCGGCTGGCGTGGTCGGCGACCGGCGGCCAGCTCACGCACTACAACGCATCGATGCAGGTGTTCGCCGAGGGCGACCAGCGCAGCCGGATGGTCTGGATCGCCGATCTGCTGCCGCACGAGGCGGCAGGCGCGATCGGCGCGATGATCGACGAGGGCATGCGCGTCATGAAGATGACGCTGGAGGCTTAGCGGCGCGCTCCCATCGGGAGCCGCCGCGGAGCCGGCTTCGCCGGGCCGCAGGCGGCGCCCCCTGGAAGGGGGTTGGCGGCTACGCGAAGCGAGCAAGCCTGGGGGTTAGTCAATACCCCACGGTGAACCGCTGATGCGGATGCTCCGGATTTTCGATCTCGTCGGCCATCGCGATCGCGTAGTCCTCCATCGAGATCCAGCTCTTGCCGTTGGCGTCGGCCAGCAACTGGTTGACGCCGAGGCGGTAGCTGCCGGTGCGCTCGCCGGGCTCGAAGAACGCGGAGGGCGAGATGAAGGTCCAGTCCAGCTCCTTTTCGGCGCGCAGTGCCTCGAGAAACGCACGGCCCGCCAGCGCTTCCGTCTTGTAGATGGCGGGAAATTCGGGCGTGTCCACCAGCGCCTTGCCGGGCGCTACTTCGAGGCTGCCGGCGCCGCCGACCACCAGCAGGCGCGGCACGCCGGCCTTCTTCGCGGCAGCGATGGCGCTTGCTGCATCGATGCCGCCCGCAAAGTGGGTTGAGCTGATCACGGCGTCGTGGCCGCGCAGCAGCGGCACCAGCGCGTCGAGCTGCGTGGCGTCGGCCTGCTGGAGGCTGAGGCCCGCTTTGGCTTCGGCCTTCGCGGTGTTGCGCGCGATGCCGGTGACGGTGTGGTCGCGTTGCAGCAGTTCGGTAGCGATGCGCGAGCCGGCGCGGCCCGTGATGCCGAGGATGGCGATGTTGCTCATGAAATGACTCCTGGTTGAACGAAAACGGAAAAAGTCGAGGGCTCAGGCTGCTTGCTGCGTCATCTGCGCCAGCTGCTCTCGCCAGGCCTCGGGCCGGCCCAGCCACGCGCTGGCGTCGATGCGTTCGAGGCGGCCGTCGCCGCGCGCCAACGCGAAGGTCGGAAAGCCGCCGCCGGCGACGCGTGCCAGCAGCGCACGGCTGTCGGCGATGTGTTGCCGGGTGCCTTCGCTCGCCTGTTGTGCGAACAGGGCCGCAAACGCGTCGCCGTCGAGCCCGATGTCGATCGCGAGTTCATGCAGCACCGCCGTGTCGGCGATGCGGCGCCCCTCGACGTAGTGGGCACGCTGCAGGCGCTGGAGCAGATCGAGCCCGCGGCCGCCGAGCGCTTCGGCCGCGAGGATGGCTGTGGTCGGCGGTTCGGAATCCATCACCGCCGTGGTGTCGCGCAGCAGGCCTTCGAAGTAGGCCTCGCCGAAGGGCTGGCCCGTGAGTTGCGCGATGCGCCGGTCGTGCGGCATCACGTAGTCGCGCCACTGGGGCGTGATCGGCCGGCGGTTGGCGCCGGTCATCATGCCGCCGCCGTGCAGCGCGATCGCGAGGCCCGGCACCGTGCGTGCCGCCTGGACCAGCGGCGCGGCCGCGTAGCACCAGCCGCACAGCGGGTCGAACAGGTAGTGCAGGATGGGGCTGTCGCTCATTGAACAACCTCCGCGCTGCGCGCTACGGTATTCGCCTTGGGAACGGCCCGGCGGCTCATTGCGCCGGCCACTTCATCTCGCCCTTGATGACCTTGGCGCTCAGCTCGAGCGACGACTGCTGACCCAGGCCGGGGTAGTGCTTCTTCATGGCGGCGATGAGCTCTGCCGAATCCTTGGCCTTCGCGGCTTCGCGCTCGAAGGTCTCCAGGTAGCCGGCGGTGAACTTCACGGCCTGCAGCCCCTTCGGCGCATCGCCCAGGTAGTGGCCCGGCACCACGGTCACGGGCTTGAGCGCTGCAATGCTGTCGAGCGTCTTGCGCCAGGCCTGGCGCGCGGCCGGCGTCTGCGTGTCGGCCACCCACACATGGGTGTTGTGGAACACGGGCACGCCGCCGGCCACGGTCTTCTGCGAAGGAATCCAGACATAGCTGCGCGCCGGGCTCGGGCCCTGGAGGCCCTTCACTTCGAGCTTGCGGCCTTCGAGCAGGATGGTGTCGCCTTCCAGCGGCTCGGGCAGCACCAGCGCCTTGGGCGCGTTGTCCTTGAGGATCGGCGTCCAGTACGCGAGCTTGCCGTCCATCGAGGCCTTGATCGCCGCCACCGTTTGCGGCGTGGCCACGATCTTCGCGTCGGGAAAGGCGGCCTTGATCACGTCCAGGCCGAAGTAGAAGTCGGGGTCGCTGTGGCTGATGTAGACGGTGCGGAGCTTCTTGCCCGTGGCCTTGATCTTCTGCACCAGGGCTTCGGCGTCGTTGCGCTGGAACTGCGCGTCGATCAGCACGGCCTCGTTGCGGCCGCTCACGATTTCCGAGGACACCGGGAAGATGGCCTTGTCGCCCGGGTTGTAGACCTCGAGCTGCAATGCAGCTTCGGCGGCCGAGGCCGGCAGGGTGTGAACGGCTGCGAGCGAGGCCATGCCTGCGGCGAGGAGGGTTCTGCGAATCATGTGGCGCCTGATGGGTGGGAATGGACGGAATCTTATGTTTCTCAATCCGATCAAAAAACCGCATACGATGCAAATATTTGTTGCTTGAATCGATCAAATCATGGACCGCATCACCGCCGCCAAAGTGTTTGTGAACGTCGCCGAGCGCGCCAGCATGACGGCCACGGCCGAGGCGCTCGACATGTCGCGCGCCATGGTCACGCGCTACCTCGCGCACATGGAAACATGGGCTGGCGCGCGCCTTCTGCATCGCACGACGCGGCGGATCAGCCTCACTTCCGCAGGCGAGCAGACCCTGTCGCGTTGCCGGCAGATGCTCGAGGTCGCCGAGCAGATGCAGGTTGCCGTGGATGCGCAGGCCGATGTGCCGCAAGGCCTGCTGCGCCTGACCTGCGCCCAGTCGATCGCGCAGGACGTGCTGGCCGCGGCCGTGGCGGACTTCCTGCGCCGCCATCCGCAAACCGCCATCGACCTGCACATCAGCGACCGCACCGTCAACCTGGTGGAAGAGCGCATCGACCTCGCGATCCGCATCACGAACGACCTCGATCCCAACCTGATCGCGCGGCCGCTGGGAAGCTGCGGCTCGGTGGTGTGCGCGACGCCGGCCTACCTTGCCGAGCACGGCACGCCGCGCGCGCCGCAGGAGCTTGCCCTTCACAACTGCCTGACCTATTCGTACTTCGGCAAGAGCCTGTGGCAGCTCGAGCACAAGGGCCGGCAGATCGCGGTGCCGGTGGGCGGCAATCTCAGCGCCAACGAATCGTCGGTGCTGCTGACGGCGGTGCTCGAAGGCGCGGGCATCGCGATGCAGCCGGAGTACTCGGCCGCGCCGCTGATCGCAAGCGGCCGGCTGGTCGCGCTCCTGCCCGACTGGCGGCCCCAGACGATGGGGGTCTACGGCGTCTACAGCTCACGCCGCCAGATGCCGGCCGCGCTGCGCGCGATGCTCGACTTTCTGGCGGCGCGCTTTGCCGACGCGCGCTACTGGCCGCCGGCCGCAGCCGCGACGCTCAGGAAGAAGCGTTGAGCGCAGACGCCGCGGCGCGGCCGCGCAGATGCGCAACCAGCAGCTTGGCGGCGGGCGACAGGTTGGCCTCGCTGCGAAAGCAGATCGCGAAGCGGCGCTCGGCCCAGGCGTCGGAGAGCGGCACCACGCGCAGGCCGAAGCTGGCCGCGAGCGGATCGATCACCTCGCGCGGCACCACGGCGATGCCGAGGTTCGCGCGCACGCAGCGCAGCGCCGCGTCGAAGGTCGACACCGCCGCGCGGTAGCTGAGCGGCCGGCCGATGATCGCGGCCGCCCGCGCCAGCATGGTGTGGACCGCGGTGGAGGCGGGCAGGCCCACGTGATCGAACGCCAGCGTCTCTTCGAAGCTGCAGCGCCGCCGGCGCGCGATGGCGTGCGAAGGATGCGCAACGATGGCCAGCCGGTCGCGCCGGTAGGGCCAGGCCTGCAGCCCTTCGAGATCCGCCGCATCCCAGCACACGCCCACCGGCGCCGAGCCTTCGCGCAACGCGCGCACCAAGTCGCGGCTCAAGGCTTCTTCGATGTCGACGCGGATGTCGTGGTGCGCCGGCGTCCGCAGGAAGTCCGCGATGTCGTCGGGCAGGAACTCGGCGATCGAGGACATGCTGGCCAGCAGGCGCACCTGTCCCTTCACGCCGCGGCCATGGTCGGCCATGTCGCGGGCCACCCGGTCGGCGCTCGCGAGCATGGCACGCGCGTGTTCCAGCAGGATCTCGCCGGCGGCGGTCGGCGTCACGCCGCGGCGGCGGCGCTCGAAGAGCGTCTCGCCCACGACGTCTTCGAGCTGCGCCAGGCGCTTGCTGATCGCCGAGGCCACGATGTGCTGCTGCTCGCCGGCGCGGGCGATGTTGCGGGTTTCGCAGACCGCGACGAAGAGGCGCAGGCTGGTGAGGTCCAGGTCGCGCATGAAGTTCCAGTTCGGAATGTTGGGCGTTCCAGATTACCGCTTTTGCAAGCAATACGGAATGTCTAAAGTCCACGCATCACATCGGCGCCCCTGCCGATGCGCCTGGAGACAAGAACTCATGCCAATGCCCAACCCGCGGCTGCCGCGCGCCGCCGTCATTCGCGAAGTCGGCCTGCGCGACGGCCTGCAGAGCATCGCGACCATCCTTCCCACCGAGCACAAGCGCGAATGGATCCGCGCGGCGCATGCCGCCGGCCAGCGCGAGATCGAGGTCGGCTCCTTCGTGCCGGCGAGGCTCCTGCCGCAACTGGCCGACACGGCCGAACTGCTCGCGTTCGCGAAGACGCTGCCGGGCCTCTTCGTCTCGGTGCTGGTGCCCAACCTGCGCGGCGCCGAGGGCGCCATTGCCGGCCAGGCCGACCTGATGATCGTGCCGCTGTCGGCCAGCCATGCCCACAGCCTTGCCAACCTGCGCAAGACGCCCGACGAAGTGGTGGCGGAAGTGGCCCGCATCCGCGCGGCGCGCGACGCGGCCGGCTCGAAGACGCTGATCGAAGGCGGCGTAGGCACGGCCTTCGGCTGCACGATCCAGGGCCTGGTCGAGAAGCGCGAGGTGCTGCGCCTCATGCAGGCCCTGCTCGATGCCGGGGCCGACCGCGTGAGCCTGGCCGACACGGTCGGCTATGCCGATCCGGCCATGGTGCGCGAGCTGTTCGAGGAGGCCTTGAAGATCGCGGGCGATCGCTTCTGGTGCGGCCACTTCCACGACACGCGCGGCCTGGGCCTGGCCAACGTCTATGCGGCGCTCGAAGTCGGCGTCGCGCGCTTCGATGCCTGCCTGGCCGGCATCGGCGGCTGCCCGCATGCGCCGGGCGCCAGCGGCAATGTTTCGACCGAGGACCTGGCCTACATGCTGGGCAGCATGGGCATCGCCACCGGGGTCGACATCGACGAGCTGCTCGCGCTGCGCCAGCGCGTGGCCGAGTGGCTCGGCGGCGAGACGCTGCACGGCACGCTCTGGCGCGCCGGCCTGCCCAAGACCTTTGCCACCGAAACCGCGCTCGCCTGACCGAAAGCCCCTCATGAACGCTGAAGACAACAAGCTCCCGCTCGCCGGCGTCCGCGTCGTCGAGTTCACGCACATGGTGATGGGCCCGACCTGCGGCATGATCCTGGCCGACCTCGGCGCCGAGGTGATCAAGATCGAGCCACCCGGCGGCGACAAGACGCGCAAGCTGCCGGGTCTGGGCATCGGCTTCTTCCGCTCCTTCAATCGCAACAAGAAGAGCGTGGTGCTCGACATCACGACGGAAGAAGGCCGGGCGACCGCAACCGAGCTGATCGGCCAATGCGACGTGGTGCTGGAGAACTTCCGCCCGGGGCTGATGAGCAAGCTCGGCCTGGACTACCAGACGCTCTCGGCGAAATGCCCGCGCCTGATCTACGTCACGCACAAGGGCTTCCTGCCCGGGCCTTACGAGAACCGCCTGGCGCTCGACGAGGTGGTGCAGATGATGGGCGGGCTCTCCTACATGACCGGCCCCGAAGGCCGGCCGCTGCGCGCCGGCACCTCGGTCAACGACATCATGGGCGGCATGTTCGGCGCGATCGGCGTGCTGGCCGCGCTGCGCGAGCGCGAGCGCACCGGCAGGGGGCAGGAGGTGCAGAGCGCCCTGTTCGAGAACTGCGTGTTCCTCTCCTCGCAGCACATGCAGCAGTTCGCGATGACCGGCGAGCCGCCGCCGCCGATGCCCTCGCGCGTGTCGGCCTGGAGCGTCTATGACGTCTTCACGCTGGCCGAAGGCGAGCAGCTCTTCATCGGCGCGGTGAGCGACAAGCAGTTCCTGACCTTGTGCCGCGTGATCGATGCGCCTGAACTGGCGCAAGATCCGGCACTGGCCAACAACGCGTTGCGCGTCGCGGTGCGGCCAGCGCTCCTGAAGCGGCTGGGCGAGATCCTCGCGCGGCATCGCGTCGAGGAACTGGCACCCAAGCTCGAGGAAGCCGGCATTCCCTACGCGCCGATCGTGCGGCCCGACCAGCTGATGGACGATCCGCACCTCAAGGCCAGCGGCGGCCTGGTGCCGATGGAGTGCGACGATGGCGGCATGACCGAGGTGGTGTTGCTGCCGCTGCTGATGGGCGGCCGGCGCCCCGGCGTGCGGCAAGCGCTGGCGCGCGTGGGCGAGCACACTGAGGAGGTGCTGTCGCAACTGGCGGCACGCGAAGCTGCCTGACATAAGTTTTCGAGACCAAGGAGACAAAAGATGAACCCCACCCTTTCGCGCCGCACGGTGCTCGGCCTTGGCGCTTCCGCGCTGGCGGCCGCGGCGCTTCCCGCATTCGCCCAAGGCGCCGACAAGCCGGTGCGCATCATCCTGCCGATCAGCGCCGGCTCGGGCGTGGACACCATTGCGCGCGCCGCCGCACCGGCGCTCGGCAAGGCCTTCGGCCAGCCGGTGGTGATCGAGAACCTGCCGGGCGCCGGCGGCATCACCGGCGCCTCGGTCGTCGTCAAGGCCGTGCCCGATGGCCAGACGCTCGGCATGGTGTCGAACAACCACGTGATCAACCCGAGCGTCTACAAGAAGATGCCCTTCGACGCCATCAACGACATCACGCCCATCAGCGTGGTCGGCGCGACGCCGCTGGTGCTGCTGGTGAACCCGAAGGTGCCGGCGAAGAACGTGAGGGAACTGGTCGCGCTGCTCAAGGCCAAGCCCGACGGCTACAACTACGCGTCCTCGGGCAACGGCACCATCATTCACCTGGCCGGCGAGATGTTCATGGACGAGGCCGGCGTCAAGGCGCGTCACATCCCCTACAAGGGCACCGGCCCGATGGTGACCGACATGATCGCGGGCCAGGTCGAGATCGGCGTGGTCGCGCTGCCGGCGGTGCAGCAGCACATCAAGAGCGGCGCCTTGCGCGCGATCGGCCTGTGCGGGCCCGCGCGCTCGCCGGCCGCGCCCGACATCCCGACGATTGCCGAGCAGGGGCTGCCCAACTACAGCGTCGAAGGCTGGTTCGCGCTGATCGGACCGGCCAAGCTGCCGGCGGCGGAAGTGAAGCGCGCGCACGATGCGGTGGTGGCCGCATTCTCCAGCGCCGAGGTGCAGGAGGCGATGGCCAAGCAGGGCAACATCATCAAGCCGAGCACGCCGGAAGAGGCCGCGAAGTACTTCCGCAGCGAGGCCGACAGGTACGCTGCGCTCGTGAAGAAGGCCAACGTGACGCTGGAGTAGTCGGCTCAGCTTTCCGGGCCGACGGCGCGGTACAGCGCGCGCACGAAATCGGACTGCGTGATCATGCCGGTGAGCCGCCTTTCACCATCAATGATCGGGATATGGTGGTGGCCGCCCTCGGAGAAGAGCGGCACCAGTTCGACCATCGGCCGCTCCTCGCTCGCCACGCGCACCTGCCGCGTCATGATCTGGCCGACCACCTCGGGCTTGCTCGACATCACGGTTCGCGTCGCGCGGACGAAATCGCGCAGCCGTCCGCCCAGCCCCTCGTGATGCTCCAGGTCGATGTGGCGAAAGAAGTCGGCCTGCGTCACGATGCCGACCACGCGGCGCGTGCGGTCGATCACCGGCAGCGCCTTGATGCGCCGCTGCTGCATCAAGGACCATGCCTCCTGCAGCGGCGTGCCGAACTCGGCGATCACCGGGTCGCGCGACATGATGTCGGCGCAGCGCACGGTGCCGAGGCGGCGCTTGTACGACTCGAGCTCGGTCTGCCGGATCAGCGATTCGAGGTCGTCGCGGCTGATGTCGAGCACCTGGTTGTAGCGCGCGAGCACCGCATCGATGTCGGCCGAGCTGAAGCGCGCATCGGCCTTGGGTTCGCGCGGCGCGAGCTGCACATGCGGGTAGCGCCGGCCGGTCAGGCTGTTGTAGAGCACGCCGGCGAGCACCAGCAGCACGGAGTTGGCCAGCACCGGATAGAGCGAGAAAGGGAAATGCGTCGTGTGGCTCAGCACGGCGAACAGCGCCACCGCGCCGCCGGGCGGGTGCAGGCAGCGCATCGCGAACATCAGCGCGATGGCCAGCGCGGGCGCGAGTGCGCTGGCCCATACCGGGTCCGGCATCCAGCGTGCGCAGGCCACGCCGACGAGCGCCGAGAACGTGTTGCCGGCGATCACGGACCAGGGTTGGGCCAGCGGACTGGCCGGCAGCGCGAACACCAGCACTGCGCTGGCGCCCAGCGGGGCGACCAGCCAGCGGCTGTCGATGGAAGAGCCTGTCATCTGGGAGAGCAGCGCCGTGAGCAGAAGCCCCAGCCCCGCGCCGGCGACGGCGCGCAGCCTTTCGCGTGCGTTGACGTTGGTGCGCGCCGGCAGCCAGGCGCGCGCGAAAGTCCGCAGATCGTCCCAGCGCATCGTCGTCAGGCCACCTCGCCGGCGAACCTGCGCCCGATCTCGGGCCAGCGCCCGTGCAGCCAGACCCAGGCAACCAGGCCCACGCTCATCATGAGGAGCGAGGTCAACGCCAGCGCCAGCGTCGAATGCATCACCAGCGGCGCAATCACGCCGGCCACGATGCCATTGGCGGTCGAGCCGATCACCGCCTGCAGCGAGGAGGCCATGCCGCGGCGCTCGGGATGCAGGTCGAGCACCAGCAGTGTCACCACCGGCACCATCAGCGCCCAGCCGAAGGCGAACACCGCGATGGGCCACAGCGCCCAGGCCGGGTGCGGCGCGAACAAGGCATTGGCTACGACGTTGAGCAGCGAGGTCGCCAGCATGATCACGAAGCCGTCGCGGATCTGCCGCTTGGGCGCGACCTTGCCTGCCATGCGTCCGCTGGCCCAGGCGCCGGCCATGATGCCGCCGATGGTCAGCAGGAAGAACCAGAAGAACTGGGTGGGCGCGAGCGCCAGGTGGTCGCCGAGAAAGGCGGGCGCGGCCAGCACGTAGAGGAACATGCCGTTGAAAGGCACGCCGCTCGCGAGCGCCAGCAGCAGGAAGCGCGGATCGGAGCACAGGTCCCAGTAGCCGCGCATCAGGTGCCGCACCTCGAAGGGTTGGCGCTGGCTCTGGTGCAGCGTTTCGGGCAGCAGCTTCCAATTGGCGGCGAACAGCACCACGCCCACCGCCACCAGGAACCAGAACACGCTGTGCCAGCCCAGGTGCACGAACAGGAAGCCGCCCACGATCGGCGCGATCGCGGGCGCGATGCCGAAATAGATCGTGACCTGGCTCATCACCCGTTGCGCTTCGGCCGGCGGGAACATGTCGCGGATCACGGCGCGCGAGACCACGATGCCGGCGCCGGTCGACAGTCCCTGCAGCGCGCGGAAGAACACCAGCTCGCCGATGGTCTGCGCGAGCGCGCAGCCCAGCGAGGCGATGGTGAACACGGCCAGGCCCCACAGCACCACGGGCCGGCGGCCGAAGCTGTCCGACAGCGCGCCGTGGAACAGGTTCATGAAGGCGAAGCCGAACAGGTAGGCCGACAGCGTCTGCTGCATCTGGGCCGGCGTCGCGCCGATGCTGCTGGCGATGCCCGAGAAGGCCGGGATGTAGGTGTCGATCGAGAACGGACCGAGCATGCCCAGCACCGCCAGCAGCACGGCGAGCGCCCAGCGCGGGGCGTGCCAGAGTTTGTCTGCGTCGGGGTTCATGCGAGAGGTCTCCGTTCTTGCTTGTTGTGCGCGGGAATACAAAACGCCCGCCGCCGGTGAAGGCAAAGCGGGCGTTCGGGCTCGAAGATCCGCTGAAGGATCAGAGCGTATCAATAAAGCTGCGCAGCTTGTCGGAACGGCTCGGATGCTTCAGCTTGCGCAGCGCCTTGGCTTCGATCTGGCGGATGCGCTCGCGCGTCACGTCGAACTGCTTGCCGACTTCTTCCAGCGTGTGGTCGGTCGACATCTCGATGCCGAAGCGCATGCGCAGCACCTTGGCTTCGCGCGGCGTCAGGCTGTCGAGGATGTCCTTGACCACGTCGCGCAGGCCGGCCTGCATCGCGGCCTCGATGGGCGCCGTGTTGCTGCTGTCCTCGATGAAGTCGCCCAGGTGCGAATCGTCGTCGTCGCCGATGGGGGTTTCCATCGAGATCGGCTCCTTGGCGATCTTCATGATCTTGCGGATCTTGTCTTCCGGGATCTCCATCTTCGCGGCCAGGATGCCGGCGTCGGGCTCGAAGCCGAACTCCTGCAGGTGCTGGCGGCTGATGCGGTTCATCTTGTTGATGGTCTCGATCATGTGCACCGGGATGCGGATGGTGCGCGCCTGGTCGGCGATCGAGCGCGTGATCGCCTGGCGGATCCACCAGGTCGCGTAGGTCGAGAACTTGTAGCCGCGGCGGTATTCGAACTTGTCGACCGCCTTCATCAGGCCGATGTTGCCTTCCTGGATCAGGTCGAGGAACTGCAGGCCGCGGTTGGTGTACTTCTTGGCGATCGAGATCACGAGGCGCAGGTTGGCCTCGATCATTTCCTTCTTGGCATCGCGCGAGGACGATTCGCCTTCGTTCATGCGCTTGTTGATGTCCTTGAGCTCGGCCAGTGGCACCACCACGCGCGACTGGATGTCGGCCAGCTTCTGTTGCAGCTCCTGCACCGGCGGGATGTTGCGTGCCAGCACCGTGCTCCAGGGCTTGCCGGCGGCCGCCTGCTTCTCGACCCACTTGAGGTTGAGCAGGTTGGAGGCCACGCGGTTGCCGTTCTTGTCGTAGCCGCTGAAGTCGCGGATGAACTCTTCCTGCGGGAAGCCGCACTTGTCCACGATGATGCGGCGCAGCTCGCGCTCCTTCTTGCGGACGTCGTCGACCTGCGTGCGCACCAGGTCGCACAGCTTCTCGATCGTGCGGGCCGTGAAGCGGATGGTCATCAGCTCTTCGGACAGCGAATGCTGCGCCTTCTGGTAGGCCGGCGTGCCGTAGCCTTCCTTGTCGTAGATCTTGTGGACCTTCTCGAACAGCGCGGCGATGCGATCGAAGCGCTCCAGCGCGTCGCGCTTGAGTTCCTCGAGCTTCTTGGTCAGCGCCTTGGAGCCGCCCTTGCCGTCGTCGTCGTCTTCCTCGTCGAACTCGTCGAAGTCTTCTTCGGCCACGTAGTCGTCGGCCTCGTTCGGGTTCGAGAAGCCGTCGACGATGGTCGAGATGACGACCTTGCCGTCACGGATCTCCTGGCCCAGGCGCAGGATCTCGGCGATGGTCGCGGGCGAAGCCGAAATGGCCTCCATCATGGCCATCAGGCCGCCCTCGATGCGCTTGGCGATCTCGATTTCGCCTTCGCGCGTCAGCAGCTCGACCGTGCCCATCTCGCGCATGTACATGCGCACGGGGTCGGTGGTGCGGCCGAATTCGCTGTCGACGGTCGAGAGGGCCGCTTCGGCTTCTTCCTCGGCTTCCTCGACCGTGGTCGCCGTCGGCGCGGTGTTGTTCAGCAGCAGGGTTTCGGCGTCCGGCGTCTGCTCGTAGACGGCCACGCCCATGTCGTTGAGCATGGTGACCACGACTTCCATGGTCTCGGCGTCGACCAGCTTGTCGGGCAGGTGGTCGGAGATTTCGCCGTGCGTCAGGTAGCCGCGCGTCTTGCCCAGCGTGATCAGGGTTTTCAGGCGCGAGCGGCGCTTGGCCAGGTCTTCCTCGGAGAGCACGGTCTCGTCGAGGCCGAACTCCTTCATCAAGGCGCGTTCCTTCGCCTTGCTGATCTTCATGCGCAGCGGCTTGACCTTTTCTTCGGTCGTCGCCGCCGGTTCGTCGCCGATCAACTCGTCTTCGATGTCGGACAGGTCGACGTCGCTCGCCGGCGCCTCGTTGCCGGCCTTGGGCTTGCGGCCGCGCTTGGCGCCGCCTGCAGCGGCGGGCGCGCCGGCGGCCTTGGGAGGACGACCGACCTTCTTGGCGGCGGGTTTCGGGGCTTCGGCGATGGGGGTCGATTTCGTGGGCACGGTTTTCACTTTCGTTGCGGCTGTCGCCTTGGACGCGGCGACACCTGACTTAGTTGCCGCCAGGGCGGCCGCTTTCAACGGTTTTTCTGCAATGGGCTTCTTGGCGGCGGACGCGGCAGGCTTCTTTGAACTGGGCATACAACCTCGGTACAACAAGAATGAACAAGCGGAATCACAGACGCCAACAAGCCGGCGCGGGCGGGAGCACAAACAATGGAGCGAAGAGGAGGCAAATCCTCAAGCACGCTTCAAAAAGGCAAGATGTCGGGCGAACATTTGGTGTGCAGTCCTTGCGGTGTATTGACCCTTTTTCCCGTGGGGAAGTGCGTTGCGCTGGAGGGTCGGCCCGGAGGTGCTGCTGTCGCTCTTGCCGTTTCGCGTATAGCGAAGCCTTAAATTATAGCGCGTTGCGCATTTTTCAAGCAAGGTTCGATCCGGCCTGGAGCCGTGCGCGCAGTTCCAGGCGGCGCGCCTCCAACGCCTTGTACCGCTGCAGGGCACGCGGATCGCTCCCTACGGCGCCAATGGCCTCGCTTTGCTGAGCCTTGAGCAGGTCGTCCAGCATGAAGTCGAGCACGTTGCGCAGTTCCCGGGCGGCATCGGCTGCCTGTTCGCCCTCCGCCTCGCCGATGGGCCCTCCGTCGGGGCTGGTCATGACGCGCTCGGCCAAGGCCTCGAAGGCGGTGCCCCGCATGCCTTCGCGCAGCGCGGCCCAGGGCTGCACGCCGTGCTCGTGCAACTGGCTGTCGAGCCAGGCGAAGAGCTGCCCGTGCTCGCCCGGCAGGTCGCACAGCAGGCCGTGCAGCTCATGGGAAAGCCCCTCCCATTCGGCCATGTTCGACAGCAGCAGCCGCGCGGCCACATCCGCCCGGCCGGGCGGCAGCGTGCGGCCGCGGGAGGGCCGCCGGGGGGCGGAGGCGCGGCGGCCCTCCCGCGGCCGGCCATAGCCCTCGCTTTCGCCCCGCTCGCGAGGCGAGGAGGCCGGGGCGCGTGCGGCAGCCGCCGGCGTCCACAGTTCAGACAGCTCCTGGGTGCTCAACTGGACCATCTCGGCGATCTCCCCGAGCAGCTGGCGCTTGAGCGCGCCTTCCGGCAATGCGCTCCAGAGCGGCCGCGCATTGCTGGCGATGTGGGCGCGCCCCTCGGCCGTCCCGAGGTCGCAGCCTTCGCGCGCGGCTTCGAGCATGAAGCGGCTCAGCGGCGTGGCTTCGTTCACGAAGCGCGCGAAGGCATCGGCGCCGAACTCGCGGATGAAGCTGTCGGGGTCGTGCTCGGCCGGCAGAAACAAGAATTTGACGCTGCGCACGTCGCTGGCATAGGGCAGGGCGCCGTCGAGCGCCTTGCGGGCGGCGCGCCGGCCGGCCGCGTCGCCGTCGAAGCTGAACACGACCGATTCGGTGAAGCGGAACAGCTTTTGAACGTGTTCCGGCGTACAGGCGGTGCCCAGCGTCGCGACCGCGTTCGGAAAGCCCAGCTGCGCCAGCGCCACCACGTCCATGTAGCCCTCGGTCACGAGCGCGTAGCCGCGTTCGCGGAAGGCGGCGCGGGCTTCGTAGAGGCCGTAGAGCTCGCGGCCCTTGCTGAACACCGGGGTCTCGGGCGAGTTGAGGTATTTGGGCTTCTCGTCGCCGAGCACTCGCCCGCCAAAGCCGATGCACTCGCCCTTGACGTTGCGGATCGGGAACATCACGCGGTCGCGGAAGCGGTCGTAGCGCTTGCCGTCGCCGTTGTCGTCCGGCTCGCCGGCGATCACCAGCCCGCTCTCGGCGAGCAGCGGATCGTCGTAGTCGGGGAACACGCCGGCCAGCGTGCGCCAGCCCGCGGGGGCGTAGCCGATGCCGAACTGCCGGGCGATCTCGCCCGAGACGCCGCGACCCTTGAGGTAGTCGATGGCCGCGGGCGACTGGCGCAGCTGCTTCTTGTAGGCGTCGCCGGCCTTCTCGAGCACCTCGGACAGGGTGGCCTGCTTCTGGCGCTGGCCGGCAGCGCGGGCGCGCTCCTCGGGCGAGGCGTCGTCCTCGGGCACCTGCAGGCCGTACTGGCCGGCCAGGTCGTGCACCGCCTCGACGAAGCCCATGCCGGCGTGCTCCATCAGGAAGCCGATGGCGTTGCCGTGCACTCCGCAGCCGAAGCAGTGATAGAACTGCTTGGTGGGGCTGACCGAGAACGAAGGCGACTTCTCGCCATGGAACGGGCACAGGCCCATGAAGTTGGCGCCGGCCTTCTTCAACTGGACATAGCGGCCGACGATTTCCACCACGTCGGCGCGCGCGATCAGTTCCTGGATGAAAGAGGCGGGGATGGTCATGTAGGCGGAGAGCGGCAAATCATACGCAAGACCTCATGCCACCGCGGGCCGGCGGCATACTGGTCGCTTCGAATCCCGCGCCGCATCCGCATGATTCGCCACACCGTCCGCCACGCAGTGCCCTTGCTGCGCCATCCCCTCCGGTTCGCCTGGGAGGCGCTCAAGGCCTTCCGGGCCAACCAGGGCCTGCTGCTGGCCGGCGCGGTCGCCTACTACGCGCTGCTGTCGATCGTGCCGCTCCTGATCGTGAGCGTGATCGCGCTGTCGCATTTCATCGACCAGGGAGAACTGCTGAGCGCGGTCGGACGCTATCTGGAGTGGCTGTTGCCGGGCCAGTCGCGGGCCATCGTCGCCGAGCTGTCGAACTTCCTGGCCCATCGGGACGTGCTGGGGCCGGTGCTGCTGGTGACGATGATCTTCTTCAGCTCGCTCGCCTTCACCGTGCTGGAAAGTGCCATGGCGGTGATCTTCCACCACCGCAAGGCCGACCATTCCCGCCACTTCCTGATCTCTGCGGTGATGCCCTACATCTACATCCTGTGCCTGTGCGTCGGGCTGCTGCTGGTGACGCTGGTGTCCGGCGCGCTGCAGGTGATCGGGCAGGAAAGCGTCGAGCTTTTCGGCCGCAGCTGGTCGCTGTCGGGCGTGTCGGGGGTGCTGCTGTACCTGCTCGGGCTGGGCGGCGAGATCTTCATGCTGACCTCCCTCTACCTGGTGATGCCGGTGGGGCGGCTGCGGCTGCGGCACGCGCTGCTGGGCGGCGTGACTGCGGCGCTGCTGTGGGAGATCACGCGCCGCGTGCTGGTGCTCTACTTCGCCACGCTGTCGCAGGTGAACGTGGTCTACGGCTCGCTGACCACCGCGATCGTGGTGCTGCTGAGCCTGGAGATCGCCGCCACGCTGGTGCTGTTCGGTGCCCAGGTGATCGCGCAGTACGAGCGCCTGGAGCGCACCGGCAACGCGACTCCGCTGCCGGCCGAGATCTCGAAGGTCAGCGCGGCGCCAGCCGAATCGCCCCGTCGAGCCGGATCACCTCGCCGTTGAGCATGTCGTTCTCGATGATGTGCTTGGCGAGCTTCGCATAGTCCTCGGGCGTGCCCAGGCGCGAAGGGAAGGGCACGCTGGCGGCCAGCGCATCCTGCACCTCCTGGGGCATGCCGAACAGCATCGGCGTGCCGAAGATGCCGGGCGCGATCGTCATGTTGCGGATGCCGTTGCGCGCCAGGTCGCGCGCGATCGGCAGCGTCATGCCGACCACGCCGCCCTTGGAGGCGCTGTAGGCGGCCTGGCCGATCTGGCCATCGTAGGCTGCCACCGAGGCGGTGGAGATCAGCACGCCGCGCTCCCCGGTGGCCTCGGGCTCGTTCTTGCTCATGGCGTCGGCCGCCAGCCGGATCATGTTGAAGCTGCCGATCAGGTTGACCGTGACGGTCTTGCTGAACACGGCGAGCGCGTGCGGCCCGGTCTTGCCGACGGTTTTTTCGGCCGGCGCGATGCCTGCGCAGTTGACCAGCCCCATCAGCTTGCCCAGCTTCTGGGCGGCAGCCACCACGGCCTGGCCGTCGGCCTCCTGGCTCACGTCGCACTTGACGAAAGTGCCGCCGATTTCCTTGGCGACCGCTTCGCCCTTGTCGGCCTGCATGTCGGCGATGACCACCTTGGCGCCGTTCGCCGCCAGCATGCGTGCGGTGCCTTCGCCGAGGCCCGAAGCGCCGCCGGTGACGATGAAAACCTTGCCGTCGATGTGCATGGGATGTCTCCTGAAAAAACGTTGCCGGCGATCATAGAGCGCAAAAAAAAAGCCCCGTCCGAGAACAGGGCCCTGAATTGGATCCCGAAGGACCCAAGGAGACAATCAGCGCTTGCGGGAAGCGGTTTGAGCGGTGCTCTTGGCAGCGTTCACGGCCGTGGTCGAAACGGCCTGGAAGTTGGCTTCGGCGACGTCGGACGCTTGCTTGACGGCCTTCTGGACCGATTCGAAAGCGTTGTTGGCAGCAGCCACGGCGCTCTTCATCACGGCGACGGCGGTTTCCGAACCGGCGGGGGCGTTCTTGGCAGCGCTGTCGACCAGGCCGACGAAGGCTTGCTGGGCTTCAGCAGCCTTCACTTCGAAAGCCTTGGTGAACTCGGCGCCGGTGCCTTGGGCGATGTCATACAGGTGACGGCTGTAGGCAGCGGTCTTCTCGGCGAGGGGCTGGAACAGGCCGGCTTGCAGGGCGAGCAGCTCTTGCGCGTCCTTGACGCTGAGAATCGCTTGCGTGGTGCCGGCGGCTTCGACCAGCGCAGCCTTGGAGGCGGTCACGTTCAGTTCGACCAGCTTCTCGACGCCTTCGAAGGCCTTGGTGGTCAGGCCGAACAGGGTTTCGAGGTTGGCTTTGTGGGAAGCGATGAGTTGGTCAGCGGTCAGTGCCATGTGGATGCTCCAGTTGATGAATGAAAGAGGTCGGTCGCGGATGAGCTGCCCCTCTTTATTTTGTTGCGGTGCAGCATGGCCTGAAGTATAGGCAGCCAAGCGTTTCGATCAAGTGAAAATTTGTTGCCATGCAGCAATTTAGAACGCGCTTTCTAAAAGGCAGAGGCGCCGCCGACAATGTTCCGATGCGTGCGTTTTACTCAGGCCATTTCGTGCTGCCGCTTCCCAGCGGCCACCGGTTTCCGATGGGGAAGTACGCGCTGCTGCGCGAGCGGCTCCAGCAGCATTTGCCCGCAGTGCAGATGTTCGAGGCACCGCGCGCCAGCGACGGCGAACTGGCGCTGGCCCACACGCCGCAATGGATTGCCGCCATCAGCGACGGCAGTGTCGATCCGCAGGCCATGCGCGAAATCGGTTTTCCATGGAGCGAGGCGATGGCAGAGCGCTCGCGCCGATCGGCCGGCGCCACCATCGCCGCCTGCCGGGCGGCCCTGGCGGAAGGCATCTCGGCCAACATGGCCGGCGGTACCCACCATGCGAGCGCGGACAGGGGCGGGGGCTTCTGCGTCTTCAACGATGCGGCGGTCTCCGCGCGGCTCATGCAGGCGGAGCACGGCAGGCGGGGGCGCCTGCCTTTCCAGGTGGCGGTGATCGACCTCGACGTGCACCAGGGCAACGGCACCGCGCGCATCTTCCGAGAGGATCCGAGCGTGTTCACGCTGTCGATGCACGGCCAGAAGAACTTCCCGTTCCACAAGGAGGCGAGCGATCTCGACGTCGAACTGCCCGACGGCTGCGGCGATGCCGAGTACCTGGCAGCGCTCGAGCACGCGCTCGACGAACTCGACCGGCGCTTCTCGCCCGGCCTCGTGATCTACCTCGCGGGCGCCGATCCCTTCGAGCGCGACCGGCTGGGACGCCTCAAGCTGAGTTTCGATGGCCTGGAGGCGCGCGACCGGCGCGTGTTCGACTTTGCCTGGCAGCGCCGGATTCCGCTCGCGTTCGCGATGGCCGGCGGCTATGCGAGCGACATTGCGGAGACCGTGCAGGTGCAGCTCGGCACCTTCCGCGTGGCCTTCGACTACTGGCGGCGGTGGCAGAATGCCGCGCCGAGATCGCACCCATGAGCGCCAGACCCACGCCCCACCACCGCAGCAGCTACCGCGCCTTTCGCAGCATCCCGACGCGCTGGGCCGACAACGACATGTACGGGCATGTCAACAACGTCGTCTACTACGGCTGGTTCGACACCGCCGTCAATGCGCTCCTGATCGAGCGCGGCGCGCTCGACATCCATGGCGGCGACACCATCGGTTTCGTGGTCGAAACCCAGTGCAACTACTTTGCGCCGCTCGCGTTCCCGCAGACGGTGGAGGCGGGCGTCAGGGTCGCGCATGCGGGCGGCTCCAGCGTGCGCTACGAAATCGCGTTGTTCGCCGAGGGGGCCGAGACCGCGGCAGCGCAGGGCCACTTCATCCACGTGTACGTCGACCGGGCGACGCAACGTCCGGTCAAGCTGCCGGCGGCGCTGCTGGCTGTGCTCGACGAACTGCGCGTCTGAGTCGCCCAAAGAAAAGCGGCGTCCGCAGACGCCGCTCGGCCCGGCAACCGGCTTGAAGGCTTATTGCATCTTGGCGGGCTTCGCCATCGCGCGGATGTCGGCCTTGCCCTTGGCTTCCTCGGCCTTGGCTTCCTTCTCGCAAGCGTTCTTGGCGGCGCCCTTCTGGTCGTCGCACTTTTCCTTCGCGACTTCGTAGCTCGCCTTCACCTTCTCTTCAGCTACCTTGCGGGAATTGCTCTCGCTGGGCTTGAACTGCTGTTCGAGTTCCGCCTTGGCAACGTTCTGCTTGCCCTTGGCTTCCTTCCCGCAGACGTCCTTGGCGTTGTCCTTCATGGCATCGCACTTGGTCTTGTCGACCTTGTAGTCGGCTTCGATCTTTTCCTTGGCGACCTTGTACTCGTCCTGGCTCATCGCACCGGCTTGCGTTGCAACAAGGCAGGAGGATGCGATCGCGAGCATGAGCAGATGTTTTTTCATGGGATGTACTCCTTTGGTGTTATCGAACTCAATACTTCTCGAACCACAGCGCAGCGGGCGTGCGGCCATCGCGCGTCTCCCATTCGCTAACTTGCTTCTCGGCCTCTTCCCTGCTGATGCCGTGCCGCTCCTGAATGCGTCCCAGCAGCTGGTCGCGCTTGCCGGCGATGACGTCGAAGTCATCGTCGGTGAGCTTGCCCCACTGCTCCTTCACCTTGCCTTTGAGCTGTTTCCAGTTGCCTTCGACGGTGTCCTTGTTCATCGACGTATCTCCTTCAGATAAGCGGGTTTTGTCGCCTGCCCGAATGCTTGTGGCCGGCGTGAAATGACTCTGGCGTGGGGGGGGTGGATCGAACGGTAGGACGCTCGGGGAAGGGGCCGTAGGCACATGCCGACGCGGCCCGTGATAATCGACCGCACGCCGAACCCGGACACCAGCGCGCCGCACCATGATCATTCAAAGCCTGCTCGACACCGACCTCTACAAGTTCACGATGATGCAGGTCGTGCTGCATCACTTTCCGGGCGCCCGCGTCGAGTACCGCTTCAAGTGCCGCAACCCCGGCGTCGACCTGGCGCAGTTCGCGGCCCAGATCCGCGAAGAGGTCCGCCATCTCTGCTCGCTCCAGTTCAGGGATCCCGAACTGAGCTACCTGCGCTCCATGCGCTTCATCAAGAGCGACTTCGTCGACTTTCTCGGCCTGTTCCGCCTGAACGAGAAGTACATCAAGATCATCCCGCAGGCCTCGGGCGAGCTCGACATCCGCATCGAGGGGCCGTGGCTGCACACCATCCTGTTCGAGATCCCGGTGCTGGCGATCGTCAACGAGGTCTACTTCCGCAACAGGCAACCGAAGCCGGACATTGCCGAAGGGCGCCGGCGCCTCGAAACCAAGATCGAGCAGCTGCAGGCGGCAGGCCTCGAGGACCTCAAGATCGCCGACTACGGCACGCGCCGGCGCTTCTCCAATGACTGGCACGAGGAAGTGCTGCGCACGCTCGCTACCAGGCTTGGCGCCGTCAGCTCGCCGCCGCAGCGGGCCGCCAAGCTGCCGCAGCTCGCCGGCACCAGCAATGTGCTGTACGCCATGAAGCTCGGACTGATCCCGCTGGGCACCATGGCGCACGAATACCTCCAGGCCTGCCAGGCGCTCGGGCCCCGCCTGCGCGACAGCCAGGTCTTCGGTTTCGAGTCGTGGGCGCGCGAATACCGCGGCGACCTCGGCATCGCGCTGTCGGACGTCTACGGCATGAGCGCGTTCCTGCGCGACTTCGACCTGTACTTCTGCAAGCTGTTCGACGGCGCGCGCCATGACAGCGGCGACCCCTTCCAGTGGGGCGAGCGCATGCTGGCCCACTACATTGCGAATCGCGTCGATCCGCGCACCAAAACCCTGATCTTCAGCGACAGCCTTACCGTGCCGCGAACCATCGAGCTCTACCAGCAGTTCCGGGGCCGCTGCCAGCTGGCCTTCGGCATCGGCACCAACCTCACCAACGACCTGGGCTACGAGCCGCTGCAGATCGTGATCAAGATGGTCCGCTGCAACGACCAGCCGGTGGCCAAGCTGTCCGACACGCCTTCCAAGAACATGTGCGACGACGAGAGGTATCTGGCCTATCTGCGGCAGGTGTTCGAGATTGCCCAGCCTGCCGAGCGGCCTGGCTCGGCGCGGTGAGAGGCGTTCTGCACCGGCCGATGGCCATCGCGCTGCTGGCGCTGGCCCCCGCAACGAGCTTCGCTGCCGATTTCGACGGCAGCGTGCTGTCGCCCCTGTGGGGCCTGCCTTTCGCCGGCATCCTGCTGTCGATCGCGCTGATGCCGCTGCTGGCGCCGTCGTTCTGGCACCACCACTACGGCAAGGTTTCTGCCGGCTGGGCGCTGGCCTTCCTGCTGCCTTTTGCCGTGATCTACGGCGTCGCGCTGGCGGGGGCGCAGTTCGTCCATGCGCTGCTGGCCGAGTACATCCCGTTCGTCATCCTGCTCATCGCGCTGTTCGCCGTGGCCGGCGGCATCCATGTGCGCGGCAACCTGCACGGTGCGCCGGGGCTGAACACGGCGATCCTCGCCATCGGGGCGGTGCTCGCGAGCCTCATGGGCACGACCGGCGCCTCCATGCTGCTGATCCGCCCCCTGATCCGCGCCAACGACAACCGCCTGCACAGGGCTCATGTGATCGTGTTCTTCATCTTCATCGTGTCGAACGTCGGCGGCTCGCTGACGCCGATGGGCGATCCGCCGCTGTTCCTGGGTTTTCTCAAGGGCGTGGACTTCTTCTGGACCGCACAGAACATCCTTGCCGACACGCTGTTCATCGTCGGCATCCTGCTCGCGTTGTTCTATGCGATCGACACCTGGTACTACCGCAAGGAAGGCGTGTTGACGATCGACCCCACGCCCGACACGCGCAAGATCGGCTTCGACGGCGCGGTCAACTTCTGGCTGTTGGCGGGCGTGATCTTCTTCGTGCTGCTCAGCGGCTTCTGGAAGTCGCCCGTCAGCTTCGACGTCCACGGCACCGAGGTCGGCCTGCCGGGCCTCGTGCGCGATGCGGGCCTGATCGCGATCACGCTGCTCTCGCTGAAGATCACCGCGCCCCAGGTGCACGCCGCCAACCAGTTCGCCTGGGAGCCGATGGCCGAGGTAGCCAAGCTGTTCGCCGGCATCTTCCTGACCATCATCCCGGTGATCGCGATGCTCAAGGCGGGCGTGAATGGACCCTTCGGCGCAGTCGTCTCCGCCGTGACCCGCCCCGACGGCCAGCCCGATCCGGCGATGTACTTCTGGGGCACCGGCGTGCTGAGCTCTTTCCTGGACAATGCACCCACCTACCTGGTGTTCTTCAATACCGCCGGCGGCGATCCGCAGGCGCTGATGACCACCTACGCCACCACGCTGGCCGCCATCTCGGCGGGCGCCGTGTTCATGGGCGCCAACACCTACATCGGCAACGCGCCCAACCTGATGGTCAAGGCCATCGCGGAAAGCCGCGGCGTGCGCATGCCGAGCTTCTTCGGCTACATGCTGTGGTCGGGTGCCATCCTGGTGCCGCTGTTCGTCGTCTCCACCTTCATCTTCTTCCGTTGATCATGAGCAAACCCAAAATCCTTGTTGCACGTTCGATCTTTCCCGAGACCATCGCACGCCTCGAAGAACACTTCGAGGTCGAGTCCAACCAGGGCGACCAGAGCTGGAGCAAGACCCAGCTGATCGACAAGCTCAAGGGCAAGCAGGGCGCCTTCACCACCGGCAGCGAGCGCATCGATGCCGAGGTGCTTGCGGCCTGCCCCGAGCTGAAGATCTGCGCCAATATGGCGGTGGGCTACAACAACTTCGACGTCGATGCGATGACCGCGTGCGGCGTGCTCGCCACCAACGCGCCGGACGTGCTGACCGAGACCACGGCCGACTTCGGCTTCGCGCTGCTGATGGCCACCGCGCGCCGCATCACCGAGAGCGAACATTTCCTGCGCGCAGGCAAGTGGGAGAAGTGGAGCTACGACATGTTCGCCGGCTCCGACATCCACGGCGCCACGCTCGGCATCGTCGGCATGGGGCGCATCGGGCAGGGCATCGCGCGTCGCGGTGCCTTGGGCTTCGGCATGAAGGTGATCTATCACAACCGTTCGCGGCTCGATGCGAAGCTCGAAGCCGAATGCAAGGCCAGCTACGTGAGCAAGGAAGAGCTGCTCAAGACCGCCGACCACGTCGTGCTGGTGGTGCCCTACACGCCGGCCTCGCACCACACCATCGGCGCCGCCGAGCTCGCGCTGATGAAGCCGACGGCCACGCTGGTGAACATCGCGCGCGGCGGCATCGTCGACGACGCGGCGCTCGCCGCTGCCTTGCGCGACAAGCGCATCGCCGCGGCGGGACTCGACGTGTTCGAGGGCGAACCCAAGGTGCATCCCGAACTGCTCCAGGTTCCGAACGTCGTGCTCACGCCGCATATCGCGAGCGCCACCGTGCCGACGCGGCGCGCGATGGCCGATCTGGCGGTGGACAACCTGATCGGCTTCCTGGTCCACAACACGCCGGTGACGCCGCTCAACCCTGCAGTGCTTGCGAGCAAGTAGACGCAATGCCCCCGTTGGAACCCTGGATCCTCCTGGCCCTCGCGGCCCTGACTTTCATCCTCGTCGTCTGGCTGCTGCTGCGCAAGCCGCCGGCGCTCGACCACAGCACGCTGATCGCCACGCTGGGCGCGGCCAACGAACGCATCGAACGCGAGCTGCGCCACGAGATCGGCGAGTCCTCGCGCGGCGCGCGGCAGGAGACTGCCCAGTCCTTCGCGACCTTTCAGCAGGCGCTGGTGCAGCAGAGCGCTGAAGCCACGCGCACACAGAACGCCCAGATCGATGCCTTCGCGCAGCAACTCACGCTGCTGCAGAAGAGCTTGGCTGACACGCTCAATACCCAGCTGCAGGGCCTTTCCGAGTCGAATGCACGGCGGCTTGCCGAAGTCCGCGCCACCATGGAAACCCAGCTCGCGCAACTCCAGCAGAGCAACACCGCCAAGCTCGACGAGATGCGCAAGACAGTCGACGAGAAGCTGCAAAGCACGCTCGAGGCGCGCCTGGGCGAGAGCTTCAAGCAGGTGGCCGACCGGCTCGAACAGGTGCACAAGGGCCTGGGCGAGATGCAGACCCTCGCGGTCGGCGTCGGCAGCCTGCAGCGCGTGCTGACCAACGTGAAGACGCGCGGCGTGTTCGGCGAAGTGCAGCTCGAGGCCCTGCTCGAGCAGGTGCTCACGCCCGACCAGTATGCGAAGCAGGTCGAGACCAAGCCGCGCAGCGGGCAGCGCGTGGACTTCGCGATCCGCTTTCCGGGCCGTGGCGGCGACGGCGCGACGGTCTGGCTGCCGATCGATGCCAAGTTCCCGCGCGACGACTACGAGCGGCTGCTCGATGCCCACGAGCGCGTCGACCCTGGCGCCGCCGATCTCGCGGCCAAGGCGCTGGAGGCGCGCATCCGCAGCGAGGCGCGATCGATCGCCGAGAACTACCTGGCCGCGCCGCACACCACCGACTTCGCGATCCTGTTCCTGCCGGTGGAGAGCCTGTATGCCGAGGTGCTGCGCCGCCCCGGATTGATGGACGCGATCCAGCGCCAGCACCGCGTGACGCTGGCCGGCCCGACCACGCTGCTGGCCATGCTCAACAGCCTGCATATGGGCTTCCGCACGCTGGCGCTGGAGCAGCAGGCTTCCGAAGTGTGGAAGGTGCTCGGCGCGGTCAAGACCGAGTTCGAGCGCTATGGCGAATGGGTCGCGCGCATCAAGGAGCAGGTGGCCAAGGCCTCCGACACGCTCGACAAGGCCGACACGCGCGCCAAGCAGATGCGCCTGGCGCTGCGCAAGGTGGAGGCGCTGCCCGAGGCGCAGTCGCAGGCCTTGCTGCCATCGCCCGAAGACACCGACGACGGAGCCCCGTGAGCCCCAAGACTGCATGACCCCGGAGCTGCTGAAGCTCATCGCGGCCCAGATCTGTTTGCATGCGGCAATGACCGGCCTGCGCTTGGCGGGCCCCTTGCTCGCGCTCCAGCAGGGCTACAGCGCGGCGGCGGTGGGCCTGCTGATCGCGCTGTTCGCGCTCACGCAGGTTTTTCTGGCGCTCCCGGCCGGTCGCTTTGCCGACCGGCATGGGCTCAAGCGGCCGCTGATGCTGTCGGTGATCGCCGCCTCCGTGGGCACGGCGCTCGTGGCCGTCGTTCCGTGGTTTTCGGTGATGTGCCTCGCGGCGCTGATGACCGGCGGCGCCACCGGTGCGGCCGTCATCGCGCTGCAGCGCCATGTCGGACGGGCCGCGGCCGATCCGGTGCAGCTCAAGAAGGTGTTCAGCTGGCTCGCGATCGCGCCGGCCGTGGCCAACTTCGTGGGGCCCTTCTGCGCCGGATTGCTGATCGATCATGCAGGCCGAACCCCGGCCGACCTGCCAGGCTTTCGCATCGCATTCGCGGCGCTGGCGCTCTTGCCGCTTGCGGGCTGGTTCTTTGCGCGCAAGACCCCCGAGCTGCCGCGCGTGTCCTTGCCGGCCGGCGGCGCCAGGCCGCGTGCCTGGGATCTGTTGCGCGAGTCGATGTTCCGGCGCCTGCTGTTCGTGAACTGGCTGCAGTCTTCGGCCTGGGACGTGCATGCCTTCGTGCTGCCCATCCTCGGCCACGAGCGCGGGCTGGGCGCTTCGGTGATCGGCTCGATCCTCGGCGCCTTCGCGATCGCGGCCGCGGTGATACGGATCGTGCTGCCGCTCGTGGCCTCGCGTGCGTCGGAGCGCAGCGTGATTGCCACGTCGACGGTCGTCACCGCGCTGGTGTTCGCGGTCTATCCGCTGTTGTCGTCGGCGCTGGCGATGGGCGTGTGCTCGGTGGTACTGGGCTTCGCGCTCGGCGCCGTGCAGCCGATGGTGATGAGCATGCTGCACCAGATCACCCCGCACGCACGCCACGGCGAAGCGCTCGGGCTGCGGCTCATGGCCATCAATGCCTCGAGCGTCGCGATGCCGATGCTGTTCGGCTCGGTCGGTGCGCTGATCGGCGTCGCGGGCGTGTTCTGGCTGGTCGGCGGGGCGGTGGCCCTGGGCGCGCGAGCGGTGTGGGGCTTGCAACTGCCCCGGCACGATCAGAGCTTGTAGAAGCGCTTGATCGCGTCCCAGGCGTCCTGCGGCGCGTCCACGTACTCGATCAGCTTCACGTCCTCGGGCGAGATCACGCCCTCCTCGGCCAGGAAGTCGAAATTGATCAGCTGCTTCCAGTAGTCCGAGCCGAAGAGCACGATCGGCACCGGCTTGGCCTTGCGCGTCTGCACCAGCGTGATCACCTCGAACAGTTCGTCCAGGGTGCCGAAACCGCCCGGAAACGCGACCAGCGCCTTCGCCCGCATCATGAAATGCATCTTGCGGATCGCGAAGTAATGGAACTTGAAGCTGAGCGCCGGCGTGACGTAGGGATTGGCTTCCTCTTCCATCGGCAATGCGATCGCAAGACCGACCGAGAGCCCGCCGCCTTCGTAGGCGCCACGGTTGGCGGCCTGCATGATGCCGGGGCCGCCGCCGGTGCAGACGAAGAGCTTGTCCGCCGGATCCTTGTCGTCGCTGTACTGTGCGACCAGCTTGCCGAAGGCGCGCGCCTTCTCGTAGTAATGGGAGCTGCGCGCCAGCCTGCGCCAGCGGGCCGCCGCCACCGCGTCGCCGGCGGCATCGGCCTGGGCGATCAGGGCACCGGATTCCTCCTCGCTGCGAAAGCGGGCGCTGCCGAACACCACCACCGTGTTCTCGATGCCGTGCGCGCGCATCTCGAGGTCGGGTTTCATCAGCTCGAGCTGCATGCGCAGCCCGCGCGTTTCGCGGCGCAGCAGGAACTCGGGGTCGGCAAAGGCGAGGCGCGAAGGATCGGAATGGAGGGGAAGGCCCTTGTCGGCGTGGGACTGAAGGGTGGCCCAGGCGTCGGCGAGGCGTTTGTCGTGGAGGTCGTGCGTGCTGTTGTGCATGGTCTGGCGAAGGGTTTTTCTTGGATTGTGCGCGCGGTCGCTCAGAACCGGCCGTGCCGGCCCGCGCCGCCGACGAAGCGGGCCGCGCCGGCCGCACCCTCGGTGGCGACGATCGGTGCGCCCAGTCGGCCTTCCTGCTGCAAGGCTTGGGCCAGGGGCAGGTCCCACTGGGCATAGGCGGATGCGCGGTCGGCCAGCATGCATTGCTGCGGAAAGGCCGCCAGTTCGCGCGCAAGCTGTTCAGCCGTCTGCCGCGCGCCGCCGTCGGGCACCACGCGATTGACCAGGCCCATGGCGAGCGCTTCGCTGGCGGCCACGGCCCGGCCGGTAAGGATCAGGTCCAGCGCCCGCCCCATGCCGACGATGCGCGGCAGCCGCACGGTGCCGCCGTCGATCAGCGGCACGCCCCAGCGGCGGCAGAACACGCCGAGCACGGCGCTGTCTTCGGCCACGCGCAGGTCGGCCAGCAGGGCGAGTTCGAGGCCGCCGGCCACGGCATGGCCGCTGATGGCGGCGACGAGCGGTTTGGCCAGTGCCATGCGCGTCGGCCCCATCGGTCCGGTGCCGCCGCCTTCGGGATCCACCTCGTTGCGGCGCGCCGGGTCGTTCAGCGCGCTCAGGTCGGCGCCGGCGCAGAACACGCCGTGTTCGCCCCAGAGCACCGCCACGCGTTGGCTGTCGTCGGCCTCGAAGCGCTCGAAGGCCTCGCGCAGCTGCCTTGCCATCTCACGGTCCACCGCATTGCGCTGCCGCGGGCGGCTCATGACGATGGTGCTGACGGGGCCGTCGATCTCGGTGCGAACGGAAGCTGTGCTCATGGCACGAAGCGTACGCAAAAAAGGCTCCCTCGGGAGCCTTCCTTGTCGGCGCAGCAGGCGTTTAGACGCGTTTGCGGTATTCGCCGGTGCGGGTGTCGATTTCGATGCGGTCGCCCTGGGCAACGAACAGCGGCACGCCGATCTCGAAACCGGTTGCGATCTTGGCCGGCTTCATGACCTTGCCCGAGGTGTCGCCCTTGACGGCCGGTTCGGTCCAGGTGATTTCGCGCTCGACGCTGGTCGGCAGTTCGACCGAGATCGCCTTGCCGTCGTAGAACACCACTTCGACCGGCATACCGTCTTCGAGGTAGTTGAGCGAGTCGCCCATGTTCTCGGCTTCGACTTCATACTGGTTGTACTCGGTGTCCATGCAGACGTACATCGGGTCGGCGAAGTAGGAGTAGGTGCACTCCTTCTTGTCGAGCACGATCTGCTCCATCTTGTCGTCGGCCTTGAACACGACTTCGGTGTTGAAGTTGGCGATCAGGCTCTTGAGCTTCATGCGCACGGTTGCGGAGTTGCGGCCGCCGCGGCTGTATTCGGTCTTGAGGACGACCATCGGGTCCTTGCCGTGCATGATCACGTTGCCGGCGCGGATTTCTTGAGCGATTTTCATAATCAGGGTCTCTGGATGTTGGCCGCTCGGTGTGCCATCGGGTTCGTATATCCCTTTGACACATTCACCGCGGCGGGTTCAGCGGAAGGTGCGGCAAACGGGGCTGACCCCGGCCGGAAATCCGCAAAGCCCACAATTTTAGCTTTTTTGGGCGACGAAACGCAGCAAGCGGGTCAGAAGATCATCCTGCGCGAGCAGGCACGCGCGTGCGGCGGCGCAGGCGGCGCCCCAGGACGCCAGCGCCGCATCGTCCAGCGCCGGCAGTTCGCCCTCGGCCATCCCGTTCCACAGGTGGTGGAAGCGGCGCAACGAAGGCGGGGCTTCCAGCCAGTCGAGGAAGGCGCCCAGCTTGGTGTGGTGGGCGTCATCGTCCTGCGCATAGATCTGCCAGACGAAGGGCGACCCGGCCCAGAGAGCCCGCACCAGCGAGTCTTCGCCGCGCACGAAATTCAGGTCGCAGGCCCAGAGCAGGTGGTCGAAGTCGGTCTGCGGCAGATGCGGCAGCCAGGTGATGGAAAGCGCGCCGCGCCGGGCCGGGCCCGGCGGCAGGGCACGGGCCGCGCGGCCGGCGGTCACCAGCAGGTGCGTGGGCTCGCCGGCGCTCTCGAACTGCGCGAGCAGTGCATCGAGGGCCAGTGGCTCGTAGCAGAACAGGCAGACAAGGCGCTCGCCGTGCCATGCGATGCCCTGCTGCGCGAGCCAGGCGGCGCGGTCGAAGCGCTGGCGGCGTTCGAGCAGGTCCCCTTCGCGCAGCAGCCCGCCGGTCGCGGGCGTGAAGCCGGGGTAGAAGAAGTGCTTGGTCAGGCTGGTACCTGGCCCCTTGAACACGGGGGAGGGCAGGCCGTGCAGGCGCTCGACATAGGGTTCGGCCGAAAGGTATTCGAGATTGATCCACACGCGGCGTGCGCCGCCCGGGCGCACGGGCTCGGCAAAACGCGCGATCAGCTCGGGCTCGGGATCGCAGCCGAAGGCCTCGATCAGCACATCCGGCGGCGGGCCGGCGGCGGCCCGTTGCGCGGCATCCCTCCTGTTCCAGGTGACGATTTCGACGCCCTTGCATCCCCCCGGCGCCATCCAGGCCAGCGCCGACGGGTCGTCGATCCAGAGCCGCACCGTTTCGCCCCCGGCGGCGAGTCCGCGGGCCAGCCGCCAGCAGACGCCGGCGTCGCCGTGGTTGTCGATGACCTTGCAGAAGATGTCCCAGCGCATCGCGAGATACTCTACAGATGTCCGAGACGCATTCCGATCAACTGCTCAGCGAGGTGGCGGCACTGCCGCAACTGCCGGGCGTCTACCGCTACTTCGACGCGGCAGGCGCCGTGCTGTACGTGGGCAAGGCGCGCAATCTCAAGAAGCGCGTCGCCAACTACTTTCAGAAGAACCACGCCGGCACGCGCATCGGCCACATGATCTCGAAGATCGCCCGCATGGAGACCACGGTGGTGCGCTCCGAGGCCGAGGCGCTGCTGCTCGAGAACAACCTGATCAAGACGCTCAAGCCGCGCTACAACATCCTGTTTCGCGACGACAAGAGCTACCCCTATCTCAAGATCGCATCGCACACCTTCCCGCGCCTGGCCTACTACCGCGGCGCGGTCGATCGCAAGCATCGCTACTTCGGCCCGTACCCGAGCGCCTGGGCGGTGAAGGAGTCGATCCAGCTGCTGCAGAAGGTGTTCAAGCTGCGCACTTGCGAAGACACCGTCTACGCCAACCGCACGCGGCCCTGCCTGCTCTACCAGATCAAGCGCTGCACCGGCCCCTGCGTGGGCTACATCACGCCCGAGGCCTATGCGCAGGACGTGGCCAACGCCGAGGCCTTCCTGATGGGCGACACGCAGGCCGTGCTCACCCAGCTCGAGGCACGCATGATGGCGCACGCCGAAAAGCTGGAATTCGAGCAGGCGGCCGAGCTGCGCAACCAGATGTCGGCGCTGTCGCGCGTGCTGCACCAGCAATCGGTCGAGATCGCCTCCGACAAGGACGTTGACATCCTGGCGGTCAAGGTGCAGGGCGGCAAGGCCTGCGTCAACCTCGCGATGGTGCGCGGCGGCCGGCACCTGGGCGATCGCGCTTACTTCCCGGTGCACGTCGAAGACGCGACGCAGATCCAGCATGGCGAGAGCGCCATGGAAGGCGAGGAGGCCGCGCCGCCCGCCGAATCGGTCGAGGTGCAGGTGCTCGAGGCCTTCATCGCGCAGCACTACATCGATGTGCCGGTGCCGCCAACGCTGGTGTTGAGCGAGCTCGTGAGCCGCGAGCTGATCGAGGCGGTCGCCCAGCAGGCCGGCACCCGCGTCACGGCGGTGTTCCAGCCGCGCGAGCAGCGCCGGCACTGGCTCGAAATGGCGCAGACCAATGCCGGCCTCCAGCTCGCACGCCTGCTCGCCGAGGAGGGCTCGCAGCAGGCGCGCACGCGCGCGCTGGTCGATGCGCTGGAACTCGCGCCAGACGAGCTCGACAACTTCCGCGTCGAATGCTTCGACATCTCGCACACCGCCGGCGAGGCGACCCAGGCCTCGTGCGTGGTGTTCGAGCACCACACGATGCAGAACCGCGAGTACCGCCGCTACAACATCGAGGGCATCACGCCCGGCGACGACTATGCGGCGATGCGCCAGGTGCTGCATCGCCGCTACGGCAAGCTGGCCGAGGCGATGGCAGCGGAGACGGACGCGCCACCTGCCGGCGACGCAGGCGGCGTCGGCACCGATGCGCGGCCGGGCACGCGGGCGGCGCGCATGCCCGACCTGGTGCTGGTCGACGGCGGCAAGGGCCAGGTGTCGATGGCGCGCGAGGTCTTCGGCGAGCTGGGTCTGCCGCTGTCGCTGATCGTCGGCGTGGAGAAGGGCGAGGGCCGCAAGGTCGGGCTCGAAGAGCTGGTGTTCGCCGACGGCCGCGAGAAGGTCTACCTCGGTCGCGATTCGGCGGCGCTGATGCTGGTCGCGCAGATCCGCGACGAGGCGCACCGCTTCGCGATCACCGGCATGCGCGCCAAGCGGGCCAAGGTGCGGGTGGGCGGCAGCCAGCTGGAAGACATCCCGGGCATCGGCCCCAAGCGGCGCGCGCGCTTGCTGCAGCGCTTTGGCGGCATTCGCGGGGTGGCGGCGGCCAGCGTGGAAGACATCGCCTCGGTCGACGGCATCGCGTTCGATCTGGCCGAAGAGATCTATCGCGCGCTGCATTGACCGTCGACTCGAAGGCATACCTGCCCCGTGACACAATCGCCGCAATGTTCTGGACGCTCCCAACGATCATGACCTGGACGCGCATCGTCGCGATTCCGCTGATCGTGGGCGTGTTCTACCTGCCGCTGGCAGAGCCGATGCGCAACCTCATCGCCACGGTGATGTTCATCGTGTTCGCCGCGACCGACTGGCTCGACGGCTTTCTGGCGCGCAGGCTCAACCAGACCTCGGCCTTCGGTGCCTTCCTCGATCCGGTGGCCGACAAGTTCCTCGTGTGCGCCTCGCTGCTCGTGCTGGTGCATCTGAACCGCGCCGACGTGTTCGTGGCGCTGATCATCATCGGCCGCGAGATCGCCATTTCCGCCTTGCGCGAATGGATGGCGCAGATCGGCGCCGGCAAGAGCGTGGCGGTCCACATGATCGGCAAGATCAAGACCGTGGTGCAGATGGTCGCGATCCCTTTCCTGCTTTTCAACGGCACCTTGTTCGGCCTGATCGACACCGGGGCCTGGGGGCAATGGCTGATCTGGATCTCGGCCGTGCTCACGGTCTGGTCGATGGTGTATTACCTGCAGAAGGCCATTCCCGAGATCCGGGCCCGCGCGAAATGACGGGCACAGCCCGGCCGTCGGGTTGGCTGCGCGCCATGCCCGCGGTCTTCGTGCTCATCTGGAGCACCGGCTTCATCGTCGCGCGCTATGGCATGCCCTATGCCCCGCCGCTCAAGTTTCTGGCGGTGCGATATGCGCTGTCGGTGTTCTGCTTCCTCATCTGGGTGCGGCTCGCGCGCGCGAACTGGCCGGAACAGCGCACGCAGTGGCGGCACCTCGTGGTCACCGGCGTGCTGATGCAGGCGGGCTACCTCGGCGGCGTCTGGGCTGCGGTCCGGGCCGGCATGGGCTCGGGGCTCGTCGCCTTGCTGGTCGGCATTCAGCCGGTGCTCACCGCCGTCTGGTTGTCCATGTGGGGCGGCTCGATCACGCGCCGCCAGTGGGCCGGACTGGCCCTGGGCTTCGCAGGCCTGGTGCTGGTGGTGTCGCGCAAGTTCGGCGAGGGCGGGGAGGTGAGTGCGATGACCATGGGCCTGGCGCTGATGGCGCTGTTCTCCATCACGGCCGGCACGCTGTACCAGAAGCGCTTTGTCGCACCTTGCGACGTGCGGTGCGCGGGCGCCATCCAGCTCGCCGCTGCCCTGATCGTCACGATGCCCTTCGCGGCGTTGGAATCCGACAGCATCCAGTGGAACCTGTACTCGGGCGGCGCGATGGCCTGGTCGGTGCTGGCGCTGTCGCTGGGCGGCAGCTCGCTGCTCTACATGTTGATCCAGCGCGGCACCGCGACGGCGGTCACGAGCCTGCTCTATCTCGTGCCACCGTGCACCGCGGTAATGGCATGGCTTCTCTTCGCGGAGCCGATCACGGCGATGACCTTGGCAGGCATTGCGATGACGGCCATCGGCGTGAGCCTGGTCGTGCGTGGGGAAAGGTAAACCGGCTCCCACGCTCCGTCACTGCGTGTACTCGCTGCCCCCCCCCGAGGGGGCCGCAGGCCGCCTTGGGGCGGCCCGGCGTCGGCCTGACTCAGCGCGAACGCTTGCCCTCGGGTTTCCACGGCTCGCCGCGAAAGCGTTCGATCAGGAAGTCGACCAGGACGCGCACTCGTTTTGGTGTCTTCGGGCGCCAGGGTGCGATCCACTGGATGTCGGCGTCCGGCATCGCGAACTGCGGCAGCAGTTGCACCAGTTCGCCCGATGCGAGCTGCGGGGCGATGTCCCACAGGCTGCGCAGCATGATGCCCTGGCCGGCGAGGCACCAGTCGCGCACCATCTCACCCGAATTGCTCGACAGCGGGCCGCGCACGCGCACACGCGCCGTGCTGCCGTCCCTGACGTGACGCAGCGTCCAGAGCGCGGCCTCCCGTTCGCTGCCGTCGCCGTTCTCCCGCGCCACCAGGCAGTCGTGCGCGGCCAGCGCGGCGAGATCCGCGGGCTTGCCACGCCGCTCGAGGTAGCTCGGCGCTGCGGCCAGCACGCGCTGATTGCGCGCGATCCTGCGTGTGACCCAGTCGCCGGCGTGGCGACGCTGCACCGGCCACAGCCAGAGCGCGCCGTCGTGGCCTTCGGCGCCGAGGTTGGGGAGTTGCTCCATCAGCTGCAACTGGAACTGCAGCGCGGGGTGCTGCTCGCGAAAAGCCGCGAGCGCGGGGCCGAGCCAGCGCCGGCCGAAACCGAAAGTCGCAACAAGGCGGATCGTGCCGGCCAGCTCGTTTTGGCGCTCTCCGAGCTCGTTCTCGAGCGCCGCAAAGCCGGCCAGCAGGCTCTTGGCATGCAGGCACACGGCTTCGCCTTCGGCGGTGAGGTTGAGCCGGCGCGTGGTGCGATCGAACAGGCGCTGGCCGAGCCGTGCCTCGAGCGCCCCGAGCCGCTTGGTGACGACGGAGGGCACGACGTCCAGCGCCGCCGCCGCGCCCGCGAGGCTGCCGCGATCGCGGATGGCGATCACCAGTTCCAGGTCTCCACGGTCCATTACTGCCATTTTGGAAAGTATCAATTGGCTGATTGTTGCTTGATGCTGTGCGGCACGCAACGCACAATCGACCCGTGTTCACTTCGTTCTCCACCTTCGACCTGTCGCGCAACGGCGTGCGATTGCACGGCCGCATCGGCGGACACGGCGCGCCGCTGCTGCTGCTTCATGGCCACCCGCAGACGCATGCGATCTGGCATCGCACGGCCCCGGCGCTGGTGGAGCAGTTCACGGTCGTCATGGTCGATCTGCGCGGCTATGGCGATTCGGGCCGCCCTGCGGCGGATGCGGACCACGCGCACTACAGCAAGCGCGAGATGGCGCTCGATGCGCTGTATGCCATGCAGCAGCACGGCTTCTCACGCTTCGGCGTGCTGGCGCACGACCGCGGCGCTCGAGTGGCGCACCGGCTCGCGGCGGATCATGCGCAGGCGGTCGAACGGCTCATGCTGCTCGACATCGCACCGACCCTCGCGATGTACCAGAACACCTCGGAGGGCTTTGCGCGCGCCTACTGGCACTGGTTCTTCCTGATCCAGCCGCCGCCCTTGCCCGAAGCGCTGATCGAGGCCGATCCGGTGCGCTACGTTCGCAGCGTCATGGGCAGCCGTCATGCCGGTCTCGCGCCCTTTGCACCCGAGGCCTTGGCCGAGTACGAGCGGTGTGCTGCGATCGAGGGCACCGCGCGAGGTATCTGCGAGGACTACCGGGCCTCGGCCACGATCGATCTCGAACACGATCGCGCGGACATCGCCGCCGGCCTCAAGCTGACCCAGCCGCTGCGCGTGCTGTGGGGCGAGCATGGCGCGGTGGGCCGCTGGTTCGACGTGCTCTCGCTGTGGCGCGAACGTGCCGTCGACGTGTCGGGCGCGACCTTGCCTTGCGGTCACTACATTCCCGAGGAGGCGCCGCGCGAGCTGCTGGCCGAGGCGCTGTCTTTCTTCAACACCACTCCAAGGATCTGAGACATGAGCACCCAACGAATCGCAGTCATCGCCGGCGACGGCATCGGCAAGGAAACGATGCCCGAAGGACTGCGTGTGCTCGATGCCGCGGCACGCAAGTTCGGCATCGATCTTCATTTCGACCATTTCGATTTTTCGAGCTGGGACTACTGCGAGAAGCACGGCAAGATGCTGCCCGACGACTGGAAGGATCAGATCGGCGGGCACGACGCCATCTACTTCGGCGCGGTCGGCTGGCCCGAGAAGATTCCGGACCATGTCTCGCTCTGGGGCTCCCTGCTGCTGTTTCGCCGCGAGTTCGACCAGTACATCAACCTGCGTCCCGCGCGCCTGATGCCGGGCATCGTGGCGCCGGTGGTCCGGCGGGACGGTACGCCGCGGCAGCCCGGCGAGATCGACATGTACATCGTGCGTGAGAACACCGAGGGCGAGTACTCGAGCATCGGCGGGCGCATGTACGAGGGAACGGCGCGCGAGATCGTCGTCCAGGAGACCGTGATGTCGCGCGTCGGCGTGGACCGTGTGCTCAAGTTCGCCTTCGAGCTCGCGCAATCGCGACCGAAGAAGCACCTCACCAGCGCGACCAAATCCAACGGCATCTCGATCACCATGCCGTACTGGGACGAGCGCGTCGCCGCGATGGCGAAGAGCTATCCGGGTGTCAAGCTCGACAAGTTCCACATCGACATCCTGACGGCGCACTTCGTGCAGCGTCCCGACTTCTTCGATGTCGTGGTGGCGAGCAATCTGTTCGGCGACATCCTGTCCGACCTCGGACCCGCATGCACCGGCACGATCGGCATCGCGTCGAGCGCGAACCTCAATCCGGATCGCACCACGCCCTCGCTGTTCGAGCCGGTGCACGGCTCGGCGCCGGACATCGCCGGCACGGGCATCGCCAATCCGATCGGGCAGATCTGGTGCGGCGCGATGATGCTGGAGTTCCTGGGCCACAAGGCTGCGCATGACGCCATCCTGGCAGCGATCGAGAAAGTACTGGCGCCGGCGAGCGGCGCACCGCGTACGCCTGACATCGGCGGCAGCGCGGGCACGACTGACCTGGGTCGTGCGGTCGCACAAGCGCTCTGAAAAGAGCCGGCGCAAAACACCACTAAAATCGCGGTCCTCGCTGGATTGCGCGGCTGAGTGTCGTATTGACACCCCGTGGACCAGTGGTTGTAATCCTTGTCGGCAGTGCGCTGCCGGCGCGTCAGAACTGCCATCCTTTTTCATTCATCACACCCCATGGCACCGTCATGGGGCCGGCATTGTTTCTGACGTTACCTGATCAACAATTTTTTCCTGCAAGGGGTCCTTGTGAACAAAACCGAACTGATTGAGCACATCGCAAAAAACGCCGATATCTCCAAAGCCGCTGCCACGCGCGCACTTGAATCGACCATCGGCGCCATTCGTACCACGCTCAAAAAGGGCGGTTCCGTATCGCTCGTCGGTTTCGGCACTTTTGCAGTCGGCAAACGCGCTGCGCGCACGGGCCGCAATCCGCGCACCGGCGACGCGATTAAAATCAAGGCCGCCAAGATCCCGAAGTTCCGTCCCGGCAAGGCGCTCAAAGACGCGCTGAACTGAGACACTGGTTCCCGGTGGGGTGCTTAGCTCAGCTGGTAGAGCGGCGCCCTTACAAGGCGTAGGTCGGGGGTTCGAACCCCTCAGCACCCACCACCCGATGCAAAGGCGAACACTCAGTTCGCCTTTTTTGTTTGCTGTTTCGTTCATCCCGCAGAGAGTGTCCAAGCATGTTTGATTCCTTCCGCAAGTACAACAAGGTCATCATGGCGCTCTTGTTCTTGCTGATCATTCCGTCCTTTGTGCTGTTCGGCGTGGATCGCTACCAGGGCGGCGGCCAAGGGGAGAAGGTTGCACGCGTAGACGGCACCGACATCACGCGGCCGGAATGGGATGCGCAGCACCGCAACGAAGTCGACAGGATCCGGCAGCAGGCACCCAACATCGAACCGGGCTTGCTCGATTCGGACGCTGCCCGCTACGCGACCCTGGAGCGGATGGTGCGCGACCGCGTGCTCGCGGCAGCCGCTTCCAAATCGAACATGACGGTGTCCGAAGAGCGGCTCGCGCGCTTGTTCGCCGAAGATACGGGCCTGGCTTCTTTCCGTACGGCCGACGGCAAGTTCGATCGCGAGCGCTTCATGCGTGCGACGGGCCGCACACCCGAGCAGTACGAAGCCTCGGTGCGCGCCGATCTGGCAACGCAGCAGGTGCTGCTGGGCATTTCGGGAACGGCATTCGCCACGCCCGCCCAGGCAGCGGCCACGCTCAATGCGTTCTATGACCGCCGCGAAGTGCAGGTCGCACGCTTCAACCCGGGTGACTTCGCAGCAAAGGTCAGCGTGAGCGATGCCGACCTCGAGGCCTATTACAAGCAGCATGTCGCGCTATTCCAGGTGCCCGAACAGGCGAGCATCGAATACCTGGTGCTCGACCTCGAAGCAGCGAAGAAGAACATCGCGATCAACGAGGCCGATCTGCGCAGCTATTACGATCAGAACGCCGCGCGCTTCGGTACCAAGGAAGAACGCCGTGCCAGCCACATCCTGATCAGTGCGCCCGCGAGTGCGCCCGCTGCCGAGCGCGAGAAGGCGCGTGCGAAGGCGCAGCAGCTGCTGGCCGACGTCAAGAAGGCGCCTGGCACTTTCGCCGACCTCGCGCGCAAGAATTCGCAAGATCCCGGATCGGCGGAAAAGGGCGGCGACCTCGATTTCGTGACGCGCGGCGCCATGGTCAAGCCTTTCGAGGATGCGATGTTCGCGCTCAAGAAAGGCGAGGTCAGCGATGTCGTCGAAACCGAGTTCGGCTATCACATCATCCAGCTCAACGACATCAAGCCCGCGGTGATACAGCCCTTCGAGCAGGCGCGCGCCGCCATCGAGAACGAAGTGCGCGGCCAACAGGCCACGCAGGAGTTCGCCAAGGCGGCCGAGAGTTTTACCGACATCGTCTACCAGCAGCCCGACAGCCTGAAGCCGGCCGCCGACAAGTTGAAGCTCACCATCCAGACCGCGAGCAAGATCGGCCGCATGCCGGCGCCGGGCGCCGCGGGCGCGCTGGCAAGCCGCAACTTCCTGAACGCGCTGTTTGCCGCCGATTCGCTTGAGCGCAAGCACAACACCGAGGCGATCGAGATCGGGCCCAACCAGCTCGCATCGGGGCGCGTGACGCAATACAGCCCTGCTCGGGCGTTGCCTTTCGAAGAGGTCAAGGACAAGGTTCGTACGCAGCTTGTCGCCGAGCGCGCAGCCGCGCTCGCCAAGGCCGAGGGCGAAGCCAAGCTCGCGGCGTGGCAAGCCAAGCCGGCCGACGCGAGCCTTGGTGGGCCGGTGACGGTTTCGCGGCTCGAGACCCAGTCGCAGCCGGCGCCTGTCATCGAGAGCGCATTGCGGGCCGATCCGGCCAAGCTTCCTTCACTGGTTGGCGTCGATCTCGGCGCACAGGGCTATGCCGTTGTGCGCGTCAACAAGACGGTGCCGCGGACGCCGTCCGCACCCGAGGCGGCGCAGCAGGAGACGCAGCAGGTCGCCCAGGCCGTGGCCGCGGCAGAGAATGCGGCGTACTACGACATGCTGAAGAGCAGGTTCAAGGCGCAGATCCTGGTGCCGAAACCGGTGGATCCGATCGTTGTCGGCGGGCGCTAGTTTTTTGCCGCTACAATTGCAGGCTCTGTGGTGGCTGTAGCTCAGCTGGTAGAGTCCCAGATTGTGATTCTGGTCGTCGTGGGTTCGAGTCCCATCAGCCACCCCAAACCCCTTTGACATAAAGCGCCGATCATTCGATCGGCGCTTTTTTTTTGGAGTTGCCTCACTTGCGGCAATTGGGATTTGAATTAGAATTTTTACTTTCCAATTCGGAGGATTTCACCGATGGCCTCAACCCTTGCCGACATCAATTCCCAGATCAAGAAGCACGACGAGCAGATTGCGCAATTGCGCAAACAAGCCGAGGAGCTGCGCAATCAGGAGCGCGCGGGTGTCATCGAGGAACTGCGCAAGAAGATCGCGGAATACGGTTTGACTGCGGCCGATCTGAAACTCGGCACGCGTGGCGGCAAGCGCAGTACGGGGGTGGTCACGATCAAGGCGGCTGCAAAGTATCGCAGTCCCACCGGTGAAACATGGTCGGGCGGGCGCGGGCGCAAGCCGCGCTGGATTACGGAGGCGCTGGCCGCCGGCAAGTCGCTGTCGGACTTCGAGATCAAGTAGACGGTTCGCTTGGTCCCTCGTAAAAAAGCCCGCATGTGCGGGCTTTTTTATTGTGTGTAGCAGGCCTTAGTTGACCATCACGAGCTTGCCTTTGACGCCGCGCGAACCCATGTGCGCGTAGGCGGCCTTCAACTCCGCCATCGGCATGGTGCGGTCTATCACCGGCTTGATCTTGCCTTGGCCGTACCACTTTGCCAATTCGGCCATCATCTGCGCATTGGCTTTGGGTTCGCGCTTGGCGAAATCCCCCCAGAACACGCCAACCAGCGACGCGCCTTTGAGCAGCATCAAATTCAATGGCAGCGAGGGAATGGGACCGGCGGCGAAGCCCACGACCAGATAGCGCCCGCGCCAACCGATCGAGCGGAATGCAGGCTCCGCGAAATCGCCGCCTACCGGGTCATAAATGACATCCGGACCCTTGCCGTCGGTTGCTGCCTTGATGGCTTCGCGAAAGCCATTGGGTAGCGCATGCGTCGTGTAGTTGATCGTGAGATCGGCGCCGATGGATTTGCAGAGCTCGCATTTTTCATCGGTGGACGCGGCAGCGATCACCTTGGCGCCGGCGGCCTTGGCGATCTGGATCGCTGCCGTCCCGACGCCGCCTGCCGCACCGAGCACCAACAAGGTTTCGCCGGCCTTGAGCTGCGCCCTGTCCATCAACGCGTGCCACGATGTCGCGTAGATCATGATGAAAGCCGCCGCGTCGACATGGCCGAAGCCCTCGGGCAGCGGCATGCAAAGGGCGGCCGGCGCCAGCGTGTGGGTGCCGAAGCCGCCGGTGCCGGAAAGACAGGCGACGTTCTGGCCGACCTTCAGATGAGTCACTCCGTCGCCGACCGCCGCTACCACCCCTGCATATTCAGACCCAGGCACGAAGGGCAGCGGCGGCTTGATCTGGTACTTGTTCTGCACGATGAGCAGATCGGGGAAGTTGAGGCTGGCAGCCTTGATTTCGATCAGCACCTGACCCGGGCCGGGGGTTGGCGTCGGCAGTTCTTTCCAGGTCAGGGCGTCGACGCCGGTGGGGTTTTCGCAGAGCCATGCGTGCATGCTCGTGTCTCCTTGAGGTAGGTCTCTGGGGCAATGAATCCGGGCCATGATAGGCGGGCTGGCAGGCCGGCATTGTCCCTGCCGTGACGCATCGGCCGCCTACAATCGCGCGCACTCACAGACGACATGAAGATACTTATTTCGAACGACGATGGCTTCCAGGCTCCCGGCATCGTTGCGCTGCACGATGCGCTGAAGGAGGTGGCGGAAGTCGAAGTGGTCGCGCCCGAGCACAACAACAGCGCCAAGTCGAACGCGCTCACGCTGGCGGCGCCGCTCTACGTGCACACCGCGCACAACGGCTTTCGCTACGTGACCGGCACGCCCGCCGACTGCGTGCACATCGCACTCAAGGGGCTGCTCGACTACCGGCCCGATCTGGTGGTTTCCGGCATCAACAACGGCGCCAACATGGGCGACGACACCATCTACTCGGGCACCGTCGGCGCTGCCATGGAGGCCTACCTGTTCGGCATTCCGGCGATCGCGTTCTCGCAGATCGAGAAGGGCTGGGCCCATGTCGACGCGGCGGCCCGCGCGGCCCGGCGGCTGGTGGAGCAGATCGAGCGCGAACGCATGCTCGAGAGCGGCGCATTTCTGCTCAACGTCAACATCCCGAATCTTCCCTTCGACAAGCTGAAATCGGTCAAGGTCTGCAGGCTGGGGCGCCGCCATGCAGCCGAAAAGGTCATTACGCAGGACAGCCCGCGCGGCGAGACCATGTACTGGATCGCGGGGGCGGGCGGCGCCAAGGATAGCGGCGAGGGCACCGACTTCCATGCGACGGCGGCCGGCCACATTGCGCTCACGCCCTTGCAGATCGACCTGACCGACCATGCCAACCTCGGCCAATGGCGCGAGACGGTGGCTCGCCTGGGCGAGCCGTCCTGACATGGCGAGCCAGCGACCAGGATTCCCCGTCCGCCTCACGCCCACCGCGTCGGCTGCGACGCGCGGGCGCGCGTCGGCCGTGCCTGCCAAGCCGCTCGTTCATCACACGCCTTCGATGGCCTCCGACGCCGTGCGCGCGCGCATGGTTCAGCGGCTCGCGGCGCAGGGCATTGCCGACGCTCGGGTGCTGCGCGCCATGGGCACGGTCGAGCGTCATCTTTTCGTCGACAGCGCACTGGTCAATCAGGCCTATGAAGACACGAGCCTGCCGATCGGTCTGGGCCAGACCATCTCGAAGCCGAACGTGGTGGCCCGCATGATCGAACTCCTGCTTGGTGCGCCCGCGTTGGCAAACAAGCCCGCCGACCGCCTGGGCCGCGTGCTCGAGATCGGGACCGGCTGCGGCTACCAAGCGGCGGTGTTGAGCCACATCGCGACCGAGGTCTACAGCATCGAACGCCTGCGCGGATTGCACGAGCGAGCGCGCATCAATCTCCGCTCGTTCCGGCTGGCCACGGTCCATCTGCTGCTGGGGGACGGCATGGTGGGCTATGCGAAGGGCGCACCCTACGCGGGCATCATCGCGGCGGCCGGCGGCGAAGCGGTGCCTGAGGCATGGATCGCGCAGCTGGCCGTGGGCGGCCGCATCGTCGCGCCGACACAGTCCGAGGTCGGCAAACAGGCGCTTGTCGTGATCGACAAAACAGCGCGGGGACTGGAGCGCCGCATTCTTGAGGCGGTTCACTTTGTCCCCCTAAAATCGGGAATTGCTTGAAGGAAGAACACATGCTGGGTATTGGCAATCGGGGCTGGCTTGCCGGCGTGACGCTGCTGGTCGCGCTCTTGATTGCGGGGTGTGCCGCCAGGCGCGGCCCCGTACCGGTCGAGGACCGCGGCACGATGACCAGCGCGACGGTTGCCGCGCCCAGCGCGCCCGGTGTCCCGACCATCACCACGGACGCTTCGGGCAAGCCGCTGCCGGGCATCGAAAACTACGGCAAGCCCGGCTATTACGCGGTGCGTCCCGGTGACACGATTCGCCGCATCGGCACCGAAACCGGCCAGAGCTGGCAGAACATCGCTCGCTGGAACAATCTCGACAATCCCGACCTGATCGAAGTCGGTCAGGTGCTGCGCGTGATCCCGCCGGTCGGCGCTACCGCAAGCGCTGCGGCACCGGCATCTGCAACTGGCACGACCGACGCCTCGAGCGCCGTGACGCGGCCGGTCACGCAGGCCGCCGTCGCACCGTCCTCCGGCGCCGCAGCGGCTCCTGCGGCCGCGGCGAGTGCGGCTGTCAAACCCACCCCGCCCATCATCACCGCTTCACCTTCCGCGCCGGCTGCCACGGCATCGGGCGATGAAGATGTGGGTTGGATCTGGCCTGCGCACGGCTCGTTGATTGCGGGCTTCGACGAAGCCAAGAACAAGGGACTCGACATCGGCGGCAAGGCCGGCGATTCGGTGCTTGCTGCAGCCGATGGACGGGTGGTGTATGCCGGCGCCGGCCTGCGCGGCTACGGCAATCTGATCATCCTCAAGCACAACAACACCTACCTGACCGCTTATGCGCACAACAGGACGCTGCTGGTGAAGGAAGACCAGTCCGTGCAGAAGGGCCAGAAGATTGCCGAGATGGGCAACAGCGACGCGGATCGCGTGAAGCTGCACTTCGAAATCCGCCGCCAGGGCAAGCCGGTCGATCCGGCGCGCTACCTGCCCGCGCGCTAGGATCATGCATGGCTGCCTCCGTCCCGCGTCGCATTCCGGTCGTGCGGCGCGCGGCGGGCAACGGCAGCATCTCGACCTTGCGGCCCTACAAGCCTGCGAGCCTGCCCGCTCCTGCGGATGACGTCGTTGATCGCGCGGACAAGGGCGCGCTGCCTGAGATTGCGCACGACGCGGTGCCGGTCGACCTAGGCGGTGAAGGCGGCGATTCGTTGACGCTCTACCTGCGCGAGATCCGGCGCACCGAACTGTTCACTCCCGACGAGGAATACCAGACCGCCTGCGCCGCCCGCAGCGGCGACTTCGCGGCGCGGCAATCGATGATCGAGCACAACCTGCGGCTCGTGGTGAACATCGCCAAGGCCTATCTCGGCCGCGGCGTTCCGCTGGCGGATCTGATCGAGGAAGGCAACCTCGGCCTGATGCATGCGATCAACAAGTTCGAGCCGGAGCGTGGTTTTCGCTTCTCCACCTATGCAACCTGGTGGATCCGCCAGTCGATCGAACGGGCGGCGATGATGCAGGCTCGCGCGATCCGGCTGCCGGTGCATGTGGTTCGCGAACTGCAACAGGTGATGCGGGCGCGCCGTGCGCTGGAAGGCGACGCCGACTTCATCGCCCGCCGGCCCGACGGCGTGCGGGTCGAAGATGTCGCAGCGCTGCTGGGCCGCGAGGTGCAGGCGGTGGCCGAGCTGATGGCGCTCTCCGAGGCGCCACGTTCGCTCGACGCGGGCAGCGAGCGCGGCGACGACAGTTTCAGCCTGGCCGATACGGTGGCTTCGGAAGACGAGGGCGGAGACCCGACGGGCGTGACGCAGACGCACGAGGTCGAGAAGCTTCTCGATCGATGGATCCACGCACTGAGCGAACGCGAGCGCGAGGTGCTGGAAGGCCGCTACGGCCTGCACGACCGCGATCCGGAGACACTCGAAGTGTTGAGCGTGCGCCTCGGCCTGACGCGGGAACGCGTGCGGCAGATCCAGAACGAGGCGCTCGCCAAGATGCGCCGCCAGCTCGCGCGCGCCGGCGTCCAGCGCGATGCGTTTTTGTAGCGCTCGGGCCGAGGGCGCCCCGCAGCCCTGAGACAATCCGTGCATGACGGATTCGATAGAGAAGAAGGCGGCGCAGCAGCAAGCCCGCGATGAATGGCTGCACGTCGAGTCGCTCGACCTCGACGCACAAGGCGTGGCGCACAAGGCCGACGGCATGGTGGTGTTCATCGAAGGCGCATTGCCTTTCGAAGAAGTGCAGTTCAGCGTGCACCGCAAGAAAAACAACTGGGAGCAAGGCATCGTGGCCGCGATCCGCCGCGAGTCGTCGCAGCGTGTGCGGCCCGGCTGTCCGCATTTTGGTCTGCACGCCGGCGCATGCGGCGGCTGCAAGATGCAGCACCTGGATGCCGCTGCGCAGGTGGCGGTGAAACAGCGCGCACTCGAGGACAACCTGTGGCATCTCGGCAAGGTGCGTCCCGAGAACATGCTGCGGCCGCTGGAAGGGCCTGCCTGGCACTACCGCTATCGCGCCCGCCTTTCGATGCGCTACGTGGCCAAGAAGGGCACCGTGCTGATCGGCTTTCACGAGCGCAAGAGCCGCTACTTGGCGGACATGCAGGTGTGTCCCGTGCTGCCGGCCCGGGTCAGCGCCATGCTCATGCCCTTGCGCGAACTCGTCGGTTCGATGGAGGCGCGCGACACCTGCCCGCAGATCGAACTGGCTTGCGGGGACGCGCCGGACGGCGCCAGCCTCGGCGTGATCGCCTTGGTGCTGAGGCATCTGGAGCCGCTGTCCGCTGCGGACATGGCGCGGCTCAAAGCGTTCGCGGCGCAGCACGCCGGCGTGCAATGGTGGCTGCAGGCCAAAGGGCCCGAGACCGTGAAGCTCCTCGAACCCGACGGTCCCGCGCTGGCTTACGAGTTGCCGGAGTTCGGCGTCACGATGCCTTTCAAGCCGACCGATTTCACGCAGGTCAATCCGCACATCAACCGCGCGCTGGTCAGCCGCGCTTTGCGCCTGCTCGACGTGCAATCGGGCGAGCGCGTGATCGACTGGTTCTGCGGACTCGGCAACTTCACCCTGCCGCTGGCGAGCCGCGCGCGCGAGGTGCTGGGCATCGAGGGCAGCGATACGCTGGTGGCGCGGGCGACCGACAACTTCGAGCGCAACCGCCCCGCCGTGCCAGGTCGAAGCGCGCTGGCCGCGACTCGCTTCGTCGCGCGCAACCTGTTCGAGATGACGCCCGCGATGCTGGTGGCCGACGGCGCCGCGGACAAGTGGCTGGTCGATCCGCCGCGCGAGGGTGCGTTTGCGCTGGCCAAGGCGCTCGCCGACCTTCATCAGCAGATCGAACTGCACGAGGGCGGCTGGTCGCCGCCGAAGCGCATCGTCTACGTGAGTTGCAATCCCTCGACGCTGGCGCGCGACGCTGGCCTCCTGGTACACCAGGCGGGCTATCGCTGCACCTTCGCGGGTGTGGTCAACATGTTCCCGCACACGGCGCATGTCGAGTCGATCGCCGTGTTCGATCGAGCATGAAAAAGGGCCCCGAGGGGCCCTTGTTGCTTCAAGCCGAGCAGGTGCTCAGTCGCGCTCGCCGCCGAAGATGCCGAGCAAGGCCAGCAGGCTCTGGAACACGTTGAACAGGTCCAGGTAAAGCGCAAGCGTGGCGCTGATGTAGTTGGTCTCGCCGCCGTCCATGATCTGCTTCAGGTCATACAGCATGAAGGCCGAGAAGATGCCGATGGCGGCGACCGAGATCGCCATCATGCCGGCGCTGGAGCCGACGAAGACATTGATGATCGCACCGACCATCAGCACCAGTGCGCCGACGAACAGCCACTTGCCCATGCCCGACAGGTCGCGCTTGATCACCGTTGCCAGCGAGGCCATCACGAAGAACACGCCGGCGGTGCCGCCGAAGGCGGTCATGATCAATTCGGAGCCGTTCTTGAAACCCAGCACCATCGCGATCAGCCGCGACAGCATCAGGCCCATGAAGAAGGTGAACGCCAGCAGCACCGGCACGCCGGCGGCCGAGTTCTTGGTCTTCTCGATGGCGAACATGAAACCGAAGGCACCGCCCAGAAAGACCATGAGGCCGATACCGCCGCTCAGCGAGCGGGTGATGCCGGTGGCGACGCCCAGCCAGGCGCCCAGCACGGTAGGCAGCAGGCTCAGGGCGAGCAGCCAATAGGTATTGCGCAGGACGCGCTGGCGCTCTGCCTGCGGCAACGTCTGGCCGTAGCCGACGGTGGTGTCGAGGGTGTTGACGCGGTCGTTCATTGCTGAAACTCCTGATGTTCGCTGCAACGCTGCAGTTGGGGCCCATTCTAGGTGGCCGCAAGAGCCGGCCACGACAAAAACCCGCATCCGGATGTCCCTAAAGCGCTTTCTGCCATCCGTAAGGGCTCATGCAGGTGCGGGCGCTATGCTTCAGGGCTTAGTTCACTTTTTGCAAGACCATGAAGACCAAGTCCTTTCTCGAACTCGCCGATGTCAAGGCCATTGCCGCCGCGGCCGAAGCCGAAGCGCTCAAGAACAACTGGGCCGTGACCATCGCCATCGCCGACGACGCCGGCAATTTGCTCTGGCTGCAGCGGCTCGATGGGGCAGCGGCCTTGTCGTCGCACATTGCGCCTGCCAAGGCCCACACGGCCGCGATGGGAAGGCGAGAGAGCAGGATCTATGAGGACATGATCAACGGTGGGCGCACCTCGTTTCTGACGGCGCCTGGGGTGCAAGGCCTGCTCGAAGGCGGTGTGCCGATCGTCAAGGATGGCCAGGTGATCGGTGCGGTCGGCGTCAGTGGCGTCAAGTCGAACGAGGACGCGCAGATCGCCAAGGCGGGTATCGCCGCGCTCGGCCTCTGATCGCCAGGCTTCCAAAACAAAAACGCCGACTTTCGGGTCGGCGTTTTCTTTTCGGATTCAAGGTGGAAAAAAAGCTTGGCTAGTCGGCGAACCGTTGGCTAGCAAAAAACGACCCTTCGGAGATGAATCTCCTCGAGTCGCCCCACGATGAAACTTGCGCGAGGGGCGGGCTGATCTCTATTTGGTCAGGATCAGCTTGCCGAGTTTGGTGGCTTGCAGCCGATAGAGCGAGCCGTTGTGCATGATCCCGACGATCTTGCTGCCCTTGAGAAGCTCCGTGCTTTCGAAAAGGGCAGCAGGGCGGGGCGCCTCGGCGGCGGCGCGGCCACCGCCCGAATGATCGAGCGAGGGATGGCTCAGGACGGTGAATGCGTTGGGAGTGGCTGGCATTGGAAATCCCCTTGTCGAAGCGATGCGTGAATGATAATGATTCGCAATAAAAAGTCAATCGCCTCGATCGATCTTTTTGCCTTGCAAAGCAGGCTTTACTTCGCCTCGGGTTCCGTGATGAAGCCGATCTTGCGTACGCCGGTCTCGCGCGCCGCCGACATCGCTTGTGCAACACGCTCGTAGCGCACCGCCTTGTCGCCGCGGATGTGCAACTCGGGTTGCGGTTCCTTGGCCGCTTCGGCCGCGAGCCGTGTCTTCAGCTCGGCGTCGTCGATCTTCTGTTCGTTCCAGTAATAGCTGCCGTCGGCGGCGACGGTGAACAGGATGTTCTGCGGTTTGGTCTGCTGCGGCTCGCTGCTCGCGCGGGGCAGGTCGATGTTCACCGCATGCTTCATCACCGGCACGGTGATGATGAAGATGATCAGGAGCACCAGCATGACGTCGACCAGCGGCGTCATGTTGATCTCGTTCATCACCTCATCGGGTTCGTCCTGGGTTCCGAAAGCCATGGTGCTCAGCCTTTCTTGAGCGGGACGACGATGGCTTCGACGCCGCTCTGGACGCGTGCGCCCGTCACGAAGTAGGCATGGAGGTCATGCGCAAAGCTGTTGAGCTTGGTCAGCACGAACTTGTTGCCGCGCACCAGCGCGTTGTAGCCCAGCACCGCGGGAATGGCGACCGCCAGGCCGAGTGCCGTCATGATCAGCGCTTCGCCGATCGGGCCGGCCACCTTGTCGATGGTGGCCTGGCCGGCCGAGCTGATGCTCATCAAGGCGTGGTAGATGCCCCAGACCGTGCCGAACAAGCCGATGAACGGGGCCGTCGAACCGACCGAGGCCAGGACGGCCAGACCAGTCTGCAGGCGCGCGGTGAATTCATCGATGCCGTTGCGCAATGCGCGTGTGATCCAGTCGCTCACGTCGAGCGCATCGTGCAGATGGGCCTTGGTGTTGCGATGATGCGCCGCGGCTTCACGGCCTTCCAGGGCGAGGGCGCGGAACGGGTTGCTGTCGTCCTTGCCGAGCTTGTTGAGCGCGGTGGCGAAGTCTTCGCTGTGCCAGAAGTCCTGCGAGTGCTTCGCGAGGCGCTTGTACTTGATGACGTCCAGCGCCTTGATCAGGATCACGATCCACGAGGCGAGCGACATGCCGATCAGCAGCAAGGCGACGGCTTTGGTGACGAAGTCGCCCTGCGCCCATACGTTCATCAGGCCAAATTGGGAATCCATAACTACTGCTCCGGGACTATTGGGAAAGTGTGAAATTGAAAGGCGCCTTCAACAAGTAGACGGTCGCCTCGTCGGCGCCCGGCTGCCTGATCGGCGTGACCTGCGATGACATGGCTGCCTCGCGCGCTGCCTGGTCGAGCCGGTCATAGCCGCTGGACTTGAAAATCTCGGCGCGCTTGGGAAGGCCCGCGCTGTTGAAATAGACCGCCACGACCACCGTGCCGGTCTCGCCCAATCGCTTGCTCATCGCCGGGTAGGTGATGCGAGGTTCGCGGATGTATTGCGTCTGGCCCTGGCTGATTTCGACGAGCTTGGGCGCCGGCGGTGCGGGTGGCGAGGCAGGAGGAGCCGGCGGCTCTGCGGGGGCGGGCGGCGCAATGGGCGCGGGTGGGGGCGGCGGCTCGATGCTCCCCGTGGGCGCATTCGGCGCTGGCGTGGGCTTCGGCTCGCGTATCGCCTGCGGCCGCGGCGGCGGAGGCGTTTTCGTCACTTCCCGCTTGGGCGGTTCGGGTGGCGGGGGCGGCGGTTCTGCCGGCTTGGGCGGCTCAATGAACTCGCTCAGGATTTCCACCGGGATGACCACCTCGGCGGCGCGGCGGAGCAGGCCGCTCTGCAGCGCCCACAGGGCAGCGACGTGAAAAAGCACCACGCCGCCTGCGATGACGGCGTTGCGTGACAGGCCTAGAACGGAGGGAGGAGACGAGGAAAAGCGGTCAGACACGATCAACTATGGAGTGCCGGCCCTTGCGAAAGGTGCCCGGGTGCAGCGGAACCGCCAGTTACTTGCGAAGAATCCACCAGACCGAGCCGGTGACGAGGATCAGGCTGCCGCCGAGTGCCGAGAAGAGTTCCATGCCCTGCTTTCCGTGATGGAATTGGCAAGCTGGATCGACCTCGGTTCCGATTCGCGGTTGAGTGCGGCAACCGGATGGGAAGCGCTGCATTGCGCGACCACGTCGCGCGCGCAGCCTTCGCACTGGCCGCACTGGGTGGCCACGCCGAGCTCAAACTGCACTTCGTCGAAGGTCATGCCGGCGCGCACATGGCGTGCGATTTCGCGGTCTGACACTCGGCGACATACGCAAACGATCATGGCGGTGAGGCGGCGGTTGGCTGGCTGTTTGTAGAAGGCTCGATTATAAATACGAATTCCTCGCATTTGCAATAACTATTGCAGCTCTGGGGCCAAGCCCTTCGATAGCTGGCCCCTAGACCTCGGACCACATGCGCAGCAGGTTGTGATAGTGGCCGGTCAGGGCGACCGTCTCCTCCGACTCGCCGAGCCGGGCGCGCAACTTGATGATGGTTTGGTCGAGTTCGAACAGCATGGCCCGCTGCCGGTCGTCGCGCACCATGCTCTGCAACCAGAAAAAGGAGCAGATGCGCACGCCCTGCGTCACGGGATGCACGCGGTGCAGGCTGCTCGAGGGGTAGAGGATCAGATCACCGGCCGGCAGCTTGACTTCGTGGGTGCCGTAGGTGTCCACGACTTCCAGTTCGCCCCCTTCGTAGTCCTCGGGCTCGGACAGGAACAGGGTGCACGACAGATCGGTGCGCAATTGCTCGCCGGTGCCGGGCACGGAGCGTACCGATCCGTCCACATGCAGTCCGTAGTGTTCGCCGCCTTCGTAGCGATTGAACAGCGGCGGCACGAACCGGAGCGGCAACGCGGCGGAAAAGAGCAGGGCATTCTTGGCCAACGCGGCCAGGATGGTGCTGCCCAGCGCACGGGTCACTGGGGAGAACTCGGGCAGCTGACGATTCCGCTTGACCCTGGCGCCCTGTTCCCCGACGGTTTCCCTGCCGTCCACCCAATCGGTCGTGTCGAGCGTTGCTCGCATTTCGCGCACCTGATCCCGCGTCAGGACATCGGGCACATGCAACATCATTTGCAAGATCTCCATGAAAAAAGCCCCAGCGCGACGACTGGGGCTGCGAGTTTCGCAGTCCTCGAGAGTGGGATGCCGGGGCGTGTCAGAACTTGAAGTTGGCGGTCAACGTCGCGGAGCGCGGCGTCCCCACCGTCAGCCGGTTCCCTGCGTTGTTCACCCGTGCCAGATAGAACTTGTCCGTCAGGTTGTACAGGTTGAGCTGGATCGCCACGTTCTTGTTGATTTCGTAGCCGATCATCGCGTCGAAGACCGTATAGCTCGGAATGGTCGGGAAGAAGGTGGTCGGTGTCAGCGCCGCGTTCGACGTCGCCCGCGCCTGCGTGTCGACGTAACGTGCGCCTGCGCCGACGATCAGGCCCATGGGAAACTTGTAGGTCGTCCAAAGCGTGGCCGTGAGCTTCGGCGAGAAGCGAATTTGCGCGCCGTTCTGCGTGGTGCTTGTCCGCGAACCTTCCAGGATCTCGGTGTCGATGCTGGCAATGCCTGCAATGACCTGCCATGCAGGCGTGATCTGCCCGATGGCGCTCAGTTCCACGCCTTGCACGCGCGTCTTGCCGTATTGCTCGGTGTTGCCGAAGGTATCGATCTGAACCTGTTCGTTCTCGTTGGTTGTCCGGAACAGTGCGCCGGTCACCGCGAGGCGCTTGTCGAGCAGATCCCACTTGGTGCCGACCTCGGCGGTCTTCGCCTTCTGCGGATCGAGGTTCGGATTGTTGATGTTGGTGGCCGTGCCCGACAGCGCGAAGTCGGAGCCTGGCGGTTTCGCGGACGTGGCGTAGGCGGCATAGATGCTGCCGTTGGGGGTCGGCTTGAACACCACGCCTACCTTGCCTGTGAGAAGGTTGTCGGATTTACCGAGCCGTGTTGCGAGTTGCGTCCCGTTGGCTGCAGGTGCGTCCAGGCCGGAAAAGTCGCTCTTGTAGTGCTCGTAGCGGAGACCGCCGTTGATCAGCCATTGCTCGTTGAGCTTGATGGTGTCGAAAGCGTACAGCGCGGCCGTGGTCGTCTTGCCGGCCGTGCTGGCGCCGGTCGGCAGCACCGGAACGAAGGCGCGGTTGACGTTGGGGGCGTAGAGGTTGTTGTAGGCAAGGAACGAAGTGCCCGAGCGCACGCCGTTGAGCGCGTTGATCTGGGCCGCCACGGCGGTGTTGTCCTGCTCTTCGCGGCCCAATTCGACGCCGGCGCTGATGGAGTGCTTCAAGCCGCCCAGGGTCAGGTCCGCCGTGATGTTCGTCTGGTTCGCAAAGATCTCGTTGTCTTGAAGCTTGCCCTGCGGCGTCGTGCGCACCGACCAGCCGAGCGGATTGAACACGTTCGGGACGAGCAGCCCGTTGCTGAACACACCCGTGAGTACCAGGTCCTGCTTGGTGCGGCCCCAGCGGGAGATGTTGCGGATGGTCACGCCGGGCGCAATATCGTGTTCGATGCGCGCCGTGAACATGTCGGCCTTCACGTCGTCATGGTCCGACAGAAAGCCGTAGTAGTTGTTGGTGTCGACCCGGGGCCCGTTGCCGCCGATGCGCGCCAGATCGGCAAGGTAGTAGCCTTCGAGGCCGACCACTGGAATACCGCCGTCAGGGCGATTCTTCTGATCCATGTGCAGATAGGACAGGTAGATGCGCGTCGGCGTACCGAGGCCGATGGCGAGCGAGGGCGCGATGCCCGATCGATTGTTTTGGACCAGGTCCCGTCCCGGCACGCCGCCGTCCTGCACCATGGCATTCAGACGAAATGCCACGGAACCAGTTTCGTTCAGCGCCCGGTTGAGGTCGACCGTCGCCCGCTTCTGGCTGGCGGAGCCCAGGCTCACGCTGCCGGCGAAGAAGTTCTCGGCGGTGGGTACTTTGGATACGAGATTGATGTAGCCGGTCGGCGATCCGCGGCCAATGTCGGCGCCCGCCGGGCCTTTGACGACCTCGACCTGCTCGATATTGAACATGTCGCGCGAGACGGTGCCCACGTCGCGGATGCCGTCGACGAAGATGCTGCCCGAGGTGTCGAAGCCGCGCATGAACACGGCGTCGCCTGTGGACGTGTTGCCGTTTTCCCCCATCTGGAAGGTAATGCCGGGCGTATTGCGCAGCGCCTCGGTCAGCGTCGTCGCGCCCTGGTCCTGCAGGACCTCTTTCTTGATGACGGTGATGGTTTGGGGCGTATCCACCAGGGGCTGGGTGAACTTGGGCGATGAAGACGTTTCGGGCTTGTAGCCATCGGCCGTCGCTTCGATCTTGACTTCGCGCAACGTGTTCGCCGTGCTGGTCTGCGCCGCTACGGGCATCGATATCGCGATCAGGGTTGCGGCTGCTGCGCCAGTCAACTGGGGTGACGGTGCACGCCCGACGGCGTGCTTGCGGCTCTTGATGTAGGCCATGAAGGGTTCTCCGGGAAGGACGGCATGTGAGAACTCGACTGGCGGGTCCGAGCGCGCTCCTCCAAGAGGCGGCGGGATTGGCTGGGTGAGCTGAGTTGCGGCTGCGCGAACTCGAAGCGAATGATAATCAATCTCAATACGTTTGATTACGTATTTCCAAAATTGAGACTAAGTTCCGCTGTGTTTGTTGCCAGTTGGCAACTGGCGCGGCGTGCAGGCGCCAAAGTCAATAGACGTCGCGTCTATAGCGGCCGGTGGCCGTGAGTTCACGCACCAGGGCTTCACCGGCGATCTGGCGCAATGCCGCGTCGACGCCGGAGGCCATTCCCTGCAGGCTGCCGCACACATACACGGCTGCACCGCGACCGATCCACGAGAGCACTTCCTCGCAAGCCTGCAGCAAGCGGTGCTGGACATAGAGCCGGTCGGGCTGATCGCGCGAAAAGACCATGTCGAGCCGGCGCAGAACGCCTGCGGCGTTCCAAGCTTCGATTTCGGCGCGGTAGAGAAAGTCATGCCGCACATTGCGCTCCCCGAACACCAGCCAGTTGTCGTGCTGGCGGGCGGCGGCACGGGCTCGCAGATGGCTGCGCAGGCCGGCCAGCCCGGTGCCGTTGCCGATGAGAATCAGCGGCCGCTGCGCATTGCCTTCGAGGCGGAAATTGCGGTGGGGCCGCAGGCGCAGCGCGACCGTGTCACCGATGGCCAATGTCGAGGTCAGCAGGCCCGATGCGGCACCCAGAGTCCCGTCGGGGTGCTGTTCCTGGCGCACCAGCAACTGGAGTTCTCCGTCGGTTTGAATCGAGGAGATCGAATAGTCGCGCGGTCGACCTGGATCGCTGGCGATGGTGATCTGCGCCACGTCTCCGGACTCCCACTGTGCTGCAGTTCCCGCCGGCGCCACGAACGCCAGGTGGTACACCGGCGCGCCGGCGCTGCCCGCATTCAAGCGCTCGCGCGCTGCGAGACGCCAGGGCATGGTCCTTGCGCTGCTGTCTTCCGCCTGCGCAACTGCGTCGCCGCCGCATCGGGCTCGCCAGACGGCGAGGCTGGCCGGGTCGGTATTGTCGACTTCAAGGCGTTCGAATGTGCGTGTGGCGCCGGCCGAGTGAAGCCATTCGTCGAGCGCGCGGCCGAAGCCGCAGAAGCTTGCGTACTGGCGGTCACCCAATGCGAGCACGGCGTAGCGCAACGAGGAGAAGTCGGCAGTGCTGCCCATCACCTGCTCGGCGAACACGCTGGCGCCGTCGGGTGCGTCGCCTTCACCGTAAGTGCTGGCGATGAAGAGCGCAGAGCTTGCGCCACGCAAGGTCTTCGTATCGGCTTCGTTGAGCGACATGACGCGGACCGGGGTCCCTGCCGCACGCAGCCAGGCTGCGGTCTGCCAGGCGATGGCTTCGGCCTGGCCGGTCTGGCTTGCGTACAGCACCAACGCGGTCTCCTCGGCGCCATCCCCCGCGAGCGCTGCGGCAGCGCGTGCCAGGACCTGATTGCGTCGGCGTTCGCGCCAGTACACCGCGAGGCACAGGCCCGCGTAGGCGCACACGGTCGAGCCGGCTGCCAGCGCGCGCACGGTGGCTTCGGTCATGCAACTTGCGCTGTCCAGGCCTCGCTGGTCAGCGCCCGGTGCCCCGCACCTTCGCGGCCAACGAACAGGGCTGCGATTCCGTGATGCTGCGCAAAGGTCAAGCCGTCGTCCGGACCGAGCACCGTGAGAACGGTGGCGAGCGCATCGGCGTGCATGCATTGGCGGTGCAGCACCGTCACCGCTGTCAGCGCATGGCCGCTCGGCTCGCCGCAGCGCGGATCGAGGGTGTGCGACCAGCTTCGCCCCTCGTGTTGACGCAGGTGCCAGCGGTCGCCCGAAGTGGCAAGCGCCATGTCGCTGAGCGCAATGCGTGTTGCGACACCGGACGCGGCATCGATCTGGACTTGCCAGGGCTGCCCACCGGGGCGGCGGCCGACGCCACGCAGTTCGCCGCCCACTTCAACGAGAAAATCCCCGAGCCCGAGAATTTGCAGCTCAGCTGCTACTTGGTCGACCGCAAAGCCCTTGGCGATGCCCGAGAGATCGAGCCAGACACCGCCCGGCTGCAGGATCGAATTGGTATCGGACTCGAAGGCGATGCGCTGCCAGCCGACATGCGAGCGTGCCGCCGCGAGTTCGGCGGGCGAGGGCGGCGATGGCGATGCATTGGCGTGCGCGCCGAAACCCCAGAGCGCCACCAGCGCCCCGATGGTCGGATCGACGGCGCCGTCGCTTGCCGCAGCCCATTGCAATGCGCAGGCAAGCACCTTGCCGAATTCGGGCGCCAGTGCATGCCGGCTGCCGGCAGCAGCGCGGTTGAAGCGGCTGATGTCCGAGTCCGATTCCCAGGTGCTCATCTGGGCGATCACCCGGTCCAGCGCAGCCTCTGCACTCGCGCGAACGGCGTCCCGAGGAATCAAGAGCGGGTTGTCGAACCTGAGCGACCAGGTCGTGCCCATGGTCCGCCCGGCAAGTTGCTGAAGACTCGCAGGATCGGCGCGACGCGGCACGGCCGCGTTGGCATAGCCACCCGTGCGCCGGACCGCGAAAGAAGGCCGCATGTGCGGCGTGTCCCGAGACGTGTTCAGGGCATCACTTCCAAGGTGGCGGCATAGCTCAGGCGCCGCTCCTTGGCTTGCGGCACCGTGGTCTTGCCGTCCTTGGTGCTGGCTTCGAGCCAGTACATGCCGGCTTGCGGCCAAATCACGGAGAACTGGCCCTTGGCGTCGGTCTTGGCCGTGATCTCATCCACCTTGTCGCGGTAGCGCGTGTTGCCGGGCGTGACCGTCACTTCGAGGTCCTTGGCCGGTTGCCCGTCGATCTGCAGGACGAAGCTGGCCTTCTCCCCCTTCACCAGATCTGTCGGGTGGGTGGTGGTCACCAGTTCCAGGCCCTTGCCGCTCGGTTTGAGCACACCGGGCTTGCCCACGGTCACGAAGGTTTCGATGCGGCCGGCCGACTGCGTTACCTCGACCTCCTGCGCATCGGCCGGGATCTGGCTGGCAATGTTCTCCGGCGTGCCGCGTGCGCGCTTGGGTTGCCCGGTGGCCTTGTCCTTCCAGCGGGCAAACACGCCGCCATTGAGCACCGCGACGCGGTAGGTGCCGGGCTGCGCGAGGTTGAGGTCGAACACGCTGCGCAACTTGCCCTTGTGGATGTTCTCGGCCTTCACGGCGCTGCCGTCTGGTGCGGTCACGGCCAAGTTGTCGAGCGCCAGCGGGTTGTGATTGAAGAAGAACAAGTCGTTCGAAACGGCCGCGTCGACCGTGATCCAGTCGCCTTTCGAGAGCACGGTGCTCGAAGGCAGCAGCCACACGTTGTGCGCCTGCACGGCAGCGGCGCCGGCGGAAAGAGCAAGGGCCAGGGCGGCGGTGCGAAAAGCGAACTTCATGGTGAGACCCGATGAGGAGGATGAAAGGGGATGGATCAAGGCTTGAGCTCGAGCCGGACTTCGCCGAGCTCGCTGTTGCCGGCGACCTGGGGCTGCTCGGCTTTGGCCGGCGGCCACTGGAACGGAATGCTCACGATCTCGCGGCCGCCGACTTCGCGTGCCGCTTCGACGTACAGCTTGTAGGCGCCCGGCGCCAGCTTCGGCAGTGCGACCGAGCCTTCGGTGAAGCTGATCTGGTGCTTGCCGGCAGGGCGGGTGGCGCTGCTCACGCCGTCGACCGGCATTTGCAGCTCGCGTCCCGTGCGCCGCCACCACTGGCGCATGTCCTTGAGCCACTTGGTGCCTTCGCCTTCCGCGTTGCCCTTGTTCTTGATGTCGTACCAGACGGCCAGCGTGGTGGCGACCGACTGGTCGGCGCGCTCGATCCACGCTGCGACGTACGGGCGGTGGTATTCGGCCACCGTCAGGCGCGGCACTTCGATGTTGACCGCGAGGCCGGCTGCGAAGGCGGGCGCGCCGAAGAGCGCTGCGAGCGCGAGCGAATAGCGAACTTGCACGGGAAAACCTCTTTCCTGGATCAATGAACGAACAACAGCGCGAGCAGCACCGGCACGACCAGACCCATGCCCACCATGGGCCAGGTGAAAGGCCGGTTGCCTGCGTGCATCTTGAGAATGAACAGGCCGCTGACCGAGAACACCAGCGTGGCGGCCGCAAAAATGTCGATGAACCAGCTCCAGGCAACGCCGGTGTGGCGGCCCTTGTGCAGGTCGTTGAAATAGGAGAGCCAGCCGCGGTCCGTGCGTTCGTATTCGATCTGCCCGTCGGACAGGCTGAGCCGCAGCCAGGCGTCGCCGCCGGGGCGCGGGAGCGAGAGATAGATTTCGTCGTCGGACCACTCGGCTTCGCGGCCCGAAGTGTCGATCGCCCATTGCTTGTGCACCCAGGCCTGAAGTTCTGCCGGGAGTTCGGCCTTGCCTTTTCGCGCCTTGGCAGCCGGCAGTTGTTGCGCGAGGTGGCCGCGCAACGCGTTGTCGATAGTGCCAGTCAGGCTGCTGACCTTCGGCTTGGCTTCGATGCCGGCGGCATGATTGAGGGTGAATCCCGTGACGCTGAACAGCGCCATGCCGATCAGGCAGAGCGCCGAGCTGACCCAATGCCATTCATGCAAGGTCTTGAGCCAGTAGGCGCGGCGGCGGTTGTCGGTGGCGGCGGGGGGCATTGGAGCCCGCGATTCTAGCCTTGCAAATGAGAATGAATGCCATTTACAAGACGCGATGCGGGCAAAAAAATGCGGGCCGCAGCCCGCCTGCATGGCGCGATGCGCCTTATTCGATCTCGCCCATTTGCGACTGCAGATAGTTCTGCAGCCCGACCTTGTCGACCAGATCGATCTGGGTTTCGAGGAAGTCGATGTGCTCTTCGGTGTCGTCCAGGATCTCTTGCAGCAGGTCGCGCGAGACATAGTCGCGCACCGATTCGCAGTGGGCGATGCCGGCCTTGATGGTGGCTTGTGCGCCGGTCTCTGCCGTGAGGTCGCACTGCAGGATCTCGGGGACGTCTTCGCCGACATTGAGCTTGGCCAGATCCTGAAGATTCGGCAGGCCGTCGAGCACAAAGATGCGATCCATGAGCTTGTCGGCGTGTTTCATTTCGCCGATCGACTCCTCGTATTCCTTCTTGGCCAGCTTGTCCAGGCCCCAGTGCTTGAGCATGCGGTAGTGCAGGAAGTACTGGTTGATCGCAGTGAGCTCGTTCTTGAGCTGTGCCTGGAGATGGTCGATGACTTGAGGGTCGCCCTTCATGGTTATTCCTTGTTCTGAAAGCGTCGATTGTGTGAGCCGCTCGTGACAGCACGCAAGCAAACCCATGCGCTCGCGGTCTGCATGCGTTTGATCGTGATAGGTGTTCGCATTTGGCGGTGGCCGCCGACCTCATAGGCCACCGCAATTTTTTTCATAGTTCATAACTATGAATTTGCCTTTATTGGTAGTTATACTAATCGCTCGCCACTTTCTTTCATCAGTCACCCAAGGAAAACTGAATGTCCCTGATCAACACCGAAATCATCCCTTTCAAGGCCACCGCGTACCACAACGGCAAGTTCGTTCCGGTCAGCAACGAAAACTTCAAGGGCAAGTGGTCCGTCGTGGTGTTCTACCCGGCCGACTTCACTTTCGTGTGCCCGACCGAACTGGGCGACCTGGCCGACCACTATGCTGAATTCCAGAAGCTCGGCGTCGAGGTGTATGGCGTGTCGACCGACACCCACTTCACCCACAAGGCCTGGCACGACACCTCGGAAACCATCGGCAAGGTCCAGTACCCGCTGATCGGCGACCCCAGCCAGCAACTCGCACGTGCCTTCCAGGTCCTCATCGAAGAGGGCGAAGACGCAGGCCTCGCCTATCGCGGCACCTTCGTGATCGACCCCGAAGGCAAGATCAAGACCATCGAAGTGCACGACAACGGCATTGGCCGCGACGCCGCCGAGCTGCTGCGCCGCGTGAAGGCCGCCCAGTACGTGGCTGCCCACCCCGGTGAGGTCTGCCCGGCCAAGTGGACCGAAGGCGCCGAAACGCTCAAGCCTTCCTTCGACCTCGTCGGCAAGATCTAACTCGCCGTTTGCGCCAGGCCCGGGCGCGTTTCGCTCCCGGGCTTTTTTGTTCCCCTCGTATTTTCAAAGTGAGTTCACCATGCTCGACGCCGGCACCAAGGCACAACTGAAAAGCTATCTCGACCGCATCACGCAGCCGATCGAAATCGTCGCTTCGCTCGACGACAGCAAGGCGTCGGGCGATCTGCAATCGTTGCTGAAGGACGTAGCCGACTCGTCTTCGCTGGTGAAGGTGACCGAGAGCCGCGACGACAACCATCGCAAGCCCTCGTTCTCGATCAACCGGCCGAGCCAGAGCCATGGCCCGCGCTTCGCGGGCATTCCGATGGGCCACGAATTCACCTCGCTGGTGCTCGCGTTGCTGCAGGTCGGCGGCTATCCGCCCAAGGTCGACGAAGCCGTGCTGCAGCAGATTCGCGCGCTCGACGGCGATTTCGAGTTCGAGATCTACATCTCGCTCACTTGCCACAACTGCCCGGACGTCGTGCAGGCGCTCAATCTGATGGCGGTGCAGAACCCGCGCATCAAGACCACCATGATCGACGGCTCGCTGTTCCAGGACGAGGTGAAAGAACGCCAGATCATGGCCGTGCCGACCGTGTTCCTGAACGGCACCGAATTCGGCCAGGGCCGCATGAGCCTGGAAGAAATCCTGGCCAAGATCGACACCAGCGGCGTCGAGCGCGAGGCGAAAAAGATCGCCGGCAAGGCTCCGTTCGACGTGCTCATCGTCGGCGGCGGGCCGGCCGGCGCGGCAGCGGCCGTGTATGCGGCGCGCAAGGGCATCCGCACAGGCGTGGCGTCCGAGCGCTTCGGCGGCCAGGTGCTCGACACCATGGGCATCGAGAACTTCATCTCGATCAAGGAAACCGAAGGGCCCAAGTTCGCGCTGGCGCTCGAGGAGCACGTGCGCAACTACGAGGTCGACATCATGAACCTGCAGCGCGCCGCGGCGCTGGTGCCGGGCAAGGATTTCATCGAGATCAAGCTCGAGAGCGGTGCTTCGCTCAAGAGCCGCTCGGTCGTGATCTCGACCGGGGCGCGCTGGCGCAACATCAACGTGGCGGGCGAGCACGAGTACAAGAACAAGGGCGTGGCCTACTGCCCGCACTGCGACGGCCCGCTCTTCAAGGGCAAGCGCGTGGCCGTGATCGGCGGCGGCAATTCGGGCGTCGAAGCGGCGATCGACCTCGCCGGCATCGTGGGCCACGTGACGCTGATCGAGTACGACACGCAACTGCGCGCCGACGCGGTGCTGCAGCGCAAGCTGAAGAGCCTGGCGAACGTCAGGATCGTCACCAACGCACAGACGACCGAGATCACCGGCGACAAGCAGAAGGTCAACGGCCTGACCTACAAGGACCGCGCGACGGGCGAGAGCCACCAGGTGGAACTCGAAGGCGTGTTCGTGCAGATTGGCCTGGTGCCCAACACCGATTGGCTCAAGGGCACGGTCGAGCTCTCGAAGCACGGCGAGATCGTGGTCGACGCGAAGGGCCAGACCTCGGTGCCCGGCGTGTTCGCGGCGGGCGATGCGACGACGGTGCCGTTCAAGCAAATCATCATTGCGGCCGGCGATGGTGCGAAGGCCGCGCTCAGCGCCTTCGATCACCTGATCCGGACCTCGGCGCCGGCAGAGGAGGCCGTGGCTGCCTGAAGGCGAAGGCGGGCGAGGCCCGTCAAGTCCTGCATCAGCAGGCGGGCGGCGGGTGCGATCCACGGGATCGGCGAAGAAGGCGAGGCCGGGGCGAACCGGCGCAACGCGGCAAGATCGGGTGGAGCGCCTGCTTCCAGGCTTTCTGCGCTGCTTTCGAGCGCTCGCCCCGCGGCTTGGCCGAGTGCTGTCCATGCTGCATCGTCGCGCGCGAGCGGCGCGCTCTCGGCCAGCCGAGCGAACAGGGCGGCGTCATGCGCGATGCGTGCCACGAACTGCGCCGTCCGGGCGCAATCCTCGGCGCCGTCCTGCGCTCTGCGGCGCAGGCGGCGCCAGAGCTTCGCTTCCCGATCGGCGCCCACCGCCATCACGGCCAAGTCGCGCAATGCGAGCCGCGCTGCGCCAGCGGCGGCCTGCTTTTCTTCCGGCGTCAAAGGCGCCGGGCCGAGATCGCGTTGCACGTCGGCCGCGATGCGCCGCAAGACCGACGCACACGCCGCATCGAAGCGCGCTTGCGTGCGCGATGCCAGCCCCAGCATGGAGATCGCCAGGCCCGTCGAGACCCCGATCGCCATCTCGACCACGCGCAGGCCGGCGACCTCGAGCGCCGGGTGGCCCGCGATCCCGCCGCTGGACAGCACGATCAATGCAGCGATCGGCGCGCTGCGCATCGAAGCAATCCATGCGCTGCCCAGCGCGAGCAGTGCCACGGTGCCGAGCGTGGCCGCCGTCGACCCCACCCCGATGTGATGCTGCAGCCAGACACCGGCCAGTCCCAGGCCGGTACCGGCCAGCGTGCCGCGCACCCGGTCCCAGCCCGCACCGAGCGTGGAGCCCGTGGTCGGGCGCATCACGATCAAGGCGCTCATCACGGCCCAGAAGCTCTCGGGCATATGCAGGGCATCGGACGCCAGGTAGGACAGCACTACCGCGGCCGCCAGTTGAAGGCCGTGGCGCAACGTGGCGTCGTTCATGAACGCCCGACCGGGACTGTTGAAGGCTGCGCGCCCAAGCCTTCGGCCACACGGTCGATGAGCTCGCAGGCCGCGAGCAATTGCGCGCGCTCACCGGCGCTCAGCTGTGCGCCGAGCGCGGATGCAAGCGACGCCTCCCTGCGATGCACCTCGGCGGTGAGCAGATGCGCGCCTGCGGCAGTCAGGGACAGGATCGATTTGCGCGCGTCGCCCTCGTGGGCACGACGCTCCACGAGGCCATCGGTCTCGATTTCTGCGAGCAGCCTCGTCAAGGTCTGGAGCTTGACCCGCTCGTGCAGCGCCAGTTGAGTCGGCGTCAGCGGGCCGCGCCGGTACAGCTGTCCGAGCACGCTCAGCTTGGCCGAACCTGGCTGGTCTGTACTGCCCTGCGAACGAAGATGCCGTGTCAGCTGCGAAACCGCCGCGCGCAGACGCACGGCGGTGTGCATCGCATCTGCGGGAGGTTTGGGAGCCATCCGCAGATCATAAGATCAATCTTAGTAAAAGCCAATCAGTAGGTCAGCCGCTCGGGCCGCAGCTCCTGCAGGATGGTGGTCGCGATTTCCTCGATCGACTTGGTGGTGGTCGACAGCCAGCGGATGCCGGCCCGCCGCATCATCGCCTCGGCCTCGCTCACCTCATGCCGGCAATTCTCGATGCTCGCGTAGCGCGAGTTCGGGCGCCGTTCGTTGCGGATCTCGCTCAGGCGCTCGGGCTGGATCGTGAGGCCGAAGATCTTCTTGCGATGTGGCATCAGGGCTGGCGGCAACTGCCGGCGGTCGAAGTCTTCGGGGATCAGCGGGTAGTTCGCGGCCTTCAGGCCATGCTGCATGGCGAGATAGAGCGAAGTGGGCGTCTTGCCGCTGCGGCTGACGCCGACCAGGATCACGTCGGCGCCGTCGAGGTCGCGGTTGCTCTGGCCGTCGTCGTGCGCCAGGCTGAAGTCGATGGCCTGGATCCGCGCGTTGTATTCCTTGCTCTTGCTCACGTCGCTGAAGCGGCCGATGCGATGGTTCGACTTCATCGCCAGCTCGATTTCGAGCGGCCGCACGAAGGTGCCGAACATGTCGAGCAGCATGCCCTTGCAGCCGGTCTCGATCACCTCGAGCACGTCCATGTTGGCCAGCGTCGTGAAGACGATCGGCCGCAGACCCTCGATTTCGGCCGTGTGATTGATCCGCCGCACGGCCTGGTGGGCCTTGTCGACCGTGTCGGTGAAGGGCAGCCGCACGTGGCGGGGCTTCATCTCGAACTGGGCGAGGACGGCGTTACCGAAGGTTTCGGCAGTGATGCCGGTGCCGTCGGAAACGAAGAAAACGGTGCGCGTGTGCATGGTTGGCGGCCTTGTCCTGCGGCGCGCCGAAGCGGGCGGCGCCTACAATCCGGCCCATTATCGGGAATGCGCCAGCGCCGTTCCCCAATCCCAATGCCTTCTTTCATGCACACCGCCCCTGCGCCCAGAGCAAAAAGAACGATTGCGTCGCGCCGTCTGCATGTTGCCCCGGTTTTAACTTCTGGAGCTTTCCCATGTCTGCACTCTTCGAAGCGACCGCCCTGGTCGTTGCGTTTGAAAACCTGAGGATGACCGACGTCGAGTCGGTCGGCGGCAAGAACGCCAGCCTCGGCGAGATGATTTCCCAACTGCCCCAGGGGGTTCGTGTACCCACGGGGTTTGCGACCACCGCCCACGCGTTCCGCCAGTTTCTCGCCCATGACGGCTTGGCCGACCGGATCAGCGCCAAGCTCAAGAGCCTGAATACCGAGGACGTGCGCGCGCTGGCCACGGTCGGCGCCGAGATCCGCGCCATGGTCGAGGCCCAGCCTTTCCCGGCCGACCTGCAGAAGGCGATCGGCGAGGCCTTCGCCAAGCTCAGCGCGGGCAACCCCGAAGCCTCTTTTGCCGTGCGCTCGTCGGCCACCGCAGAAGACCTTCCAGACGCCTCGTTCGCGGGCCAGCAGGAGACCTTCCTCAATGTGGTGGGCATCGACGACGTGCTCCACAAGATGAAGGAGGTGTTCGCCTCCCTCTACAACGATCGCGCCATCAGCTACCGGGTTCACAAGGGTTTCGCCCATGACGTCGTGGCGCTGTCGGCCGGCGTGCAGCGCATGGTGCGCAGCGACCTGGGCGCTGCGGGCGTGATGTTCACGATCGATACCGAGTCCGGCTTCGAGGACGTGGTCTTCATCACCTCGAGCTACGGCCTGGGCGAGACGGTAGTGCAGGGCGCGGTGAATCCCGACGAGTTCTACGTGCACAAGCCCACCCTTCGGGCCGGCAAGCGCGCGGTGATCCGGCGCAACCTCGGCTCCAAGCTGATCCAGATGGAGTTCGCGAGCGCGGAGGAAAAGGCGGCCAGCGGCAAGCTGGTGAAGACCACCGACGTGCCGACCGAGCAGCGCAACCGCTATTCGCTGAGCGACGCCGATGTCGAGCAGCTTGCGAAGTACGCCTTGGTGATCGAGGAGCACTATGGCCGTCCGATGGACATCGAGTGGGGCAAGGACGGCACCGACGGCCAGCTCTACATCCTGCAGGCGCGCCCCGAAACCGTGAAGAGCCAGCAGCAGGGCAAGGCTGAGCAGCGCTACAAGCTGCTGGCCAAGGGCGCCGTGCTGGCCGAGGGGCGTGCCATCGGGCAGAAGATCGGCACCGGTCCGGTGCGCCTGGTTCACAGCATCAGCGAGATGGACAAGGTCCAGCCCGGCGATGTGCTGGTAACCGACATGACCGACCCGAACTGGGAACCGGTGATGAAGCGCGCTGCCGCGATCGTCACCAACCGCGGCGGCCGCACCTGCCATGCGGCGATCATCGCGCGCGAACTCGGCATTCCGGCCGTGGTCGGCTGCGGCGATGCCACCGACCTGCTGAAGGACGGCACCCTGGTCACGGTGAGCTGCGCCGAAGGCGATACCGGCTTCATCTACGACGGCCTGCTGGAAACCGAAGTCACTGAAGTCCAGCGCGGCGAAATGCCCGAGATCGACATCAAGCTCATGATGAACGTGGGCAATCCGCAGCTCGCCTTCGACTTTGCCCAGTTGCCGAACCACGGGGTCGGCCTGGCGCGGCTCGAATTCATCATCAACAACAACATCGGCGTGCATCCCAAGGCGATCCTCGACTACCCGAATGTCGATGCGGACCTCAAGAAGGCCGTCGAATCGGTGGCGCGCGGCCATGCCTCGCCGCGCGCCTTCTACGTCGACAAGGTCGCCGAAGGCATCGCCACCATCGGCGCCGCGTTCTGGCCCAAGCAGGTGATCGTGCGCCTGTCCGACTTCAAGTCCAACGAATACCGCAAGCTGATCGGCGGCAGCCGCTACGAGCCGGAGGAAGAAAACCCGATGCTCGGCTTCCGTGGCGCGGCGCGCTACCTGAGCGCGGACTTCGGCGAAGCCTTTGCCATGGAATGCGAGGCGCTCAAGCGCGTGCGCAACGAGATGGGCCTGACCAACGTGCAGATCATGGTGCCCTTCGTGCGCACCCTGGGCCAGGCCGAGCGCGTCACGGGATTGCTGGGCGAGCATGGCCTGAAGCGCGGAGAGAACGAACTCAAGCTGATCATGATGTGCGAGGTGCCGAGCAATGCGATCCTGCCCGAGGAGTTCTTGAAGTACTTCGACGGCTTCTCGATCGGATCGAACGACCTGACGCAGCTCACTCTGGGTCTGGACCGCGATTCCGGTCTCGAACTGCTGGCGGCTGACTTCGACGAGCGCGACCCCGCAGTCAAGGCCCTGCTGAGCCGCGTGATCAAGGCCTGCAAGGCCCAGGGCAAGTACGTGGGCATCTGCGGACAGGGCCCCAGCGACCATCCAGACTTCGCGCTCTGGCTGGCGGAAGAGGGCATCGAATCGATCTCCCTGAACCCCGACAGCGTGATCGACACCTGGCAGCAGCTCGCGCAGCGCTGAGGCCGGAGCGCGGCGGCGGTCCTGTCACCGCCGCGCTACAAATTCCGTCACGCCCGGCCTGTAATTCCCACGTCAGCTCGGTGTAATTGCAACCAGATGAATCTTTAGTGTCAAACTCATGACCTAGGGGAGGCGCAGCCCCGAGAGCGTAGACAGAGGACAACCATGAAACCTCGATCGCCCTCGGGAAATTCGCGACGGGGGACAGCATGATTCTTGTCAAGACGGAAGCCGGGCAGCAGGCGCTCAAGGACCGTTCGATCCGGCTCACGCCGCGCCAACGCTCGGCCTTCATCCTGTGCGATGGCAAACGCTCGGTGAGCGAAGTGCTCGATGCCGGCATGGGCATCGTACGCGAGGATATCGACCAGATGGTCGAACTCGGCTTGCTCGGGCAGGTGGGCGGAACGGCCGATGCGGCCAACGCAGGGACGGTTTCGGTCCCGCCCAATTCGGCTGCGCCGGCCGTTGAAGTTCCGAAGGAGGCCGCGCGGCCGGCCGCGCCCGCCCCGACGGAGGCGTCCGCGGCGCACCCGGCCCCGGGGCGCTCGAATCAGCAACGCTACAAGGACGCCTATCCGATCGCGACCCAACTCACCGGCAGCCTCGGCCTGCGGGGCTTCAGGCTCAATCTCTCGGTCGAAGGCACATCGACCTACGAGGAACTGCTCGCCCTGTCGCCCAAGATCCGCGACGCAGTGGGCCCGGAGAAGGCGGCCGCACTCGATCGCGCCCTGGGCCTTTGACGATCTTCAGGCACTTCCCGGACGGCGATACCCTGCTACAATAGCCGGCTTTGCCTTGCCACACTGCGACCGACGCTGCAGGTGGCTTTATCCCTTCCACGGAAGATCCACAAGGAGTGCCATGCGTCACTACGAAATCATTCTGCTGATCCACCCGGATCAAAGCGAGCAAGTTCCGGCCATGCTGGAGCGCTACAAGGGCCTGATCACGGCCGGCGGCGGCAAGGTCCACCGCGTCGAAGACTGGGGCCGCCGTCAGCTGGCCTACCAGATCAACAAGCTCAACAAGGCGCACTACCTGTGCGTGAACATCGAGGCCGAGCAGGCCGTGATGGCCGAACTCGAGCACGCGTTCAAATTCAACGACGCCGTCCTGCGCCACCTCACCGTGGTCAAGAAGAAGGCTGAGACCGGCCCGTCGTCGATGATGAAGACGGTCGAGCGCGAAGAGGCCCGCAAGGCTCAGCAGGCCGAGTACGCCGCCAACAACAACTGATGGTGTGAGCGCTGCCGCAGTCAACAGCCTCGTGCTGACTGCCTGCGTCGCCGAACTCGGTACCTTGCGCTTCACGCCTGCCGGCCTGCCCGCTATCGACCTGCGACTCGAGCACGAGTCGACGGTGACCGAAGCGGCCCAGCCCCGGCAGATCAAGGCGGCCCTCAAGGCCGTGGCCTTCGGCGCAGTGGCCGAGCGGCTCGCGAGACAGGCGTTGGGAAGTCTCTGGCGTTTTCAGGGCTTCCTCGCGACACCGGGCAACGGCAAGCACCCAGTGCTGCACATCCAGGATTTTCAGCAAGATTAATTTTCGAAAAGAGGTCCCACAATGGCCACGTTCAAGAAATTCAACAAAGACAAGCGCCCGAAGCGCAACACCCAGTCGCTGCTGTTCAAGCGCAAGCGCTTCTGCCGCTTCACCGTCGCCGGCGTCGAAGAGATCGACTACAAGGACATCGACACGCTGCGCGATTTCATCAGCGAAAACGGCAAGATCATCCCCGCGCGCCTGACCGGCACGCGCGCGATCTACCAGCGCCAGCTCAACACCGCGATCAAGCGCGCACGCTTCCTCGCGATGGTGCCGTACAGCGACCAACACCGCGTTTAAGGAGCAAGACACCATGCAAGTCATTCTTCTGGACAAGGTCGTCAACCTCGGCGTGCTCGGCGAGATCGTCAAAGTCAAGGACGGCTACGCGCGCAACTTCCTGATCCCCTCGGGCCGCGCACGCCGCGCCACCGAAGCCAACAAGGCCGAATTCGAAGCCAAGCGCGTCGAACTCGAAAAGGCCGCGGCTGCCAAGCTGGCCGAATCGCAAGCCCAGGGCGAGAAGCTCGCCGGCACCACCGTCAAGCTGACGCAGAAGGCCGGCGTCGACGGCCGCCTGTTCGGCTCGGTGACCAACCACGACATCGCCGAAGAGCTCAACAAGCAGGGCTACAAGGTCGCGAAGTCGCAGGTGCGCATGCCCAACGGCCCGATCAAGACCGTCGGCGACAGCACCGTCAGCGTTGCACTGCACACCGACGTGGTGGTCGACATCTCCGTCACGGTGTACGGCGAAAGCGCGTAAGCCTTCGGCAAGGAGAAAACAAGATCGCTGGTGCGATCTTGTCCTTGTGGGCCGCCTTTGGGCGGCCTTTCTTTTTGGCCTGCCGTGTTGTCCCGCGCATTGCACCGACAACTCACCGTTTATCCACAGCCTTATAAGGTGACGCCGTCCGCCGTGCCGCTTAGCATGTGCGGCTGCAAGGAAGTCCATGTCCGCCGTTTTCTCCTATGCCGACAACGATCCGTCGGCCGACCGCCAAGTTGCGCAGCTGCGCATCCCCCCGCATTCGATCGAGGCCGAATCGAGCGTGCTCGGCGGCCTCTTGCTCGACAACGGCGCCTGGGACCGCATGGGCGACCTGCTCGTCGACGGCGACTTCTATCGCCACGAGCACAAGCTGATCTATGCGGCGATAGGAACGCTGATCAACGCCAGCAAGCCGGCTGACGTGATCACCGTCTACGAGCAGCTGCAGAACCTTGGCAAGGCCGAGGAAATCGGCGGTCTGGTCTACCTGAATTCGCTGGCGCAGTACGTGCCGAGCGCGAGCAACATTCGCCGCTACGCAGAGATCGTGCGCGAGCGCTCGATCCTGCGCAAGCTGGTGAGCGCCAGCGACGAAATCGCGACCAACGCTTTCAATACCCAAGGCAAGTCGGTCGACAAGATCCTCGACGAGGCCGAACAGAAGATCTTCAACATCGGTGAGGAAGGCACGCGCATGAAGCAGGGCTTCCAGGGCATGGATTCCCTGGTGGTCGAACTGCTGGACCGCGTGACCGAGATGGCGGAGAACCCCAACGACATCACCGGTGTGCGCACGGGTTTCTACGACTTCGACAAGATGACCTCGGGCCTGCAGCCGGGGGACATGATCGTGCTGGCCGCGCGTCCGTCCATGGGGAAGACTTCGCTGGCGATCAACATCGCCGAGCATGTGGCGCTCAACGAGGGGTTGCCGGTCGCGGTGTTCTCGATGGAAATGGGCGCTTCGCAGTTGGCGGTGCGTATCGTCGGCTCGATCGGGCGCATCGACCAGGGGCACCTGCGGACCGGCAAGCTCACCGACGAAGAATGGCCGCGCCTCACCGAGGCCATCGAGAAGCTGCGCAACGTGTCGCTGCACATCGACGAGACACCGGGCCTCACGACCAGCGAACTTCGTGCAAACGCACGCCGCCTCGCGCGCCAGTACGGGAAGCTCGGCCTGATCGTGGTCGACTACCTTCAGCTGATGAGCGTGTCGAGCAGCATGAGCGACGAGAACCGCGCCACGGCCGTGGGCGAGATCTCGCGCGGACTGAAGATGCTGGCAAAGGAACTCAAATGCCCGGTGATCGCGTTGTCGCAGCTCAGCCGCGGTGTGGAAAGCCGGACCGACAAGCGTCCGATGATGAGCGATCTTCGGGAGTCCGGTGCCATCGAGCAGGACGCCGACATCATCATGTTCATCTACCGCGACGACTACTACGACAAGAACAGCAAGGAGCCCGGCGTGGCCGAGGTGATCATCAGCAAGCATCGCAACGGCCCGACGGGCACGGTCAAGCTTGCATTCCTCAAGCCGCTCACCAAGTTCGAGAACCTGGCTGGCGGCGGAGGCGCCGACTTCTGACCCTGGCCGGCGGCGCGGACGGACGCTACCGCAGCCCGGACGATTGAGGTTCCGCCGGGTCCTCCTGCAGGCGGCGCAGCATCTCGGCCAGCGTCTTGCCGGGTTCGTCGCGAAAGCGCTCGGGCAGAACTTCGACCTGGTCGATGCGATCGATCCGGAAGGCTCGAAAGTCCTGCCGCAGCTCGCACCAGGCCGAGAAGGTCCAGACCCGGCCCCAATAGAAACAGCCGAGCGGCCGCACGATGCGCTGGCTCGGCGCGCCGCTGACGTCGCGGTAGTCCATGCTCAGCTTGTTGCGCGACTGCACCGCTTCGCGCAGCGTCTGCAAACGGGCGCGCGTGCCATCGTCGATGGAGAACGCCGGCGCGAAGAGCGCCAGGCTTTCTGCCGAGGCGCGCGCTGCCGGCGGCAGCACCGAGAGGATCTTGCCGAGCGCGGTCTGGATGTCGCGCGCCAGGGCGGGATCGACCGAGCTCTGGGCCAGCCTCGCCGAGGCGACGAGGGCCGCGGCCTCATCCTGCGTGAACATGAGCGGCGGCAGGTCGAAGCCGGCGCCCAAGCGGTAGCCGACGCCGGCTTCCCCTTCGATCGGCACGCCCTGGCGCTGCAGGTCGGCCACATCGCGGTAGACGGTGCGTTCCGACACTTCCAGGCGCTGTCCCAGGAATGCGGCGGTCGTGAGTCGTCGCCCGCGGATGAGCTGGACGATCTGGAACAGGCGGTCGGCGCGGCGCATGCAGGCAGGTCAATGTCGAACGGGCTTCTTGTCGAAATCTTTGTCAGTCGAGGTTGACGCCGATGTGGATGGCGACCTGGTCGGGGCCGCTGTAAGCCTCGAAGTCGCTGCGATAGGTGCGCTTGATTTCCGGGTGCTGCTCGAAATACTGCCAGATCGACTGCCAGACCGCGAGCACCATCTGCGGCATTTCGCCTTGTCCGCTGAAGACGAGGTAATCGCCGGCTTCGATCCGCACGGTCGCCGGGCCGCCCGAGACGGCCACGCCGGTCGTGATGTCGAAGGCGCCATGCGCATCGGATTCGTAGGCCGAATAGACGCCGTAGAGCCGCATGTCGTTGATCCGGTGCGGCCTTTCATAGGCTCGCTCGTCGAAGAAGCGCGTCCAGAGCTTCCCGATCCGGGCCGATTGCGGATCGTTTTCCTCGCGGTTTGTGGTTCGCACGGTCAGGCCGGCGATGCTGAACGCGTCATGGCGTTGGAGCTGGGGTTGCATGGTTTCTTCTCCTCTTGAATCAAAGGTCCAATGCCCTGATGCTGGCGTTCATGGCGCCGGCGATCAGGTGGATGTCGTGGTCGCTGACTTCGAGCAGCCCGAAGCGGAGCTTGTAGCCCCAGCGCTTCGGGTCCTCGACGAAGTCGAGGTGGTCGATGAGCGGCAGGATCGGTGCCTCCTGCGCGGCCACGTAGCCCACGTCGCGTCGCCACGCCACGAAGCCGCCGCCCATGTCCGCTTCGTAGGGCTCGCCCTTCTGCACGACGCCGATCGAGACGAAGCTCTGCAGCTTGTCGGTGCCGTGGAGCACCGTGGCGGGCGCGTAATAGGCGACACGATCACCCGGCGCGAGGCGCCGGAGGGGCGCGAGTTTGCCATGGCCGACCTGCATGAAGCCCAGGCCGGCGTGGTCGCGCCCACGGCGTGCATGTTCTGCGCTGGCGATGGCGATCCAATTCCTGCGGTTCATGCCGCCAATGCTGCGCGGGGGCTACTGACAACGTCCTGTCAGCAGCCTTCGCGCAAAGCGCAGGAACGCAGGCCGGCTACAGCACGTCGCTCGCGAAATCCGCCAGGCGCGAGCGTTCGCCGCGCGCCAGCGTGATGTGCCCGCTGTGCGGCCAGCCCTTGAACTTGTCGACCGCGAAGGTCAGGCCGGAGGAGCCTTCTGTGAGATAGGGTGTGTCGATCTGCGCCAGGTTGCCCATGCAGATGATCTTGGTGCCCGGGCCCGCGCGCGTGACCAGCGTCTTCATCTGCTTGGGCGTCAGGTTCTGCGCCTCGTCGATGATCACGTACTTGTTCAGGAAGGTGCGGCCGCGCATGAAGTTCATGCTCTTGATCTTGATGCGGCTGCGAATCAGCTCGTTGGTGGCCGCGCGGCCCCATTCGCCTGCGCCGCCGCTGTCGCCCTTGGCCAGGAACTCGAGGTTGTCGTCGAGCGCGCCCATCCAGGGCCCCATTTTTTCCTCTTCGGTGCCGGGCAGGAAGCCGATGTCTTCGCCGACGCTCACGGTCGCGCGGGTCATGATGATCTCGGTGTAGCGCCGATCGTCGAGCACCTGGGTGAGGCCCGATGCCAGCGCCATCAGCGTCTTGCCGGTGCCGGCGGTGCCGGTCAGCGTGACGAAGTCGACCTCGGGGTCCATCAGCAGGTTCATCGCGAAGTTCTGCTCGCGGTTGCGCGTGTTCACGCCCCAGACGGCATTCTTGATCGACCCGTAATCCTTGAGCGTCTTGAGCACCGCCGTCTTGTCCCGGATCTCGGTGACCCGTGCATACATGCTCGGCTCGCCGGGCGCCTCGAAGTAGACGAACTGGTTGATGTAGAGGTTCGGGACGATCGGGCCGCTGATGCGGTAGAAGGTGCTGCTGCCGCTCTGCCAGCTTTCGATGGTCTTGCTCTGGCGCGTCCAGAAATCGGCCGGCAGCGCCAGCGAGCCGGAGTAGAGCAGGTCGCCGTCTTCAAGCGTCTTGTCGTTCTGGTAGTCGTCCGCCGCGAGGCCGAGCGCACGCGCCTTGACGCGCATGTTGATGTCTTTCGACACCAGTACCACTTCTTGCTTCGGTCGGCCCGGCGCGTCTTGCGCGTAGAGATCCCGCAGCGCCTGCACGACGCCGAGGATCTGGTTGTCGGCCTTGCCCTGGGGCAGGCTGGTCGGCAGCGAATAGTCGAGCGGAGCGGTCTGGAAGAACAGCTTGCCGCCGGACTCCCGGTGGCCGGTGGAGTCGAGCTTCAGGCCCTTGGCGATGTCGGCGCCCTGCGTGCCGGCGAGCGCATCGAGGGTGCGGCTGGTCTGGCGGCCGTTGCGCGCGACTTCGGTCGTGCCTTTCTTGTGGCCGTCGAGTTCCTCCAGCACGATCATCGGCAGGAAGATGTCGTGCTCCTCGAAGCGGAACAGGCACATCGGGTCGTGCAGCAGCACGTTGGTGTCCAGCACGAACAGCTTGGCCGGGCCGTTGGGTTTGCTGCGCTTGGCGCGCGCCGCGTTCTGCGGTGCAGCGGGGGCTGGAGCGGGGCGGCTCTCGATCTGGCTGCGCGACGGCGCGGTCGGCGCCGGAGAGGGCGCCAGCGCCCTGACTTTGGGCACGGGCGGCGCCTCGATGCTGCCGCCGCCTTCTGCGGCGTGACGGTCGAACAGTTCGAGCGGCTGGGGCCCGTCGGACCGGGTCTCTTCAGTTCGCCGATCGGACGAGCGGCGGCCGTTTCTTCCGTGCGAAGAACGGGCGGGCGCGTCGTGCGCGTCCGGCGAAAGCAATGCGGCGCGTTTCGTGGGTGCGGGAGGCAGGGGCATGGGGCAGTTCGCTCGCAAAAAGAAAGAGGCCAGAAAGCGAAAAAGCCGCCTGAAGACCAGGGCGGCTTTGTTCGGGGGATGCGGTCGTGGAGCTCAACGGCATGAAACCATTATGCACATCGAATGCGTCACCTCCCGTGAACGTTGCGCATCGCCAACGCGACCGCGCAAAAGTACACGCTTGCAGGAGATCAGGCGGCCTTCTTGAGCGCCTTGACTGCTTTGAGCACGTCATCGACATGGCCTGGGACCTTGAGGCCGCGCCATTCGGCCTTGAGCACGCCGTCGGCACCGATCAGAAAGGTGCTGCGCTCGATGCCCTTGACCTTCTTGCCGTACATGATCTTGTTCTTGACCACGCCGAACATGTGGCACATCTTTTCTTCGGTGTCCGCGATCAGCTCGAAAGGGAGCTCGAGCTTGGCCTTGAACTCGTCGTGCGACTTCATGTTGTCGCGCGACACGCCGAAAACGGTGGCGCCGGCTTTCACGAAATCCTTGTAGCGGTCGCGGAACTGCATCGCTTCGGTGGTGCAACCGGGCGTGTTGTCCTTGGGATAGAAGTACATCACCAGCACGTGCCCGAGGTGCGAGGTGTTCGAAACCTTGATGCCGCCGGTGGCGTTGGCGTCGAATTCGGGAATGGGTTTGTTGACAACGATCGCCATGAAACTTGTTTTCTCCGTTTGATTCCATGTTCGAGCCCGCTCCTGGCTCTGGAGGCGCTCGAAATGGAGGATTGGTCGTTGCTTTACTGGGCGGGCTGCCGCTTTGCAACCCGCTATTTTACCCCGAAACGCCCTCTACTTGCCGTCATCCGGCCTCTCCACCAGCAGGGCGGCAACCACATGACGGCCTTCGCCCGCGAGGATGTTGTAGGTGCGGCAGGCGGCGGCCGTGTCCATGGTCTCCACGCCCGTGCGCTGCGCCATGAGCGGCTGCAGCCAGGCTGCCTGCGGAAAACGGATGCGCCCGCCGCTGCCGAAGATGATCAGTTCGGCGCCCATCGAGGCCAACTGCGCGAAATGCTCGGCGCCGAGCTGGTCGAAGCGGGTGCAGTCCCACGCGAAGCGCTCGCCGCGCGAGCCGATCACCACGCTGCTTTCGATCTTCTCGTTGTTGACGGCCACCCAGCCGGGACCGTGTGCGGTGAGGGTCTGGACGTCGGATTTGTCGGGCTGGAGCTTCATCGGGAGGCCGGGGGAACTGTGGTCAAATTATAGGTTTTCCCCCGTGCAGACGCCCTTGGAGGGACTTTGAAAGCGATCAAGAAATCGGCCAAGCTGGCCAACGTGCTCTACGACATCCGCGGCCCGATCATGGACGCCGCGAAGCAGATGGAGGAAGAGGGCCAGAAGATCATCAAGCTCAATATCGGCAACCTCGCGCCGTTCGGCTTCGATGCGCCCGAAGAGGTGCAGCAGGACATGATCCGCAACCTGCCGGCCTCGTCCGGCTACTCGGACAGCAAGGGCATCTTCGCGGCGCGCAAGGCGGTGATGCACGAGACCCAGAAGCAGGGCATCGCGGGCGTGACGCTCGACGACATCTACCTGGGCAACGGCGCCAGCGAATTGATCGCGATGGCCGCCAACGCGCTGCTCAACGACGGCGACGAGCTGCTGCTGCCTGCCCCCGACTACCCGCTGTGGACTGCGGTCGCGAGCCTTTCGGGCGGCAAGCCGGTGCACTATCTCTGCGACGAGGACAACGGGTGGATGCCGAGCCTCGACGACATCCGCGCCAAGATCACGCCCCGGACCAAGGGCATCGTGGTCATCAACCCCAACAACCCGACAGGTGCGCTCTATTCGGACGAGTTGCTCAAGAGCATCGTCGCGATCGCGCGCGAGCACGGCCTCGTGATCCTTGCCGACGAGGTCTACGACAAGGTGCTGTACGACGGCGTCAAGCACACCGCCATCGCCAGCCTGTCGAAGGATGTGCTGACCCTGACCTTCAACTCGCTGTCGAAGAGCTACCGCTCCTGCGGCTACCGCGCCGGCTGGCTCGTGGTGTCGGGCGACAAGAAGATCGCGCAGGACTACATCGAAGGCCTCAACATGCTTTCGAACATGCGCCTGTGTCCCAACGTGCCGGGTCAATGGGCGATCCAGACGGCGCTCGGCGGCTACCAGAGCATCAACGACCTCGTGGGGCCCGGCGGCCGCCTGCGCCACCAGCGCGATCTGGCCTACGAGCTCATCACCGCCATCCCCGGGGTGACTTGCGTCAAGCCGAACGCCGCGCTCTACATGTTCCCCAAGCTGGACCCCAAGGTCTACCCGATCGACGACGACCGGCAGTTCTTTCTCGAGCTGCTGAAGGAAACCAAGGTGATGCTGGTGCAGGGCACCGGCTTCAACTGGGCGACGCCGGACCATTTCCGCATCGTGTTCCTCCCGCATGAGGAAGACCTGCGCGAAGCGGTGCAGCGCATCGCCGACTTCCTCGAACGCTACAGAAACCGGGCCGCCGCCTGAGGCCCTCATCGCTCAAGAGACGAAACGAATGAAACCCATCCAAGTAGGCCTGCTCGGCATCGGCACGGTCGGTAGCGGCACCTTTCAGGTGCTGCGGCGCAACCAGGAAGAAATCAAGCGCCGTGCCGGGCGCGGCATCGAGATCACGATGGTCGCCGACCTCGACCTGGCGCGCGCCAAGGCCGCCGTCGGCGAGGGCGTGCAGGTCGTGAACGACGCGCGCGCCGTGATCGCCAACCCCGACATCGACATCGTGATCGAGCTGATCGGCGGCTACGGCATCGCGAAGGAACTGGTGCTCGAGGCGATCGCCGCGGGCAAGCACGTGGTTACCGCCAACAAGGCGCTGCTCGCGGTGCACGGCACCGAAATCTTCGCGGCCGCCCATGCCAAGGGCGTGATGGTGGCCTTCGAGGCCGCCGTGGCCGGCGGCATCCCGATCATCAAGGCGCTGCGCGAAGGGCTCACGGCCAACAGCATCCAGTGGATCGCCGGCATCATCAACGGCACCACCAACTTCATCCTCTCGGAGATGCGCGACAAGGGCCTCGATTTCGGCACCGTGCTGAAGGAGGCGCAACGCCTCGGTTACGCCGAAGCCGACCCGACCTTCGACATCGAAGGCGTCGACGCCGCGCACAAGGTCACGCTGATGAGCGCCATCGCCTTCGGCATCCCGGTCCAGTTCGACAGGGCGCATGTCGAGGGCATCACCAAGCTCGCGGCGCAGGACATCAAGTACGCCGAGCAGCTCGGCTACCGCATCAAGCTGCTCGGCATCACCAAGCGGAAGGCGCAGGGCATCGAACTGCGAGTGCACCCGAGTCTCGTGCCCTCGAAACGCCTGCTCGCGAACGTCGAAGGCGCGATGAACGCCGTGGTGGTCAACGGCGATGCCGTCGGCACCACGCTCTACTACGGCAAGGGCGCCGGCAGCGAGCCCACCGCCAGCGCGGTGATCGCCGACCTGGTCGACATCACCCGTCTGCACACGGCCGACGCGGCGCACCGCGTGCCGCACCTGGCCTTCCATCCCGACGCCATGAGCGACCTCAAGGTGCTGCCGATGGCCGAGGTCGTGACCAGCTACTACCTGCGCCTGCGCGTCGCCGACGAGGCCGGCGTGCTGGCCCAGGTCACGGGGCTGCTCGCCACGGCCGGCATCAGCATCGATGCGGTGCTGCAGCGCGAAGCCGACGAGGTGGGCGGCGAGGGTTCGACGCAGACCGACCTGATCATCCTCACGCACGACACGCGCGAAGGCACGCTGGACGACGCGCTCGCCCAGCTGCAGGCGCTGCCCACGGTGCTGGCGCCGATCGTGCGCATCCGCAAGGAAGAGCTGTCCTGATGCGCTACCTGTCCACGCGCGGCCATCCGGACCGCCGCCGCTTCTGCGAGATCCTGCTGGAAGGCCTGGCGCCCGACGGCGGCTTGTACCTGCCCGAGCGCTACCCGCAGGTCGACGCGGCCACGCTCGCGAAGTGGCGCGGCCTGCCGTACGCCGATCTGGTCTTCGAAGTGCTCTCGCTCTACATCGACGACATTCCGCCGGCCGACCTGAAGGCGATCTGCGCCAAGACCTACACCGCCGAGGTGTTCGGCACGCCGGAGATCGTGCCGCTGCGCGAGCTCGAAGATGGCGTCTATCTCGAGGCCCTGTCCAACGGCCCCACGCTCGCCTTCAAGGACATGGCGATGCAGCTGCTCGGCAACCTGTTCGAGTACGAACTCGCGCGCCGCGGCGAGGAGCTCAACATCCTCGGCGCGACCAGCGGCGACACCGGCAGCGCCGCCGAATACGCGATGCGCGGCAAGAAGGGCGTGCGCGTCTTCATGACCTCGCCCGACGGCCGCATGAGCCCGTTCCAGCAGGCGCAGATGTTCAGCCTGCAGGACGCCAACATCCACAACATCGCGATCGCCGGCGTGTTCGACGACTGCCAGGACATCGTCAAGGCGGTCTCGAACGACCTGAATTTCAAGCGCAAGTACAGGATCGGCACCGTCAATTCGATCAACTGGGCGCGCCTCCTGGCGCAGGTGGTCTATTACTTCGCCGGCTACTTTCAAGCGACGGCGGACAACGAAAAGCAGGTGAGCTTTGCCGTGCCCTCCGGCAACTTCGGCAACGTCTGCGCCGGCCACGTGGCGCGTTCGATGGGCCTGCCGATCCGCACGCTGGTGGTCGCGACCAACGAGAACGACGTGCTCGACGAGTTCTTCCGCACCGGCGTCTACCGCGTGCGCTCGGCCGCCGACACGCACGAGACCTCGAGCCCCTCGATGGACATCTCCAAGGCCAGCAACTTCGAGCGCTTCGTGTTCGATCTCGTGGGCCGCGATGCAGCGAAGGCGCGCGGCCTGTTCGAAGGCGAGCTCGGCCGCAACGGCCGCTTCGACCTGAGCGCCGACCCGGCCTTCGCGCAGGCTTCCGAACGCTTCGGTTTCGCGAGCAGCCGCAGCACGCATGCGGATCGGCTCGCGACCATCCGCGACACGGACAAGCGCTTCGCCACGCTGATCGACACACACACGGCCGATGGCCTCAAGGCCGCCCGCGAGCATCTCGCACCGGGCATTCCGATGATCGTGCTCGAGACCGCGCTGCCCATCAAGTTCGCCGAAACCATCGTCGAGGCACTGGGCCATGAGCCCGAGCGCCCCGCGCGCTTCGAAGGCATCGAGGCGCTGCCCAAGCGCGTCGTCAAGCTGCCGGCCGAGGCCGAGGCGGTGAAAGCCTACATTGCCCAGCACTGTGATTGATCGCGAAGGCGGCGCATGAAAGTCATCGGCTTCGCCGGCTTCTCGGGCGCGGGCAAGACCACGCTGGTCGAACGCCTGATCCCCGTGCTCAAGCTGCACGGCCAGCGCGTTTCGGTGGTCAAGCATGCCCATCACAAGTTCGACATCGACCATCCGGGCAAGGACACCTTCCGGCATCGCGAAGCCGGTGCCTTCGAGGTGGTGGTCGGGTCGGACAAGCGGCTCGCGCTGATCCGCGAGTTCGAGCGGCCGACGCAGCTCAGCGTGCACGACCTGGTGGCCGAGCTCGATGACCGTGTCGACTGGGTGCTGGTTGAAGGCTTCAAGCACAGCGACCTGCTCAAGATCGAGATCTGGCGAGAGCCCGGGGAGGGCGAGGCCGCTCGCCCCGCGCGCTACGTGGAAGACGCGCACATCGTCGCGATCGCGACCGACACGCCGGAACGCCTGCCTACCGCCACCGAGCTGCCGATCTTCGACCTGAATGACGTCGATGGCATCGGCGACTGGCTGCTGCAGAACGCGGGGCGTTTCGAGTACAAGGTGGAACGCCATGGCTGATCCATCCGCACGTCCTCCCCTGATGCCGCTCGACGAAGCGCTCGCGCGCCTGCTCGCGGCCGCCACGCCGCAAGTCGGCATCGAAAGCGTCTCCACCTTCGAGGCCGACGGCCGCGTGCTCGCGCAGGACGTGGTGTCGGCACTCACCGTGCCGCCGCGTGACAACAGCTCGATGGACGGCTACGCGCTGCGCGTAGCCGATTGCGCGGCATCCGGCGCGGTGTTGCGGGTGGCGCAGCGCATTCCGGCCGGCAGCGTGGGCACGCCGCTTGCGGCCGGCACGGCAGCGCGTATCTTCACCGGCGCGCAGATTCCCGAAGGCGCCGACGCGGTCGTGATGCAGGAAGACACGAGCGCGCTGCCCGAGGAGGGCGGCCTCGGAAGCGTGCGCATCGAGACCGTGCCCGCCGCGGGCCGGTGGATTCGCCGCGCCGGCGAAGACGTGGCGGCCGGCGACGTGGTGCTGTCCAGGGGCGAACGCCTCACGCCCGCGGGCCTGGGGCTGGCCGCCAGCGTCGGCCTCGACCGGTTGCAGGTGGCGAAACGCCCGCGCGTCACGCTGCTGTCGACCGGCGACGAACTCGTGATGCCCGGCGAGGTGGCGCCCGAGGCGATGAAGCCGGGCTCGATCTACAACTCCAACCGCTTCTTCATGCGGGCGCTGCTCCAGCGGCTGGGCTGCGAGGTGAACGATCTGGGCATCGTGCCTGACCGGCGCGACGCGACCATCGAGGCCCTGCGCGCCGCGTCGCTTCGCAGCGACGTGATCATCACCACCGGCGGCGTGTCGGTCGGCGAGGAAGACCACATCAAGGCCGCCGTGCAGGCGCTGGGCCAGCTCGACCTGTGGTCGCTCTCGATGAAGCCGGGCAAGCCCTTCGCCTACGGCCGCATCGGCGACGCGCACCTCACCGGGCTGCCCGGCAACCCGGTTTCGAGCTTCCTGACATTCCTGCTGCTCGTGCGCCCGTTCCTGCTCACTCTGCAGGGCGCGACGCGCGTGGCGCCGGCGCCGATCGCGATGCGTGCCGATTTCGACTGGCCGCGCGCCGACCGGCGCCGCGAGTTCCTGCGCGCGCGGCGCAACGCCGCGGGCGGGCTCGACCTGTTCGGCAACCAGAGCTCCGGTGTGCTGACCTCGATGGTCTGGGGCGACGGCGTGATCGACACGCCGGCGGGCCGGCCCTTCAAGGCCGGCGACACCGTGCAGTTCATTCCCTTCGCATCGCTCCTGGCCTGAACATGAAAGTCACGGTGCGCTATTTCGCCTCGGTGCGCGAGGCACTGGGAACCGGCAGCGAGACCGTCGAGACCGGCGCGTCCGATCTGGCCGCGCTGCGCGACGAGTTGATCGCGCGCGGCGAGCCCCATTCAAGCGCGCTGGCTCGCGGCAAGGCCGTGCGCATGGCGCTCGACCAGGTCATGAGCGCCGAGAGCGCTGTGCTGCGCGAAGGCCAGGAAGTGGCCTTCTTCCCGCCGGTCACGGGCGGCTGAGCGCGGCCTGCATCCGGAAGAGGTGCTCGCGCAGCGCGCTGCCGGCCCGCGTCATCGGCGCGCGCAACTCGTCCTGCATCCATCCTTCGTTGGCGAGCACGGCCTTCAACGGTCCGGGGTTCGGTTCGGCGAAGAGCGCTTCGATCAAGGGCAGCAACGGTTGCCATTGCGCGCGCGCTTCGGCCAGCCGGCCTTCGCGCAACAGCTGCGCGACCTGCACGAAACGCGCGGTCTGCAGATGCGCGCTGGCCGCGATGGCGCCCACGCCGCCCTCGGCCAGCGTGCCGAAGAGCTGTGCGTCTTCGCCGGCCAGCACCTGCAGCCGGCCGTCGGCGATCAGCGCCCGCGTCTTGGCCAAGTCGCCGCCACAGTCCTTGATGGCGCGGATGCGCGGGTCGGCCGCCAGCGAGAGCAGCGTCTCGCGTGCGATCGTCGCGCCGGTGCGGTAGGGGATGTCGTAGACCAGGAGCGGCACGGCGCTCGCTTCAGCGATCGCGCCGAACCACGCGAGGAGGCCTGCCTGCGAGGGCCGGATGTAGCTCGGCGCCGGCACCAGCAGCCCGGCCAGCCCGAAGTCGTTCAGCTGGCGCACCCAGTCCAGCGTCTTGCCGAGGTGGTAGCCCGAGATGCCCATGATGCGCGGCAGCGCGGGCGCGGCCTTCGCGACCGTGGCGAGCACGGCCAGCTGTTCGTCGCCGTCGAGCGCCGCTGCCTCGCCGGTCGAGCCGCAGACCACGAAGCCGGCAATGCCGGTGGACGCGAGCCGCTCGGCCAGCGCGGCGAGCGCCGCGTGGTCGACGGTGCCGCCCTTGCGAAACGGCGTCACGAGCGGGATCCAGAGGCCCGAGAAATCAGGGGTGGAAGAAGAGGGGTGCACGCGGATGTCCTTCAGGAATCGACCGATGGAAGAACCACCATCGGATGCGCGCACACGAGAAAACAGCTTCAGCTGGAGCCTTGCAGTTCCGTCGCTCATCCGACGACGGAACCGAAGCTCCGGTCAGACGAGCTCTGGTTTTTTGGCTTTGCCGCCCACGCGCACGCAGGCCATCGCTTCGGGCGAAGCGGGGTGGCGGTGCGGGGCGCGGGAAGGCATCGCCGCAGTCTAGCGCGGTGCCACAATCCGGCCATGGGCAGCCCACGCGTTTTCATTCAAACAGGCGATTTCGACCTCGCGCACGAGATCGCCGCGTTGCGCGGCGACGACAAGCGGGTCGGAGCGGTCTGCAGCTTCATCGGCACCGTGCGTGACCGCAACGATGGGGATGCGGTCGCTTCGATGGAGCTCGAGCACTACCCCGGCATGACCGAGAAATCCATCGAAGCCATGATCGACGAGGCGCATCGCCGCTTCGACATCCTCGGCGCGCGCGTGATCCATCGCGTCGGCCTCTTGCAGCCGCTCGACCAGATCATGATGGTGGCGGTGATCTCGGCCCACCGCGGCCAGAGCTTCCAGGCCTGCGAGTTCCTGATGGACTACCTCAAGACGCAGGCGCCGTTCTGGAAGAAGGAGCAGACGCCCGACGGCGCGCGCTGGGTCGATGCGCGCGTGGACGACGATGCCGCCCTGGCGCGCTGGGGCATCACCGTCAGCAACGCTTGAGTCATGCGGCCGCCGCCGGGCCGCCCCAAGGCGGGCCGCGCCTCCCCCTTTGGGGGGTGGAGTTACACGCCGCAAAGCGGCGTGAAAAGCCGGGGGGCCAACACTATTGAGGGGTGAAGCCGCTGGCCTTGATGATGCCTTCCCAGGTCTGCGTATAGCTCCGCACGCGCCCCGCGAACTGGCCTTGCGGCTCGTAGGCGACCGTCAGGCCCATCGTGGTGAGCTTCTGCTTCACGTCTGGCATGGCCAGCACCTTGGCCAGGGCATCGCCGAAGCGATCGATGACCGGCTGCGGCGTGCCGACGGGCGCGAACACGCCGTAGTAGGGCAGGTCTTCCAGGTTCGCGAAGCCGAGCTCGGTAAAGGTCGGCACCTGCGGCAGCAGCGCCTGGCGCTTGCTGCCGATGGTGGCGACGATGCGCACCTTGCCCGCCCGATGGTTCTCGATGAAGTCGGGCACCGAGGCGATGCCGGCGCTGATCTGGTTGCCCAGCATGTCGGCCGTCATCGGCGCGCTGCCGCGGTAGGGCGCCGACTGCACGTCGATCTTGTACTTGGTGCCGATCATCTTCACCAGGAACTCGGGGATCGAGGCCGGCGCCGGCACGCCGATGGTGTCCTTGCCGCCGCGCTGGGTGCGCACCCATTTGAGGTACTCGTCCAGGTTCTTCGCCGGGGTACCGCCCGATACCGCGAGCACGTTGGCGAAGGTCGCGAAGCCGGCGACCGGCACGAAATCGGTGGCCGGATTGAAGCCCGCGTTCTTCACCACCTGCGGCAGGATCGAAATGCTGTGGTCGTGCGAGAGGAACAGCGTGTGACCGTCCGGTGCGGCGGCCTTGAGGGCCTGCGCGGCGATCTGGCCACCGGCACCGGCGCGGTTCTCGACCACCACCGGCGCGCCCAGCTGGTCCTTGAGCTTCTCGGCCAGCGTGCGGGCGATCGCGTCGCTGCCGGCGCCGGCAGGAAAGCCGACCAGCAGCTTGATCGGCGTGCCCTGCTGCGCCTGCGCGAAGCCAGAGAAGCCCGCAATCGCGGCCAGGAGCCCGAGCGCGAAGACCCGGCGCGGCGCGGAAGCGGCAATCCACCTTGAACAGAACATGAGCAACTCCAGACGATTGAATAAAGAATGAACGAGCGAGCAACACGCGTGCCCGGGTTCGAGGGAAGCTATTCTGAACGAGCGCGCTTCGCTTTCATCGCCGGCGCAGCCGATGCGCCATCGCAATGAAGGCATCCAGCGCCGGGTTGCCGTTGGACGGCCGGAAGGCCAGCCCCAGCGCGTACTTGACCGGTGCGTTGCGCCGCCGCACCTGCAGGTAGACCACGTGCTCGGTCTGCACCGCCTGCATGGCCTGCGGCACCAGCGCGATGCCCAGGCCGCCGCCCACCAGCGCGAGGATGGTCTGCATCTGCGAGGCGACCTGGACGAAGTTCGGTATGAAGCCGCTGTCCTGGCAGGCCGCCATCACCACGCTCTCGAAGCCGGGCCCTTCCTTGAAGGGAAAACCGACGAAAGGCTCCGAGGCCAAGTCGCGCAGCTGCACGCGCTTCTGCTGCGCGAGCGGATGCGTGTCGGGCACCGCCAGCGTGAGCTCCTGGTCGCAGAAGGGCTGGATCCGGAAGTCGCCCGCGTCGTGCAGCGGTGGCACGACGATGCCGACGTCGATGGCGCCGCTCAGGAGCGCCGCCACCTGCTGCGAGGTGGTGTCGCCGGTCAGCACCAGCTTGACGTCGGGGTAGTCCTCGCGAAAGGCGCGCAGGAGCCGCGGCACCACGCCCAGCGCGGCGCTGGGCACGAAGGACAGTCGCAGCGTGCCGAGCTTGCCGGCCGCTGCGCGCTGCGCGATCTCGATCGACAGCTGCGCATGCGCCAGCGTACGCCGCGCTTCGCGCAGGAAGGCCTCGCCGGCCACGGTCAGGCGCACATGGTGGCGGGTGCGGTCCAGCAGGGTTGCGCCTACCTCGGCTTCGAGCCGCTGCACGGCCACGCTCAGAGGCGGCTGCGACACGTGAAGGCGCTCCGCGGCGCGCCGGAAGCTGCGCTCTTCCGCGACCGCGACGAATTGCCGGAGCTGACGAAGGTCCATCGCTGCTTCCAGGATTGGTGATCGCTCCAGCCTATCACCAGCCCCTTCAAACGGTATTGGACGAAGCACCCGCGCTGCCGCAGCATGCGGCTGAAACTGAGAAAGACCACACGATGCAGCCTTCGCTTCTCGAAGAACTCACCCCGGTTCCGAACCCGTATCCCATCAAGTCCGAGATCGAATATCCGGAGGTCTGGCGCCTGTGCGAACAATCGCGCGAACTGGCATGGAATCCGGCCGCGATCGATTTCTCGGACCTCCGCGACGCGGAGCTTCCCGCCGAGGTGCGAGAAGCCGGTGCGGAATGGTGGAGCCTGCGCGCCTGGATGGAGCACGGTGCCATTCCCTACGGCACCGAACGGCTGCGCGACGCCGTGTTCGCGCACCAGCCTTTCGAGATCAAGCAGCACATCGTCAACTTCATCGCGGAGGAGCTGCGCCATCACGAGGCCTCATTCCTCGTCGCGCGCGGGCTGGCTGGCTACCAGGACGAGCCGCGCGCCGACTACTTCAAGGCGGTGATCCCGCGCTTCCACGACGAGCGCGACGAAAAGGCGATGTCCTTCTTCGCGGGGCTCGCGGTCAACACGCTGTTCGAGCAGCTCTCGGGCGAGCTGCTGCAGGCGCGCTACGAGAACGCGCGCTTCAAGTCGATCCGCACCGCCTGCCAGCTGATCCTGCGCGACGAGGCGCGGCACATCCAGTTCGGCCGCATCATCATGCGCAGGTTCTTTGCCGAGCTGTCCGCGGACGAGCGCCGCCTGCTCGGCGAAAAGGTGGCCAAGAAACTGCGCGGCAGCCTGCTCAACGGCGTCTATGCGGTGGTCAACCTGCCTGACGACGAGCGGGTGCGGGCAGGGCGCAACCGGGCGCTGGCGGCCGAGCACGGGTTGGGCGCGACCCATCCCGACCAGGAGATCGCGATCATCCGGCGTGCGCTGGACCGGATCCGCGCCGACGTCGCGCCCTACGGCGTCGAGATACCGGAAGTGCCCGAAGTGGATCGCGCCGCGGTTTCGGCGCATTGAGGACGAAGCCATGAACCGACTGATGGAAACTTTGGGCTGCTGCCTGATGGCGGCCGTCGGCGCGGTCGCGCTCGCGCCGCCGGTTCATGCGCAGGGCGCGTATCCGCAGCGTCCGGTCACGATGGTGGTGCCGTACCCGGCCGGCGGCTCGGCCGACATCCTTGCGCGCACCGTGGGCCAGAAGCTGGCCGAGCGGCTCGGGCAGCCGGTGGTCGTCGACAACCGCGCCGGTGCGGCCACCGCCATCGGCGCCAGGTTCGTCGCGGCTGCCGCAGCCGACGGCTACACGCTGCTGATGGGCACCGTCAGCTCGCAGGCCATCAATCCGGCCATGAACAAGGTCGGCTACGAGCCGGTGAAAGACTTCACGCCGGTTGCGCCGCTGGCCTCCATTCCCTTCGTGCTTGTGGCACATCCGTCCTTCGCCGCCAGGAACGTGGCCGATGTGGTCGCGCAGGCCAAGACCAGACCCGGCGAGCTGAGCTACGCATCGGCCGGGCTCGGAACCTCCAACCACCTGGCCGGCGAGCTGCTGGCCTCGGCCGCCGGCATCAAGCTGCTGCACGTGCCCTACAAGGGCAGCGCTCCCGCGCTCAACGACGTGGTGGCGGGCCATGTGCCGCTGATGTTCGATCTGCAGGCCACGGCCTTGCCCTATGTGCAGTCCGGCAAGCTCAACGCGCTGGCAGTGACCGGCAGGACGCGCAGCGCCTTGTTGCCCGAGGTGCCGACCGTGATCGAGAGCGGGCTCGCGGGCTACGAGGTCACAGCCTGGTTCGGCGTTTTCGCGCCAGCCGGACTGCCGAAGCCGGTGCTCGATCGGCTCAACGCCGAGATCACGGCCGTGCTCAGGATGCCGGACATGCAGAAGCGCCTGCACGAGCTCGGCGCACAGCCCGAAGAGGCCGTGCCCGACGCCTTCGCCGCTTTTGCGCGCAGCGAAGTCGGCAAGTGGTCGGTGGTCGTCAAGAACGCGGGGCTCGCGCAATGACGGAATGATCGAGGGTCCCGAAACCCTGCGCGCGCTGATGGCCGAGATCGGCCCGCGCTGGGCGCTCGATCTCCCAGGGCACAGTCAACGCGTCAAGGACGCCTACGCACCGCTGCTCGCGAGCGCTCCCAAAAAAGGCGTGGCGGTGGCGCGGAACCTGGCCTACGGCACGCACGCACGCCAGGTGCTCGACATTTTTCGCCCGAGCGGCGCGAGGCATGCGCCGGTGGTGGCCTTCGTCCATGGCGGCGCCTTCGTGCGCGGCGACAAGTGCACGAGCGCAGAGCTCTACGACAACGTGCTTCACTGGTTCGCGCGGCAGGGCTTCGTCGGCGTCAATATCGAGTACCGGCTGGCGCCCGAGGCGCCTTACCCCGGCGGTGCGCGCGACGTGGCCCAGGCCACGGCCTGGCTGCATGCACAGGTGGCGGATTACGGAGGCGATCCGTCCCGCATGATGCTGATCGGCCATTCCGCGGGCGGGACGCATGTGGCGAACTACGCATTCGATCCGGATCTGCAGCCGGGCGGATGCCATGCGCGGGCCGTAGTGCTCGTCTCGGCGCGCCTCCAGGCCGACCAATCGCCCGAGAACCCCAATGCGCCGGGCGTCCGTGCCTACTTCGGCGACGACGTTTCGCTCTATGCAGCGCGCTCGCCGATGCGCCTTGCGGGCTTGAGCGACATCCCCGCCTTCATCGTGATCGCCGAGTTCGAGAACCCCCTGCTCGATGTCTACGGGCTCGAATTCGCTCACCGCCTGGCCGACGCGCGCCGGCGCGCACCGCGTTTTCTGCAGATGCGAGGCCATAACCACATGTCCGTCATGGCCCACTTCAACAGCGGCGAAGAGGCGCTGGGGCGCGAGATCATGGACTTCTTTTCCTCGCTGCCTGTTTAGGTGTAGGGTCGTTGCTTTCCGCTTGAATTCGGTGCCGCCCACCCCTACATGCCGGGGAATCGGAGTCATTCATGCGCCAAGACAAACTCACAACCAAATTCCAGGAAGCCCTCGCCGACGCGCAATCGCTCGCTCTCGGCAACGACAACCCCTATATCGAACCGGTCCACCTGCTGGTGGCCATGCTGCGCCAGGACGACGGCCCGCGGGCCTTGCTCGAGCGCGCCGGCGCCAACGTGCCGGGCCTCTTGCAGGCCGCCGAAGCGGCGATCAAGAAGCTGCCGCAGGTGCAGGGCCATGACCAGGTTCAGGTCGGCCCCGAGCTGGGCAAGCTGCTGCAGGCGACCGAGAAGGAAGCCATCAAGCGCAACGACCAGTTCATCGCCGGAGAGCTCTTCCTGCTCGCGCTGGCCGACAGCAAGGCCGAGATCGGCAACCTGGCGCGCAGCCACGGCGTGACGCGCAAATCGGTCGAAGCCGCTATCGATGCTGTTCGGGGCGGGCAGGGCGTGAACAGCGCCGATGCCGAGGGCCAGCGCGAAGCGCTCAAGAAATACTGCCTGGACCTCACCGAGCGCGCTCGCCTCGGCAAGCTCGATCCGGTGATCGGCCGCGACGAGGAAATCCGCCGCGCCATCCAGGTACTGCAACGCCGCACCAAGAACAATCCCGTGCTGATCGGCGAGCCCGGTGTCGGCAAGACCGCCATCGTCGAAGGCCTGGCGCAGCGCATCGTCGCCGGCGAGGTGCCCGAGTCGCTCAAGGGCAAGCGCGTGCTCTCGCTCGACATGGCGGCGCTGCTCGCCGGCGCCAAGTACCGCGGCGAATTCGAGGAGCGCCTGAAGACCGTGCTCAACGAGCTCGCGAAGGACGAGGGCCAGACCATCGTCTTCATCGACGAGCTGCACACCATGGTCGGCGCCGGCAAGGCCGAGGGCGCGATGGACGCCGGCAACATGCTCAAGCCCGCGCTCGCGCGCGGCGAGCTGCATTGCGTGGGCGCCACCACGCTCGACGAATACCGCAAGTACATCGAGAAGGATGCCGCGCTGGAGCGCCGCTTCCAGAAGATCCTGGTGGGCGAGCCCAGCGTGGAGGCGACGGTTGCGATCCTGCGCGGCCTGAAGGAAAAGTACGAGGTGCACCACGGCGTCGACATCACCGACCCGGCGATCGTCGCCGCGGCGGAGCTGTCCGACCGCTATGTCACCGATCGCTTCCTGCCCGACAAGGCCATCGACCTGATCGACGAGGCCGCGGCCAAGATCAAGATCGAGATGGACTCCAAGCCCGAGGTGATGGACCGGCTCGATCGCCGCCTGATCCAGCTGCAGATCGAGCGCGAGGCCGTGCGGCGCGAAAAGGACGAGGCCTCGCAGAAGCGCCTGGCGCTGATCGAAGGCGAGATCGAGCGCCTGCAGAAGGAAATCGCGGATCTCGACGAGATCTGGCAGGCCGAGAAGGCGCAGGCCCAGGGCAGCGCACAGATCCGCGAGGAGATCGACAAGATCAAGTTCCAGATCGCCGAGTTCACCAGCAAGGGCGACTTCAACAAGGTCGCCGAGCTGCAGTACGGCAAGCTGCCGGGCCTGGAGAAACGCCTGAAGGAAGCGCAGGACACCGAGGCCAACAAGGGCAAGTCCAGCGCGCCCACGCTGCTGCGCACGCAAGTCGGCGCCGAGGAGATCGCCGAAGTCGTGGCGCGCGCCACCGGCATTCCGGTGGCCAAGCTCATGCAAGGCGAGCGCGACAAGCTGCTCATGATGGAAGAGAAGCTGCACCAGCGCGTGGTCGGCCAGGACGAGGCCATCGGCGCGGTCGCCAACGCGATTCGCCGCTCGCGCTCGGGCCTCGCGGACCCGAACCGCCCGACCGGCTCCTTCCTGTTCCTCGGCCCCACGGGCGTGGGCAAGACCGAGCTGTGCAAGGCGCTCGCGGGCTTCCTGTTCGACAGCGAAGACCACCTGATCCGCGTCGACATGAGCGAGTTCATGGAGAAGCATTCGGTCGCGCGCCTGATCGGCGCGCCGCCCGGCTACGTGGGCTACGAGGAGGGCGGCCACCTGACCGAAGCGGTGCGCCGCAAGCCTTACAGCGTGCTCCTGCTCGACGAGGTCGAGAAGGCGCATCCTGACGTCTTCAACATCCTGCTGCAGGTGCTTGACGACGGCCGCCTGACCGACGGCCAGGGCCGCACCGTGAACTTCAAGAACACGGTGATCGTGATGACCAGCAACATCGGCTCGCCGATCATCCAGGCGATGGTGGGCCGGCCGAACGAAGAGATCAAGGACGCGGTCTGGGACGAGCTGAAGAACTACTTCCGCCCCGAGTTCCTGAACCGCATCGACGAGACCGTGGTGTTCCATGCGCTCGACGCCAAGAATATCGAGGCGATCGCGGCCATCCAGCTCAAGGTGCTGCAGGAGCGCCTGGTCAAGATGGACCTCGGGCTCGAGGTGTCGCCGGCGGCGCTGGCGGAGATCGCCAAGGTCGGCTTCGACCCGGTGTTCGGCGCCCGGCCGCTCAAGCGCGCCATCCAGCAGCGCATCGAGAACCCGCTCTCGAAGCTGCTGCTCGACGGCAGCTTCGGGCCGAAGGATACGATCGTCGTCACCACCGACCCGATCCAGGCGCCGGGGCAGTTCAGCTTCCGCAAGGCCGGGGAACAAAGCCTGGAGGCCGTGGCCTAACTTCGATGCTCAACTTACTTTTGCGCCTCGTTCTTTTCTTCTTGGGCCTCTTGTTCGCGGCCAGCCTCGCAGTTGCCGTGCTGCTGTTGGCGGCGGTCTGGGGCCTGCGCTATGGCTGGGCGCGTCTCACGGGGCAGCCGGTCCAGCCGTGGGTGATGCGCTTCGATCCACGCCACGGCTTCGATCGCTTTCGGGCTGCAGCGCGCCCGGCCGAGCCCACCGCGGCCGACGTGGCTGCGGCGCGAGCGCGCGGCGAAGCCGCCGACAGCCCCGTTCGCCTGCGCGATCCGGGCCGTGTGACGGACGTGGAAGCCCGTCCGGTGTCGCGCGGCGAGTAGAACCCCCCATCGTCCGCACTGCGGCGGGTCGCCTAGACTGCGCCCATGAACGTGCGTTTTCTCGAGGCCTTCGTCTGGGTTGCCAAGCTCGGCAGCTTCAAGGCGGCTGCCGACAAGATGCACACCACGCAGGCCGGCATCTCCAGCCGCATCGCCACGCTGGAGCAGCAGTTCGGCGTCAAGCTCTTCGACCGCGAGCACCGCGGCGTCATGCTCACCTACCACGGCACCGAGCTCATGCCCTATGCGGAACGCATGATCGAGATGCAGGCACGCATGATCGGTGCCATGGGCCAGGCCGATGCCTTCTCCGGCATGCTGCGCATCGGCGTGATCGAGACGGTGGTCCATACCTGGCTGCCCGACTTGCTGTCGCGCTTTGCCGAGCGCTACCCCAACGCCACGCTTGAGCTCGACTCGGACATCACGCCGCACCTGCGCGACGACCTGCTGCGCGGCACGCTGGACTGCGCCATCCTCTCCGAGGAGATCACGCCGGGCTTCATCGACAACCGGCGCATGGTGAACTTCGCGATGCGCTGGGTCGCGAGCCCGAGCCTGGCGCTGAAGCTGCCGGCGCGCAAGCTGCTGTCCTTTGCCGACATCGCCGAGCAGCCCATCATTTCCTTCCATCGCGAGTCGGGCGTCTACCGCAACATCGCACAGGGCGCGAGCGGCTGCGCCAATCTGCGCGTGAGCTACTTCTCGTCGCTGGGCGCCATGGTCGACCTCGCGCGCACGGGCTTCGGCACGGCTTTGCTGCCGCTCGCCGTGATCCAGGAAGACTTGCGCCTCGGGCGCCTCGTCGTGCTCGACGTCGACCCCTTGCCGATCCCGCTGCCGCTGGTTGCCAGCATGCGGCTGGAACCCGCCTCGCCGCTGGCCGAGGCGCTGGTCAACATGGCCCAGGCGGCCTGCGACCAGTTCGTCGCCAACAGCCGCGACGACGTGCTCGCGCCCTAGAGTCTGCCCTCATTCGGTACACCGCGCGCCCGTTGCTGGGGCGGCGGCATGCGCCAGGGCCGTGCATCAGAAAATCCTATCGGCCTCCAAAAAAATTTCCCGTTTGACGGGGCAGGGGTGCGCGACAACACTGCGCGCCATGCACAAGGCCATGTCAAGCAAATTACATCGCGAGTTCTTCGCGATCCGGCTCGATGCGGCATCGACCGCCTGGGTGCCGGTGCCTTCTTCCGCCGGTCGCATCGAGGAACTGGTGCTCGCCGACAACCTCGACGCGGCGGCCCGCACCGGCTCGCGCACGCGGCTCGCACGCTGGGCCGCCGGCGCGCTGATCGACCGGCCGGTGATCCATGACTTCCACGAGGAGGTCTTCATCGTCGAAGGCGAACTCGTGGTCGGCTGCAATGCCGAAGGGCAGGGTGGCGAAGCCTTCGGCCCCTACACCTTCGCCTGCCGCCCGCCGGGCGTCTGGCACGGCCCCTTCGCGTCGCCGGCGGGCTGCGTGATGCTCGAATTCCAGTACTACGGGTGAGGCAGCCGTCCGGCCTGCCGCTCCCCCTTCCTCGTTCCATTTCTCTTTGTTTCCCTCCAGGAGTTCCTGATGAAGCGTTCCCTGCCTCCTCTTGCATGCCTCGCAGCCGCCGCGATGCTGGCTGCCGTGTCTGCCTTCGCCCAGGTGCCCGCCGGCCCGAAGATCGCCGTGCAGGCCATTACCCAGGTGGCGCCCAACCTGCCGCAGTACACCAAGGTCGACCAGCCGCTGCTGCGCGACGGCATGGCCAAGGCCACCAACGGACGCGTGGAAGTCACGCTCTCGTCCTGGCCCGAACGCAACGTCAACGGCCCCGAAGTGCTGCGCCTGGTGCGCTCGGGCCAGGTCGACATCGCCGCCGCGCCGCTGACTACCGTGTCGGGCGACGTGCCCATGCTCGACGGCGTGGACCTGGCCGGCATGAACGCCGACATCGCGCAGGCCCGCAAGGTGGCCGATGCGATGGTGCCGGTGGCCAACAAGGAACTCGAACGCCTGGGCATCAAGCTGGTCGCGACCTATCCCTTCTCGGGCCAGATGCTGTTCTGCCGCAAGCCGGTGGCGAGCCTCGCGGACCTGAAGGGCCTGAAAGTGCGGACCAACGGTCCCTCGGCGGCCGACCTCATGAAGGGCCTGGGCGCGCAGCCGGTGTCGCTGGCCTTCGGCGAGGTCTACACCGCGCTGGAGCGCGGCACGGTCGATTGCGGCATCACCGGCGCGGGGTCGGGCAACGGTGTGAAGTGGCCCGAGGTCACGACGCACCTCTACACGTTGCCGCTTTCGTGGTCCACCTCGGGCTACTTCGTCAACCTGGCCTGGTGGAATAAGCTCGATCCGGCCGTGCGCGCGCAGTTCGAGAAGACGATGTCCGAAGTGCAGGAGGCGCAGTGGAAGCTCGGTGTCGAAGCCACCAACGACGGCATCGCCTGCAATGTCGGCCGCGCGGCCGATTGCAAGCTGCACACGCTGGTCAAGAAGCCGATGGTGGAGGGCAAGCCGCAGGGCGACGTGAGCGCCACCCTCAAGAAGCAGCTCGCCGATGACGTGCTGCCCGGCTGGATCAAGCGCTGCGGCGAACGCTGCGTGGCGGTCTACAACGACGTGATCGCGCCGATCACCGGCATCAAGTACGCCGCGAGCCGCTGATGTTCCGCGCGCTCGAATGGGTCAGCGGCAAGGCGATGACCATCGCCGGCTGGTGCTACCTGGTCATCACGGTGCTGATCTGCTTCGACATCGGGGCGCGGCGCCTGCTGGGCTTCTCGACCGAGGCGACAACCGAAGTGACCGGCTATCTGATGGCCATCGGCATGAGCTGGGGCCTGGCCGGCACGCTGTTCGAGCGCGGCCATGTGCGCATCGACGTGCTGGTGCAGAAGCTGCCGCTGAAGATGCGCGTGTGGCTGCACCTCGCTTCGCTGCTCGCGCTGCTGGTCGCCACCGGCTTCTTCGCCTGGGGCGCGTTCTCGCTCGCCAAGGACTCGTGGGACTTCGGCGCCACCGACTTGTCGGCGCTGCACACGCCGCTGGCGATTCCGCAGGGCTTGTGGGCCGCGGGCCTGGCGCTGCTGCTCCTGGCCGGTTTGGCCATCGCGGCGCGCGCGCTGCGCCAGCTGGCGATCGGCGATGCCGATGCGATGGACCGCATGCTGATGGCGCGCACCTACATCGACGAAGCCGCCGAAACGCTCGAGGCCGTGGCCGAAGCGCAGCAGGGCATGCAGCCCGTCGCCGCCGCAGGAGCCACCCGATGATCGCCATCGTCTTCATCGTCGCGATCGGCCTCCTGATCGGCGGCGCTTCCTTGTTCGGCGTGCAGGGCCATGCCGCCGCCGTGGCCTCGGCCGGCGTGCCCTGGTGGGCGCTGGCCGCGGTGCTGCTCGCCTTCGTCGGCTTCTTCGCGGGCGGGATCTATGTCGGCGCCGCGCTGGCCGTGCTCTCGCTGCTGGCGGGTTTCGGCCTGTCGGACCGGCCGTTCTGGAACTTCATCGGCGAAATGATCTGGGGGCCCTCGACCAACTTCGTGCTGGTGTCGGTCCCGCTCTTCCTGCTGATGGGAGAGATCATGCTGCGCGCCGGGCTCTCCGAGCGGCTCTACCGCGCGCTCAACATCTGGATGGGCCGACTGCCCGGCGGCCTGCTGCACACCAACGTCATGGCCTGCGGCGTGTTCTCGGCGGTGGCCGGCTCCAGCGTGGCGACGGCCGCGACCATGGGTTCGGTCGCGCTGCCGTATTTCGAGAAGAGCCACTACCCCCCGAAGCTGGTGCTGGGCTCGCTGGCGGCCGGTGGTGCCTTGGGCAACCTGATCCCGCCGGGCATCACCTTCATCATCTACGGGCTGATCACCGAGACCTCGGTGGGTGCGCTCTACCTCGCTGCGGTGGGGCCGAGCATCCTGGTGGTGCTGCTGTTCACGGCGGTGATCCTCTACTACAGCTTCAAGCTCGAGCTGCACGGCGACGCGGCTTCCAAGGCCATCACCTGGAAGCATCGCATCGCGAGCCTGTCGGACCTGGTGCCGACGGCCCTGCTGATCGCACTAGTGCTCGGCACCATCTACGCCGGCTGGGCCACGCCCACCGAATCGGCCGCGCTGGGCGTGGCCGGCAGCGTGGTGCTGGCGCTGGCAGACCGCAAGCTGACGTGGAAGATGATGGCGGAATCGATGCGCGCCACCGCGCGCACCACCTCGATGATCGCGCTGATCCTGTTCGGCGCCTACTTCCTCAACTACATCCTCTCCTCGCTGGGCATTCCGCAGATGCTGGCGAAGTTCCTCACGGGGCTGCCCTTTCCGGGCTGGGTGATCATGCTGGTGATCATCGGCTTCTACCTCGCGCTGGGCACCTTCATGGAAGGCATGTCGATGGTGATCACCACCATCCCGCTGCTCTTTCCGGTGGTGACGGCGCTGGGCTACGACCCGGTGTGGTTCGGCGTGGTGATCACCATGCTGGTCGAGATCGCGATGATCAGCCCGCCCGACGGCACCGTGCTCTACGTGCTGCAGGGCATGCGACGGCAGCCCGGGCCGATCACCGACGTGTTCTCCGGCGTTCTGCCTTTCATGGGCGTCTACATGCTCGCGATCATCGTGCTGATGGTGTTCCCCGCCATCGCGCTGTGGCTGCCGGGCGTGCTTATTTAGGACTTTCATTCATGCCATCGAAGCTTCATTTCGCCTGCGAGTCGGTCGCTGCCGACGGCACGCGCTCCGCGCAACTGATCGCCAGCGCGCCGCAACGCCTGGTGGTCGCGGGCTGGACCGGCCGCGACGCCGCCGCCATCGCACACCACATCGAGGAGCTGGAGGCCATCGGCGTGCCGCGTCCCTCGGGCGTGCCGCTCTACTACCGCGTCGGCGCCAACCTTCTGACGCAGGCGCCCGCGATCGAGGCGCTCGGCGAGCAGAGTTCCGGCGAGGCCGAGCCGGTGCTGTTCTTCGCGCGCGGCGAATGGTGGCTCAGCGTCGGCTCGGACCACACCGACCGCAAGGTGGAGGGCTACTCGGTCGCGGTCTCCAAGCAGATGTGCGCCAAGCCGGTGGCCACGGCCGCATGGCGCTGGGCCGACGTGGCCCACTACCAGGACGAACTGCAGCTGCGCTCGCGCATCCTCGAGGATGGGAAGTGGGTGAGCTACCAGCAGGGCAGCCTGGCGGCGATCCGGCCGCTCGCTTCGCTGCGCGACGGCATTTTCGAAGACAGCGAAGAGGGATGCTTCATGACCTGCGGCACGCTGGGCGCGCTGCCAAACGCACGCGGCGAGGGCATCCGGCCTGCGCCCGAAATGGAGATCGAGATCCACGATCCGCGCCTGAAGCGCAGCATCGTGCATCGCTATGCGGTCCAGCCGCTGCCGGTGGTGGCGTGATGAGTGGCGAGACGATCGCCGCGCTGCGCAGCCGCATGGCGCGCGACGAACTCTCGCACGAGCATCTCGTCGCCCAGGCGCTGGAAGGCGCCGCGGCCTCGGGTGCGCAGCATGTGTTCACGCAGCTGTATGCCGAGGCCGCGCTGGCCGCGGCGCGCCATGCCGATGCGGCGCTGCGCGCGGGCGTCGCGCTGCCTGCGCTCGCCGGCCTGCCGGTGTCGGTCAAGGATCTCTACGACGTGGCCGGGGAGACCACCATGGCCGGCTCCATCGTCTGCCGCGACGAGCTGCCGGCTGTGGCCGACGCGCCGGCCGTGGCGCGGCTGCGCGCGAACGGCGCCGCCATCGTCGGCAAGACCAACATGACGGAGTTCGCCTTCTCGGGCGTGGGCATCAATCCGCACCACGGCACGCCGCGCAATCCGGCGGACGCCGCGGTGGCGCGCATCCCGGGCGGCTCCTCCTCGGGCGCCGCCGTGTCGGTGGCGCTGGGGCTGGCGGTCGCCGGCCTGGGCTCGGACACCGGCGGCTCGATCCGCATTCCGGCCGCGCTCTGCGGGCTGGTCGGCTTCAAGAGCACGCAGGCGCGCACGCCGCGCACCGGCGCGCTGGAGCTGTCGCGCACGCTCGACACGGTCTGCGCGATGGCGCGCAGCGTGGAGGACTGCCTGCGGGTCGACACCGTCATCGCCGATGCGCCGCTGGCCGTGCGGCAACGGCCGCTCGCGGGCATGCGCTTCGCCGTGCCGCAGACGCTGATGTTCGACGGCATCGAGCCCGCGGTGGCCAGCGCCTTCGACCGTGCGCTGAAGATCCTGTCTGCGGCCGGCGCTCTGATTGTCGACATCGGGTTGCCGGACCTGGCCGAGATCGCGCAGCTCAACGCGCCCGGCGGCTTCTCGGCGGTCGAGGCGCATGCGGTGCATCGCGAGCGCCTGGCGCAGGCGCGCGAGCGATTCGACCCGCGCGTGGCCGCGCGCATCGCGACCGGTGCCACGGCGAGCGCGGCAGACTACATCGCGATGCAGGACAAGCGCCGCGCCTGGATCGCGCGCACCGAGCGCGCGCTCGAAGGCTTCGATGCGCTGCTGTGCCCGACGGTGCCCATCGTCGCGCCGCCGATCGACGAACTGGTGCGCTCGGACGAGGCTTTCTTCAAGGCCAACGGCCTGCTGCTGCGCAACACCTTCGCGATCAACTACCTGGACGGCTGCGCCTTCAGCCTGCCTTGCCACCGCGCGGGCGAATTGCCGGTGGGACTCATGCTCTCCTCGGTGCAGGGCGACGATGCGCGGCTGGCCGCGGTGGCGCTGGCGGTGGAGGCGGCGCTGAAGTAGCGTCTATCGACGCTTCTCGTACGTGCCCACCAGCTCCGCCTGTGCGAGCACGTGTCCCTTCATCGCCTTCTCGAGCGCGGCCTTGTCCGGGCGCTCGAGTTCCGGCAGCACGGCGTCGAGCGCGTAGAGCTTGTGGAAGTAGCGGTGGCGGCCGATGGGCGGGCAAGGCCCGCCATAGCCCGTGCGGCCCCAGTCGTTGACGCCCTCGCGCGTGCCCGCCGGCAATGCCGCCGTCTTGACCGCTTCGGGAAGCTCGCCGGCCTCCGCGCCGATGTTGTAGAGCACCCAGTGGACCCATGTCATCTTGGGCGCCGCCGGATCGGGCGCATCCGGGTCGTCGACGATGAGCGCGAAGCTCAGGGTCGCCGCGGGTGCGCCGCTCCACGCCAGCGGCGGCGACACGTCCTTGCCTTCGCAGGTGTGGATGGGCGGTATCGCGCCGTCCGGTGCGAACGCGGTGGAAGTGAGGGTCAGGCTCATGGAGGTCTCCTTTATGATGGCAGTGATTGCGCTGCCCGCACCGGGATGCGCCGCCGGCCGAAGCCGTGGCTGAAGGCGCCGAAGCGGCCTGCGATCGGCGTGCCGCAGTGCGGGCATTCGCCGCGCGCATCGAGTTCGCAGCCCAGCACGAGATACCAGTCGCGGCGCACCAGCGGCGCGCGGCAATGCGGGCACCAGGTCGTCCCGCCTTCCACGTCGTGGACATTGCCGGTGTAGACATGGTTCAGCCCGTTGGCGAGCGCGATGGAGCGGGCGCGCGTCAGCGTGGCAGGCGGCGTCGGCAGCACGTCCATCATCTTGTAGTCCGGATGGAAGGCGGTGAAGTGCAGCGGCACGTCCGGCCCGAGGTGCTCGGCGATCCAGCGGCTCATCGCCTCGATCTCGGCATCGCTGTCGTTGTGGCCGGGGATCAAGAGCGTCGTGATCTCGAACCAGCAGCTCGTCTCGTGGCGCAGGTACTGCAGGGTGTCGAGCACCGGCGCGAGGTGGGCGCCGGTCTGCTGGAAATAGAAGGCTTCGGTGAAGCCCTTGAGGTCGACATTGGCCGCGTCCATCCTGGCGTAGAACTCGCGCCGCGGCGCGGCGTGCATGTAGCCCGCGGTCACGGCGACGCTGAACAGGCCCAGCGCATGGCAGGCATCGGCGGTGTCCATCGCGTACTCGGCGAAGATCACCGGGTCGTTGTAGGTGAAGGCCACGCTCAGGGCGCCGCGCTGGCGCGCCAGCTCGGCGATGCGCTGCGGCGATGCGGCATCCATCAGCCGGTCCATCTCGCGGCTCTTGGAGATGTCCCAGTTCTGGCAGAACTTGCATGCCAGGTTGCAGCCGGCGGTGCCGAAGGAGAGCACGCTGGAGCCGGGATGGAAATGGTTCAGCGGCTTCTTCTCGATCGGGTCGAGGCAGAAGCCCGAGCTGCGCCCGTAGGTCGTCAGCACCATTTCGTCGCCGACACGCTGGCGCACGAAGCACATCCCGCGCTGGCCTTCGTGCAGCCGGCAGTCGCGCGGACACAGGTCGCACTGGATGCGCCCGTCGTCCAACCTGTGCCACCAGCGCCCGGGATGGCTCGCGCTCATGATGCCGGCGCCTCGAACGCGATCGCCGCGTAGCCGACCACGCGGCGGCGGTCTCCCGCGGTATCGCCGGAATTGCGCAGGTCCAGCAGGCGCGGCTGCAGGCGGTGGCTGCGTGCCGCCTGCAGCGCACCGTTGATCGCCCGTGCGCCGCAAGCCTCTTCGGGAACCAGGGCGCCGTCGAAGGCGAGGATGCGCTGCACCGTCGCGCGGTCGCGCGCCTGGGCCTGCGCGTACGGCAGGTAGTGCGACAGGTCGGAGCTGACGACGATCAGCGTTTCGTCTTCGCCCCACAGCCGTTCCAGAATCTGCGCGACCTCGGAGGGACTTGCGTTGCCGACGAGCAGGGGGACCAACGCGAAGTCGTTCAGCACCGTCTGCAGGAACGGCAGTTGCACCTCCAGCGAATGCTCGAAGGCGTGAGGCCAGTCGTCGTGCACGACCTGCGGCGGGCTGCCGAGCAGGGCCAGGGACGCATGTTCCAGTGCGATGCGACCGAGCGGCGTATCGAAGGCGTCCGCTTCTGGTGCCGCCAGCGCGCGCACCGCGCAGCGATGGGCCGGACCGAGCAGCACGACGCGCGTGATCCGCTCGCGCCATGGTGCGAGCAGGGCATAGGCTTGTGCCGCGACGGCGCCGGAATACACATAGCCGGCGTGCGGAACGATCAGCAGCTTCGGTGGCTTCGTGGACTCGGCGACAGCGCTGCCGGCAGCGGCGAGGCAATCGCCGACCTCGCGCTGCAGCTGCAGCGCATCGCCGGGGTAGAAGGTCCCCGCGACCGCGGCGGGACGAACGGCAGGCACGGCATCACACCTCCTGCGATGAATATGGACTCACCGCGGGTCAGCGTCAACCGGCTCGACATGAAGGCACCACCGCGCAAGCCAAAATAGCGGATGCCCGCGCCGCGTCCGCCCATCCTCATCGACCCTCTGGAAGTCGAGTTCAGCGCCATCCGCGCGCAGGGCGCGGGCGGGCAGAACGTCAACAAGGTATCGAGCGCGGTGCACCTGCGCTACGACATCGCGGCGAGCTCGCTGCCCGAGGACGTCAAGGAACGCCTGCTCGCGCTGCGCGACAGCCGCATCACGCAGGAAGGCGTGCTGGTGCTGAAGGCGCAGAAGCACCGCAGCCAGGACATGAACCGCGCCGACGCGCTGGTGCGGCTGCAGGAGCTGGTCGACAGCGTCGCCACGCCGCCGCGCGTGCGCCGGCCGACCAAGCCCAGCTATGGCGCGAAGCAGCGGCGGCTCGAGGGCAAGAGCCAGCGTTCGGAGATCAAGAGCCTGCGCGGGCCGGTGAAGGATTGAGGCAGGCGCTTGGCGCCGGTCGCGAGAACACCGTATGCTGTGGCATCGCTCGATTGCACACAATTTGTAGACAAAGCATATGAAATCCAAAGTCACGGCCAAGGCGCCGGTGCATGAGGAGGCCAGGAAGCCCGGTCGGCCGAAGAAATCCGCCGCTCGCGCGGCTGCCGATGCCACGCCTGCAAAGCCGTCGCGCAAGGCCGCGGCGCCCGAGGCGCCGGCCGAGTTGTCGACGAACCTGACCGACCGGGCCTACGCCGTCGTGCGGCGGCTCATCCTCCAGCGGGAGCTGTCGGGTGGGGAAGTGCTGGTCGAAGGGCGCTTGGCCGAGCGACTCCAGATGTCGCGCACGCCGCTGCGCGAGGCCCTGCTGCGGCTCGAAGGCGAGGGTTTGCTGGTGCGCGCCAATGCGCGATCCTATGCGGTGCGGCGCATCGCGGCGTCGCATTACTTCCAGTGCCTGCAGGTACGCGAACGCCTGGAGTCGCAGGCGGTGTCGCTTGCCATGGGGCGCGTGCCGGCCGAAGAGGTGCGGAACCTGCGCGCCAGCATCCTGTCGCTGGACTCGAGCCAGCAGGGCTCCAGCCACTGGCAGGCCGATGACGAGATCCACGGGTTGTTCGCGCGCGCCTCCGGCAATGCGATGCTGGCCGACACCATCGCCCATCTGCGCGTGCTGTGCCGCCTGTTCGAGGTGGTCGATCCCTTCAAGCGCATCGAGGACGACCGCAAGGAGCATCTGGCCATCCTGGACGCGTACATCGCGGGCAACGAAAAGGCGGCCGAGGAGGCCGTGGTGGCGCACCTGCGAAATCTCGCGCGCTACACGCTCTCGCGGCTCAGCAACGGGCTGGTGAGCGAGTTCTCGCCATAGCCCGGGCGAACGCGGTCAGTGCCGCAGGATCTTCCCGACGAACTCGCGCGTGCGCGCTTCGCGGGGCTGATCGAAGATCTGCTTCGGGTCGCCGACCTCGACCACCTGCCCGCCGTCCATGAACACGACCTTGCTCGACACTTCGCGCACGAACCCCATCTCGTGCGAGACGATGAACATGGTCATGCCGTCGGCTGCCAGCAATCGCACCGTGTCCAGCACCTCGTTGACGAGCTCCGGGTCGAGCGCAGCCGTCACCTCGTCGAGCAGCACGATGCCGGGGTGCAGCGCGAGCGCACGTGCGATGGCCACGCGCTGCTGCTGGCCGCCCGACAGCTGGTCGGGGTAGGACTGCAGCTTGCTGCCCATGCCGACTTTTTCGAGCAGTTGCGTCGCATAGGCTTCCACCTGCTTGCGCGGCCGCCCCTTCACCTTGATGGGGGCGACGGTCACGTTGTCGAGCACCGTCATGTTCTGGAACAGGTTGTACTGCTGGAACACGATCGCCATCTGCGAGCGGATGCGGCGCAGCTGCCCGCGGTCGTTGTAGTCGAGCGCCTGGCCGTCGATGCGCACCTGGCCGGAAATCGGCGGCAGCAAACCCATCAGCACGCGCAGCAGCGTGCTCTTGCCGGAGCCCGAGGGTCCGATCAGGCTGACGATCTCGCCCTTCTCGACCGACAGGTTGATGCGCTCGAGCACGGTGTGCGCGCCATAGTTGGCCTTGAGGTCAACGATTTCGAGTTGGGGCAAGCTTTCTCTCCAGGTATTTGCCGAAACGCGCCAGCGGATAGGACAGCATGAAATAGAGGGCGAGCACCGTGCCGTAGACGAGCGTGGCCGAGAAGCCCTTGTTGTTCATCGTCTTGCCGGCGAAGGCCAGTTCGACCACGCCGATCTGCGACGCGAGCGCCGTGTCCTTGATGAACAGCACGAAGAAGCCGAACACCGGAGGCAGGATGATCTTCCAGGCTTGCGGAACGATCACCAGGCGCAGCGTCTGCAGGTAGCTGAAGTTCAGCGTGATGGCGGCGTCCCATTGGTTGCGGTGCACGGATTCGAGCCCGCTGCGCACGATCTCGGCGATGAAGGCCGTGGCGATCAGGCACACGCTGATCAGCGCCACCGCGAACATGCTGAGGTCCGCATGCATCCCCTGGAAGATGAAGAACACCAGCATCAGCGTCACGAGGAAGGGGATGCGCCGGAACAGCTCGGTGAAGATCGTCACCACCACGCGCAGCGGCCTCGCCGCAGGCCGCGTGCTCAGGCGCACGGCCGCGAACACGAAGCCGAGCGAGAAGCCCACGATGCAGCCGATGGCCGACAGCGCGAAGGTCGCGCCCAGTGCCTTGGCGAAGAAGATCAGGTTGTAGTAGCCGAAGAAGCGCGGCAGCTCTTCGATGATCTGGTCCCACATCAGAACCACCTCATCTTGGCGCGGAAGAAGCGCTTGCCGACGAAGGCGAGCGACAGCGTCGCGATCAGCGTGATCACGATGTAGAGCACCGCGGCGACCGAGAACACCTCGATCGAGCGGAAGGTTTCGGAGTTGATGTTGAAGGCCCGGCCGGTGAGTTCCTCGACCCCGAACACAGCGGCCATCGAGGTGCCGAGCGTCATCAGGATGTACTGGTTCGAAAGCGGCGGGAACAGCACGCGCACGATGTGCGGCACGATCACGTGGCGGATGGTCTGGAGGCGCGAAAAGCCCAGCGTCTCCGCCGCCTCGAGCTCGGGCAGGCGCACCGATTCGAAGCCCGCGCGCTGGATCTCGGTGAGGTAGGCACCGGCATTGAGCGTCATACCGATCAGCACCGCCTGGTAGGGCGACAGGAGGATGCCCGCGTCAGGCAGTGCGAAGAAGATGAAGAAGATCTGCACCAGCTGCGGCGTGTTGGTGAAGAACACCACGTAGGCGCCGACGATGCGGCGCGCCCAGCGCGGGCCGTAGGCGCGCACCGACGCGCCGCCCAGGCCGATCAGCATGCCGAAAGCGAAAGCGAGAAAGGCGATCTGCAGGCTCAGCCACGCACCGCCGATGAGGTAGGGCAGACGTTCGAGGACCGGGGTGTAGTCGAATTGCATGGGATCTCGGTCGTGCATGCGCGCCGCGCGCAGGCAGGCTGCGCGCGGCGCGGGATCATTCGGCGCGACGCCTACTTGTAGCTCGGCGCGGTGCGCGGGTCATGCAGCATGGGGCCGCCGAACCATTTTTTCCAGCGCTCGTCCACATAACCGTTGCGGTGCAGTTCCTTGATCGCGCCGCTCAGCTTCTCGCGCAGCGCGTCGTTGCCCTTCTGCACGCCGATGGCACAGAAATAGACGTCGATGGGCGCGTCCACGATGCGCCAGTCGATCTTGTGCTTGGCGGTGTGCTCGGTCATGAAGTCCATCACGTCGATCATCGCGTCGGCGCGGCCCTGGGCGATCGCACGCACCGCGTCGGGGTAGTTGTCCAGCAGCAGCAACTGGGCCTTGGGCAGCTTCTCCTGCACCAGTTTCACGGGGGTGGCGCCGCGCACCTCGACCAGCTTGACCGAGGGGTCGTTGAGCTCCATCCAGTCCTTGTACGGCTTGGCCTTGGTCGTCAGGACGCCCAACACCTCGGTGTGCAGCGGCACGGTGAAGTCGATGACTTTCTGGCGTTCGGCCGTGATCGTCATGGCGCCGAGCACGGCATCGATCTTGCCGCTGCTCACGAAGGGAATGCGATCGGGCGAGCCGACCTGCACGATTTCGGTCTTCACGCCCAGCAGCTCGCCGAGCTTGCGTGCGATTTCGACGTCGAAACCATCGATCTCATTCTTGTCGTTGAAGATGCCCAGCGGCGGCAGCGTGGGATTGACGCCGATGACGATCTTCTTGCTGGCAACGATCTCGTCGAGCGTTCGCGCCGACGCGGACGCCGGCAGCCCCAGCAGGGTCGAGCCGAGTGCAAGCGATCCGGCCGCCAGCAAGGCGCGGCGGACTGCGTTCCTGATTTGCTTCATCGAGAAGAACTCCTAGAGATGGATGGTTGGATCGAACCGCCGATCGCGGTTCGCAGAGCGGGAACGAACGCAAGACGAATGCCAGTTCGATCGATGTCTGCAAAAGAAATAACATCGATATATGAAATGTATACAATAAAATCCAGCGGGTCCAGCCTGGACTTGCCCGGCTTGTTTCAATCGCTCATCCGACGCTTTTTCTTCATGACGAAGTCTTCCTATTCCGCGCCTGCGGCACTGCGTGCCGATCAGGCGGTGCAGCGGGGGCCGGCGGTGCAATTCCTAGTCGATGGTTGCACCGTCCGGGCATTCGGGGGCGAAAGCGTCGCCGCGGCGCTGTTCGCGGCGGGCCGGCGCGAGCTGCGGTGCAGTCCGCGCAACGGGGCGCCCCGCGGCCTGTTCTGCCTCATGGGCTCCTGCCAGGAATGCCTGGTGTGGGTCGGTGCGCGCAAGCTGCTCGCCTGCCAGGTGCCGGTGGCCGGCGGGCTGGAGGTCGAAACGCTCCCCTTCAGGGAAGAGCGTCATGGCTGAGGCAGCGCTCCAGTCCGTCGATCTGCTCGTGATCGGTGCCGGTCCGGCCGGCGCGCGGGCGGCGCTGCGCGCGCAGGGCTGCGGCCTCAGCGTACTGCTGGTCGACGAGAACCACGACGCGGGCGGGCAGGTGTGGCGGCCGCTTCCCGCAGGATTCACACGTGCAAGCGGCGCCGCGCTGTCGACCGAGGCGAGGCAGGGCGATGCCCTGCGCGAAGAACTGCGCCGGGCCGGCGTGCGCTGCCTCTTCGGCCACAAGGTGTGGAACGTCGGTACGAGTCTGCGCACCGACCTGATCGGTCCGGATGGCACCGTCAGCTGGCAGCCGCGTGCGCTGCTGGTGGCGACAGGAGCGACCGAGCGCGTCGTGCCCTTTCCCGGCTGGACCCTGCCGGGCGTCATGGGCCTGGCCGCCGCGACGATCCTGCTCAAGTCGCAGAACATGCTGCCGGGACGCCGTACGGTGGTGGCAGGCAGCGGGCCGCTGCTGCTGGCGGTGGCGAACGGCATCCTCAAGGCAGGCGGCGAGGTGGCCGCGGTGCTCGACCTGGCCGGGCAGGCCGACTGGCTGCGTGCGCTGCCGTCGCTCACTGGCCGCCCCGATCTGCTGTGGCGAGGGGCGCAGTGGTACGCCAGCCTGCGCATCGCCGGTGTGCCGGTGTTCCACCGGCACGGCATCCATTCCGTCCAGGCGGTGGGCAATGGGTTTCAGGTACGTGCGCTGCGTGTCGATGCGGCCGGCAAGCCGATTGCCGATGTCCCGTCAGCCGTGTTCGTGGCCGACGGCGTGACGGTCGGGCACGGCCTGGTACCGGGCACCGACGTGACCCGGCTGCTGCGCGCCCGCCATCGCTATGCCGCGGAACGCGGCGGCTGGATCGCCGACACCGACGCCGACGGCCGCAGCTCGGTCGCGGGCCTTTACGTCGCAGGGGACGGCGCGGGCATTGCCGGCGCCGCCGCGGCCGGCGCCCATGGCGAACTGGCAGCCTTGGCCTGTGCGCACGACCTCGGCCGGCTGGTGGCAGAGGTCCATGCAAGCGAACGCGCCCGCCTGCTGGCGCAATGGCACAAGCCTGCACGATTCGGGCGTGCGATGGCGGGCCTGATGGCACTGCGCGAAGGCACGGTTGCCGGCATTGCCGCGGACACCATCGTGTGCCGCTGCGAAGACGTGACCCGCGCCGAGATCGATGCGGCAGCGCGCGACGGTGCACGCGACATGAACCAGCTCAAGGCCTGGACCCGCTGCGGCATGGGACCGTGCCAGGGCCGAAGCTGCGGCGATGTGGCCGGGGCACTGCTCGCAGCGCATGTCGGCAGTCGCGAGGCAGTGGGCTGCTTCACGGGCCGCGCGCCGCTGCGTCCGGTCTCGCTCGCCGAGGTGGCGGGCGACTACACCTACGCCGACATCCCCATTCCGAAGGCGGCCCCGCTGTGAGCGAGGCCACGCGCCATGCGGCGGCCTACGACGCGGTCGTGATCGGCGGCGGGGTCATGGGCTGCGCCACCGCCCTGCATCTGGCCGAGGGCGGCATGCGGGTGGCGGTGGTCGATCGCGGACCGCTGTGCCGCGAAGCCTCGGGCGTCAACGCCGGCACGCTCACGCTGCACATGACGCGCGCCGCGCTCGTGCCCTATGCCATGCGCGCGTGGCAGATGTGGATGGATGCGGAGAGGTGGCTCGGCATGGGGGTGCTCGCGACCCACGTGCCCGGGCTCACGCTGGCCTTCACCGAGGCGGAGTGCGAACTGGTCGAATTGCGCGCCAAGGCCCGCCGCGCGTATGGCGCGCCGATCGAGGTGATCACGCCCGAGCGTGCGCGGGAGATCGAGCCCGGCCTGCATTCCGGCCTGCTGAAGGCGGGTTACTGCGAGATTGATGGTTTCGCAAGCGCCTACCTCACGGGCCGGGCGTTCCGCCATGCGCTCACGCACGCCGGCGTCGAGGTGCTCGAAAACGCGCCGGTTGCGGCCATCGATTCGGGCGATGCGGGCCACGTGATTCGTCTCGACGCTGCCGCCGGCCGCGCACCGCTGCACGCGAAGCGGGTGGTGCTGGCCGGCGGCGTGTGGATCCAGAACATGCTGGCCTGGCTCGGCGTGCAGATTCCGATCAAGGTGTTGATCAACCAACTCATCATCACCGAGCGCATCCGCCCCGTGATGCGCACCGTGCTCAGCGTCGCGAGCGGTCTGCTCTCGCTCAAGCAGTTCGCCAACGGCACCGTGCTGATCGGCGGCGGCTGGCAGGGCGATGGCGACCGAGAGCGCGGCGGCGTCGAGGCCCGCCCGCAGAACCTGGTGGGCAACGTGCGCCTCGCGGCCTACGCGGTACCGGCGCTGGCCGAAGCCCGCATCGCGCGCATCTGGCTCGGCCTCGAGGCCGAGACCGCGGATGCGATGCCCATCATCGGCGACGTGCCCGGCGTGCCGCAGGCCTATGTGATCGGCAGCGCGCACTCGGGCTACACCAGCGGCCCGTTCATGGGCCGGATCATGGCCCAGCACATCCTCGGCCAGGAGCCCGACCTGCCTCTTTTCGATCCCGCCCGCCTGCTGGGCATGCCGATGCCCGGCGCTTGAAATGTCCCCTCCATGATTCCTCAACGACCTGACCCTTTTCACGGCATCTATGCCGCCACGCTGTGCCCGCTGCAGGGCGATGGCCGCATCGACGAGACCACGCTGGCGTCCCACCTGGAGGCCAACGCCTCCGTGCCCGGCATGACGGGCCTGCTGATCAACGGACACGCCGGCGAGAATTTCCTGCTCTCGCGCGAAGAGAAGCGCCGCGTGACCGAGATCGCCTTCGAGGTCTGCGGCCAGCGCGCCATTCTGGTTTGCGGCATCAACGCCGAGGACAGCCTCGAGGCCCGGCACCATGTCGACGATGCCAAGGCCGCCGGTGCCGACGCGGTGCTGGTCTTCCCGCCGTTCTCCTGGGCGCTTTCGCAGGATTCGCGCATGGCCGTGACGCACCACAAGACGGCCAACGCCAACGCGCAGATGCCCTTGATGCTCTACCAGGCCGGCGTCAATGCGGGCGCGATGGCTTATCCGCCGGAGGTGCTCGCCGAGCTCGCGCAGCTGCCGCACGTGGTCGGCGTCAAGGAGGGCAGCTGGGAGGCTGCAGCCTACGAGGCCAACCGCCGCCTGGTGAAGCGCGTGGCGCCGCAGGTGGCGATGATGGCTTCGGGCGACGAACACCTGTTCACCTGCTTCGCCATCGGCACCGAGGGCAGCCTGGTGAGCCTGGCCGTCGTGGTACCGGAGCTCGTGATCGCGCTCGACCAGGCCATCCGGCGCAAGGATCTCGACGAGGCGCGCCGTCTCAACGAGCGCATCTATCCGCTGGCCAAGGCAATCTACGGCACGGCGCCGGGCGGCTACGCGACGGCACGGCTCAAGACCTGCCTGAAGCTGCTCGGACGTTTTCCGAGCGATGCCATGCGGCTGCCGATGGGGCCGCTGCCGGCCGAGGAAGTCGCCGCCCTGGAGCGTGCGCTGGCCGAAGCCGGCGTCAGCGCGTAGCTCGGATTTTTCAGGAGTCAACACCCATGTCCCGCAAAATCATTCGCAACGGCCGCATCGTCACGGCCGTGGACGACTACACCGCAGACCTGCTGGTCGATGACGGCCGGATCGTCGCCATCGGCCGCGCGCTCGACGCGGGCCCCGACGCCGCGGTCATCGACGCCACCGGTCTTCTTGTGCTGCCGGGCGGCGTGGACTGCCACACGCACATGGACAACACCTTCGGAGACTCCACCACCTGCGACAGTTTCGAGTCCGGCACGCGTTCGGCCGCCTTCGGCGGCACGACGACGATCGTGGACTTCGCGTTCCAGCGCAAGGAGGTGAGCGTGCTCGAGGCGATAGCACGCGCCCAGGCCAAGGGCGTGGAGGGCGCCTGCATCGACTACGGCTTTCACGTCATCGTGACCGCGGTCGACGACCAGGCCCTGGCCGACATGCAGCACGCGATCCGGCACGAAGGCGTCTCGAGCTTCAAGATGTTCATGGCCTATCCGGGCTCGGTCATGGTCGACGACGCGGCCATCTTCCGGGCCATGCGCATGGTCGGCCAGCACGGCGGCATGATCGCGCTGCATGCCGAGAACGGCACCATCATCGAGCTTCTCATCCAGGAAGCGCTGGCGCAGGGCCACACCGCGCCCAAGTACCACGCGCTCACGCGGCCGGCCCTTATGGAGGGGGAAGCGACGCACCGCGGCATCAAGCTCGCCGAACTCGCCGATGCGCCGGTGTACTTCGTGCATCTCTCGGCCAAGGAAGCGCTCAAGCATGTGATCGAGGCGCGCGACATGGGCGTGCCGGTGTTCGCCGAAACCTGCCCGCATTACCTGTTCTTCGACGAAAGCGCCTACGACAGCGAGGACTTCGACCTGGCGCGCTACGTCATGAGTCCGCCGCTGCGCTCCAAGGAGTCGCAGCAGGCGTTGTGGACCGCACTGCGCACCGACGATCTGCAGCTCGTGTCGACCGACCACTGCCCCTTCTGCATGAAGGAAGGGCATCTGGGCCGCGTCAACCAGAAGCCGTACGGCCGCGATGATTTCTCGAAGATCCCGAACGGCGTGCCGGGCGTCGAAACACGCATGGCGACCCTCTACGACGGCGGCGTCCGCTCCGGCCGCATCTCGCTCAACCGCTTCGTCGAGCTGACCTCGACGGCGCCGTCGAAGCTCTTCGGCCTGTTTCCGCGCAAGGGCACCATCGCGGTCGGCAGCGACGCCGATCTGGTGCTCTTCGATCCCGGCGCCCAGCATGTCATTTCGGCGAACACGCAGCACGGCAACTGCGACTTCACGCTCTTCGAAGGCCGCAGCGTGACGGGCCGGGTGAGCAAGGTGCTGCTGCGCGGCGAGCTCATCGTCGATGGCGAGCACTGGCTCGGCAAGACCGGCAGCGGCCGCTACGTGCCGCGCGGCGAATCGGGCGGCTGGTAAACGCCTGTGCCCACCTACGACTACGCTTGTGCACGCTGCGGTCCCTTCACCGCGCGGCGGCCCCTGGCGCTGTTCGACCAGCCCGCCCCGTGCCCTGCATGCGGCGCCGAGTCCGGCCGCGCGCTGAGTGTTCCGGTTTCGCTGGGCATGGGCAGCCGGGAGCCAAGATCCGGACTGCGGTCGGAGCAGGGCGCCGGTTCGGGCTACCAGCGCCTGCGGCATGGCGGCGCTTGCGGCTGTTGCCCGCCGGCGCTGCGGACCCGCGCCTGAGGCCGCGTCAGCGGCCGGTGTTCCGCGTGCCGACCTCGACCACGAGCAGCGGGTCGAAGAGCGCGTTCTCGTTGACCCCGTCGCGCGCATAGCCGCGCGGGTTGCACAGCACGCGCGTGTCGTTCACGCGGTAGTCGAAGCTGTCGTGTGTGTGGCCGTGGATCCAGAGCTCGGGCCCGCCGCCGGGCATCAACGTTTCCAGGTCGGACACGAAGGAGGCGTTGATCGGCGAGCCGGCAAAGCGCGGATGAATGCTCTTCGGCGAAGGTGCGTGGTGCGTGATGACCACGGTCGGCCCTGCATGCGGCTCGGCCAGCCGGTCGGCCAGCCAGGCCGCGTGGCGCCGGAACAGCGCGGCCGCGTCCGCCGGCGTGAAGAGGGCCGGCGAATCCTCGTTCAGCCGGATGCGGCTGAAGTCGCGCATGAACTGGGCGGCCAGGGCCGTCGCCGACGTGCGCGCCTCACCGGCGCCGAACAGCAGGTAGTCGGTCCACAGCGTGCTGCCGAGAAAACGCACGCCGTCGACAACGACCTCCTCGTCGTCGAGCACGCGGATGCGCGTTCCGGCCGCGCCTGCCTTGAGTTCGCGCATCGTGCCGTCGATGCTGGCGCCGTAAAACTCGTGATTGCCAGCCACATAGAGCACCGGCTTGTCGAAGCCCGCGGCCCAGGCCATCGCTTCGGCCGGGCGCGCGATGTCGCCGGCCAGGATGACCAGATGGGCATCGGTTTGCGGATGCGGCATCACGCCGCGGCTCAGGTGCAGGTCCGAGAGGATGTGGAGTTTCATGCGACGCTCTCCTGCTGCAGGACCGACGCATCGGCCAGCGCGGCCAGCGCGTCGCTGTCGGTCCGGTAGACGAAGAGCATCGGCCCCGGCGCCAGCAGCCCGGCGCGTTCCAGCACCTGCTGCGCCGGCAGCTTGAGCCCGCTCAGGTGCAGCCGCACGCCCTTGGATTCCACCAGCCGGCGGATGGCACCGAAGACCTCCGCGCCGGTCACGTCGATGCGGTTGATCGGCTGCGCGAACAGGCAGATGTCGGTGAGCTCGGGCCGCATCGCCAGCGTGACGGTGATGGCGCGCTCCAGCGTGCTCGCGGTGGCGAAGTCGAGTTCGGCGTCCATGCGCATCGCGTGCAGCTGCGGCGCCAGCGGCGGCAGGTTCCACAGGTGGCGGTCGCGCAGGCTGCCGTCGGGATGCAGGCCCACCTCGATGATGCGTGGATGCAGGTGCCGGTACATGTAGTGGCTCAGGCTCATCAAGAGGCCAGCCAGCACGCCCCAGTAGATCGAGGGCGCGGTCGCGATCGTGAGCACGAAGGTGACCAGCGCCGTGACCGCTTCGACGCGCGAGATGCGCCAGAGCGATACGAACTGCCCCGGGCGCACCAGCCCCAGCATGGCGATGACCACGATCGCCGCGAGCACCGCCTGCGGCACGTGGTAGAGCAGCGGCATCGCCCACAGCAGCGCGGCGCCGATCAGCAGCACGCAGAACACGGTGGCCCAGCCGGTCTGCGCACCAGCGTAGAGATTGATGGCCGAGCGCGAAAACGAGGAACTGGTGGGGAAGGCGCCCGAAAGGCCGGAGGCGATCTTGGCCAGGCCCTGGCCGATCAGGTCCTGGTTTTCGTTCCAGAGCCTGCCGGCGCGCGCGTTGTCGACCTTGGCGCTCGATGCGGTTTCGAGAAAGCTCACCAGCGTGATCATCAGGGCCGGCAGCAGCAGCGTGCCGAAGCTGCCGAGCGGGAGCGGGCCGGGCCAGTAGAAGGCCGGCAGGCCCGAGGGCAGGGTGCCGATCACGGCGCCGCCGCGCAGCGCATAGCCGATGGCGGCGCTGATGGCCGCGCAGGCGCCGACCACGATCATCGCGGCCGGAAAGCGCGGCCAGCGCTCCTTGGCGAGCCACAGCGCGGCGATGCTGCCGAGCCCGAAGGCAATGGCCAGGAAGTCGGGCGGCGCGCCATGCAGCAGCTGGCCGATGCTACGGCCCGTGAAGCCGAAGAGCGCCGGCAGCTGCGACAGGATGATCAGCACCGAGGCCGCCTGCGTGAAGCCGATCAGCACCGGCGAATTGACCAGCCGCAGCACCCAGCCGAAACCGCCGAGTCCGAGCACCAGCTGGATTGCGCCGGACATGAGACAGAGCCACACCGCGAGCGCCACCCACTCGGCGCTGCCCGGAATGGCCAGCGGCCCGAGCGAGGCCGCGACCAGCAGGCTGGACAAGGCGGTCGGCCCGACCGAGAGCCTCGTCGATGCACTGAACAGCACGCCGATCAGCGCCGGCAGCAGCGAGGCGTAGATGCCGGTGACCAGCGGCATCCCGGCCAGCGCCGCATAGGCCACGCCCTGCGGGATCATCATCAGCGCCACGGTGACGCCGGCCAGCGCCTCGCCGGCGAGAAGCGCGCGACTCGGGCGGGGCCAGCCGAGGAAGGGAAGCCAGCGCACGAGCTGGTCGCGGTGGAGGGCCATGCCTTCAGCGCGCGGGATGTTGTTCGGGGTGCACCGGCCGATGATACGAAAGCGCTTGCGAGGCGCCGCGGCAGCTACTTCTTCTTGTGCTGGAACGCCGTCGGCGATTTCCCCGTCGCGGCCTTGAACATCGCGCAGAAGGCGCTGTCGGTCGCATAGCCGCTGGCCGACGCCACCTGGCTCACGGCCATGCCGCGCGCGAGCAGGGGCAGCGCATGCGCGAGCACGGCCTGCTGGCGCCATTGCTGCCAGCTCATGCCGAGCTGGTCGCGGAACAGCCGCGCCACGGTGCGCTCGCTGGCGCCGATGGCCTCGGCGCGTTCGGCCAGCGTGGCGCGGCTGGCCGGGTTGCGCAGCAGCGTCTCGCACAACTGGCGCAGGCGCTTGTCGGCCGGCAGCGGCACATCGATGCGGATCTGCGTCGCGCGCTCGAGCTCGTCGACCAGCAGCGGCGCGATCCAGCGCTCGCGCTGCGCCGCATGCGGGTCGGACGGCGGCAGGCCGTCGGGTGTGGTGTCGAGCGCGAGCATCAGGGCGCGCAGCAAGGGGCTGATCTCGAGCACCTCGCATTTCTCCCAGGCCGGCCCGAGCCAGCTGTGCAGGTAGACGGTGCGCAGCTCGGCGTCCTCGATCAGCGTGACGCTGTGCGGCATGTCGGCTGGCACCCAGAGCGCGCGCGAGGGCGGCACGATGTAGCTGCCGTCCTCGGTGCTCAGGCGGATCACGCCGCGCGTCGAGAAGGTCAGCTGCGGCCAGGGATGGGAGTGCAGCTCGACGAGGGTGTCGGCCTTGAGAAAGTGTTCCTTGGCCCGCAGTGGGCGCAGCGCGTCTGGCGCATAGAGATGGGGCGTGAGCGAGGCGACGCTGTAGATCGGCGTGGCGGCAAGGGGCGGCATGATTTCGACAAATGTTGTCTCTGTATCGGCATTCTGCCGCGGCATCCGGGAATACGATCGGTGCCCGGTCCAGTTTCTTGTTGCAATTCATGTCTTCATCCCACGCTTCCGCCGCCACGCCCACCCTGCGCTCCGACGCCAAGCTGATCGGCCTGGTCGGCCTGGCGCATGCCATCAGCCATTTCGCCCAGCTCGTGCTGCCGCCGCTGTTTCCGTGGCTCAAGGACGCGTTCGAGGTGAGCTACACCGAGCTCGGCGCGGTGCTCACCGTGTTCTTCGTGGTCTCTTGCGTGGTGCAGGCGGCCTCGGGCTTCGTGGTCGACAAGCTGGGTCCGCGGCCGGTACTGTTCGTGGGGCTCGGTCTGCTGGCCCTGGCCGCCGTGGGTTATGCGCTGGCGCAGAGCTACTGGATGCTGCTCGCGAGCGCGGTGGTTGCGGGCGTCGGCAACGGCGTGTTCCATCCGGTCGACTACACGCTGTTCAATCGCAAGGTGGCACCCACGCGCCTGGGCCATGCCTACAGCGTGCACGGCATCACCGGCAGCCTGGGCTGGGCGGTGGCGCCGGCTTTCGTGGTGCCGCTGGCCATCGCTTTCTCGTGGCGCGTGGCGCTGGCCTCGGCGGGCGCGGTGGCCTTGGTGGTGCTGGCGGTGCTGTGGTGGAACCGCAGCGTGTTGGCGCTCGATGCGAAGGCAGTGCACAAGGCGACCGGATCGGACGCGGCCGCGGGCAGCGAATTCGCCTTCCTCAAGATCCCGGCGGTCTGGATGTGCTTCGGCTTTTTCCTCTTCTATGCGATGGCGCTGAGCGTGGTGCAGACCTTCGCTCCGGCCGCGGCCGGCCATCTGCACGCGGTGCCGGTGGCGCTGATCGCGGTGTGCCTCACGATCTACATGGTGGCCAGCGCCGCCGGCATGGTGGTGGGCGGCTTCCTGGCGTCCGACCCCTCGCGGTGCGAGCGCATCGTGGGTGCCGCCTTCGGTGTGGCCGCGGTGCTGGCGCTGGTGCTCGCGCTGGCCGACTTCCCGCCCATCGTGGTGCCGGTGATGTTCGGCGCGATGGGCTTCGCCTCGGGCATCGCAGGGCCTTCGCGCGACCTGCTGGTCAAGCGTTCGACGCCGGCCAATGCATCCGGCCGCGTCTATGGCGTGGTCTACGCGGGCCTGGATATCGGCCAGGCGGTGGCGCCGCTGATCTTCGGCCGGCTGATGGACCATGGCCAGTACGCGAGCGTGATCGTCGGGCTGGCGGTGGTGCAGGCGGTGCTGATCGCCAGCGCGTTCAATGTGCGGCGCGTGCGGCGCGAGGCCTTGGTTCCTGCCTCGGCATGACGAGCCCCCACGCTCGGCACTGCGTGTCCTCGCTGCCCCCCGAGGGGGCCGCAGCCGCCTTGGGGCGGCCCTGCGTCGGCCGATTCCCTTGTCTCTCTACCTGATCGTCGCGCTCGGCGCGGTCGTGGCCGGCTTCGTACAGGGCCTGTCGGGCTTCGCCTTCGGGCTGGTCGCGATGTCCTTCTGGGCCTGGACGGTGGATCCGAAGCTGGCCGCGGTGCTCGCGACCTTCGGCGCGCTCGCCGGCCAGGTGATCGCGGCCGTCACGGTGCGCCGCGGTTTCAACTGGGCGCTGCTGCTGCCCTTCATCCTCGGCGGCCTCGTCGGCGTGCCGTTCGGCGTCTGGCTGCTGCCGCGGCTCGATGTGCCGCTGTTCAAGGCCTGCCTCGGCGGCCTGCTGGTGCTCTGGTGCCCGGCCATGCTGATGGCGCGCAATCTGCCGCGCGTGAGCGCGGGCGGCCGGGCGGCCGACGCGGTGATCGGCCTGATAGGCGGCGTCTGCGGCGGCTTGGGCGGCTTCACCGGCGCGATCCCGACGCTCTGGTGCACGCTGCGCGGCCTCGAGAAGGACGTGCAGCGCTCGGTGATCCAGAACTTCAATCTCTCGATGCTGGTGGTGGCCTTCTCGTTCTACCTCGGCGCGGGCTTCGTCGCTACCGAGACGCTGCCGCTGCTCGGCATCGTCGCAATCGCGGTGCTGGTACCGGTGCTGCTCGGCGCGCGGCTCTACATCGGCATCAGCGAGGCGCGCTTCCGCCAGGTCGTACTGGGGCTCCTGACGCTGTCGGGCGTGGCGCTGCTGGTGTCCTCGGTGCCGGTGCTGCTGGCGCGGACCGGCTAGGGCCTGTTAACGGGCCCTAGTTCATTCCAGGTAGTCGATGAACTCCGGGATCACCTCGCGCAGGAAGGCGATTTCCTCCGCCGGAATGCTGCGCGGCTCCAGATCGAAATGGATGAAGGTGCCATAGGGCGTGCCGTCGGCGCGCGTCAGCAGCTGGCCGTAGTAGGACTCGACGAAGCCGGCGTAGGGGCGGTTCGTCAGGCGCTGGTCCTTGGAGGCATCGCTGGTCACGAACTCGCCATGCTCGATCGCATATTGGCAGAAGCTCCTGCCGAGCGGCACCACCTTCAGCCAGCTGCGGTATTCGGAAATGCGGTCGAAAGCGTGCGCCGCATGCATCACCTCGCCGCTCAGTTTGTAGATCGCCGTGAACCGATAGAGCGTCCGGTCGTTGAGCAGGGCCAGCGCCGGGACGATCCCGTGGTTGGCAAGAAGGCTGCGAACCGCCGCAGCAGGCACGGGCAAATCGATGTCGAGCATGGGGATCCTGGTTGGCGTGGGCGCGAATCTTACGCAATTCTTACGGGACTCGGGAACAGGGTTTGACCCCCATCTTGTCAGCGCAAACCCTTGGATGGCCTCACGGAGGCTCAGGGCTCCGCGGCCTCCCAGCCGGGCGTGAAGGGATAGCGCGCGGCCCAGAACTGGGCCAGGCGCGGCTCCGCGTCGACGCGTCGCACCACCTCGGCCATGCGCGGCGCCTCGCGGTAGAAGCGCAGCCGTCGCGGCGTCCAGCGCGAGACCACCGTCACGTAGAGGTCGAGCATGCCGATGGTGTCGCCCAGCAGATAGGGTGTGCCGCGCGGCATCTGCGCATCCATGAGGCGCCAGCATTCGGCGATGCGTTCTTCCGTGCGCTCGAGGATCACCTTCTCGGCCGCCGCATCGGCCGCCAGCCGCGACGGCATATCGCGCGCCCAGAATAGCGAATAGATCGCGGCGGAGACGAAGCTCATCCAGCGCAGGTGCTGCGCGCGCTGCGGATCGTCGATGGCGGGGGCGAGACCCGCCTCCGGATGGCGGTCGCCGAGCCAGACCAGGATCGCGGCGCTCTCGGTCATGAGCTCGCCCGAAGGCAGCACCAGTACCGGCACCTGCCGCATCGCGTTGACCGGCAGCAGGCGGTCGCGCTCGGCTTCGCTCTCCCAGGGCGCGACGTCGACGATGGTGCAGGGGGCACCGATGAGCGTGAGCGCGGCATGCGCCGGCGTCGCGCCGGAACCGGGCGCGCCGTAGAGGGTGTAGGGCTTGGCGATGGTGTTCATCGCGAAAGCCTAGAGCTCAGGCGGCGAGCAGCGCATCGACGCGCCGCAATCCCTCCAGGGTCTTCACGCAGGCCTCGGCCACTTCCGTGCCCTTGACCGCGAAATGGCGGTGGAAGTACTTGCGGTGCTCGATGTGTTCGTGGAAGTGGTGTGGCGTGAGCACGGCCGAGAAGACCGGCACGTCGGTCTCGAGCTGCACCTGCATCAACGACTGGACCACCGTGCTGGCGACGAACTCGTGGCGGTAGATTCCGCCGTCGACCACCAGCGCGCAGCCGACGATGCCGGCATAGCGCCCCGAGTTGGCGAGCCGCTTGGCATGCAGCGGGATCTCAAAGGCGCCGGGCACGTCGAAGATGTCGATGCTGTCCTGCGGCACGCCTTGGCGCTGCATTTCCTCGAGGAAGGCGTCGCGCGCCTGGTGGACGATATCCGAATGCCATTGCGCCTGCACGAAGGCGATGCGCCGGCCGCGCGGTGCTTCCGTCGACGCGACGGCGGAGAGGGGAAGGTCGTTGATCTGACTCATGGTTTGCCTTTTGAAGAAGGGTTTCCTGAATCAGGGCGCACGAACCCGAGGCCCGGCACGCGCGCGAACGCGCCTGCCCGGCAACGGGATCGCGCTCTCTTTCATCCGGACTGTGACCGTCGGCCCCGGGATCTCACCAGGTCTGCTGACCCTGCGGCGCATTGCACGCCGCAGGCGCTCGCGGGCTCGTGCGAACGTGTCGCCATCACCGCCGGTGGGGAATTCCACCCCGCCCTGAGAACGCTTTGCCGCTGCGCTTTCGTGCGGCGGCCCGGCGATTCTAGGAGCCGGGCGGCGAGCCGGTTGTCGCGCGTGCGGCAGACCTCGCGTGGCGCGGGGCTTTCGCTGGAAATGCAATGAAATGGTTGCGTTTTACGTTCGCACTGCCTAATATGCAGCCAGGAGGTTGCATATGAATGCATCCACGGACCGCATCGAAAGAAAGATCCTGCTCAAGGCCGCGCGCTCGCGGGTCTGGCGCGCGCTGTCGAACGCCGAGGAGTTCGGCGAATGGTTTCGCGTGTCGCTGAAGGGGCAGGCCTTCGTCGCCGGCCAGCGCGCACGGGGACACATCACCTATCCGGGTTACGAACATCTGGTCTTCGATGTGCTGGTCGAGCGCATCGAACCGGAGCGCCTGCTGGCCCTGCGCTGGCATCCGGCCGCGATCGATGCCGCTGTCGACTATTCGAAGGAGCCGACCACGCTGGTCGAGTTCGAGCTTACCGAAGTCGAGGGCGGCACCTTGCTCACGCTGGTCGAATCCGGCTTCGACAAGATCCCGCCGGAACGCCGGCTGGAGGCCTTCCGCATGAACAGCGGCGGCTGGGACGAGCAGATGAAGAACATCGAGAAGCATGTCGCCACGCCCTAGCGCGCCGGTGAAGCTGAAGAAGCTGGCCCTGAAGAACTCGGCGTCGATCTTCGCGGCGCTGGGCGACGAGACGCGCCTGCGCCTGGTCACCGTGCTGTGCGCTGGCGGCGCGATGTCGATCGCGCAGCTCACATCCGGCACCGAGATCACGCGGCAAGCCGTCACCAAGCACCTGCAGGTGCTGGCCGGCGCGGGCCTGGTGCATGACCTGAAGGTCGGGCGCGAACGGCTCTGGGAGCTCGAGCGGGCGCGGCTGGAAGAAGGCCGGCGTTCGCTCGACGCCATCGCCCAGCAGTGGGATCAGGCGCTCATGCGGCTGAAGGTGGCCGTAGAGGATTGAGCGCCGGTGGCCGCCTGGCCATGAACTCGCTCACGCGCTGCAGCTCGTCGTCGAGCGCCGCGCGAAAGGCCGCGTCGCGCGGCTTCGCGCCGGCATAGCCGAAGGCCGGTTGCAGCCGGCCTTCGCGCGCTGTGACGTTGGCCCAGCCGATCACGCGGTCGTGCCACAACAGGGGCAGCGCGTAGTAGCCGAACTGGCGTTTCGCAGGCGCGAGCCGGCGTGGACGTTTTATCTTCGCGGGGACGTGATCTTGGCCACGCCGAACGCCTCAGCGGTGATCGTCACGACCGGGCATGGGGTTGCACAGAAGACGATGCTCTACAAGCTCGCGGCCGTGCTCTTGGAGTCTGGCCGATTCCTGCCGCGTGCGCCTACACCAGCGCCTGCACGCTAAGAGCGAAAGCGGTCTGACATCACTGTCAGACCTATCAGCGCCACTGCTTCTCCGGAGCTTTCCATGCAGCGGTGGCGTTGCTGCCGCTGCCGGCGACCTGGGTCGCCGGCCACAGCAGGGTATGGAGCAGAGTGACGGTCTCCGGCAGGGTGCCGGCTGCGACAGCGATGCGGCTCTTGTTCAGGAAAGCCTGCCATTGGCGACGCTTGACGTCGTCATCGCCGAATGCCGGGGTCAGCGCAGTCGGAGCCTGGGTGGGCAGGGCGGTGCCGCGGCGCGCAAAGGTGGCCGCAATGGCGCGCGCCAACGTGGCGCCGTCGAGATCGGTCCGCTGCGCGATGAAGGCGATGTCGAAGAAGTCCTTCATGCGGGTGTTGGCCAAGCCGAGCACTGTCATCGCGTGGAACTTCTCGGCGATGACGGTATAGATTGGGTAGACCTTGAGCGTGGGCGCGGCCAAGTCATCGAGAAGCACCGGGAACACGATGGTCTGGGGCTCGGGTGTGACTGCGTCGCCGAACCCGACGTCAATCTGCAGAGCGCAGCGCACGTTGCCGATGCGGCCGGTGAGGCGCACGCGCAGTCCGCCGTAGCGGTTGTCCTCGCGGATCACATCGGCGCGAACAGACTGGGGATCGAAGGCGATGCCGTCGTGGAGGTCGATGGCGGCGATATCGCGGAAGGTCGCGATCAGTGTCTCGGCGTCGTCGGGGCCAAAGCCCAGCAGGTCGGCGTCACGCGTCGGACGGTGGGGCTGGTCGTACCAGAGCGAGAAGAGCAGGGCACCTTTGAGCAGGAAGCGGTCCGCGTGCGCGGACGCAGCGACGCGGCACAGCAGTCGTTCCAGCGCGAAGCGGTTCAGCAGCAGGTTGTAGTCGTCGCCGCGCTGCTTCGCCAGGTTCAACAGGCGGGCAAGCACCGAGGCCCCGAGGTTTGCCGTCATGCGACGACGGTTTCCAGGTAGGGCTGCATGACCTGGGCCACGCGATTGATCTTGGCGTAGCGTGTCACTTCATCGATGTTCAGCTTGCGCTGGCGCCAGGCCTCCTTGAGCGCTTCAAGAGCCACGTCGAGCCCGACCTTGTGGCGGAACTTGAAGCAGTCAGTGATGGTCTTGGACAGGCTGTAGACGCGGATCGTCGAGCCATGCTCGACGATGGTCTCGATGCCTTCGCTGTAGGCCATGCCGCGCAGGCGCGCGATGCGCAGCGATGGATAGTCGATGGCGGGCGTCTGCGTCGCCTCGGGCAGCGCTATCCAGACCTCATGGGGGAGCTGCGTGCCGATCTCGTGAAACTGCAGCGCGGAGAGCAGGCAGATGACGGCCTTGGGCACACGCCGGCAGACCTCGACAAGCGATTGGTGCTCGGTCATCTCGCTGTCTGGCAGGCTGTAGAGGCCGCGGGTGACGCGTTGGAGCTGACCGGTCCGGTGGAGCTTGAGGAGAAGTTGCGGCGACCAGCCGTGCGAGCGCAGATCAGCCGCGCTCAGCAGTCGCTGGCGGCGGGCGAGTTCGAGTATGCGTGCGGTCTGGGTAAGTGGCACCTGGGAAGTTTAATGTACGCATCACTTGTCAGCAAGTCATGCGTCATTTCGCCAACCAGAGGACCGTACCGAGCAGCCCGAGAACGACGGCACCGTTCACTTGTGGGCTCTGTGGCTTCTCGCCCATCAGCCAGGTGGCGTAGTGCTCACAGTTGCGATTCCACAGGTCGTAGGGCGGCGTGCGGCCGACCGACTGTGAGCGCGCCTCGCGCGGCAGGAAGCCGTAGTTGACGAGGCAGCCCTCGTCGATCGCCAACCTGGCGTGTCGGCTTTCGAGATCGCCCGCACGGTAGTCCTCGACGCGGTGGCGCAGCGTCAGGTCCTGCGCGCGCGCCGGCGCGCGGATCGGATCGGCCTGCACGAAGCCGAGGCGCCGGATCGCGCGCGGGAGGGTCGTGGCCTTGAAGAGGGTGCGCGCCACGGGCATAGCGGCGCAGGTCGTCGAGGGTCGGTTCAGCCATGCGGCGGATTGCGGCACAACCGCCTGCCGCGTGCAGCGCGGCTCAGACCGCGCTGCAATGGCGCTCGATGCAGGTGTCGAGCACTTCCTCGCCGGGGCGCTGCCACCAGTCGAGCGCCGAGAAGATCTCGACTTCGCTGAAGCCGTCGAAGCCGGCGGCCTCGACCCAGCCGCGGATCTTCTTCAGCTCGACCACGCCGTCGCCCATCATCCCGCGGTCGCTCAGCAGGTCGCGCGTGGGTGTGAGCCAGTCGCAGACGTGGTAGGCGAGCAGGCGTTGCTTGCCGGCGCGCGCGATCTGCTGCTGCAGCTTCGGGTCCCACCATACGTGGTAAATGTCGAGCGCGACGCCGAGCATGCCCGAGCGCTGCGGATCGAGTTCGTCGCACAGGTCCAGCGCGTGCTCGAGCGTGTTGATGCAGGCGCGGTCGGCCGCCTGCATGGGATGCAGGGGCTCGATGGCGAGCGGCATGCCGACCCCGCGCGCGTAGTCGAGCGAGGCGGCGATGCCGTCGTGCACTTCGCTGCGCGCGCGAGACAGATCCTTGTAGGCCGCATTGCCTTCGAGCGCGCCGGGCAGGGAGCCGACCACCAGCACGAGACAGGGCGCACCCAGCAGCTTGGCTTCGTCGATGGCGCGGCGGTTGTCGTCCAGCGAGGCCGCGAGGCCGGCCGCATCGGGCGCCGGAAAGAAGCCGCCGCGGCAGTAACCCGACAGGCCGATGCCGTGCGCCTTGAGCTGCTTCGCGATCCTGTCGATGCCGGCGGCGGCGACCTGGTCGCGCCAGGGGCTGATGGCGCGGATGCCGCGCGCGGCGCACTGGTCGATGATGCGGTCGAGCGCCACTTCGGCGCCGCGTTGCTTGCGCACGGTGGCGGTGTTGATGGAGAGCCACTCGTGGTTTTGAGAGAAATCGCGCATGGGGAAAAATTCGAAGCGAAGGGGTGGTGAAGAATCAGATGGCGAGCGCCGTCATGGCGTCGAAGTCGGGCATCGCGGCGCTCGCGAAACCAGGGCAGTCCAGTGAGGCGAGGGCGATGCGGCCGTTCGCGATACGCAGGCGCACCGCGCCGTGCGAGCGCTCGTAGAGATCGCCGTGCGCATCGAGAAAAGCTCGCTGCTCTTCGACCGGCAGCGCGGCCATGCCGTCGACGTAATGGTGGCCGTTGCGCTCCACGTGCGTGATGCCCAGCAGGTTGACCAGCGCCAGGTCCTGCTGCACGGCCAGGCCGGCCTGCGTCGTCAGGTCCTCGGCCGACATGAAGTAGCGGATCTGCGAGGGCTCGGCGTTCCATGCCGCGCAGCGCGCCGCATTGAGCAGCGACTTGTAGAAGCCCTTGCAGGTTTTCGAGGACACGCCGGCATAGCCGCGCGCCCGGGCCTGGACGAAGCTGTCGAGCTCGCCGTCGGACTCGTCGATGATCACCGGCTTGCCGATGCTCGCGCTGCGCAGGTCGCGAAGGTCGCGCTCGAGCGCGAGCTTGCGCGCGATCGGCTGCTCGACGAAAAGGATCGAGGCGTAGAGGCGCGCAAGCGCGGGCGTTTCGCGCATGCGCGCCATCAGCTCGGCGATGCCGGCCGCGTCGGTGTATTGCTCGTTGCCGTCGAGCGAGACGAAGTAGGGTTCGGCGGTGCGGTCCAGCACGGCTTCGATCGCGCCGAGGCGCGCGAGGTCGGCATCGATGTCGCCGCCCACCTTGAGCTTGAAATAGCGGTGGCCGTAGACGCGCACCACGTCCTCGAGCGTTTCCGGCAGGCCGTCGGCCACGGGCTCCTTCAGCTCGGTCGCAGTGATGGCGTCGACCATGCCGACGGTGTGGCGTGCCTCGATGTGCGCGGCGGGCGCGAGACCGGCGAGGAAAGCGTCCATTCCCAACCCGTCGAACTCGGGCCGCGCCGACCCGATGCCGGCCGCGTTGCTGCGCACCGCTGCGTAGAAGGACATCTGCAGCGCGCGGCACAGCGCATCGAGCACCGCGCGGTCGAGCAGCGCCGGTCCGTAGCTGGCCAGGAGAGGATTGAAGCCGAGCCGCCCGGCCGCCAGACGGTGCGCATCGTGGTGCCGCGCGAAGTGGCCGAAGGCGCTCCCGGGCGTGGCGTCGCTCAGGTAGGCCTCGCGCGCGAGGGCGGTGACGCGGCGCAGCTGGTCGAAGTTGTCCTCGTTGCTGAGCGCGAGGTTCTTGTCGAACCACTTGGGCGCCATCAGCTCGGCGGCGGCGCCCCAGGCGCTTTGCCCGTCGGCGAACACGATGCGAACGTGCGCGAAGACCTGGGGACATTCGGTCAGCGTCACCACGCCGAAGCGGAAGGGCAGGCGCAGCACCACCGGGCGCTCGTACAGTGCGATCTCGCGGATCACGAAGCGCGGTGCCTCAACCATGGCGAGCTCCTGCGGCTTCCTCGAGCCCGCGCAAATAGCCGATGGCCCGCGCGGCCGAGCCCATGCCGTCGGGCACGTAGTCGAAAGGCTCGACCGCGACGATGCCCTCGTAGTGGCCGCTGTCCTGCATCTCGCGCACGGTCGCCAGGATGGGCGCGAAGCGCATCTCGCCTTGCCCCGGCCCGCGGCGGTTGGGGTCGTTCACCTGCACGTGGGCAATGTGGCCGGTGGGTATCCAGCGGCGCATCAGTGCGGGCACGTCTTCGGCCTCGACCTGGCCTGCAGCACTGCAATCGATCATGGTCTTGAAGGCGGGCGAGGCGATGGCTTGCACCAGCTCGACCGCCTGGGCCACGGTGTTCAGCAGGTCGGTCTCGGTTGTGGACAGCGGCTCGATGCAATAGACCACGCCGCACTGCTGCGCGGACCGCGCGGCGGCCGCCAGGCATTCGCGTGCGCGTTCGAGCGCCGCCGCCTGCGTATCGCCCGGTGGCACCGAGCGCTGCTTCGGCGAGCCGTGCACCAGGTAGCGCCCGCCCATCAGCGCGCAGAGCTCGACCAGGCGCTGCATGACGGCAGTGGTCCGTTGCCGCAAAGCGGCGTCGGCGCTGACGATCGACAGGCCCGCGGGCGCGACCAGCAGCCAGTGCAGTCCACTGATCTCGATGCCGTGGTCCCGCGCCATGCGGCCGAAGGCGCGCGCCTGCGCGTCGCCGATGGCCATCGGGTCCACCGCGAGCGTGAAGGGCGCCACTTCCAGTGCGTCGTAGCCGAGGGCGGCCGCGGCGCGGCACTGCGCCTCGAAGGGCATCTGCTTCAGAACCTCGTTGCAAAGAGAGAACTTCATCGGCGTCAGTCTTTGTTCAGGCACTGCGGCGGAACACGAAGCGTTTGGCGCCGCCCCAGGCACGCCGCAGGCGAACGTTCACCGCCGGGATGTACATCAGCATGGTGAGGATGGTGACGGCAGCCAGCGCCGCGCAGATGGGCCGCGTGAAGAAGGGCGCGATGCTGCCGTCGGACAGCACCAGGCCGCGGCGCAGGCTCTTGTCCAGCAACTCGCCCAGCACCAGGCCCAGCACGAAAGGCGCCATCTCGTAGCCGCGGCGGCGCAGGAAGAAGGCGCCGACACCGATGGCCAGCATGCAATAGACGTCGAACAGGCGCGAGGCGATCGCGAAGGCGCCCACGGTGCACAGCACGAAGATCACCGGCATCAACACCGAACGGCGCACGCGCAGCACATGCAGCAGCGGCCGCACCAGGAAGAGCCCGAAGATCAGGATGCTGAAGGTGGCCAGCGTGGTCATCGCCACCACGTCGTAGACGAACTGCGGCGTCTTGATCATGAGCATCGGGCCGGGCTGGATGCCGTGGATGATCATCGCCGCCATCAGCACCGCCGCCGGCGCCGAGCCCGGAATGCCCAGCGCCAGCGCCGGAATGATGCCGCCGGGAATGGCCGACATGTCGCCGGTCTCGGCCGCCATCAGGCCGTCGATCGAGCCCTTGCCGAACTGCTCGCGCTCGGGGCTCACCGTCTTGGCGGCCGCATAGGACATCCACGCGCCCGAGTCCTCGCCGATGCCGGGCAGGATGCCGGTCACCACGCCGATCACGCCGGAGCGGATCACGGTGCGCCAGTACTTCACGACCTCGCGGAAGCGCGGCAGCACGGAGTCCTTCATCTCGACGATCTTGCGCTCGATGGGATCGGCCAGCGAGGTCAGCACCTCGGCGAAACCGAAGGCGCCGATCAAGGCGGGGATGAGCGCGATGCCGCCGGAGAGCTCGTCCCAGCCGAAGGTGAAGCGGTCGTAGGCGTAGAGGCCTTCCTGGCCGATCTGCGCGACCAGGAGGCCCAGGCAGCCCATGAGCCAGCCCTTGATCGGGTCTTCGCCGACGATGCTGCCCGACATCGCCACGCCGAAGAGCGCGAGCCAGAAGAACTCGAAGGCGCCGAAGGACAGCGCGATCTCGGCCAGCGCGGGCGTGAACATCGCCAGGCACAGCACGCCGAACAAGGTGCCGGTGAAGGCCCCCGAGGTCGCGATGCCGATGGCGCGGCCGGCCTCGCCCTTGCGCGCGAGCGCATAGCCGTCGGCGCACGACGCTGCGTTGGCCGCGGTGCCGGGAATGTTGAGAAGAATGGCGCTGCGGCTGCCGCCGTAGAGCGTGCCGACGTAGGCGCAGATCAGGATCAGGATGGCGTCGTTGGGCGCCATCTTGATGGTGAGCGTGGTCAGGAGCGCGATGCACAGCGTGGCCGACAGGCCCGGCATGCAGCCCACCAGGATTCCCAGCAGTGCCCCGCCAAGCCCGTAGGTGATGGACCAGAAGTTCAGGAAGCTGAGATAGGAGTGCCCCAGCATCTGCAAGCCTTCGAACATGCCGTCTCCTTGGTCTGCGCGTCAGGGCAGGCGCACCAGGAAGAACTCCTGGAACACGAGCGTGACGATGACGCCGGCACCCAGGCCCACGGCCAGCGCGAAGGCCAGGCCGCGGAGGCGCTGGTTCTTCGCCGTCCGCTCCGCGTACTGCAGCAGGCTGATAGTGACGGTGACGAAGATCGCGGCCGCGAGCCAGAAGGGCAGGCCATGGCCCACCAGGCCAGCCGCGAAGCCGATGCACAGCGCCAGCACGGTCCACATGCGGCGCATCTCGGCGTGGTCGGCCTCGGTGCGCGCGTGCGGCACGTGCGGCGCCTTGGCCAACCGGCGCCACGAGCGGTAGAGCATCAAGAGGCCGAAGAACACGATCGCCGCGCCGAGCAAGCCCGGCAGCAGGCCCGGCACGGTGTAGGGGTTGATGTCCTGCCGCTCGAGCCGGTCCATGCGCAGCGAGCCGATGGTGGTCGCGATGCCGAGCGCGATCCAGCCCAGCGACTGCCAGAGGTCCGCGCGCGGCGAGGTCTTGCGCTCGTGCGCCGCGGCCTCGGCCTCCGCCGCGGCGCGTTCGGCGCTGTGGGCGGTGTCGGTCGTCACGGCCGCGCGATGCCGAGCGTCTCGGGCGAGACCTTGGCCTTGCCGCTGTCGAAGAGCAGCCAGGCATTGGCCTGGATGGCCGGCGTGACCGCGGTCTGCGCCTCGGCGCCGTGGAGCGGCGCGAAGAGGGCGCCGCGGCTGGTGGCGTACTTCTTCAGCACCTCGCTCTTGGGGACGTTGTCGACCCAGATCTTCTCGACCGTCTTGACCACCTCGTCGGGCACGCCCTTGGGAATGAAGATGCCGAAATAGTTGACCGGCGCCTTGAAGCCGGGCAGCGTCTTGGCGAGCGGCTCGATGGAGCCGAAGCCTTCGAGTTCCAGCGCCTTGTCGCTCACCGTGGCCAGCGGCCGGATGCGCTTGCCGCGGATCATGTCGGCCTGCTCGACCGCGAGCTGCGTCGTGACCTCGGTCTCGCCGGCCACCGTTGCCACCACCGCCGGGTTGCCGCCGTCGTAGGTGACGTGGCGGTACTTGACGCCCGTGGTCTTGGCGATGAGTTCCATCGCGTTGTGGCCGGCCGAGGTCACGCCCGCGGTGGCCACGCTGATCTGGCCGGGCTTGGCCTTCATCGCGTCCAGCAGATCCTTGGCGTTCTTGTACGGCGCGGCCGCATTCACGCCGATGACCTGGACGTTGGCGACATTGAGGAACAGGTGCCAGTCGGCGATCTTGGTCTTGAGCATGCCCAGCGTCTCGTAGGAGCCCAGGTCCTGCGCTGCGCCCGCCGTCCAGGTGTAGCCGTCCTTGGGCGCGTCGAGCGCGCTCTTGCTGCCGATCGAGCCCGAGGCGCCGGGCTGGTTGACGATCACCACCTTCTGGCCCAGCGTCTTTTCGATCTCCGCCGCCGTGACGCGCGTCACCTGGTCGGTGGAGCCGCCGGCGGCCCAGGGCACGATGATGGTGATGGGCCGCTCGGGCTTCCACTGCTGGGCCAGGACGGGCCCGCCCAGCGTGGCGAGTGCCGCGGCGAAGGCGATGCTTCGGATCAAGGTGCGCTTCTGCATGGTGTCTCCTGGGGTGAGTTGGACTGGGGAAACGGGATGCGGGAACCTTTGAAAAGTGAAGCGGCGCTCAGCTCAGCCAGCGCTTCAGGTGTTCGGCAACGAAGCCGTCGTCGTGCAGATCGGGGTAGGCGTCGTGCACGCGCGTGAGTTCGCTGTCCTGGCCCGGGCTCAGGCCTTCCTGCGGATCGAGGCACCAGGTGCCGGCCAGCAGGCCCTGGCGCCTGAGCACCTCGTGGCAGCCGGCGATGCAGCCGCGGAAATCGTTGGCGACGTCGAACAGGGCGGCGTTGCAGTCGGTCACTTGCGCGTCGAGCGCGAGCATGTCGGCGGGCACGGCGCCGGACGGAACCATGTCGTGGATGCGCGCCAGCAGCTGCACGGCGCGGCGCGTCCACACGCTCCAGTGGCCGAGCAGCCCACCCTTGATGCGCACCGTCACTTCCTTGCCGTCGCGCACGAAGCGGTAGGGCGTGAGCAGGTCCAGCACGATGTGATCGTCGTTGCCGGTGTAGAGCGTGACGCGCGCCTCGGCGCCGGCCTCGACCACGCCGCGCAGCACGTCCAGCGTGCGGTAGCGGTTGAAGGGCGCCATCTTGATGGCCACCACGTTGTCGATCGCGGCGAAGCGGCGCCAGAAGCTCGTGGGCAGGTGGATGCCACCGACCGCGGGCTGCAGGTAGAAGCCCACCAGCGGCATGAGCTCGGCGATGGCGCGGCAGTGGTCGATGAGCGCGTCTTCGCTCGCGCCCTTCAGCGCGGCCAGGCTCAGCAGGCCGGCGTGGTAGCCCAGCCCGCGTGCGGTGATCGCTTCGGCGCCGGCTTGCGCGGTCGAGCCGGCCAGGCCGGCGACCATGAAGAGCGGGCGCCTGCCGTCCAGCGTTTCCCAGGTGAGCGCTTCCTGCATCGCGAGTTCGAGCACCGGCTTGTAGAGGCCCGCCTCGCGGATTGCGAACTGCGTCGAGTGCACGCCCACGGCCAGGCCGCCGGCGCCGGCGTCGAGGTAGTAGCGGCTCATCGCGCGCTGGCGGCGCTCGTCGAGCTTGCGATCGGCATCGAGTGCCAGCAGGTGCGCCGGAATCACTGCGCCGCGCTTGAGCAGCGCGAGCGAGGCGGGCGGGATTTCGGAGTAGTGCATGGTCAGTACTTGCCGTCGCGCGCCTCGAAGTGCGTGGGCTTGCCGAGGCTGGCCATGCCGCGACGCGTCCAGTCGGCCGTCCAGTCCAGCATGCGCGCGAGCGTGACCTGCTGCGGGCCGAAGAGTTCGAAAGCGCGGCTGCAGTCGATCAGCCAGGCGGTGTCGGCCTCGCGGCCGATGAAGACCGCTTCGACGCCGAGGCGCTGCGCGAGTCCTTCCGCGGCCTCGCGGATGGAAATGGCCGGCCCGCTCAGGTTGAGTGGCGAGGTCGGCGTGTCGCAGTGGGCCAGGGCGCGCAGCGTCCAATCGTTGGCCTCGCCCTGCCAGATGATGTTGGCATGGCCCATGGCCAAGTCGATCGGCGCGCGCGCGATGAGCTTCTGCGCCAGGTCGTGCAGCACGCCGTAGCGCATGTCGATCGCGTACGAGAGTCGGATCAGCCGCCCCGCGGTGCCGTGCCGGTGCGAGAAGTGCTGGAACATGCGCTCGCGCGCGACGCAGGAGTTCGCGTATTCGCCGGCCGGCGGCGTGGGCGGCACCTCTTCGCGTGCGCCCGGCCCGTGCACATCGGCGAACGGGTACACGCAGGCGGTCGAGAAGGCCACGATGCGGGAGCTGCGCCAACGCTCCGCCACCAGTGCCGGCACATGGGCATTCATCGCCCAGGTCAGCCATTCGCTGCCGGACGAGCCGAACTTGCGCCCGGCCATGAAGACCACGTTCGGTGCATCGGGCAGGGTGGCCAGCGCCTCGCGCGAGAGCAGGTCGGCTTCGATGCAGTCGACGCCGTAGCCGTCGAGCCGTTCGCGCAGGCCGGGTTCGGAGAAACGCGCGACACCGATCACGCGCCGGCCCGGCGTCGCGCGCTTGGCCATGCGGGCCAGCGTGGGGCCCATCTTGCCGCCCACGCCCAGCACCAGGATGTCGCCCTCGATCTTCTGCAGCGTCTGCACGAGCGCCGCGGAAGGCTGCGACATCAGGTCCTCGAGCTGCTCGAGGTCTTCGAAGCGGTCGGGCAACGGCATGATGGCGACTCCCGGGTGGTGTGCAATCAGCTGTCCACGCCGTGCATCGCGAGCAGCGTTTTCATGCGCGATACAGCCAACTCCGGCTGCTCCAGCAGATTGGCCGCATCGGCCAGTCGGAACAGCTCGGCGAAATGCGGCAGCGAACGCGTGCTCTGCTGGCCTGCGACCATCGCGAAATGCTTCTGGTGGCCATTGAGCCAGGCCATGAAGACCACGCCGGTCTTGTAGAAGCGCGTGGGCGCCGCGAAGATGTGGCGCGACAGCGCCACCGTGGGGCCCAGGATCGCGTGGAACTTCTCGGTGTGGCCCTGCGCCAGTTCGCCGAGCGCAGCGCTCGCGGCCGGCGCGATGGCGTCGAAAATGCCCAGGAGTGCATCGCTCTTTCCATGCGTGGGCGCGCTGCCGAAGCCGTCCCCCGCGATCAGCTCGGCATAGTTGAAGTCGTCTCCCGTGTACATGCGCACATCCGCCGGCAGGCGGCGGCGCATCGCGATCTCCTTGTCCTTGTCGAGCAGCGAGATCTTGATGCCGTCGACCTTCTGCGGATGGGCGGCGATGATGCTGAGCGCGGTGTCCGTCGCCGCGTCGACATTCTTCGTACCCCAGTAGCCGGCGAGCGCCGGGTCGAACATGTCGCCCAGCCAGTGCAGCACCACCGGCTGCCTCGCCTGCGAGAGGATGCGGTCGTACACGCGCTCGTAGTCGGCCGGGCTCTTCGCGACATGGGCCAGCGCGCGGCTGGCCATCACGATCAGCTTGCCGCCGAGCGCCTCGATGGCTTCCATCTGCTCTTCGTAGGCGCGGATCACGTCATCGACGTTCTTCACGTCGATCAGGTTCAGATGGTCGGTGCCGCAGCCGGAGGCGACCAGTGCGCCCGGCACGTCCTTGGCCGCGTCGAGCGAACGGCGGATCAGCTCCAGCGAGGTCGGCCAGTCCAGGCCCATGCCGCGCTGCGCGGTGTCCATGGCCTCGGCGACGCCCAGGCCCAGCGACCAGAGATGGCGGCGGTAGGCGATGGTGGCGTCCCAGTCGACCGCACATTCCAGCCACGGATCGATCGCGGCCAGCGGATCGGCCACCACATGTGCGGCCGAGTAGGCGATGCGGTTGAAGCGGACGCCCGGCGGCGGCTTGACCGGTGTCGTGCCGCGCAGCGTGTAGGGCGCGAGCTTGCCGCCGGTGGTGGGAAGCGTGAGCGAGAGGGGCATCGCAATCCTCAGATCTTCAGCGCCGGCACGTCGATCCAGCGCCGGTTCTTCCACGATTCGAGCGCGGCCTCCACCAGCTGCACGCCCTTGGCGCCTTCGGGCAAGGTCCACTTGTAGGGCGCGTTCTCCACCACGTGGCGAATGAAGTGCTCCCACTGGATCTTGAAGCCGTTGTCGTAGGCCTGCGAATCGGGGATCTCCTGCCACTGGTCGAAGAAGTTCATGCTCTGCTTCTCGTCCGGGTTCCACACCGGGCGCGGCGTGGCGACGCGCGACTGCGCTCGGCACGACGAGAGCCCGGCCACGGCCGAGCCGTCCGTGCCGTCGACGTGGAAGGTCACGAGGTCGTCGCGGCGCACGCGCGTGGCCCAGCTCATGTTGAGCTGCGCGATCACCGGCTCGCCGTTGTGGCCTTTGAGCTCGCAGGTGGCGTAGGCGGCGTCGTCGGCGGTGGCTTCGTAGGGCTTGCCGTCCTCGTCCCAGCGCTTGGGGATGTGCGTGGCGCCCAGGCAGGAGACCGACTGCACCTCGCCGAACAGGTTGTCCAGTACATAGCGCCAGTGGCACATCATGTCCAGGATCATGCCGCCGCCGTCTTCCTTGCGGTAGTTCCACGAGGGGCGCTGGATCGGCTGCAGGTCGCCCTCGAACACCCAATAGCCGAACTCCAGGCGCACCGAGAGCATGCGGCCGAAGAAGCCGGCGCGGCGCAGCATGTCGAGCTTGCGCAGGCCGGGCAGGAAGAGCTTGTCCTGCACTGCGCCATGCTTGAGGCCCGAGCCCTCTGCCAGACGCGCGATCTCGACGGCTTCGTTGAGGTTGGTGGCGATCGGCTTCTCGCAGTAGACATGCTTGCCGGCACGGATCGCCTTGGCCAGCAGGGTGGGGCGCATCTGCGTGGTGCCGGCGTCGAAGAAGATCGTGTCGTCTTTGTTCTCGAGCGCGCGGTCGAGGTCGGTGCCCCAGCGCTCGATGCCGTGCGCCTTGGCCAGCGCCTCGATCTTCTCGGCGTTGCGGCCGATGAGGATCGGATCGGGCATGACCTTGTCGCCGTTGGAGAGCGGGACGCCGCCCTGCGCGCGGATCGCGACGATCGAGCGGATCAGGTGCTGGTTCATGCCCATGCGTCCGGTGACGCCGTGCATGATGAGTCCGAGTCGTTGCTGTGCCATGTATGTGTTTCCTTCCCTGGGTTCTTACTGCGTCGGCGTGAGGCCAGCGGCCTTCACGAGCTTGGCGTTGCTGGCGATTTCTTCCTTGATGTATGCATCGAACTGCTCGGGCTTGAGCGTCCAGGCGTCGGCGCCGAGCTTCAGGAAGCGTTCCTTGACTTCCGGGCTGGCGAGCGCCTTCGCGACTTCGTCGTGCAGCCGGTTCACGATCTCGCGCGGCGTCTTGGCCGGCGCCATCATTCCGATCCAGAAGTTGAATTCGGAGCCCGGCACCCCGGCCTCGGCCGTGGTCGGCACATCGGGCAACGCGGCCGCGCGCTTGGGCGAGCCCACGGCCAGCGCGAGCAGCTGGCCGTCCTTGATCTGGCCGATGACCGGCGCGATCGGCGAGAAGTAGTAGTCGACGCGGCCGGCCAGCACTTCGGTCACGGCCTCGGCCGAGCCCTTGAACGGGATGTTGGTGGCATCTATGTTGGCCGCCAGCTTGAACTTCTCGGCGTTCAGGTGCGTGGCGCTGCCCTGGCCCGCGGATGCGAAGTTGATGCTGCCGGGCTTGGCCTTGGCGGCGGCGATCAGCTCCTTCAGCGTCTTGATGTTCTTGGAAGGCGAGATCACCAGCGCGTTGGGCAGCGAGGAGATCGGCGTGACGCCGGCGAAGTCGCCCACCGTGTCGAAGGGCAGCTTGGCGAAGGTGGAGGGGCTGACCGTGTGCGAGGACGAGTGGATCATGATCGTGTAGCCGTCCGGCGCGGCTGTGGCCACGGCCTGTTGGCCGATGGTGCCGCTGGCGCCGCCGCGGTTGTCGATCACCAGCGTCTGGCCCATGCTGGCCCCCATCTTGTCGGCGATGGCGCGCGCAATGATGTCGGTGGTGCTGCCGGCGGCGAAAGGCACGATCACGCGGATCGGCTTGTTGGGGTAGACGCCCTGCGCCGCGGCGCCGAACGAGGTGCAGAGCGCGAGCGCGGCAATGAGGGCGGTACGTCGGGTGGTGGGTCGCATGGGAGTCTCCTTGTGTGCAATTCACCAAAAAGTGAATTAGCGATTCTAGGAACCCACTCGCCGGCTCGTCAACGGCCGGACCCTGGGAGATACCCGTATCAGCGCAGCACGTAGCCCAGCACCAGGTCGGTCATGTGCGACAGACGCTGCGCCATGGCCTTGGGCGCGCGCAGGTCGCGGCCGAAGACGGCTGACAGCGTGTCGTTGTTCGAGAGGTAGAAGTAGCAGAGCGAGGCGATGGAGATGTAGAGCTGCACCGGGTCGACGCCGGCGCGGAAGAGGTTGTCGCGCCGGCCGCGCTCGAGCACGGTGTCGAGCAGCTGGACCAGTGGCGAGTTCATGTCCTGGATGCGGTCCGAGCGCTTGAGATGCGCCGCGCGGTGCAGGTTTTCGCTGTTGAGCAGCGTGATGAACTCGGGATGCTCGAGGTAGTAGTGCCAGGTGAAGGAGATCAACCGGCGGACTGCTTCGACAGGCTCGATCTCGTCGAGGTGCAGCCTTTGCTCGGCCTCGCGGATGTCGGCATAGGTGCGTTCGAGCACGGCCAGGAACAGGTCGTCCTTGCTGCCGAAGTAGTAGTAGATCAGGCGCTTGTTGAGCCCGGCGCGCGCCGCGATGCTGTCCATGCGCGCGCCGGCGAGGCCACGCTGCGCGAACTCGTCCCGCGCCGAGGCGAGGATCGCGAGCTGCGAGCGATCGGCATCGCGCGAGCGCGGTTCGGCGGGCGCAGGGGATGGGGCTTTCATGGGCGGAATTTAACCAATTGGTGAATTAAGGCAAGAGGTTTCGGGGCGCGCAGATAATCCGCGCACCGATATTGCAACAGAGGCATCACGTCCATGAGTTCATCGCAACCCGCAGGCCATTTGATCGTCGAGTGCCTGGTCGAGCAAGGCGTGGAGCTGGCTTTCGGCGTCCCGGGCGAGAGTTTTCTGGCGGCGCTCGACGGCTTCCATGCCTACGGCGAGCGCATCCGCTTCATCGTCAATCGCCAGGAGGGCGGGGCCGCCTTCATGGCCGAGGCGCACGGCAAGCTCACGGGCCGGCCGGGCATCTGCTTCGTCACCCGCGGCCCGGGCGCCACCAACGCTTCGATCGGCGTGCACAACGCATTCCAGGATTCGACGCCGATGGTGCTTTTCGTGGGCGATGTCGGCAGCGACTTCCGCGATCGCGAGGCCTTCCAGGAAGTCGACTACGGCAGCTTCTTCGGCCCCAGCACCAAGGGTTTTGCCAAGCGCGTGGAGCGCATCGACGATGCGAACCGCATTCCCGAGTACATCGCGCGCGCCTTCGCCACGGCGATGAACGGCCGTCCGGGTCCGGTGGTGCTCGTGCTGCCAGAGGACATGCTGCGCACCATGACCTCGGCGCGACCGCTGGCCCGCGTGGAGGCCGTGCAACCCTGGAGCGACCCCGGCGCGCTGCGCACGCTGCGCGAGCTGCTGATGAAGGCCCAACGCCCGCTGGTGATCGCCGGCGGCGGCGGCTGGACCGTCCAGGCGGCGCAGGCGCTGCAGCGCTTCGCCGAGAACTGGAGACTGCCGGTCGCCAATGCCTTCCGCTTCCAGGACACCTTCGACAACCACCACCCACTCTATGCCGGCGACGTCGGCATCGCGATCAATCCGAAGCTGGCCGAACGCGTGAAGCAAAGCGACCTGATCCTCGCGATCGGCCCGCGCTTGGGTGAGATGACCACCGGCGGCTATACGCTGCTCGAAGCGCCGAAGGCAAAGCAGACGCTGGTGCACATCCATGCGAGCGCCGAAGAGCTCAACCGCGTCTACCAGGCCGACCTGGCCATCAATGCCGGCATGAGCGCGGCCGCACGCAGCCTCGAGGTGCTGAGTGCGCCGGCCGAGTTGCCATGGGAGGCGTGGACCGCGCAGGCCAACGCGGACTACCTGGCGAACCTCGAGCCTCAGGCTCTCGCCGGCTTGCCGGTGGAGACGCCGCGCGGCGCGGTCGACATGGCGGCGGTGGTCCGCCTGCTGCAGAAGCACCTGCCGCAGGATGCGGCCATCACCAACGGCGCGGGCAACTTCGCGAGCTGGGTGCATCGCTACTTCCGCTACCACGGTCTCGTGAAGGGCCACAAGACGCAGCTCGCGCCGACCAGCGGCGCCATGGGCTATGGCGTTCCCGCCGGCATTGCAGCCAACATCGCGACCGGGCGCATCGCCTTCACCATCGCCGGCGACGGCGACTTCCTGATGAACGGCCAGGAACTCGCCACCGCTTCGCAGCATGGTGGCAAGAGCATCATCGTGCTGCTCAACAACGGCATGTTCGGCACCATCCGCATGCACCAGGAACGCGAGTACCCGGCGAAGGTGAGCGGCACGGCCTTGCGCAATCCGGACTTCTGCGCGCTGGCCCGCGCCTACGGCTATGCGGCCGAACGTGTGACCGAGACTGCCCAGTTCGAAGCGGCACTGCTGCGGGCGCTGGCGGCCGATACGGGGACGCTGATCGAGATCCCGCTGGACCCCGAGGTGATCACCACGCGCGGCACGCTGTCGTCGATCACCAAGGCCGCGCAGGCGCGACCGATCGCGTAGGGCAAAAAAAAAGCCGGCTCGCGCCGGCTTTCTTCATTCGGGCACCGATGGCGCCCGAGGCTCACTTGACGTGCTTGCCGATCAGCGAGGCGAGCTCGAACATCGACACTTGCGGCTTGCCGAAGATTTCCTTCAGCTTGGCATCGGCGTTGATGTTGCGCTTGTTGGCCTTGTCTTGGAGGTTGTTCTTCTTGATGTAGTCCCACAGCTTGCTCACGACAGCGGTGCGCGGCAGAGGCGTCGAGCCGACCACGGCAGCGAGTGCCGGGCTGGGGGTCAGTGCCTTCATGAACGCAGCGTTGGGGGTGCGCTTCTTGGCGGGAGCTGCCTTCTTCGCAGGAGCCTTCTTGGCGGGAGCGGCCTTCTTTGCGGGTGCTGCCTTCTTCGCCGGAGCCTTCTTGGCAGGAGCCGCCTTCTTGGCCGGAGCGGCCTTCTTCGCAGGAGCTTTCTTGGCCGGAGCCTTCTTTGCAGTTGCCATGGTTGATTTCCTTTTTTGGATTGGACACTTTCACCAATGAAAAGCGGTGTCTCCACTGGCATTGCGGATGCTAAAGGAGAAAAAACGCGTTTCCAAGGGAAAAAGCGGTTTTTTCATTGGGAGCTGTTGTTTTTTCAGAGGAGAGAAGCGCTCGTTTTCCCTCTGAGCGGCGCGCAAGCTGTCTCAGGAGCGGCGCGAAGGCCACGTGGCGAGCACCACGCCGAGCAGCGCGAGCGCGAATGCGCAGACCTGCAGCATCGACAAACTCTCGCCGAGAACAAGCACGCCGACGACGGCCGCGCTGACCGGCAGCATCACGGTGAACACGCCGGCCTGCGAGGCCGGCACGCCCTTCAAACCGGTCATCCAGAGCCACACCGTCCAGATGCTCGCGGCCAGCGCATAGACGATCAGGAGGCCCCAGAGGCCGAGTGACACCGCGCCGAAGTCGAAGCGAAGCGCGAACCAGATGCCCAGCGGCGTCGAGAGCACGAAGCCCCAGAGGTTGATCAGCGAAGAGATGCGCTTGGGTCCGAGCCGCCCGGTGAGCGACTTGCCGATCACCGCGTACGCGGACTCGCAGAGCACCGCGCAGAAGACCAGTAGGTTGCCGAGCCAGGGCAGCGGTGCGGAGGCGTCGCTGCCCGGATGGGTTTGCGCAGGCGCCGGCGCGAACGCGAGCAGCCCGATGCCCAGCGCCGCGCAAGCGATCGCGATCCAGATGCGCAGCGTGATGCGCTCGCGCAGAAACAGCCAGCTTGTGAGCGCGACGACAGCGGGGATCGACGCCATGATCACGCCGGCCGACACCGCGCTGGTCAGGCTCACGCCGAACAGCATGCAGATCGAGAACATGAAGTTGCCGAGGAAGGACTCGAGAAAGACCAGGCCGCGCGTGCGCGCCGTCATCGCGGGTTCGTCGCTCGGGCGGCGCAGCCAGTGCGGCATCGCCAAGGCGGCAATGCCGAAGCGCAGCCAGGCGAGCAGCAGCACAGGGAAGGCGATCACCAAGGGTTTGGAGAGCGCGACGTAGCTGCCGACGAGCGACATGCTCAGGGCCAGGCAACCGTAAGCCACGAAGCGGCCGGGCGCGGGGAGGGCGGTGTTCAATAGACTGGGCGCGTTGTGCGAGGAGTGATTCGATGATGCCCCAATCCGCAGCGCCTGCAGACCCGGCCCGCCATGTGTTCGTCTACGGCACCTTGCGCCGTGGCGGGCGCAACGACATCGCACGCTTTGTGCCGGCGCCCGCGCATGTGGCCGATGCCTCCATCGCCGGCACGCTGTACGACCTGGGGAGCTATCCGGGCGCCGTGCTCGGCGGGACTGCGCGGGTGGTCGGAGAGATCTACGCGATCGCATCGGCGCTCGAAGCGCAGCTCGATCTGCTCGAAGAAGTGAAGCCCGATGACAGCGGCGAATACGTCAAGCGCGAAGTGAAGGTGCAAGCCGGCGCGAAGGAACTCGTGTGTCTGGTCTACGAGATTCATCCGAAGCGCATCGTGGGCAGGCCGGTGATCGCGAGCGGCGACTGGCTGGCACACATGCCCCCGATTTCATGAGCGAAGAGTTCATTGCGCATCGCGAAATCCGCGCATGCTGCGACGCAATATTTTTTCTCAATACAAGAAAATTTATTCCGCATTGAGAAAACATCGCGTAAGTGGTTGATTTTAAACGGTGAAAAATATGTCTTCTATAAGACATAAGAGTGTGGCCTTGTCGTACAGTAAGTCCACGGCCGCAGCGCCACCTCTCAATCAACCCTCGGAGTGACCATGCCCCAAACCATCACTGAACAACTGAGCCGCGAACAGCAAATCGCCGCCCTCGAAAAAGACTGGGCGACCAACCCGCGCTGGAAAGGCATCAAGCGCGGCTACAGCGCAGCCGACGTGGTGCGCCTGCGCGGTTCCTTCCCGATCGAATACACCCTCGCACGCCGCGGCGCCGAGAAGCTCTGGGATCTCGTGAACAACGAGCCCTACGTCAACTGCCTCGGCGCGCTCACCGGTGGCCAGGCCATGCAGCAGGTCAAGGCGGGCGTGAAGGCGATCTATCTGTCCGGCTGGCAGGTCGCCGCCGACAACAACAGCTACGCATCGATGTACCCCGACCAGTCGCTCTATCCGGTGGACTCGGTGCCGACGGTGGTCGAGCGCATCAACAACACCTTCCGCCGCGCCGACGAGATCCAGTGGTCCAAGGGCGGCAACCCCGGCGACAAGGACTATGTCGACTACTTCGCGCCGATCGTGGCCGATGCCGAAGCAGGCTTCGGCGGCGTGCTCAACGGCTTCGAATTGATGAAGGCGATGATCAAGGCCGGCGCCGGCGGCGTGCACTTCGAAGACCAGCTCGCTTCGGTCAAGAAGTGCGGCCACATGGGCGGCAAGGTGCTGGTCCCGACCACCGAAGCGGTGCAGAAGCTGATTGCCGCGCGCATGGCTGCCGACGTCTGCGGCACGCCGACGCTCGTGATCGCCCGCACCGATGCCGAAGCGGCCGACCTGCTGACCAGCGACTACGACGAGAACGACAAGCCCTTCCTCACGGGCGAGCGCACCGCCGAAGGCTTCTACAAGACCAAGAAGGGCATCGACCAGGCCATCTCGCGCGCCGTCGCCTACGCCCACTACGCCGACCTGGTGTGGTGCGAAACCGGCACGCCCGACCTCGAGTTCGCACGCAAGTTCGCCGAAGCCGTGCACAAGGTGCATCCCGGCAAGATGCTGGCGTACAACTGCTCGCCTTCGTTCAACTGGAAGAAGAACCTCGACGACGCGACCATCGCGAAGTTCCAGAAGGAGCTGGGGGCCATGGGCTACAAGTACCAGTTCATCACGCTGGCCGGCATCCACTCGATGTGGTTCAACATGTTCGACCTGGCGCAGGACTACGTGAAGCGCGGCATGTCGGCATACGTCGAGAAGGTGCAGGAGCCCGAGTTCGCGGCGCGCGACCGCGGCTACACCTTCGTGTCGCACCAGCAGGAAGTCGGCACCGGCTATTTCGATGAAGTGACCACCGTGATCCAGGGCGGCAAGTCGAGCGTGACGGCGCTCACCGGTTCGACCGAGGAAGAGCAGTTCCACTGATCTTCATCGGCGCTTGAGTTTTGTCCCCGCGCGAGCAATCCGCGGGGATTTTTTTCGTCTCGCCTCAGTCGACCATGCGCAGCTCGCGCACGCCACGGCCCAGGCGCTGGCGCAGCAGTGCGCGCAGCGTCACGCCCTCGGCGTAGCCCACCAGCGTCGCGATCTGTTCCAGGCTCTTGTCGCTGGTCTTGAGCAGATGCACGGCGCGTTCCACGCGCAGGTCCTGGAAGTAGGACAGCGGCGTCTTGCCGAGCACCTGCTGCATGCGGCGCGCCAGGGTGCGTTTGCTGGTGCCCGCCGCCGCGGCTGCCTCGTCGAGCGAAAACCCGTCTGCCAGCCTGCCGCGAGCCCAGCGTTCGAAGCGCTCCACGGTCGGGTCCGAGTGGCTCAGGTGATCGGTGATCACGTAGGCGGACTGTGAAGGCCGCGAGTCGACGATCAGGTATTTCGCCACCAGCGCCGCGAGTTCGGGGCTGGCCTGGCGCACCAGCAGCAGCGCCATGTCGATGTGGCTCAGCGCGGCGCCTGCCGTGACGAAGGCGCCGGAGCTCACCAGCATGCGCGATTCGTCGAGCTTCACGCAGGGATAGCGTTGGCGAAACAGCGAGGCCAGCCACCAGGTGGTCGTGGCGTGCTGGTGGTCGAGCAGCCCCGACTCGGCCAGCACGAAGGTGCCGATGCAGGCTGCGGCGATGCGGACACCTCGTCCGGATTGCGCGCGCAGGCAGGCCGCAGCCTCTGCGACGTCGCGCCGCTGCAGCGCGAACTGGAGGCCGTCGGGCATCTTCTCGCCGATCGCGGGCACGACGATCCAGTCCGGCTTGCCGGCATCGGGCGATGAGGCCACGGGCACGCTCAGGCCTTGCGAGGTGCGGACCCTCTTTCTCACGCCGGTGAGCTTTGCCTCGAAAGGCGTGACATCCAGACTGAGCATGCCGGCCAGTTCGTTGGCTGTGGTGAACACGTCCAGTACCGTGGCCAGGCCGGTGTCGAACACGCCGTCGAGTGCGAGGATGTTGACCTTCATGGCAACAACCATATCAAAGATGTCAAAAATGCCAATAGGTCCTATGCCGCGGCATGCCTAGAGTCACCACCATGGACGCGCAATCCCGCGCTTCCGTGTCCACCGGAGACCTTCATGATCAAGTTCGCATTGTTCGCCCGCCTCGAAGCCAAGCCGGGCAAGGAAGCCGAGGTCCAGCAGTTTCTCGAAGCGGGGCTTTCCATGGCGCGCGACGAGAAGACCACGCCGATTTGGTTCGCCCTGCGCATTTCGCCCACCACCTTCGGTGTCTTCGACGCGTTCGAGGACGAGGCCGGTCGCCAGGCGCATCTGAACGGCCCGATCGCCCAGGCCTTGATGGCCAAGGCGCCAGAGCTGTTCGCCAAACCGCCGGCCATCGAGCCGATCGAGGTGCTGGGTCTCAAGAATGCAGCGCCCGCGTCCTGAGCGGGCTGCGGATAGAATCGGCAGCTCCGTCTCAGCAGCAACAAGAGCGAGAAAGGCACCCTGGTTATGACACCGCGAACTACACCGCAAGCAATGAGCGGTCTTTTCCTTGAAGGAAGAGGCCGGTAGTCCGCGCACGCTGGAAGCATCCAGCACTCAAACCACAGCCAAGCGCGGTCCCAGACCGCGCTTTTTTGTTTTCTCGCCGAGGTTTTCTTCCCATGATCCAGATCACTCTCCCCGACAACTCGCGCCGCGAGTTTCCCGGCCCGGTTTCGGTGGCCGACGTTGCCAAGTCCATCGGCCCCGGCCTCGCGAAAATGACCGTGGCCGGCAAGGTCGACGGCCAGCTGGTCGATGCCAGCGACCTGATCGAGCATGACGCGAAGCTGCAGATCATCACGCCCAAGGACGACGAGGGCCTGGAGATCATCCGCCACTCGACGGCCCACCTGGTCGGCCATGCAGTGAAGCAGCTCTACCCGACGGCGAAGATGGTGATCGGTCCGGTGATCGAGGAGGGCTTCTACTACGACATCGCCTACGAGCGCCCTTTCACGCCCGAGGACATGGAGGCGATCGAGGCGCGCATGCGCGAGCTGATCGCGCGGGACTACGACGTGGTCAAGAAGATGACGCCGCGCGACGAGGTCATCGAGGTGTTCAAGTCCCGCGGCGAGGACTACAAGCTGCGGCTGGTGGAAGACATGCCCGACGAAAAGGCGATGGGCCTGTACTACCACCAGGAGTACGTCGACATGTGCCGCGGCCCGCACGTGCCGAACACTCGCTTCCTCAAGGTCTTCAAGCTCACGAAGCTGGCCGGCGCCTACTGGCGCGGTGATGCGAAGAACGAGCAGCTGCAGCGCATCTACGGCACGGCCTGGGCCGACAAGAAGCAGTTGGACCAGTACGTCCAGCGCATCGAGGAGGCCGAGAAGCGCGACCATCGCCGGCTGGGCAAGGAGCTCGATCTGTTCCACATCGACGAGGTGGCGCCCGGCGTGGTGTTCTGGCATCCCAAGGGCTGGGCGATCTGGCAGCAGGTCGAGCAGTACATGCGCCGTGTTTACCGCGACACGGGCTACCAGGAAGTCAAAGGCCCGCAGATCCTCGACAAGAGCCTGTGGGAAAAAACGGGCCACTGGCAGAACTACCGCGAAAACATGTTCACGACGGAGTCGGAAAAGCGCGACTACGCACTCAAGCCGATGAACTGCCCGGGCCATGTGCTGATCTTCAAGTCCGATCTGCGCAGCTACCGCGACCTGCCGTTGCGCTACGGCGAATTCGGCCAGTGCCACCGCAACGAGCCCTCGGGCGGCTTGCACGGGATCATGCGGGTGCGCGGATTCACGCAGGACGACGGCCACATCTTCTGCACCGAAGACCAGATCCTCGAGGAATGCGTGGCCTACACGGGGCAATTGCTCAAGGTCTATGCCGATTTCGGCTTCACCGAGATCCTCTACAAGGTGGCAACACGGCCCGATAACCGCATCGGCGCCGACGAACTCTGGGACAAGGCCGAGCATGCGCTGATGGAGGCACTGCGCCGATCGGGTGTGGAATTCGTCATCTCGCCCGGCGAAGGCGCCTTCTACGGGCCGAAGATCGAATACACGCTGCGAGACGCCATCGGCCGCCAGTGGCAGTGCGGCACGATGCAGGTGGACTTCAACATGGCCGAGCGCCTGGACGCAGAGTACGTCACCGAGTCCAGCGGCCGCGCACATCCGGTCATGCTGCACCGCGCGATCGTCGGCAGCCTCGAGCGATTCATCGGCATGTTGATCGAACATCACGCCGGCGCACTGCCCGCTTGGCTGGCGCCGGTGCAGGTCGCGGTGCTCAATATCAGCGAAGGACAGGCGGATTACGCATCTCAAGTTGCGAAATCGCTGCAAAATCAAGGGCTTAGAGTTTTGCTCGATCTGCACAACGAGAAGATTACGTATAAAATACGGAAGCATTCGTTGCAAAAGCTTCCCTACATCCTCGTCGTGGGCGACAAGGAGAAGGAAGCAGGTGCCGTCGCAGTGCGCGCCCGGGGCAATCTTGATCTCGGTGCCATGTCGGTGGAGGCGTTCTCCCAAAAGATCGCCGCCGACATCCAACACAAGCTTTGAATTTGAACCGGTTCAAAGGCTGATTTTGAGCAATCAGGCTGCTTGTGGGCGTGGACTCTACGGCGTTCGCTACAATTTTTGTAGCAGATTGATTGAAGGATTCTGACCATCGCTACTGCATTTCGCGACCGCCGCCACCGCGAGGAACGCCAACACCGCCTGAACCGGGAAATCATGGCCCCGGAAGTCCGCCTGATCGGGCCCGATAACGAGCAATTGGGTGTCGTGAGTCTTGCCGAGGCATTGCGCCTGGCTGGTGAGCAAGACGTGGATCTGGTGGAAGTCGTCGCGGCGGCCAATCCGCCGGTCTGCCGCCTGATCGAGTACGGCAAGTTCAAGTACCACGAGCAGAAGAAGGCTGCCGAAGCGAAATCGAAGCAGAAGGTCATCGAGGTCAAGGAAATCAAGTTCCGGCCGGGTACCGACGAAGGCGACTACAACATCAAGATGCGCAACATCCGGCGTTTTCTTGACGAGGGCGACAAGTGCAAGATCACGCTGCGCTTCCGGGGGCGCGAGATCACGCACCAGGAACTCGGTCTGGCGCTGTTGCAGCGCATTCGTGAGGATCTCGGCGACGCGATCGTGGTCGAGCAGTTTCCGAAGCTCGAGGGCCGGCAGATGATCATGATGATCGCGCCGGGCCGCAAGAAGGCGGGTGGCGCGGCAAAACCGGCGGCTGAGTCGACAACCGCACCCGCCGCGGCCTGAGCTGAAGAGATAGAAGGATTCGAAGGGATTTCGCCCTTGTCAGCACTCCAAGGTGCAGGCAAGGGCGGGATAAAGAAGTGTCTCGGGGCCAACAAGCCCGTGGAATATCCGCGGCGCCTCACGAGCACAAACTAAAGGAGCATTCACATGCCCAAAATGAAGACCAAGAGCAGCGCGAAAAAGCGTTTCCGCGTTCGTCCCGGTGGCACCGTCAAGCGCGGTCAAGCCTTCAAGCGTCACATCCTGACCAAGAAGACCACCAAGAACAAGCGTCACCTGCGTGGTGCAACGGCAGTGCACGAGACCAACATGGTTTCGATGGCCGCCATGTTGCCCGGCAGCGGCATTTAATCCAGACGAACAAGGAGTACACACATGCCTCGCGTCAAACGTGGTGTAACGGCTCGCGCCCGCCACAAGAAGGTTCTCGCACTCGCCAAGGGTTTCCGCGGTCGCCGCGGCAATGTCTTCCGCATCGCCAAGCAGGCGGTGATGAAGGCAGGCCAATACGCCTACCGTGATCGCCGCACCAAGAAGCGCGTGTTCCGCCAACTGTGGATTGCCCGTATCAATGCCGCTTCGCGCGAACTGGGCCTGACCTACAGCCAGTTCGCCAACGGCATCCGCAAGGCCGGTATCGAGATCGACCGCAAGGTCCTGGCCGATATCGCCGTGCACGACAAGGCCGCTTTTGCCGGCATCGTGGAGCAGGTCAAGGCCAAGCTGGCTGCTTGATCCTGCACAGCGGGTTGCCGTCTTCCGGGACAGCGGCCTGCGCCCACGGCACAAGGGCTGGCGCTTGAAAGGGCTCCAGCCCTTTTTTCTTTCACCTCGAAGTATTCCCCATGAACGAGTTGGACTCCCTGGTCGACACCGCACGTGCTGCCTTCGCGAAGACGAAGGCCCCGGCCGAACTCGAGAACGCCAAGGCGCAGTTCCTCGGCAAGGCCGGCCGCATCACCGAGTTGATGAAGGGCATGGCCGCGCTCTCCGTCGACGAGAAGAAGTCGCGCGGCGCGGCGATCAACGTTGCCAAGCAGGCCATCGAGGCCGCGCTCACCGAGCGCCGCCAGCAGCTGGCCGACGAGGAACTCGCCGTCCAATTGCGTGCCGAGGCGCTCGATGTCACATTGCCCGGCCGCCAGCGTGCGCCCGGCGGCCTGCATCCGGTGAGCCGTACGATGGAGCGCATCGAGGCGATCTTCTCGAGCATGGGCTTCGATGTCGCGGACGGTCCCGAGATCGAGAGCGACTGGCACAGTTTCACCTCGCTCAACAACCCGCCGAACCATCCCGCGCGCTCCATGCAGGACACTTTCTACGTCGACATCAACGGCGAAGACGGCATCCCGTACAACCTGCGCCCCCACACCAGCCCGATGCAGGTGCGCTATGCGCATCAGCACGTCAAGAAGTACGCGGCCGAGTTCGAAGCCGCGGCGGCCGACACCACCGGCACGGTCAAGGCGCCCGAGATCCGCGTGATCGCGCCGGGCCGTACCTACCGCGTCGACAGCGACGCTACGCACTCGCCGATGTTCCACCAGTGCGAGGGCCTCTGGCTCGGCGAGAACGTGAGCTTCAAGGACCTCAAGGTCGTGTTCACCGACTTCTGCCGCACCTTCTTCGAGACCGACGACCTGGTGCTGCGCTTTCGTCCGAGCTTCTTCCCGTTCACCGAACCGAGCGCGGAGATCGACATCCAGTTCCAGACCGGCCCCCTGGCCGGCCGCTGGCTCGAGGTCTCGGGCGCGGGCCAGGTGCATCCGAACGTGGTGCGCAACATGGGCCTGGACCCCGAACGCTACATCGGTTTCGCCTTCGGCATGGGCCCGGACCGGCTCACGATGCTGCGCTACGGCGTCAACGATCTGCGCCTGTTCTTCGATGGCGACCTGCGCTTCCTGAGCCAATTCCAGTAAACAGAGAACGAGAACGACGAGATGCAATTTCCAGAGTCCTGGTTGCGCGAGTTCTGCAACCCGCCGCTTTCCAGCGCAGAACTGGCGGAGACGCTCACGATGGGCGGGCTCGAGGTCGAGGAGCGCCGGCCGGTGGCGCCGCCCTTCACCAAGATCGTGGTCGGCGAGATCAAGGAAGCGGGTCCGCACCCCAACGCCGACCGGCTGCGCGTGTGCCAGGTCGACGCGGGGCAGGGCAGCTTGCTCAACATTGTGTGCGGTGCGCCCAACGCGCGCGCCGGCATCAAGGTGCCGCTGGCGCTGGTCGGCGCGGAGCTGCCGCCGGGCGATGACGGCCAACCTTTCCTGATCAAGCTGGGCAAGCTGCGCGGCGTCGAAAGCCAGGGCATGCTGTGCTCGGCGCGCGAGCTCAAACTCAGCGAAGACCACGGCGGCCTGCTCGAACTTCCGGCCGATGCGACCGTAGGCGCCGACGTGCGCGAGGTGCTGAAGCTCGACGATTCGCTGCTGACGCTCAAGCTCACGCCCAACCTGGCGCACGGACTGAGCGTCTACGGCATCGCGCGTGAGCTCGCGGCGTTGACCGGTGCACCGCTCAAGACACCTGCCATCGCCCCGGTGGCGGTGGCATTGAAGGACAAGCTGCCGGTCCAGGTCGCAGCCCCCGATCTGTGCGGCCGCTTCTCGGGCCGCATCGTCCGCGGCGTCGATACGAAGGCCGCCACGCCGGCGTGGATGGTCGATCAACTTGCGCGCTGCGGTCAGCGCAGCGTGTCGCCGCTGGTCGACATCTCGAACTACGTGATGTTCGAGTACGGGCAGCCGTCCCATATCTTCGACCTCGACAAGATCCACGGCGGCCTCACGGTGCGCTGGGGCAAGCCGGGCGAACAGCTCAAGCTGCTCAACGGCAACACGGTCATGGTCGACGAGAAGGTCGGCGTGATCGCCGACGAGCGCGGCGAGGTCGAATCGCTGGCCGGCATCATGGGCGGCGATGCGACGGCGGTGTCCGACGACACCCGTAACATCTATGTCGAGGCGGCCTTCTGGTGGCCCGAGTCCATCCAGGGCCGTTCGCGCCGCTTCAATTTCAACACCGACGCGGGGCACCGCTTCGAACGGGGCGTCGACCCGAGCCGCACGGTGCAGATCATCGAGCGCATCACGCAGCTGATCGTCGACATCTGCGGCGGCCAGGCCGGCGCCATCGACGACCAGACACTGCGCCTGCCGGAAGCCAAGCCCGTCACGCTGCGCGTGGCGCGTGCTGCGCGCGTGATCGGCATGCCGCTCACCCAGGCCCAGTGCGGCGACGCGCTGCGCCGGCTCGGCCTGCCCATGGAAGAGGGCGAAGGCACGCTGGTCGTCACGCCGCCGCCGCACCGCTTCGACCTGCAGATCGAAGAAGACCTGATCGAAGAGGTTGCCCGCCTGGTCGGCTACAACAACCTGCCGACCATGGCCCCGCTGGCACCGATCACCGCGCGCGTGCGGCCCGAGGTCCAGCGCAGCCGCTTCGCCGTGCGCCATCGCCTGGCCGCGCTCGGCTACCAGGAAACCATCAACTTCAGCTTCGTCGAGGCGCACTGGGAGCAGGAGCTCGCCGGCAACGCCAACCCGATCAAGCTGCTGAACCCGATCGCGAGCCAGATGAGCGTGATGCGCTCGTCGCTGATCGGCTCGCTGCTCCAGGCGCTGAAGTTCAACCTCGATCGCCGGGCGCCGCGCGTGCGCGTGTTCGAGCTGGGCCGCGTGTTCCTGCGCGACGACGCGGTCGTCACCACCGACAGCACCGTGAAGGGCATCCACCAGCCCATGCGCGTGGCAGGCCTGGCCTGGGGCGATGCCGAGGCCGCGCGCTGGGACGGCAAGGCGCAGCGCGTCGACTTCTACGACATCAAGGGCGACGTCGAAGCGCTGCTCGCGCCCCTTGTGCCGAGCTTCGAGGCGACCGAGCATCCCGCGCTGCATCCGGGCCGCGCGGCCCGCGTGCTGCTCGACGGCCGTGCGATCGGCGTGGTGGGCGAACTTCACCCGCGCTGGCGCCAGACATGGGAGTTCGCCCAGGCGCCCGTGCTGTTCGAGCTCGAACTCGATGCCGTCATCGCGCGGCCGCTGCCCGAAGCCCAACTGGTGCCCAAGCACCAGGCGGTGGAACGCGACATCGCCGTCGTGGTGGCCGAAGCGATCACGCACGATGCGCTGATGCGCACCATCCGCGCGGCCGCCGATCCCAGCTTGCTGCGCGACGCCGTGCTGTTCGACATCTACCGGCCGCCCGTGGCGCGCGACGGCGCTGTCGCCCCTGGGGGCCTGGCGCAGGGCGAGAAGAGCATGGCCGTGCGCCTGAGCTTCAATAGCGACAGCGCCACTCTGACCGACGAGCAGGTCGAAGCGGCGGTGGCCACGATCCTCGAGCAACTCAGCGCGCGGCTTGGCGCGCATCTGCGGGTATGAACGCCATGGAATTCACGCTCGAAGTCCTCGAAACGCCCGCGCTCACCAAGGCGCACCTGGCCGACCTGCTGTTCGAGCAGATCGGCCTCAACAAGCGCGAATCCAAGGACATGGTCGAAGCCTTCTTCGACCTGATCGCGGCCAGCCTGATCGAAGGCACGGACGTCAAGATCTCGGGCTTCGGCAATTTCCAGATCCGCGTCAAGGCGCCACGGCCCGGCCGCAATCCGCGTACCGGCGAGGCCATTCCGATCGGCGAGCGCCGCGTCGCCACCTTTCACGCCAGTGCCAAGCTGAAGGAACAAATTCACGGCAGCATCGGCGAAGAGGGGCCGCAAGAGGTGGAGTGGAGTCTCGGCGCCGAATAGTGCTTGGTCGCGCGCGGTGCGTGGAGTAATCTCTAAGGTTTCCCTCGCACCGTCTTGATTTCAATGGAGAAAACGCTCCCACCGATTCCCGTCAAACGCTACTTCACGATCGGTGAGGTCGGCGAGTTGTGCGGCGTCAAGCCGCACGTGCTGCGCTACTGGGAGCAGGAGTTCACGCAGTTGCGCCCGATGAAGCGGCGCGGCAATCGACGCTACTACCAGCACCACGAGGTGCTGATGATCCGCCGCATCCGCGACCTGCTCTACGACCAGGGCTTCACCATCAGCGGGGCGCGCAACAAGCTGCAGGAAATGGTCCAGTCGGAGCGCGACCGCCGCAAGGCTGGCGAAGTGCCGCTCGAAGGCATGGAGGCGGTCGAGATCGATCAGGAAGAGTTCGAAGCCGCACTCAAGGAAGGCACGGATATGCCGCAAGGCGCAGACCGGACCATCGATCCGTCGCAGCTGCTCCACCTGCGGCGCGAACTGTACGAAATTCGCGAACTGCTGACACCAGGTCACTGAAAACGCACCGCTATAATCGAGAGCTTCGGTGTGTGGCGCAGCCTGGTAGCGCACTTGCATGGGGTGCAAGGGGTCGAAGGTTCGAATCCTTTCACACCGACCAATTTAGTATCCGGATCCGTCCGGTAACAGCCAAAAAGCCCTTAAGAATCAACGCTTAAGGGCTTTTTCTTTGGCCGCAGCCGTCCGGAGCGGTTCGAGGGCGGCCAAGGATAGGTTGGCACGACTGATGGAGGACCGCGAGAGAGCCGGCCGATTGGCCCTCGGGTCCAGTCTGTGGAGACGATGGCCCCACCCTCCGATGAAGATTAGTTGCTGGCGCCAGGGAGCCAGTGCCTGGATCAGCCTCGCGAAAGCTTCTAGGTCGTTCATCTGTTTTAGGTGCCGACAATCGGCAAGAGAAATTTCTCGTAGATCAGGGTGGCTTGTTCAGCGCCCCGTGCCGGGTGGTGCAGGACGTCCAGCCATATCTGGATGACGTCAGTCACCATGAGCCCGTTTTGATCGATGGCTCCTCTGAACGTCGACTGTGGAAAAGGTGCTTGTCGCAAGATCAGATCCGGTCGCTCAGTTGGATAGGCCATCAGCTCTGGCCAGTCCGATGAACTCACCTTAGGCAGTTTGTGGACATAGACATACGGAGGCACGCCACTGACGTGCCCGATGTCCAGTTCATCGGCGGCAGCAAAAAGCCCCAGACAAGCGTCTTCCGGATGCTTACCCAGTAGCCCTCGGATTTGCTGAGGGACAGGGGCCCGTAGAAGAAAGCGGCATGGCATCTCCGGACATGAACGCATCGCGGCAGCGCCCCAGCGGCGAAACAGTTCTTCGCGACGGACGAGTTTCAGATGGGGGGCTGAATCGCTCAGATATCCCTCGCTGCGCAGTTGCTGCAGAAATCGAGATGCGCTCATGGCGGATACCTGTGCAGCTTCGGCCAGGTCGGAGCCGTTTCGAAATTTCTTCCGCGGGGCGTTCAGAAAGCCTCCGGGCAGTTCCCACGCCAAGAGGAGCTTCAGCATCCACTGATTGAGGTCCGAAAACAGATTGATGGCCTGCGGCGGATGAGTGGCGGCAGAGCGCCTGAGTTCTTCCGGCAATCGGTTCAGCTCTTGGAACGCTGCATCACTGAAATATTGTTCGCCGCGTCCCGAGATGAGGCCGACGGGTACATCCTTGGCGAATCTCTGGGCAAATGAGTCCACATGTCTCGCCAAAGACGGGGATGCATCTGGTACATAGATGATCGCGAGGGGGAGGGCATTGCCGGACTGTTCGGCCGCGGCTTGGGCTTGAAGAATCGCCATCGAGAGCATCGGTAGCACGCGGTCCGGGCGGCTTTCGGAGAGCGATTTGATCTCGACAATGAAGCGGTGCGCTCCACGTTGGATGATCAAGTCTGCGCTGACCGGTGCCCCGGGCGGTACCTCCACGGTCCAATTGTTGGACCGGAAGAAGTCGGCAACGTACTGCTCAGCAGGCGCTATACGCTTGTTTGGTGACAGAGGGGCGGGCATGGGTAGGCTCATCTAACATGGCCATTTTACTTAACATGGCCGCGTTGTCAACCATGGCCGTGTTATCGGCCAGCTCTGCTGGACTAGATGTCCGACCCCCTCCGTTTGCGACAGGGCGCCCACGTACGATGCCGAAAGGGGTACAGAGTCATCGACTCGACCGACCTGGTGCCAAACCCTTTTGTCGGCTAGCCAACTGCCGGCGAGTTAATCCACAAGTCCCGCGTCTCAGTCGAGGCGGCCCCAAAATGATGCGAGAAAGCAACTAATAAGAGGAGCTCAGGGAGGGGGTACAAAAGGGGGTACAAAAGTCTTCTCGAATTTGCTGAAGGCCGTATTCATGCGGGCTCCAGGCAATCTTTAGATCGGTTTCACACCAAGGGCGTCCGACGTAGGCCAGCGTCGAGTGCAGTCGAGCACGGTTGTACCAGAGCAGCCACGCGACGGCTTCATCCCTTGGCCTCGCGCTTGGTCTTGAAGCGTTGTCCGTGCAGCCGCTCCACCTTCAATGACCCGAACAGGGTCTCGCTGCAGGCGTTGTCCCAGCAG
>NZ_FMZU01000013.1 GCF_900101545.1 Variovorax sp. CF079 | reverse complement strand
GGCTGCGCATAGGCCTGGTAGCGGCCGGAGACCACCGAGGGCTGGCGCCGGTACATCCAGCTGCGCCGGTTCTCGTGGCGCGGCGCGGTGAAGGCAGTGCCCGAGATCAGTTCGGGGTAGAGGTCGAAGGGCGCGCGCTGCGGGCTGTTGCGGCCCTGCGGCAGGGCGCCGGCCACGGCCTCGCTCGCGTATTCGTTGCCGAAGCCGCTCTGGTAGCGCAATGCGTCGGTGCTCATGAGGATCCTTTCAATCCACGCGGATGTTGTTGGCCTTGATCAGGCGCCCCCAGCGTTCGCGCTCGGCCTTCACGTAGCTTGCCATGTCGCCCGGCGAGCCGGGGAGGCCTTCCACGCCGAGTGCGTCGAAGCGCGCCTTGACGGCCGGCGAGGCCAGCGCCTCCTGCAAGGCCTTGGCGTAGCGCGCCACCGTCGGCTCGGGCGTGCCGGCGGGGACGGTGAGCCCCTGCCAGGCATAGGCCTCGTAGCCGGCCAGGCCCTGCTCCATCAGCGTCGGCACGTTGGGCAGCGAGGCGATGCGCTTGGCGCTCGCCACGCCGATGGCCTTGACCTTGCCCGCCTGCACGAACTGGTTGCCGCTGGCGGTGTCGACCAGCATGAACGGCACCTGCCCGCCCAGCACGTCCTGCATGGCCGGTGCCGCGCCGCGGTAGGCCACGTGGGTGAGCTTGAGCTCGGCCTTCTCGCGCAGCAGCTCGGTGGCCAGGTGATGCGGGCTGCCGACGCCGGCCGAGCCGTAGTTGACGCCGCCCGGCTGCGCCTTGGCCCAGGCCACGAACTCCTTCCAGTTGCTCGCCGGCACCTGCGGGCCGACCACCAGCACGAGCGGGAAGCGCGCCAGCAGGCCGACCGGCTTGAGGTTCTTCTCGGCGTCGTAGCTCAGCTTGGAAAAGAGGAAGGGATTGGCCGCCAGCGTCGCGAAGTCGGCGGTCAGCAGGGTGTGCTCCACGTCCTTGGCGCGCGCCACGTACTCGGCCGCGATGTTGGTGGCGGCACCCGGCTTGTTGTTGATGACGATGGGCGCGCCCAGGCTCTTGCTCATGGCTTCGGCGGTCGCACGCGCCACCGAATCGGAGCCACCGCCGGCGGCGTAGCCGACCACCCATTCGATGGGCTTGCTGTCCTGGGCGATGGCAGCGAGGGAGAGGGCAGCCAGGCCGAAGGCGGCGAGGGTCTTGCGGATCATGGGTTTGTCTCCAGTAGATTGAAACTTCGTGTGATGCATTGCCGGATCGTCAGGCGCGCGCCGCCTCCAGGGCCTTGCGCAGCACCACCAGCGAACCGATGTGGTTGGCCAGCACCAGCACCAGGCGCGCATTGAAGGCGTGGCTCTCCTCGGTGCTGAGGCCCTGGTGCGCGTCGAGCAGGGCCTCGTAGAAGTCGTCCGGAGCATCCAGGTGGGGCGTCAGGATCAGGTGGTCGTTCGGCATGGTCGTGGTCTCCTGGGGTCTCAGGTTTTGCCGAGCGCACGCGCGTGGGCGGCGCGGATGGCGGCGGCCGTGGGGCTGCGCCAGCGCGCGCACACGTGCTGGTCGGGCCGCAGCAGGTAGGTGGTGCCGGGCCGGGCGTCGTAGCGCTGCGCGGCCAGGGCATGGGCGTCGTCGAGCGGAATGCGTACGACGCTGACCGGTGCTTCGGCCTCGGCCAGCGCGCGCAGGCTGGCCTCGGCGGCGGCGCCGTCGCCAAACACCAGCGCGGCAAATCGGCCGTCGGCGCCAAGCGAGCGCAACAGCCAGTTGCGCTGGCCGCCGCTCGCAGTGAAGGGTGCATCGGCCGCCACCGCGCCGGGCACCATGCGCCCTTCGAAGTCCCCGCTATCCGGCGTGTTGAGCGTCGAGCCATGCAGCGTGGCCGGCACCGACAACCGCCCGCTGTTGACCAGCGTACGGGCGAAGGGGTGGCGGCTCGCCAGCTGCAGCACCGCGTCGCGGAACAGCCGGCTCAGCTCGCTCTTGGGCGTGATGAAGTCGGTGGCGCGGGTGGAGTTGCGGATGTTCTCGTCGGCCGCGTACTCGCGCTCGCGGGCGTAGCTGTCGAGCAGCGCCTGCGGCGCCTCGCCGCGCAGCACCGCGGCCAGCTTCCAGGCCAGGTTGTCGGCGTCCTGCACGCCCGAGTTAGCGCCGCGCGCACCGAAGGGCGAGACGCCGTGCGCCGAATCGCCCGCGAACAGCACGCGGCCGTGGCGGAAGGCCTCCATGCGCAGGCAGGCGAAGGTGTAGACGCTGGCCCATTCGAGCTCGAACTCCGCGTCCCTGAAGGGCGAGGCCGCCAGCAACGCCTTGACGCGCGGGATGATGTTCTCGGGCTTCTTCTCGGCCTCCGGATCGGCCTCCCAGCCGAGCTGGAAGTCGATGCGCCACACGTTGTCGGGCTGCATGTGCAGCAGCACGCTCTGGTGACGGTGGAAATGCGGATCGAACCAGAACCAGCGCTCGGCCGGGAAGTCGACCTTCATCTTCACGTCCGCGATCAGGAAGCGGTCCTTGAAGATGCGGCCCTTGCTTTCCTGGCCGATCAGCTGCCGCACCGTCGAGCGCGAGCCGTCGCACGCGGCCAGCCAGTCGGCCTGCAGCCGGTAGCTCCCGTCCGGCGTCTCGACGGTCAGGAGCGCGTGGTCCTCGTGCTGCTCGACGCCGACCACCTTGTGGTTCCAGCGGATGTCCAAAAGCGGCAGCTCGGCCGCGCGCTCGGCCAGGTAGCCCTCGACGTAGTACTGCTGCAGGTTGACGAAGGCCGGGCGCTGATGGCCCTCTTCGGGCAGCAGGTCGAACTCGTAGATCTGCGCGTCCTGCAGGAACACGCGGCCCAGCTTCCAGGACACGCCTTTCGCCGCCATGCGCTCGCCGCAACCGAGCCGGTCGAAGATCTCCAGCGAGCGCTTGGCAAAGCAGATGGCGCGCGAGCCGGTGGACAGCTTGTTGTCGTTGTCCAGCAGCACCACGGGCACCTGGCGTTGCGCCAGGTCGATGGCCAGCGCCAGGCCAACCGGGCCGGCGCCGACCACGACGACGGGGTGGCGGGCGGGCGTGGCGGCGTCCTGGTCGGGGTGGTGCCTGTAGTCGTAGCGCAGGTTCTGGTAGTCGATGGGCGCGGCAGCTGAAGCAGCAATGGCGTTCACGTTCCTGTCTCCGAATCTTTGTCTTGCTCCTCCCGGCTCAGCCTTCGAGGGTCTTCCACATCTCGACGTCGCGCTCGGCGGTCCACACGCGCGGGTCGGCGTACTGCGTGGCCTCGTCGTAGCAGCGCGTGATGTCGAAGGGCATGCAGTGGTCGAAGATGACCCAGTGGCCGTACTTGGGCTTGAGCTTCGCGTAGGTCTCCTTGTAGACCGCGTTCAGGTCCTTGCCGGACTTGGCGCCTTCCGAAACGCTGGCGTACACATCGGCAATGAAGTCGCGCGTGCCGGCGAGACCCTTGGCCACTTCTTCCGGCGTGGTGAGCGCAGCGCCGCGGCCTGGCACCAGGGCCTTCGGCTTGAGCGCGGCGATGTTGTCCAGGGTCTTGGGCCAGTCCTTGAAGTAAGCGTCGCCGGCATAGGGCGTGGCGTCGAACTCGACCAGGTCGCCCGACAGCAGGGTCTTCTCGCCCGGCAGCCAGACCACGGTGTCGCCTTTGGTATGGCCGCGGCCGAGCTGCAGCAGCTGGACTTCGAGCTTGCCCAGCCACAAGGTCATCTTGCCGGTGAAGGTCATGGTCGGCCAGGTCAGGCCCGGCGGCACGGTCTCGACGTTCTGGAACAGGCGCGGGAAGCGGCCGATCTCGCTCGCCTTGTCTTCCTCGCCGCGCTCGACGATCAGGTCGCGCGTATCCTGGCTGGCGATGATGTGCTCGGGCTTGTAGCCGGTCGCGCCCAGCACGCGCACCGCGTGGTAGTGCGTGAGCACCACGTACTTGATGGGCTTGTCGGTCACTTCGCGGATTCGGCGCACCACGTCGGCCGCCATCGCGGGCGTGGCCTGGGTGTCGGCCACCAGCACGCAGTCGTCGCCGATCACGATGCCGGTGTTGGGGTCGCCCTCGGCGGTGTAGGCCCAGGCATGCTCGGAAATCTGGCTGAAGGTGATCTTCTTTTCTTCGAGATCGGCCTGGCTGGCGAAAACCTTGGTCTGGCTCATCGGGGTCTCCTAGGGTGTTTGTCTAACACGAACGAATTCGCAGGGAACGAATTAAGCGGAGTGTAAACCGGAGATCAGTTAATGTCTAATGTCTTCTGCATGAACGAACAAAGAGACGGATATGGCCGCTGACGGCAACGATCGCGCGCAGCGCGGCATCCAGAGCATCGAAGTGGGCGGCCAGCTGCTGCGCGCCCTGGTGCACCACGGCCGGCCGATGGCATTGAAGGACCTCGCGCGCGAGGCCGACATGTCGGCCGCCAAGGCGCATCCCTACATGGTCAGCTTCGGTCGCCTCGGATTGATCGAACAGGACCGCAGCAGCGGTCACTATCTGCTCGGCCCGCTGGCTTTGCAACTGGGATTGATCAGCCTGCAGCAGGCCGATCCGGTCCACATCGCGACACCGCTGGTTGCCGAACTCGCGCAGCAGATCGGGCACACCGCGGCCATCGCGGTGTGGGGCGACCGCGGCGCCACCATCGTGCGCGTGGCCGAGTCGCCGGCGGCCCTGCACGTGAGCATGCGGCACGGCACGGTGTTTTCGCTGACCAGCACCGCCTCGGGCCGCCTCTTCGCCGCCTACCTCGATGGCGCGATCGTCAAGCGCCTGCTCGACAAGGAGCGCCAGCGCGAGAAGAGCAGCGCGGCGCCGGCGCCGCATGTGGGCATGCCGCCGCCCCCGCCGCTGCCGGACTGGAAAGCTTTCGAGGCGCAATTGCACGAGGTGCGCGCGCGCGGCATCAGCCGCTCCGAAGGCGAGATCGTGCCGGGCGTGAGCGCGATGTCCGCGCCGGTGTTCGACCACACCGGCGCGATCGCGCTGGCGATCACCGCGATCGGGCCCGCGGGCGTTTTCGATGCGAAATGGGACGGGCCGGTCGCCCGCGCACTGAAGCAATGCGCCGGCGAGGTGTCGCAGCGGCTCGGCGCCGCACGCGCCTGAGAGATCGGGCGGCTAGGCCCGCTTGAGGAGGCGGACGATCAGCAGAAGCACGATCGCCCCGATGGTGGCGACGACGATGCTGCCCAACAGGCCGCCGCCCAGCGAAACGCCGGCCGAGCTGAAAAGAAGGCCGCCGAGAAAGGCGCCGATCACGCCGACGACCAGGTCGCCGACGAGGCCGAAGCCACCCCCTTTGACCAGCACGCCGGCCAGCCAGCCCGCCACGAGACCCACGACAAGAAACAACAAAAGGCTCATTTTTTACTCCCTGATTGAACATGTATGGGCGCCGCCGCCCGGGCGCAGGGTATCAGCGGCCGTCGGAGCCGGCAATCAACCGGCCGTCGGCCCGGCGGGCGGGCGCGAGGCCTTCAGCGCCCTGGCGCGTTCCAGGCTCTCGGCCGGCCAGTGCTCAGCGCGGCCGTAGTACTCAGCCACGGCCGGCGTGCCCGGCGGCAACAGCACCCATGGCTGCTTCGACATCGTGAAGATGTGGATGTCGGGGGACAGGTGGTCCGGCGCGTCGAGCGTGCCGACGCGCACGAAGCACACGGCATCGCCAGCACCCGCGTAGTGGCTCCACAGCGCGACGCGGCAGTGCGGACAGCGCGCGATCTTCTGCCCTTTGCCGCTTTCCGACGGCGTCACGACGAGCTCGATCTCGCCCTGAAGCAGTTGCACGCGCTCGGCCTCGACCATCGCGTTGAGCGCGAAGGCCGAGCCCGTCTCGCGCTGGCACCAGCGGCAATGGCAGCAGTGCACGAAGAGCGGTCGCGTCGTCATGCGGTAGCGAACCGCGCGGCAGGTGCAGCCGCCTTCAAGCGGGAAGGGGTCGAGGTCGGTCGGGATGGCGCTCATGGTGCGCCGTACTTTGGCGCGGCCGCGCCCGAAACGCAAACGCGGGCGTTCTCAGGCCGCGGCCGCCCCCAGCGCCACGAACTCGCCCTCGAGGCGGCCCACCGTCCGGCCCCCTTGTTCGAGGACGGCGGCGACGGCGATGCGGGCCCGGCCCTTGCGATCGAGCATGCGCAGGAAGGCCGGCCATGCCTGCGGCTGGGCAATGAGCGAGCGCGCAGTGAATTCCCCGGTGATCGGCAGGTCGTAGTCCATGGTATTGCGCTGAATGACCAGCCGGCTCGAGATCCCGGCGCGCTGCAGCCGCGTATGCAGCAGCGACCAGGCCGCCAGGATGGCGACGGCCGAGGCGCTGCCGCCGAACACGGTCTCGCGATGGTTGATGTTGGGCGCCAGCGGCGCGCTCAGCACGACCTCGTCTTCATGCAGCGCGAGCACCGCGACCTGCATCGCCTTCGACAGGGGAATGTGCGCGTGCAAATAGTCCTGCAGCTCGCCGGGGCTCACCGCGAACGCCCGTCGAAATGCGTCACCGGCACCGATTCGAGCTCGATGCCCTCGATGCAGCGGATGTTGACCGCCGACATCTTGTTGCCCTTGGGATCGCTGCCCTCGGCAAAGGGATGGATGCCGCAGGTGGGACAGAAGTGGTGCTCGAGCACATGCTTGTTGAACAGGTAGGTGCCCATGTCCTCGCGCGGGGTGAGCAGCGTGAAGCTGTCGCGCGGCACGAACCAGAGCAGCGAACCCTTGCGCTGGCACATCGAACAATTGCATGCCATCGCACCCTTGATCTCGCCCTCGACCTCGAAGGCGATCCGGCCGCAATGGCAGCTGCCTCTGTACTTCATCGGAGTCTCCTGAAAAGAAAAGCGCGGACTGCAGAGTATGCAGACGGCGCCCCGCTTCCGATGTAGGCAGGCGCCCTCAGGCCATGAAGCCCACGTTCTTCGGGTAGTCGATGCCGTTGACGTTGCCGCCGAAGTTCTTGAGGTTCGGCAGGATGCTTTCCAGATTGCCCGCCGGCACGCCGAACCAGCTCGCGAGCGTGGCGCCGTACTGGTCGACCGAGGTGGTCGGAATCAGCCGGCCCTGCCCCACATGGCCTTCGTAGCCGGCCAGCTTCGAGTCGTTGTTGATGCTGACCACCTGCGGCGTGCCGTAGATTTGCTTGCCCTTCACCGCGCCGCCGACGATGAAATGGTGGCCTCCCCAGCCGTGGTCGGAGCCGTCGCCGTTGGAAGCGAGCGTGCGGCCGAAGTCGGAGGCGGTGAAGGCTGTGACCTTGTCGGCCAGACCTTGCGCAACCATCTGCCGGTGGAACGCGGCCATCGCATCGCTCAGCTGCTTCATCAGGCCGGGCTGGTTGGCGATCAGGTTGTCGTGCAGGTCGAAGCCGCCCATCGAGACGAAGAACACCTGCCGCTTGGTGCCCAGCGTGCTGCGGCCGCGGATAAGCCGCGCGACCATCTTGAGCTGGTTGCCCAGGCCGGTGGCCGGAAAGGTACCGGCCGCGAAGTCAGTTCCGATGGCCGAAGTGACCGAGCCCTCGGCCTCGACCGCGCGCTTGGTGACCTTGTTGTATTCGTTCTCCAGCACATGGCCGCGCGCCTGCTGCACGAGCTGCGCCATCGCGGCCTTGACCGAACTGGAGCCGTACACGTTGGCGTTCTTCACGCTGTTGATGCCGACCGCGCCGCCCGTGCTCACCTGGTATTGCAGCGCGGTATCGCCCGAGAGGAACACCGCGTTGCCCGCAACCGACATGCAGGTGAAGAGCGAGTTGGTGTTCTGCGTGAGCATCAGGTCGCCGATGTTGCCGCCCCAGCCGACGGTCGAGCCCTCGGGCGAGGACGACTGCCAGGTCGACTGCTGGTCGTTGTGCGAGAACAGCTTCGGCGGCTGCGGATAGAGCTTCTTGTTGCTGTTGTTGTACTGGGCGCGCGTGAGCGGCACCACCAGCGGGCCGACATTGAGCTGCACCGCCATCTTGGCATCGGTATTGAACAGCGTGGCCAGCTCGGTCATCGCCGGGTGCAGCGCGTACTGGCGTCCGTCGGGCAGCGCCGTGGTCGGGGCGAGCAGCGTCGGCGTCAGTTCGGCCTTGCCGATCGCCACGCCGCCGGCGGCCTGGCCGGCGGCCCCGCCGCGAATCGTGCTGTAGGCGTTGTAGCTCGGATCGTCGTAAGTGACGACAGTATTGGCATAGTCGTTGCCGCCGAACAGGAAGACGCAGACCAGCGCCTTGTAGTCGTCGCCGGCCGCCTGCGCGGCGGCCTCGCCCATCGCGGCCAGGTTGAGCGCAAAGGGCAGTGCGGTGCCCGCCATGGCGAGCTGGCCGGAGCGGCGCAGAAAGGCGCGGCGGGTGTGGGCTGCGGGATTGATCAGGTACATCGCGCGCTTCCTTATTTCTGGATCAGGTATTCCGGCGAGGCCATCACCATCAGCACCGCGGCATAGACGCGGTTGTTCTTGACGCCGTCGCTGCTGGTCGAAGTGACCGCCGGCGTGGCGAGCGCATTGACGACCAGCGCCTGCGTGGCGGCGGTGAGTTGGTTGCCGGTGAAAAGCAGGTTCAGCCGCCGCACCAGCGCGGCCGGATCGAGCACCAGCGCCTTCTCGGCCGCATAGCTCGGGATCACATCCTTGCTGTTGAAACCGTTGGGCACCACGTTCTGCATGAAGTTCAGGTAGCCGCCGACGCTGGTCTCGTTGACCATCTGGAACTCGGGTGCCACCAGCTTGGCGCTGGCTATCGCGGTCGAGGGCGGCACGTAGCCGGGCCGGAAGAAGTTGAAGACCGAGGGCGAGCGCAGCGGGCTCTGGCCCAGCTGGTCGTTGGGGCGGGAGAGGTTGCCGATCTTCCAAGTGTCCAGCGTGGAGCCGATGCCGCAGGTGCGGCCCCACTGCACGAGACGCAGCATCGGCTCGCGCAGGCGGCCGAAGTTCGGGTCCGTGAGGCCGGCCGGGCTACGCGCCTCGTTGTCGAGCAGCACGGCGGCGAACACGCTCTTCATGTCGCCGCGCACGCCGGCGCCGTTGTTGGCGAACACGTCCGCCACGCGCTGCACGTAGGCCGCGCTCGGGTTGCTGGTCACGAGGCGCTGGATCAGCTGCTTGCTGATGAAGGGACCGACGTTCGAGTGATTGAACAGCGCATCGAGCGCGATCTTGAGCGCCGCCTTGCCCTCGGTGTTGGCCGGCACGGTGGCGCCGAGGAACTTGGCTTCGAGCATCGAGTGGCGGGAGGCCGTGAGCGCCATCGGCCGCTTGGTCCAGGCGTTGCTCTCGATGGTGTAGCTGGCGCCGGGCGGCGTGAAGGTGTTGCGCTCGGCGGCGGGGATGTCGAGGTCGTAGCCGGTGAACACGCGCGCCAGGTTGGTCACGTCGTCCTGCGTGTAGCTGTCCAGCGGTGCGCCGTCGGCACCGGTCCTGACCGTGCCGTCGGCATTGAGCTGGTAGAGCCCGATGGTCATGAGCTGCATGACCTCGCGCGCGTAGTTCTCGTCCGGCTGGCGGCCCTGCGCGTTTTCCTTCTGGTTGCCGCGCGTGTTGAGGTAGTAGCCCATCGCCGGGTTGAGCGTCACGTCTTCCAGCAGCTTGCGGAAGTTGCCGGTGACGCCAGCGACCAGCATGTCCCAGTACTGGGCCATCATGTGGTCGTTCCAGTTGGAACTGAGGTCGTTGGCCGAGACCACGAAGATCTCGGTGAACGCCAGCGCCATGCGCTTGCGCATCCCGTCCGGCGCGGTCATGAGCTGGTTCCAGATCATGTCGTCGGTGTAGACGGTGTTGTAGGGCTTGCTCGCGATCCAGTCCCAGCCGGTCTGCGTGGGCGCCCGATCGACCTGCTCGCCGAGCCAGGGCAGGTAGCCCTTGGCGCGCACCGCGGCGATCTCGGCGTCGGAGGCCGAGAACTGCGACTGCAGCAGGAAGCGCGCGGCCTCGTCGTCGGTCTTGGCCTGCGTGTAGATGTAGGTCTGGCCGGTCGGCGTGCTGGCCAGGGGCGTCAGGGAGCCGGCCTGGACGTCGCCGCCGCCCATGCCGGCGAAACTGCTGCCGCCCCCTCCGCCGCCGCCACCGCCGCAGGCAGCGAGCGCCGCTGCGGCAGCCAGCGCGGCAGCCAGGGGCAGGGGATTGTTGTGTGCCGCCGGCGCCTCGGGAACTGCGTGCGTTTCGGACACGCGCAGCACTTCGTCGGTCGCCTCGGAGCGACCGGTCGCAATATCTTCCACCATGAGTTCCTCGCTCCTCGGCGCCCTTGCGCCGTTCTTCTCAAGGCAAGCGCCATGCCGGACCCGCGCCGGGCTGCGAGGACTCTAAAGGCGGTGTAGAGGCGGTGACTGCGACAACAATTGTTCTGAAATGTGACTTTTTCCGTCACACCGATACAACCGCGCCCTTGCCGGCGGCGCGAAAAGTCGCTCAGGGCTTGGCTTTTTCGAGGCTGTCGCGGGTGCGGATCGCCTCGCGCCGAGCGGCTTCGGCGAAGTCGGCGCCGGCCGAGGCGTAGCAGATGGCGCGCGATGAACTGACCACGATCGGCGCATCGGCGCGCCAGCCTGCACGCACGGTGGCGACCGCATCCCCGCCCTGGGCGCCGACGCCGGGAATCAGGAGCGGAACCGTGGGCGCCAGCGCGCGCACGCGCTCGATCTCGGCCGGGTAGGTGGCACCGACCACGAGGCCGAGCTGGCCGTTCAGGTTCCAAGGCCCCTGGACGAGTCTTGCAACGTGTTCATACAAAAAAGGTTCTCCTTCCAGGCCCGCGAGCCGCTGGCCCTGCAGGTCGGCACCGCCCGGGTTGCTGGTGCGGCACAACAGGAAGGCGCCCTTGCCGTAGTGGCGCAGGTAGGGCTCGACCGAATCGAAGCCCATGAAAGGCGACAGCGTGACGGCGTCGGCGCCGTAGCGCTCGAAGGCCTCGCGCGCGTACTGCTCGGCCGTGGACCCGATGTCGCCGCGCTTGGCATCGAGGATCACCGGCACATGCGGCGCGTTGCGCCGCATGTGCTCCATGAGCTGTTCGAGCTGGGCTTCGGCGCGGTGGGCGGAGAAGTAGGCGATCTGCGGCTTGAAGGCGATCGCCAGGTCGGCGGTGGCATCGACGATGCGCGCGCAGAAGTCGTAGATCTTGCCGGCGTCGCCCTTCAGATGGGCGGGGAATTTCGCGGGCTCGGGGTCGAGGCCCACGCACAGCAGCGAGCCGTTTTGGCGCTCGGCGGCGCGCAGCTTGTCCAGAAAGGTCATGGGGCGGAATTTTAGGCCGCCACCGGCAGCGCTCAGCCCGAGCGCAGCAGTTGCTCGGCCGCCAGGCACAGGTCGGCCCAGGCACGCGCCTTGTCGGCCGGATTGCGCAGCAAGTAGGCCGGGTGGTAGGTCGCGATGACCGCGACGTCCTCCAGATCCGGGATGGCCAGCCGCACCGCGCGGCCGCGCAGCTTGCCGAGCGGCTCGCCGCTTTGCAGCAGGCTCTGCGCCGCCAGCGGGCCCATCGCGAGCACGACGCGCGGCGCCAGTGCGGCGGCGGGCGCCGCAAAGGCCTCGGCGATCGGGCGCGGGCTGCCCGGCTGGCCCGAGGCCACGCCACGGTGCGTACGCATCAGATGCACGGGCGTGGCTGCGCCATGCAACTGCAGCGCGCGCAGCATGTTGTCGAAAAGCCGGCCGGCATCGCCCGCGAAGGGTTCGCCGTGGCGCCCGTCGAGCTCGGGCGGCATGTCGGCGACGATCAGCCACCCGCCTTGCACGGCCTTCTCTTCATCGCCGTAGAGACGACGCGGCGCATCGATCAGCACGGTCGCACCGTGGGACGGCGCAGCGGACGGACGGACAGGAGGCGCGGACACAGGCACCGGCGCACGCGGCGCCGCCGGCACGGCTTCGACGCGCGGCGCCGCGACCACCACCTCGACCGCCGGCGCCTCGGCAGGCTCCGCCACCGGCCACCAGACCTTGACGCCCATCTCGTCGAGCATCGCGCGCTGCCGCGCGTCGAGATTCAACGTGCCGGCGCTCATTTCAACGCACCCCATGCGCTGGTCGATTCGTTGAGCCGCAGGCTCATCACCACCGCGTCTTCGCGTGCGTTGCCCTCCGCCGGGTAGTAGCCCTTGCGCACGCCCACGCGGCGAAAGCCCTGGCGCTCGTAGATGGCAAGCGCGCGCAGGTTGCTCGCGCGCACTTCGAGCCACAGCCACTGGGCGTTCTGGCCGCGCGACCAGCCGGCCAGCGCCTCGAGCATCAGCGGCGCCCAGCCCTGGCCCTGGAAGGCCGGCGCGACCGTGAGGTTGAGCAGATGGACTTCGTCGACGCCTTTCATGGCCACGAAGTAGCCGATGATGGTTTCGTCGCCGGTCCGGGCCGCAGGCCGCCCCCAGAGCGCGCGCGGCCCGCCCGCGGGCGGGGACGAGGGCTCGGTGCCGAGTGCGGAAGGAACGACCAGGCACTGGCAGTGGTAGCCGGCGGCCAGCGAGTCGCTGAAGTTGGCCGGCGTCCAGGGGTGGGTGAAGGCGGTTTTCTCGATCGCGCAGACAGCCGGAATCCGCTCGATCGTGATCGGCTCGAGACGGGCTTCACGCGGCTGTTGCAGGACTGCGCTCATGATGATGAATCGGTCATTGCCGCCTTGAGCGCGGCACGCTCTTCGGTGGTCTGCGCCACTTTATCGCGAACATAGAGCGGCCAGGCCTCGGCGGGTGCGACCGTTCGGCCGGCTGCAAGCAATTCGGGGGCCAGGCGCAGCATCGCGGCCGCGGTGGGCAGCACCTCGTGGCGCGCCACGGCTGCGGGAAGGCGCTCGCCATAGGCCGCGAAGGCATTGCCGGCGAGCGCCCAACCGGACGGCACCTCGACCTGCTCGGGCGCCAGCAATTCCGCTTCGCCGGCGGGCGCCGCTGCGCTCCCGAACTCGTAGCGCGCGGCATAGACCTGGTCCATGCGGGCATCGAGCACGGCGACCACGTGCATGGCACCGAAACGGTGATGCGCCTCCTCGGCCACCGCCTGCAGCGTGTCGATAGGCAACAGGCGCACGCCGGCGCCGAAGCCCAGGCCCTGCGCCACCGAGCAGGCGGTGCGCAGACCGGTGAAGGAACCGGGCCCGCGCCCGAACGCGATCGCATCGAGTTCGGCCAGCGCGAGGCCGGCTTCGGCCAGCAGTTGCTGGATCAGCGGGATCAGCGTGGTCGAGGATTGCGCGCCGCCGGCGCCGCTGTGTTCGAACAGCCGGTCGCCGTGGCGCACCGCGACCGAAAGCGCTTCGGTGCTGGTGTCGAAGGCCAGGAGCTTGAGCGCCGTCGCCATGGCCGTCATCCGCGCGCCGGCGCGGCGGCCGGCCTTGCTGCTGCCGCGGCGCGAACGCGCTGCACGCCGAACAGGATGCCGGCCGTAACCAGCAGCAGCCCGGCGATCAGGTTCCAGTGCAGCGGCTCGCCGAGGAAGACCACGGCAGCGAGGGCCGAGAGGCCCGGCACCACGGCCGTGATCATGGTCGAACGCACCGGCCCGAAGTACTGGATCATGCGCGTGAAGGTAATGCCGGAGATGACGACCGAGCCGACGCCCTGGAACAGCATCTGGAACACGATCTCGCCCACCGGCGCGCTGTCGAGCCGGCTCGCGACCACGCCGGCGGCGGCCAGCAGGGCATAGACCGGCACGTAGGTCACGAAGGCGAACACGGTGATGGCGATGGTGGCGCGCACCGCGTCGAGCCCGTGGCGCCGCACCACCACGCTGTAGCAGGCCCAGCAGAAAGCCGCGCTCATGAAGAGCAGGTCGCCCTTCCAGATCTGGCCGCCCTCGAGGGCATGCAGCAGGCTGGCGCCGCCGACCAGCAGGTCGCCGACGACGATCAGCGCGAGGCCGAGCGCGCGGGCTGTAGTGATGCGGTCGTGCAGCACGATGGCCGCGAGCACCGCCGTCCAGAGCGGCAGGCTGCCCGGCATCAGCACGGCAGCATGGGTGGCCGGCGCGTAGAAGAAGCCTGTGTAGGCGAGCAGGGCATAGGCCAGGCCGCCGAAAGCGCCTGCGGTCGCGGTGATGCGCAGTGAAGCGGGCGACAAGCCGAAGAGCGAGCCCGCCGACGGATCGTTCCGGCGCGCCTGTTGCATCACCAGCCAGGCGCCCCAGGGCATGAGCACCAGGCTCGCGCCGCAGATGCGCGCGAAGGCAATGTCGAAGGGGGTCAGCGAGCGCCCGGCCGAGGCCCGCGCGATCACGATGAAGGCGGTCCAGACGAGGACGGTGACGACGGCCGCGCCGATGCCGATGGTGCGAGCGGAGAAGCGGGGTGCGGCGGGCATCACGCGATTATCGAGGGACGGCCATGCACCGCGCTGCGATGGGCCCATGACACTGCCGGCCGGGATAATCGCGCGATGCCTTTTGCCCTGCCCCTTGCCGCGCGCCGCGCCGTTCGCATGCTGTCCCTGGTTCTGGCGCTGGCGGCGCTGGGTTCGGTGCCCGCCATCGCCCAGAACCTCCCGCCCGAGGTCGAGGCCGCACTGGCCCGCGCCAAGGTGCCGCGCGATGCCGTGACGATGCTGGTGGCCGACGCCGACGCCGCGCATGCCCCGCGGCTCGCGTGGCGGGCGCAGGTGCCGGTCAACCCGGCCTCGGTCATGAAGCTGGTCACCACCTACGCCGCGCTCGACCTGCTCGGCCCGGCCTTCACCTGGACCACGCCCGTGTACGTCGACGGTCCGATCCAGAACGGCGTGCTGGCCGGCAACCTCTACATCAAGGGCCAGGGCGATCCGAAGCTGGTGCTCGAGCGCCTGTGGCTGCTGCTGCGCCGCGTGCAGGGGCTGGGCATCCACACCATCAACGGCGACATCGTGCTGGACCGCAGCGCCTTCGAGGTTCCCGATGCCGATCCGGCCGCCTTCGACGGCGAAGGCCTGCGCCCCTACAACGTCGCGCCCGATGCGCTCCTGATCAACTTCAAGTCGGTGGTGATGACCTTCGTGCCGAACCGTGACAGCCAGACGGCCCAGGTCAACTTCGAGCCCTACCTGGCCGGCGTGGCGACGCAGGCCACGGTGCCGTTGTCGGCCGGTGAATGCGGCGACTGGCGCGCCGCGCTGGCACCGGCCTTCACCGATCCGGCACGCGTGAGCTTTGCCGGCAGCTACCCCGCCGCCTGCGGCGAGAAGGTGTGGCCGGTGGCGTATGCAGATCCGCGCAGCTATGCAGTGCGCGCGGTCGGCGGGCTGTGGGCCGAGATGGGTGCCAAGCTCCGGGGCCAGGTGCGCGAGGGCCAGGTGCCGGCGGGTCTCAAGCCCGCATTCGAAGCCGTCTCGCCGCCGCTGGCCGAAGTGATCCGCGACATCAACAAGTACAGCAACAACGTGATGGCGCAGCAGCTGTTCCTCACGCTCGGCCTGCAGCAAAAGAAGCGCGGCACGCTCGAGGGTGCGCGCGCCGCAATGCGCCAGTGGTGGAACGAGCGCATAGGCACCGGCGAAGGCCAGCCGGTGTTCGACAACGGCTCGGGGCTCTCGCGCGAGGAGCGCATCAGCGCAGCCGCGCTCGCGAAGATGCTGCAGGTGGCCTGGCGCTCGCCGGTGATGCCCGAGCTGGTGTCCTCGCTGCCCGCCACGGGCGTCGACGGCACGTTGCGCAAACGCGCGCTGCGCTCGGGCGGCGCGGCGCATCTCAAGACCGGCACGCTGCGCGATGCGGCCGGCGTTGCGGGCTACGTGCACGGCGTGAGCGGCCGGCGCTGGGTGGTGGTCGCGATCGCCAACAACGGCAATGCAGCGGCGGCGCGGCCCGCCTTCGATGCGCTGGTCGACTGGGCCGCGCAGGACAACTGACCGAGCGTCGCCAACGCGACTTCCACGCCGTTCCGGCTCCGGGTTTCCCTTGTCTTGCTTTGCAGATCGCAAGCCTAGGATCGGTGCGCCCTTCACAACAAGACTCCCGGAGACATCCATGAAGCGTCTGCATCTTCTGAGCGCCGTCGCCATGGCCAGCCTGCTGGCCGCCTGCGGCGGCGGCGGCGACGGCCCCGGTTTCAACTTCGGAGCCGGCGGCGGCGGGACCGGCACCGGCGCGCTCCAGGAACCGGCCGTGACCGTGACGACGCTGTCGGCCGCGCAGATCGATGCCGGCACCGCGCAGAACGGCCTGCAGCCGATCAGCGGCAAGGCCAAGTGCGACGTGAGCGTGGTGGCGCTCAACTACAGCACGGTGGGCCCCAAGGGCGAAGCCACCAACGCATCCGGCGTGCTGCTGATGCCCGCGGGCAGCTGCGCCAACAACGCACCGCTGGTGGCCTACGCCAAGGGCACCGACGTGCAGAAGCCGCGCACGCTGGCCAATCCGCAGGATCCGGAGACCTTCTTGCTGACGGCGATGTACGCAGCCCAGGGCTACGCCGTGGTCGCCACCGACTACCTGGGCTATGCCAGGTCGAGCTTCTCGTACCACCCCTACCTACATGCCGATTCGGAGGCCCGCTCGGTGCTGGATTCGATCCGCGCCGCGCGCACGGCGCTGGTGGCGACGGGCGGCTCCTTCTCGGGCAAAGTGATGTTCACCGGCTACTCGCAGGGCGGGCACTCGTCGATGGCGGCACACCGGGCCGCCGAGCGCGACAGCCCGCTCGAATTCAACGTGGTGGCCGGGGCTCATCTGGCAGGTCCGTACAACATGTCGGGATCGTTCAAGCTCACGACGGCGATCGCGGGCTACCAGTTCTTCGTTCCCTTCACCGTCACCTCCTATCAAAAGATCTACGGCGACGTCTACACGGACGTCAACGCGGTCTTCAAGGCGCCCTACGCAGCGACCATCGAAAACCTGCTGCCGAGCCCGACGCTGAACTTCACCACGCTGGTGACGAGCGGCGCGCTGCCCGGTGCCAACGGCGAGACGCCGGCCCAGGCACGCGACGCGCTGTTCCACAGCGCGTTCCTGACGGACGTGCAGACCAACCCCAACAACGCGCTCTTCCTCGACGCGAAGAAGAACGACCTGTTCGGCTGGAGCCCGCGCGCCAAGACGCTGCTGTGCGGCGGCGCCGGCGATCCGACGGTGCCGCCGGCCGTGCACATGGTGCCCATGAAGGCGGACTTCGATGCGCGCGGCGTGACCACCGTGTCGACGGTGGATGTCGACGCACAGATCCAGGCGAGCTTCGGGCCCGGCGGCACGGCGCCGACCGATCCGACGACGCCTGCCTACGCCACCTACTTTGCCGCCTATCACGGCACTTACGAGCCGCCGTTCTGCCACGCGCGGGCGCGGGCCTTGTTCGACACAGTCAAGTAAGGGGGGGCGATCAGGCCGCAGCGGCCCGTTGCAGGCGGTCGCGCACCCCTTCCCATTCGGGACCGGCCGGCGGCGTCTCGACCCAGATCAGCTTGACGCCCTCGGCGTCGAAGGCGCGCAGCACCGCGAAGAGCTGCTGCGCGGCGGTGGCGGCATCGTCGGGCATGCGCCGCTGCAGGATATGCTGCGAACGGCTCTTGAGCGCGCTGCGCGACCAGACCGCGATGTGCGCCGCGCTGGCGCCGAGCACGTCGAGGCCGGTCTGCATGGCCTTCGCATCCATCAGCCGCAGCTTGGCGCTCGGCGCGTAGTGGGCCTCGAGCGTGCCCGAGGCGCGCGGGTCGGGGGCGGCCAGCTCGTGCTTGTCGCGCAAGGCCTCGCCGCAGGCCGCCTCGATCTGGGTGCGCGTGATAGCGCCCGGCCGCAGCAGCACCGGCGCGCCGCGACTGCAGTCGACGATGGTCGATTCGATGCCCACCTCGCAGGGACCGCCGTCGATCACCAGCAGCTCGTCGCCGAACTCCTGGTGCACGTGCTGCGCGGTGGTGGGGCTCACGCGGCCGAAGCGGTTCGCGCTCGGCCCCGCCACGCCCGGCACGCCCTGCTCGGCGCAGGCGGCGAGCAGCGCCTGCGCCACCGGGTGCGCGGGGCAGCGCAGGCCGATGGTGTCCTCGCCGCCGGCCGCCGCCGCGGCCACGCCGGGCTGGCGCGTGACTATCAGCGTCAGCGGTCCGGGCCAGAAGGCAAGCACGAGTTTCTGGGCGAAGGCCGGCAGCGGCTGGGCAAAGCGGGACAGCGCTTCGGTCCCCTTGATACCGGCCGCCACGTGCACGATCAGCGGATGGTTGCTGGGCCGGCCCTTGGCCTTGAAGATGCCGGCCACGGCCGCGTCGCTGGTCGCATCGGCGCCCAGACCGTAGACCGTTTCGGTCGGGAAGGCGACCAGGCCACCGGCGCGCAGCACGCGCACGGCCTCGTCGATGGCAGCGGGCGACTGGCCGTCGCGAATCATGGCGCTCACTCCGAGAGAGGGATCGGCAGTCCGAGCAGCGCAGCCGCGAAGTCGGCGGTGCTGCGAACCGTGTCGATGTTCTCGCCCGTGATCGTGAGATGGCCCATCTTGCGGCCGCGGCGCGCCTCGGTCTTGCCGTAGAGATGGAGATGCGTTCCAGGCAGCGCGAGCACATCGGCCCAGCGGGGCTCGACCGCCGCCGTCTCCGACGACCTGGGTCCGCCCGAGGCCTCGGCATCGGCAAACCACAGATCGCCCAGCAGGTTCAGCATGAGCGCGGGGCTGTGCTGGCGCGGCGCGTTCAGCGGCAGGCCGGCGAGGGTTCGCACCTGCAGCTCGAACTGCGAGATGTCGCAGGCCTCGATGGTCCAGTGGCCGCTGTTGTGCGGGCGTGGCGCCATCTCGTTGACCACCAGCGATCCGTCGGCCAGGACGAAGAACTCGACGCACAGCACGCCGACATAGTCCAGGCCCTCCGCGATGGCGACGGCCGAATCGACGGCGTGCCGCGCCTGCGCTTCGCCCATGTTGCCGGCATGCACCTCGGTCACCGCGAGGATGCCGTCGCGGTGCAGGTTGCGCTGCGGCGGGAAGTGCACGACCTGGCCATCTTCGCCGCGGGCGACGATCACCGAACATTCGAAATCCAGCGGCAGCAGCTTTTCGAGCACGCAGGGCACGCCGCCCATCGCGCTCCAGGCGGCTGCGAGTTCCTCGCGCGTGCCCACGCGCTGCTGCCCCTTGCCGTCGTAGCCGAGCCGCGCGGTCTTGAGGATGCCGGGCAGCAGGTTCGGCGGCACGGCCATGTGGTCAGCCGACTCGATGATCGCGTAGGGCGCACAGTCCACGCCGCAGCCGACGAAGTGGCTCTTCTCGCGGATGCGGTCCTGCGCGATCGCCACCGAGGTCGCCGCCGGCCATACCGGACGCGCGACCGAGAGATGTTCCAGCGAGGGCGCCGGCACGTTCTCGAATTCGGTCGTGATGGCATCGGCCAGGCCCGCGAGCCGCGCGAGGCCGTCGACATCGGTGTAGTCGGTGTGGATGTGGTGGTGGCTCACGCGCCCTGCGGGGCTGTCGGCATCGGGGTCGAGCACCGCCGTGAAGTAGCCCATGCGCTGCGCCGCATGCACGAACATGCGGCCGAGTTGACCGCCCCCGAGCACGCCGAGCGTGGCACCCGGCAGGATCGCGCTCACAGCGCGCCTCCGCCCTGGGGCGAGAAAGGCGATATCGCCGGCGGATCCACCGGCGGCAGGGCCATCGATCGGGCCGCCTCGGTTTGCTGCGCGCGGAAGGCGTCGAGCCGGGCGCGCAGCGCCGGATCGGCCACGGCCAGCATCGCGACCGCGAACAGCGCCGCATTGGCCGCCCCGGCGTTGCCGATGGCAAAGGTCGCGACCGGCACGCCCTTTGGCATCTGCACGATGCTATAGAGCGAATCCACGCCCTGCAGGTGCCGGCTCGCGACCGGCACGCCGAGCACCGGCACGGTGGTCTTGGCCGCCAGCATGCCCGGCAGGTGGGCCGCCCCGCCCGCGCCGGCGATGATGGCCGCGAGGCCGCGCGGCGCCGCGCTTTCGGCATAAGCGAACAATTCGTCGGGCATGCGGTGGGCCGAGACCACCCGCGCCTCGTGGGCGATGCCGAATTGCTGGAGAATCTCGACCGCGTTGCGCATCGTCTCCCAGTCGGAGTTCGAGCCCATCACCACGCCGACCTGAATTGCTTGCTTCATGGTTTCAATTTTACGTTTCACCCCCAGGTTCCCGCGATGATCGACATCACCCTCGAAAACTTCCAGACCGAGCTGATCGACGGCTCGATGACCACGCCGGTGCTGCTCGACATCTGGGCCGAATGGTGCGGCCCCTGCAAACAGCTCGGCCCGGTGCTCGAAAAGCTCGAACTCGAGTATGACGGCCGCTTCACGCTGGCCAAGCTCGATGCCGACAAGGTGCCGCAGATTTCGCAGCAGCTGAGCCAGATGTTCGGCGTGCGCAGCATTCCCTTCTGCGTGATGTTCAAGGACGGCCAGCCGGTCGACGGCTTCGTCGGCGCGATTCCCGCCGACCAGATCCGCAGCTTCCTCGACAAACATGTGCCGGGCGCCGACGAGGCCGAGGCCACCGAGCAGGAAGAAGCTGCCCAGGAAGCGCTGGCCGAGGGCGACACCGAAGGTGCGCTCGAACGGCTGCAGCACGCGGTCGCGACCGACCCGGCCAACGACGACGCGCGCTTCGACTACATCAAGCTGCTGCTGCAAGAGGGCCGCGTCGACGATGCCAAGGTCGCCTTCGCGCCGGTGATCGCCAAGACCTCGCTGGTGCGCCGTTTCGACGCGCTGCAGCGCTGGATGGACGCGATCGACTTCGCAACGCCGGCCACCGGTGCGGCACCGACGCTCCCCGGCGCCGAAGCCCGCATCGCGGCCAACAAGCGCGATTTCGAGGCCCGCTTCGACCGTGCGCGCCTCTTGATGAGCGCGCAGCGATGGACCGAGGCCATGGACGAGTTGCTCGACATCCTGATGCGCGACAAGGGCTGGAACGAAGAGCTGGCCCGCAAGACCTACATCGCGATCCTCGACATCATCGAGCCGCCCAAGCCCAAGGTGGCGGACGGCCAGATTCCGCCGGACGATCCGACCGTGGCGAGCTACCGGCGCCGCCTGAGCAGCGTGGTGCTGAGCTGAGACCGAGCGCCTCAGAAAAGACCATCAAACTACTCATATTCATGAAAAAGCTACTTTCGAGTAGCTTTTTTGTTCCGCCTCGACGCGGGAATAGCTACTATAACTACTCAATTTATAAGATTTGAGTAGTTTGATGCTCATCGACGAACTGGAAAACGCCCGCAAGGCGGCCGGCTGGAGCCAGGAAACCCTGGCCGAACGTGCCGGCCTCTCCCGCATGACCGTGCAGCGCACCGAAAGCGGCCAGATCGATCCGCGCCTTTCGACGCTGCTCGAAATGGCACGCGCGCTGGGCCTCGAGCTCATGCCTGTGCCGGCCGCTCTGCGCCCACAACTCGAGGACTTCGTGCGCTCGGGTGGCCGCGTGCTGGGCCAGCCGGCGGGTGTCGGGGCGCCGCCCTCCATCACACAGACTCTTGAAAGAACATGACCCCCACGCTCGGCACTGCATGTCCTCGCTGCCCCCCGAGGGGGCTAGGCCGCCTTGGGGTGGCCCGGCGGCGGCCTGAGTGAGTACAAGCTCAGCCTTCACCACCAGCGTCCGCTACCTGCGGATGTCGCTGCACCTGCCCGGCGGCGGGAGGCGAACAATCGGCTACCTGTCCCAGTACGGCGACATCTTGCGCGTCTCCTTCGACGCCGACTACGTGGCCGATCCTGTCGCTGGCCTACCGCGGGGCGGACGAGGCGGCGACCCGGGCCATTCTCTCGTCGGCACGCGACGTCCGGCTGTCGCGCAGCGACGGCCACTGGCCCACCTACTTCCAGAATCTGCTGCCCGAAGGCCACAACCGCGAGCGCCTCGCGCAACAGCGCGGCTGTAGCGCCGACGACGAATTCGAGCTGCTGGCTGCCGCCGGCCACGATCTGGTGGGCGCGATCGAGGTCGACCCAGTGCCGCCGGCCGAAGGCATTCCCGACACCGTGCGCCACTGGCACACCGCGCTCGGGCTCGACGTGCTGCAGCCCGGCTTCGTCGAGGCGCCGGTCGAGGACGCGGCCTCGATCCCCGGTGTGGTCGTCAAGTTCTCCGCCGTGCAGGAGGGCCGGCGCTACGTGGTGCGGCGCCATGGCGCGGCCGGTTCCTTCATCCTCAAGCTGCCGACGGTGCGCCATCCCGACCTGGTGGCCAACGAGTTCGCGGGCTACCGCCTCTGCGGCGCTCTGGGCCTCGACTGTGCCGAGGCGAGCGTCATCTCGCGCGCCGATGCGGAGCTGCCCGAGCAGATCCCTTTCGACCAGATCCTCGCAGTGCGTCGCTTCGACCGCACGACCGAGGGCGGTCGTGTGCACATGGAGGAGTTCGCGCAGGTGCTCCAGTACGAGCCGCGCCAGAAGTACGGCCGCGGCCTGGAGGTCGACTGGCCGCAGATGCTGCGCGTGCTCGACCGCCTGTCGCCCGAGCCCGTGGCCGACGTGCGCGAGTGCGTGCGCCGCATCGTCGCCTTCATCCTGCTCGGCAACAGCGATGCACACTTGAAGAACTGGGCGCTGCGCTATCCCGACGGCATGACGCCCACCCTGGCGCCACTCTACGACCCGGTGTGCGTGGCTGCCTTCTTCGAGGGCGTGCCGGCCACCGACTACGGCGTGAACCGCGCCATCGATGCCAAGCTTGCCGCCTTCGACTGGCCGGCCTTCGACGCGCTGCTGCGCAACGCCGGCCTGCTGCGGCCGGCGCGGCTCGTCGCGATCGCGAAGAACACCGTGCGCCAGGCGCAGGCCGACTGGCCGGCGCTCCTGCGCGACGCGCCGGGCAGCGTGCAGCGATGCATCCAATCCCGGCTCGCGGGCGGGGTCGCGTTGGCGCGCTGAACGCGCTCGCATACGATTGGCGCGTATTTCAATTTGTTGCCAAAGGAAAGTCCGGCCATGCGTTCCTTGTTCTTCACGACTGCATTGCTCGCATCCGCCCTCGCGGCCGGTTGCGGCAGCGGCATCAGTCTCGACGAGCCGATCGAAGGACCGGTCTGGCAACTCGAGCAGCTCGGCAGCGAGCTGATAGAGCCGAGCAGCGATCCGCGGCGCAACGCGCAGATCCAGTTCGACCGCAGCAGCGGACGGGTCAGCGGTTCGGGCGGCTGCAACCGCGTGTCGGGCACCTACGAGCGCAGCGGCAGCACGCTCAGGCTGCGCCAATTGGGTGCGACCCGCATGGCCTGCCCGAGCGAGGCGGTGAACATCAACGAGACCCAGTTTTTCGCCGCGCTGCAGGCCACGGCCAGCTACCGGCTGCAGGGGAGCTCGCGGCTCTCGCTGCTGGACGCGGCCGGACGGACCGTGGCGACGCTGAGCACCGCGGGCCCGCGCTGACCCTCGCCTGCCTCCAGCCTCGGTGACGTCAGCTCCGCCTCGCCGGAGCTGACGCGGGCGCTCTCGGCCTCGGGGCGCACCGTTGTGGTTCCTATCAGTGGCTACACCCAGCGAACTATCGGACTACATCGAAAGACACATCCTCAAACCAATGGACATTTGGTTGCTGGTGTGACACAAACGGCTTACATGCTTCCTCAAGCGTGTTTCTCCACCCTCGAGGGGATGACCTCGTCATCGGGCAACAACAACATGCCGTCTCTGGTCGATCCCGGCTTCAGCCTGCAGCGTCACCGCAAGGTCGTGCTCGTGGTCGATCTTGTCGAATCGGTGAGCCTGATGCAGGCGGACGAACTGGGTGTGATCCAGCGCTGGCAAGCATTTCTTGCCCACGTGAACCAGGTCGTCCTGCCCCACAACGAAGGGCGGCTGGTGAAGAGTCTCGGCGATGGGTTGATGATGGAGTTCGATGCTGCACCGCGGGCCGCGGCTGCGGCGTCGGCCATGCACGACTGGATGACTCACCAGTGCGCCCCGCTGAGACTCGGCGACCGACTCCAACTGCGCGCTGGCATGCATGCAGCCGATGTTTACGTCGACCAGCATGACATCTACGGCACAGGCGTCAACATCGCAGCGCGCATGGCAACCTTGGCAGGCCCCGGCGAAACTGTGGCCACTACCGAGGCACGCGACGAACTCACGGACGGCCTCGACGGCACGATCGAAGATCTTGGAAGTTGCTATCTCAAGCACCTCGGGGAACCGGTCAGGGCCTACAAGGTCGGGGAAAAGGGTGCGGCGGCGCCCCCGCCTGCCGGGTTCGGGCATTCCAGCGCGCTCCAACCGACGATTGCTGTCGTGCCGTTCGAGTCCCGGGTCAGCGATCCGGAGCATTTCGCCATCGGAGAGCTGATTGCGGACGCCGTCATCGGACAGTTGGGGCGCACGGCCGACCTTGTCGTCGTGTCGCGCCTGAGTACCACGGCGTTCCGCGGACGATCGTCGACAACGGCCGAGGTCGCCAAGTACCTGTCGGCGGGCTACGTGCTGTCCGGGAGCTACGTGACCAGCGGCGAAAAAATCCTCGTCACGGCCGAACTGGCGGAGGCTTCGAGCCATCGCGTCATCTGGACGGAACGGCTTCATGGCGAGATCGGCGATCTGCTCTTGCAGCAAAGCGAAATCGGAAACTCCATTTCCCGGGCAGCGCATGCGGCGCTGCTCGCGAGCGAGGTACAGCGCGCCACGGTCAAGCCGCTGTCAACCCTTCAGAGCTACAGCTTGCTCATCGGCGCCATCTCATTCATGCACCGCAGCTCCCGGGCCGACTTTGATCGCGCAGGCGCGATGCTCGAGCATCTGATCGAGCGAAACAAAAGGCATGCTCATCCCCACGCCTGGCTGGCCAACTGGCATGCACTGCGAGTGACCCAAGGCGCCAGCGAAGCGCCTGAAGCAGACACGCAACGCGCGCTGTACTGCGCGCGCAAGGCGCTGGAGCTCGACCCCTCATGCTCTCTGGCTTTGGCCATTGACGGCGTGCTGCATACCAACCTCATGCGAGATGTGACGACCGCGAAGGGCCGATTTGACGGTGCACTCGCTGCCAATCCCAACGAGGCGCTGGCTTGGCTCTTCAAGGGGGTGATGCACGGGTTCCTGGGTGAAGGCGAGCTTGCGCTGGAAGCCGCCGAGCGCTCGCTTGCACTCTCTCCATGCGACCCCCTGAAGCACTACTTCGAATCGCTTGCAGCCACGGCCGCGCTGGGTGCCGGCGACTACAAGCGCGCCATAGAACTGGCGACCTCTTCGCTGCGCGGGAATCGGACGCATCCGTCAACCTTTCGATCGCTTGCCATCGCGTGCGCGATGAGCGGAGACATCGTCGCGGGACGCAAGGCCGTCGAGGGGCTGCTGGCCATGGCGCCCGCCTATCGATTGGATGACTTCAAGAAGAAGTCCGGGTGGCTGATCGGGCCGCTCGGCGCGGAATATGCGCGTGCACTGGAGCGGGTCGGACTGACTTAGCGCCACTTCGGTGTCTCAAGAATACTCTGAGGAGAAGCCATGTCTATAGCGATGGGATCGATGGGGTCCATGGGATCCATGGGTTCGATGGGTTCGGCGGGACAGCCTGAATACGGAGGGTTGCCCTTGAACATGATGCTGGTCGACGCTTTGATCAGGACACGCGGCGGGATCGTCGACGAGCTCAACGACACCGCGACGATCAAACCCGTTTACCCACCCATCGACGACCCGAACAACATGGCACTTTGGGCTCCGAGCGTGCGGCTGCATACCAGTCTGTTCGACCTGATAGCCCCGCTGAGGTTCTCGAGTATCAGCGCCACCCCGGGCAATCCAAGACCGGGAGCGAAGCTCGACGTCGGCGCCAGCCGGGAGATCGCGACCTTGCGCAGGCCCTCCGATGCCGAGTTCTACGTGTTCTTCGGACAGCAACTTAAGTTGATGGAATCGTGGGCGGAATTGCGCGACGAAAGGACCTGCGAGATCCTGACGCAGTTGACACCACAGTTCGCGTTTTGGGACTCCATCGGCCAACTGGAACTGGACCGGCGGCGTTGGACGGGCGAACTGATCTCCCTCGCTCTGGCCTTTGCGTCCTTCGTGGAAATGCGCTTCAAGCATGCGCTGAGCGTTCCGCGTCCAGTTGCGTACTCGAGAAAGATTCAGCCGATCATCCCGACGCCGATGCATGGAAGTTTTCCCAGTGGGCACGCGACCGAAGCCTATATGGTGGCGCACGTTCTGGAGAGCCTGGTACCGAGCGGATGGCAGGCAAGCCTTCGTCCTCAGCTCCAAGCGCTGGCAGCAAGAACGTCGATCAATCGCACGATTGCCGGCGTGCACTTTCCTGTGGACAGCCAGGCAGGACAGCATCTTGGCCAAAGCCTCGCGGAATATTTCGTTTGTCTCTGTACGCGAGATGCGCGCTGGAGTGCCTCCCCGCCGGTACAGGGCGGCTGGTACGCAAGAAGCTACAACCCTCTCGACGTGGGTGCAGGCAACCAGGACTTTGATCCGGCAATTCTTGACCCAGGCAGTCTGATCAGCGATCCGGCACCTTCATCATTGCCTCCTCCGTCGATTCTGGGTTGGCAATGGATCATGGCGCGCAATGAGTGGCCAGCCACCGCGCCCGTCTGACACAAAGGCTCGACGAAGATGGAACACGAAAATCGCTACGTCGAGGCCGCGAAGGAACTGGCATCCAAAACCGGCACCCCCGTCGACCCCTACTTGATCTGGGGACTGCTGACATCCTTTCGCTACTTTCGCAAATCGGACAGGTGGGTCAGCGTGATCATCGAATGCCGCACATCGATCCGCAAATTGACCAACGTCATAGCGGAAGGACACGGGGCGCTCGATTGGCTGCACATTCCGTCTGTCTACGTCGCCGATGGGACCCAACCTCCGCCCGAAAAGGCGCGGCATTGCAGTGCCCGCATAGAACTCGACATGGGCCAGCCCTACCCTTGGCTCCGCGTCCTCGAGCTGTACTGGATTGCGGAGATCGGTCGCTTCGAAGTCTCCCAACCCGTCGCACTCGACGAAAGGCTCTTGACGGGATTCACGCGCTCTCTGGAATCCGCGCCGTTCGTCGCGGTGATCGATGACTTCGTCGGCTTTCTTCATCCTGAGCTGGCCGCGCGATTCCAAGCCGTTTGGAGCCAGGATCTGAGCTCTCCCAATGCGAGCGGGTCGCATTGGAAGGCGCCCGGCGACATGAGTTATGGATTCGAGTATCGCCAGCCAAAAGGCGTGCCGCCGACCACCGACAGGGTATACCCACCGGTGCTCCGGCGCGCGACGCACGGCAGCCACGTCACGAGCCTCGCGGCCGGCAAATACGTTCGACCGGACGCGGCTGACATGACGAAGGGCAAACTGCCTTTCACGGACTTGGTGTCCGATCCCGCGGTGAAGCTGATCGGCGTGCACTTGCCGCTCGGAACCGTTGTCGACACATCGGGCGGATCGATGAGCGCGCAGGTAATTGACGGACTGCGATTCATTATTCGCAGGGCAGGTGAAAACTCCTATGGAGCGGTCAACATCAGCTACGCGACGCATGCCGGACCGCATGACGGTCAGTCGATTCTCGAAAGTGCCATCGACAGTCTGGTGCGCCTGCGCAATGGCCATCTTGCCGTTGTCTTCCCCGTCGGCAACCAGTACGAGGCACGATGTCATGCCCGGTTCCGCCTGGATCCGACGGAGGTTCGCTCGCTCAAGTGGCACATACTGCCGGATAGCTCAACCCTCAGCCTTCTTGAGATCTGGTTGCCGCCAGGCGCCGACGATCTTATCGGCGTGAAGGTCGAGGACCCATCCGGGAACAAAAGCAACCTCGTACAGATTGGCAACATCTGGCCGACGACGGACCCCGCGAATAGCGGCGGCTTCGCTGTGATCTTTCTGAAATGGGTGGCGAATCGCTTATACGGCAACGCGGGCACGATGGTGCTGATTGCTGTCGCACCCACCCGTCCCCGGGGATCGACAAATCTCGTCGCGATGCACGGCGTCTGGCGTGTCGAAGTCCACAACTGCAGCACGCAGGCTGTCGGAGAGATCGATGCCTGGATCGAGCGCAACGACTCGCTGTTCGGAAGACCTGTGAGGGGCCGACAGTCGTATTTCGTTGACCCCTACTACGAAAAGAATGGCCGTAGGCCGACTCAGCCGAATGACAATGCCTGGAGCCCCGTCAAGCGCGAGGGGTCCTTCAACAGTTTCGCCAATGGCCTCGAGCCGATTGCCGTCGGTGGCTACGTCGGCTGCCGGCGCAAGACTTCCAAGGTCGCCGACTACTCCGCAGGGGGCTGGGCGCTCACGCGCCACCGGGAAGGCACGGACGTGCTTGCACGGAGCGATGAATTCAAGGGCTTGCCGGGAGTGCGGGGCGCCGGGATCGGCGCGGTGAGCGTCGTGCGAATGAATGGGACGAGCGTCGCAGCACCCCAGGTCACCCGCCTGATCGTGAACTGGATGGCCGCAATCAAGGGGCCACTGGGCACCGGCCAGATTCTCCTAAGGCTTTCGCAGGCCGCCGGGGTGCCGCCGGCTGGATCCGTCCAGCTGCAACCAGCGATTCCAGGGGATGACTCTGGCAATACGCGCCGGGTTGGATTCGGCGAACTCTCCTTCCCTCCCTGATCACGCTGCTCTCACCTAACTACAGGGATGTCCATCATGAACTCGCCCGCAAAGCCCTCCGCCGCATTGCTCAAGGTCGCTGCATGCGCAGCAGCGCTCGCGCTGCACGCCGCGGCCGGCGCCCAAGTCCTGCGCTGGTCCAGCCAGGGTGACTTGCAAACGCTCGATCCCTATTCGCAGAACGAGTTGCTGACCAACTCGATCAACGGCCAGGTGTACGAAACGCTCATCGGGCGCGACAGGCAGTTGAACCTCGTTCCGGCACTTGCGACCGAATGGCAGCAGGTCACTCCGACGCTGTGGCGGATGAAGCTGCGTCCCGAGGTGAAGTTTCACGATGGCCGCGCATTCTCGGCCGACGACGTGGTCTTTTCGGTCGAGCGGGCGAGAGATCCCGCCTCCGGAATCCGTGTCTATGCGTCAGCACTCGGCGAAGTCCGCAAGATCGACCCCCTGACGGTGGAGTTCGCTCTCCCGCAGGTCAATCCGATCTTCCTGGAGCATGCCGCGCTGGTGCAGATGATGAGCAAGTCGTGGTGCGAGCAGCACGACGCCGTCAAACCGCAGGACTTCAAGGCCAAGGAGATTCGCCACACGACGCTGAACGCAAATGGCACGGGTCCCTTTGTCGTGGTTTCACGGCTGCCGGACAACAAGACGGTCTTCAAACGCAATCCGAACTGGTGGGGCAAGTTCGACGGCAATGTGCAGGAGGTGGTCTACACGCCGATCAAGAGCGATTCCACACGTACCGCCGCGCTGCTCTCCGGGGAACTCCAACTGGTACTTGATCCGCCGCCCCAGGACCTGGACCGGCTTCGAGCCTCGGCCGGGGTGAAGGTAGCGGATGGCGTCGAGAATCGCGTCATCTTCATCGGCATGGATCAAGGCCGCGACGAACTGAAGTACAGCTCCGTCAAGGGCAGCAATCCGTTCAAGGATGTGCGTGTACGCAAGGCTCTCTATCACGCGGTCGACATCGAGACGCTGCGTACCTCGGTCATGCGAGGCTTGGCTCGCCCGACCGGGGTCATGTCGCCCTCTCCTCTTGGGAACTTCAACGATGCCGAGCTCGAAAAGCGATTGCCGTTCGACCTGCCGCGGGCACGCACGCTCATGACGCAGGCCGGCTACCCCAACGGCTTCGAGGTCACCCTCGACTGTCCGAACAATCGCTACATCAACGACGAAAAGATCTGCATCGCTCTTGCGGGAATGTGGTCGCAGATCGGCATCAAGGTCAATGTCAATGCGCAACCCAGAGCCTTGTACTTCGCCAAGGCCGAGAAGCTCGACATCTCGATGTACATGCTCGGCTGGGGTGGAACGATCACGGATGCGGAGGTCATGCTGACGCCCGTGCTTCGCTCGCGCGGCGCCAACGGCGTCGGCTACTTCAACTGGGGCGACTACAAGAACTCGAAGCTCGACGAGCTTGCCGCGGCCTCTTCGGTCGAGCCGGACCGCGCCAAGCGTGAACAACTGATCAAGGCAGCCCTGCGCGAACACAACGAACAGGTCCATCACATCCCGCTGCACCGCCAGGTGATCCCCTGGGCCATGCGAAGCAACGTCGAAGCGGTCCACAGGCCTGACAACTGGCTGGAGTGGCGCTGGGTGACGGTGCGCTGAAACCGAAGCAGGCCGCTACCAACGCGCGGGCAAGGCTTTCGCCAGCACCAGCCGCCGTTCTCGATGGGCAACATAGCCACCGCCTTCGAGATCCTTCAGCAGGCGACTGACCATCTCGCGCGAACACCCGATTTCGCTCGCAATCGCCTGGTGCGTAAGACGATCGACGATGCGGCGGGTACCGTCGGGCTGAAGCTGCCCGCGCTCCTCCAGCAATTGCTTCAACCGGCTGTAGACATCCAGCAGCGCCATGCTGCGCGCGCTTTCCGTCGCCAGCCGCGCCCGCCGTATCAGCCGCACGATGAGGGCCAGAGCGAATTCGGGCTCTTCAGCGATGTGCTGCAGCATGGTCTCGCGCGTGACCACGGTGCACACGGTGGGCTCCACGGCCGCCACGCTCGCCGAGCGCAGACCGCCGTCGAGCGACATTTCACCGACGTACTCGCCCGGCCCATGCAGGCCCAAGGTGACCTCGCGCCCGCGCGCATCGGACACAAAGGCGCGCAGCCGGCCCGAGAGCACGATGTAGATCGAGTCGCCCTGGTCACCCTCTTCGATCAGCACGGTGTGAGTACGGTAGCGGCGCTGCACCCCCAGCGCCGCGAGCTTGCGCAGCTCGGCGGGCAGCGCATCGTCAGGCGAGTCTTCGGCGCGGGATGCAGCGGGCTTGGGCGGCATGCGCGGACTATACGGTCCGCGCGGCGCCGCCCCAAGGTCTTTCAGTCTTGCGCCGTCAGCCGCAGCGCCGACACGATCTGCGGCATGCGCGAAACGTCGTTGACGACCTGCCGGATGCTGCCGCGACCGGTTTTCTGCCGCACGTTCTTGATGTGGGTGCGCACCGTGGACAGGCGGATGCCCTGCAGGCAGGCGATCTCCTCGGCCCTGCGCCCGGCGCACAACTGCGCCAGCACGTTCTGCTCCGTGCGGGTCAGGCGCTTGGCGCGGGCGAACATCTGCATCGTGAGCATTTCGCAGCCGGAGCGGCGGCCGCACATGATCAGCACGGTGTCGACCGACGCGGCGCCGTGCAGCATGGCCAAGGGGATGAAAGCCAGCGACAAGGGCTCGCCCGCATACTCGAGCTCGACGATGCTGCGGCAGTCGTGCTCCGCATCCTTGAGCGCGCGCCGGATCTTCGACTGCGAGTCGATCTCGCCGGTGCACAGCATCCCCTCGACGCTGCGCAGCATGCGCCCGGCGGCGAGTTCGCGCCGCGCCGGATGGTTGGCATGCAGGATGCGGCCGGTCAGGTCGACCAGCAGCAGACCGTGGTCGATCTCGTCGAGCACGCGTGCCAGCATGGCGGCCTGCAGAGCGTCGGGCACGGGCGCGGCGATCTGGCTCCGGGCCATCTGGATATCCGAGTCGGTTTGCAGGGTCATGGCACTTTCCTCATCCGTTTTGGTGAGGAAAGTGTCCGAAATCGCGCCCCCGGCGGGTGGGAACTATTGCCGCCGGATTTGTGAACTATTCACCTCAGGCGCGCTGCCGCTCAGCCCGTCAGCCGCTCCAGCGCCTCGCGGTACTTGGCTGCCGTCTTCTCGATCACCTCGGCCGGCAGGCGCGGCGACGGCGGCGTCTTGTCCCAGGGCTTGCCGTTGATCTTGGTGGCCTCGAGCCAGTCGCGCACGAACTGCTTGTCGTAGCTCGGCGGATTCGTGCCGGCGGCGAGTGCGGCTTCGTAGCCCTCGACCGGCCAGTAGCGCGAGCTGTCGGGGGTCAGCACCTCGTCCATCAGCACCAGCGTGCCGGCCTCGTCGAGGCCGAACTCGAACTTGGTGTCGGCAATGATCATGCCCTTGGCCAGCGCGATGGCCGCGGCCGCCTCGTAGATCGCGATGCTGGTCTCGCGGATCTGTTGCGCGAGCGCCGGGCCGACGACTTCGACCACCTTGTCGTAGCTGATGTTCTCGTCGTGCGCGCCCGCCGCTGCCTTGGCCGCGGGCGTGAAGATCGGCCGCGGCAGCTTGCTCGCGTTGCTGAGGCCCTCGGGCAGCGGCACGCCGCAGACGGCGCGGTTCTCCTGGTATTCCTTCCAGCCGCTGCCGGCGAGGTAGCCGCGCACCACGGCCTCGACCGGGATCGGTTTGAGGCGCTTGACCAGCATGGAGCGGTCCTTGACCTGGGGCACCTCTTCCGGCGTCACCACGCTTTCGGGCGCGTCGCCGGTCAGGTGGTTGGGGCACAGATGGCCCAGCCGGTCGAACCACCAGAGCGCCATCTGCGTGAGGATCACGCCCTTGCCGGGGATCGGCTCGCCCATGATGACGTCGAAGGCCGAGAGGCGGTCGCTCGCGACCATCAGGATGCGGTCCTCGCCGACCGCGTAGTTGTCGCGCACCTTGCCGCGCGCGAGCAGCGGAAGGCTCTGGATGGAGGAGGTGTGGACGGTGGTCATGACGGGGTGACTGTGTCGGATAGGCGAAGGACGACGGAGATTGTGCGCGCAGAAAAAAGCCACCGCGAGGGTGGCTTCTGCGCGCCAGCGGAAATATCAGACCACTTCTTGCGCGAGCTCGCCCTTGGCGTACCTGGCGGCGACGACCTGCAGGGTCTCGCCCTTGATCTTCGGGCCCTGGCCTTCGCAGCCGAACTGGACGTAGCGCTGCTTGGCGATCTGCTTTGCGGCCTCGCGCGCGGGCTTCAGGTATTCGCGCGGATCGAACTTCTCGGGGTTCTCGGTGAAGAACTTGCGGATCGCGGCCGTCATCGCGAGGCGGATGTCGGTGTCGATGTTGATCTTGCGCACGCCGTGCTTGATGGCTTCCTGGATCTCCTCGACCGGCACGCCGTAGGTTTCCTTCATGTTGCCGCCGTATTTGCGGATCTCGGCCAGAAGATCCTGCGGCACGCTCGAGGAGCCGTGCATCACGAGGTGGGTGTTGGGGATGCGGCGGTGGATTTCCTTGATGCGGTTGATCGCCAGGATGTCGCCGGTGGGCTTGCGCGTGAACTTGTAGGCGCCGTGGCTGGTGCCGATGGCGATGGCCAGCGCGTCGATCTGGGTACGCTTGACGAAATCGGCGGCCTGCTCCGGGTCGGTCAGCAGCTGCTCCATGGTCATCGTGGCGTCGGTGCCATGGCCGTCTTCCTTGTCGCCCTTCATGGTTTCGAGCGAGCCGAGACAACCCAGCTCGCCTTCGACGGTGACGCCCACGCGGTGCGCCATGTCCGCCACCTTCTTGGTGACCTCGATGTTGTAGTCGTAGCTCGCGATGGTCTTGCCGTCGGCCTGCAGCGAGCCGTCCATCATGACCGAACTGAAGCCGAGGTCGATGGCACCCTTGCAGACGTCCGGGCTCTGGCCGTGGTCCTGGTGCATCACCAGCGGCACCTTCGGCCAGCTTTCGATCGCGGCTTCGATCAGGTGCTTGATGAAGGGCTCGCCCGCATACTTGCGCGCGCCTGCGCTCGCCTGGAGGATGACCGGTGCACCGACTTCGTCGGCCGCCGACATGACGGCCTGCACCTGCTCGAGGTTGTTGACGTTGAAGGCCGGAATGCCGTAGCCGTTGGCGGCGGCATGGTCGAGCAGTTCGCGCATCGAAACGAGAGCCATGGGTGTACCTCGCGGGAATGTTGGGATGGAAGAAGAAAAAAGACTGCCTCAATTCTACCGAGCACCCCTGTCGGACAGGACTGACGACAGCCGGGCCATCGGACGAAGGCACATCTTTCGTGGGTCCGCCGCGCACGGCCGCCCGAAGCGGCCGGCCCGCCCCCCGGTAGGGGGTTGGCGAAGCGACACGAGGTGCGCACAGCCTGGGGGGCGAGCTAACCCACCCTGCAGATCTTGAGCATGTTGGTGCCGCCGGGCGCACCCATGGGCTCGCCGCAGGTGATCGCGTAGACGTCGCCGGTCTGCACGATGCCGCGCTTCTTGAGGTGGGCCTCGGCCTGCAGCAGTGCCGTGTCGCGGTCGCTTTCCGGGTCCATGAGCAGCGGCCGCACGTTGCGGTAGAGCGCCATGCGGCGCTGCGTGGCCAGGCGCGAGGTCAGCGCATACATCGGGATGTGGGCACGGTGGCGGCTCATCCACAGCGGGGTCGAGCCCGATTCGGTCAGCGCGACGATCGCCTTGGCCCCCAAATGGTGCGCGGTGAACAGCGCGCCCATCGCGATCGACTGGTCGATGCGGGCGTAGGACTGGCCGCTAAAGTCGGCGTCGAGTTGTAGGTCTTCGGCGGCTTCGGCCGCCTCGCAGATGCGGCTCATCTCCTGCACCGTCTCGAGCGGGTAGCGGCCCGAAGCGGTCTCGGCCGAGAGCATCACGGCGTCGGTGCCGTCGAGCACGGCATTGGCCACGTCGCTCACCTCGGCGCGCGTCGGCACCGGGTTGGTGATCATCGACTCCATCATCTGCGTGGCGGTGATGACGACCTTGTCCATCTCGCGCGCCATGCGGATCATCTTTTTTTGCAGCGCCGGCACGGCCGCGTTGCCGACCTCGACCGCCAGATCGCCGCGCGCGACCATGATGCCGTCGCTGGCGCGCAGGATCTCCTCCAGCTTGGGGATCGCCTCGGCGCGCTCGATCTTGGCGATCAGGCCCGGCTTGTGGCCGAACTCGGCCGCCGCCACGTTGCACAGCTGGCGCGCCATTTCCATGTCGGTCGCGTTCTTCGGGAAGCTCACCGCCACGTAGTCGGCCTGGAAGCTCATCGCGGTCTTGATGTCCTCCATGTCCTTGGCCGTCAGCGCCGGCGCCGTGAGGCCACCGCCCTGCTTGTTGATGCCCTTGTTGTTGGAGAGCTCGCCGCCCAGGCGCACCGTGGTGTGGACCGCGTCGCCCTTGACGGCTTCGACCGTGAGCACGATGAGCCCGTCGTTCAGCAGCAGACTGTCGCCGGGTTTGACGTCGCGCGGCAGGTCCTTGTAGTCCAGCCCCACTTCGCTGACATCGCCCAGCTCGGTGCGCGAGGCGTCGAGCACGAACTTCGCACCGGCCTCCAGCCAGACCTTGCCCTCGGCGAACTTGCCGACCCGGATTTTCGGGCCCTGCAGGTCGGCCATGATCGCCACCTCGCGTCCCGTGCGGCGGGCCGCCTCGCGCACCATGGCGGCGCGGTTGATGTGGTCTTGCGCCGTGCCGTGGCTGAAGTTGAGCCGGACCACGCTGACCTTGTGATGGATCATCTGCTCGAGCAGCTCGGGCGAACTCGATGCCGGGCCGAGCGTGGCGACGATCTTGGTGGCGTGACGGGGAAGGCGGGGCGTGCTCATTCAGGTCTCCGGTTTGTATTCCATACTGTATACACTTTCTCGGCCGACCGATAGTGGGTATTCAGCCGGCTGCGCGTTTGGCCAGGATCTCGAAGGCCGGCAGGGTCTTGCCTTCCAGGACTTCGAGGAAGGCGCCGCCGCCGGTCGAGATGTAGCCGACCTTGTCCTCGATGCCGTACTTCGCGATGGCGGCCAGCGTGTCGCCGCCGCCCGCGATCGAGAAGGCGCTGCTCTCGGCAATGGCGCGCGCGATGGCCTCGGTGCCCTTGGCGAAGGCGTCGAACTCGAACACGCCCACCGGGCCGTTCCACACGATGGTGCCGGCTTCGCGCAGCTGCGCGGCCAGGATCTCGGCGGTTTTCGGGCCGATGTCGAGGATCAGGTCGTCGTCGGCAACCTGGTCGGCGGCCTTGACCGTGGCGGCGGCATCGGCCGCGAAGGTCTTGGCCGTGACCACGTCGACCGGAATCGGCACCGCGGCGCCGCGCGCGCGCATCGCTTCGATCACGGCCTTGGCTTCATCGAGCAAGTCGGGTTCGGCCAGCGACTTGCCGATCCGGAGGCCGGCCGCGAGCATGAAGGTGTTGGCGATGCCGCCGCCGACGATCAGCTGGTCGACCTTGTCGGCCAGGCTCTTCAGGATGGTGAGCTTGGTGCTGACCTTGGAGCCCGCGACGATCGCGACCAGCGGGCGCTTGGGCTGTGCCAGTGCCTTGGTGATGGCGTCGATCTCGGCCGCCAGCAGCGGGCCGGCGCAAGCCACCTTGGCGTACTGGGCGATGCCGTAGGTCGTGGCCTCGGCGCGGTGCGCGGTGCCGAAGGCGTCGTTGACATAGATGTCGGTCAGCGCGGCGAGCTTGCGCGCGAGCGTCTCGTCGTTCTTCTTCTCGCCCTTGTTGAGACGACAGTTCTCCAGCAGCACGACTTGACCGGGCGCCACCTCGACGCTGTCGACCCAGTCGGTCACCAGCGGCACCTCGCGGCCCAGCAGCTCGCCCAGGCGCTTGGCGACCGGCGCCAGCGAATCCTCGGGCTTGAATGCGCCCTCGGTCGGACGGCCGAGATGGGAGGTGACCATCACCGCGCCTCCCGCGTCGAGCGCCAGCTTGATGCAGGGCACCGAGGCGCGGATGCGCGTGTCCTCGGTGATGCGGCCGGCATCGTCCTGCGGCACGTTGAGATCGGCTCGGATGAACACGCGCTGGCCGGCGACTTTGCCTTGCGCACACAGGTCGGTGAATCGAAGAACGTTCATGGGATGGGCGTGATGAGAAGCGGAGGGGACTGCCTTGAAAAAAGGCGAGAGGCCATTGTAGGTTTGTAGGTTTCGCCGGTGACGCCCTGGTGTCGATCAACCGCCAAGGCCCGGCTTCCGCACGAACTGCTCCAGCATCTCGACGAAACCGGCGGCCGCCGGCGACAGCGAGCGCCGCGATGCGGCATAGACGCAGACCTCGCGATGGAAATCGGGCCGGTCGAGCTTGACCATCTGCAGCCCGTGGGCTTTGACCAGCGAGGCCGAGTAGGTCGGGCAGACCGTGAGCCCCAGGCCCGAAGCGACCATGCCCAACGCGGTCGTCATGTACGAGACCTCCTGCGTCGTGGCGCGCAGCATCAGCTCGCGCGCGTCGGCGTCCAGCTCGGGCAGCACGCGCTGGCGGAAATCGCGCGTCGGCGCGATGAAGGTGTAGGGCCCGAGCTCGCTCCAGCGCACCTGGCGCCGGCGCGCGAAGGCATGGTCGGGCGGGCAGATCAGCCAGTGGCGGTCGCGAAAGAGCGTGCGGCGTTTGATCACTGCGGGATCTACCGCCACGTCCTGCCCCACCGCCAACTCCACCTCGCCCGAGAGCACGCCGGCCAGCAGGTGCTCGGGCAGCGTGTCGGCCAGGCGCACGTCGATGTCCGGGTAGCGCGCGCTGTAGGCCGCGATCACGCGCGGCATCAGCGTGCAGGCCATGAGCTGCGGCGCGGCGAGCCGCAGCACGCCCTTCTTCTGGTCGCGCAGCTCGGTCACGCCGGCCACCGCGCCCGCGAGATCGGCCAAGAGGCGCTGCACCGAGGGCTGGAATTCGCGTCCGGCCTCCGAGAGCAGCACCCGCCGCGTGTGGCGGTCGAAGAGCTGCACGCCCATTTCGCGCTCCAGTTCGCGCACCAGCACGCTGAGCGCCGACTGGGTCAGGTGCAGCCGGGCGGCCGCGGCGGTGAAGCTGCCGGTGTCGGCCACGGCGTCGAAGGCGCGCAATTGGCGCAGGGTCAGATTCATGGCCTCAGTTCATCAATCAATGAATTTATTTCGATTGAATCATAAGAAGAACGGCGGCCCAATTCGTTTCCGAGCCTTCACCGGAGACAAGCCATGACCCCCTCGCCCGTGCCAGTGCGCGGACTGCACCACTTCGCCTGGCGCTGCCGCGACAGCGAGGAGACGCGCCGCTTCTACGAGGACCTGCTGGGCCTGCCGCTGGTGCACGTGATCAAGAGCGACCATGTGCCGAGCACCGGCGAGTTCTGCCCCTACGTCCACATCTTTTTCCAGATGCGCGACGGCTCCTACATCGCCTTCTTCGACCTCGGCGACGACGTGGCCGCGCTGCCTTCGCCCAACACGCCGGCCTGGGTCAACCACATCGCGCTGCGCGTCGATTCGGTGGCCGACCTGCTGGCCGCCAAGGCACGGCTCGAGGCGGCCGGCGTCGAGGTTCTGGGCCTGACCGACCACCACATCATCGAGTCGATCTACTTCTTCGACCCCAACGGCATCCGCGTCGAGCTGACCACGCCCACCGTGCCGCAGGCCGAGATGGACGCGCATGCGAAGCGCGCCCATGCCGACCTCGATGCCTGGACGCTGCGCAAGGCCGAACTGCGGAGGAAAGCGGCGCATGCCTGAGCTCCAACTCGCCGTCATCGACGTCAAGCCCGGCGCCGCGATGGAGAGCCAGTCGGGCCTCCAGATGCTGCGCCCGCGCATCTACGGCGCGTACCGCGCGCCGGCCGGCCCGAAGAAGATCGCGGCCATCGTGATGCACCCCACGAGCAACTTCATGGGGCACTACCTGATCGCGCCGCTGGCCGAGCGCGGCATCTGCTGCATGGGCCTCAACTCGCGCTACATGGGCAACGACACGGTGCTGCTGATGGAGCGCGCGATCCAGGACCTGGGTGCCGGCGTGCAATTCCTGCGCGCCGCGGGCTACGAGAAGGTGCTGCTCATCGGCAACTCGGGCGGCGCCGCGCTGGCGAGCTTCTACCAGGCGCAGGCCGAGAAGCTCACGGCACATCACTTCCCGGACGACGACCCGACCCATCTGCATCCCGACGACCTGCCGCCGGCGGATGGCATTGCCCTGTGCGCGGCGCACCAGGGCCGCTCGAAGCTGATGCGCGACTGGATCGATCCCTCCGTCACCGATGAGCACGATTCGCTGTCGGTGGACCCGGAGCTCGACATGTACGACGCGCGCCACGGCTTGCCCTACAGCGCCCAATTCCTCGCGCGCTTCAGCGCCGCCCAGAAGGCCAGGCTCGACCGGCTCGAGAACTGGGCCATGGAGCGCCTGCGCCTGCTGCGCAGCACGCCGGGCGCGCCGCGCGACCAGGCCTTCATCGTCTACCGCACGCACGCCGATCCGCGCTGCGTGGACCTTTCGATTGACCGCAACGACCGCGCACCCGGCAGCGTCTGGGGCGATGCGCGGCAGGTGAACTACTCGGCCAACGCGATGGGCCGCACCACTTCGCTGACCGCCTTTCTCTCGCAATGGTCCTCGCGCTCGCAGGCCGATGGGCCCTCGAACCTGGCGCGCACCACCTGCCCCAAGCTGCTGCTGACCCACACGGCCGACCAGTCCACCTTCCCGAGCACGCGCGATGCCTGGCTCCAGGCCGGCGGCGCGCGCATCCGCAACGTCGACATCGTCGGCGGCAACCACTACCTGGCGGGCCAGCCCGAACTGGTGACGCGCGCGGCCGACGCCATCGCCGAGTGGGCTCACGCGCTGTGAGCGCCGCGATGGAAAGCTTCCACTTCGCGCCCGACTACGAGCTGCCGCGCTGGCCCTTCCAGCCGCCGCCCGAGCTGGGTAGCGATACGCTCGTGCGCCATCCGATCGTCATCGTCGGCGCCGGTCCAGCCGGCCTCACGCTGGCCTGCGACCTCGCGCAGCGCGGCGTGCGCGCCGTGCTGCTGGACGAGGACGACACGGTCGGCGTGCGCGGCGCCTCCTCGCGCGGCATCTGCTACGCGCAGAAGAGCCTGGAGATCTTCGAGCGGCTCGGCATCTACCGGCGCATCGCCGACAAGGGCGTCACCTGGTCCTTTGGCCGCACCTTCTCGGGCGAAGAGGAGGTCTACAACTTCAACCTGAAGACCGACAGCGTCTCCGCACAGCCGCCCTTCATCAACCTGCAGCAGTTCTACCTCGAGTGGTTCCTGGTCGACCGCATCCTCGAACTCGGCTTCACGGACCTGCGATGGAAGAACCGCGTGACGCGCATCGTGCCCGGCGGCGACGGCGCTCGCGTCGAGGTCGAGACGCCCGCCGGCCCCTACGCGATCGAGGCCGGCTACCTGATCGACGCGAGTGGCGCCAACAGCGCGATCCGCACCCAGCTCGGGCTCGACGCCCACAGCTCGCGCAGCACCGACCGCTGGTGCATCAGCGACGTGCGCTTCAAGAAGCCGCTGCCTGTCGAGCGCTGGACCTGGGTCGACGCGCCCTTCAACGAGGGCCGCGCGGTCTGGCAGCACCTGATGGCCGACGGCGTCTGGCGCATCGACTACCAGATGCCCGAGGACTGCGACACCGCCCACATCAGCAAGCCCGAGGTGGCCGGCGCGCGGCTGCGCGAGCAGCTCGGGCCGGGCGTGGAGTTCGAATTCGTCTGGATCGGCCCTTACGGCTACCGCGACCATCTGCTCGACCGCTTCCGCCACGGCCGCGTGTTCTTCATCGGCGATTCGGCCCACGTCGTGAGCCCCTTCGGCGCGCGCGGCGGCAACAGCGGCATCCAGGACGCTGCCAATCTCGGCTGGAAGCTGGCGCTGGTCATGCAGGGCCAGGCCGGCGACGCGCTGCTCGATACCTACGACGCGGAGCGCCGCCCCGCCGCCGCGCAGAACCTCCAGGTCGCGAGCCGCACCGCCCGCTTCCTGGCGCCGCGTTCGCCGGCCGAACACACGCTGCGGCGCGCGGTGGTGGCGCTGGCCGCGCGCTACCCCTTTGCGCGAGCGCTCGTCAACACGGGCCGCATGTCGGTGGCCAACGACTACCCGGCGGCGCGGCACCTGCCCGAAGGCGGGCGCACGCTGCAGAACCTGCCGCTTCGCTGGAGCGACGGCCGGCCGACCACGCCGATGCAGTTGCTGGCCGAGGGAACGAAGTGCCTCGGGATCTGGTTCGCACCGACGCGCGCGCAGGCCGAGGCTGCAGCCGAGGTGGCGGTATCGCTGCCGCTGCAGCTCGTCGCCGTAGGTGGCGAGAGCAGCCTGCCCACGCTGCAGCCCGATCACGCGCTCGCGCGGCAACTCGGTGTCGGCTCGCCCGGCAGCTTCTGCCTCGTGCGACCCGACGCCTACCGCGCCGCGCTGCTCACCGATCCCACGCCGGCGGCGATCGCGACCGCCCTCCACACCGCACTGGCGCAAGACGCATGATCACCGACCCCCACATCCCCGACCCCGATGGCTTCTACACCGAGTGGCTCGCCGCCCACGAGGGATTGAGCGAGGCCCAGAGCGCGGACCTCAACGCCCGCCTCGTGCTGCTGCTGGCCAACCAGTGCGGCGACCAGGCCGCGCTGCTGGAATGCATCAAGGCGGCACGCGAATGAACACGACCGTCTCTTTCGCCTCGGCCTCCGACACGCGCGAGCAGAAGCCGCAAGTGCGCGAGCTCGCGCCCAACGTTTACGGCTACATCAGCGACTTCGATCCCAACTGCGGCTTCATCGTCGGCGACGAGCACGTGGTGCTGATCGACACGCGCCCGACGCCGCGCATGGCGCGCGACTTCCTGGCCGACATCCGCCGCGTGACCGGCAAGCCGATCAAGTTCATCGTGCTCACGCATTACCACGCGGTGCGGGTGATGGGTGCCAGCGCCTTCGACGAGGTGCAGGCCATCATCGCCAGCCGCGGCACGCTCGACTGGGTGCGCGAGCGCGGCCAGGCCGACTTCGACTCCGAGGTGGGGCGCTTCCCGCGCCTCTTCGCCGGCGTGGAAGAGATTCCCGGCCTCACCGTGCCGAGCATGAGCTTCGAGGGCGAGATGAGCCTGTGGCTGGGCGGCGCGCGCGAGGTGCGGCTCATGTGCCTGGGCCGCGGCCACTCGGGCGGCGACACCGTCGCCTGGCTGCCCGACTGCGGCGTGCTGTTCTCTGGCGACGTGGTGGAAAACCGCTGCGGCGTGTACGCCGGCGACGCCTATATCCAGGACTGGGCTGGCGCGCTGGACGCCGTGGCCGCGCTCGAGCCCGCGGTGCTGGTGCCGGGACGCGGCGCGGTGCTGCAGGGCCCCGCCGCCTGCGCCGAGGCGATCGCGCTCACCAAGGCCTTCTTGTCGACGCTGCTCGCGAGCGTGCGCTCGGGCATCGACGCGGGCGAGAGCCTGCGCGGCTGCTTCGAACGCGCCGAAGAAGCGATGAAGTCGCGCTTCGGCGACTGGCCCGTGTTCCAGCACGTGCTGCCCTTCGACGTGTCGCGGGCCTATGACGAGCTGCGCGGCATCGAGCACCCGGTCGTGTGGACGGCAGAGCGCGACCGCGAGCTATGGCAAGCCTTGCGCGGCTGATTTCTTTTCTAACCCGGGGACAAAAGCGATGAAACGATTCCTGCAACTGCTGGCCGCCGGCCTCGCGCTGGCCGCGGCCAGCCATGCGCCGGCCCAGAGCGCCTACCCCAGCCAGCCGCTGCGCTGGATCGTGCCGTACCCCGCGGGCGGCGGCACCGACAACCTCGCGCGGGCATTGGCCGACGCGATGCAGCCTTCGCTCGGCCAGCCCATCGTCATCGACAACCGCCCGGGCGCCTCCACCAACATCGGCGTGTCGGTGCTGATGCAGGCCAAGCCCGACGGCTACACGATCATGCAGGCCGAGAACGCGGCGCTGCTGTTCAACGAGCACATGTTCGCCAAGCTGCCCTACAAGCCGGCGAGCGACTTCACTTACATCGGCACCATCGGCCGCTTCCCGGTCGCGCTGGTGGTGCATCCGGACTTTCCGGCCAAGACGGTCGCCGAGTTCGTGAGCTACGTGAAGGCCAATCCCGACAAGGTGAGCTATGCCTCGCCCGGCAACGGCACGCCGCACCACATGGCGATGGAGCTCTTCAAGCAGAAGGCCGCCCTCGGCATCGTCCACGTGCCCTACAAGGGCGCCGCGCCGGCCATGACCGACATCATGGGCGGCCAGGTGCCGACCATGATGCTGGACCTCGCCTCGGGCCTGCCGATCATCCGGTCGGGCAAGGTGCGGGTGCTCGCGATCGCGCTGCCGCAGCGCGCGAGCGCATTGCCGGATGTGCCGACCTTCTCGGAAGTCGGCTTCAAGGACGTCAATGCCTATGCCTTCCACGGCCTGATCGGCCCGGCCGGCATGCCGCAGGAAGCGGTGAACCGGATCAACGGCGAGCTGCACAAGGCGATGAAGGCGCCGAAGGTGGTCAAGCTGTTCGCGGACTTCGGCTTCGAGGCACTGCCCGGCACGCCGCAGGACTTCTACAAGCTGTCGCGCGCCGAGAGCGAGCGCTGGGGCAAGGTCATCAAGTCGGCCGGCGTACAACTCGACTAGCTACCAGCCGAGCCCCAAGTGAAGCGGCAGGTAGACCACCATGCCTGCCAGCATCGTGCCCAACACGCCGCGGCGCCAGAAGTAATAAGCGGCGCCGGCCGCTGCGGCATAGAGCCGCGCGTCCTTCCAGGTCGAAATCAGGTGCCCCTGCGACATCACGATCTCGGGCACGATCACGGCGGCGAGCGCGGCCGCCGGCGCATAGTGCAGCGCGCGGTGCGCCCAGTCCGGCAAGCCCCAGGGCCGATCGAGGATGAAGAAGAAGCAGCGCGTCAGCACCGTAACGCCGGCCAGGCCGGCGATCACCGCCAGGGTCCAGAAGTCGGTGGCGCCGCCGTTGCCGATGCTCACTTATCGTCCTCCGCGTCGGGGTCCAGCCCGAACTGCTTCTCGAGCCAGAAGCACAGCAGCACCGCGACACCGATGCCGGCCACGATGTTGAGCTTGAGCGGCAGCGCGTAGGCCGCCACCGCCGTGGCGCCGGCGATCAGCGCGGCCAGGATGCGCAGGCGCGTCGTCGCCATCGAGCAGACGATGGCCACCAGGCTCAGCACGCCAGCGAAGCCCAGCCCCCAGCTCTGCGGAATCAGGTTGGCCAGCACGATGCCGAGCAGGCTCATGCCCATCCACGAGGACCAGGTCACGAAGTAATTGCCGGTCAGATAGGCCTCCTGCGCCCGCTTCTCGGGCTCGCTCGCGGGCGGCTCGGGATAGCGGCCGGTGAACATCGCGTAGCTCATGTCGGCCGTGAGGTAGCCGTGCGTCAGGCGGCGCCAGCGCGGCATGTGCATGAGGTAGGGCCGCAGATGCAGGCTGAAGACCACGAAGCGCAGGTTGACGCAGAAGCCGGTGGCGAGAACGACCCAGGCCGGCGCACCCGCGATCAGCAGCGGAATGGCGGCCAGCTGCGAGCTGCCGGCATAGACCAGTAGCGTCATCGCGACCGACTCGAAGACACTCATGCCCGACTTGACCATGGCCACGCCAGTCATCAGGCCCCAGGCGCCGATGCCGACGGCGACCGAGGACATTTCGGTCGCGCCTTGGCGGAACTCCGGCTGGCGGCGGATGGAAGGAGAAAAAAACATCAGCCGAAGACCTGCCCCGGCTTGATGTCGAAGCCGCGCAGGAAATCGGCCGCGGCCAAGCGCTTGCCGCCGGGCCGCTGCAGCTCGGTGATCACGACGACGCCATCCCTGGCAGCGACGGCGATGCCCGGCGCGCCGGCTGCCAGCACCGTGCCCGCTGCGTCCGCAGGCGTCCCGGGCTGAACCCGCGCCGCCCAGAGCTTGATGGTTTCGCCGTCGAGCGCGCTGCTCGCGCCGGGAAAGGGATCGAAGGCGCGGATGCGGCGCACGATGGTGGCGGCATCCTGCGTCCAGTCCACCTGCGCCTCGTGCTTCTCGACCTTGTGCGCATAGGTCACGCCTTCGCCCGGCTGCGGCTCGGGGTGCAGCGTGCCGGCATCAGCCTGCTTCAAGGCGTCGGCGATCAGCCGCCCGCCGAGCGCGGCGAGCCGGTCGTGCAGTTGCGCGGTGCTGTCCTCGCCGATCGCGAGCGATTCGGCGAGCAGCATGTCGCCGGTGTCGAGCCCGGCATCCATCTGCATGATGGTGACGCCGGTCTCGACATCGCCGGCCTCGATCGCCCGATGGATCGGCGCCGCGCCGCGCCAGCGCGGCAAGAGGCTCGCATGGATGTTGAGGCAGCCGAGCCGCGGCGCATCGAGCACCCACTGCGGCAGGATCAGGCCATACGCGGCGACCACCATCACGTCGGGCTTGGCCTCGAGGATGGCGGCGCGTGCCGCGGCGGCATCCTCGGGGTACTTGCCGTCCAGGCGCAGGCTGCGCGGCTGCGCCACCGGCCAGCCGTGCGCTGTGGCGAACTGCTTGACCGGCGAGGCCTGCAGCCTCATGCCCCGGCCGGCGGGGCGGTCGGGCTGGGTCAGCACCAGCACGATCTCGAAGCCCGCGGCGGCGATCGCCTCCAGCGCGGCGCGGGCGAACTCGGGCGTGCCCGCAAACGCAACCCTCATGCGACCCTCACATCCGCTCGAAGAGATCGCGCATCAGGTCGTCGCCCGTGTGGTAGCGCTGCACCACACCGGCAGGGTCGACATAGATGTAGAGCAGGCGGGGCGCGTTCATCATCTTGTAGCGCCAGCTCCAGATCACGCCGTCGTAGGAGCTCACGCGCGTGATCTCGAACGGGCGGCCGTAGATGCGCAGCACGTCGGCCTCGCGCCAGACACCGACGCCGGGCTGGATGGTGCGGTCGAACAGGCGATCGTCGAGTTCCTGACGGATCGAGACCACGCGGCCGCTGGCGTCGAGATCGACGTTGTTCACCTCGAAGCCGGCCGGCGCACGGGAATACTGGAGCCGCTCGCCGCCCCCCGACAGCGGGTACGCGGCGGTGGGCGCACCGAGCTGCTGCAGCGCGTCGGCCTTCAAGGTGCCCGGCGCGATCCGCGTCGGCTCGCCCGCACAGCCCGCCAACCCCAGCACCGCAACAAGCAGCGCGGCGGGCCAGGCGCGGGCGACGACGCTCACCGCCGTCCTTCCCGTTGTTCGAGCTTCTGGTCTTCGCGCTGCTGCTTGAGCAGCTTGCTCTTGATGCGATTGCGCTTGAGGGGAGAGAGGTACTCGACGAAAACCTTGCCGAGCAGGTGGTCGAGCTCGTGCTGGATGCAGACTGCCAGCAGGCCCTCGGCCTCGATGGTCTGGGGCTCGCCGTTGGCGTCGAGGGCGGTCACGCGCACCGCGGTTGCACGCTCGACGCCGTCGTAGATGCCGGGCACCGAGAGGCACCCCTCCTCGTTGAGTACTTTTTCCTCACTCGCCCATTCGATCTCGGGATTGATCAGCACCAGCGGCTGGTTGCGCTCCTCGGAAATGTCGATCACCACCAGCCGTTCGTGCACGTCGACCTGCGTGGCGGCCAGGCCGATGCCGTTCGCCTCGTACATGGTTTCGATCATGTCGGCGACCAGCGTCTTGATGCGCGCGTCGACGCCCTGCACCGGCTTGGCGACCGTGTGCAGGCGCTTGTCGGGATAGCTCAGGATGGTTCTTTTGGCCATGAATGCGAGGAAAAATTGTCGTTATTTTCGCCATTTCCGCGACGGTACGACGCGCTGCGACCTGATAAACGTTGCCCCTTCAAGGGCTTCAGCGCAAAATTCGTTGCAAATTGTGAGGATTCGTACGCCCCCCTGGGCGTAGTGCGTGCACACCATCAAACCATGAAACAACTCCGAATCAACGACTGCCTGCGTCCGAACATCTTCGCCACGCTGGCGATGATCGCCATGGTGGGCAGCGGCACGACGGCCCTCGCGCAGAACTACCCCGTTACGCCGCAGCAGCGCGCCACGGCCCAGCAGACGGCGCAGACCGGCGTACCGCTCAGCGAGCTGGCGCCGAACGCGCCCGACGAATACACGATCAAGCCCCGCGACACACTGTGGGCCGTTTCCCGCCTTTACCTGCGCAGCCCCTGGCGCTGGCCCGAGCTCTGGGGCATGAACATGGGCGAGATCCGCAATCCGCACCTCATCTATCCAGGCCAGGTGCTCTATCTCGACAAGACCGGCGGCCGCGCCCGCCTGAGCACCCGCCGCGGCGGCTCGAGCGTGGCCGACGGAGGCACCATCAAGCTGACGCCCCGCACACGTTTCGAATCGCTGTCGGGCATGGCGCTGCCGACGCTCAACCCCAGCCTGATCGAACCCTTCCTGAGCGAGCCGATCGTGGTCGACCAGGAGACCCTGCTCACGGCGCCGCGCATCGTGGCGGGCAACGACAGCCGCGTGCTGCTCGCGCGCGGCGACCGCGCCTATGCGCGGGGCGAGGTCAACTCGCCGCTGGTGGAAACCGCCGGCCCGATCAAGACCTTCCGCATCTTCCGCAACGCGACGCCGCTGAAGGACCCCGGCACCGGCGAGATCCTCGGCTACGAGGCGCAGTACCTCGGCAAGGCCCAGCTGCAGCGCGGCGAGTCGAGCGTCACCGAGATGGTGGAAGGCAAGGAGCTCAAGAGCGTGGTGCCCGCGACCGTCGACATCGTGGCGGCGCGCGAGGAAATGCGCGCCGGCGACCGCCTGCTGCCCGAACCGCCCCGCCAGCTGCTGAGCTACGTGCCGCGCGCGCCCCAGCAGCCCATCGAGGAAGGCCGCATCGTCTCGGTCTACGGCAACGCGGTGCAGTTCGCGGCCCAGAACCAGGTGGTCGCGATCAACAAGGGCACCCTCGACGGCATCGAGAACGGCCACGTGCTGGCCATCCTCAAGAACGGCGAAACCATCATCGACAAGACCGGATCGGGCAAGGAGACGCTGAAGCTGCCCAACGAGCGCATCGGCCTGCTGATGGTGTTCCGTCCGTTCGAGCGGGTCTCGTACGCGCTGGTGCTCGAAATCAACGACGCCCCGCGCATCGGCGATCTGCTGATCAACCCCTGACACCTCCTCTTCCTCCTTCGCGTGGAACGTGAAGAACTCGCGGGCTGGCTGCGGCTCACGCTGACGCCGGGCATCGGCAACACGGCAGCGCGCAAGCTGCTCGCGGCCTTCGGGCTGCCTGCGGGCGTTTTCGTGCAGTCGCCGGCGGCGCTGCAGCAGCTCGTGACGGACGCGCAGGCGCAGGCCCTGCTTCGCGCACCGGACGAACTCCGGCACTGCTCGACCAGACCCTCGAATGGCTGCAAGGCACCGAAGAAGGCGCCACGCGGCGCATCCTGACCTTGGGCGATCCCGGCTATCCCGCCTCGCTGCTCGAGATGGCGGACCCGCCGCTGATGCTCTACCTGCTGGGCGCGCCAGCGCTGTATCTCACGCAGCTCGGGAACAGCGTCGCCATGGTCGGCAGCCGTAATCCGACGCAGCAGGGCGCGTCGAATGCGCGCGCCTTCGCCCGGGCCTTCGGCGAAGCCGGAATTCCGGTGGTGTCGGGGGCTTGCGCTCGGCGTCGACGGCGCGGCCCACGAGGGCGCGCTCGATGCACCCGATGACCCGGGCCGCCCGGTGACGGTGGCCGTGGTCGGCACGGGACTGGACCGCGTCTACCCGGCCAGGCACCGCGAGCTGGCGCACCGCATCGCAGCCTGCGGCCTGATCGTGAGCGAGTTCCCGCTCGGCACGCCGCCGCTCAACCAGAACTTCCCCAAGCGCAACCGCATCATTGCCGACCTCTCGCGCGGCACGCTGGTGGTGGAGGCCGCGCTGCAGTCGGGCTCGCTGATCACACCGCCAGGCTCGCGACCGAGCAGGGCAAGGAGGTGTTCGCCATTCCCGGCTCGATCCACTCGCCGCTGTCGCGCGGCTGCCATGCCTTGATCCGCCAGGGTGCGAAGCTGGTCGAGACGGTGGGCGACGTGCTCGAAGAGTTGCGCCTGGACGGCGCCACGGCTTCTGCTGCTGCGAATCCGACGGCGCAGGACGCCGATGCCGACGCGGAACACGGGCTCCTGCACGACATGGGCTACGACCCGGTGAGGCTCGATGCGCTGTGCGCACGCACCGGCTTCAGCGCCGCCGAGCTGCAGGCGCAACTGCTCGAGCTCGAACTCGCCGTCAGCGTCGCCCGCCTGCCCGGCGGCCTGTTCCAGCGCGTTGCGCAGGGCTGGCGGCGTCGCGTTCGAACAACGCAGCGGGCCAGGCGCGCCGAGTGGGCTATATTGGCCCCATGTTCGAAGTGCTCGTGTATGTCTACGAAAACTACTGGCGCGGCGATGCGTGTCCCGAGCCCGAGCAACTGGGCCGCAAGCTCAGCGCGCAGGGCTTCGATGCGGAAGAGATCCGCGACGCACTGCGCTGGCTCGACGGCCTGAGCCTCGCCACCCAGGGCGTGCAACTGACCCGGCACGCCGACGGGACCAGCGCCACGGTGAGCGCGCGCAGCCCGAACGATGCCGCCTTGCCCGAATCGCCGGGTTCGATGCGCGTCTATTCGACCGCCGAGCAGGAACACCTGGGCGCCGAATGCCTGGGCTTCATCAGCTTCCTCGAGTCCGCGAGCGTGCTGCCCCCCGGCATGCGCGAGATCGTGATCGATCGCGCCATGGCCACATCGGGCGACCCGCTGGCGCTCGACGAGCTCAAGATCATCGTGCTGATGGTGCACTGGAGCACCGGCGTCGAGCCCGATGCGCTGGTGCTCGACGAGCTATGCGACGACACGACAGGCCGCGTCGCGCACTGAAGCCGGCTAGTTCAGCAGCCGCTCCGGATTGGCATCCAGCTTGGCCAGCGCCTCGCGCGTGGCCCGCACCGTGAGCGTTTCCTCCTCGGCCGGCACCAGAAGACCCGCCTGCAGATAGGACGCCAAGCGCCCGACCTGGACCAGGAAGCTGCGCCCGTCGCTCGACGCGAACAGGTGCAACTGCTTGCGCTCGCTGCGCCAGACGAACTGCACCTGGCTCACGCGGTCGTTGTGGTCGAGCATGAACCAGGTGCCGACCTGGAGTTCGCGCGCCCACGCGAGCATGTCCTCGCCGACCTTGGTGCCGGTGTCGGGCACGATCTCGAGCGATGCCGCATCGACCCCGAGCAGCAGCTCGATGCTGGCGGCGTCCAGCGGCAGGTCGGTCGCACCGTCGTCGTCGGAAACGAAATCCTCGAGGTTGGCCAAGCGCTTGGCCATGGCCTCGATCTTGGCCGGCGGAATGGCCTCGGTCTTCGACAGGAAGGCATCGGACAAGGTGGCGCCGATGGTCTTGATGTGCGCCTCCTGCGGATCGCCGACGATGCCCAGCAGGCTCATGCCCTGGCGCAGGCGCTGCAGCAGCTGGGGCAGGTCCTGGATCACGCGGGCGCGGTCGTTGCGGTTGGGCTTGGCGCTCGCAGCCCACACCAGGTCGGAAGCGGCGCGCTTGAGCGTCACCGTCTGCTCGTCCTGGGCGCCGTGGCGCAGCGCCGCGATCGCGAGCACCTCGGCCCAGACCTTGAACAGGAACTCACGGATCTCCTCGCGCACCGGCATGTCATTGAGCATCTTGCGCAACTCGATGGTGTACTGGATCGCCATCGTCTCCTTCTGCTCGACCTGCTGCGCCACGCTCATCAGGCGCTGGGTGGCGTCGCTCTGCGTCAGGTACTTGTTGAGGAAGGCGACGAATTCGTCGAACACCAGCTTGAACACGCGCTGGCCGGTTTCGGGGTACTGCTCGATCACCTGGACCACGCGGCGGATCTCGCCCTCCAGTGCGCTGCCCGAAATGGCGGCGGCGTCGAAGCCCATCACGCAGGAACCCATGCGGTCGATCAGCATGCGCGCGGGGTGCTGCAGCGTGCCGAAGAATTCCGGCTCGGCGATCGCGACGCGCAGCACCGGCATCTGCAGCCGCGCGAACCACACGCGCGCCGAGAACGGGATGCGCTCCTCGGCGAGGATGGCCTGGAACATCAGCGCCACGATCTCGACCGTGGCCTTGTCGGCGGTGGTCGGCGCCTTTTTCTTGAGTTCGCTGGTGCGCCGGCGCATTTCGGCCGCGGTCTGGTGAATCGCCGTGGCCTCGTCGCCGACCACGTACTGCGAGGACATCATCTGGTAGGCCGCTTCCGCATCGGCGATCGCGGCGGCGAAGGCTGGTGCGCCGAGGCCCACACCGCCACCCCCGCCACCCCCGTGACCGCCGTGACCACCGTGACCACCGTGACCACCGTGACCGCCGTGACCGCCGTGACCGCCGTGACCGCCGCCTGCTGCCATGCTGCCCGCCGCCGCTGCGCGCTGCTGGGAGAGATCGCCGCCGATGCGCGCGGTCACGAAGCGCTTGAGATTGAGCAGCACGCCCTGCGCCCGCTGGCGTGCAAGGACCAGCGGTGAACCGCCGGTCGCGACCAGCGTGTCGCCGCCGGCAGTGCCCGGTCCGCGGCCGACGCCGATCGCCGCCGGCGCGAAGCTGCCCGGGGGCGCCCCGAAGGCAACGGGCGGGCCGCCCACGCCCATCGGCGCGCTGCCGGCATGGGCAAAACTGGTCCCGAGCGTCGCCGTGCCGGAGCTGACGCTGCCCGTGCGCTTGACGAAGCTCTTGAGATCGATCTCGGGCATCACGCCCTTCTCGATCAGGAAGGCATTGGATTCCTTGTAGGCCTTGACGATCACGTCGACCAGCTGGTGCTGCACCACGTCCTGCACCTTGGTCCAGAGGCTGCGGCTCAGGCCGGCGGCCAGCCACTGGTCGACCAGCACTTTGGCCAGCGCCTCGGGCTTGAGGATGTCCTTGGCGTTGAGCTCGGCCGTGCCTTCGAGATGCTGGATGCGCAGCCGCAGGTCGTTGAGCTCGAAGCTGGCCTTGTCCTGGATCGCCTGGGCCAGGCGGGAGTACAGGATGCCGGTCTCCACCACCTCGTCGCCGATCAGTTCGAGGCGCGACAGCGAGTTGACCGAAGGCCCGCTGCCGGTACTGCCGATCAGCGCCTTGCGCCATGCAGTCTGCGACAGCGGCACCCAGCTCGACCCCTGGGCCTGGAAAGCGATGTAGTCGTCGCGGTTCTCCTGCATCTGGCGCACGTTGCCGGTCATTCCGGCGAGGGCGGCCAGCCGCTCGCGGATCGCGTGGGCGACCGGCGGGATCGCACCTTCGGTGGCGGCGACGAAGCGTTCGCGCGTCTCGCGAGCGAGTTGCTGGGAGGAAGCTGGAGACCGCGAGATCATGGACAGTAGCGACGGCTAATTAAAAACGTTTCAGGCGCGAGCTTGCCTCGGGAAGCGTAACCGCACAAGAGCAGACCCCGCTCGGCAGCAACCCCAACAGACGAAAGTCGGGGCCGAGGGCGCGCCGTTCACACGGTGGCGCCTGCGTTCGGATCGTCCGGATCGCCCTCGCGCTTGATCGGCCCCTTGACCAGGTCCTCCCGCTTGACGCCCAGCCACATCGCGATCGCCGCCGCCACGAAAGCCGACGAGTAGATGCCGAACAGGATGCCGATGGTCAGCGCCAGCGCGAAATAGTGCAGCGTCGGGCCGCCGAAGAAGAACATCGAAAGCACCACCAGCTGGGTGCAACCGTGCGTGATGATGGTGCGGCTGATGGTCGAGGTGATCGCGTTGTCGATGACCTCGCGCGTCGTCATCTTGCGGTAGCGCCGGAAGTTCTCGCGCACCCGGTCGAAGATGACCACCGACTCGTTGACCGAATATCCCAGCACCGCCAGCACCGCCGCCAGCACCGCCAGCGAGAACTCCCACTGGAAGAAGGCGAAGAAGCCCAGGATGATCACCACGTCGTGCAGGTTGGCCAGCACGGTGGCGAGCGCGAACTTCCATTCGAAGCGGAAGGCCAGGTAGATCATGATGCCGACCACCACCATGCCCAGCGCCTTGAGGCCGTTGGTGGTGAGCTCCTCGCCCACCTGCGGGCCGACGAATTCGTTGCCGCGCAGGGTGGCCGATGGGTCGACCGCCTTGAGGGCGGCCATCACCTGCTCGCTCTGCTGGGCCGAGGTCTGGCCTTTCTGCACCGGCAGGCGGATCTGCACGTCGCGCGAGGTGCCGAAGTTCTGCACCTGCACGTCGGGGTAGCCGAGCTTGCCGATGGTTTCGCGCACCTTGCCGACGTCGACCGACTGCTGGTAGGCGACCTCCATCACGGTGCCGCCGGTGAACTCGACCGACAAGTGCAGCCCGCGATGAAACAGGAAGAACACCGCCAGCAGGAAGGTGATGACGGAGATCGCGTTCAGCACCAGCGCATGGCGCATGAACGGGATGGTCCGGTGGATTCGGAAGAACTCCATTTTTGTGTTCCCTTACTTGGCGTCGGCCGTGGCCTTGCTGGCGTCCGGCTTCCAGACCGTACCGATCGACAGGCTCTTGAGCTTCTTCTTGCTGCCGTACCAGAAGTTCACCAGGCCGCGCGAGAAGAACACCGCCGAGAACATGGAGGTGACGATGCCGATGCAGTGCACCACGGCGAAGCCGCGCACCGGGCCCGAGCCGAAGGCCAGCAGCGCGATGCCCGCGATCAGGGTGGTCACGTTGGAATCGAGAATCGTGCCCCAGGCGCGGTCGTAGCCCGCATGGATGGCCGCCTGCGGCGAGGCGCCGCCGCGCAGCTCCTCGCGCACGCGCTCGTTGATCAGCACGTTGGAGTCGATGGCCACGCCGATCGCGAGCGCCATGGCCGCGATGCCGGGCAGCGTGAGCGTGGCCTGCAGCATCGACAGCACCGCCACCAGGAGCAGCAGGTTGACCGCCAGCGCGATCGACGAGAACACGCCGAACAGCGCGTAGTAGAGGCACATGAACACCATGATCGCGGCGAAGCCGTACATCACGCTGTCGAAGCCCTTCTGGATGTTGTCGGCGCCCAGGCTCGGGCCGATGGTGCGTTCCTGGATGATTTCCATCGGCGCGGCCAGCGAGCCGGCACGCAGCAGCAGCGCGAGGTCGTTGGCCTCGACCACGGTCATCGAACCCGAGATCTGGAAGCGGTTGCCGAGCTCGCCGTTGATCGACGGTGCGGTCAGGACCTCGCCCTTGCCCTTTTCGAAGATCAGCATCGCCATGCGCTTGCGGAAGTTCTCGCGGCTCACGTCGCGCATGATGCGGCCGCCCTTGGCGTCCATGGTCAGGTCGACCTTGGGCTGTTGGGTCTGCGAATCGAAGCCGGGTTGCGCATCGGTGAGGTTCTCGCCGGTCACCAGCACCTGCTTCTTGACGATGACGGGGCGGCCTTCGCGGTCGAGGAATTTCTCGGAGCCGAAGGGCACCGGGCCGCTGCCGGTTTCGGCCGCGCGGCCTTCGGCGGACTCGTCCACCAGGCGCATCTCGAGCGTGGCGGTGCGGCCCAGGATGTCCTTGGCCTTGGCCGTGTCCTGCACGCCCGGCAGCTGCACCACGATGCGGTCCAGGCCCTGCTGCTGGATCACCGGCTCGGCCACGCCGAGCTCGTTGATCCGGTTGTGCAGGGTCGTGATGTTCTGCTTGAGCGCCGCGTCCTGCAGCCGGCGCGCGGCCTCGGGCTTGATGGTGGCGACGAGCTTCCACTCGCTGCCTTCCTGGCTGTCGGTCGTCGCGAGGTCGGTGAACTGGTCCTGGATCAGCGCCTTGGCCGCTTCCAGCCCGGCGGCATCGCGGAAGCGCACCTCGATGGTCTGGCCGTTGCGGGTGACCGAGGTGCCGCGGACGCTCTTGTCGCGCAGGCCGGAGCGCAGGTCATTGGCGAAGGACTCGGCCCGCTTGTCGATGGCACCCTTCATGTCGACCTGCAGGAGAAAGTCGACGCCGCCGCGCAGGTCCAGGCCCAGGTACATCGGGTAGGCGTGCAGCGCGGCGAGCCAGGCCGGCGAGCGCGACACCAGGTTGAGCGCCACGATGTAGGGCGGGTCGCTCGGATCCGGCACCAGCGCGCGCTGCAGCACGTCGCGCGCCTTCAGCTGGTCGTCGGTGCTGGCGAAGCGCGCGCGCACCGAGGTGGCGTCCAGCGTCAACAGGTCGGGCGTGAGGCCGGCGGCCTTCAGCGCCTCGGCCACGCGGGCCTGAGTGCCGGCATCGACCTTGACGGTCGACTTGCCCGCGGACACCTGCACCGCAGGCGCCTCGCCGAAGAAATTGGGCAGGGCGTAGATCAGCCCCACGAGCAGCACGATCACGATGATCGCGTACTTCCAGACCGGGTAACGGTTCATGATCGCGCTTGGAAATTGAGCCGAACCGTTCGGGCTGAGCTTGTCGAAGCCGGGAGAGGCCCTTCGACAAGCTCAGGGCGAACGGGGATGGGTTACTTGATGGCGCCCTTGGGCAGCACCTGCACGACCGCGCTGCGCTGCAGCTGCACTTCGACGCCCTTGGCGATCTCCACCGTCAGGTACTGGTCGCCGAGCTGGGTGATCTTGCCGAGCAGGCCGCCGGCGGTCGCCACCTCGTCGCCCTTGGCCAGGGCGTCGATCATGGCGCGGGCTTCCTTCTGGCGCTTCATCTGCGGGCGGATCATCACGAAATACAGCACCACGAACATCAGCACCAGCGGCAGCATGCTGCCGAGCGAGGACATCATGTCGCCGCCGCCGGCAGCAGCAGCAGGCGCGGTCTGGGCGAAAGCAGAGGAAATGAACAAGGAAGTCTCCAGCAGAGGGAAGTGATAAGAGCGCGAACCCCAGCCGGAGTTCACGCTTCCGCGGCCGCATGACGCAGCCGCGCAGCGCGGGGCCTGGCCGCGCACAGCATCGAACATTGTATTCGGCGGCGTTCACCCCGCCGGGGCTAACCCGGCGGGGCGTTCGGGGCTTTCAGGGCAAGGCCCGGCGACCTGCCGGCGCCGGCCTCAGGCCGCGGCGCGCTGCGACCGCGGGTCGCGCCACTTGGCCACGAGCTCGGCCCAGCGCGTGCGCGCCGCGGCCAGGTTGCGCTCCTTGACATGGCCGTAACCGCGGATCTGCTCGGGCAGGCTGGCGATCTCCAGGGCAAGCGCGTGGTTGCCGGCGTTCAGCCCGGCCAGCACCTCGTCGATGCTGGCGCGGTATTCGGCGATCAGCGCGCGCTCGGTCTTGCGTTCCTCGGTGCGGCCGAAGACGTCGAGCGCCGTGCCGCGCAGGCCCTTGAGCTTGGCGAGCAGCCGGAAGCCGGTCAGCATCGCGGGGCCGAACTTCTGCTTCTGCAGTTCGCCCTTGGCGTTGCGCCTGGCGATGATCGGCGGGGCCAGGTGGTAGTTGAGCTTGAAGTCGCCCTCGAACATGCCCTCGACGCGGTCGAGGAAGCTGCGGTCGGTGTGCAGGCGAGCGACCTCGTACTCGTCCTTGTAGGCCATGAGCTTGAACAGGTAGCGCGCCACCGCTTCGGTCAGGCTGGTCTTGCCCAGGGCCGACTCGGCCTGCTGCACCTTGGCGACGAAGGCCTTGTACTGCCCGGCATAGGCCGCGTTCTGGTAGCCGGTGAGGAACTCGGCGCGGCGCTCGACCAGGCTCTCGACCGTGTCGCGCTTCTTGAACTCGATGATCTGGCCGGGCGAGACGCGCTTCTGCACCGCCTCGGGGCGCTGCGCGGCCTGGCGGCCCCATTCGAAGGCGGCCTTGTTGTTCTCGATCGCCACCGCGTTGAGGTCGATCGCGCGCATCAGCGAGGCATGCTCGAGCGGGATCCAGCCCTTCTGCCAGGCATAGCCCAGGATCATCGGGTTGACGTAGATGGTGTCGCCCATCAGCGAAGTCGCGGCCGCATCCGCGTCGAAGGCGCCGACGCCTTCGGCTCCCACCGCGCGCGCGATCTCGGCGGCGCAGGCTTCCTGCGGGTTCTGCCAGTTGGCGTTGCGCACGAAGGCGGCCGTCGGCGTGCTGTGGCTGTTGAGCGCGACATGGGTGCGCCCTTCGCGCATGCGCGCCATGGTTTCGGCATTGACGCTAACCAGCGGGTCGCAGGCCAGCACCAGGTCGGCCGCCGCGGTGCCCACGCGCGTGGTGCGGATGTCGTCCTGCGTGTCGCCGATCAGCACGTGGCTCCAGGTGGCGCCGCCCTTCTGCGCCAGGCCGGCCGCGTCCTGCGTGACGATGCCCTTGCCCTCGATGTGGGCCGCCATGCCCAGCAGCTGGCCGATGGTGATGACGCCGGTGCCGCCGACGCCCGCCACCACCACGCCCCAGACCTTGCCGCCGGCGAGCGAAGGCAATGCAGGCTCGGCCAGCGCGCCCAGCTCGGCGGGCGTGGCGGACTTGTCCTTCGCCTTCTTCTTGAGCTGGCCGCCTTCGACGGTGACGAAGCTCGGGCAGAAGCCCTTCAGGCAGCTCATGTCCTTGTTGCAGGTGCTCTGGTTGATGGTGCGCTTGCGGCCGAACTCGGTCTCCAGCGGCTCCACCGACAGGCAGTTGCTCTGCACGCTGCAGTCGCCGCAACCTTCGCAGACCAGCTCGTTGATGACCACACGCTTGGCCGGATCGACGGCCGTGCCGCGCTTGCGGCGGCGGCGCTTCTCGGTGGCGCAGGTCTGGTCGTAGATGATGGCCGTGGTGCCCTTGATCTCCCGGAACTCGCGCTGGATTTCGTCCAACTCGTCGCGATGCCGCACCTTCACGTCCTGGCCGGGCACGTTCACGCCTTCGTACTTCTCCGGCTCGTCGGTGACGATCACCACCTTGACCGCGCCTTCGGCATGCAGGCTCTCGGCGATCTGCAGCACCGAGTGGCCCTCGGGCCGCTCGCCGACCTGCTGGCCGCCGGTCATGGCGACCGCGTCGTTGTAGAGGATCTTGTAGGTGATGTTGACGCCGGCCGCGATGCTCTGGCGGATGGCGAGCAGGCCGCTGTGGAAGTAGGTGCCGTCGCCCAGGTTGGCGAAGATGTGCTGGTCGGTCGTGAAGGGCTGCTGGCCGACCCACGGCACGCCCTCGCCGCCCATCTGCGTGAAGCCGATGGTGGAACGGTCCATCCAGGTCGCCATGAAGTGGCAGCCGATGCCGCCCATCGCGCGGGAGCCCTCGGGCACCACGGTGCTGGTGTTGTGCGGGCAACCCGAGCAGAACCAGGGCTGGCGGCCCGCGTCCGAGACGCCGGTGGCCTGTGGCGCGGCCATGGCGCGCTCCTTGGCCTCCAGGATGGCCAGTTGCGCATCGATGCGCGCGGCCATGTCGGCGCCGGCGGCAGCCAGGAGGCCGCTCTTCTTCAGGCGCTGGGCGATCGCCTTGGCGATCAGTGCCGGGTTCAGGTCGGCGTTGGAGCGCAAGAGCGTGTGCGAAGTCGGATTGGGCATCGACCATTCGCCGCCGGAGTAGCCCTCGGCCTCGTACACCTCGCCCTCGTCGAACTTGCCGACCACGTTGGGCCGGACGTCGGCGCGCCAGTTGTAGAGCTCTTCCTTGAGCTGGTATTCGATGACCTGGCGCTTCTCCTCGACCACCAGGATCTCCTGCAGGCCGGTGGCGAAGGCGCGCGTGAGCTGCGCCTCCAGCGGCCACACCACCGCCACCTTGTGCAGGCGGATGCCGAGCTGGCGGCAGGCCGCGTCGTCCAGGCCCAGGTCGATCAGCGCCTGGCGCGTGTCGTTGAAGGCCTTGCCGCTGGCCATGATGCCGAAGCGGTCGTTCGGGCCTTCGATCACGTTGTGGTTGAGCCGGTTGGCGCGGATGTAGGCCAGCGCGGCATACCACTTGTAGTGCATGAGCCGCGCTTCCTGCTCCAGCGCATGGTCGGGCCAGCGGATGTGCAGGCCGCCGGGCGGCATCTGGAAGTCGGTGGGCATCACGATCTCGACGCGCTCCGGGTCGATCATCGCGGTGGCGCTCGACTCGACGATCTCCTGGATCGTCTTCATGCCCGACCAGATGCCGGCGAAGCGGCTCATCGCAAAGGCATGGATGCCGAGGTCCAGGATCTCCTGCACGTTGGTCGGGAAGAACACCGGCGTGCCGCAGGCCTTGAAGATGTGATCGCTCTGGTGCGCCGCGGTCGAGCTCTTGGAGATGTGGTCGTCGCCGGCCACCGCGATCACGCCGCCCCAGGGCGTGGTGCCGGCCATGTTGGCGTGCTTGAAGACGTCGGAGCAGCGGTCCACGCCCGGGCCCTTGCCGTACCAGATGCCGAACACGCCGTCGTACTTGTTGGTTCCAGCGGGCGAGAAGCCGAGCTGCTGGGTGCCCCAGAGCGCGGTGGCCGCAAGCTCTTCGTTCACGCCCGGCTGGAACACGATGTGCTGTTCCTTCAGGTACTTGCTGGCCTTCCAGAGCGCCTGGTCGTAGCCGCCGAGCGGCGAGCCGCGGTAGCCGCTGATGAAGCCGGCCGTGTTCTTGCCGGCCTGCTTGTCGCGCAGGCGCTGCAGCATCGGCAGCTTGACCAGGGCCTGCACGCCGCTCATGAAAGCGCGTCCGTAGTCCAGGCTGTATTTGTCGTCGAGCGTGACCGTTTCTAGGGCCTTGCGAATGTGCTCCGGCAGCGGTGCGTTCATCGTTGTCTCCGTGGCTGTGCCTTGTGGGCGTGGCGATTGGGTGGGCGAGGCGTCCGGGTAGAACATTTCCCGCAGCCATCATGCTCGCAAAGTGTATGCCTGCCGCCTTGATAGGTGTTTGCGTTCTTTGCCCGTTCAAGCAGGCTTTTTGGAAGGATCTTGCTTAAACTAGGCCTTCATGGAAAGTATTGACAAGTTCGACCTCGCGATCCTGCAAGAACTGCAGGCCGACGCCCGGCTCACCAACGCCGAGCTGGCGCAGCGCGTGGGGCTCTCGGCGGCGCCCTGCTGGCGCCGCGTGCGCGCGCTGGAAACCGCCGGCTACATCCGCGGCTACCACGCCGAGATCGACCGCCACAAGATCGGCCTGGGCGTGCTCGCCTTCGTGCGCCTGGACACCGACCGCGCCACCGGCGAGGTCACGCGCAAGATCGAGGAGGCGATCCGCAAGCTGCCCGAGGTGGTGGCCTGCCACTACATCAGCGGCACCGGCATGTTCGAGCTGCAGGTGGTGGCGGAAGACCTGGACGGCTTCTCGCGCTTCGCGCTCAACAGCCTGATGCACCTGCCCAACGTGAAAGACCTGCACACCAGCTTCTCTCTCGGCGAGGTCAAGGCCAGCCGCGCGCTGCCGCTGGGCCACCTGGCGAAGAAGCCGGCGAAGTCCGGGAAGCCGGGCGCGGGACAATAGCGGCTCATGCCACCGATCTCGACCGAGGAAACCCCCGTCGCCCCGACGCGCGCGCAGCCGCCGCGCATCGGCCCCTTCGAACCGCTCATCAAGCAGCCTGTGTTCCGCATGCTGTGGAGCACCTGGCTGGTCGCCAACATCTGCATGTGGATGAACGACGTGGCGGCGGCCTGGATGATGACCTCGCTGACCACTTCGCCGATCTGGGTTGCGCTGGTGCAATCGGCCTCCACGCTGCCGGTGTTCCTGCTCGGGCTGCCGAGCGGCGCGCTGGCCGACATCCTGGACCGGCGGCGCTGGCTGGTCGCGACCCAGTTCTGGCTCGCCGGCGCCGCCATCGTGCTGTGCGGCGCCGTGGTGCTGGACCTCATGAGCGCGCCGCTGCTGCTGGCTCTGACCTTCGCCAACGGCATCGGCCTGGCGCTGCGCTGGCCGGTGTTCTCCGCCATCGTGCCCGAGCTGGTGCCGCGTACCCACCTGCCGGCCGCGCTCGGGCTCAACGGGCTGGCGATGAACGCCTCGCGCATCGTCGGGCCGCTGCTGGCCGGCACGCTGATCGCGAGCGCCGGCAGCGTCTGGGTGTTCGGGCTCAACGCCGTGCTGTGCGTGGCCTCGGGCTTCATCGTGCTGCGCTGGCGGCGCGAGCACAAGCCCAATCCGCTGGGCCGCGAACGGTTGATCAGCGCGATGCGCGTGGGCGTGCAGTTCGTGCGCCAGTCGCAGCGCATGCGCGCGGTGCTCACGCGCATCTCGATCTTCTTCCTGCACTCGACCGCGCTGCTCGCGCTGCTGCCGCTTCTGGCGCGCAACCTGCAAGGCGGCGGGGCCGGCACCTTCACGCTGCTGCTGGCGGCCATGGGCTCGGGCGCGATCGTGGCGGTGCTGTTCCTGCCGCGGCTGCGCCAGGCGCTCGCGCGCGACCAGCTGGTGATCCGCGGCGCCATGCTGCAGTCCGGCGCCACGGCCGTGATGGCGGTGGCGCCCAACGCCTGGATCGCGGTACCGGCGATGTTCCTCGGCGGCATGGCCTGGATCACGGTCGCCAATTCGCTCTCGGTCTCGGCCCAGCTCGCGCTGCCCGACTGGGTGCGCGCGCGCGGCATGTCGATGTACCAGATGGCCATCATGGGCGCGAGCGCCTTCGGTGCCGCGCTCTGGGGCCAGGTGGCCGAGCTCTCCTCGCTCTACATCAGCCTCGGGATCGCGGCCGTGAGCGGCACGGCGTGCATGCTGGTCGCGCTGCGCTACGTGACCGACGGCGTCGGCGAGGAAGACGACACCAGCCCCGCGCGCAAGGGCTGGGCCGCGGGCCCGCCGGCGGAGGCGCCGGGCGAGGAAGGGCGGGTGGTGATCACCGTCGAATACATGATCGACCCCGCGCGCGCCGCCGCCTTCCACATCGTGATGCAGCAGACGCGCCGCGCGCGCCTCGGCCAGGGCGCGATCGGCTGGGAGCTCTTGCACGACATCGCCGAGCCGGGCCGCTACGTCGAGGAGATCGTCGACGAATCGTGGACCGAGCATCTGCGCCGCTTCCACCGCGCGACCGCGGCCGACATGGCGCTGCGCGAGCGGCGCCTGGCCTTCCACCAGGGCGAAACGGTGCCGGTGGTGACGCGCTACGTGGTGCGGCGCTGAGCGCAAGCCGTCAATTGAAGAAGAGCAGCCGCGCCAGCAAGGTGTGGCCGGCCTCCGCCGCCATCAGGCCCACCAGCACCAGCAGGGCCAGCGGCGGCAGCAGGATGGCATAGACCAGCGACAGCCGTTCCCAGGCCATGTGCATGAAGACCGCGACGATCAGGCCTGCCTTCAGCAGCATGAAGGTGAGGATCAGGCCCCAGCGCAGATAGCCCTGCACATGGAGGTAGTCCACCAGGTAGGACATCGTGCTGAGCACGAACAGGAGCCCCCAGATCTTGAGGTAGAGGCTGATCGGATGTTGCTGGCCGGTGCCGGGGTTCATGGTCGAAGTCCTCACCAGAGATAGAAGAGCGCAAAAATAAACACCCACACCAGATCGACGAAGTGCCAGTACAGGCCGACGATCTCGACGATCTGGTAGTTGCCGCCGCGGTCGTAGTCGCCGCGCAGCAGCTTGAAGGCGATGATGAACAGGAACACCACGCCGCCCGACACGTGCAGTCCGTGGAAGCCGGTGATCATGAAGAAGGCCGAGCCGAACTGCGCCGCGCCCATCGGGTTGCCCCAGGGCCGCACGCCCTCTTCCATGATCAGCTTCGACCATTCGAAGGCCTGCATGCCGACGAAGATCTCGCCGCAGGTGGCGGTCACCAGCATCAGCGTGGCGGCGTTCACCTTGTCGCCGCGGTAGGCGCAATTGACGGCCATCGCCATCGTGCCGCTGCTGCTGATGAGCACGAAGGTCATGATCGCGATCAAGAGCAGCGGGACGTCGGCGCCGGCCACATGGAGCGCGAACACCTCGCTCGGGTTGGGCCAGGGCACGGTGGTCGAGACGCGCACCGTCATGTAGCCGACGAGGAAGCAGCTGAAGATGAAGGTGTCGCTCAAGAGGAAGATCCACATCATCGCCTTGCCCCACGAGACGTGGAAGGCTTCGCGGTCGGAGGACCAGTCGGCGATCAGCCCGCGCAGGCCTTCGGCTGCGGCGGCGGGGGTCACGGGCACAACGGGCACAACGGGCATTTGCGCGATCGATGCGGCAGTGTTCATGGCAAGCTTCCTCTATCGATCAGGCGGTGCCGCAGATGAAGCGCGCCACCTCCGGCGTCAGCCAGCCCAGCATGGCGAACAGCAGCAGCCACACCGCCAGCATGAAGTGCCAGTAGCGCGCGACGAGCCCGATGCGCCATGCGAGATCGGCAAGGCGCGCCGCCGGCCGCCATGCGGCGCGTGCCGTCCACGCCCAGCCGGCGAGGCCGCCCGCCACGTGCAGCCCGTGCATGGCGGTCAGCAGATAGAAGAAGCTGCCGCCCGGATTGCCGGCCGGCATCACCTGCGCGGCGAGCAGCGCCTGCCAGGCCCACAGTTGCACCGCCAGGAAGGCCAGCGCGCAGAGGCCGCCGGCGAGCAGCAGGCGGCGCGTCCGCGCGAGGCCGTGGCCGCCACGCGCGGCCGCGCCGGCCTTCGAAAGCGCCACGCCGCCCGCGAACAGCAGCGCGGTGCTGAGCCACAGCTGCCACGGCAGCGCGAGCGCGACGGCATCGCTGCCGCTCATGCGCATCACATAGGCCGTGGCGAAGAGCGAGAACAGCGCGGTGGCCACGCCCATGAACACCCACAGGCCGATGCTCGCGGCGGCCGCGTGATCACGTTCTGCAAAAGGCAGCGCGGCGATCGCGTTCATGTCGGTGCCCCCCGAACCTCGTCGTCCTTGCCCTTGTAGGCCTCGGGTTCCATGCCGCCCGCCTCGGGCGGCTCGTTCTGCGCGACGTAATCCTTCGGACCGTCCGGCACGCCGTAGCCGTAAGCCCAGCGGTAGACCACCGGCAGCTCCGGCCCCCAGTTGCCGTGCACCGGCGGCGTCTGCGGCGTCTGCCATTCCAGCGAGGCGGCGCGCCAGGGGTTGGCATCGGCGCGCCGGCCGTAGCGCAGGCTCCAGACGAGGTTGAAGATGAACAGCAGCTGCGCCGCGCCGACGACGAGCGCCACCACGGTGATGAAGGTGTTCAGGCTGTACGCGGACGGCGGGATGAACGCGTAGTTGTCGAAGTTGTAGTAGCGCCGAGGCATGCCCTGCACGCCGAGGTAGTGCATCGGGAAATAGATCAGGTAGGTGCCGATGAAGGTGATCCAGAAATGCAGCTGCCCGAGCCAGTCGTCGAGCATGCGGCCGGTCACCTTGGGATACCAGTGGTAGATGCCGCCGAAGACCACCAAGAGCGGCGCCACGCCCATCACCATGTGGAAGTGCGCCACCACGAAGTAGGTGCCCGAGAGCGGGATGTCGACGCTCACGTTGCCGAGGAAGAGGCCGGTCAGCCCGCCGATGACGAAGGTGCAGATGAAGGCCAGCGAGAACAGCATCGGCACCGACAGGTGTATGTCGCCGCGCCACAGCGTGAGCAGCCAGTTGTAGACCTTGATGGCAGTCGGCACCGCGATGACCAGCGTGGTGGTCGCGAAGAAGAAGGCGAAGTACGGGTTCATGCCGGCGACGAACATGTGGTGCGCCCACACCACGAGGCTCAAGCCCCCGATGGCGACGATGGCCCAGACCATCATGCGGTAGCCGAAGATGCTCTTGCGCGCATGCACGCTGATCAGGTCGGAGACGATGCCGAAGGCCGGCAGCGCCACGATGTAGACCTCGGGATGGCCGAAGAACCAGAACAGGTGCTGGAACAGCAGCGGACTGCCGCCCTTGTACTGGGTCGCCTTCCCCATCGAGAGCAGCGCCGGCATGAAGAAGCTGGTGCCCGCCACGCGGTCGAGCAGCAGCATCACGCCGCTGACGAACAGCGCCGGAAAACCGAGCAGCGCGAGGATGGTGGCGACGAAGATGCCCCATACCGTCAGCGGCATGCGCAGCAGCGTCATGCCCTTGCAGCGCGCCTGCAGCACGGTGGTCACGTAGTTGAGGCCGCCCATCGTCGTGGCGACGATGAAGATCACGAGCGAGATCAGCATCAGGATGATGCCGCCGTCGTGCCCCGGCGTTCCGGGCAGGATCGACTGCGGCGGGTACAGCGTCCACCCCGCGCCGGTGGGTCCGCCCGCCACGAAGAAGCTCGCCATCAGCACGATCACCGACAGCAGGTAGACCCAGAAGCTCAGCATGTTGAGATACGGGAACACCATGTCGCGCGCGCCCACCATGAGCGGGATCAGGTAATTGCCGAAGCCGCCGAGGAAGAGCGCGGTGAGCAGGTAGATCACCATGATCATCCCGTGCATGGTGACGAACTGGTAGTAGCGCTCGGGCGTGATGAATTCGAACACGCCGGGGAAGCCCAGCTGCAGGCGCATCAGGTTGGACAGCACCACGCCGATCACGCCCACCGTGATGGCCGTGCAGGCGTACTGGATCGCGATCACCTTGTGGTCCTGGCTCCAGACGTAGCGCGTCAGGAAGGTCTGCGGCGCGTGGTGGCCGGCAGTGTCGGCGATATCGCCGGTGGGGGTGGGAATCGCGCTCATCTTTGCGCCTTCTGTTCACCGGCAGCCTGCGCCGGCGGGCCGCCGAGGGTCTGGATGTAGGCCACCAGCGCGGCCAGCTCTTCGTCGCTCAGCTCGATCTTCGGCATGACCGGCGCGAAGCCCTTGATGCCGCGCGCCTGCGGATCGCGGATGAAGTCCCGCAGGAATTTTTCGTCGACCCGCGCGGTGGAACCGTCGCGCAGGCTCTCGGTCTTGCCGTACAGGCCTTTCCATGTCGGCCCCACGCGCGGGCTGCCGTCGATCGTGTGGCAGGCCACGCAGCCCTTGGCATCCGCCAGCGCGCGGCCCCGCTCGGCCAGCGAACCGGCGCCGGCCCCCGCTGCGGCAGCGGCCCGCACGTTGGCCTGCATCGCGGCGAAGGTCGGCAGCGCGTCGCGCCAGGCCTGGAAGCTCGCCGCGTCCTCCACCACCACGTGGGCGCGCATGTTGGGATGGCCGACGCCGCACAGCTGCGAGCACAGCGCCTCGTAGCGGCCGGTCACGGTCGGCGTGAACCAGAAGGTGCTGACCTGCCCCGGCACCATGTTCATGCGGGCACGGAAGGGCGGCACGTAGAAGTCGTGCAGCACGTCGTGCGAACGCAGCAGCACGTTCACCGGCTTGCCGAGCGGCAGGTGCACCTCGTCCGCCGCGATCAGGATGTCGTCCTGTCCGGCCGCGTCGGCGGGGTCGAGGCCGAAGGGATTGGTCGCGCTGACGAAGCGCGTCTCGGTCAGCCCCAGCTTGCCGTCCGCGCCGGCGAAGCGGAAGCGCCACTGCCACTGCTGGCCCAGCACTTCCAGCGTGAGGGCGTCATGCGGCGTCTTGACGTAGTTCGCGTACACCACCAGGCCGGGCGCCAGGAGCGCGATGATGCCCACGGTGGTGACGCCGATCAGCCAGCGCTCCAGCGACTTGCTCTCGGGCTGCCGGACCGCGCGCACGCCCTCGCGGTGGCGAAAGCGCACCAGCGTGTAGACGACGAAGAGGTTGATGACGACGAAGAACAGGCCCGTGATCACCAGCGTGATGGTCAGGGTGTCGTCCATCGGCTTCCAGTTGGATGCCAGGGGAGTGATCCACCACGGATTGACAATGTGAAACAGCACCGATGCGACGACGATGATTGCGAGCGCGATGGCCATGATCATGTGTGGCACCTCGACTCGTCATCGGCGATTCGCAGTCCACGCGCTTCAGGGCAGCGCGGGGACCAGCCGCTCCTCGCCCTCGAAGAGGGCCTCCGGATGGGCGGTTCGCAACAGCGCATCGATGGCCTGCACGCGCGACGGCGGCAGGTCCACCATCAGAAGAATCTGCCCGCGCCCGATCGCGCCTTCGAAGCGCGCAAGCCGCGGACTGGGAATGGAGATGCCGATCATGCTGGCCGACCAGGCACCGATCAGGCCTCCGAGCACGGCCAGCAGCGCAGCCGTTTCCCATTCGGGTGCCTCCCCGACGACGGGGAACAGCAGCGCGGCCACGAGCCCGACCGCGGTACCGACGCCGCCGCCGATCACCAGACCGCTTTCTGCGGCATGAACGACGTCCGAGGTTTGCAGCGCGTTGGCCGCATGGAGCCCGGTCATGTCCATGCCTTCGGCAGCGGCGAAATGAATGTGCGCAGCGTCGACGCGCGCCTGCACAAGATCGTGCATCGCCCGCCTGGCACTCGCCGGATCCGGCATCAGCCAGTAAATGCGTCTCTTCATGGCGCTCTCCTTCCTCGTCCTGCGACGAGACAAAGAAACCATAGATGACTTATAGGCCAGGGGGAGGCCGTTAGCAACCCCACGCCGCCTCTAAAGGCGACGCCGGGGCAATCAGCCGAGCGGAAAGAACAGCCGCGCCAGTCCCTTGGCGCTCACGAGCTTGCCGGGATTGTGTGTCTCCTCGAGCACGCCGGCGAGGCGCCCGACGATGCGCGCGCTGCGGCGCGCACGCCAGATCACGAGATCGGCCAGCCACGGGTGTTCGTTGACGCGATTGGCCTGCGCGTAGGCGGCGAAGCGCGGCTTCAGCGCGGCGAGCGCGGCTTCGTAATGCGAACGCACCGCCGCATCCTCGCCCGGCCCTGGTTCGCGGCCTTCGACCAGCGCTTCTGTAGCGAGCATGCCGGTCTCCAGCGCCTTGCCGATGCCCTCGCCGGTGAACAGATAGGTGCTGCCTGCCGCCTCGCCCGCCACCAGCAGCCCGGGCCGCGACCAGCGCGCGCCTTCGAGCGAACAGCGCAGCGGCGCGCCCTTCAGCGCGCCGACCTGCGTGCCGCCCTGCAGCAGCTCGTGGGCCGGCGCATGCAGGTGCGCGAAGGCGGCGAAGAGCTCGCGCAGGTTGAGCTCCGGCATCGCTGCCTGATCCTGGCCGTGGGTGATGAGCCCGACACCGACATTGAACATGCCGGCGCCGCAAGGAAAGATCCAGCCGTAGCCGCCGCGCAGCGCGCGGTGCCAAACGACTTCGAGCCCGGTGATGCGCGCGGCCATCGCCTCGTTCTTCACGTAGCCGCGCAGCGCGAAGCCGCTCGGCGCGCGCCGCACGCAGACGCCTGCCGCAATCAAAGGAACCGTCGCCGCGCCGGTGGCGAGCACGGTCCAGCGCGCGCGCAGCTCGTGCATGCTGCTGCCGGCCAGCCTGAGCCGTGCTCCGACCACGCGCTGGCCGGCATCGAACAGCGGTGCATCGAAGCACGCCGGCGCGAGCCAGCGCGCGCCAGCCGCCAGCGCGGCCCGGCGCACGATGTCGTCGAGTTCGCGGCGCGGCAGCACAGCCAGCTGGGCCGGCACCTCGACCCGTCCGCCGTGCGGCGCGATGCAGCCGACATGCCTTGCGCTGCGTGCGCGCGCCAGCACTTCGTCGAGCACGCCGAGCCGCGCGAGCGCGCGGTGCGCATCGGGGATCAGGCCGTCGCCGCAGACCTTGTCGCGCGGGAAGTCGTGCCGGTCGCAGAGCACGACATCGAACCCGGCGCGCGCGAGCATCTGCGCGCAGGCGCTGCCGGCCGGCCCGGCGCCGACCACGAGCACCTCGCACGAAGCAGGGACAGAATGCATCGTCATGGCGACATGGAGGTCAACGATGAAACGCTTGACGCATCGTACGTGGAAGCGATGGGCCTTCGCCCTTCTCGCGCTCGCGGTGCTGGTCGCCGCCCTGTTCGTGCCGATGAATGCGGGGCGCACCCGCATCGTCACCGAGGCCGACATCGCGCGGCCGCCGGCGGAAGTTTTCGCCTACGTCACGACGCCGGCCAACTGGCCGCGCTGGCACCCGTCCTCGCTCGCCGTCAGCGGCGATGCCGATCATCCGCTCACGGTCGGCGAGTCGGTCGTGGAGGACTTCCAGGTCGCCGGGCGCCGCGGGCGCGTGACCTGGCGCGTCACGGCGCGCGAGCCCGAACGGCTCTGGCGCATCGCCGGCGAGATCGACGGCCGCGCGGCCGGCGTCGTCAGCTACTCGCTCGCACCCGCGGCGGGCGGCACGCACTTCGTGCGCGAGTTCGAATACCGCGCACCCAATCTGCTGTTCGCGCTGCTGAACCGCTTCAGCCTGCGCGCGCGCATCGATGCCGAGTCGGCGCAGGCCGTGCGGCAACTGAAGGCGACGCTCGAGGGCAAGCATTGAGCATGGTCAAGCTGCGTCTCGGACTTGCGCGACCTGGTCGCGCATCGACCGGCTGCGGCGCCAGGCCGCCGGCGGCGCGCCGTACTCGCGCCGGAAGGCGCGGCTGAAGGCCGTGTCGGTCTGGTAGCCCACGTCCTCCGCGATGCTGGCCAGCGGGGCATTGCTGCGGCACAGCAGATTGGCGGCCAAGAGCATGCGCCACTGCGTCAGGTACTGCATCGGCGAGCTTCCCACCAGCTGCTGGAAGCGCTCGGCCAGCACCGACCTCGAACTGCCGGCCGTGCGAGCGAGCTCGTCCAGCGTCCAGGCATGGGCCGGGCTCTTATGCAGCGCGTTCAGGGCGGCGCCGACGATCCGGTCGCCCACGCCCGCCAGCCAGCCGGTGCGTCCCTCGCCCTGCTCGTTCATGTACAGGCGCAGGACCTCGATGAACAGCACCTCGGACAGCTTGGCCAGTACGCCGGCGCCGCCCGGCCGCGGCGACCGCGCCTCGGCCAGCGCGTAGCGAACGGAGGCCTCCAGCCAGTTGCCGGCATTCGATCCGCGCACATTGACCCGGACCAGCGCAGGCAGCCCCGCCAGCAGCATCCCCGCGAGGCGGGCATCGCAGGCGAGATAGCCGCACACCAGGCGCGTGGTCGCACCGCCACCGCCGTAGGCCAGCTGGCGCGGCCGGCGCGTCAGCACCTCGGCGAGCCGCCCGCCGGTGGCCGGCGGCAGCCCCGGCTGCGAAGTCATGCGATGCGCATCGCCCTGCGGAAAGATGATGGCGTCGCCCGCCATCAGGTGCACCGGCGGCTCGCCGGCGAGCTCGACATAGCACTCGCCCTCGGTGATCAGGTGGAAGATCACCACGCGCTCGGCGCCGGGCTCCAGGATCGGCGCCACCGTATCGGCGCGCGGCGACTGGTAGCACCAGGGCGCGGTGAACCGGGCGTTGATGAAGATGGCGCCGACCAGCCGCACGACGCGAAGGGTCTCGGACAGGGCGTCCATCAGCTGTCACCCACCTCGATGCGCAGGGTCACCGGCACCGCGAGCTGGATCGCCGAAGACATCGGCGAACAGCGATGACTCTCTTCGACCAGCGTTCGCAAGCGCTGCGGCGCCACGCCGGGTGCGGAGATCCGCACGAACAGTTGCATGTCCAGCGGCCCGGCGATCACCGGCGTGCCGTCGGCCTCCGCCACGTCCAGCATGCCGCGCGCATCCGAATGGCTGTCGACCCGTACCTCGAGTTGCTCCAGTTCGATTCGCTCGGTGGCAGCGCCCATCGCGATGCGGGTGGCGACGCAGGATGCGAATCCGGCGCGCAGCAGCCAGCCCGGCGTGACCCGATCGCCGCCGCCGCCGAATTCGCCCGGCATGTCGGTCGCCACCTCGGTCCCGTTCGCATGGCTGGCGATCACCCCCAAAGCGCCTGTCCAACGCGCCACGGCCTGCGAGTCTTCGTGAAGGCCGGCCTCGGGGCGCCGCCGCAGCACCGCCTCCACCCGCTGCAATGCCGCCGCGATGTCTTCTGCTGCCATGGGTTGCTCTCCGCATCGAACTGGATACAGCCATTCTGGGCGCGTCGGCGCGCGGCGCCTAGAGGAGATATGGACTATGCCGCTCGGACGGATGAATGGGCAACCGGCCCGGACGCTCGGCATGCCGACGGCCGCATTGCGGACGTTGGGGCAGGCCAGGCCGACGCGCAGGCAGGACGCCGCCGCGGCGGCGCGCGACAGTTCAGGCCTTCCCCCACTTCAACACCCCAAGGAGACCAGCGCCATGAATGCACCCGTCGATTTCAACGCCATCAAGAGCCGCCAGATGACCGCCTGGGCCAGCGGCGACTACGCCGTGATCGGCACCACGCTGCAGCTGGTGGGCGAGCAGCTGGCCGAAGCCTGCGACCTGCACTGCGACGAGCGTGTGCTCGACGTCGCGGCCGGCAACGGCAATGCCACGCTGGCCGCAGCGCGGCGCGGCTGCCAGGTGACTTCGACCGACTACGTGGCCGCGCTGCTCGACCGCGGCGCCGAGCGCGCGCGCGCAGAACGCCTGAACGTGGAGTTCCAGACCGCGGACGCCGAGGCGCTGCCCTTCAAGGACGCCAGCTTCGACGCCGTGCTGTCGACCTTCGGCGTCATGTTCACGCCCAACCACGCGAAGGCGGCCTCCGAACTGGCGCGCGTGTGCCGCCCCGGCGGCCGCATCGGCCTCGCCAACTGGACGCCCGAGGGCTTCATCGGCCAGTTGTTCAAGGTGCTGGGGCGCCATCTGCCGCCGCCGGCGGGCGTGCAGCCGCCTTCGCTGTGGGGCACCGAGGCGCACCTGAAAGAACTTTTCGGCGAACGCGCCGCGTCGATCGCGATCACGCAGCGGCAGTTCAACTTCCGCTACCGTTCGGCCGCGCATTTCATCGAGGTGTTCCGTACCTGGTACGGGCCGGTCCACAAGGCCTTCGCGGCCCTGCCCGCCGACGGCGCCGCCGCGCTGGAACGCGATCTGACGGAGCTGCTGAACCGCAGCAACCGGGCCGGCCCGGCATCGCTGGTCGTGCCCAGCGACTACCTCGAAATCGTGGTCACGCGGCGCTGAGCCATGGATGCCAGGCTGCAGCGGCGCGTCCAGCGTTACGGCTGGGACCTGGCGGCAGGCGAGTACGAAGCGCTGTGGCAGGCGCAGCTCGCCGACGCCCGCGCCGGGCTGTTGGCCATGGCGGCGCCGGCAGCGGGCGAGCGCGTGCTCGATGTGGCCTGCGGCACCGGGCTGGTCGCCTTCGAGGCGGCGCGTGCGGTCGGTCCGGATGGCCGGGTGTTCGGCATCGACCTGTCCGGGCAGATGGTCGACGCCGCCCGGCTTCAGTCCTCGAAGAAGGCGCTGTCGAACGTGGGCTTTGCGCGCATGGATGCCGAAAGCCTGGCACTGCCGGACGCGAGCTTCGACCTCGCGCTGTGCGCACTCGGCCTGATGTACCTGCCCGATCCCGAACGCGCCTTGCGGGAAATGCGGCGGGTCCTGCGGCCGGGCGGCCGCATGGCGCTTGCCGTGTGGGGAGAACGATCGCGCTGCGGCTGGTCGGCCGTGTTCCCGATCGTCGACGCCGAGGTCGCCAGCGAGGTCTGCCCGCTGTTCTTCCGGCTCGGGCAGCAGGACACGCTGGCACGCCTGTGCGCCGAGGCCGGCTTCGAGGCCGTCGAACAGCGCCGCATCGCGACGACGCTGTGCTATGCCGACGGCGACGAGGCCTGCAACGCGGCCTTTGCCGGCGGACCCGTGGCGCTGGCCTGGTCGCGCTTCGGCGAAGAGGTTCGCACGCGGGTCCGCGCGCGCTACCTCGAAGCGATCGATGCGTGGCGGAAGGGTGCGGGCTACCGGGTGCCGGGAGAGTTCGCGGTGGTCGGCGCTGCCGCGCCGGAGCGAAGGACGTAGTCGGGCCTGCGAGACCCGGAGTCGCGTTCGACCGCGACCGGGCGCCGCGCAGACGCCCATGCCGGCGCAGCAAACGGGTTGAAGATCGCGCCGCCCAGACTCTCCGGCTGGGCGGGCGCCGCGGTCGTCGCGGCGCCCGGGCCTTGCCCGACCGCAGCCGGCGAGCCGGGCAACCCGCCCTCGGCATGGGCCGGCTGCGCGAGCGCCACGGCAGCCAGGACCGCGCCCAGGATCCGCGCGAGCACCCGCTCAGTCATTGTTTCTCTCGCACCGGCGTGCATTGACCAGACAGCCGGCGTAGTCGGGATCGTGCTTGAGCAGGAACATCGCGCGCGCAGCGACCGCGGTGTCGGCGAAGTCGCTGAACAAGCCGTCGACGCCGGCCTCGTAGAACGCGAGGTATTCACTGACCGGGTTGCCGCCGAAGCTGCCGGTCAGCCGCTTCTGTTCGCTGCGGAAGGTGTACGGATGGACCAGCAGGCCCAGCCGGTGCGCATTGGCGATCACGTCGGTGGGCGGCAGCAGCACGCGGTCGCGCTCGTCGACCGCGCCGTCGCCCGTCACGTCGGCGCAGGCGCCGTTCTGCACCGTCTTGCAGGCGCTCGATATCAGATAAGGCTTCCACGGGCCGATGCCGTCGGCGTAGCCCTTCACCTCCTGCAGGCCGCGCGGCGTCACCAGATCACTGAACAGGCCAGCGCGGTTCGAGACAACCCAGTCGTAGGGCTTGTCGTAGGGCTTGTCGTAGGGCTTGCTCAAGTCGAGCGAGCCGTCGGGCTTGACGTCGTTGGCATCGACCAGCTGGATCAGCCGCACGCTGGTCTTGCTGCGCAGGTAGCGCAGGTTGGCGGTCTCGAAGGACTGGATGAAGACCGGAGCGTTGCGGTGGTTCCAGCCGGCAGCGCTCAGCACGCCCAGCAACCGGTCTTCCAGCGGCAGGCCGATGCCCTGGTGGTAGGTCGGGTGCTTGGTTTCCGGATAGATCCCGATGCGGCGCCCCTCCTCGCGCGACTTGCGCTTGGCCAGTTCGATCACCTCGGCCAGCGTCGGAATCTGGAACTTGCCGTTGAAGCCCTGGTCGCGCTCGGGAAAGGACTGGACGGCGCGCAGCTGCTTGATCTCGGCCAGGGTGAGGTCGCTGGCGAAAAAGCCGTCGGTGGCGATGCCGTCGACCATGACGGTCTTGCGGCGGCCGGCGAACTGCGGCAGGTCCTTGACGTTGGTGGTGTCTATCAGATTGGGCTCGTGGCGCGCGATCAGCTGGCCATCCTTGGTGGCGACCAGATCGGGCTCGATGTAGTCGGCGCCCAGGGCGATGCCGAGGGCATAGGCTTCCAGCGTGTGCTCGGGCAGATAGCCGTTGGCGCCGCCCCGGTGTCCGATCACCAGCGGCGCGTTGTCGGCACGCCGGCGTGCTTTTTCTTCGTGCGCTGCGGCAGGCGCGGCGGCTGCGAACAGCATGCCCGTGCCAAGCAGGGCGACACAGAATTTCTTCGAAGGGTTCACGAAAGTTCTCCTCGTTGATGTGGCGAACGGACGGTATGCGCCCTTCGTGACAACCGAGTGAACTAGATCAACCCGCGCGATGCCAGCTCCTGCGCCATGGCCTCGGCGCCGATGAACATGTAGGCATGGAGGCCGGCCTGGATCGCGCCAGCGACATTCGAATCGACGTCGTCGATGAAGAGCGTTCCGGCAGGCATTGCATCCAATTCCTCCAGGCAGCGCAAGTAGGCTTGGGGGGCAGGCTTGGTGGCGCCATACGACGCCGTGGAAAGGATCGTGCCCTCATCGAAGAGCTCGCCGACCTCGGGACACACGCGATCCATGTGCTCGGTGAGCAGGCGGCTGTTGTTGGTGAGGACCGCGACGCGCCGGCTCGAGGCCACGGCCTTCGCGAGCCGGAGCACTTCGGCCTTCGGCGTCGTCGCGGCACGCCGCGCGGCCAGCCAATCGTCGAGCGTGATGCGATGGCCCAGCAGCAGGCCCAGTTCGCTGAGATAGTCCTTGCCGCTCATGAGGCCCGCATCGGCCCGCGCTTCCAGCCCGGAATCCCAGATCGCACGCCGCACGGCGTCGACGCTCTGCCCGGTCAGCGCGGCCAGGTGGGCGACCCGCGCCGAACGGTCGTAGTCGCAAAGCACGCCATCGAGGTCGAACAGGACAAGAGAAATGGACATCGCGATGCGCAGCCAATGATCGGCAACACGATGTCAACGCCGGATCAATGACGTTCGCAGGCCTGGACGAAGGGCATCGCGTACTCGCGGCCGATCATGCCTCGAGCGAACAAGTAGTTGTTTCTGGCAGTTTCACTCATGGCGTCGAGGTCGACCAGGCCCGTGCGGTCGCAGGGGAAGGCCAGCGCGCGGCCTTGTTGAAACAGGGACTGGAACCGGATCTCGAACGCGGCTGAAGTCTGCATCGAAGAACTTTGCAACATGATCGTCTCCTGCAATCGGCAAGACATGGAATGTCAAAAAAATGGCGTGAAGCCCGCTCGCCGATGGCCTTGCATCCACCGTGCCAGGCTCTCTACGTAACGACCGACGCCGCTTCTTTTGCAGGAGATACGCAGGGAAATCCGTTCCGGTTGTGCGGAAGATCACAAAAAATCTTCGAAGACCGGCGCTGCGCCGGTCAGAGGCGCGCCCTCAGTGCTGCGGCAAATACATCGTCGCTTCCACCTCGACCAGCACCTCGTCCCCCGGCAGGAAGCGCGACACCTCCACCACCGTGCTGACCGGCGGCTCGCCGGGATAGAACAGGCCGCGCACGCGGTTGTAGAAGGCGTAGTGCGGCAGCTGGCGGAAGTACTGCACCAGCTTGACCACGTCGTCCATCGTGCCGCCGTGCTCGGCCGCGATCTGGCGGATGCGCTCCAGCACGAACCAGCTCTGCGCCACGATGGCCGCCTCGAACACGTCGACCGACATCTGGCCGGTGGCGTAGCCGAGCGTGCGCAAGCCCTGGCGCGCTTCTTCGGGGATGTCGTCGTAGCCGGCCACCGCGCGGCGCGTCGACGGATCGACCGCGACCACACCGCTCATGAAGACGAAATCACCCACGCGCTTGGCGGCCGCGTAGTTGGCCATCGGTTTGCCCATGCTCATTCGCCGTTCTCCAGGGTCCGACCCGCGCGGATGACGGTGCGCCGCCGTCCGCGCGGGTCCAGAAGTTCGTATTCGTCGGTCGCGGCCAGCAGCACCAGGTCCGCGGGGCAGCCGGACGCGATGCGGCCGTCCCAGCCCAGGCCCAGCGCCGTCGCCGGGCTGACGGTGATCGCGTCGAGCCAGTCGGATGCCGGCGCCAGGTGCGCCATCTGCACGCCGAGGCCGAAGGTTTCCAGCAGGTCGTAGCCGCCGTAGGGATAGAAGGCGTCCTGCACGTTGTCGGTGGCCAGGCTCGCGCGCAGGCCCAGCGCGGCGGCTTCGCGGATGCGCGTGATGCCGCGCGGCACCGGCGTGCGGTCCCAGGCGCCCTGCAGGTAGAGGTTGGTGGTGGGCAGCGCCACGAGGTGCAGGCCGGCCTTCGCGCACAGGCCGAGCGTGTCCCTGGCGGCCGCGTCTTCCTGTACCGACAGCGAGCAAGCATGGCCGCAGAGCACGCGGCCATGCAGCCCGCGCGCGATCACGAGCTGTGCGATGGTGCGCAGGCCGGTCGCCTCCGCGTCCAGCCCTTCGTCGACATGGAAATCGAGCGCGAGCTGGTGGTCCTGCGCGAGGTCGAGCACGCGCCCCAGCTTGGACACGATGCCCTCGTTGCGATAAACGAAGGCGCCGAGCGCGCCGCCCGCGCGCTGCACTGCGCGGGCGATGCGCTCGCCGGCTTCGCGATCGGCGAACAGATCGAGCGGCACGAGCGCGACGAACTGCAGCTCGATGCGGCCGTGCCACTGCGAGCGCAGCTCCTCGAAGACCGCGAGCGAGGCCGGCGCCTCGGCGCTGTTCCAGTCCAGGTGCGTGCGCAGGGCGCGCGTGCCGGCACGCCAGGCTTCGTGCAGTGCGCGTTCCATGCGCGCGCGCAACGCGTCGCCGGTCCAGTGCGCGCGGTGCGCGGCCATGCGCCCGATGGCCGCGAACAGATTGCCCTCGGCCGCGCCCACCTCGCGCACGGTGTAGTTCTTGTCGATGTGCGCATGCGCATCGACCATGGCGCTGAGCAGGGTGCCGCGCGCCGGCAGTTCGCTCGCTTCGATGGTCGCAACCTGCGCGCCGACCAGCGTGACATCGAAGACCTCTGCATCGCGCGCCGCAAAGCCCCGCAGGCGCGGCGGGATGCGCACGGCTTCGAGCCTCATGCGGCCTGTGTGCGCGGCAGCGCCCGCAGCCAGCCGAGGCCGTCCGATGTGCCGCTCGCCACGGCGCCGCGGCGCGGCCGGTATTCGCAGCCGACCCAGCCTTGCCAGCCGCACTGGGCCGACACCTCGTCGATCACGTCGAAGAGATAGGGATGGTTGAGCTCGCCGATGTCCGGCTCGTGCCGCTCGGGCACGCCCGCAATCTGGAAATGGCCGACGCGGCCGGTCGGCAGGTACTTGCGGATCTTCATGGCCACGTCGCCTTCGACGATCTGGCAGTGGTAGAGGTCCATCTGCACCTGAAGGTTGGGCGCGGCGACCATCTCGACGATCTCGTGCGCATGGTCCTGCCGGTTCAGGAAGAAGCGCGGGATGTCGCGCGTGTTGATCGGCTCGATCAAGAGATCGCGCCCGGCCTTGGCCGCCTCGGTGGCGGCCCAGCGCAGGTTCTCGATGTAGACCGGCTGCACGGCCTCGCGCTCCACGCCCTCGGGCACCAGGCCGGCCATCACGTGCACGCGCGGGCAATCGAGCGCGTCGGCATAGTCCAGCGCCTTCAGGAGGCCTTCGCGGAACTCGGCCTCGCGGCCCGGCAGGCAGGCCAGCCCGCGCTCGCCGCGGTCCCAGTCGCCGGGCGGGCCGTTGAACAGCACCTGCTGCAGGCCGTGGGCCGAGAGGCGGGCCGCGAGTTCGCGGCGCTCGTAGGGGTAGGGAAAGAGGTATTCGACGGCTTCGAAGCCGTCCTTGGCGGCGGCCTCGAAGCGGTCGAGGAAATCGAGCTCCGGATAGAGCATCGAGAGGTTGGCGGCGAATCGGGGCATGACAAGAAACCTCTACCAGCGAGCGCCGAAGCTGCGGCGCAGTTCATCGATCTGGGCCGGGCCCAGGGCTTGCGGTCGGCGCTCGATCGCCTGGCCGCTCCATAGCCAGAGCTTCGCGGTCTCCTCGAGTTCCTCGAGCACGGCCATGGCGGCGGCGGGCGTCTCGTGCCACACGTTCGGGCCCAGGCGTTCGAGCATCACGGCGCGGATCGGCGTGCCCTGCGCGCCGTAGCGTTCGATGGCCTGTGCCACCAGTTCGGCCGCTTCGGGCGCGCCCGGGCGCTGATACGGAATCACCGGCACATGGCCGACCTTCATCACGAAATAGGGCGTGAGGGCCGGCAGCAGTTCTTCGCCTGGCTGTTGCAGCGAGAGCGCGACGCAGTGCGTGGAATGGGTGTGGATCACGCAACGCGTGCCGGCATCGAATCGCGTGGCCGCGGCGTGGATGCGCGCATGCAGCGCGATGGTCTTGCTGGCGCGATCGCCGGCGGTCTGGTTCAGGCCGGCATCGAGGCGCGCGAGCTTCGCCGGGTCGAGAAATCCGAGGCAGGCATCGGTGGGCGTGATCAGGAAGCCGTCGTCATCGAGCCGCACGCTGATGTTGCCCGCCGTGGCATGCACATAGCCGCGCTCGAACAGGCTGCGGCCGATGCGGCAGATCTCTTCGCGCGATTCGCTCTCTTTCATCCGATGACTGTAAAGGCTTTCGAAAAGAAATCGTCGGTACCGAAGTTGCCGGACTTGAGCGCGATATGCAGACCCGTGCCGCCGGCGGCCTCGGCCGCCGCATGGCACCACGGCACGCCGGGGTCGATCTGCGCGCCGATCTGCAGTTGCGCGATGCCGAGCGCCTGCACGCAGGCGCCCGACGTTTCACCGCCCGCCACCACCAGCTGGCGCACGCCTTGCGCGACCAGCCCGCGCGCGATCGCGGCGATGGTGCGCTCCACCATCGCGCCGGCTTCCTCGACGCCGAGCCGGCCCTGCACCGACTTCACGGCGCCGGACTCGGCCGTCGAATAGACCAGCACCGGGCCGGATTCGACGAGCGGTGCGGCCCAGGCCAGCGCCTCGGCCACGACGTCGACGCCTGCCGCGATGCGCAAGGGATCGATCGCCAGCGCCGGCCGGCCCGACGCGATGAAGTGCTGCACCTGCCGGTTGGTGGCAAGCGAGCAGCTGCCCGACACCACGGCCCCGAGCCCCGAAGCCGCAGGCAGCGCGCTCGCGGCGGACGAAGGCGCGATGCCGAAGTTGGCCGCGAGGCCGATCGCGACGCCCGAGCCGGCCGTGACCAGCGGCATCTGCGCCAGCGCCGGGCCGAGGCGCAGCAGGTCATCGTTCGAGACCGCATCGACGATCGCGATGCCCACGCCCTGCGCGCGCAACTGTGCGATGCGCTCGCCGATCGCGGCCGGTCCCTGCGCCACGGCCACATGATCGATCAGCCCCACCTTGCGCCGCGTCTGCGCCTGCAGCACCCGCACCAGGTTGGCATCGGTCATCGGCGTGAGCGGATGGTTCTGCATGCCGCTCTCGTTGAGCAGCACCTCGCCCGCGAACAGGTAGCCCTTGAAGACGGTGCGCTTGTTGTCGGGGAAGGCCGGCGTGGCAATGGTGAGGTCGGTGTCCAGCGCATCCATCAGCGCCTCGGTCACCGGCCCGATGTTGCCCTCGGGCGTGCTGTCGAAGGTGGAGCAGTACTTGAAATAGATCTGCTGCGCGCCCTGCGCTTGCAGCCAGCGCAGCGCGTCGAGCGATTGCGCCACCGCTTCGCCCGGCGCGATGGTGCGCGACTTGAGCGCCACCACCACCGCATCGACTTCGGCGGCCAGCGGCTCTTGCGGCACGCCGATGGTCTGCACCACGCGCATGCCGGCGCGCACCAGGTTGTTGGCGAGATCGGTCGCGCCGGTGAAATCGTCGGCGATGCAGCCGAGCAGGACGGTCATGGCTTGTCTTTGTTGGGAGTGGAAGGCAGTTCGATGCCCGGAAAGATCTTGATCACCGCGCTGTCGTCTTCCTTCGCGAAGCCCGCGGTGGAGGCCTGCATGAACATCTGGTGCGCGGTGGATGCAAGCGGCAGCGGAAACTTGCTCGCGCGCGCGGTGTCGAGCACCAGGCCCAGGTCCTTGACGAAGATATCGACCGCCGACAGCGGCGTGTAGTCGCCGGCCAGCACGTGGGCCATGCGGTTCTCGAACATCCAGCTGTTGCCGGCGCTGTGCGTGATCACCTCGTACAGCGCCTCGGGCGCCACGCCTTCACGCAGGCCCAGCGCCATGGCCTCGGCGGCGGCGGCGATGTGCACGCCGGCCAAGAGCTGGTTGATGATCTTCACCTTGCTGCCCGCGCCGGCGCGGTCGCCCAGCCGGTAGACCTTGCCGGCCATGGCATCGAGCAGCGCATCGGCCTTGGCATAGGCCTCGGGCTTTGCCGAACTCATCATCGTCATCTGGCCGCTCGCGGCCTTGGCCGCGCCGCCGGAGATCGGCGCGTCGATGTAGTGGATGCCGGCGGCGCCGAGGCGTTCCTCCAGCGCGATGGACCAGTTGGGATCCACCGTCGAGCACATCACGAACACGCTGCCGGGCTTCATCGCCGCGGCCGCGCCCGCTTCGCCGAACAGCACCGCCTCGGTCTGCTGCGCATTGACCACGACCGAGACGACGCGCTCGCATTCGGCCGCGACCTGCGCCGGCGTGGCCCAGGCGACGCCGCCCTGTTCGGCAAAGGCGAGCGCAGCGCCGGGGCGCGCATCGCACACATGCATCTCGTAGCCCTTGCTGCGCAAGGTGGCCGCGATGCCGGCGCCCATGGCGCCCAGGCCGACGAGTCCTGCTTTTTTCATGGAGATTCCTGAGAGTTGGGATGGTGCAGCGCGCGCACTGCGGGACTTCAGCATTGCCCCGGTCCGGCCCACATGATAAGAAGCGGTAGCGCCTCAACCAAGGAAAACCATGGATCACGATGGAGACAAGGGCGACGACCGGCCCGGCCACTTGCGGGCTGCTTTCATGGGCCGTGCATTGAAGGCGGTGATCGCCATCATTGCCATCGGCGCGGCCGCCGCGTCGATTCCCTACTGGGGCAGCGCCGACTTTCCGGTGATGAGCCTGATCATCTACGTCGCCGGCATGGTGTTCATCGCCATGCCGCTGTGCATGTACTACGAGTTGCTGCTCAAGGTGCACGAGGAGCGCGTGGCGCACGCCAGGCTGCTCCAGGGCGCCTAGGGCCTGTTAACAGGCCCTAGCCGGCCTCGCCGGGAAGCAGCGTCGTCCGATGGCTGCGCACTGCCGAGGCGACGATCGGCAGCAGGTCGCCGGCACCTCCTTCGTCAAGCTGGAACAGCAACTGAGCGCGCATGCTGGGCGCCCAGAACGACTTCAGGTGCGAGGCGATCGCCTGCCTGGCCGCGACGGAGTCGGCGGGTGTCTGAGCCTGGAAGAAGGTGCCGATCTGGTTGGCCATCTTGACCAGTTGTGCGCCGGGATCGTGCATGCTGCCTCTCGAATTGGATTCAGTGCGCGCGGCTTGCGCCGGACGCCGGGTTGGCCGAAGTACGTTCCGGCTGGCAATAGACCACCAGGTCTTCCTTGCGCGCGAAGCCGACCAGCGTGAGACCGGCCCGCTGCGCGGTCTCGACCGCGAAAGAGGTGGGCGCGGACACCGCGGCGAGCAGCGACACGCCGGCCATGGCGGTCTTCTGCACCATCTCGAAGCTGGCGCGGCTGGTGACGGCGATGAAGCCGGCCGACGCATCGACCCCGCTGGATGCCAGCGCGCCGATCAACTTGTCGAGTGCGTTGTGGCGCCCGACGTCCTCGCGCAAGCACATCACTTCGCCTTTCGCGGTGCACCATGCGGCCGCATGCACGGCGCCGGTGGCCTGCTGCAGCGTCTGCAAGGCGTGGAACTGCGACATGGCGCGGGCGATCGCGCGCCGATCCAGGCGCGCGGCATCGATAAGCACAGGCAGCTGGCGCGAGACCTGCGCCAGGCTTTCGGTGCCGCACAAGCCGCAACCGGTGCGCCCGGCCATCGAACGGCGCCGCTGCTTCAGGCGGGCGAACGCGGCGCTGGCCACTTCCAGATGCACGGTAATGCCGAGCGCCGAGGGCTCGGCCTCCACCGCATAGAGCTCGCGCGCATGGTCCAGGATGCCCTCGCTGAGCGAGAAGCCGAGCGCGAAGTCCTCCAGGTCCGAGGGCGTGGCGAGCATCACCGCGTGCGAGATGCCGTTGAACTCCAGCGCGACGGGCACTTCCTCGGCCACCCAGTCCTGCACCGCGAAGTCCAGCCCGCCGCGCACGCCGTTGACCGGCAGCAGGCGGGCGCCTTCGAAAAGCGGGGTTGCAACAACGGCTGTCACTTTGCGGGCACCGTTTCGTTGGCCTGCGCAGCCGTCAGCAAGCCCTGCTGGACCTCGTTGAAGCGGCTGTACTCCTGCTGCCACGCGGAGGGCTGCATCACCGGCATGACCTGCACCGCGGTGACCTTGTATTCAGGGCAGTTGGTGGCCCAGTCGGAGTTGTCGGTGGTGATGACGTTGGCGCCCGACTCGGGGAAGTGGAAGGTGGTGTAGACCACGCCCGGCTGCATACGTTCGGACACCGTGGCGCGCAGCACCGTCTCGCCCGCGCGGCTCTGGATGCCGACCCAGTCGTCGTCCTTGATGCCTCGTTCCTCGGCATCGTGCGGATGGATCTCCAGCCGGTCCTCGCTGTGCCACTGGTTGTTGTCGGTGCGGCGGGTCTGTGCGCCGACGTTGTACTGCGACAGGATCCGGCCGGTGGTGAGCAGCAGCGGGAACTTGCGCGTCACCTTCTCGTCGGTCGCCACGTACTGCGTGACGATGAAGCGGCCCTTGCCACGCACGAAGCTGTCGATGTGCATGGTCGGCGTGCCTTCGGGCGCGGCATCGTTGCAGGGCCACTGGATGCTGCCGAGCTCGTCGAGGCGCTTGTAGCTCACGCCGCGGAAGGTCGGCGTCAGCGCGGCGATCTCGGCCATGACGTCCTCCGGACTCTTGTAGTCCATCGGGTAGCCGAGCGCCTGCGCCAGCTTCACGGTGATCTCCCAGTCCGCATAGCCGGCCTTCGGCGGCATCACCTTGCGCACGCGCGAGATGCGGCGCTCGGCATTGGTGAAGGTGCCGTCCTTCTCCAGGAAGGACGAGCCGGGCAGGAACACGTGCGCGTACTTCGCGGTCTCGTTGAGGAACATGTCCTGCACCACCACGCACTCCATCGCCATCATCGCCGCCGCCACGTGCTGCGTGTTCGGATCGGACTGCACGATGTCCTCGCCCTCGCAGTAGAGGCCCTTGAAGGCGCCACCGAGCGCGGCGTCGAACATGTTGGGAATCCGCAGCCCCGGCTCGGGGTTGATCGGAACGCCCCAGGCGGCCTCGAAGCTCGCGCGGGTGGTGCTGTCCGAGACGTGGCGGTAGCCGGGCAGCTCGTGCGGGAAGGAACCCATGTCGCAGGCACCCTGCACGTTGTTCTGGCCGCGCAGTGGATTGACGCCGACGCCCTCGCGCCCCACGTTGCCGGTGACCATGGCCAGGTTCGCGATGCCCATCACCGTGGTCGAGCCCTGGCTGTGCTCGGTCACGCCGAGGCCGTAGTAGATGGCGCCGTTGCCGGCCGTGGCGAACAGGCGCGCCGCGGCACGCAGCTGCGCCGCCGGCACGCCGGTCGCCTCCTCCGTGGCCTCGGGCGACTGCTCGGGGCGGGCGACGAAGGCCTTCCATTCGTTGAACGATGCGGTGTCGCAGCGCTCGGCGATGAAGTCCTCCGCCGCCAGGCCTTCGGTGACGATGACGTGCGCGAGCGCAGTGACCACCGCCACGTTGGTGCCGGGCTTGAGCTGCAGGTGGTGCGCGGCCTTCACGTGCGGCGACTTCACGATGTCGATGCGGCGCGGATCGACCACGATCAGCTTCGCACCTTCGCGCAGCCGCCTCTTCATGCGCGAGGCGAACACCGGATGGCCGTCGGTCGGATTGGCGCCGATCACCATGACCACGTCGGCCTTCTCCACCGACTTGAAGGTCTGGGTGCCCGCGGATTCGCCCAGCGTTTGCTTGAGGCCGTAGCCGGTGGGCGAGTGGCACACACGGGCGCAGGTGTCGACGTTGTTGTTGCCGAAGGCGGCGCGCACGAGCTTCTGCACCAGGTAGGTTTCTTCGTTCGTGCAGCGCGAGGAGGTGATGCCGCCGATCGAATCCTTGCCGTACTTGGCCTGCAGGCGTTTGAACTCGCTCGCGGCATGGTTCAACGCGACCTCCCAGCTCACTTCCTGCCACGGGTCGCTGATCTTCGCGCGGATCATCGGCTTCAGCATGCGGTCCTGGTGCGTCGCATAGCCCCAGGCGAAGCGACCCTTGACGCAGGAGTGCCCTTCGTTGGCCTTGCCGTCCTTCCACGGCACCATTCGGACCACCTCGCTGCCCTTCATCTCGGCCTTGAAGGCGCAGCCCACGCCGCAGTAGGCGCAGGTGGTGATGACACTGTGTTCGGCCTGGCCGAGCCAGATCACCGACTTCTCCTGCAGCGTGGCCGTCGGGCAGGCCTCGACGCAGGCGCCGCAGCTCACGCACTCCGATTCCATGAAGGCCTGGTCCTGGCCCGGCGAGACGCGCGACTCGAAGCCGCGCCCGCTGATCGTGAGCGCGAAGGTGCCTTGCGTTTCTTCACAGGCGCGCACGCAGCGGTTGCAGACGATGCACTTCGACGGGTCGTAGGTGAAGTACGGGTTCGATTCGTCCTTCGCACTCTTCAGGTGGTTGGCGCCGTCGAAGCCGTAGCGCACGTTGCGCAGGCCGGTGACGCCCGCCATGTCCTGCAGCTCGCAGTTGCCGTTGGCCGAACAGGTGAGGCAGTCCAGCGGATGGTCGGAGATGTAGAGCTCCATCACGCCCTTGCGCAGCTCCTGGAGCTTCGGCGTCTGCGTGCGCACCTTCATGCCGGCCTCGGCGGGCGTGGTGCAGGAGGCCGGAAAGCCCTTGCGTCCATCGATCTCGACCAGGCACAGCCGGCACGAGCCGAAGGGCTCGAGGCTGTCCGTCGCGCACAGCTTGGGCACCTGGATGCCGGCATCGACCGCCGCGCGCATCAGCGAGGTGCCCGCGGGCACGGTCACTTCGTAGCCGTCGATCTCGAGCGTCACCTCGCGCTCGGACTCGCGGCGGGGCGTGCCGTAGTCGGTCTCTTTCAGGTGGTCGAGCATGGCTTGTTCCTCTTCTTTTCTCAGGCTGCTTTGCGATCGGGCACGACCAGCCCGAAGTCTTCGGGGAAATGGTTGAGTGCGGACAGCACCGGGAACGGCGTCATTCCGCCCATCGCGCACAGCGAGCCGTGGACCATCGTGTCGCACAGGTCGCGCAGCAGCATCACCTGCTGCGGCCGGTTCTGGTCGGCCCGGATCTTGTCGATGACCTCGACGCCGCGGGTCGATCCGATGCGGCAGGGCGTGCACTTGCCGCAGGACTCGATGGCGCAGAACTCCATCGCGTAGCGCGCGAGCTTCGAAAGATCGGCGGTGTCGTCATGGACCACGATGCCGCCGTGGCCGACCGTGCCGCCGACGGCGGCGTAGGCCTCGTAGTCCAACGGCAGGTCCCATTGCGATTCGGGCAGGTAGGCGCCCAGCGGCCCGCCCACCTGCACCGCCTTGATCGGCCGGCCGGATGCGGAGCCGCCGCCGTAGTCATAGAGCAGCTCGCGCAGCGTGACGCCGAAGGCCTTCTCGACCAGGCCGCCGTGCCTGATGTTCCCGGCCAGCTGCATCGGCAAGGTGCCGCGCGAACGCCCGACGCCGAAGTCGCGGTAGAACTCCGCGCCGCGCGCCAGGATGAGCGGCACGCTGGCCAGCGTGATCACGTTGTTGATCAGCGTGGGCTGGCCGAACAGGCCCTCGATGGCCGGCAGCGGCGGCTTGGCGCGCACGATGCCGCGCCTGCCCTCCAGGCTTTCGAGCAGCGCCGTTTCTTCGCCGCAGACGTAGGAGCCGGCGCCCTTGCGCACTTGCAGCCGGAAGCTGCGGCCCGATCGAAGGATGTCGTCGCCGAGGAAGCCTGCCGCCTCGGCGCGGCGGATGGCTTCGTTCATCGACGCGATCGCATGCGGGTATTCGGAGCGCACGTACACGTAGCCCATGCTCGCGCCGGTCGCGATGCCTGCGATGGTCATGCCTTCGATCAGCATGAAGGGGTCGCCTTCCATCGTCATGCGGTCGGAGAAGGTGCCCGAATCGCCTTCGTCGGCATTGCAGACGATGTACTTCTGCGCGGCCGCCGTCGCCAGCACCGTCTTCCACTTGATGCCGGCCGGGAAGGCCGCGCCGCCGCGCCCGCGCAGGCCCGAGTCCAGCACCTGCTGCACGATCTGCGCGGGTTCCAGCGCCAGCGCGCGGCGCAGGCCGGCGAAGCCTTCGTGTGCCTGGTAGTCGGTGAGCGACAGCGGATCGGTGATGCCCATGCGGGCGAAGGTGAGGCGCTCCTGCTTCTTCAGGTAGGCGATCTCCTCCGTCGGGCCGAGATGCAGCGCATGGGCCGCGCCCTCGAGGAAGCCCGCATCGAACAGGCTCGCCACATCCTCGACCGCCACCGGCCCGTAGGCGATGCGCCCGGCCGGCGTGGCCACCTCGACCAGCGGCTCGAGCCAGAACATGCCGCGCGAGCCGTTGCGCACCAGATGGATATCCGCACCACGCGCTGCGGCCTCGCCGGCGATGCGCCGCGCCACGCGGTCGGCGCCGGCGGCCAGGGCCGCGGAGTCGCGCGGCACGTAGACGGTGATGCTCATGATTCGCTCCGGGCCTGCGCCATCAGTGCATCGAAGACCCGCGGCGTGATGCGCGCATGCGGCTCGTCGTCCAGCATCATGGCAGGCGAGGAGGCGCACAGCCCGAGGCAGTAGACCGGCTCGAGGGTGAAGGCGCCGTCCTTCGAATCGCCATGCACCGCGCAGCCCAGATGCTGCTGCGCATGTGCGAGCAAGGCCTCGGCACCCATCGCCTGGCAGGCCTCGGCGCGGCAGATCTGGACCACGTGGCGTGCGGCCGGCTCGGCGCGGAAGTGGTGGTAGTAGGTGAGGACGCCATGGACCTCGGCACGCGACAAGTTCAGCGCAGCGGCGATCTCCGGCACGGCATCGGCAGGCACATAGCCCAGCGCGTCCTGCACGTCATGCAGGATCGGCAGCAGCGCGCCCGGCTCTTCGGCCCGTTGCGCCAGCACGCCGCGCACGGTCGCCAGCGCATCGACGCCGCTGCTGCGATGCGAGACCGTTCCTTGATCCTGAAGTGCCGACATGCTGTTCTCCTTGTTTGCCGCAACACCGTGTGGGGCGCAGTGTCGACAGCGGAGAAACGGCTGTCCAATTTATCCGGCGAATGGGCCGATGCGATTACTGAATCGAAGTCCGCCGCAAGGCGCAGGTACGATGAGTTCACGATGAAGAACGCGACCCTGCGCCAGTTGAAAGTCTTCGAGGCGGTCGCTCGCCTCTTGAGTTTTTCGCGCGCGGCCGAAGAGCTTCACCTGACCCAGCCGGCCGTCTCGACGCAGGTGCGCAAGCTCGAGGAGCACGCCGGCAACGTGCTGTTCGAGCAGTTCGGCAAGAAGATCTACCTGACCCCGGCCGGTGCGGAGCTGCTGCAGATCAGCCGCGCCATCATCCAGCAGTTCGAGGCGGCCGAGAACGCAATGACGCAGTTCAAGGGCGTCTCGGGCGGCAAGCTCAACGTGGGCGTGATCAGCGCCGGCGACTACTTCTTTCCACGCCTCCTGGTGGAGTTCGCGAGCCGCCATCGCGGCGTGACGCTGAACTTCACGGTCCACAACCGCGAGGGGCTTCTGACCCACATCGCCGAGAACCTCACCGACCTCGCGATCATGGTGCGGCCGCCGACCGACATGGACACGGTCAATCAGCCCTTCGCGCCGCATCCCTACGTGATCGTCGCGGCGCCGAGCCACCCGCTGGTCGGCGAGCGGAAGATCCCACGGGCCCGGCTGATGCGCGAGCCCTTCGTCGTGCGCGAGAAAGGCACCGACACCTGGAACTCGATGGAGGAAGGCTTCGGCGGCGACCTGCGCGACATCAACATCGCGATGGAGATCCCGAGCACAGAGACGATCAAGCAGGCGGTGATCGCGGGAATGGGCGTGAGCTTCGTGTCGGCGCACACCATCAGCCAGGAGCTGAAGGCCGGCAGCCTCAGCGTGCTCGACGTCGAGGGTTTCCCGCTGATGCTGAACTGGTACGTCGTGCATCGGCGCACCAAGCGCCTGCCGCCGGTGGCGCAGGCCTTCAAGGACTTTCTGCTCAGCGACGGCGCGTCGCTGATTGCGCAGATCGTCCCCTTCGATTCAGCAGCTTAGGGCCGCTGCAGAGCGGCGCGCGCCGCCTTGAAGAAGATCACGATGGGCATGGCGGCGATCAGCTCGCGCAGAAGCGCGCCCGCGCCGGATGGCGACTGGGTCTTGGTCGAGGTGGAATTCAATGCGGTGTGGTTCATGTTGCGTGGCCGATGCGTGGCGATGAGGAGTTGTCGATTTTAAGGGTTTACCCTTGGTTGATGGGAACTTGACTGCGGTCAAGAGCGTTTGCGCCGCGCCGTCCGACAGTCTTTCACTCCCAAAACGGGTCCGGCGTTCCGATGCCGCCGGACCTCTACGACAACAGGAGACTCCATGACTCGGCCAACGACCACGATCGCGGGTTCCAGCCCGGCGATGTATTCCCAGGCGGCAAGCTATGACGCAGCCGCGAACCGATCGCAGACGTACCGATGGGGACAGTTGCTGATCGGCATCGTGTGCATGGCGATGATCGCCAACCTGCAATACGGCTGGACCCTCTTCGTCAATCCGATCGCCGACAAGCATGGCTGGAGCCGCGCCGCGATCCAGGTGGCTTTCACGATCTTCGTGCTCACCGAGACCTGGCTGGTGCCGATCGAAGGCTACCTCGTCGATCGCTTCGGCCCGCGCCCGGTGGTGCTGGTCGGCGGCGTGCTGTGCGGTCTCGGGTGGGTGCTCAATTCGGTAGCCTCCTCGCTGCCGGTGCTCTACATCGCAGCGGCGATCGGCGGCATCGGCGCCGGCGCGGTCTACGGCACCTGCGTGGGCAATGCCTTGAAGTGGTTCCCCGACCGGCGCGGCCTCGCCGCGGGCATGACCGCGGCCGGCTTCGGGGCCGGATCGGCCCTCACGATCGTCCCGATCTCCGCGATGATCCACTCGCACGGCTACGAGGCGGCCTTCCTCTACTTCGGCATCGGGCAGGGGCTGATCGTCTTCCTGCTGGCCTGGGCGCTGACCCGGGCACCCAATCATGCGAAGGCGTCGAACAGCCGCAACGTGCAGCAGTCGCGCCGCGACTACGCCCCTTCCGAAGTGCTGAGGTCGCCTGTCTTCTGGGTCATGTACGCGATGTTCGTGATGGTGGCCGCCGGCGGCCTGATGGCCACGGCCCAGCTCGCGCCGATCGCCAAGGACTTCAAGATCATGGACGTGCCGGTCAACATCATGGGCCTGGTGCTGCCCGCGCTGACCTTCGCACTCGCGATCGATCGCGTGCTCAACGGCCTGACGCGGCCCTTCTTCGGCTGGGTCTCCGACAAGATCGGGCGCGAGCAGACGATGTTCATCGCGTTCGCGCTGGAATCGGTGGGCATCCTGATGCTCTACCACTATGGCCAGAACCCGATCCTCTTCGTCGTGCTGACCGGCATCGTGTTCTTCGCCTGGGGCGAGATCTACAGTCTCTTCCCCTCGACCTGCGCCGACACCTTCGGCTCCAGGTACGCAGCATCCAACGCCGGCATGCTCTACACCGCCAAGGGCACGGCGGCGCTGCTGGTGCCGCTCTCGAGCGTGCTCGCCGCGGCCACCGGCAGCTGGCAGGCCGTCTTCATCGTCGCCAGCGCGGTCAACGCCGCCGCGGCGCTGATGGCGTGGTTCGTGTTGCGTCCGATGCGGCGCAAGCACATCGCGCAGAGCCAGCAGCACTCATAGGCGGTCATCGCTCATCAGCGCAGGCCGATGCGCGAGGCACGCGACCGCAGCCAGGCGGCGCGCGCCGCGTTGCTGGCCTCGACGCGATTCGCGGCGGCGTGCAAGGCGCGCATCTGCTCGACTTCCTCGATGACCTGGTTCGGATTCAGCAAGGCCTTGACGAGCGCACCGGCCTCGGCGGCCAAGGTCCTGAGCGCACGGGCCCGGGCGCCAGCGGGGCTCGAAACGAATGATCGTTGAAGGATGGACATGGTGAGTTCCTGATTGCAGCGGGTTGCGATGCCTCCATGTTCGGACGGACTTGGCTCCAAGTAAAACGAGATTTATTGCCAATTGAATGCAAAAATACTGCATTCAAAACGAGCTGCCATCGTGGACATCAACCTGGCCCGCACCTTCCTCGAGATCGTCGAGACCCGCAGCTTCCAGCGCGCCGCCGAGCGGCTGCACGTGACGCAGACCTCGGTCAGCGCGCGCGTGCGAACGCTCGAAGCGCTGCTCGGCCGCAGGCTCTTCGTGCGCAACAAGGCCGGCGCCGCGCTCACCGCGGCCGGCGAGCGCTTCCTGCCGCACGCGACCACGCTGGTGCAGGTCTGGGCGCGTGCGCGCGACCAGGTGGCGGTGCCGACCGGCAGCCGCGCCGTGCTCGCGGCCGGGTGCGAGATCAGCCTGTGGGATCCGCTGCTGCTGCGCTGGCTGCTGTGGATGCGCGCCAGGCACCCGCAGCTCGCGCTGCGCACGGAAGTCGGCTACCCGCAGGACCTGCTCGACAAGGTGGCCGCGGGCGTGCTCGATGTCGCCATCGCCTATGCGCCGCAGCAGCGGCCCGGGCTGCGCGTGGAGCTCCTGATCGAGGAAAAGCTCGTCATGGTCACGACGGCGAAGCGTCCGCGCGTGCCGCGCCCGGCGGACTATGTGTACGTGGACTGGGGGCCCGAGTTCGCGGCGCAGCACGGCCTGGCTTTTCCCGAACTGTCGAGCGCGGCAGTGATGGCCGGGCTCGGGCCGCTCGGCCGCGAGTACCTGCTGGCCGCCGGCGGCACCGGCTATTTCCGGCTCGACGTGGTGCGCGGCCACCTGGAATCCGGGCATCTGCGCCGCGTGCCCCACACGCCGGAGTTTCTCTATCCGGCCTATGCGGTCTACGCGGTGGGCGCCGATCCCGCGATCATCGATCCCGCGCTGGCGGGCCTGCGGCAGGCCGCGGGCACGGAGGCCAGAAAGATCTGACCGGCTCAGCGCGCGATGCGCGCGACGTGCAGCAAGTTCGTCGTTCCGGACTGTCCGAAGGGCAGGCCCGCGACGACCACCACGTCGTCGCCCGGGTTCGCGAATCCCTCGTCGCGCGCGCTGCGGCAGGCGCACTCGATCATCTCGGCGACATCGTGAACGTCGTCCACCAGCACCGCATGCACGCCCCAGACCATGGCCATGCGGCGCGCGGTGGCGACGGAGGGCGTCAGGCTCAGCACGGGCACGGCGGGTCGCTCGCGCGCGGCGCGCAGGCTGGTGAAGCCCGAGGAGGTGTAGGTCACGGTGGCGGCCGGAGAGAGCAGCCCGGCCACGTTGCGCAGCGACGCGCAGACCGCGTCGGCAGTGGTCGCCTCGGCCGCGGCATGCGTGGCGTCGATGCCGCTGCGGTAGGACGGGTCCGCTTCCACGCGGGCGACGATGCGGTCCATCATCGCAACCGCTTCCAGTGGGTATTGGCCCGAGGCGGATTCGGCGGACAGCATCACCGCGTCCACGCCGTCGTAGATCGCGGTCGCCACGTCGGAGACCTCGGCGCGGGTGGGCACCGGCGAGGCGATCATCGACTCGAGCATCTGCGTCGCCACCACCACCGGCTTGCCGCCCTTGCGGCAGGCGCGCACGATGAGGCGCTGCAGTTCCGGCACCTGCTCGGGCGGCAGCTCGACGCCGAGGTCGCCGCGCGCGACCATGATGCCGTCGGACAAGGCGACGATGCCGTCCAGGTGCTCGATCGCGGCCGGCTTCTCGAGCTTGGCCATGATCCAGGCGCGTGTGCCGATGAGGGCGCGCGCCTCCTCGATGTCCTCGGGCCGCTGCACGAAGGAGAGCGCAACCCAGTCCACGCCCATCGCGAGCCCGAAGGCCAGGTCGTCGCGGTCCTTCGCGGTCAGCGGCGAGATCGGCAGCAGCACGCTCGGCACGTTGACGCCCTTGCGGTCCGAGATCGGTCCGCCGACAAGCACGGTGGTCTCGGCGAAATCCGCGCCGTGGCTTTCCACGCGCAGGCGCAGCTTGCCGTCGTCGAGCAGCAGCTCGGTGCCGGTCTGCAGCGCCGCGAAGATCTCCGGATGCAGCAGCGGCGCGCGGCGGGCATCGCCGGGGGTCCTGTCCATGTCGAGGCGCAGTCGCGCACCGGCTTCGAGCTGCGTCCTGCCGCCTTCGAAAGTGCCCAGGCGCAGCTTCGGCCCTTGCAGGTCGAGCAGCACGCCGATCGGCCGGCCGAACTCCTTCTCCAGCGCGCGGATGGTTTCCAGGCGCCGCGCATGGTCGGACTGCGTGCCGTGGCTGAAGTTGAGCCGGAACACGTCCACGCCGCGCTCGAACAGGGCGCGGATGGCCTGCTCGTCCGAAGTGGACGGGCCGAGCGTGGCGACGATCTTGGCGCTGCGGGCGCGTCTCATGGTGAGGGCCTCAAGCCATCTCGTGAAGGCGGACCCGTCCGCGCTGGTCCTCCATCGTGCGAGCCAGCAGCTTGACCAGCGAGTAGACGGTGTCGATATGCGGCGTCTGCGTGTCGGTCAGCCGGGCCAGCTCGACCACCGCGCCCACCAGCGCATCGATCTCCGGGGCACGCCCGGCCTCCACGTCCTGCAGCATCGAGGTCTTGTGCTTGCCCACCTTCTCGGCGCCGGCGATGCGCTTTTCCAGCGACACGCGGAACTCGATGCCCAGCTTGTGCGCGACGGCCTGGGCTTCCCGCATCATCGCGGCGGCGAGGTCGCGCGAGGGCGGGTACTGGCAGATGTCGACCAGCGTGGAATGCGACAGGCTGCTGATCGGATTGAAGGTCAGGTTGCCCCACAGCTTGAGCCAGATCTCGGCGCGGATGTTGTCGAGCACGGGCGCCTTGAAACCCGCGTTGGCGAAGCAGGCCGCGACGCGGTTCACGCGCTCGCTCGAGGTGCCGTCCAGTTCGCCAACGGGGAAGCGGTCGCCCTCGATGTGCTTCACCACGCCCGGCGCCACCAGCTCGGAAGCGGGGTAAACCACGCAGCCGATCACGCGCTCCGCAGGAATCCTCGCGGCCACGACGCCATGCGGATCGACGCTCTTCACCGTGCTTCCTTCGAGCGGCCCGCCGTGCTTGTGGAAGTACCAGTAGGGGATGCCGTTCTGCATCGTCACCACCACGGTCGCGGGGCCGAAGAGTTTGGGCACTTCGTTCGCCACCGCTTCGACCTGGTGCGCCTTCATCGCGAGGATGATGATGTCCTGCACGCCGGCCTGGTCGTAGCGATCGGTGGCCTTCACGTTTCGCGCCACCTGCTCCTCGCCGTCGGCCGCGATCAGCTTGAAGCCGTTGGTGGCGATGGCGTCGAGGTTGGCTCCGCGCACGATGAACGTCACGTCCTCGCCGGCCAGCGCGAGCTTTGCTCCGACCAGGCCGCCGATGGCGCCTGCGCCGATGACTGCTATCTTCATGTCTATCCTTGAAGTGTTGAATCTCTTGCGCGGCAGGCCCTAGCCGAAGCGATTGCTCAGCTTGCCGATGCCGTTGATCTCGACCTCGACCAGGCTGCCCGGCTTCATCGAGCCGACGCCGACCGATGTGCCGCACAGGATGACGTCGCCCGGATGCAGCGTCATGTCGAAGGAGATCAGGCTGACCAGCTGCTGCACCGAGAAGCGCATGTCGCTGATCGGATAGTGCTGGCGCGCCGCGCCGTCGAGCAGCGTGGTCACGGTGAGCGTCGCGGGGTCGAGGCCGGTGGCGACCACCGGGCCCATCGGGCAGAAGGTGTCGAAGCCCTTGGCGCGCGCCCACTGCGCAAAGGAGGCGTCGCGGTTCAGGATGTCGGCCACCGTCACGTCGTTGGCGCAGGTGTAGCCGAACACATGGTCGAGCGCCGCTTCCTCGGCCACCGCCGTGCAGGTCTTGCCGATGACGATGCCGAGCTCGCCCTCGAACACCACCTTGCCCTCGCACAAGGGCTTGCGGATGGGCTCACCCGCGGCGAGAAAGGAGTTGGGCGCCTTCAGCAGGTAGAGCGGCTCGGCCGGCACCGGCAGGTTCAGCTTCTCGCCGAGCGCGTGGAAGTTGTTCCACAGCGCGATGACCTTGGTCGGCCGGGTCGGCGTCAGCAGCTTGAGCTCGTCCAGCGCGAACACGCTGCCCGTCGCTTCGGGGCTGCCGAACATGTCGCCCTGGTGCTCGCGCACCTTGTTGCCGTCGAGCGTGCCGAAGCCCGGCTTGCCGGCGCGTTCGAAGCGAATCCACTGTTGCTGTTGCATGTCGGTCTCAATCGAAGGGGAGGTAATCCGGAATGACCAGCGATGCGAGCAGCTTGCCCATCTCTGCCGGATTGCGCGTCACGTGGATGCCGCATTCCTGCATCACCGACAGCTTGGCCTCCGCCGTGCCCTTGCCGCCGGAAATGATGGCGCCCGCGTGGCCCATGCGCTTGCCCGGCGGCGCGGTAGCGCCGGCGATGAAGCCGACCACGGGCTTTCGCATGTGCTCCTTGATCCAGCGCGCGCAGTTCTCTTCCTCGTTGCCGCCGATCTCGCCGACCATGATCACCGCGTCGGTTTGCGGGTCGTCGTTGAACATCTTCAGCACGTCGATATGCCTGAGCCCGCCGACCGGATCGCCGCCGATGCCGACCACCGTCGACTGCCCGATATCGAAGCTGGCGAGCTGGTGGGCGGCTTCGTAGGTCAGCGTGCCGGAGCGCGACACCACGCCGACGCGGCCCTTCTGGTGGATGTGGCCCGGCATGATGCCGATCTTGATTTCGTCCGGGGTGATCAGGCCCGGGCAATTGGGGCCGAGCAGGATCGTCTTGCGGCCCTGCATGCGGTGGCGGGTGCGGATCATGTCGCGCACGGGGATGCCTTCGGTGATGCAGACGACGAGGTCGAGCTCGGCATCGACCGCCTCGTCGATGGCGGCGGCCGCGAAGGGCGGCGGCACATAGATCACCGAGACGGTCGCGCCGGTCTCGGCCTTGGCGTCCTTGACGCTGCCGAAGATCGGGATGCCGTCGAAGTACTTGCCTGCCTTGCTCGGGTTCACGCCGGCGACGAAGCATTTCCTGCCGTTGCCGTAGTCGCGGCACATCGCGGTGTGGAAGCTCCCGGTCTTGCCGGTGATGCCCTGCGTGATCACGCGGGTGTTCTTGTTGATGAGGATGGACATCTATCGGCCTTTCGCCGCTGCGACGACGCGCTCGGCCGCATCCGCCATGTCGTCCGCACTGATGATGGGAAGGCCCGACTGCGCGAGGATGATCCGGCCCAGCTTTTCGTTGGTACCCTTCATGCGCACCACCAGCGGCACCTGGAGCCGCACCTCGCGCGCGGCGGCGATCACGCCCTGGGCGATCAGGTCGCACTTCATGATGCCGCCGAAGATGTTGACCAGGATGGCCGCCAGCTTCGGATTGCGCAGCATCAGCTTGAAGGCCTCCGTCACCTTCCCGGCCGTCGCGCCGCCGCCCACGTCGAGGAAGTTGGCGGGCGATCCGCCGTACAGCTTGATCACGTCCATCGTCGCCATGGCCAGGCCCGCGCCGTTGACCAGGCAGCCGATGTTGCCGTCGAGCGGGATGTAGGAGAGGTCGAACTTCGAGGCCTCGACCTCGGCCGGGTCTTCCTCGTCGAGATCGCGCAGCGCGACGATCTCCGGATGGCGGAAGAGCGCGTTCGGGTCGAAGTCGAACTTGGCGTCGAGCGCGATCACGCGGCCGTCGCTGGTCAGGACCAGCGGATTGATCTCGGCCAGCGATGCATCGCATTCGTCGAAGGCGCGGTACAGGTTCTGCATGAAGCTGCGCGCCTCTGGGATCGACTTCGCGGGGATGCCGATCCGGCGTGCGGCGTCGTCCGCCTGGCCCACCGTCAGGCCCGCGATCGGATCGATGGCCACCTTGTGGATCTTTTCGGGCGTGCGGGCCGCCACATCTTCGATGTCCATACCGCCTTCGCTCGAGGCCATCAGCGCGACGCGCTGGGTGTCGCGGTCCACCGCCAGCCCCAGGTAGAACTCTTTCGCGATGTCGGCGCCCTCCTCGATCAGGAGCCGCTTCACCAGGCGCCCCTCGGGCCCGGTCTGATGCGTTCTCAAGCGCATGCCGAGGATCTGCTCGGCATGCTGCCGCACTTCCGCCATGGATCTCGCCAGTTTCACGCCGCCGCCCTTGCCGCGCCCGCCGGCGTGGATCTGCGCCTTGACGACCCAGCGCGCGCCGCCGAGCCGAGTGGCCGCATCCACCGCCTCCTCAGGCGACATGCAGAGAAAGCCGCGCGGCGTGGCCACGCCGTATTTCCGCAATACCTCTTTGCCCTGGTATTCGTGGATATTCATGGCTTTGGCGGTTTTTTAGGGGACGGGCAGGGCCTAGGCGCCGAGTTCGCAACCGGGCATTTGCGCCCAGTCGAAATACCTGGCCGGCATCGCGCCGGGCGCAATGCCGCGTTGCATGTGCTCGGCCTTCTTTTGCCGGATGACTTCGACGAGGAATTCAGTCTCGTAGGACTTGAGAAGGTGCGACTGGTGGGTCTTCAGGTAATGGCCGATCCGTTCCGCCTCGTTCTGGCTTTGGCTCAGCAATTCGTAATAGGTATGGCTGTCCCAATGCCACCTGAATCCCAATTCATAGAACGCCGCGTTGTAGGCGTTCCGTTCGATTTCGTCATTCCGGTACTGGATTGGCAAATCGTTGACCATGAGCTTCTCCTTCAAATTGAATGCCGCGGTGGTGAATCGAATGCGCTCGGCATATTCAAAATGTAGAGTGGTCGATCAATAAATAATAGTGAAAGTATTTTATTGAATGTATTTGCTATGAGTTATGGATTGAGGGCACCAGAATCCGTTGTGCACCCTCGTCCGCGCTCAGCTCAGATCACGCGCTCTTCGCGCAGCATCGCCAGGTCGTCCGCGCTGTAGCCGAGCTGCCGCAGCACTTCCTCGGTGTGTTCGCCGAGCAGCGGCGAACGCGTCACCTCAGTCGGGCTGTCGGACATCTTGATGGGGTTGCCGACCGTCAGGTACTTGCCCCGCGTCGGGTGGTCCACCTCGACGATGGTTCCGCTCTCGCGCAGCGACTCGTCCGCGGCGATTTCCTTCATCGACAGGATCGGCCCGCAGGGAATGTCGTACTTGTTGAGGATCTCCATGGCCTCGAACTTGTCCTTGGTCATGGTCCACTGCTCGATGCGCGCGAAGATCGGCTTCAGGTGCAAGAGGCGTGCGGCCGGCGTGGCATAGGCCTCGTCGTCGATCCAGCCCTCTTCGCCGATGACCTTGCACACCGCCGGCCAGACTGCGCCCTGCGTGATGAAGTAGATGTACGCATTCGGGTCGGTCTCCCAGCCCTTGCAGCGCAGGATCGAGCCCGGCTGGCCGCCGCCGGAGGCGTTGCCGGCGCGCGGCACGGCGTCGCCGAACTTGCCGTCGGGGTACTGCGGGTATTCGTGCATGGTGCCGGTGCGTTCGAGCCGCTGCTGGTCGCGCATCTTCACGCGGCACAGGTTGAGCACCGCGTCCTGCATCGGCGCCAGCACCTGCTGCCCGCGCCCTGTGCTGTTGCGCTGGTAAAGAGCGGCGACGATGCCGAGCGCCAGGTGCAGGCCGGTACCGCTGTCGCCGATCTGCGCGCCGGTCACGACCGGCGGGCCGTCGTCGAAGCCGGTCGTCGACGCGGCGCCGCCGGCGCACTGCGCGACGTTCTCGTAGACCTTGCAGTGCTCGTACTTGCCCGGCCCGAAGCCCTTGACCGAGGCCACGATCATGCGCGGGTTCAAGTCCTGGATGTGGCTCCAGGTGATGCCCATGCGGTCCAGCGCACCGGGAGCGAAGTTCTCGACCAGCACGTCGCAGGTCTTGATCAGCGTGTCGAGGACCTGCTTGCCCTTGGGCTTCTTGGTGTCCAGCGTGATCGAGCGCTTGTTGTGGTTCAGCATCGTGAAGTAGAGGCTGTCCACGCCGGGAATGTCGCGCAGCTGGCCGCGCGTCGCATCGCCTTCGCCGGCGCGCTCGACCTTGATCACGTCGGCGCCGAACCAGGCCAGCAGCTGGGTGCAGGTGGGGCCCGACTGCACATGGGTGAAATCGAGAATCCGAACGCCCTCGAGTGCCTTGCTCATTGTGTCTCCTTGGATCTGGCCTCGACTTCTACCAGACGGGCGCGCAGTTTGCGCTCCTCGGCGAAGCGGGCGGTCTCGTCGCGCACGATGGCGACAATGCCCGTGACCTTGCGATCCTCCGAAAACAACATCGATACCGTGAAGGCGATCGACAGCGTGTGCCCGTCCTTGTGCAGGGCGGGCACGCGCAGCAGGTCGGCGCCGTACTTGGTGATGCCCGTGTCCATGGTCTTTTGATAGCCGTCCCAGTGCCGGCCGCGCTGGCGTTCCGGGATGATCAGATCGAGCGACTTGCCCAGCGCCTCGGCTTCGGTGTAGCCGAAGATGCGCTCGGCTGCCTGGTTCCAGAGCGTGATCGCGCCTTGCGCATCCGCGACCATGATGGCGTCGCCGGCGCCGGCGACGAGCTGTTTCAAATCCACGTTCGATTGCAAGGCGCCGCTCCCTCTTTCCAGTCTCAAACCGCTTTGGACTCGCGCAAGTTGATGATCTGTTCCTTGCTGTAGCCCAGCTCGGCCAGCACATCGTCGGTGTGCTCGCCCAAAAGCGGCGAAGGCGTGATCTCGGGCTTCAGGTCGGAGAACTTGATCGGGCTGCCGACGGTGAAGTAGTTGCCGCGCTCCTTGTGGCCCTTCACCTCGACGATCGAGCCGCTCTTGCGCAGCGATTCGTCGTGCAGCAGTTCCTTCATCGTCAGCACCGGCGAGCAGGGAATGTCGAACTTGCGCAGGATGTCGACCGCCTCGAACTTGGTCTTGTCGGCCAGCCAGTCCTCGATGGTTGCGAAGATCGCGGTGATGTGCGGCTGGCGTGCCTTGGCCGTCATGTAGTCGGGGTCGGTCTTCCATTCGGGCTTGCCGATGGCGTCGCAGATCGGGGCCCAGGCGTGGCCCTGCACGGTGAAGTAGATGTACGCGTTGGGGTCGGTTTCCCAGCCCTTGCACTTGAGCACCCAGCCCGGCTGGCCGCCGCCGCCGGCATTGCCGCCGCGCGGAACCACGTCGCTGAAGGTGCCATGCGGGTACTGCGGGTACTCTTCCAGGTAGCCGAGCTTGTCCAGGCGCAGCTGGTCGCGCATCTTCACGCGGCAGAGGTTGAGCACCGCGTCCTGCATCGCGCAGGCCACGCGCTGGCCCTTGCCGGTCTGCTGGCGGCCGATGATGGCGGTCAGGATGCCGATCGCCAGGTGCATGCCGGTGTTGCTGTCGCCCAGGGCGGCGGCGCTGACGGTCGGCGGGCCGTCCCAGAAGCCGGTGGTCGAGGCGGCGCCGCCGGCGCACTGCGCGACGTTCTCGTAGACCTTGAGGTCGTCGTAGTGGTGGCCGTCGCTGAAGCCCTTGACCGAGGCGACGATCATCTTGGGGTTCAGTTCCTGGATGCGCTCCCAGGTGAAGCCCATGCGGTCGAGCGCGCCGGGGCCGAAGTTCTCGACCAGCACGTCGGATTCGCGGATCAGCTTCTCCAACACCACCTTGCCCTCGGGCTGCTTGGTGTCCAGCGTCAGCGAGCGCTTGTTGCTGTTGAGCATGGTGAAGTAGAGCGCGTCGACGTCGGGGATGTCGCGCAGCTGGGTGCGCGTGACGTCGCCGGAGCCCGGGCGCTCGACCTTGATGACGTCGGCGCCGAACCAGGCCAGCATCTGCGTGCAGGCGGGACCGGCCTGGACATGGGTGAAGTCGATGATCTTGATGCCGTTGAGTGGTTTGTTGCTGCTGCTCATGGGATATCTCCTGTGTTGCCTGGGATTACTTCTTCTTCGCCGTCGCCGGGTTCAGACTGGTGATGCGGCCGCTTTCGGTGCCGGCGGTCTCGTCGATCACGGCGTTGATCAGGGTCGGCCGGCCGGAGGCGACGGCCTCGGCGAGGGCCTTTTCCAGCTCGTCGGCGGTGGTGGCGTTGACGCCGACGCCGCCGAAGGCTTCGATCAGCTTGTCGTAGCGCGCGTTCTTGACGAACACGGTCGGCGCCACGTCGGGCGTGCCGCTCACGTTCACGTCGGTGCCGCGGTAGACGCCGTTGTTGTTGAAGACGACGATGCAGATGGGCAGGTTGTAGCGGCAGATGGTCTCGACTTCCATGCCGCTGAAGCCGAAGGCGCTGTCGCCTTCGATCGCGATCACCGGCTTGCCGGTGACCACGGCCGCGGCGACCGCGAAGCCCATGCCGATGCCCATGATCCCCCAGGTGCCCACGTCGAGGCGTTTGCGCGGCTCGTACATGTCGACGATGCTGCGCGCGAAGTCCAGCGTGTTGGCGCCTTCGTTGACAACGATGGCATCGGGCCGCGCCTTCACCTGATCGCGGATCACGCTGAGCGCGCTGTGGAAGTTCATCGGCGAGGGCCGGGCGGCCAGCGTGGCGGCCATCTTCGACAGGTTCTTGTCCTTGCGCTCGGCGATGGTGCCGGTCCAGTCGGCCGGCGGCTTGGCCCACTTGGCGTCGACGCCGGCCAGGAGCGCCGCCACGCAGGAGCCGATGTCGCCGATCACCGGCGCGGCGATCGCGACGTTGCTGTCGATCTCGGTCGGCGCGATGTCGATCTGGATGAACTGCTTGGCGCCCTTCTCCTGGGCCCAGGTCTTGCCCTTGCCGTGCGACAGCAGCCAGTTGAGCCGCGCGCCGACCAGCATCACGACGTCGGCTTCCTGCAGCACATAGGAACGCGCGGCCGCGGCCGACTGCACATGGGTGTCGGGCAGGAGGCCCTTGGCCATCGACATCGGCAGGTAGGGGATGCCGGTCTTCTCGATCAGTGCCCGAATGTCGGCGTCGGCCTGCGCGTAGGCCGCGCCCTTGCCCAGCAGGATCAGCGGTTTCTTGGCACTCTTGAGCAGGTCGAGCGCGCGCTTCACCGCGTCGGGTGCCGGAATCTGGCGCGGCGCCGGATCGACCACCTTGATCAGCGATCGCTTGCCGGCAGCCGCGTCCATGGTCTGGGCGAACAGCTTGGCCGGCAGGTCGAGGTACACGCCGCCCGGGCGGCCCGACAGGGCCGAGCGGATCGCCCGCGCGATGCCAACGCCGATGTCCTCGGCATGGAGCACGCGGAAGGCCGCCTTGCACAGCGGCTTGGCGATCGCGAGCTGGTCCATCTCCTCGTAATCGCCCTGCTGCAGGTCGACGATCTCGCGCTCGCTCGAGCCGCTGATCAGGATCATCGGGAAGCAGTTGGTGGTGGCGTTGGCCAGCGCGGTCAGGCCGTTGAGGAAGCCGGGCGCCGACACCGTCAGGCAGATGCCGGGCTTCTGCGTCAGGAAGCCGGCGGCCGCGGCCGCGTTGCCGGCGTGCTGCTCGTGACGGAACGAGATCACGCGCATGCCTTCGGCCTGCGCCATGCGCGTGAGGTCGGTGATCGGGATGCCGGGCAGGCCGAAGATGGTGTCGATGTCGTTCAGCTTCAGCGCGTCGATCACCAGGTGGAAGCCATCGGTCGTTTCGCGGGCCGGCGCGTCGTCGGTCATGTTCTTGAGCGCGCGCTGGAGCGTGTCGTCGGCCGCCAGGGCTGCCTGTTTGTCTGTGCTAACTGAAGACATGTCTCTCCTTTTGCTTTGGATGAATGGCCGGGGGCCGAGCCAAGACTATGATTCGGGCCCAGGCTTTCAGCTGTTGACCGCGGTCAACTTTCCGGAAAACGTTCGCCGTACCGATGAACCGGCGGTTGTTGCGAAATCGAGCAAGACGGGAACCATGACGTTGTTGGAAAACCACCCGGAAAAAAACATCATCCGAGCCCAGCTGCGGCAAAACATCCTTCTCAAGGATCTGAGCGAGAGCGACCGCGCCGAACTGGAAACCCATCTCTTCGTGGTGGACGGCAACAAAGGCGACTTCCTGCTGCACCAGGGCGTGCGCGAGATGGAGCAGTACTTCATCCTCGACGGCATCCTCAAGCGGGTGGTGAGCAATCCGGAGGGCAAGGAAATGATCCTGCGCTTCGCCGACGAGAACGACATGGAGACCAGCTATGCCGCGCTGCGGCTGGGCACGCCCACGCCGTACGGCATCGTGTGCGTGACCAAGGCGCGCGTGGCCAGCCTGCCGCTGAAGGAATGGATCGCGTTCCTGAACCGGCATGCGGAAGCCAAGGAGCTGTTCGAGTTCAGCGTCATGCGCGGGATGAGCGAGATCATGGCGCACACCATCACGCTGCACCTGCTCGACGCGCCCGGCCGCGTGCACCGCTTCATGCGCAAGCATCCGGAGCTGGTGGATCGCATTCCGAGCAAGGAACTGGCCTCCTATCTCAATCTCTCCGCGGAAACCCTGAGCCGCCTGAAAAAGCGCGGAAAGATCTAACTCAGGTCTGTTTGGACGAGGCGAACAGCCGCGAGCTGGTCATCAGCCTCAGCTGGTTGTCCACGCTGTGCACGCCGGCAACCGCGGCAGCGACGCTTTCGGTCTGCTCCCGTTCCTCGTTGTCGAGCACGATCCCGCGCAGCGCGACCTGCCCTTGCCTGGCGTTGATCGTGATGTTGATGTCGCGCGTCGCCGCATGCTCCTTCAGCGCCGCGCGAACGCGCGCCTCCAGCGCCATGTTGGCGAGCATGGCGCGCGATTCGGGCGTCTCGGCGAACTCCGGCCGGCTCGCCAGCTGGCGGACCTGCTCCACGCAGCTCTCGACCGATACGCGGTCGGTGTTGAGCACCAGGTCGTAGAGCACCGGGTCGCCCCAGGTGACGCCGAACTGGTCGTTCATGCGCGAGGCATGCGCCTGGTCGCTGCGGCGCAGCTCGGCTTCCGCGAATTCGACATCGTCGGTGCCCAAGTGGCCCATCAGCCATTCGACCCGCTTCTTGAACGAGCGCGTGATGCGCACGCACACCACGTGCGGCACGGGGCGCAGCAGGCAGGTGGCGCCCCAGCCGCGCAGCACGACATTGCCGCGGTCGGCCAGCGCGAACAGTTCTTCCGCGGTGTAGAGGGCGACGCTGCGCTTGTCGGTGGTGAGCCGCTCCACCAGCCCCGCCTTGCCGTCGCGCAGGCGGCCGATCAGGCTGGTGGACACCTGCGCCCGGTCGGCCACGCGCTCGATGGCCTCGTGGCGCATGACGGCCAGGCCGAGCGACTCGGCGAGCCGCAGCGACACATCCTTGGCGAGGGAACCCATCTCCTGGGTCATTGCGATGACGGGCATGTGGCCTCCTCTGCGCTTTCAGTCCACCGGCCGCTCGACGGCGAACTCGTCACGCTTTTTTGGCTTGATCAACGCCATCACTTTCGAGATGAGCGGCCAGAACAGCATGGTCAGCGCCAGCGTGGTGATGCCGCCGACCAGCGGGTTCGACCACATGATCATGACGTCGCCCTGCGAGACCAGCATGGCCTGGCGGAACGAGTCTTCGGCCTTGTCGCCGAGCACCAGCGCGAGCACCAGCGGCGCCAGCGGGAAGTCGAGCTTCTTGAAGATGTAGCCCACCACGCCGAAGCCGAGCATGAACCAGATGTCGAGCATCGCGTTGTGCACGGTGTAGGCACCGATCGCGCAGATCACGATGATCACCGGCGCGATGATCGAGAACGGAATGCGCAGGATCGAGGCGAACAGCGGCACCGTGCTCAGCACGACGATGAGGCCGACGATGTTGCCGAGGTACATGCTGGCGATCAGGCCCCAGACGAAGTCCTTCTGTTCGACGAACAAGAGCGGACCCGGCTGCAGGCCCCAGATCAGCAGGCCGCCGAGCAGCACCGCAGCGGTCGGCGAACCGGGAATGCCGAGCGCCAGCATCGGCAGCAGCGCACTGGTGCCGGCGGCGTGCGCAGCGGTCTCGGGCGCCACGACGCCTTCCATTTCGCCGGTGCCGAACTTGGTGCCGTTCTTCGACATCTTCTTGGCCAGGCCGTAGCTCATGAACGAGGCCGGCGTGGCGCCGCCAGGCGTGATGCCCATCCAGATGCCGATCAGCGAGCTGCGCAGCGAGGTCACCCAGTACTGCGGCAGTTGCTTCCAGGTCTGCAGCACCACCTTGGGATCGATCTTCGCGCTCTTGCCGGAGAACTTGAGGCCCTCCTCCATCGACAGCAGGATCTCGCCGATGCCGAACAGGCCGATGACCGCGATCAGGAAGTCGAAGCCGCGCATCAGCTCGGGCTGCCCGAAGGTGAGGCGCAGCTGGCCGGTCACGGTGTCCATGCCGACGCTGGCCAGCGCGAAACCGAGCGCCATCGACGCCAGGATCTTGAAGGGCGAGCCCTTGCCCATGCCGACGAAGCTGCAGAAGGTCAACAGGTACACCGCAAAGAATTCGGGCGAGCCGAACTTGAGCGCGAACTTGGCCACCAGCGGCGCCAGGAAGGTGATCATCACCACCGCCAGGAAGGCCCCCACGAAGGACGAGGTGAAGGCGGTGGTCAGCGCCGCACCGGCCTTGCCCTGCTGGGCCATCGGATAGCCGTCGAAGGTGGTGGCCACCGACCACGGCTCGCCCGGGATATTGAACAGCACCGAGGTGATGGCGCCGCCGAACAAGGCCCCCCAGTAGATGCACGACAGCATGATGATGGCCGAGGTCGGCGACATCGTGAAAGTGAGGGGCAGCAGGATGGCCACCCCGTTCGCCCCGCCCAGCCCCGGCAGCACGCCGATCAGCACGCCGAGGATGATGCCGACGAACATCAGGCCGATGTTCATCGGCGTCAGGATCACTGCAAAGCCCTGCATCAGGGCACTGATTTCTTCCATTTCGCGTTCGCTCCCAGAGATTCAGTAGCCGAGAAAGCGAAGAGGATCCAGCGCGCCTTTGAAAAGGGGCACCTTGAACCACACTTCGAACATGAAGAAGAAGAGCGTGTTGACGGCCAGCGCGATGAGGACGCTCTTGACCCACGAGTACTTGCCCAGAACGATCATGAACAGCGCGATGTAGAGCGCCGATGCGATGTACAGCCCCAGGAAGGAAACGGCCAGCACATACACCGTCGCCGGAACCAGCACCGACATCACGCGCTTCAGCTGCTCCGAATCGACGAAGACCTCGGTCTTCCTGTTCTTGCCGAGCAGGGCTTGATACAGGATGCCGGCGCCCGAGATGGTGATGATCAGGCCGATGTAGAAGGGAAAGTAGCCCGCCCCGGGGCCGTCGGTGGTCCAGCCGGCGCCCAGCCTGCGGCTTTCGAAGATCACGCCCAGGCCGATGATCAACAGGACCGCCGCGACCACCGCTTCGACCAGGTTGGTGGCAACGCCCGTGCGCGCCGCAGCGTCGCCGGATCTCTCGTCGTGCTCCATGGAGCCCCCATCGTGTGTGTGTGTGTGATGAAAACCAATGCGGCGCCCTCGCCATCCCCCGCGCGGGGTGATGGCCGTCGCGTTCGCCGCTCGGCGCCCGGTTACTTGCTGCTGGCGGCCAGGAAGCCGGCTTCGGTCATCAGGGTGCGGTGGGTGGCCTCTGCGCCTGCCAGCCATTTCGCGAACGCGTCGCCGGTCATGAAGGTCGGATTGAACGCACCCTTCTCCATGTACTCTTTCCACTCGGGCGTTGCGGCGACCTTGGTCAGCAGATCCACGTAGAACTTGAGCTGGTCGGGCGTCACGCCGGCGGGCATGAAGATGCCGCGCAGCATGGTGTACTTGGTCGGGACGCCGGATTCCTTGCAGGTCGGGATGTCGTTCCACGACTGCGTGTCGGTGACCTTGGCCTTGAAGGGCATGCGCTCGTCGTCGAACACGCACAGCGCGCGCAGCTTGCCGGCGCGCCACTGGGCAACCGCCTCGATCGGGTTGTTCACGGTGGAATGCACATGGCCGCCCACCAGCTGCACCGCGACCTCGCCGCCGCCCTTGAAGGGCACGTAGATGAACTTCGTGCCGGTGGCCTTTTCGAGGGCCACGGTGATGATCTGGTCTTCCTGCTTCGAGCCGGTGCCGGCCATCTTGAACTTGCTCGGGCCCGCCGCCTTCGCCGCCGCGATGTATTCGGCGGCGCTCTTGTACGGCTCCTCGGCGTTCGACCACAGCACGAACTGGTCCAGCGCCATCATCGCGACCGGGGTCATGTCCTTCCAGTTGAAGGGCACGCCGGTCGCCATCGGCGTCGTGAACAGGTTCGACAGCGAGATGATGATCTTGTGCGGATCGCCCTTGGCTTCCTTGACCGCGAGGAAGCCCTCGGCGCCGGCGCCGCCCGACTTGTTGACGACGATGAGCGGCTCCTTCATCAGCTTGTGCTTGATGATGATGCCCTGCATCAGCCGCGCCATCTGGTCGGCGCCCCCGCCGGTGCCGGCAGGGATCACGAATTCCACCGGCTTGGTGGGCTCCCATGCGGCGAGGGCAGGTGTCGTCGCCGCCAGCGCCATGACGGCCGCGGTGGACAGGCTGGCTCCGCAGGCCCGGATGCGCGAAATGAGATTCCCGATCATGTTGTCTCCTAGGTAGGCTGTGCTCTTTTTGCTTGGAATCTCAGTCGAAATCCCAGTGAGGCGAATGCTGCGCGCCGTCGCCCAAAGCCGGCTTGACCATGGTCAACTTTTCGGAGATTCCGTATGCGGGTAAGCCCGCGCCCTGCGCCGCCGGCCCATCGGGACAAGTCTAGGGTTTACCCTCTAATCGGGTAAACCCTATAAGATGACCGGAACTCGACTTTGCAATCCAGGAGTTCCCTTATGTCCACCCTCGACCAATCGTCCCGCGCGAACGCCTTCGGCGGCCTGGCCGGCGCGTTCAAGGCCTTGGCCGATGAAGCCAGCGTGCTTGTCCATGCCTTGCTGAATCCGGGCAAGATCATCGAAGAAGTCGAGCAGATGCGTGCCCTGCACCTGGACGCGAACAAGGTCGAAGCCAGCAACCCGGCGCGTGCCGCCGCGTTGCGCTGGCAGGCCTCGCGCGTCGGCCTGCGCTGAGCGCGCCCGGCCAAGGCCGGTGGGGTATTCAGCTCAGGTGAGCACCCGCCTCAACGCTCGGATCTGTTGCCACACCTGCGCCTGCGTACCGGCCACGCCCATGACCTGCATGCACCGCTCCAGCCAGCCGGTGCGCTCGCGCATGCGTTCGATGGCGCGCTGCAGGTCGCGGCGCACGGCGGCACCGTAGGCGCCTTCGGCCTTGGCAACGGCATCGCGCAGCAGCGCCAAGCTCGGCTTCATCATCGCCAGGTCGATCAGGTCGCGGCTGAATACGCCGTCATCAGCCCAGCAGTCGGAGTTGGCGAGCAACTTGCTCGCGGCCATGTCCAAGGGCGTGAGCGTTGGCACGCCGCACAGCTCGTCGGCCTTGCCGGGTACCTGCAGCCCCATGCGGGCCTCGAACACGATCTCGAACTTGATCGGCTGGTCGTCGACCTGCACGCGCGTGCGGATGCCGTACTGGTCGGCGCGCAGTTCGCCGGCCTGCGTCAGCGGCACGGCATCGGCCCGCGTCACGGTCGCAAGTCCATCGATGCCGGTCATCTCCTGGCGAAGCTGACGGTACACCGCAAGGTCCGACACGAGGAAGTCGATGTCCACCGACTCGCGGTACTCGCCGAAGCGCAGCGCGATCGCGGTGCCGCCGCCGAACAGGCAGCCCCGTTCGCGTAGCCGCGGCCCATCGAGCGCCTGGAGTACCCGCGCGACGCGGCGGTGGTGCGGCCGCTCAAACAACAGGGTCGCTCCCGAGTGCCAACCGCAGGGCATCGACGAGGTCCCGCTCGGCCGGAGACAGTGTCGTGGGGTCGAGGTGCCGCCAGTTGCGCTCGTAGATGCCCAAGGCTTCGCGCGGCGTGAGTTCTTGCGGGCCGTGGACCTGCCACGCCAGTTCCTTGAGGCCAGGGTAGTCGGCGATGCGGACGCGCGCGGGAAGCCAGCCTCGGCGATGCGTTTCGGCGGGCGCAGCAGCTTCCTCCTGCGGCCGGATCGCCACAGCCAGACCCAGCGCCACCAGCACCCGCAGGTACGCGGCCATGGTGACCGCAGGTTCGCCCTTTTCGATCCGGTGCAGGGTGACGCGCGAGATGCCGGCAGCTTCGGCCGCGGCCACGGCGCTGATGCCCAAGTCCTTGCGGCGCCAGCGCACCGTGGCGCCGATGGCGGCCAGGGCCTCGGCGGATTGGGGAGTGAGCTCAGGGCCTGGACCGGGCATAAGTGTTTCTCATTCTTGACAAAATCAGTGATTTGTCAAGAATGAGAAACAAATCAGTGCAGTGCGTGGCGCGCTGCGCCTACGATGCTCGCCGCATCCACGCCGAAGAACCGGCGCAGCGCCGCGCGCGTGTCGCTGCGGCCGAAGCCGTCGGTGCCCAGCGTGAGGTAGCGGCGGCCTTCGGGCAGGAATGCACGGATGCTTTCAGGCACCGCGCGCACATAGTCGGTTGCCGCGATCACCGGCCCGCTGCCGCCCGCCAGCTGCTGCGCGATGAAGGGTGTGCCCGGCGCCGCATCGCCGGCCAGCGCACGCTGCTCGCAGGCTCTCCCATCGCGCGCAAGTTCGCTCCAGCTCGTGACGCTGAAGACCTCGGCCTCGATGCCTTCCGCGGCCAGCAGCTGCGCTGCCTTGATCACCTCGGTCAGGATCGCGCCGGAGCCGAGCAGCGTCACTTTGGCTGACGCGCGCTCCGGGCCCGCGAAGCGATAGCAGCCGCGCAGCACATCGGCCTCCGCGCCTGCCGGCAGGTCGGGCTGGGCATAGTTCTCGTTCATCAGCGTGACGTAGTAGAAAACGTCCTTCTGCTCGACCATCATCTCGCGGATGCCGGCATCGACGATCACCGCCATCTCGCCCGCGAACGCCGGGTCGTAGGCCTTGCAGTTCGGGACGGTGGCGGCGATCAGGTGGCTCGATCCGTCCTGGTGCTGCAGCCCCTCGCCGCCGAGCGTGGTGCGCCCCGAGGTGGCGCCGAGCAGGAAGCCGCGTGAGCGCTGGTCGGCCGCGGCCCAGATCTGGTCGCCCACGCGCTGGAAGCCGAACATCGAGTAGTAGATGTAGAAGGGCAGCATCGCCAGGCCGTGCACGCTGTAGCTGGTGGCCGCCGCGGTCCAGCTCGCGATGGCGCCGGCCTCGCTGATGCCCTCTTCGAGGATCTGGCCGTCGGTCGCCTCGCGGTACGAGAGCACCGAGCCGATGTCCTCCGGCGCGTAGCGCTGGCCCACGCTCGAATAGATGCCGACCTGCTTGAACAGGTTGGCCATGCCGAAGGTGCGCGCCTCGTCGGCCACGATGGGCACGATGCGCGGGCCCAGCGTCTGGTCCTTCATGAGGTTGCCCAGCATGCGCACGAAGGCCATGGTGGTGCTCATCTCCTTGCCGGCGGCGGCGATCGCGAACTGCGCGTAGGCCGCGATTTCCGGCTTGGCGACCGGCTCGCACGCGGTCTCGCGCTTGGGCATGCTGCCGCCGAGCGCGGCGCGCTTTTCGAGCAGGTAGCGCATCTCGGGGCTGTCCCCGGCCGGCTTGTAGAAGGCGGCCTGCGCGGCCTGCTCGTCGGTGAGCGGCAGATCGAAGCGGTTGCGGAATTCGAGCAGGTCGTGCTCGTCGAGCTTCTTCTGCGAGTGCGTGGTCATCTTGCCCTGCCCCGCGCTTCCCATGCCGTAACCCTTCTTGGTGTGGGCCAGGATCACGGTGGGCTGGCCGCGGTGAGCCGCGGCCGCGGCATAGGCGGCATGGATCTTCACCAGGTCGTGGCCGCCGCGCTTGAGGCGGTCGATCTGCTCGTCGGTCATGCCTTCCGCGAGGCGCGCGAGCTCCTCGTTCTGGCCGAAGAAGGTGTCGCGGTTGTAGCGCCCGTCCTTGGCCGCGAAGGTCTGCATCTGGCCGTCCACCGTGTTGGCGAAGGCGCGCGCCAGCGCACCACCGCTGTCGCGCGCGAACAGGCCGTCCCAGTCGCTGCCCCACACCAGCTTGATCACGTTCCAGCCGGCGCCGGCGAAGAGTTTTTCGAGCTCGTCGATGATGCGGCCGTTGCCGCGCACCGGGCCGTCGAGGCGCTGCAGGTTGCAGTTGACCACCCACACGAGGTTGTCGAGCCGCTCGCGCGCGGCGAGCGTGAGCGCGCTCATCGATTCGGGCTCGTCCATTTCGCCGTCGCCGAACACACCCCACACTTTCCGTCCCTCGCAATCGAGCAGGTTGCGGTGCGTGAGGTAGCGCATGAAGCGCGCGTGGTAGATCGAGCTGATCGGACCGATGCCCATCGAGCCGGTCGGGAACTGCCAGAAGTCCGGCATCAGGTACGGGTGCGGATAGCTGGAGAGGCCGCGTGCGCCGTGGGCGGGCGCCGTGAGTTCCTGGCGATAGTGCCGGAGATCCCCCTCGCTCAAGCGCCCTTCGAGAAAGGCACGCGCGTAGACGCCCGGCGCGCTGTGCGGCTGGAAGAACACGAGGTCGCCGCGCTGCTTCTCGTCGCGCGCATGGAAGAAATGATTGAAGCCGGTCTCGAACAAGTCGGCCGCACTCGCATAGCTCGCGATGTGGCCGCCCAGTTCGCCATAGGCCTGGTTGGCGCGCACCACCATCGCGAGCGCGTTCCATCGCATCAGCGAAGCCAGCCGCTCTTCGATCGCGAGGTCGCCCGGGAACGCGGGTTGCGCCTCGACCGCGATGGTGTTGACGTAGGGCGTCGACAGCTCGGGCTGCCAGCCGATGCGCTGCGTACGTGCGATGCGCGCGAGTTCGTCGAGCATCCAGCGCGCGCGTTCCGGCCCGTGCGCCTCGGCCAGCGAAGCGAAGGCCTCGCGCCATTCGGCGGTTTCGACCGGGTCGGGATCGTTCAAGGGCATGTCGATCAGTGCGCGCAGCTGACCGGAAGAAATCGGGGCGTTCATGAACCGCACTTTAGGCCGCCTCCGATGGAATGGGCTGCCGTTCCAGCGTCTCTTTCAAGGTTATCACGGCATAGAATGCTGCCATTCAGCCACTTTGAAGCATTTCATGCAACTGGACGCGATCGACCTGCGCATCCTGGACGAGCTGCAGCGCGACGGCGCACTCTCGAACGTGGAGCTCGCGCGACGCGTGCACCTCTCGCCCTCGCCTTGCCTCGCGCGCGTGAAAGCGCTCGAAACGGGCGGCGTGATCCAGCGCTACGTGGCGCTGGCCAACGCGGCCGTGCTGGGGCTCGGGCTCAACGTGTTCATTTCGATCAGCCTCAAGACGCAAAGCAAGAAGTCGCTGGCCGACTTCGAACAGCGCATCGCCGAGCACGACGAGGTGATGGAGTGCTACCTGATGACCGGCGACAGCGACTACCTGATCCGCGTGGCGCTGCCCGACATCGGTGCGCTCGAGAAATTCATCCTCGAGCAGCTGACGCCCATTGCGGGCATCGAGAAGATCCGCTCGAGCTTTGCGCTCAAGCAGGTGCGATACAAAACGGCGCTGCCGCTGCCGGCAGCGCCGTCCTGAATCGCTCGGGCCTTACAAGCCGATCAGACCGCCGTCGTTCTTCGTGATCACGACCGTGGCCGAGCGCGGGCGCGCATTGCCGCCTTCCGGCCAGTGGCTGCCGAAGAGCGCCGGGCTGCCGATGTTCGCTGCCGCCGTGGTCTCGCCCGGGTGCTGGATGTTGACGAACAGCGCGCGGCCGTCGCCCGATTCGGCGATGCCGGTGATCTCGCAGTCCTTCGGGCCGACGAGGAAGCGGCGCAGGCCGTCGGTGCCCGGCGCCTTGCCGACGAAGGTGACCTGCGTGCGCGGGGTCGCGCCATCGACGTTGGTGATGGTCTTGGCAGCGCCGTCGCCCACCTTGCCGGGCACGGCGCCCAGCAGCATGCAGTTGGTGACGTCGGTGTAGGCGCCGTCGTCGGTCTCCAGCCACAGCAAGCCGCTGGTCACGCTGCTGAACCACAGGCCGTCGGGGCTCGAGAAGTCGTTGTCGGCGACCAGGCCCGAGAGGTTGATGTCGGCCGAAGCCGTGGCGCGCGCGCCGAACAGGTACACGTCCCACTTGAAGCTCAGGGCCGCCGGGTCGGCGCCGTCGTCCGCGAAGCGCACGATGTGGCCGTTGGGATTGCCGGTCTGCGCCGTTGCGGCCACGCCCTTGGGGTCGTTGTAGAAGCGCGGGTTGGCCGCATCGGTGGCCGTGATGGGACGCGAAGCGGCGTTGGTGTTGGTGAGGGTCACATAGACCTCGCCGGTCTTCGGATTGACGGCCGTCCACTCGGGGCGGTCCATCTTGGTGGCGCCGGCCGCATCGGCCGCGAGGCGCACGTTGATCACCACGTCGGCTGCGTCGGCGAAGGCGTAGGCGGGATTGCTCGCCGTGATGCCGTTGACGCCGAGCTTGAGCTCCAGCCACACGCCCGTGCCGTCGGCATTGAACTTGGCGACGTAGAGCTTGCCGTCGTCCATGTACTTGTCGCCGGCCGCCAGCCCGCCATTGATGTCGGCCGCATCCCAGGCCTTGGTCGACACGAACTTGTAGATGTACTCGTTGCGCGAATCGTCGCCCATGTACCAAACCAGGGGCTTGCCGGCCACCACCGGGCCGAGGCAGGCGCCTTCGTGGCCCATGCGGCCGAGCGCGGTGCGCTTCTTCGGCGTGCTGCCGGGCGTGAAGGGATCGATCTCGACCACCCAGCCGTAGGTGTTGGCGCCGTTGCGGTAGTCTTCCGTGGCGGTGGCGCCGGTGACCTGGGCATTCCAGCGGCCGTAGATGTTGTCGGCCGTGTCGGGCGTGACGGTGGACCAGAGTTCGCGACCGGTGCCGGCAACGCCGTAGCGCGTGAAGGCGGCGATCTCCTTGGCGCTGCGGCTGGGGTTGTCGGTCGCGGTGATGCGGCGGAAGTAGCCGGCCCAGTTCTCCTCGCAGGTCAGGTAGGTGCCCCAGGGCGTGGTGCCGTTGGCGCAGTTGTTGAGCGTGCCGCGGGTCTTGCTGCCGTTGGTGCTGAACTTGGTCTTCAGGTAGTCGGTGTTCGCAGCCGGGCCCGAGAAAGTCATCTCGGTCAGCGTGTGGACGCGGCGGTTGAAGCTCGAGTCCTGCTTGTAGCTCCAGCTGCTCGCGCCCTTGTTGACCTCGATCACGCTCACGCCGTGCAGGAAGAACTCGCGCTGCACTTCGTCGGCGACGCTGCGGACGGCGGCGTTGCCGGTGCCGACGATGGTCTGGCCGGTGGGATGCAGGAACAGCGGCGTGATGGCTTCGTGGTTCATCGCGAGCAGGCCGCGCGAGGCATTGGCCGGGTCCCACTTGTTCGAAGCATTGATGCCGAAGAAGGTCATGCCGTCATGGTGGTCGCCGGCGCGCTTGTCGTAGGTGGCGGGCGCATCGGTGCCGTCGTTCGCATAGGCAGGCACGCCGGCCGCGATCGGATCGCCGAGGCGGTACAGCACGGTGGCGGTATAGCCGGGCGGCACGCTGACGACGTCGTCCAGGCTCTTGGCGACGGCGGTGAAGCCGAGCTTCGGTGCGGCCGGCGCCGGTGCGGGCGCAGGGGCCGCAGCGGGTGCCGGCGCAGCCGGCAGCACCGGGAAACCGCCGCCGCTGCCGCCACCGCCGCAGGCTTGCAACAGAGCGGCGCCGGCGGTGCCGACGCCCAGGCCGAACAGATGGCGACGGCTCAGGCGCGACGCGATCAGGTCGTTGAAGGAGAGGTTGGGGCTTGAGTTGTGGCCGATGTCGTCGGGGTCGATCGCAGCGATTTCGTTATGGGTCTTGGCGGTCATTCGCAAAACTTTCAGTGGGGACTGGTTGTAGAAAAACTCAGCCCGGTACGCTAAAAGTTCAATGTGACGCCCGGAAGTCAGACATGGGTCAGATCCGCGACGCGCGGCCTCCTCCGCCGCCGGCGGTCGTTGTCTCAGCGCGCGTGCTGCAGCAGGCGCGCCGCCGTCTCGTACATCGCGGCGTTGTTGAAGGCCGCGAGCCCGGCCGTCAGCAGCGCGATGCACGCGGCGACAGGGCCCGGCAGCGAACGCGCGGCAAACACCGCGAGCGCCATCAAGAGCGGCAGGAAGTGCGCGGCATAGAGGAAGGTCTCCTCGCCGTAGATCAGATGCAGCGCAACCTGCGCCGCCAGCGTGAGCCCGAGGACCTTGCCGAAGGCATGCCACTGCGGCGAACGCACGAGCCCGTGCACGCCGGCCGCCAGCAGCAGGGTCCACAGGCCGAGCGCGAGCATGCCGGCCCAGCTGCCCGAACCGGGCGCGCTCAGCTGCACCGTGAGCCAGTTCAGCTTGGGCGCTTCGGAGGCCTTGGCCAGCAGCACTTCGGGCACGCTGATCGGATGCCAGAACATGCCGGCGAGCTTGTGCAGCACGGTGCCCGACTGCTCCAGGTTCACGTAGTCCGCCTCTTCCCGGCTGCCGAGAAAGAAGAACTTGGCGAAGCGGTAGAGGAAGCGCTGCGCCACCGAGACGACGGCGACGACCACGAACGCGATCGCGCTGATGGCGAACGCACGCCGCCAGGGCCGCTGGACCACGGCCAGCGCCAGCCCCGCGACCCAGTTGGTGACCGTGATGCTGAGGCTCGCGATGCTGGCGGCGATCAGCAGGCGGTCGCTCACCGGCCGATGCACCGCCAGCGCCGCGACCAGCAGCACCCACAGCAGGGTCAGCGACCCGATGCCGAAGGTCTCCGGCACCGAGAACCAGAACTGAAAGCCGGCGCTTGCGATGGCCAGCAGGGAAAAGCCGAGCGCAACGAAGCGGCCGGTGCCGAGCAACCGGCACAGCGCATAGAAAGAGATCACCCACAGCGCCGCCACCAGCGCCGCGAAGCGCATCGCCACCTGCAGATCGCTGCCCGGCCACAGCACGCGCAGACCGGCGACCAGCGGATGGATGAGGATCGAGGCGATCGGATGGACCTTGGTGCGGTAATGGTTGCTCTGCGAATCCACCATGTTGGCCAGCACGCGCGGCAGGTCGGCCTGGAACCAGGCGTCGAGGCCCTCGGGCTTGAAGAGCTGCGGCGGCAATTGGCGCGACAGGGCCGCGAGCAGCATCAGGGCCAGCGCCGCGAGCAAGGCGACGAGCAGCGCATCCCAGGCTAGGCTGCGCTTCATCGGGGGCGGATCCACGCCGGCGCCGGGCCGCCCCCAAGGCGGCGTGCGGCCCCCTCGGGGGGCAGCGACGACACGAAGTGCGAGAGCGTGGGGGCCATGTTCAGCCCGCCATCCATAGCGCGACGGCGCCGATCGCCACGGCCAGCCGGCTGACCCAATCGCGCGCGGCGAAGACCACCGGGTCGTCGTGCAGCACGCCGCGGATCGCCTTGAGCCAGATGCGCATGGTCCAGAACAGGAAGACCGGGATCAGCACCCAAAGATATTGGGGGTTCTCGTAGCGCGCCACCATCTGCTGGTCGTGCAGGTAGAGGCCCAGCAGCAGCGCCGCCATCTGCCCGGCTGCCACGCCGGTGCACAGCACGAAAGGCGCATCGGTGGCCACGTAGCCGCGATTGCGCTTCATCTGGCGCACCTCGGCGGGCGGGCCGGTCAGCTCGACATAGCGCTTGGCCAGCGCCAGGCTCAGGAAGATGAAGAGCGAGAACGAGAGGATCCAGAAGGACAGCGGCTGTCCGGTGGCCGCCGTGCCGGCCGCCACCCGGATCGTGTAGAGGGCGGCCAGCGAGAACACGTCGACCACCGCACGGCGCTTGAGATGCAGCGAGTAGGCGGTGGTCAGCGCCATGTAGAGCAGCAGCACGCCCACGAAGGCATCCGGCAGCAGCGCGAGCGACAGCGCCAGCGAGCTCGCACACAGAAGGCCTGTCATGACCAGGCCCGCCGGCACCGAGATCTCCCCGGCGGCGAAGGGCCGCGTACGCTTGCGGTGATGCCGCCGGTCCGTTTCGAGGTCGAGCAGATCGTTGAGCACGTAGATGCCCGAGGCCATGAGGCCGAAGGCCAGGAAGGCGAGCGCAGCGTTGACGACCAGCGACTGCGTGAGATCGTGCAGCACCGGCATCAGCGGCAGGAAGATCAGCAGGTTCTTGAGCCACTGATGCAAACGGGCGCCGTACAGATAGCGCTTGAAGGAGGTGCGCGGCGGCACGATCCGTGCCTCGACCGTGGTCGCGCCGGCCGCGCGCCGGGCCAGCGATTCGGAGCGGCTGACCACCACCGCGGCCTCGGCGCCGCGCCAGACCGCGAGGTCCACGCTGCGATCGCCTGCATAACTGAAGGCGCGGCCGCCGGCGTCGGCCTCGATCGCCGCCAGCTTGCCCGCGCCGCGCAGGTTGCGCTCGCCGTCGGAGGCGAGCACCGCATCGAAAAGGTCCAGGTGCCGCGCCACCGCGTGCGCGAGCTTGGCGTCGCTTGCCGTGGCCAGCACCGTGCGGCGGCCGGCGGCGCGCGCGCTGCGCACCAACTCGATCACCTCGGGCCGGTAGGGCAGGGTCGTGACATCGACGGTGGCGCGCTGCGCCACCTCGTCCTTGAACGCCGCCTTGCCGCGCAGCAGCCACAGCGGCAGAGAGAGCAGCGAGAGCGGCGAAGCGCGCACCAGCTGCAGCAGGGATTCGTGCAGCAGGTCGGTGGCGATCAGCGTGCCATCGAGATCGACGTAGAGCGGGCGCATGGTATTGAGGCCTGTCATCAGGACCCTAGCTCCGGCCGAGCACCACGACGCCCGCCATGATGATGGCGATGCCCAACACCCGGCCGGCGGTCAGCGGCTCGCCGAACAGCTGCCACGCGAGCAGGGCCGCGATCACGTAGCCCATCGACAGCATGGGATAGGCGACGGTCACGTCCACGCGCGTCAGTGCGAGGATCCACAGCCCAGCGCTGAGGAAATAGCAGACCAGGCCGAGCAGGATCCACGGCTGCGTGGCCGCGTTCCATGCGGCCGCCATCAGCGAGGCGCCGCTTCCCATGGCCACGGTGCCCAGCGTCTTGGCACCGGCCTTGAGCATCAGCTGCGCCGCCGAGTTGAGCAGCACGCCCGCGAAGATGATCGAAAAGGTCTGGAGATTCATGAAGATCCTTGCCCGTCGAAGGAAAGGATCATGCCCTGGCACCCGTTACTTCGGCCACAAGACCCACAAACGCAGAGGCTGATTCACGCGCGCGGCCAGGCGCCCCGCTTCGGCGCCGGTGCCGGCGAAGTAGTCGGCGCGCACTGCGCCGACGATCGCGCTGCCCGTGTCCTGCGCGACCACCAGCTTCGCGAGCGGCACCACCGGCCCGGGCGAGGCCAGCCAGACCGGCGTGCCGTAAGGAATGCTCTCGCGGTCGACCGCGATCGAGCGCCCGGCCGTGAGCGGCACACCCTGCGCACCGACCGGGCCGGCGGCCGCATCGGTCTCGGACAGCGGCTCCTCGCGGAAGAACACGTAGCGCGGATTGCTCCACAGCAGTTGCGACAGGCGCTGCGGGTTCTGCGCCACCCACTGCTTGGTGTCGTCCGGCCACAGACTGACTTTCGTCGCGCCCTGGCTCACGAGCCATTGCTGAACGCTCTTGTACGGCTGCTCGTTGGTGGCCGCGAAGGCCACGCGTACGGTGCGCTGGGAGCCGTCGGCCTCGGTGATGCGCAGCCGCCCCGAGCCCTGGATGTGCAGCATCAGCACGTCGATCGGATCGGCCAGCCAGGCGATCTCGCGGCCGCGCAGCGCGGCCTGGGCCTGCGGCAGGGTGTCGATCTCCTGCCGCGTGTACCAGGGACGGCGCGCCACCAGACCGGCGGGCGCCTGGTAGAGCGGCACGGTATGGGTGGCGGTCGGCCGCCGCGAAGCGTCGAACACCGGCTCGTAATAGCTCGTGAGCTTGCCTTCGTTCTGGCCGCCCGCGAGCGATTCGACGCGGTAGGGCTGCAGCCTCTGCTGCATCCATTCGCGCTGTTCCTCGGTTTCGGCGAGCGCCAGCTGGCGCACCTCGCGGCACAGCGGCGCGAAGGCCGCGTTGGGGCGCGCGCAATTCGCGATCAGCGCACCCCAGCCTTCATGCAGCGCGTCGTCGCCGAAGCCCGGCAGCTCGGACCAAGGCACGGGCACCCAGCGGCTCTTGGGATGCGCGAGCGATCCGGTGAGCGGCCCCAGCTCGCGCTGCGGGCTCGCGCCCGGCACGGCCGCGGGCGTCGTCGCTGTTTCGGGCTGCAAGGTGCCGACCGAACAGCCGGCGAGCGTTGCTACGATCGCGAGCCCGACCAGCCACTGGAGTCCTTTTGTCATGGGATTGATTTTGCTTGAAGCGCTGGGCGCCGGAATCGTGCTGGTGCTGATCGTCTGGTGGACCATGTTCTCAGGGCGCAAGCGCGGCGAAATGCACGATGCGGACGATTCTGAAAAAGAGTCTTCGTCCGACGAGCCACCGCCGGGGGGCTCCACATAATTCCTCCTCGCTGAATCCAGCGTCTAAAAGGAATTCATATGAAAAAACTCGTACTCGCCACCACCGCAGCCGCCCTCGTGCTCTCGGGCTGCGCCGGCATGAGCGACACCCAGCGCAACACCGGCATCGGTGCCGGCATCGGCGCCCTTGGCGGCGCGGTCATCGGATCGGCAACCGGCGGCGACAGCCGCGCCATCGGCACGGGCGCTGCGGTCGGTGCGGCCGCAGGCGCGCTGGGCGGCTATCTCTGGTCGCAACGCATGGAAGCGCAGAAGCGCGAGATGCAGGCCGCCACGCAGGGCACCGGCATCGCCGTCACCCAGACCCCCAACAACGAGCTCAAGCTCGCGATTCCGAGCGACGTCTCCTTCGACACCGGCCGCTCTGCCATCAAGCCCAACTTCGCGCCGATCCTCAACCAGTTCGCCAACGGCCTGCGCAACAACCCGAACGCCGAGGTGCGCATCATCGGCCACACCGACAGCACCGGCACCGACGCGATCAACAACCCGCTGTCGGTCGACCGCGCCGCCAGCACGCGCGACTACCTGATCGCGCGCGGCGTGCCGCAGCAGGCCTTCCGCATCGAAGGCCGCGGCTCGCGCGAACCGGTCGCCGACAACAACAGCGATGCCGGCCGGGCACAAAACCGCCGCGTCGAGATCTACGTCGGCGAACGCCCGCAAGGCTAAGGGCGCAGCAGGTTGGCGAGTTCCACGGCCGACTTGACTTCCATCTTCTCGAACACGCGCGCACGATGGACCTCCACCGTGCGCACGCTGATGGAAAGCTGCTCGGCGATCAGCTTGTTGGGCAGGCCCTCGACCACGCGCCGCATCACCTCGCGCTCGCGCTCGGTCAGTTCCTCGACACGGCGCATCAGGAGGCGTCGCGCGCGCTGCGCCTTGATCGCGCGCAGCGAGGCGCCGAGCGCATGCTCGATGCGGTCGACCAGCGCGTTGTCCGAAAAAGGCTTCTCGCAGAAATCGAAGGCGCCGCGCTTCACCGCGTCCACTGCCGTGGGCACATCGGCATGGCCGGTCAGAAAGATGACCGGCATGACTTCCAGCAGGCCGCGCTCGGCCAGGCGGTCGAACAGCACCAGCCCGCTGGTGCCGGGCATCCGCACGTCGAGCAGCAGGCAGTGCGGCTGATCGGCCAGCGGCTCCTCCATCAAACGCAATTCGAAGGCTTCGGCACTCGCGAAATGTTCGCTCACCAGCCGGCGCGAACGCAGCAGCCAGGCCAGCGCCTCGCGCACGCTGGCGTCGTCGTCGACGATGAAGATGAGGGCATCGATCAGGGGTTGCATGTCACTCTGTTCAGGCTGCAGGGAGCGTAAAGCGAAAGACGGTGCCGCGAGGGCGTTGCGGCTCGAACACCAGCGCGCCGCCGTGCTGCTCGACCACCGTGCGGCACAGGCTGAGGCCCAGGCCCATGCCGTCGGGCCGGGTGGTGAAGAAGGGCGTGAAGAGGTGCTGCGCCACCTCTTCGCTGATGCCGCAGCCGAGGTCGGCCACCGAGAATTCGATCCAGCGCCGCGTGTCGGCCTTGTCGCCGGCATCGCTGGTTTCACCGACCGCGCGGGCGCGTGCCGCGCGCAGGCGCAGCACTCGGTCGCTGAGCTCCGGCAGGTCCATGGCCTGCATCGCGTTGCGCGCCAGGTTCAGGAGCACCTGCTCGACCAGCGTGCGATCGCACTGCACCCGCGGCAGGCGCTCCTCGAAGCTGACCTCGACGCGCACCGCGAGCTTGCGCGCCTGCAGCCGCACCAGCGGCAGCACCGCATCGAGCAAGGCCTGCGGCGCGACGGCCTCGCGCGTGCGGTCGCGCCGGCGCACGAAGTCGTGCACGCTGCGGATCACCTTGCCGGCGCGGTCAGCCTGCTCGGCGATGCGGCGCACCGCCATCGCGACTTCGCCATGGTCGCTGCCCTGCTGCGCCTGGCCCGCACCGTGCAGCAGGTTGAGCGAGCCGCTCGCATAGCTCGCGATCGCCGCCAGCGGCTGCGTGAGCTCATGGCTCAGCAGCGAGGCCATCTCACCGACGGTGGCCAGCCGCGCGCTGGCCTGCAGGCGCTCCTGGCTGGCGCGCGAGAGTTCCTCGATGCGCCGCTGCTCGCTGAGGTCGATGGAGGCGCTCATCCAGCCGGTCTGGGCGCCCTGCGCGTTGATCAGCGGCGCCTCGAAGATCAGCACCGGGAAGCGGGTGCCGTCCTTGCGCATGAAGACCGATTCGAAACCTTCGCGCGGCGGCGGCCCACCGGTCAGCCGCGCGGCCTGGCGCCGGCGGTACTCGTGCGCCAGCTCGGTCGGCCAGTACGGCGCCTCGCCGGGATGGTTCAGCAGCTCCTCGGCGCTGAAGCCCACCATTTCGCAGAAGGCGGGGTTCACGTAGGTGATCCGCCCCTGCAGGTCACGCGCGCGCAGGCCGGTGATGACCGAGTCTTCCATCGCCTTGCGGAAGGCCAGCGCGTCGGCGAGGTCGCGTTCGGCGCGCTGGCGCCGGCGCGTGTCGCGCGCCAGCAGGACCAGCACCGACACCAGCGCGATCGAGATCGCGGTGACCAGCGCGGTCAGCAGATTGGGAAAGAGATCGGGCGCGGCACGCCAGCCGTCGACGCGCAGCATCAGGGTGGTACCGGGCAGGTCGACGAGCTGCTGCGAAGTGAACACGCGCGTGCCCAGGCGGCGCGCCGCGCCGACGGCCACCAGGCGGGTGCCGTCGGCCTCGGTGAAGGCAACCTCCTGGCCGCGCGTCAGCGTCGGCGCGACCAGTTCGACCAGCGTGTCGCGCAGCGAATAGGTGGCCACCAGGTAGCCGCCGCCGTCGACCGGCAGACACAGCTCCATCACCTCGAGGCCGCCGCTCGGCACGAAGGGGACGTAGTGGCTCGGCGAGTAGGCCGGCGCGCCCAGCTTGCGTGCGGCGGCGCAGGCGAGCGCGACGTCGGACTGGTCCACGCTGCGGCTCGATTCCTCGAACACGCGCCGGCGGTAGGGCGTGTCGACGGCGGCCAGCGGGCGCAGCGCGGCGTCGCGCCACTCGAGCCTGAGCCACTCGCGGTGCTCGCGCAGCAGCGCCGCGGCTTCGATGGGCCAGTGCTCCCGGTCCATGCCGCTGGCCTGGGAGGCGCGCAGGCTTTGCGCGTTGCGCTGCAGGCCGCTGCGCAGGTCGGACACCGCATCGGCGGTGTCGCGATCCAGCGCGGTCTGGACCTGCTCGACTTCGTGGCGACCCGCCAGCCACACCACGGTGACCAGCAGCGCCAGCACCAGAACGGCCAGCAGCACCCAGAGGAACCAGCGCCGCCAGACGGAGCGCAGGAAGCGCAGCCACGCGAAGGCGTGGCGAAGGGTGCGGGCGGCGGGCAGCGTGGTGGAGGAGGACACCGAATTCAAAGTACGCAATGCGAGAGCGCGGGCAGCTGCGCGCGTGCGCGTTCAATCTGCTGCGCGTCGACTTCGAAGAGCACCACGCCTTCGTCGACGGCGCGCTCGGCCACCACCGTGCCCCAGGGGTCCACCACCATCGACTGGCCCCAGGTCTGGCGCCCGTTCTCGTGCGTGCCGCCCTGTGCCGGCGCGACCACCCAGGCCAGGTTCTCGATCGCGCGGGCGCGCAGCAGCACCTCCCAGTGCGCGGCGCCGGTGGTGCGCGTGAAGGCGCTGGGCACCAGCAGCAGTTCGGCGCCCTGGCGCGCGAGCGCGCGGTAGAGCTCGGGAAAGCGCAGGTCGTAGCACACGCTCATGCCGATGCGCCAGTGGTGGCCGTCGCGCGAGGGCAGATCGAAGCAGACAGGTTGCGCGCCGGGCGCGATCACGCGGCGCTCGTCGTAGCGCTCGCGGCCGTTGTCGAAGAAGAACAGGTGGATCTTGTCGTAGCGGGCCACGCGCTCGCCGTCCGGCGCGTAGGCGAGCGAGCTGTTGAACACATGGGTCTCGTCGCCGCTCTCGAGCGGCAGCGTGCCGCCGACGATCCACAGGCCGAACTCGCGCGCCGCGTCCGCCAGGAAGCCCTGCACCGTGCCGGCGCCGGCGGTCTCGCGCAACGCCAGCTTGTCGGTGTCGCGCGCGCCCATCATGCAGAAGTACTCGGGCAATACGGCGAGCTCGGCGCCGGCGGCGGCGGCTTCGCCCAGCAGCGCGTGGGCGCGCGCCAGGTTGGCTTCGCGGGCGATGGCCGACACCATCTGGATGGCTGCGACTTTCATGTGCGGATCTCCGTTGTTCTTCCTCTTTCAGCGCGGCGCGGGCGCCACCGGCGCGCTCAAGGCTTCGGGCAGCGGCCGGCGCGGCACCTTGGTGATTTTCGGGTCGGCCCAGGTGCCGTCGATCTGGAACTCCTGCGTGGCGGCCGCGATCAACGGCCGGCTCAGCACCATCTGCGCAAGGAAAGTGCCCAGGCCGATCGCGGGGTTGATGGCGGTGGCCACCAGCGCCGCGGTGCCGGCATTGATCTCGGGCACCACCACCACGCGCAGCTTCTGCGTTTCGCGCGCGATGTCGGCCGAGCCGTCCATCAGCACGGCGGCGTTGACGCCCTTCATCTGCAGATTGTTGGTGCTGGCCACGCCCTGGCTGATCTTGGCGTCGCCGCGCACGAAATCGAAAGCGAAGCCCTGGCTGAACACATCGCGGAAGTCGAGCGTAAGGCGCCGTGGCAGCGCCTGCAGGCTCATCACGCCGAGCAGCTTGGCGATGCCCGGATCGGCCTTGAGGAACTGACCCTGTTCGACATCGACCTGCAGCTGCCCGCCCAGGCTCGGGTAGTCGAGCGAGAAGGGCGAGCCGCTCCAGTGGACCTCGCCCTCGAGCCGGCCGCGGCCGCGCCGCACCACGTCTTTCATGCCGAAGCGCCCGAGCAGCTCGCCGGCGTCGGCGATCTCGAGCTTGAAGTCCATGGTGGTGCGGCGCTGCTCGCCGCGGCCGCGTGCGGCCGTGCTGCCCGGCACCGCGGCCCAGCTGCCCTGGGCCGTGAAGGTGGCTTCGGGCATGCTGAAAGCCAGCTTGTTGAGCCGCCATTCGCGGACCGCGCCGCCGCGGTTCACCGCGTCGATCTCGGCGCGGCCGAGGCGCCGGCCCAGGAGCTCGAAGTCGTCGACCACAATGTCGAGCGCCGGCAGCGTGCCGGGCTGCTCGTCGAGCAGCGACTCGACCGCGGTGGCCTCGCTGGGGGCGATCTTGAGACGGGCGAGCCGCGCATGCAGGCGCCCGGCCTGCGCGCTGCGGTACTCCGCATAGCCGCTCAACTCGGTGGCATCGATGTTGGCGCGCCACAGCGCGCCGTCGCGCGTGCCGCCCATCACCACGCTGTGCAGCGTGCGGCCGCCGACCGCGAGCTCCTTCGCGCGCACCGCGAGGATGGTGGGCAAGTAGGCGGACGCGTCGTCGGCAGCGGCGTCGCTGCCGGTCGCCTCGGCCGGCTTGCCGGTGGTTTCGCTGAAGAGCGCCTGCCAGGCCGGCACGTCGATGCGCGCGAGCTGGATGTTCGCAAGCACGCCGCGCTCCGGCGCCGCCGCGGATTCGCCCGCGGCCAGGCCGATGCCGATGCCGCCGCGCAGCACGCGCGGCTCGCTGCCGGAGATGTCGCGCACGTAGGAGGCCGATCCGACGCGGCCCAGTTCGATCGAGAGCCGGTCTTGCAGCAGCGCCGCAGCGCCGGGGCGTGCCTCGCGCAGAACGACCTTCTTCTCGATCGAAAGCGGCATCGCCTCGTCGGCCGGCTTGGCCAGCGGTGCGGGCAGCTGCAGCGCGAGGCCCTGCAGGCTGCTGACGAAGGAGAACTCGGAGGCGCCCTCGCGCACCGCGAAGGAGGCCGTGTAGGGCGTGCTGCCGCTGGTGTTTTTCGCCAGGCGCGCGAGCCAGTCGACCTCGCGCGCCGCGCGCAGGCCGTCGGCGGTGGCCGTGCCCTGGGCGCGCAGGCTCAGCTCGTTGGCGGCGCCGGCATAGCGGCCGGCGCCCTCGATGCGCAGCGCCCCGCCCATCGCTCGGGCCTGCACGCCGGCCAGCGAGAAGCCGCTTTCGGTGAAGCTCAGCGTGCCGCGCGCCTGGGTGAGCGGCGGCATTTCGGGGGCGATCTGGATCTCGTTGTCGGCCAGGGCGACGCTGGCCTGCACTTTCGCCTTGTCCATCGCGGCGAGCGGCAGTTCCAGGCGCAGGCGGTAGTCGGCGTTGCCGGTGGCGCGCGCGTGCGCCAGCGTCGGCCCGGCCTCGCCCGCGAGCGGCGATCCGGCGCGCAGCAGTTCACCGAGCGGGCCCTTGGCCTGGGCGTCGACCTTGAGCAGCGGTGCGTGATGTGCCATGTCCGCGATCTGGGCCTCGGCCTTGGCGATCTCGATGCCGGGCGCGCCGACGACGCGCCCGCGCGCGTTGCGCACCAGCATGCCGGCGCGCTCGAAGACCAGTTCGCCCGAGAGGCCGTTGAGCGCGGGCCATACCTTCGCCTCGCCCGCCGCAGGCGGCACGTAGGCGTAAGTGACGTCGGCCACGCGCGCAGCGATGCGGAAGTCGCCGTGCCGCGGGTCGGTGAAGGGCATGTCCCACAGGTCGCCCTTGACCTTGAAATCGACCACGCTGGCGCTGCCCTTGGTGACCGCGTCGCGCACGTAGTCGCGCGTGTGCTTGGGGATGTGCAGCGGCAGGTAGCGGAACACGCGGGTGCCGTCGGCGCGGTTGAGCTTGCCCTGCAGATCGAGCACGCCCGGAAAGCGCGAGCGCCCGCGCGAGACGGCCGGGTCGCTGGTGCGCCAGCTGGCCTGCGCCTCGCCCTCGGCGTCGGCGTTGGCGAACTTCAGGTTGGCGAGCTGCAGCTGGGTCTTCTCGCCGTCGACCTTCCAGGTGAGCTGGGTGGACAGCTGGTCGATCGAAATCATCGGATCCTCGAACACGCCCGGAAACTCGAGCGCGCCGTTCGCGATCGAGAACGCGGCGCTGCCGCCGGCCTGGCTGGCATCGAAGTCGATGGTCGCGCCGCGCAGGCCGGGCGCGCCGACCGGCGGCAGTGGCTGCGTCGGCGCGGCAGCGGCGGAACGCGGTGCCGCGGGAACAGCGGCCCTCGGCGTGCCGGGCTGCGAGGCGATGCCGAAGCCGCTGACCCGGCCGCGCGCCTGGTATTTGTCGGGCGCGCCGAGCGAGCCCTGCCAGTTGGCGTCGATGCGCTCGACCAGGCCGCGCGGCTCCAGGCCGCCGATGAGCTTATGCGTCGCCTCGCCGAGCGGCAGGCGATCCGCAATCAGCGCCAGCGCCGCGAGATCGAGCCGGTCGGCACGCAAGGCGCCGCGTTCGGACGTGCGGCCCTTCGCCGGCGTGTGCTGAAACCACAGGTTGCCGCCCGGCCAGCGCATGCCATCGGCCGTATCGAACTGCAGATTTGTGGTGGAGAACTCCAGGGTCTCGTCGGTCATGCGGCCGGCCAGGCGCCCGGTGACGGCGCGCAGCACCAGCGGCTGGAGCCCCTTGCCGAGCGAGGTGTCGACGCGCATCAGCGCCAGGTCGACGGCGCCGCCGATGACCTTGCCCTCGTTGACATCGGCCCAGACGCGCAGGGCGCCGTTGCCCTCGCGGATGCGGGCGTCGAGCGCCACGTACTGGCCGAGGCGCGTGGCGTCGATGTGCGGCAGCTCGGCATAGACCTGGCCGTCCCAGCTCTGCCACTTGCCGCTGCGCACGGACAGCAGCGGCTGGCGGAATTGGCCGCGCAGCGTGAAGCGCTCGCCCCAGCCGGCCGGCGGCGTGGCGTCGAGCCGCATCGCATGGCGGCGGCTGCTGTTGCGGGCCACGAACTGCACGTCGGTCAAGAGCAGCGGCGCGGCGCCGCGGCGCTCGTCGGTCCAGCGCACGGTGCCGCCCTTGATCACGAACTCGCGCTGGGCAAAGAACCAGTCGGCGCCGCGGCCTTCGCCGGTGGTGTCGGTCGACATGTCGAGGCCGGCCACGTGCAGCTTGCCGAGCACGTCCAGCCGCACCTCCAGCTGCGGCTGCTCGATGTAGAGCTGCTCGAAGCTCAGGCGCCAGATGGAGCGCGGCGAGACGCTGGCCACCACGCGCGCGAGGCGCAGCGCCTCGCGCTGGCGCTCGTCGAGCAGCACCACGTCGCGCAGCTCGAAGCTCGGGAACAGGCTGCCGGACTGGGCGGTGATCGAACCGATGCGCACCGGCACGCCCATGGCCTTGCTGGCCTGCGCTTCGAGCGCGCCACGGTAGTCGCCGATTCGCGGCACAATCCAGACGTGTAGGACTACGACTGACAGCGCAAGCAGCAGCCATGCACCGATCAGCAAACCCAACAACCAGTGCGCCGTCACAGCGGTGATCTTGAGAAGCAGACGTGAAGGGGAAGACGTCGTGTCGTTCATTGAGGATCGCGCTGTGTCAGGAATTATGACCGCCAGCTCCCACCCGGGTTCCACCGAAGCCGAAGTCATCGCGGCACCCTCCTTGTCCGACTACTCGCGCTTCGTGCAGCGCCTGCGCCGCCGCTACGCGTCCGAACTCGCGCTGCTGCCGCCTGGCGAGCCGCTGCGCGAGCACATGGCGCAGGCCTTCCGGGCGCTGCGCGAGCGCGGCGACAACGTGGCCGATGCGCTGCGCACCGTGCGGCAGCTGGTGATGGAGCGGCTCATCACGCTGGACTGCGACCATCATGCGCCGCTGGCCGTGGTCACCACCGCCGTGACCCAGCTGGCCGAGTTCGCGCTCGATGTCGCCTGCCGCGAAGCCTGCGCCGAACTCGACGCGCAGCACGGCGCGCCCCTCGGCCCCGAAGGCCAGCGCGCCCAGCTCTGGGTGGTGGGCATGGGCAAGCTCGGCGCGCGCGAGCTCAACGTGTCGAGCGACATCGACCTGATCTATCTCTACGACCAGGACGGCGAGACCGCGGGCGATGCCGACGGGCGCTCGCGCCTCGCGAACCAGGAGTACTTCGCGCGCGCCGTGAAGCGCATCTATGCGCTGGTGGGCGACACCACCGCGCACGGCTTCGTGTTCCGCGTCGACCTGGCGCTGCGCCCCAACGGCAATTCGGGGCCCAGCGCGGTGTCGCTCGATGCGCTCGAAGAGTATTTCCAGGTGCAGGGCCGCGAGTGGGAGCGCTTCGCCTGGCTCAAGAGCCGCGTGGTGGCGCCGCAGTCTGTGGTCGACGACTGCTCGGCCCGGGCGCTGCGCGGCGTGGTGCTGCCCTTCGTGTTCCGGCGCTATCTGGACTACAACGTGTTCGACTCGCTGCGCACGCTGCACCGGCAGATCCGCGAGCAGGCCGCGCGCCGCAGCGCCGGACGGCCCGAGCGCGCCAACGACGTCAAGCTCTCGCGCGGCGGCATCCGCGAGATCGAGTTCATCGTGCAGCTGCTGCAGGTGGTGCGCGGCGGCAAGTTCCCCGAGCTGCGCACCCGGCCCACGCTCGATGCGCTGCAGCGCCTGGCGCGCGCCAACCTGATGCCGCAGGAAACGGCCGATGCGCTGGCCGCGGCCTACGAATTCCTGCGCCGGGTGGAGCATCGCATCCAGTACCTGGACGACCAGCAGACCCACGTGCTGCCGGTCCACGACGAAGACCTGCGCTGGATCGCGCACACGCTCGGCTATGCCGACTGCTGCCTCTTCCTGTCGCAGCTCGATGCGCACCGCGAATTCGTTGCGCAGGAATTCGACAAGCTGCTGGGCGGCAAGAAGCCTTGCTCGCGATGCAACGGCGGCAGCGCCAACCCTGCACCGGTCGACCTGAGCGAGCTGATCGACGAGCTGCCGCCGGCCTTTGCCGAACGCATCCGGGACTGGTGCGAAAACCCGCGGGTGACCGCCTTGCGCGACGAAACCCGCGCGCGCCTGCGCCAGCTCGTGCAGCGCACCGGCCAGTGGCTGCGCGAACCCGACAGCGAAGCCCCGGGGCAGATCGGCCACCATGTCGAGGCCGCGCTGCGCTGGGCCGACTGGATCGAACCCTTGCTCCGGCGCGACAACTACATCGCGCTCCTGGTCGAGCGGCCGGCGGTGCAGGAGCGCCTGCTGCGCCTGCTGGGCTCGGCCAAGTGGCCGGCACGCTACCTGATGCAGCATCCCGGGGTGATCGACGAACTGGCCAGCAACGAGATGCTGGCCGGGCGCTTCTCGGCCACCGAGTTCGAGCGCGAGCTGGAAGCCCGACATCTCTCGCTGCGCCAGACCGGCGAGGCCGACGAGGAGCGCCTCTTGAACCTGCTGCGCCATGCGCACCACGCTGAGGTGTTTCGCACGCTGGCGCGCGACGTCGACGGCCGCATCACGGTCGAGCAGGTGGCCGACGATCTCAGCGCCCTGGCCGATGCGGTACTGCGTGTGACGGCACGCTGGTGCTGGCCCCATGTGCGCAACCCGCACCGTGAAGCGCCCCAGTTCGCGATCATCGGCTACGGAAAACTCGGCGGCAAGGAGCTCGGCTACGGCAGCGACCTGGACATCGTGTTCGTCTACGACGACGACGACGAGCGCGCCAGCGAGGTCTACGCGGCCTATGTGCGCAAGCTGATCAACTGGCTCACGGTCAAGACGCGCGAGGGCGACCTGTTCGAGATCGACACCGCGCTGCGGCCCAACGGCAACTCGGGCCTGCTCACGACCAGCTTCGAGGCCTACGAGAAGTACCAGCTCGGCCGCGGCAGCAACACCGCGTGGACCTGGGAGCACCAGGCCATGACGCGCGCGCGATTCGTGCTGGGGGATTCATCGCTGGGCGAGCGCTTCGACCGCATCCGCGAAGCCGTGGTCACCGCGCCGCGCGACCGCGACGCGCTCAAGGCGCAGATCGTCGCGATGCGCGACAAGGTGCGCGCCGCGCGTCCCGTCAAGGCCGACCGTTTCGACGTCAAGCACAGCGCGGGCGGCATGGTCGATGCCGAGTTCACGGTGCAGTTTCTCGTGCTGTCGGAAGCGAAGGCGCATCCCGAGCTGATTCCCAACGTGGGCAACATCGCGCTGCTGCTGCGCGCCGAGAAAGCCGGCCTGCTGCCCGAAGGGATCGGTGCGAACGCGGCCGCCGCCTACCGCGAGCTGCGGCGCGTACAGCACCGGGCGCGGCTCAACGAAGAGCCGACGCAGGTGCCGATGAGTTCGTTGGTGGCCGAGCGCGAGGCCATGCTGGCCTTGTGGAAGGTGGTGTTTGGCTAGGCCGGCCAGTGCACGCAGCCTCGCGCTGGTCGCCGGCGCGGTACTGCTGCTGTTGGCCGGTTGCGCCAGTGGGCCGCGTGGCGGCCCCGGCATCGGACGCGACGGTCCCGATGCCAATCCGCCCGCGGGCCTCGGCCAGGTGCCCGATGCGGAGCCGCGCGTGGAAGCGATCCGCAGCAGCGGGGGCACCAGCAAGCCCTATGTGGTGCTGGGCCGGTCCTACGTGCCGATCACCGACGACCGGCCGTGGCGCGAAACCGGCCTCGCCTCCTGGTACGGCCGCAAGTTCCACAATCAGTCCACCGCCAGCGGCGAGCCCTACGACATGTACGCGATGACGGCGGCGCACAAGACGCTGCCGCTGCCGAGCTACGTGCGCGTGCGCAACCCGGCCAACGGACGAGAAGCCGTCGTGCGGGTGAACGACCGTGGCCCTTTCCACGACGACCGGATCATCGACCTGAGCTACACCGCGGCCCTCAAGCTCGACCTGCTGCGCGGCGTGGCGCCGGTGGAGATCGAGCGCATCACGAACGAGGACATCCGCGCGGGTACATGGCGGCGTGGCGACACGGGCACTTCAGCGCTGGCGTCGGCCGCCCCCGTGGCGCCACGCCCGCTTGCGCCCGACAGCGTGGCCGTGCCTGCGGCCCTCACCAGCCCAGTGCTCGCCGCGCCGCGCGCGGAGGTGCGCGAGCTCGCCGCGCTGCCGCCACTCACGGCCGAAGCCGCGCCGCTGCCGGCAGCAGCGCCCGAGGCCACGCTTGCGTCGGCCTCATCGCCGAGCTCGGGCTTCTGGGTGCAGCTGGGCGCCTTCAGCCAGCGCGACGGCGTCGATCGCTTCCAGCAGCAGGTGGCACGCAGCCTGCCCACGCTCGCGCCGGCGCTCAACGTGTTCGCGGAGCGCGGCACCTACCGGCTGCAACTCGGGCCCTACGCCTCGCGCGAGCTGGCGCGCGACACGGCCGAGCAGGTGCGCAACGGACTGCAGCTCGCACCGATGATCGTCGAGCGCCGCTGACCTTTCAGGGCGCGGGCGTCCTCAGCGCCATCAGTTCCTCGCGCGTGATGGCCCGCGACGAAAACTGCGCGGCAATGCGTTGCAGCTTCTCGGGATTGCGCTGCGTGCGGATGCGCAGGATGCGCTCGCCGTCGGTCTCGATGGTCTGCACCGACTCCAGCGCGCCGTTGAAGAAGCGCAGCAGGCCCGGTTCGCCATTGACTTCCACCACCTGCAGGCGCAGGCCGATGCCGAGCAGCCGCACGACCGCGTAGTAGTACTGCGCAATGCGCTGGGCGCCGCGCAGCATCTGGCGAAAGGCGGGCACCTTGCCGCCGCTGTCTCCGATCAGCTCGACGTCTTCGGCCAGAAGCGCCTTCAGCCGCGCCATGTCGCCGCTGGCCGCCGCCTCCGCAAACCCCTCCAGCAGGCGCTGGTGAGCCTCGCGCTCCACCGCGAAGCGCGGCCGCTGGTCCTGGATCTGGGTCTTGGCGCGATGCACCAGCTGGCGGCAGGCTGCCTCGCTCTTGCCGAGGGTGCGGGCCACGTCCCCGTAGTCGGCATCGAACACCTCGCGCAGCAGGTAGGCAGCGCGCGCCTCGGGCGCCAGTCGCTCGAGCACGGCCAGGAAAGCCATCGAAACGTCGTCGGCGCGCTCCAGCATCTGCTCGGGCGAGGCCGGCGCATCGGTCACGAGCGGCTCGGGCAGCCAGGTGCCGACGTAGTGGTCGCGCTGCTGCTTGGCGGCGCGCAGCCGGTCGATCGACAGGCGCGTGACCACCGTGACCAGCCAGGCCTCGGGGTTGTTCAGCGCATCGACGGTGGCATCGTTCCAACGCAGCCAGGCGTCCTGCACCACGTCTTCGGCATCGGCGGAAGAGCCGAGCATGCGATAGGCGATGCCCAGCAGGCGCCGGCGATGGCGGTCGAAAGTTTGGGTGGAAGCGTCCATATGCAAGCAAGACGGACGAACTGCCCGTCTTGTGACGGGCTCTGCACAAACGCTCAGGCGCCTTGGTACGCGGGCTGTGGCCCCAGCGAGGCCGCCAGTTCCTTGCGGTAGCGGTTGAGCTCCTGCACGGTCTTGAAGCTGCGGTTCATCAAGAGGCTCAGGTTGTGCAGGATGCGCTCGCCGACCTTGTTCTCCCAGACGGCGTCGAACTTGATCTGCTTGTCCAGCCAGTGCTCGAGCCAGTCCGGATCGGGCACGCGGCTCTGGATGGTGTCGCGCGGGAACAGCGCCTTGTTGACGTGCAGGTTGGTCGGATGCAGCGCCTGGGCGGTGCGCCTGGCGCTGGCCATCAGCACGCCGACCTTGGTGAAGGCCGCGCGCGCCTCATCGCCGAACTTTTCCATCGCGCGCTTCATGTAGCGCAGGTAGGCGCCGCCGTGGCGGGCCTCGTCCTGGCTCAGCGTGGTGTAGATGTGCTTGATGACCGGCTCGGTGTGCCACTCGGCCGCGCGGCGGTACCAGTGGTTCAGGCGGATCTCGCCGCAGAAGTGCAGCATCAGCGTTTCGAGCGGCGGCGCGGGGTCGAAGTCGAAGCGCACGTCGTGCAGTTCCTGCTCGGTGGGCGCATGCTGGGGGCTGAAGCGCTTCAGGTACTCCATCAGCACCAGAGAATGCTTCTGTTCCTCGAAGAACCAGATCGACATGAAAGCCGAGAAGTCGCTGTCATGCCGGTTGTCGCGCAGGAACATCTCGGTGGCCGGCAGCGCCGCCCATTCCGTGATCGCGTTCATCTTGATGGTCTGGGCCTGTTCTTCGGACAGGCGGCTTGCATCGAAAGACTGCCACGGAATATCCTTGTCCATGTCCCAGCGGACGGATTCGAGCTGTCTGAAGAGTTCCGGATAAAGCATCAATGTCTTTCTTAAGCCGGCGGATTTTAGTCGGCTGCTTTGGCGCGCTCGTGACAAGCGCGCGATGATGGCGGCTGCGTACCCCCGCCGCGGCGCGGATGCCCCCCTTTTTCACACCGGAAACCCGCCATGCGAATCTCGATCCGACGGCCAGCGCTCTTTCTTTCGGCGCTCGCGGCTGCTGCCTTTCTTCTGCCGGCCAGCGCCAGCGCCCAGGCCACGAGCGCCCCGGCCCCGCCTCCCGCCGCTTGCCCCCCCATCCTGCAGCACACCTTCCCGCGGCTGCAAGACGAAAAACCCCAGGCGCTGTGTCAGTATGCGGGCAAGGTGGTGCTGGTGGTCAATACGGCGAGCTTTTGCGGCTTCACTCCGCAGTACAAGGGCCTGGAGGCGCTGGACAGCAAGTACCGCTCGCGCGGACTGGTGGTGCTGGGCTTCCCCTCCAACGATTTCTCGCAGGAGTCGGGCACGAACAAGGAGATTGCCGAGTTCTGCGAAAGCACTTTCGGCGTGAAATTTCCGATGTTCGCCAAGTCCTCGGTCCGCGGCGCGGAGGCCAATCCACTGTTCAAGGAGCTGGCACAAGCCTCGGGCACCACGCCGAAATGGAACTTCTACAAGTACCTGATCGGTCGCGACGGCAAAGTGGTCGAGTCCTATTCGAGCATGACCTCGCCAGACGATCGCGGCTTCGTGCGCGACCTGGAAAAGCAGCTCGGGCCCAACTGACGCGCCGCCTGCGGCATTCGTCACAAATGCTTACCACTGCCCCGGGAACCGGCTCCCGCGGGCTGGGCTCATACCGGTCTCGGGCACGTAAAGCCCGGCCATTTTCATGTTGCGAGGTCTTCTGGGCGCTTGCCGTTCGGTCGAAATCCCGAGGCGATTCTTCTCCTCCTCCCTCCCTCCCTCCTTCGTTTCGGGGCGCCTCGCAGCATTTTTATATTCCACCTCCGGGTCGAAGAAAAAAGGCGCCTTGCGGCGCCTTTCTTTTTTCGTCAGGGCTGGGTGTCGGCGAAGCTGGGCCGAAGCATCAGCTTGTCGTACAAGCGGGCCAGATTGGCGTGCTCGCCGCGCCAGTCGATCTCGGGGAAGCGATAGCCGACCCAGCCGAGCGCGCAGCCGACCGCGATGTCCGACAGGCTCAAGTGGATGCCGCTGCAAAAGGGCTTGTCGGACAGGCCCTTGGCCATCGCGCGGATGCCGCCCTCGACCTTGGCGCGCTGGCGATCGATCCAGGCCTGGCTGCGCTCACCGTCGGCCCGGCGCGCCCAGGTCGCCTCGAGGCGCCAGAGGATGCCGGCGTCCATCACGCCGTCGGCCAGCGCTTCCCAGGTCTTCACTTCGGCGCGCTCGCGGCTTTGCTGCGGAATCAGCTTGCCGACCGGCGAGAGGGTGTCGAGGTACTCGACGATCACGCGCGAGTCGAACATGGCCTCGCTGCCGTCCATGATCAGGCAGGGAACCTTGCCCAGCGGGTTGGAACTGGCGATGGTCGTGTCGTCAGACCAGACGTCCTCGATCACGAACTGGTAGTCGAGCCGCTTTTCGGCCATGACCACGCGCACCTTGCGCACATAGGGACTGGCAGCGGATCCGATCAGTTTCATGCAGGCTCTCTCCCTTCCGGGGTCGTCGTTATAGCGTTTTGATTCTAGTTGACGTCCTCCCCGCCCAGAAGGACGGGGATTCCTACCGCGCCACGCAGGGGCAAGCCCAGTCATAGTCGTTTCGGTGGGTTCCTGCGCCTGTCCCGTGGGCGCGAGCCCTCGGGCTTTCGAGGCTGCACCCGTAACGCTCGCGCGTGGCAGGTGTCTAACGTCCTCTTCGCAGGCGGCAGCTCCTGGTTGCCCAGAAGCCCGCCCTCGGGCTGTTCTCGCAGCCCAAGCCGCGCGCCCCGCGGTCAAAATGTTCTTTGAAGCATGCACATCTGCATGCTCTGCGTGGCCGCACTCCGCGCAGGAAAAGAGCGCTTGGCTCATTCGGTTGTCAGCGCTCAGGTGACCGCAAAGACGGCACTTGCAGCTGGTGTAGGCCGGATTGACCTTAACCAGTTCGCCTCCACGCGCGGCGAGCTTGTATTCAAGTAAGCGGGCGAACTCGCCCCAGCCTTGGTCGAGGATGGCCTTGGCCGCGCTCTGGCTCCCCCTGAAGGACGAAGCTTCCGAGGGGCCCGGTGAACGCGCGCAGTGCAGAATCGACTACATACCAACGAGGGAAAAGGTAGGAAAGCATGGACATCGAAGCGCCTGTCGACGCCACCCCGGAACGCCATCCGATCGAATTCACGGCCAGCGGCAGCGAGTACTTCCGCATCTGGATCGTGAACCTGCTGCTGATCATCGTCACCCTCGGCATCTACCTGCCCTGGGCCAAGGTCCGCAAGCTCAAGTACTTCTACAGCAACACCTGGGTCGGCGGCGACGCGCTGGACTTCCACGGCGAGCCGGTCAAGATGCTGCGCGGCACGCTGATCGCCGCCGGCTTCCTGATCGCCTATTCGGTGGGCAGCAACTTCTCCGGCTGGGCCGCGCTGGTGGCCGCCTTGGCCTTCGTCGTGCTGTGGCCGGCCCTCTTCCGTGCCGCGATGCGCTTCCGGCTCGCCAACACCAGCTGGCGCGGCCTGCGCTTCCACTTCGCCGGCGACACGGCCGGCGCCTATGCCTGCATGCTGCCGCCGCTCGCGCTGGCGCTGCTGCCGGTGGCGCTCGCAGGCGCGATGGCCGGCACCGGCGGCGAGGCGCCCCAGGCGCTGCCGGCGGTCGCGGCCGGCGTGATCGGCATCGGCATGACGGCCTTCATGGTGGGCGTGCCCTACTTCCTCTGGCGCGTGAAGCGCTACCAGCACGGCAACTACGCCATCGGCGGACTGCAGACGCGGCTCAAGGCCGACGTGGGCGTGCTCTACGGCATCTTCATCAAGCTGATCGGGCTGAGCTTCGTGGCCTTCGTGATCGCCATCGTCGTGTTCGGCGGCCTCGCCTTCGCCGGCCGCAAGAGCGGCATGGGCGCGGCCTTCGTGGTGCTGGTCGTAGTGCTGGGCTTCGGCGGCGTCCTGCTGTTCAACATCCTGCCTAAGTCCTATCTGCAGGTGCGGCTGCAGAACCTGCTGTGGTCGACCACCGGCAACGAGCTGATGCGTTTCGACAGTCGCCTGCTGCTCAAGAACTACCTGGGTCTGCAGTGCAAGAACTACCTGCTGATCTTCCTGACCCTCGGCCTCTACTGGCCTTTCGCCGTGGTGAACACGCGGCGCGCGCAGATCGAGGCGGTCGAGCTACAGACCCGCATCGGGCTGGACCAGATCAGCCAGGTGGCCGGGCGCGAAGACCCGGGCGCGACGGGCGACATGGCGGCCGATCTGTTCGGTTTGGACATCGGGATGTGAGCTCAGCCCTGGACGCGCGCTTCTTCGACGGCCGCAGCAGCCGGCCATACGCGGCGCGCCTGCACGTCCAGGGCGACCTGTTGACGATCGCGCCGGCGCCGGGCGAAACCTTCGCGCCGGTCACCGTGCCGCTGGCCCAGGTGCGCTGGCCCGAGCGCACGCGGCACGGCGGGCGCATCGCGCAATTGCCGCAGGGCGCCAGCGTTCAGGCACTCGACGTCGCGGCCTGGGACGAGTGGGCCGCGCAGCAAGGCCGCGCCGAAAGCTGGGTGGTGCGCGCCCAGCAGAACTGGCGCGGCGTCGCGATCGCCTTCGTGCTGCTGCTGGCCGCCACCGCGACCCTGTACCAATGGGGCCTGCCCTGGGTGGCGCGCGGCGTCACCGCGGCGGTGCCGCTTCGCGTCGACGCCTTGATCGGCGAGGAGGTGCTGGCCTCGGTCGACCAGTCGCTGCTGCAGCCCAGCGCCCTGCCGCCCGTCGAGCAGGAACGCATCCGCCGCGCCTTCGCGCGGATGGTGCGGGCGGCCCACCCGGAGGATGCGGAGGGCGGGCCGGCCTGGAAGCTCGAGTTCCGGCGCGGCCGCGACAAGCAGCTGGGCCCCAATGCGCTGGCGCTGCCGGGCGGCACGATCATCCTCACCGACGAGCTGGTGCAGCTGATGCCCGGCAACGACGAAGCCGTGTTCGGCGTGCTGGCCCACGAGTTCGGCCATGTGCGCCAGCGCCACGCGATGCGGCAGCTGGTGCAGGTCTCGGCGGTCGGTTTCGCGGTATCGGTCGCCTTCGGCGACTTCGGCACGCTGATCGGTAGCGCGCCGGTGCTGCTGGCCGCGCTGGGCTACTCGCGCGATGCAGAGCGCGAGGCCGACGCGGAGTCGGTGCGCCTGATGCGCGCGGCCGGCATTTCGCCGCGGGTGATGGTCGGCTTCTTCGAGGCCATCGAGCGCTGGCGCGGCGCGCAGAAACGCGCCGGGCTCGACGACGACGCCATCGGCCTGGCCTTCTCCTCGCATCCGGCCACAGCCGAGCGGATCGCCTTTTTCAAGGAGGCGGCGGAGAACTGAAATTGATAGCGGCGGGGCGCCACCTAAAATTGGCCCATGAGTTTCTCTACCGTCTCCGCCCTTTCCCCCCTTGACGGCCGCTACGCGGCCAAGCTCTCGGCGCTGCGCCCGCTGATGAGCGAACAGGGTTATATGCACCGGCGGGTGCAGGTCGAGGTGGCGTGGTTCATCGCCCTGTCCGACTGCGGCTTCCCCGAATTCAAGCCGCTCACAGGCGGCGCACGCAAGTACCTGCTGGGCCTGGTCACCAATTTCTCCGAGGCCGACGCGATCGCGATCAAGCAGATCGAGAAGACCACCAACCACGATGTGAAAGCGGTCGAGTACTGGATCAAGTCGAAATTCGAGGCGCGGCCCGAGCTGCTCGCGGCCTCCGAATTCGTGCATTTCGCCTGTACCAGCGAAGACATCAACAACACCAGCCATGCGCTGCAGATCCAGGCGGCCCGCGAGAAAGTGGTGCTGCCGGCGATCGACGGCCTGATCGCGACCCTGCGCGCGATGGCGACCAAGTTCGCCGCCGTGCCCATGCTCTCGCGCACGCATGGACAGACGGCGAGCCCCACCACCGTCGGCAAGGAGTTCGCGAACGTCGCGGTGCGCCTGGCCAAGGCGCGCGAACGGATCGCCGGCGTGCAGCTGCTGGCCAAGATGAATGGCGCCGTCGGCAACTACAACGCGCACATGGCGGCCTGGCCCGAATTCGACTGGGAGGCCTTCAGCCGCAAGGTGGTCGAGACGCCGGCACCGCTTGGCCTGGGGCTCAGCTTCCAGCCCTACAGCATCCAGATCGAGCCGCACGACTACATGGCCGAGCTCTTCGATGCGGTGGCGCGCACCAACACCATCCTGGTCGACCTCTCGCGCGACATCTGGGGCTACGTGAGCCTGGGCTACTTCAAGCAGCGCCTCAAGCCAGGCGAGATCGGCTCCTCGACCATGCCGCACAAAGTCAACCCGATCGACTTCGAAAATGCCGAGGGCAACCTCGGCCTCGCGAACGCGGTGCTGCGCCACCTGAGCGAGAAGCTGCCGATCAGCCGCTGGCAGCGCGACCTCACCGACAGCACCGTGCTGCGCAACATCGGCGTGGCCTTCGGCTATGCCGTGCTGGCCTACGCGAGCCTCGCGACCGGCCTGGGCAAGCTCGAACTCAACGAGGAAGCGCTGGCCGAGGACCTCGACGCCTCGTGGGAAGTGCTGGCCGAGCCGATCCAGACCGTGATGCGGCGCTTCGGCGTCCAGGGCGCCTACGAGCAGCTGAAAGAAGTCACGCGCGGCAAGACGGTGACGGCCGAGGCGCTGCACGGCCTGATCCGCTCGCTGGAGATTCCGGAGGCCGAGAAAGAACGCTTGCTGGCGATGACGCCGGGCAGCTACATCGGCAAAGCCGCAGAACTCGCGCGGCGGATCTGATGGCCCTGAAATCGACGATCTTCAAAGCCAACCTTGCTGTCGCCGACATCGACCACGGCTACTACGCCGACCACGCACTGACGCTCGCGCGCCATCCCAGCGAGACCGACGAGCGAATGATGATCCGGCTGGTGGCGCTGGCGCTCAACGCCTACAAGCTGCAGGACGTGTGCAACGGCGACGGCACGCTGGCCTTCGGCGCCGGCCTGTCGAACCCCGACGAGCCCGACGTCTGGCTGCGCGATTTCACCGGCGAGGTGAAGCTCTGGATCGAGGTCGGGCAGCCCGAGGACAAGCCGATCATCAAGGCCTGCGGCAAGGCCGACGAAGTCATCGTCTACTGCTTCAATCACGCGGCCGAGATCTGGTGGCGCGGCATCGAGAACAAGCTCACGCGGCCGCAGAACCTCAGCGTGTTCCGCGTGCCGACGGCCGCCTCGCAGTCGCTCGCCGCGCTCGCGCAGCGCTCCATGCAGCTGCAGGCCACGATCCAGGAAGGCGCGCTGATGCTGGGCGACGGCAGGCACAACATCGACATCGAGCCCGTGCGGCTGAAGTAGACGGGCTTCGGTTCAGGCGGGCGGCATCATCGCGCCGCACTGCCAGCACTGCTCGAATCCGCCTTCGATGAGCTCGCCGCAACTGCACTGCCAGCGCCGCTGCGGCCGGTGCTGCAGCTCGTGGAGCAGGCGCTCGGCCAGCGCGAACTGGGACTCGTCCTCGATCCAGATCTCGGGCAGGCACTGATCGGGCGGCAACTGCCCGGCCGCGGCGCCGAGGTATTCGCGCTGCACCGAGGCCGCGACCCCGTCTTCGCGCAGCGCATGCACCCACAGCGTGGCGATCGCCAGGTTGGGGGCTTGCACGAGGCGGCGCATTGGAATTTCTTTCAGCTCGGCGCGTCCGCCGGAACCGGGTCCTCGGGCCAGACGTGCTCGGCCTCGCGCGCCCGCTCGGCGTACTTGTTGAAGCGCCAGGCGCTGTCCTGCATCGTAATGCGGCGCCAGGTCGAGCGCTTCTCGCCCGGGGTCATGGCGGGCCAGTGCTGCACCTCGTCGAAGCTGCGCCCGCAGCCCTTGCACTCGTCGTCGCCCTGGCTGGTGGAGCAGATGGCGATGCAGGGCGTGTCGGGCGTGCTGAGGTACCACGCCAGCCAGGCATCCCAGGCTGGTGCGGGAAAGCCGACCTCGTCGACCTCGTCTTCGTGGTGAAACACCATCAGCGCATAGACCTCGGCCAGCGCGCGCAGCTCGGGCGCGAGGGTGATGCCATCGGGCGAGGGCTTCTGCTCGCGCCAGAAGTTGATGGCGGCCTCGATGTCGGTGATGTGGATGGCGGCCATGAGGTCGGAAAAAAGCGAGCGGGCATCATAGTCCCGCAAAGTCCCGAGGCGATCGAAGGTTATGCGGCGCTACAAAATCCATAGCATCGGATGGCCGAACAACGGCGCATGCAGACGTTTTCTCTTTGAAGCCCGGGGAAATTCCAGTTGCCACGCCGGGGGTCTCGATGCTTTAATTCAGGCCACGAAGGGGAGTAGCTCCCGTCCGCTTTCCCGAAGGCGGATATCGCCAGGTCGTCAATACGAAGCGCACAACACTTCCGGCCTGACGGGCAGCCCATACACGCTGCCGAGCAAGACCTTCGATTTGAACCCGTGCAGGTTTGATCGAAGCGATTGCAAGTTCCCGGGGCCACCCGGTCCTCATTCAGTCGCTTCATCCGAGCTGCTCGGGATAGAGCAAAACGAACAGAGGACTTTATGGAACAGCTACTGGCCCCCGAATTCTGGGTCGCCGTCGGTCAAATCATCATGATCGACATCCTGCTCGGCGGCGACAACGCCGTCGTGATCGCGCTGGCTTGCCGCAAGCTGCCGCCGGCGCTGCGCACCAAGGGCATTCTCTGGGGCACGGCCGGCGCCATCGTGCTGCGCGTGATCCTGATCTTCTTTGCGCTCACGCTGCTCGCGATCCCCTTCCTGAAGGTGGTCGGCGCGCTGCTGCTGGTGTGGATCGGCGTCAAGCTGCTCGCGCCCGACCACGATGACGCGCACGGCAACATCGCCGCCAGCGACAAGCTGTGGGCCGCCGTCAAGACCGTGATCGTGGCCGACCTGGTGATGAGCGTGGACAACGTGATCGCGATCGCCGGCGCCGCTCAGGGTGCGGGCCAGGGCCACCAGATGCCGCTGGTGATCTTCGGCCTGCTGGTCAGCATCCCGATCATCGTGTGGGGCAGCCAGCTCGTCATCAAGCTGATGGACCGCTTCCCGATCATCATCACGCTGGGCGGCATGCTCCTGGGCTGGATCGCGGGCACGATGGCCGTGACCGACCCGGCCGTCAGCAATCTTGCCGCCTGGACCTGGGTGCCGAAGCTCCCGCAGACCGACACGGTGCGCTACATTGCCGGTATCGGTGGCGCGCTGCTGGTGCTGGCCATCGGCAAGTGGGTTGCCATGCGCAAGCCGAAACCCGAAAGCACCGCCACGGCCTGATCTCGCAAGAAAGAAGGAGCACCCATGGAAAAGATCATTCTGTATGTCGACGATGCGGCCTATGCGCGCGAGTTTCTCGCGAAGCTGTCGCCGGAAGCGGTCGGCACGGGTGCCCGGCATTGGGTGCTGGTGGCTTGCGCGCCGCGCATGACGCATCGCATCAGCAAATGGGTGAGCCACAGTGCGCGCGAGAACTGGCGCAGCAAATGGTTCGCCAAGGTGCAGGAGCAGCTGCTGCCGGCATTGCGGCTCGAAGGCGGCGAGGTCACGCCGGTCCTGGCCAAGGGGCCGCTGGCCGAGCTGACCCAGCGGCTGAAGCTGGAGCACGGCGCGGCCCAGGTCGTCGATGCGCGGCGGCCGAAGATCGGCGTCGACCTCGAGCCCGTGGCGCCGGATGTGCCCTCGCCCGGCCAGTCGGGCTGGGCCTTGCCGGGCGCGGTGCTGGGCATGGGCGCGCTGCTGGTGCTGGCCAACGAGCTGTCGGAATAGGGCTCGTCGTCCCGCGTCCGGCGCATGCGACTTCTCCTCAAATGGCTGCTGAGCGCGCTCGCGCTCCTCGCAGTCACCTACGTCTACAGCGGCGTGCAGGTGCCGAACTTCACCTCGGCGCTGATCGCCGCGGCGGTGATCGGCCTGCTCAACATGTTCGTGCGGCCGGTGCTGGTGGTGCTCACGCTGCCGGTCACCATCGTGACGCTGGGGCTTTTTCTGTTCGTGATCAACGCGCTTCTGTTCTGGGCCGCCTCGGGGCTGCTCGGGGGCTTCCATGTCAACGGCTTCGTGGCGGCGCTGATCGGCTCCCTGATCTACTCGCTGCTCGGTATCGTCATCGAGGCGGCATTGGGCGGCCTGTTCTCCAAGCGAATCATTTGAGCGGCGGTTCGGCCGCCTGCTCCTTCACCAGCGCCTCGACCGCCCGCGCGCGCGTGTCGATGATCGACGCCTCGTAGTGATCGATGGGCACACCGCCCTGCCCCTCTGCGCTCTTTCGCATCAGTTCCTGCGCAGCCTTGAGCCGGTCGCGCGCGCCCGCGTAGTCGAGGACGGCGACATTGGCCTCGGCATCGGCGCGCACCGCGCGCAGCGTGTCGTTCTGCGCCCCGTAGAGATTGGCCAGCGTGCGCCAGGCGGTCGCATCGCGCGGATGCCCGGCCACCCAGTCGCGCAGCGGCGCGACCATCGGCGCCGGATTGCGGGTGGCGACGGCCGCCTGCGCGGCGAGCAGCATCTCCGGCCGGTCCTTGGCCTTGGTATCGAGCAATGCGGCCGCCTTGGGGGCATCGTTCGCCGCGAGCTCGACCTCGGCGGACAGCAGGCGCGCCAGGCGCGAGGCCGCCGCATCCTCCGACGTCCGCGCGACCAGCCGCTGCGCCAGCGCGCGTGCGGCCTTGAAATCGCGCAGCTCGTTGGCCGACAGCGCCGCCGCGTAGAGCGTACCGGCCTGCTGGGCCGGCGAGCTGCGCGCGAATTCGCCGGCCCCGGCGGCGTTGACCCACAGCCGCAGCACGTCGACGCCGGGGCGCGAGAGCACCCGGGCGCGGGCGGCGATCATCGCGTGGTCCATGATGAGCGGCATCGTGTGCTCCGCGCCCGGCTTGAACTGGAAGCGCCCCTGCATGTCCGAGATCCGCTCACTGTTGAGCGGGTGGCCGCGCAGGTAGGGATAGGAGCCGTTGTCGTTGAGGCGCGAGGCGTATTGCAGCTTTTCGAACATCGCGGCGGCGCCCTGCGGCGCGAAGCCGGCCTGCGTCATCACGCCGAAGCCGACGCGGTCGGCCTCGCGCTCCATGTCGCGCGAGAAGCCGAGCTGGCTCTGCACGAAGGCGGCCTGGCTGCCCATCATCACCGCCTGGCCGGCATCCGGATTGCGGCTCTTGCCGGCCGCGATCATGCCGAGGATCATGCCGGCGAGCAGCAGCGGCATCTGCCGGCTCTGCTTGGCCATGATGCGCGAGATGTGGCGCTGCGTGACGTGCGAGAGCTCGTGCCCGAGCACGGTGGCGAGCTCGTCGCGGCTGCCGGTGGCCGAGATCAGCCCCAGGTGCAGCCCGAGATAGCCCCCCGGCAGCGCGAAGGCATTGATGCTGCGGTCGCGCCCCAGCAGCACCGTCCAGGCGAAGCGCTCGTCGAGCTCGGGCGTGAGATCGCCACGGGTGCGCGCCGCCGCCAGCAGGCGCTGCCAGATGTCCTGCACATACTCGACCAGGACCGGATCGTCGATGTAGTCGGGGTCGCGGTACAGCTCGCGCGCGATCTGGTCGCCGAGCCGGCGCTCAGCGCTGGCGGTCATCTCGCCGCCGTCGCCCATCCCCGGCAGCAGCTGGGCCTGCGCCAAGGACGGCAGGGCGAGCTGGGATGCTATCAAAAGCGTAGCGCACAGGGTTCGCAGCCGAGGCCTCGGCGGTCGAATCGGGTGGAGAAAAAGAGTCAAGCGCGGCATTCCTCGTCAATGGCTCGGCCTCGTATGATGCGTCACTCTACGGAACGTTCATCCATGAGTCCACTCACCCATTTCGACGCCCAAGGCCAGGCCCACATGGTCGACGTGGCGGGCAAGCCCGCCACCCACCGCGTGGCCGTGGCGACCGGCCGCATCGAGATGCAGGCCTCGACCCTGGCGCTGATCGAATCGGGCACGGCCAAGAAAGGCGATGTGCTCGGCATCGCGCGCATCGCGGGCATCCAGGCCGCCAAGAAGACCAGCGACCTGATTCCCTTATGCCACCCCCTGGCGCTGACCCGCGTGGCGGTGGCTTTCGCCATTGCTGAGGGCGGGGTGCCACAGGTGGCGTGCACGGCCACGGTGGAGACGGTTGGGCCCACCGGGGTCGAGATGGAGGCGCTGACGGCGGTGCAGGTGGCGCTGCTCACGATTTATGACATGTGCAAGGCGGTGGATCGGGGGATGACGATCAACGGTGTGCATCTGCTGGAGAAGCACGGGGGGAAGTCGGGGAGTTACACGGCGGGCGACCCCCCGGCAGGCTGAAACGGGCCTATTCGAACGGATCGTCTATCGGCTGGTTGTCGAGCCAGCGGCCGTACTCGCGTGGGAACGCCTTCTTGAAGCGCATCGCCTGCGCCAGCGCTTCGTCGTTCAGACCGAGCAGCATGGCGCTGTCGATCAGCTTGGCAATGACCCGCGGCTCGGGCGAGAAGTGAAGAAGGTGCTGCGCCAGCGCGTGCACCTCGGCCGCGTTGGCGGCGCTGACCGGCGTCAGCATGAGCTTGGCGAACTTCACCTGGTTCGCAAACAGCCATGAGCCCCGGAGCTTGGCCAGGGTGTCGTCTCGCCAGGTCGACAAACGCTCATCGCGCGCGAGGTAGATCTGGCTGATGCGGGTGTAGTCCCACGCGGCGTAGCCGACGGCCACCATCAGGACCGCCGCAGCAGCCAACGAAGGCCCTGCATTCCGCTTCAACCGTGCTTCCCGCGATCCGGGCCACAGGAAGCCCATGCACAGCCCGAAGACGAGCTGGAAGGGCCCGTACCACAGCGGGTACTCGAGCAAGCTGTGCAGCACGATCACGCCGAGCAACCCCCACACCATGAGCCGCGCCGAATCCGTCTCGCGCCAGGGTCGCGCGGCCAGCACCAGCCAGCCGAAACCACCACAGATCAGCAGCGCCGCCGGGATGCCGAGCTCGACCGCGAGATGGAGCGGCAGGTTGTGGGCGTTGTCGAGAATCTCGACGAAGCGCGAGCCGTCGTAGAGCGTGCTGTAGTGCGCAAAGCTCAGTTCGCCCCAGCCCCAGCCGGTCCAGGGGTGCTGGGCGATCAGGTCGAGGACGTTGCGCCAGAGCACCAGGCGGCTGTGCGCATCGGGCGCGCCTTCGCGCAGGCGGTGCATCATGTTTTCGACGCCGGAGCCGGCGAGCAAAGGCAGCAGCCAGGCGGCGGCGAAATAGGCGGGAATCAGGGCCAGCAGTTCCAGGGGGTGCGGCAGCATGTAGTCCGCAGTTCTCCCGTTCGAGCGATGCCGTTCACGCCAGGCAAGCAAAGCGGCGGTGCCGCTGATCAGCAGAAGCTGCAGCAGCCCGGTGCGCGAGGTGGAAGCGGCGGCTGCGAGGATCAGAAGCAGCCCGGCCGGCAGCAGCGCAGCGCGTACGCGGCGGCCGCTTGCCGCATGCAGCCAAAGCCCTGCGATCAAGGCCATGCTGATCAACGTGGCGAACTGGTTGCGCTGGCGCAGGTTGCCGTAAGCCTGGCCCAAGTCGGATGAGGTCGTCCACGGGGCGAGCGGCTCGGCGAGGCCGTAGTACTGAAGCAGGCCGAGGACGGCGTTGATGAGGCCGGCCGCGAGCAGGCCCCACGCCAGCGCCGAAGGCCGTGACGCCGACACGCGTGCCAGCCCGGCACCCACGCAGGCCGCCAAGCCCACAACCGCCACGGCAATGACCGTGGAAATATCGAGTGTCGGGTTGTCGGATCGCCTCACCAGGATCGACACGCCGGCCAGAGCCAACCACAGCCCCACGCGCCGCGCGGGCAGCGCTACCGGTCCTGCCAGCAGCAGCAGCGCCGCACAGCTCCATGCCGCCAGTTGCTGCCAGACGTTGGCCGATGGACCAGCGGCGAAGGGGAAAAGAAAGGACAGCGCGATCAGCGCAGCAGGAACGAGGACCGAGGCGATATCGGGTGCGGGCGCGTCTGCGCGAGCTGCGTTTGGCGTCATGCGCGAAATTGTGCCTGCAGGAAAAAGTACACGAATTGCCCATCCAGAGTCGACGAAAGGGAGCGGCGTGCTGACAAGCGGTAAATCAAAAATCGTTGGATTGGTGACAATTTGTGACCATCGTAAACGTTGCGATCAAAGGTCATCACAGTGCAAAACGCCTCTCTGTCACGTTGCCGCTCGGCGGGCTTCACACTCATCGAAGTCATGATCGTGGTCGCCATCGTCGCAATACTTGCCGCGATCGCCCTGCCCGCCTATCAGGACTATGTGATGCGCGGCCGGCTTGTCGACGCGCACAACGGCTTGGCCGCCATGCGGGCGGACATGGAGCGCTTCTACCAGGACAACCGCACCTACGCCTCGGTTGGCACCACCTTCATTTCGCCCTGCAAGGTCGATGAAACCAAGCGCAAGGTCGGCACCTTTACGCTGTCTTGCGACGGCGATCCCACCACCACCGCGTTCAAGCTGAAGGCGGAGGGCAGCGCCACGACCAGTGGCTTCACCTTCACCGTTGACCAGCAGAACAACCGCACCTCGACGGTCACCGGTGTATCGGGCTGGAGCGGCTGCGCCAACGATTGGGTCGCCAAGAAGGGCGGTTGCTGATGCACGCTCTCCCGGTATACAACCGACGAGCGGCCGGCTTCACGCTGATCGAGCTGATGGTCACTGTCTCCATCATGGCGCTCCTGGCGATGCTGGCCGTGCCGGCGTTCTCGACCTGGATTGCCAACAGCAAGGTGCGCACCATCGCCAACGCCTTGCAGGATGGTCTGCGCACTGCACAGACCGAGGCCACGCGCCGCAGCCGCCAAGTGGTGTTTGCGCTGACGGATGACAGCAATCCCAGCGACGGCTATACCGCCAAGGAGAACGGCAAGTATTGGGCCATCAACACCATCACGCTGACGGACAGCGGCGAGACCGCAGCTTTCGTGGAGGCCGGCGTGCTCGCAGCCTCCGGCGCCAACGTCACCATCACCGGCCCGGTGGCGGTTTGCTTCAACTCCCTGGGCAGGCTGGTGACCAATGCCTCCCCCGGGGTCACCAGCGCCAGTTGCACAGCCGGCGACTCCACCTACAAGGTGGAACTCGCCGGCGCCGACCGGCCGCTGCACGTGCAGATCAAGCTCGGCGGCCAGGTACGCATGTGCGACCCGGCCAAGACCCTTTCCGCTACCCAGCCCGATGGCTGCACCGCCTCATGAAACCCGCTCCTCGCAACCCCGCCGCGCACAGCCAGGCCGGTATCGCCCTGATTGAGGTACTCGTGTCGATCCTGTTGTTCTCGCTCGGCATCCTCGGTCTGATCGGCCTGCAGGCGCGCGCCATCAACTTCTCGGTCGATGCCGAAGACCGCAACCGCGCCGCGCTGCTGGCTGACGAGTTGGCCAGCACTATGTGGCTCAACAAGACGGTCGATCTGCCCAGCGCCGAAAAGGAAAAGTGGGAAGACAAGGTGGAAAGCGCCCTGCCCGGCGCCAGCGCGAGTGTGACCCCCAGCGGCGACACAGCCACCATCAGCATTAGCTGGCGCGCGCCGAACCGCGCCGCCTCAGCGGCCGACAGCAGGCTCACGACCCAGGTGGTGCTGCCATGAAATCCACGCGCCCCTTCCGCCGCGATCCGCTGCCGCGGTCGCAACACGGCCTGACCCTGGTGGAACTGCTGGTCGCCGTGGTCATCGGCCTGGTGGTCACGCTGGCCGTGACGAGCACCATCACCATTGGCGAGGCGCACAAGCGCACCACCACCTCGAACAACGACATCGGCCAGGCGGGCGCCTATTCGGCCAGCGTGCTCGACCGCGCGCTGCGCAGCGCCGGCTCGGCTTTCACGCAGGCGTGGAGCGCGGGCGGAGTGTTCGGCTGCAAGCTCAGCGCCGATCGCTCCAACGCGGCAATCCTGCCGCGCACGGATGCCGATGGCGCCTTCAAGGCCCCTTTCGCCGGTTTCCTCGGTGATCTCGCCGGGCAGAAGGATCTGCGCGTGGCACCGGTGCTGATCGGCAAGAGTCAATCCAAGTCGGGCTCGGATGTGTTGATGGTCATGGGCAGCAACGGTGCGGCCGGCGATGTGGCACGCCCGAGCATCGGCAACGCCGGCGGCGACCAACTCACGTTGAACACCACCATCGGCCTGCTGAAGAACGATCTGGTACTCGTCAGCCAGAGCGGCAAGACGGACTGCCGGCTGGACCAAGTTTCCTCGGCTTCGACTTTCGACGACAACTACACCGACAGAATCAGCCACGAGTTCGGCCGGGGCAGCCTGCCCTTGGCCGGCAGCTATCACAACGCCTCGAACACTACGGCGCTATTGAGCGTGGCGGACGGCTCGGGCTATCTCTCGGCACTGGGCAAGCCCGACAACATTCAGTTCCTGCTCTTCGGTGTGGGCGACAACCACACGCTCTTCAGCTATGACCTGCTGCGCACCGGCGGCACCGACACGCCGCAGCCGATCGCCGAAGGCGTTTACGGCCTCTACGCGCGCTACGGTCTGGACACCAATCTCGACGGCAAGCTCGACACCTGGGCCGCGCCCGACGCGACCGGCTGGGACATCGCCACCGTGATGAAGACGCCCGCCACCGCGCGCCAGATCGTGGCCGTGCGTGTGGCGCTGGTGATGCGCAGCACACTCTACGAAAAGAGCAGCAGCACCAACGTCAAGGTGGACGGGGAGGCGGACGCGAGCTATGTCGCCCCATCAAAGCTCACCCTGTTCACCAGCCTGGACGCGACCTTCCAACAGGACGTACCGATCACCGACCGCCATTACCGCCACCGCGTCGTCGAATTCACCGTTCCTCTGCGCAACATGCTGTTGCTGCCGACCACATGACCAAGCAATCCCTTCCCAAGGCATCGCGCGAGCGCGGCGTGGTGCTGCTGTTTTGCCTCATCGTGCTGGTGGTGCTGCTGTCCGGCGGCGTCGCCGTGGTGCGATCGATGAATAGCTCCCTGTTCAGCGCCGGCAACCTCGCCTTCAAGCGCGACCTCGTCAATCGGGGCGAACTTGCGGCCTCGACGGTGCTGACACAGTTCAAGAGTGGTGCGCTGGCCACGGTCGCCGACACGTACAACAACATGCCAGCCAGGAACTACAGCGCCGTGCAGTTGGTGGCCAACGACCGGGGCATTCCGATGGTACTGCTCAAAACGGGCGCCACTCCCACCGGCAAGAACGTCGCCGGCGCCGATTTTTCGCCAACCAGTGCCGACATCAAGGACGACGCCGCAGGCGTCACCATCCGCTACGTGATCGACCGCCTGTGCAGCGCCACCGGCGAACCCACCATCACCACCACCAACACGCCGCCCACGTCAGCCGGTGCCGACGTCCACTGCGTCTCCGTTCCGTCCAGCACCGACCTGATCGGCGGCGATGCGCGACGCGCCGGCAAGGACCTGGGCAATGCATTGGCGCTGGTCTATCGCCTGACAGTCCGCGTGAGCGGCCCGCGCGACACGCAGGTGTTCCTGCAATCGTCCTTCACCAATCCTCTCGAATAGCCGGGGCAACGAGCCATGAATCACCCTTTGTCGTCGCACCCGGGCCTGCGCCGCGCCGCGCGCACCACCATCGTCTGCGCGGCCTTGCTCGCCATGCAGAATCCGATTCCTGCCGCCAGCCTGGCCGACCAACCCTGGGCCGCTACCGCCGACGTGCCCGGCAATCTGGCGCTGGCGCTCTCGGTCGAGTGGCCCACAGCCTCGCGCACGGCCCACACGGCCGCCTATTCGAGCGCCAGCGAGTTCAAGGGCTACTTCGATCCCAACAAGTGCTACACCTACACCTACGACGCCACCAGCAACGGCGTGACCAAGGCTGACGGCAGCGCCACCGGCAACAAGAGCTACTTCCAGCCGGCCGGCGCGGCCACCAGCCACACATGCACCGGCAGCAACGACAGCAAGTGGAGCGGCAACTTCCTGAACTGGGCCGCCACCGCCACCATCGACCCCTTTCGCTGGGCCATGACCGGAGGGCGCCGCGTGGTCGACACAGCCGCCGAGACCATTCTTGAAAAAGGCTGGCATTCGGGCCAGGGCCTGTTTGACGACCGTGACCTGCCCGTGAGCGAGATCGCCGGTGCCACACCCTTCACCAGCGCCAACCAGTTGACCATCAAGGTCAATGGCATGGGCTTCAAGATGCGCCTGACCGCCAACCCGCGCACACTCAAGGGCGAGTACTACAACAACACCGCGCTCAGCGGCAGCCCGACCCGCACCGTGGCAGCCGATTCGGCCGACCACATCTGGGGTTCGGCCAAGCCGTTTTCGGACATCAACGCCGACAATTTCGCGGCGCGTTATACCGGTACCTTCGTCGCGCAAGAGACCGGAACCTACACCTTCCGCACCATCTCCGACGATGGCGTGCGCCTGTACGTCAACGATGTACTGATCATCAACAACTGGACGAACCACTCGACCACCACCAACGACGCAACGGTCACGCTGACCAAGGGCAGCAGCTTCACCGTCAAGCTCGAATACTTCGACAGCGGAGCCGATGCGGTGATACAGCTGCAATGGGCAACGCCCTCGTCGCCCACGGTGTTCAGCTCCTTTGGCGGCGCGGCCGGCAGCACGACGGCGGTCGACTACAACAACGAAACCGGCAGCGGCGTCTACGACCTCACGATGCGCACGAAGGTGTGCGACACCTCGGCCGGCGCCGGCGGAGTGGAATCCAATTGCAAGGCCTACGGCAGCAACTACAAGCCCGAGGGTTTGCTGCAGCAGTACGCGCAAAAGATGCGCTTCAGCGCCTTTGGCTACCTCAACCAGTCCACGGCCGCAGATGGCACAGGCAATGGCAACGCGCGCGACGGCGGCGTGCTGCGCGCGCAGCAGAAGTTTGTAGGCCCGAGCGAGCCGGTACCGCTGAAATCGGCGAAGACCAATACGGTAGGGGAGTGGAATGCTACTGACGGGACGCTTGTGCAGAACCCCGATCAAATCACCTCGGCGTTGGGCGTGACCATCGCGGATAGCGGTGTGATCAACTACCTCAACAAGTTCGGCCAGTTGACACCCGGCAACTACAAGTCGCGCGATCCGGTCAGCGAGATGTACTACGCCGCTCTGCGCTACTTCCGCAATCTTGGCAATGTGCCTGAATGGACCAACACTGCCGGCGCGTCCAACGCAACGATAAAGACCTGGGTGGATGGTTTCCCGGTCATTGCTACCGACTGGAAAGATCCAATCCAGTACACCTGCCAACGCAACTTTGTGCTGGGCATCGGCGACATCTACACCCATGCAGACAGAAACGTACCCGGCAACACGGCCGATCCTTCCGACCTGGTGAACACCACCCCGCCGGAATTGGTGCGCAAGGACACCACGGTCGACGCCGTGAAGGCGACCGACAAGGTCGGGGCATTGCAAGGGCTTGGCGCCATCGGCACCGACAACACCGGATGGGGCGGCCCGGGCCGTGGCAATTCCGCCTACATGGCCGGCTTGGCCTACGACGCCAACGCCAAGGACATCCGTTCCGACGTGGACGGCAAACAGACCGTGCAGACCTATTGGGTTGACGTGCTGGAGCAGTCGTTTCAAAAGAACAACCAGTTCTACCTGACAGCCAAGTTCGGCGGCCTCAACGTACCCGGCGGCTTCGACCCCTACACGTTCGACCAGGCCATCCCGGACCTCTGGTGGTCCACCAGTGGCGATACGCTGACAGATACCCGCCTCACCACAGATGCCACCCAAAAGAAGCCCGATAACTACTTCACTGCCGGCAACCCCGACGACATGATCTCGGGCCTCAAAAAGGCCTTTGCAGCCATCGCCAACGCGATCGAAACCTTTACCACCTCGTTCTCGCCATCGACATTCCAGTTCGCTTCCAGCGGGTCGGCTTCCTATGGCGCCCAGTTCAACGCCAAGTACTGGAGCGGCGTCCTGTCGGCCAGCGAACTGACCTTTGCCGACGACGGCACCCCCACCGCCACCGCCAAATGGAGCACCGGCACCACTCTTGAAACGCAGCTCGCCGGTGCTGGCTGGAATACGGATCGGCGAGTGGCCACCTGGAGCGGCTCGGCGGGTATTCCGTTTCGCAAAGCCAACCTCAGCAGCACACAGCTGGCGACCCTGGACACCAGCTATGTGAGTACCGACGACAGCGAGAATTACCTGAACTGGCTGCGCGGTGACCGCAGCAACGAACGCACCGAAATCACCACCACCAAGCCCTACCGGTTCCGCAAGACGCTGCTGGGCGATGTGGTCAATGCCAAGGTCACGCCGGTGGCAGTGCCGTCGCGAACCTTCTCGGAAACGGTCAACGTCGGCTACAGCAACTTCAAGACCACGTGGAAAGATCGCCTCACCATGGTCTACGTGGCGGCCAATGACGGCATGCTGCACGGCTTCAACGGCTCGCTCGACAGCAGCACCGATGCCAATGCCGGCAAGGAAGTGTTTGCGTACGTGCCGAGCGCGTTGTTCGCAAAGTCCAGCAGTTCGGATGCCGACGGCTTGCTGGCCCAGTTGGGCAACCCGCTGTACTCCCACAAGTACTATGTGGACGCCACGCCGATCGCCTACGACCTCGACTTCAACAATGCCGGCGGCGCCTTCAAGACCACCAAGGCATCGGATTCCGACTGGCGCACCCTGTTGATCGGCGGGCTCGGCAAGGGCGGCAAGGGCTACTACGCCATCGATGTCACCGACCCGGCCTCCATGACCGACGAAACCAAGGTGGCCGCCAAGGTGAAGTGGGAGTTCACCGATTCGACCATGGGCTACAGCTACGGCGCGCCGCTGGTGGTCAAGACCAAGAAGTACGGCTGGGTAGCCATACTGACCTCGGGCTACAACAACAGCGACGGCTACGGCTACGTCTACTTCGTCAACCCCACGAATGGCGCTCTGCTCGAGAAGGTGCGTACCGGCAGCGCTTCGGACGGCTTGACTCAGGTCACCGGCTTCATGAAGGAGTTCAACGACGGTACCGTCGATGCCCTCTATGTGGGAGATCTCAACGGTCAGCTTTGGCGCTTTGATGTGACGGCAGCCAAGGACACCACTACCACTACCGCTTACCCCGCGCCCCTGCTGCTGGCAACGCTCAAGAGCGACGACGGCACCGCACAACCCATCACCACGCTGCCGCTGATCGAAATTCAGCCACTCACGCGCAAACGCTTCGTGCTGGTGGGTACCGGGCGTCTGCTCGACATCTCGGACGTGGAGTCGACTGCGCCGCAGAGCTTCTACGCCATCTTGGACGGCGGCGTGAACACCTTCAACAGCGCAACCGACCTGCCGGCCAGCGCATCGTTTCCGCTGACGCGCTCCATGCTGACCAAAGTCAGCGACCTGACCGCGGGCATCACCCTCACCAATATCTCGATGGGCTGGTACACCGAGCTGGGCACCAGCACGACCTCCGCCTGGCGACTGGTGCCCAACAACCACCCCACTTACAGCCGCGGCATCGTGGCCTTCGCGGCCTTCATGACCGCCGGCAATCCGTGCAGCCCCTCGGGGATCAGCCGGATCTACGCCATCGATATTGGAAACGGCAAGTCGACTCTGCTAAACACCAGCGACGCCATTGTTTCCTACATCGAGACCGCCTCGGCGATCACCGACCTGGAGTTCGTCAAGGTGGGCAACAAGGTGCGGCTGGTAGCCGGCGACTCGACCGGCAAAGTGACAAACCAGCGCTTCATGCCGCCGCCGAGCCAATCGTTGCGGCTGCTCAACTGGCGTGAAGTGCCGACGGTGGATTGAAGTGGCGTGCTCGGCGCGTCACGCCTCGGGCGCATGATGACCTATATGTTGCTTTCGAACCGGATGGAGCGCGGTTTCGGGGCGCCGCTTCGACCCAACGTTGGCTAATGCTAATGCATACCGGAGCACTGGCGCCAAGCAGCGGTTGATCGGCGAGTTTGCATGCGGCGTGCATTCGGGATTGCGAGCACCGCTTGGAGGCACCCCGGGGGCACGGCGAGCAAGGCGTTAGTTAGCGCCGCAAATCGTTACTGCCTCAGCGCTCCGCGCCCTTGCGCTGGGCCCGAGCTTCTCCGTGGGCCGTTCGGCTCAGAACGACTCGCGCTGTGCGCCAGACAATAACCAGATCAAGCCACAAGCTCCGCTTACGGGCATATTGGCAGCAATGCTCTAGCTTGGCGGGCAGGATTTCCCGAACGTAGAGCTCCTCCGGATCCTGCGCAGCAGCGAGCACCGCGCTCTCGTCTCTGTAGGCAATCGAGGCAAGATCCGTGATGCCCGGCCGTACGCTCAGGATCAGATCGCGCGCTTCGCTCGGATACAGCGCGATATAGCGCGGCACCTCGGGCCGCGGGCCGACCACGCTCATGTCGCCGACCAGCACATTGACGAATTGCGGGAGTTCGTCGAGCTTGTATCGACGCAGGAGCGCTCCCGCTCGTGTGATGCGCGGATCAGCCCCGACCGTGATCAGCGGGCCCTGTTCCGCGGCGCCGACCCGCATGGTTCTGAATTTGTAGATCGCAAAAAGCCGACCCCGTAAACCGACGCGTTCCTGGCGAAACAGAACAGGCCCTCGCGAATCAAGCTTGATCCACAGGGCAACGAACACGAGCAGGGGCGCCGATAGCAACAACGCGCAAAGCGCAAAGACGATATCGAACACCCGCTTGAGCATCAGCCGAGCACCTCGCGCAATGCAGCAATCACCCGGTCCTGATCGCGGTCGGTCATCGCTGTGAACAAGGGAATGCTCACCATCGATTGATAGGCCGCATCGGAGTGCGGGAACATCGCCGGGGTGAGCGCGTAGCGGTCGCGCCAATAGGGCTGTCGATGGAGCGGCACGTAGTGCACGCTGGTACCGATGCCGCGGTCGGACAGCGCCTGCACCAGCTCGTCCCGCGTCACCTTGGCGGACAAAGCGAGGCGAATCACATAGAGATGCCAGGCATGCACCTCGCCCGCTGGAGGGTCCGCAGGACAGATCAGCGGCAAGGAGCTCAGCGCTTCGTGGTAGCGCGCGGCCAAGTATTGGCGGCGCTCGAGAAACCGCGGCAGCTTGGTCAACTGCACCAGCCCGATCGCCGCGGCGATGTCCGTGAGGTTGTACTTGAAACCTGGGGCGATCACCTCGTAGTACCAGGCAGGCGTCTTCGACTGGAAGCGATCGAAGGCATCGCGATTGATGCCGTGCAGGCGCATGACCTTCATGCGCTCGGCAAGCGCGCTGTCGCGGGTGACGACCATGCCGCCTTCGCCGGTGGTGATCGTCTTGTTGGCGTAGAAGCTGAAGACGGTGACGTCGGAGCCCAGTGTTCCAACGAGCTGGCCGGCGGATGTGGTGGGCAACGCATGCGCTGCATCCTCCACCACCTTCAACTTGTGCGCTTGGGCCAATGCCAGCAGCGCAGGCATGTCCGCGGCAAGACCTGCGTAGTGCACCGGCATGATGGCCTTGGTGCGCGGTGTGATCGCCGCTTCGACAATTCGCGGGTCGATGCACAGTGTGACGGGGTCGACATCCACCAGCACCACGTCGGCGCCCAGGTAGCGCACGACTTCCGCGGTGGCGGTGAAAGTGTGCGTAGTGGTGATCACCTCGTCCCCCGGGCCGATGCCGAGTGCTTCGAGCGCAAGGTGAAGGCCAGCCGTGGCCGAGTTGACCGCCAGGCAATGCAGCGCCGGGTCACCGAGAAACGCGCCGAACGCGTCTTCGAAGCGCTTGGTCTTCGGGCCGGTCGTGACCCAGCCCGACTTCAGCGCGCTTGCGATTTCGGCGAGCTCCTCATCGCCGAGTTCGGGCAATGCGAACGGCAGGAACGGGACTTCTTCTGGCATGGCTTCAGGATTTGGCGATCCACGCGAGCACATGCGTGCGCAGCACTGGAACGGTATTGAACAAGGTGTAGAGAGAAGGATGCACAGCAGCCACGCGCCGCGCGATCGGTGGAGCCAGTGTGATGCGCTGGGCCTGCATTTTCCCCTGCGGGAAGAGCTCACGAACGCGTTTGAGCGGTACACCGCGCACATCGGCATTGCCGGGGTTGTTGACGGTGAAGTCGTACCACAGCACGCCGCCGCCGGGCTTCACCCATCGCCACATGGCGTCGGCCAAGCGTTGCTGGAACGCGTCGTCGAGCAGCGAGGAGAACACCGTGGACTGCAGCACGACGTCCTGGCTCGCTGATGGCACATCGACTTCGCAGGCGTCGCCGCAGCTGAGGCGAAGCGCCGGCGGCAGCATGTCTCTGGCCTTCGCGTGACGCTCTTCCAAGAGCTCTACCCCCTGAAGCTTGTGAGGGTCGAAGCCGAAGCGTAGCAACTCGAGCAGATTGCCTCCCGAACCGGAGCCGACCTCCAGCAGCGCGAACGTGGAAAGATCTTGCCAACCCAAACGACGAAACAACCGCAGCATCTTCTGCTGGCGCTCGTGAACCGACTGCCATACCGACGGGTTCAGCGGGTTGTAGCGCCAGTCGACGCCGTGGACTGGCCGCCGAGCGTAGCGCTGGCGAACCGCAGCAATTTCTGCCGAGTCCTCTGTCATGCCAAGGCCTCCACGAAGCGCTTGGCCAACGTTGGCCAAGTGTGATGATGCCGCACGTACTCTCTGCCCCTGCGCCCCATTGCATGCCTCGCCTCGACATCGGTCTTCGCCAAAGCGCGCAACCCGTCGGCGATCGCAGTCGGCGACTCGGCTGGCACCGACAGCCCGCAACTAGCTTCCTGGACCGGATCGTTGCCTGCCTCGATGGCGCTGAGCACCACACATCCGCCCATCATGTAATCCATCAGCTTGTTGGGGGCGATGCCGAAGCGAAACAGCGGAACGCGCTGCAAGCCGATGTAGGCTACATCTGCAGCGGCCAACAGCGAAGAAATTTGACGCTTCGGGATGGGCTCGAACATACGCACCTGGGTCAACCCTTCGGATGCCACTCGCCGCGACAGCCTGCCGCGCTCGGCGCCGTCCCCCACGAGCACAAAGCTAAACGGCTCTTTGGCCAGCAGCGCTGCTGCGTCGAGCAGCGAATCCAGCGCGTTGGCCAAACCATGCGCACCGGCATACACCACCACCAACCGCCCGTCGCCACGGGCCTGCCGAATGTGCTGCGCGAGCTCCGGCGCAAGAGCTTCGCCGGCCTGATCCCACTCTTCGGTCTGCACGCCATTGGGCACGATATGTAGCTTGGCCAGATCGAGCCCGTGCGCCGCCAGATGATCGTGGACTTTGGGCAGCATGGACACAACCACATCGGCTCGTCTGCAGGCAAAGTTTTCGGCCGCCTGGCATACCGCAATGAAGGGGTGCCGCGCCGACATGCCGTTGAGCTCCATCGGCGACAGCGGCCACAGGTCGTGCACCTCGTGGACCAGCTTTGCGGAAGCCAGCCGTGCGACGCGATGTGCCGGCCAAATATCCATGGGGTAAGTGCTGGACGCCACCACGACATCAGGCTGAAAGTCGCGCGCGAGCTGTTCGGCATCCCACATGAGTTGAGAGCAAAAGGAAGCGATGTTCAGCGCCCGACCGATCCCGTTCCCGCGGTACCGGGAAGTCCGATACCAAAGATAGTCCACACCGTCGATCGACTCCCGGTGCGTACGTCCAGCGAGGTCCGGCTGGACGCTGCGCACGTGCGAGTGTGAAGCCGCCACGATGCACACCGTATGGCCGGACCGAACCCATTCGCGCGCCAGATAATAGGGTCGATACTCCATCCCGTGCTGCAAGGAGCCCGCGTAGTGGTTGATCAGCAGGATCTTCACCCCTCGGATCCTCGCATGATGTCTGCGATTCGCCGCGCGGCGTCGCCCTCTCCATACGGGCGCACTGGTTCACCCGAGGTACCCAAGGCCGAACGGAAAGCGGTCCGCAACGCCGCTGCCGAGGTAGGCGGCACGAGGCGATTCCATCCGGCATCGACCAGTTCGACCCATTCGGTTTCGTCACGCAGCGTGACGCACGGTTTCTGGAAGAAAAAGGCCTCCTTTTGGACGCCGCCTGAATCGGTAATCACCATCTCCGCCGACTGTTCCATCTCGATCATGTCGAGATAGCCCAGCGGCTCGACGCAGTGCAGTCCTGTCGTTGCGTTCACGTCCAGGCCGAGCCGCGCAAGTACGCCTCGTGTACGCGGATGCAGCGGCCAAACCACATCAATCTCGCTGGACAGCGCGATCAACGCCTCCACGATCAAGCGCAGCCGCTGCGGCTCATCGGTGTTCTCGGCACGATGAATGGTTACCAGCACGAACGGACGCCTCGACAAAGCAGCAAGCGCCAAGGGGCGCTCGCTGCGAGCGAGCGCCACCGCGGCGAAGTACAGCGCAGCGTCGTACATCACATCCCCAACAAGGTGGACCTGTGAGCTGGCGATTCCCTCGCGCTGAAGATTAGCTACCGCAGTTTCCGTCGGGGCAAACAGCCAATGCGATACATGGTCGGTCAGTACGCGATTGACTTCTTCGGGCATGCGTCGATTGAACGAGCGCAAGCCAGCCTCGACGTGCGCCACCGGGATCTGCAGTTTTGCCGCGGCAAGGGCTCCGGCCAAGGTCGAATTGGTGTCGCCATATAGCAGCACGGTATCAGGCCGCTCATTCACCAGCACCTCTTCGATGCCTGCGAGCTGTGCCCCGGTCATCGCGCCGTGGAGACCGCCGCTTACGCCGAGATTCCAATCGGGGGCAGGAATTCCAAGTTCTCGGAAGAACACGCTCGACATGTTGTCGTCGAAGTGTTGGCCGGTGTGTAGCAAACGCTCTTGTACCCCAGCAGACCGCAGCAACATTGCGCTCAAGGCCGCGGCCTTTATGAACTGAGGGCGCGCGCCAACGATGGTGATGATATTCATGACGAATCGCTTCTAGCTTCAATCAGCAACGCAGCTCAGCTTGCTATGCTTGCGCATCTTCGCCCCGTTGCAGGAGAGGTCGGTAATGCAAAAACAATCACCTGTCGGAGCGGAGGTGCTGGCACGCTGTGTGTTCTTTCACTGGTTCCTCTACCGCGGCAGGCTGCACGCGAGCGCTTGATCGCGTCAACATCAAACCCCATCGTGCCAGATCGTCGCGACGAACCAGCCCCACGAACAGCGTTGTACCCAACAGCAATGCTACGAGCAGTGCCTTGAGTGCCAATAAGACCTCTGCGTTCCAAGGCGATCTTTCCAGCAGTAGATCGAGCGCGATACAAACTCCGTAGGCAACAATGGCTGCCATCACCGCCCGCATACGCAGCGGCAGGGAATAAAACCGCTGACTGGCGCGAAGCCACAACACCAGAAACACGATCGCTGCTACGCAAGTGGCCACTGCGGCACCCAACGCACCCCAGCGCGGGATCAGCAGCGCATTGAGGCCGATCGACACCACGGCACTGATCGACGTAAGCATCAGTTGCCAACCCGTACGCCGCTCTATCGCGATACCCGGCAGAAAGATGTACATCTGGGTCATCAACGCCGCCGGAGCCAACCACGGAAGCAGTACGGCAGAAGCGGCATAGTCGGGCGTCGTGATCCAGTTCAAGACTTCACGCGCGTAGACGCTGAAAGCCAAACAGGCCACTAGAGCTGCCGCAATGAAGGCCTCGAGAATGCGTGCAAGCTGTCGCGGCACACTCTGCTCGCGATGGTGGACATAGATGAGGGGCGTCAGCGCACCCTGGAACCCAACGATGAGCAAAGTAGTCAGGCCGGCGATTCGGGAAGCGACGCCGAACACAGCGACTTCGTCCAATGACGACAGGGCGTTGAGCATCAAGCGGTTCACATAGAAGCTGCAGAAAATTGCCAAACCAGCCGGCATGAGCGGCAGCGAAAACTTCAACATTCGTGCCAGTTTCTTGCCGTCAAAAGTCAGCTCAAGACTGTGCCGTAGCAGCACCAAGCTGATCAGGCTAGCCAACGCAGCTGAGGCAGCCTGACCCCACAAAACACCTTGAAGACCGTCCCACTTTCCCAAAACCGCGCCCAGAATCAGTGTCAGCCCTGCATATAGCATGCTGACGACCGCATAGGCGCGTGGCCGCAGCTCCCAGCGAAACTGGCTTTGCAGCTGCAGAAAAACGGCGTTCAGGGCGATGAACAGCAGACCTGCCCGCATCACCGGCTCGAGTTCGGTGCTGCCAAGCAGCCCTTTCGCGAGGGGCGCGGCGGCGAAAAGTGCGACGATCAGGAACGCGGCGTGGACCAGCAACGTGAACAGCAAAGCTGTACTCGCCAATCGCCGGCGTGCCGTCGCTTCGGGTTCTTCGGCCCAGTCTCGGGCCATGCCTTGGCCAACTTCGAGCGCTACGACAAGATTGACGAGTAGCCCGAAAGTGACGATCAGATCGAGAGCGCCATATTCCGCCGGGGCCAACAACCGCGTGTATAGCGGCACGAGCAGGAACGACAGCCCGCGCGAGGCGATGGCGGCAAGTGCGTAGATTGCGCCATCGCGCATCAACTCGCGGATCAAGTGGCCCCCCGGGTGGTGCCCTCTAAGCATGGCAAATTGACTCCGGCCCACGCCGCAAACGCAGACTCCAGCTTCGGCTTGTCGGTAAGTGCAAGCGCCGCAATCCCTCCATGCTGGACCAGTTCGCGAACGCGCTCCCGGGCCTTGTCCTCGGGCAAACCGCATCCGGCTAGATAGCGTATTGATGAAGGATCCAGCCACCAGGCTGGCGGCACATCTCCGCGCAGAATGCGCAGCAGTCGCTCCGCCACTCGCTCGCAGGCCCATTCGGTCTGAACAAAGTTCTTCGCCGCCTGGCCCAGCGCATGGCGCGCATCGGCATCCGCAACGAGTTCTTCCAATGCCACCTCGAAGAAATCAGGATCCACAAATCGCGTCGGCGGTTGCGGCAGGCCATTCAACGCCTGACGCAGCTCACGCGAGAAAAATCCCCCAACGAGTGCGGGCTTGCCAAGCTGGGCCGCTTCCGTGGCAAGGCCCGCCATCGGCGTGTCGGAGAAGAGCTGGTCAACGACCAGGTCACACTGCTGCAGCGCGTCGAGCACCGCGCTGTTGCTTGCCCCGTTCAGTGTCAGCAGTTCGACAGCGAATCCTCGCGCCTTCAAACTTTGCACCGCGGCCTCGATGCGTCTTGTGCCTTTGACCGCAGGATGAGATGGGCTGTGCAACAGGTACACCGTCGTTCCGGTGCGCGGCGCGTCGGCCAGCGAACCGTGCGAATCACCGTTGGTAGTCGAGGCGCCATCTACCCGCGCTTCGAGACTACGCGGAAAACCAAGCGCAAACCAATTGACGACCGGTCGCTCGTGGAAATGAGCCGTGCCCGGAGCATTGACGCAGACAGTCGCACCAAGCTCCAGACGGCGCACCTTGCGCTTCTGGCGCCGCGTGGCACGCTTCATTGCTTGCGGCGTCGACGCTGGGTAGGCACCGTTGATATACGGAGGCCGAGCATCGGAACCGACGAAGATAACAACGACCGGTCTCTGCAGCAGCCGCAGCAACCACAGTTCGAACTTGGTGTTGGTCAATGTCTTGCCAGCCAGAAACACGAAGGCCTGATAACGCCAAAGCGCCCAACACAGCACCGGCCAGCCCAGCATCAGATGAACGAGCGCCAATGGCGCCTTTAGCCACAGGTGCCGCATCGGCAGGCGGCGGCATAGCGTGCCCGTCCACTTCCAACAGCGCACCAGCAGCGCGTCCGGCTCCGTTGCGCCGTAGCCGAAAGGATGCGCCGCTTCCAGCACTATTTCTGCGGTCACCCCGATGCGCTCAAAACCCGCTCGTAGCCCCTGCGCTATGCCAGCCACTTCTGTCGGGCCGATGAACACTTTCATCGAACGCTCATCGGGCTAGGCATCAGTGCCGGGCTCATCACGCTGCTGGCGCAGTTCTTCTTTCAAGCGCGTCACGAATGCTTCAGTGACGCTCCCAACACTCTTCGCGGGTGCGCCGGCAACGATATCGCCGGCTGGAACGTCGTCGCTGACGCATGACATCGGCAACACCACCGCACCATCGCCGATGCGCACCCCGGGATTGATCACGCTGTGGCCCACGATGTAGCAACCTGCGCCGATGTGCGTTGAACGTCGAACGACATGCGCCCCGCCCGGTCGATTCTCGTGAAGCAAATTGGCCAGTACGCTTGTATGCGTCCAAACATAGACGCCGACACCGATAGTGCTGTGGTCGCCGATGCTGAGGCCGCCTGACGCATCGAGGTAAGCGTTCTCACCGATCCAGACGTGTTCACCGCACTTCAATTTTTCTGCTTGGAGGATCTTCGTGTTCTCCCGGACGCGGCAGCTAGCAGGCAACCCGAACAGACGCGCACGCTCGTCGTCGGTCAACAACTGTGCCACAAAGCGGCGCACGATATCCTCGCGCAGACCCCGATTCCGATCGGTGTCGATCATCGCAGCCGATACTTCGGCAAGCAGACGATCTGCGTCTGGATAGATCCTCTTTAGAAAGTCCATCATCAAGCGGACCTCTGGCTATGTTCGATAGCGCGACCGAGTGCGGCGACGACGCGACCAACTTCTTCTGAACCGTACTGTTCGCAGAACGGCAGGGCCAACCCCTGCCGATACAGACGTCGAGCATGGCGCATGTCGTCTTCCGACGCGGCAAGCCCTTGAAACGGCGGCAGCTCGGACAAACACTGAGCACCCAGATTTCCTTCAATGCCGTCGGCGGCCAGTGCCTTGACAACTGCCGCTCGATCCAGCCAATCAGCCAGCACGACCATATAGGTCTGCCAGCTGTGCCCCTCGCAAGAGGCCGGCCTGACGAGATACCCCGAAGCGGCGAACGATTCGAGGGCCTCGTGGTATGACGTGGCGAGCTCGCGTCGCGCTGCGATCCAGTCACCCAGGTGCGGCAACTGCGCTCTCCCGAGCGCTGATTGCAAGTTGGTGAGTCGATAGTTGTATCCGGCTTCGTGGAAAACCATGCCCGCACTGGTGCGTTCCATCCCGTGGCTCCGCAGCCGCCGGAGGCGGCGCACCAAGTCGTCGGAGTCGGATATCAGCAGGCCGCCTTCACCCGTGGTCAGCGTCTTGCGCGGATGCAACGAGAAGCAGCCAATTGCGCCAAACGTGCCCACCGGACGTCTCCCGCTATGCGCTCCTATCGCGCAGGCAGCATCTTCGATGACCACCAAGCCTTCTTTCTCGGCCCACGCCGATAGCTCAACCATGTCCACAGGGTGGCCAAACTCGTGAACCGGTATCACTGCGCGCAGGCGCGTTCCGTCACCTCGTGAGCGCCAGCGCCCCAAAGCCGCACTGGCGCTTGCCGAGGTGATGCAATACGACGACGGGTCCACGTCAACGAGAACCGGCTGTGCGCCCACCAGTTTCACCACGTTGCCAGTTGCGGGGAAGGTGAAGTTGGGCACCAGTACTGAATCGCCCGCCCCGATGCCAAGCGCCACCAGCGCCAGGTGCAATGCAGCGGTACCTGACGACACCAGAACGGCATGGCGAGCCCCCAGGTGCTGGGCGAGTTCAACTTCGAATGCTTCGCCTTCAGTTCCATGAACCAGTTGCCCGCTACGCAACACCGCCACTGTGCGATCGATCGCCTCTTGCGGCAGATTGGGTATGGAGAGGCGCAACATTGACTGGGGCATAACCTCTTACGCTCAGGTGTTGAAGATGGAAGCAAGCGGTGGAAGTTGCCCCTCGTTTGCCGCGATCCACTGCATGGTGCGTCGCAGGCCCTCGTCGAGGTCAACCGCCGCCTCAAAGTCGATCATTTCTTTCGCCTTGTCGACTCTCGGTATGCGAAGTTCGATATCGGCCGATAGTGCTGGCCTAAAGAGGATTCGGGAGCGCGCGCCTGCGATGCGACATACCGATTCGGCGAGGCCGTAGATGGTTGTCACGGCCCGGGCGTTGCCGATGTTGAAGGACTCCCCCACAGCTGCGGGATGCTCCAAGGCGCAGAGCACGCCGTTCACCATATCGTCCACGAAGCACCAGGCGCGAATCTGGCTGCCGTCGCCGAAGATAAGAAGGTCCTCGTTCTTCAGCGCTTTGCGAATAAAAATGGACAGCGCACCTTCACCGGTCTGGCCAGGCCCGTAGACATTGAATGGTCGGACAGTGACTGCTGGAAGCCCGTACTGCTTGTAGTACGCATGGGCGAGGTGTTCGCCTGCCAGCTTGGAAACTGCGTAGGTCCAACGCGCCTCACCCACAGCACCAGTCACGGTGTCCGAGAGCTCGCTGACCTTGAATGCCTGAGAGCCGAAAACCTCAGAAGTCGAGAATTCCAGGAAACGGTCGATGCCGCCGACCTGTTGCGCCGCTTCGAGGGCATTGGCGGTGCCGATCATGTTCACGCGCATCGTTGAAACAGGGTTCCGAACAGTCGACTCGATGCCGGCGATGGCTGCAGCGTGAACGACGATCTGCGCGCCCTGCATAGCGTCTTTCAACCGCTCGAAATCGAGCACGTCACCCTCGATCTGCGAGACGTTCGGATGCTCGGCATATGGGGTGTCCTTCAGCGTGTTGCGCGTGTAGTTGTCGTACACGACGATGCGGTTCGACCCAGCGAGCCGGGCAATCAATGTGCTTGCGATGAACCCTGCGCCACCGGTTATAAGAATCGTCTTACCTTCAATCATCCTGGAGCGTCCTTAAGAAGGCATTACGTTGTTGCACTATGGCTCCGCAAAGACCGGGCCAGCGCATTGATCACAGTATCCTGCTGCGTCGACGACAGGTCTGCGCTCATCGGCAGGCTCACCACGCGCGACGCAGCCAATACGCTTTCAGGGCATTCGTCGGAGTTCCCGTATCTCGCGTATGCGGGCTGATGATGCAAGGGTACGGGATAGTGCACCGCGGTCGGAATTCCGAGCTCCTTCATCATCGCCTGAAGGTGATCTCGCTGTTCGACGAACACCGTGTATTGGGCCCAGACACAGTCGCGATCAGCTCGCACCTCGAGCGTGTCGACGCCTAGACCGGCCAACAGCTCGTGATAGCGAATGGCGATCTGTTGGCGACGCTGAAGCTCCCATGGAAAACGCTCCAGCTTCGCGAGCACGACAGCACATTGCAGAGTGTCCATACGCCCACCGACGCCGACGCGGATGTGGGTGTAGCGCGCGCTCTGCCCGTGAATGCGGATCTCGCGGCTAGCCTGGGCCAGCGCATCGTCATCCGTAAAGAGCGCCCCCCCGTCCCCATAGCAACCGAGCGGCTTGCTTGGGAAGAAGCTGGTGCAACCGATAGTGCTCAAGTTGCAGCTCTTACGGCCCTTGTAGCTGGCCCCAAAGCTCTGCGCCGCGTCTTCGATCACGGCCAAGCCGTGCTGTGTCGCGATGGTGTTGATCGCATCCATATCGGCAACCTGACCATACAGGCTCACCGGCATGATCGCGCGAGTGCGGTGCGTGATCTTTGCTTTGATCAGCGATGCGTCGATGTTGCAGGTGTCGGCTTCGATATCCACAAAAACGGGCACGCCGCCGAGCAGCGAAATCATCTCTGCAGTGGCCGCAAAGGTGAACGGCGTGGTGACAACTTCATCGCCCGGCTTCAGATCGATCGCCATCAGAGCAATCAACAAGGCCTCCGTACCACTGGCAACTGTGATGCAATGCTTCGCGCCGGTGTACGCCGCGAGCTTGTCTTCCAGTTCCCTGACCTCCGGTCCCATGATGTACTGGCCATGGTCCAGCACCCGTTGCATGCGTTCGGCAATCTTGTCCTTCAATGCCGTGTATTGCGACTTGAGGTCAACGAACTCCAGCTTGTCGCTCATGTCGACACCTCGGCGACCAGTGCACAGACGCCGTCGCGCAAGATGTATTGTTCGCCAGTGACTGGACACGTCGCCTGCTCGCCGGCAAATACCAGCCGCTCGCCGTGCCGGCTCATCCAGCCCGCAAGCCGAGCAGGCACGCCGAGCACCAACGCAAAGTCCGGCACATCGCGATTCACGACGGCGCCAGCACCCACAAAAGCATAGCGCCCCACCGTCACGCCGCAGACGATGGTGCTGTTGGCCCCTAATGTCGCGCCCTGACGTACGAGCGTGGGCCGGTACTCGTCTTTGCGGCTCACCGTGGACCTGGGGTTGTAGACATTGGTGAAGACCATGCTGGGCCCGCAGAACACATCGTCTTCGAGCATCACGGCGTCGTAGATGCTGACGTTGTTCTGGATCTTGACGTTGTTGCCGATCCGCGCGTCGTTGCCGACATAGACGTTCTGCCCAAGGGAGCAGTGTTCGCCGATGGTCGCACCGGCGCAGACGTGCACCCAATGCCAGACACGGGTTCCTTCCCCAATACGGGCGCCCGGATCAATGATGGCTGTTTCGTGGACCACGGCGCTCACGAACTCAATCGTTTCAGAAAGGGGTGACTGTCAGAGTGCGCAGGGCTCGGTTGAGCCGTGCGAATGACATGTACGGTTTCAACGGCTTGGCGCGCATCTGCCAAACCGTAGCCCCGCCCGGCCAGAATTTCCTGGTAGCTCACGGTGTGAAGGTCCGTGAACCCTTCGGAAAACTCCAGTTCCTCTTCGTTTACGACGATCGATCGATAGGTCGTCTTCTTGCCTTTGACCTCATCCGGCAAATCGCCTGCATCGATGGAAAGAAACCAGCGCACGCGAGCCCGCTCGTATTCAAGAAAACCGGCAGCCTTGTCGTCGCTGGAGTGGTGTACCACATTGCTCCGCACCCGCCCAAAGATGAAATGCAGCATGTCGAAGAAATGCACACCGATGTTGGTAGCCACGCCGAAGGACTTGCGCGGATCGCCCTTCCAGCTCGCTGCATACCATCTGCCGCGCGACGTGATGTAGGTCAGGTCCACATCAAACTTGGTGTCGGCGGGCGCATTGGCGACCTTTTCGCGCAGCCGGAGAATGGCTTCGTGGTGACGCAACTGAAGAATGGTGAACACGCGTTTCCCGCTTTCGCGCTCGACCCGCTCCAATTCGTCAAGCAGATCGGGCGTGGGCACCAGCGGCTTTTCGCAAATCACATCACAACCGAGGCGCAGGCCCGCTGCGATGTGCGGATGGTGAAGATGATTGGGGGAGCAGATGGACACGTAGTCCAGGGCGGACGACGGCGATCGCTTGAGTTGGTGACCGTGCTCGTAGAACGATTCGAACGCCGTGAAGAACTCGGCGCCTGGCGCGAGGCTGTCGATGATGCCGACAGAGTCGTTGATGTCATAGGCTACGGAGAGCCTGTTGCCGGTGTCCTTGATCGCGCGCATGTGCCGCGGTGCGATGTAGCCGGCCGCGCCGATCAGTGCAAAGTTCTTCATTTCTTCAGAGTCTGAATACGGTGAAGCCGGCGTTCGCCGCGTCATGTCGATCGTAGAGCGACTTCACATCTGTGAGCACGGGTGCGGCGTGGCGGCAGTAGCCGCGCAGCACTTCGGGCGAGAGCGTTCGGTATTCGGTATGCCCCACCGCCACCACCAGAGTATCGACCGGGCTGCTCTCGTCGATGACCTCCAATTCCAGGCCGTATTCGTGCTGCACTTCTTCTGCGTTGGCCCACGGGTCGCTTACCGCGACTTGCGCGCCCCATGCCTGCAACTCGCGCACCAGGTCGACCACCTTGCTGTTGCGGATGTCAGGGCAGTTCTCCTTGAACGTGATGCCTAGTACACCAATTTTGCAACGTGGTACATCCATGCCGGCCTGCAACATCAGCTTGATGGTGTTGCGCGCTGCATAGCGCGCCATGTTGTCGTTGATGCGCCGCCCCGCCAGGATGATCTGCGGGATGTAGCCGACCTGCTCCGCTTTGTGGGTGAGGTAGTACGGATCGACGCCGATGCAGTGCCCTCCGACGAGGCCGGGTCGAAACGGAAGAAAGTTCCATTTGCTTCCCGCCGCCTCCAGCACGTCGAGCGTGTCGATGCCGAGTCTTTCAAACAGGACGGAAAGCTCATTCATTAGCGCGATGTTCAGATCGCGCTGGGTGTTTTCGATGACCTTGGCGGCCTCGGCCACCTTGATGCTGCTCGCCTTGTATGTGCCTGCCGTGACGATCCTGTTATAGAGGCGATCAACCGCTTCTGCTACCTCAGGTGTGCTACCGCTGGTGATCTTTCTGATCTTCGTCAACGTGTTGACCTTGTCGCCTGGATTCACCCGTTCCGGGCTGTAGCCGCAGAAGAAGTCCTCGTTGAACACCTTGTTCGAATACTTTTCCAGGGCGGGCACACAGACTTCTTCGGTCGCACCGGGATAAACCGTCGATTCGTAGATGACGACGGCGCCTTGGGGCATAACCTTTGCCACCGTTTCGCTGGCGCTCAGCAAATGGGTGAGATCGGGGCGATTCGCGCTGTCGACTGGGGTAGGCACGGTCACGATGAACACATTGCAGTCGCGCAGATCGGCCGCGTCGACGCTGTATGTCAACCGGTTCGCGTCTCGCAAATCTGCAGGGTCGGTCTCCAACGTTCTATCGTGACCGGCCTTGAGCTCTTCGATTCGGCGCTGATTGGTGTCAAAGCCGACGACGGACATCAACTTGCCGAATCCCACTGCCAAGGGAAGACCGACATACCCGAGTCCGACGATGGCAAGCTTGATCTCTGCAAAGTTCATGTCTTATTCAATCGATGGCGTTTTCGGCGTGTAGCCAGGTACCAGCAAACGCAAAAGATCCTTCATTGCCGCGACATTGTCGTTGCGCGCGACGCTCAGCAAAGTCTGCAAATGAACTTTGAGGTCAGGCCAAGCCATGAAGTCTTCTCTGGCGCGAATGATGCGGGGGTGACTGGTGGGCAGAGGATTCTCCCCGATGAGCAGTTCTTCGAACAGTTTTTCACCGGGGCGCAATCCGCTATAGGCTATGTCGATATCTCCGGTGGGGCGTGTCTCGCTACGAACCGTCAACCCGGCGAGGGCAATCATTCGTTTTGCGAGATCGAGGATCTTCACCGGCGCGCCCATATCCAAAACGAACAGGTCGCCGCTATCCGCCATGGCTCCGGCGTGCAATACGAGTTGGGCCGCTTCCGGGATGGTCATGAAATAGCGCGTCACTTCGGGATGGGTCACTGTGAGTGGCCTCCTTTCTGCGATCTGCGAGCGGAAGAGCGGCACCACGCTGCCGCTTGATCCCAGCACGTTGCCGAATCGCACCATCGAAAAGCGAGTCGTGGGGAGCATGGCGCCACCCTCACCCGTGCGGACCTCTTCGAACACCGCCTCGCCGCAGCTTGCCAGCGCCTGCAGCACGAGTTCTGCAACCCGCTTCGTCGCACCCATGATGTTGGTCGGGCGAACGGCCTTGTCGGTGGAAACCAAGACAAAATGATCCACGCCGGCGGCCAGCGCTGCGCGGGCTACGTTCAGCGTGCCGAAGACGTTGTTGAGTACGCCTTCGCCGGGGTTGGCTTCGACCATCGGCACATGCTTGTAGGCTGCGGCGTGGTAGATCGACGCGGGCTTGTACGTGACGCATATTTCGGAGATGCGCTCGAAGTTGCACACGCTAGCGAGCAGCGGAATGGTGCGCACCTGGAGCCCGCTGCGTCCTATCAGAAGTTCCAGTTCCTGATGAATTCGATACAGGGCGAATTCGCTGTGATCGATCAGCAGAATCTGACTCGGACCCTGCTGCACGATCTGGCGGCACAGCTCGCTGCCGATGCTGCCGCCGGCACCCGTGACCAGCACCACCTTGTGCGCGAGCTTGCGCGCCAGCAACTCAAGGTCTGGCGCAACCGGCGGCCGGCCCAGCAAGTCTTCGATATCCAGATCGCGAAAGTCCTGCACCGTCACGCGGCCACTGGCCAAGTCGGCCAGACCCGGAAGCGTACGGATGCGGACCGGCAGCGCAGACAGACGTTCGATGATCTGGTTGCGCCTTTCGCGGCTGGCGCTGGGCAACGCCAGCAAAATGTCGGTCACCGCGAACTTGCTCGCGAAAGCCGGCACGGCGGCCGGCGACATGACCGGCACGCGGTTGATGGTACGACCCGCCTTGCGCTCGTCATCGTCGACGAAGCCGAGCAGGGTGTACTGCTGAGCGCTGGCCAGGGCGGCCGCCGTCTGCGCGCCGGCGCTTCCGGCGCCGTAGATCAATAAGCGGCTTGAAGTACGAGCGGTGTTGACCATCAGCCAGTGCCAGGCCAACGTCCGGCTCCCGGCGACCAGCAGCAGCAGAATGAGCGGCTGCAGAACGCTCAGGCTGCGGGGTATGCCCTCCCATAGATAGAGCGCAATCACGGCGGGAAGAAAGAGCAGGCCGTAAATCGTAACGGCTTTGCTCGTTGCAAGGATCGCGGCCAAACCGGTGTAGCGAAAAATCGCGCGGTACAGACCAAACTTCACAAAGACGGGAATCGACAGCAAGGGAGCGATCGCGTACACCGCCCATTCCATTCCCACGGGCCGGTGCCAGGTGTCCAGCCGGAGTGTGAACGCGAACCAGGTCGCCATCAATGCCAAGCAGAGGTCGAGCCCAACCACAACCATCCGCTTGCGGGAACGGGGCCAACCGAGGATGGTTTCTTGCACTTTGCCTTCAGGCTGCGTTTGACTGGGGTCGACGTGGTTCGAAATGGCCGTGTAGCCGATTGCTAGGGACTGACGGCCTGCGTCGACTGGACTGCAGCGGGCCATTCGATACCTGCCAATTGTGGATGCAACTTCTGTGCTTGTTCCCACCTTGACGGGCCGGACGCACACTGCTCCCGCGGAACGATGTGGCACATCTTTATCAGCCAATCGCGCGCCTCACGCGGCTGCTGGTTCAGCCCAAGCAGAATTGCCAGCGTTATGAAATTGCGGGAACTTGGCCATATGACAGTGACCTCTCGCGCCCACTGGAGCTCAGGCAAGGAAGCCCCTGCAACGGGCTCGAACTTCATGAAGCGCTGTACCTCGCGCAAATCGGTTAGCAACAGTACCTCTGGCGCCTCCGCCGCACGGCTGTTCTGAATCTGTGCTCTCTCCAATTGCAAGGCTGCATACGCCGCCTCAACCCGGAAGTAATCACGCACGACGAATCCCAACACAATTGCCCCTAAACACCAGGTTCCGACCAGCAGCCACCGCCCAGTCCACCGTGAGGGCTGCCCCAAGGGCCAGATCTTCAAGCCCGCATTCAAGGCACCCATCGCCAGTCCGGTTGGCAAGAGAAAGTAGGCGTAGTGCAGCGGCAGTTCCAGCATCGCATGTATCCCGACCACCAGCACCATCAGCAGATACAAAGCTTCCTCCGGCCGACGCACCCGACGCGCGGCCGTTACCAACCATGCCAGCACGCAACCCGTCAACAGGATGCCAAGAGGAATTCCCGCCCACAGCACGAAGTCGAGAAATAGATTGTGCGACTGAAAAAACGGGATGTGCAGAGCCGGATGGCGTTCGGCCACGGCCACTTGAGCCGGCAGCACCTGATTCCAGCCATAGCCCGCCCAGGGGCGCTGCCAAGCCGCATCCAACAACATTCGCCAAAGCTCGGGCCTCAATTCATGGCCGAGACGCTGCACCATCGATCCGGGCACGTCGAGCATTAAGACCCGCCGGAGCGGCTCCAGTAGCAGCAACACCGCGACATAGAAGGCAGCCAAGCCGACGGCGTATTGGTGGACGTGCCGCGCGCCCCACAGCTTCTTCCAGCACCACGCGGCCAGCACCAGGACCAGCAACCCCAGCATGCCGGCGCGCGACTGCGTCAGTGCCAGACCAATCAGCAAAAATGCCGCGCCGAGCAAAGCCGCCGCGAGCCCCAACTGCCTGCGCCAAACACCCCAGCCGAAGGCCAGCAAGCCCCAGAGAAGCAAGGTGGCAAGCTGGTTGGGCTGCGACATATTCGCGTAGGGGCGAGCGCCATCCGAACCGACCGTCCAGACATCCAGGGTGCCGGGGTCGGCCGATCCCAGCCATTGCTGGAGCTGCAGTGCCACCGAAATGACCGCAGCGATGCCAATGGCCGAAAACAAGATATCGCCCATCCAGACGGGCCGCCAGCCTTGCCACTGCTGGCCAATCATCAGCGCCAGCAGGAATCCCGCTGTGTAGGTGGTGGCGATCCAGGCCTGCCCAGCAAACGGCAAAGTCCCAAAAGCATGTTGCGCAAAGGGCAACGGAATCAGAAGGGCGACGACCAGCGCCAAGCCGTGCCAAATGACGGCCTGCCGCGCCCGCACCATGACCACCAACCCGATCACCGCCAGCATCGTCGCAACCCAGGTGTCGCAATGAAACGAAGTCCATGGCTTCGAGTGATTGGGCAGCAACCAAGCCAACGACAGCAAGGCAGAGGCCATGGTCGCCCAGACGGGCGCAAGTGAGGTTTGGGAAAGTCGATTCATCAAGCTCGGCGACGTTTGAATTTCGCCATAAAAAAAAGCCCCGACCGGGGCTTTTTTTTGTCAAGTCAGGTTAGATGCGGCATTCATTGGGAACGTATTTATTCTTCGCAGCAGCCGAAACTTTGCACACCCACTTGATTGGGCCTGCCGGCAAGGTACCGTTGGTCAAAGCTACGCCATTGGCGGTCGGGGTCAGCGTGATGCTCAACGCCCCTGCATTAGCAGTCGTTGTGAGCGAAATGACGCCCGTACCGATAGCTGTGGACATGACTTCGAGATTCTTCAGCCCCGATCCAGCCGCGATGTCATCGACGCCAGCATTGAGGGAAGCGCCGTTAGCAGCATTTTCACCAATGGTTGATTTTGCGCCAGATGCGATAACCAGTGCTTCAGTCACACGCGCACGCACCGTATAGTCTTGATACGCGGGCAGCGCCACAGCAGCCAGGATGCCGATGATCGCCACAACGATCATCAATTCGATAAGGGTGAAACCCTTTTGCACGTTGCGTGCGATGGAACGACGGTTCATTTCAAGAAACTCCAGTTGGTTGAAGGGCCCGAGGAGGGCCCCCGGTGCGTCCAACCTCCGCAGCATCTGTGCCATCCCTGCTGCTCGCCTCTGAAGCAAACCTTGGTGTGCATTTGTTCACTCTGGAGTTACAACAGGTGACACAACCTGTTGCATATGCCACACGTGGGATGACAAATTTTGTCAGTCGACCACCGACAGTGTCAGACCTGCAGGACCCCCGCTGCCTCCAGCCACCGAATGTCCCACCCCTTCGTGCCATGCACCTGCGAGCCGGCGGCCAACATGTCGATCTGGCTCATGATTTCTTCGGTCTCAGCCGGCTTGGTGTGGGTGATGTAGATCGGGTAGTTTTTTCCGGACACGATGTTGGCCAGCTCGTCAGCCAAAGTCGCGGGCGACAAATGCAAGCTGCGCTGCGCCAAGGCCTGCTCTCGATTGCTGAACGCCGTTTCGATGACCAGCATGCCCACATCAAGCTGATTCACCCGCTGCCAGAAGGCCGGATTGCGCTCCGTGTCGCCGCTAAAAACCCAGTTCGGGCCTCCCTCGGCGCAGCGCACCGCGTAGCCGCAGGCCGGCACGGTGTGCACAGCCGGCAGCACCTCGATGTTCTTCAACGCCCGGGTTCCCAGCTGGAGCTCCTGCCCCACCACGATGTCATGAAAACTCACAAACGGCGCCTCGCGACTTGGAATGCTCGCGAAATCCGGCCAAATGACGTTGTTGAACACGTGGGCGCGCAGCGCCTCGATGGTGGCGCGCAGCGCATGCACGCGCAGCGGCCTGCTGCGGCGGCTGGCCACGGCGTCGATCATCAGGGGCAGCGCGGCGATGTGGTCGAGGTGCGAATGGGTGAGCACCACGTCGTCGATGGCGGCCATTTCGGCCAGGCTCAGGTCGCCGACGCCGGTGCCGGCGTCGACCAGCAGGTCGCTGTCGACCAGGAATGACGTCGTGCGGCAGTCCTTGGCGATGGCGCCCGAGCAACCCAACACGCGCACCTGCATATGCGAGGCCTTTTGTTTTCTATTTGGTTTCGAACCGGGTTGCGCCATCCCAGTTCTGGTCTTTGGGCTGCAACGCTATCGAGGCTAAACGCTGCGCGTACAGCTGGTAAAGGAATTTTTTGGCATCTACAGCCGGCAGTGGGGTCAAGCCTCTGGCCCGTACCAAAGCCTCGGCGCGGCCGGCCGTCGCTCAGCCGGCGACGAACTGCATCCGCGTGCCGCCGAGTTCGAGCACATCGCCGTCCTGCAGGGCGACGGCCTCGTTGCCGAGCGGCTCGCCGTTGAGCTCGGTGCCGCCGTCGATGGGCGCCACCACGTAGCCGTGCAGGCGCCGCGTGACGGCGGCGACGGCCACGCCGGGCTTGCCGATGGTGGTGACGACCTTCTGCAGGGAAAGCTCGCGCCCGGCGCCGCTGCCCGACAGCACGCGCATGACGGCCACGCCGGTGCCGCCGCCGAAGGGCTGGTGCACCGTGGGTGCGGAACTGAGGGGAATCGGGCCCGACGGTGCCGGCGCGATGTGCGGCGCCGGCCCGGCCCCTTCTGAGGCGCCGCTGGCCACCAGGTAGCGGATCTTGTACTTGCCGACCTCGACGACGTCGTTGTGCTCGAGCGCCTGCTTCTTGACGGCACGCCCGTTGATGTAGGTGCCGTTGGTGCTGTTGAGGTCTTCCAGGTAGACGTCGCCGCCGATCATGTGCAGCACGGCGTGCTCACCGCTGATCGCCAGATTGTCGATCACGATGTCGTTGTACGGCCGCCGTCCCAGCGTGGTGCGGTCCTTGGCGAGCGTCACCTCCTTGATGACGACACCGTCGATCGAAACGATCATTTTCGGCATGGCCGACTCCTGGATCTCATTTTTTTGGGCTATCCGGATGCCTCGAGCGCTTCACCTGAGCCTGCTCTGGCGAGGACAACCGAAATGTTGTCCCTGCCGCCATTGTCATTCGCAGTTGAAACCAAAAGTGTTGCTTTCTCCGAAAGACCGATATCTTGTAACAAAAGCGTGAAAAGCTGCGCGTCGGGAACCATCTCGCTCAGCCCATCGGAACATAGCAGGAAAAGGTCCCCGGGTTTCACGTTGTGCTCGTGCATTTCGAGCTCCACATGGCGTTCGATGCCGAGCGCCCGCGTCACCAGGTTGCGGTGCGGCGACTGGGCGGCCTGCTCGGGCGTGATCGCGCCGGCGTCGAGCTGCTCCTGCAGCAGCGAATGGTCGCGCGTGAGCTGTTCGAGCTTTTCGTTGCGCAGCCGGTAGCAGCGGGAGTCGCCGATGTGGCCGACGATCGCGCGCTTGGGCCCGAAGGCGGCCAGCACGAGCGTGGTGCCCATGCCCTGCAGCTGCATGTTCGCGACGCCGGCTTCGAGGATGGCCGCGTTGGCCTCGTCGGTACCGGCCTGCAGCGCGCGGCGCAAGGCCCGCGGGTTGGCGGTCGTCCCGGCGTGGGCCAGCCAGCGGCCGAAACTGGCTTGCAGCAGCGCGATAGCCATGCCGCTGGCCACCTCGCCGCCGTTGTAGCCGCCCATGCCGTCGGCCAGGAGAACCAGGCCCAGCGAGGCGTCGAAGGCGATCGTGTCTTCGTTGTTGGCGCGCACCCGGCCGGGGTCGGTGAGCGCGGCGAAGTCCCAGGTCAGCGAGCCGGTGTCAGGAGAAACGGATGCGCCCAGGTTCGCCATGAATCAGTTTGGTTGAGGAGCCGAGCCGTCAGTGCGCGGCGGCGGCCGCGCGCCTTTGCTGCCATCGGCCGACAGCGACGACGAAGAATGCGCCGGCCGCGGCGCCTGCGTAGTGCAGCCAAGGGTCGGCCGCCAGGGCGCCGCGCAAGGCGACGTCGCTCACGATGGTCTCGCCGCCGACCCAGCCGATCAGCGCGGCGCCGAGCATGATGATGATCGGGAAACGTTCCATGAGCTTGATCATGAGGGTACTGCCGAAAATTACCAACGGGATGCTGATGGCCAAGCCCAACACGAGCAGCACCATGCTGCCCTGCGCCGCGGCGGCGACCGCGATCACGTTGTCCAGGCTCATGACCAGGTCGGCCAGCAGGATGGTCCGCACCGCGGCGAGCATGCTGCCGTATTCCTTTTCCTCGCCGTTGTCGTCTTCCTCATCGCCGAGCAGCTGCACGCCGATCCACAGCAGCAGCGCGCCGCCGAGGATCTGCAGGTAGGGCAGCGCCAGCAGCTTGGCAGCGACCACGGTGAGCGCGATGCGCAGCACCACGGCCGCACCCGAGCCGAACAGCACGGCCTTCTGCTGCTGATGCGGCGGCAGCGAACGGGCGGCCATCGCGATCACCACCGCGTTGTCTCCCGAAAGAATGATGTTGATCCAGACAATCTTGACGAGCCCGATCCAGAAATCGGCAGTTTGCAAATAATCCATGCCTCATATCCACTGTTATGTATTGAAAAAGCGCCCGCAACGTGAATTGCGAGCGCTTTTGTTCTTGTGTGGTCGAGGAGGCGGACGTTTTAGAGCAGCGCCTTGAGGCGCTTGGCCAGCTCCGAGAAGTTTCGTGTGACCGTGAAACCGCACTCTTCCATGATGGCGAGCTTGGCATCCGCCGTGTCGGCACCGCCGGAAATCAAGGCGCCCGCGTGGCCCATGCGCTTGCCCGGAGGGGCGGTCACGCCGGCGATGAAGCCGACGATCGGCTTCTTCATGTGGTCCTTGCACCAGCGCGCCGCGTCGGCTTCGTCGGGGCCGCCGATCTCGCCGATCATGATGACGGCGTCGGTGTCGGGGTCGTCGTTGAAGGCCTTCATCACGTCGATGTGCTTCAGCCCGTTGATCGGGTCGCCGCCGATGCCCACGGCGCTCGACTGGCCGAGGCCGATCTCGGTGAGCTGCGCCACGGCTTCATAGGTCAGCGTGCCGGAGCGGCTGACCACGCCGATGCGGCCCTTCTTGTGGATGTGGCCGGGCATGATGCCGATCTTGATCTCGTCGGGCGTGATCAGGCCGGGGCAGTTCGGGCCGAGCAGCAGCGTCTCTTTGCCGCCGGCAGCGACCTTGGCCTTCATCTTGTTGCGCACTTCGAGCATGTCGCGCACCGGAATGCCTTCGGTGATGCAGATCGCCATGTCCAGGTCGGCTTCGACGGCTTCCCAGATCGCGGCGGCAGCGCCGGGCGGCGGCACGTAGATCACCGACACGGTGGCGCCGGTTTGGGCCGCGGCTTCTTTCACCGAGCCGAAGATCGGGATGTTGAAGATCGACTCGCCGGCCTTCTTCGGGTTCACGCCGGCCACGAAGCAGTTCTTGCCGTTCGCGTATTCCTGGCACTTCTCGGTGTGGAATTGGCCCGTCTTGCCGGTGATGCCTTGGGTGATGACTTTGGTGTCTTTGTTGATGTAGATCGACATGACGTTTCCTTAGGCTTTCTTGACTGCTGCCACGACCTTCTGGGCCGCGTCCGCCATGGTGTCGGCGCTGATGATGGGCAGGCCCGAATCGGCCAGCAGCTTCTTGCCTTCGACTTCGTTGGTGCCCTTCATGCGCACCACCAGCGGCACCTGCAGGTTGACCGCCTTGCAGGCCGCGATCACGCCGGTGGCGATGGTGTCGCACTTCATGATGCCGCCGAAGATGTTGACGAGGATGGCCTCGACGTTCTTGTTCTTCAGCATGATCTTGAAGGCCTCGGTCACCTTCTCGGGGGTGGCGCCGCCGCCCACGTCGAGGAAGTTGGCCGGCTCGCCGCCGAACAGCTTGATGGTGTCCATGGTGGCCATCGCGAGGCCGGCGCCGTTCACCAGGCAGCCGATGTTGCCGTCCAGCGAGATGTAGGCGAGATCGAACTTCGAGGCTTCGACTTCGGCCGCGTCTTCTTCGTCGAGGTCGCGCAGGGCAACGATATCGGGGTGGCGGAACAGCGCGTTGCTGTCGAAGTTGAACTTGGCGTCCAGGGCGATGATGTTGCCCTTGCTGTCACGGTTGAGCGGGTTGATCTCGACCAGCGAGGCATCCGTCTCCATGTAGCAGGTGTAGAGCTTCTTGAAGATGTCCACGGCTTGCGCGGTGGAATCGGCCGGGATGCCGATGCCGTCGGCGATCTGCTTGGCCTGCGCGTCGGTCAGTCCGTCCTTGGGGTCGGCGAAGACGGTGATGATCTTTTCGGGCGACGAATGCGCGACTTCCTCGATGTCCATGCCGCCTTCGCTGGAAGCGATGAAGGCCACCTTCTGCGTCGCGCGGTCGGTGACGGCCGAGACGTAGTATTCCTTCTGGATGTCGGCGCCGTCCTCGATGTAAAGGCGGCGAACCTTCTGGCCTTCGGGGCCGGTCTGGTGGGTCTTGAGCTGCATGCCGAGGATGTCGCCGGCGAGCTTCTTGACGTCGTCGATGCTCTTGGCGACCTTCACGCCGCCGCCCTTGCCGCGGCCGCCCGCGTGGATCTGGGCCTTGACCACCCACACGGGGCCGCCGAGTTTCTGGGCGGCTTCGACCGCCTCCTGCACCGTGTATGCCGGAATGCCTCGCGGCACAGGCACGCCGAACTTGGCAAGAATTTCCTTGCCCTGGTACTCGTGAATCTTCATGAGGGTGTCTCTCGGAACGAGGTTGAGAACGGGAGAATTTGGCTGTTGTCCGCGGGCCACGGCGATTGGGGAATCGGGCGGCGGACAGCAGGCGACTGTATCATGGTGCGCCGCACCAACGGCCCGCCGTGGCTGCGGCCAATACGTAATTTCTTCTTACGCGACTTCCCAGGCAATCCGAGGCTTGCACCATGCCCAAGGTCTTCATCGACGGCGAAGCCGGTACCACCGGCCTCCAGATTCGCGAGCGGCTCCAGCAGATGCCGCAGATCGAACTCGTGAGTATCGCGCCCGAGCTGCGAAAGGACGTGGCCGCCAAGCGGGAGCTGATGGCCGGCGTCGACCTGGTGGTGCTCTGCCTGCACGACGATGCCGCGCGCGAGTCGGTGGCGCTCATCGACCAGCTCGAAGGCCAGGGACAGCGCCCCAAGATCATCGACGCCTCGACCGCGCACCGCACGGCCGCCGGCTGGGTGTTCGGCTTCCCCGAACTGGTGGCCGGCCAGAAGGAGGCCGTGGCCAAGGCCGAGCGCGTGGCCAACCCGGGCTGCTACGCGACCGGCGCGATCGCGATCGTCCGCCCGCTGGTCGATGCCGGCCTGCTGCCGGCCGACCATGCGATCGCCCTGCCCTCCGTCAGCGGCTACTCGGGCGGCGGCCGCACCATGATCGAGGCCTACGAGGGCGGAAAGGCACCGCTGTTCGAGACCTACGCGCTGGGGCTCAAGCACAAGCACATTCCCGAGATCATGAAGTACACCGGCCTCACGCGCCGGCCCGTGTTCATTCCCTCGGTCGGCAACTTCAAGCAAGGCATGCTGGTGCAGCTGCCCCTGCACCTGGACGAACTGCCCGGCCGGCCCAAGGCGGGCGACCTGCAGGAGGCGCTGGCCGCGCACTACGCGAAGAGCAACACGCCCGAAAAGTTCGTGAAGGTGCTGCCGCCCACCGAGGACGGCAAGATCGACGCCCTCGCGCTTAACGACACCAACGAGCTCGAGATCCGCGTGTTCCCGAACGAGGACCACCGCCATGCCGTCGTCATCGCGCGGCTGGACAACCTGGGCAAAGGCGCCAGCGGCGCCGCGGTGCAGAACCTCAAGCTGATGCTGGGGCTGTAAGCCCGCGCAGCTGCATTTCGCGGCTGACCCTCACTCGTTAGGGTCGTACCGCAAGACCTTTGCCACGACGGCGCCGGCAAATCCACGCGCCAGCAGAAAGCGCGTCTGCTTCGCGCGCTCCGCCGCGTCATGCGGCAGCGTGCCGAAGCGCTGCCGCCACACTTCGAGCGCACGGTCGAACTCGCTGCCCGAGAGGCTTACGAGCGCTTCGGCCACCGCTTCGGGCGCAACGCCCTTGTGCAGCAGCTCCTGGCGCACGCGCGCGGCGCCGTGCCGTGCCGCGCGCTGGTGCAGCACCGACTGCACCACCCTCGCCTCGCTGATGAAGTCCTTGGCGGCCAGCTCGTCGAGCGCACGCGCCAGCGTGCCGGGCTCTTCTTCGTACTTGGCCAGCTTGCGTTCGAGCTCGCTGCGCGAATGCTCGCGCTGGCTCAGGAGACGCAGGGCGCGGCCTTTGAGAGACGGAGCGCTGAAAGCCATGGCATCCGGTTACTTCTCGGGCGTGACGTCTGCCGCTTCGGCCAGAAGCGGAATGCCCAGCGATTCGCGCACCTTGTTCTCGATCTCGCGCGAAAGCGCCGGGTTCTCGCGCAGGAACTCGCGCGCGTTGTCCCGGCCCTGCCCGATCTTCTCGCCGTTGTAGGCATACCAGGCGCCCGACTTGTCGACGATCTTGGCGTTCACGCCCATGTCGATGATTTCGCCCTCGCGGCTGATGCCTTCGCCGAACAGGATGTCGAACTCGGCCGTCTTGAAGGGCGGCGAAACCTTGTTCTTCACCACCTTGACCTTGGTCTCGTTGCCGATCGCCTCGTCGCCCTTCTTGATGGTGCCGATGCGGCGGATGTCCAGGCGCACCGAGGCGTAGAACTTCAGCGCATTGCCGCCGGTGGTGGTTTCGGGCGAGCCGAACATCACGCCGATCTTCATGCGGATCTGGTTGATGAAGATGACCATGCAGTTGGTCTTCTTGATGGTGGCGGTGAGCTTGCGCAGCGCCTGACTCATCAGGCGGGCCTGCAGGCCGGGCAGCGAGTCGCCCATTTCGCCTTCGATTTCGGCCTTGGGCGTGAGCGCGGCGACCGAGTCGATCACGATCAGGTCGACCGCGCCGGAGCGCACCAGCGAATCGACGATTTCCAGTGCCTGCTCGCCGGTGTCGGGCTGGCTGATCAGCAGGTCCGACAGGTTCACGCCGAGCTTCTGCGCGTACTGCACGTCGAGCGCGTGCTCGGCATCGACGAAGGCGCAGGTGCCGGCCTGGCGCTGCATCTCGGCGATGACCTGCAGCGTGAGCGTGGTCTTGCCCGAGGATTCCGGACCGTAGATCTCGATCACGCGGCCGCGCGGCAGGCCGCCGACGCCGAGCGCGATGTCGAGGCCGAGCGAGCCGGTGGAGACCACCTGGATGTCTTCCAGCGCCTCGCCTTCGCCCAGCCGCATGATCGTGCCCTTGCCGAACTGCTTTTCGATCTGGGCCAGCGCGGCCTGCAGGGCCTTGGCCTTTTCGCTGCCTGCGACCGAGATGCTGGTGCCTTTGACGAGTGCGTCCATGTGGAAATCTCCTTGAATATCAACGGGTTGTTGTGGATTCATCCACTCTGCTTTTAATCACAGGCTGGATGCTTGAACAGTAGTGTAGAGGTTGATGGATTCGAGTAAACCCATTTTTTGGTCAGTTTGCTTTACTATCGATCGCACGTGATAGACGCTGCATTTCCGATCGACCCCGACGCTTGGCGCCAAACCCACCTGGGCCGCCTGCTAGGCCATGCCATGCGCCGCTTCGACGAGCGCGTGCTGGCGCTGATGGCGCACGATGCCGACGTGCCGCTGGCGCTGTCGAACCTCGCGGCGCGCGCGCAGGTGAGCGCGGCGCACATCCACATCACGCGCCATCTGTCGCGCGAAGGCTCGCGACTGACCGAACTCGCCGAGCGCGCCGGCATGACCAAGCAGGCCATGGGCACGCTGGTCGACCAGTGCGAGGCCTGGGGCCTGGTGACGCGCGGCCCCGATCCGCTCGACGCGCGCGCGCGGCGGGTGCTGTTCACGGCCGATGGGCTGGCCTGGCTGGAAGCCTTCCGCCATGCCGTGGCGCAGGCAGAAAAAGAGTTCCGCGCCAGCGTCGGCGACGAGATCGCCACCGTGGTAACCATCGGTCTCGAAGCCTATGCCGCGGCCTAGAATCCCAGCGTCTGGAGACACGCCATGCGAATACTGATTGCGGAAGACGACCAGGTGCTGGCGGATGCCCTGCTGCGCAGTCTGCGCACCTCGGGTTCGGCCGTCGACCATGTGGCGACCGGTTCGCAGGCCGATGCCGCGCTGATGACCAACAGCGAATTCGATCTGCTGATCCTCGACCTCGGCCTGCCCAACATGCACGGCCTCGAAATCTTGAAGCGGCTGCGCGCCCGCGGCTCGCAGCTGCCGGTGCTGGTGCTGACGGCGGCCGACAGCGTCGAGGAACGCGTCAAGGGCCTGGACTACGGCGCCGACGACTACATGGCCAAGCCCTTCTCGCTGCAGGAACTCGAGGCGCGCGTGCGCGCGCTCACGCGGCGCGGCATGGGCGCCACCAGCAATGCGATCAAGCACGGCCCGCTGGTCTACGACCAGGCCGGCCGCGTGGCGACCATCGACGGCAAGATGATCGAGCTCTCGGCGCGCGAACTCGGCCTGCTCGAGGTGCTGCTGCAGCGCGCCGGCCGGCTGGTGAGCAAGGACCAGCTGGTCGAGCGGCTGTGCGAGTGGGGCGAGGAAGTGAGCCTCAACGCGATCGAGGTCTACATCCATCGGCTGCGCAAGAAGATCGAGAAGGGCCCGATCCACATCGCCACCGTGCGCGGCCTCGGCTACTGCCTCGAGAAGATCCCGTGATTCCCCTGAGCCTTCGGTGAAGCTCTTCCAGCGCGCACAGCGCTCCCTTTTCGGCGAGATCCTCGATTGGATGCTCACGCCGCTGCTGCTGCTGGTGCCAGTCAGCATCGGCGTCACCTGGCTGGTCGCGCAGGGCATCGCCAACGCGCCCTTCGACCGCGAACTGCAACACAACCTCCGCACGCTGGCGAAGCTGGTGAACCTGCAGCAGGACGCGGCGCAGTTCGTGCTGCCGCAGGCGGCGCGCGAGATTCTGCGCGGCGACGACGCCGACCGCGTGTACTACCAGGTGCTGGACGGGCATGGCGAGCTGCTGAGCGGCGAGCGCGACGTCCCTTTTCCCCATACCGACGAGCCCCCGGTGACGGGCACCGTGTACCTGCGCGACGGCGAGATGCACGGCAAGCCGGTGCGTGTGGCCTCGCTCTGGGTGGCGGGCGCCACGGCCGACGAACCCCCGGTGCTGCTGCAGATGGCCGAGACGCGCGAGAAGCAGTCGGTGCTCGCCGCCGAGATCATCAGCGGCGTGCTGCTGCCGCAGTTCGCGATCCTGCCGCTCGCGGTGCTGCTGATCTGGCTCGCGCTGGTGCGCGGCATCAAGCCGCTGTCGGTGGTGGAGGCGCGCATCCGCGAGCGCCGGCCCGGCGACCTGAGCCCGCTCGACGAATCCTCGGTGCCGCTCGAGGTGGTGCCGCTGGTGCTGTCGGTCAACGACCTGCTGAGCAAGCTCAACGATTCCATCGGCACGCAGAAGCGCTTCCTGGCCGACGCGGCGCACCAGCTCAAGACGCCGCTCGCGGGGCTGCGCATGCAGGCCGACCTGGCGCAGCGCGAGGGCGCCAATGCGAACGAGCTCAAGCAGTCGCTCAAGCAGATCGGCCGCGCGAGCATGCGCGCCACGCACACGGTGAACCAGCTACTGTCGCTGGCGCGCGCGGAGGGCAGCGGCGCCAGCATCGCGCGCCAGCCTTGCGACCTGGCGCGCCTCGCCATCGAGGTGGTGCGCGAAGCGGTGCCGCGTGCGATCGAGAAGCGCATCGACCTGGGCTACGACGGCGCCGAGGAGGGCGCGCCGGGCGTCGTGCTCGAGGGCAACCCGACGCTGCTCAAGGAGCTGGTGCGCAACCTGGTCGACAACGCCATCAACTACACGCCCTCGGTGCCCGAGCGGCCGGGCGTGATCACGGCCCGCGTGCTGGGCGATCCCTTCGGCCGCATCATCGTGCTGCAGATCGAGGACAACGGCCCCGGCATCGCCGAGCACGAACGCGAGCTGGTGTTCGAGCCCTTCTACCGCGTGCTCGGCAACGAGGCCGACGGCTCGGGGCTGGGCCTGCCGATCGTGCGGGAGATCGCGCGGCAGCACCATGCGACGGTGCAGCTGGAAGACGCCCATCCGGGCCAGCGCCCACCGGGCACGCGCTTCAGCCTGCGCTTCGACGCCGACGGGGGCGACAACGCCTAAGGCTTCAGCGCAGCAGGCGCCTCGTCCTTGCGTATCTGCAGCAGCTGCGGCCGCAGCTGTTGCGCCAGCCGCTCCGGTTCGGTCTCGCTGAAGCGCGCCGGTGTCGTGCCGAACATGGCGAGACCGCCGCGGGTCCACGCGAAGTAGCCCACATTGGCCACCAGCAGCAGAAGAACCAGTGCGCGCAGCAACATGCCTACTGCGCCGGCCGCACGCTGACTTCGGCGCTGGTGATCGTCTTCATGCCCGAGGCCGTCTGGACCAGGAGCTCGCCGCCCCAGCCCACGCCCTCGCAGCGGCCCACGGTGCCGTCGCTGAGTTGCACCTCGCGGCCGCGCAGGATGTCGCGCGCCGCGAAGCGCTCGGCAAAGGGCACGAAGCCGCGCTCGCCGAACAGCAGCACGTCGTCCACCAGCGGCACCACGATCTCGCGCAGCAGCTCGGGCGCGGTGACACGCGGGCGCCACTGCCGGATCCATGCCGGCGCGGTGCTGAGGCCCGCGGCCTCGCGCGGCCCGATGTTGAGGCCGATGCCGATCACCAGGTAGCGCTCGGCCGTGCCGTTCTGGGGCAGGGCGGTTTCGATCAGGATGCCGCCGAGCTTGCGGTCCTCGACCCACAGGTCGTTGGGCCACTTGAGCGCAATGCCCCCTGCCTTCGACGGGTCCAGGCTATCCGCCACGCTAACGCCGACCGCGAGCGAAAGCCCCGACCAGTCCCTGGGCAAGAGCGGCAGGCCGAGCGAAAAAGTCAGCGAGGCAGGTTCGTCTCGATCCTGTGCGCTCTGCCAGAGGCGCCCCATGCGGCCCCGGCCGGCGGTCTGCCGCTCGGCCACCAGCAGCACCGGCGACGAGCGGCCGTCGCGGGCGCGCCGCATCAGCTCGCTGCTGGTCGAATCGATCTCGGCAACGACCTCGACCGAAAGCCCCGGCAGCAGCGGGGCCAGGGCGGCGGCGATCTCGTCTTCGAACCAGGGGGTGGCCATGGTCAGCGCTTGCCGTCCTTGCCGTTCTTCTTGGCCTTCTTGTTGTCCTTCTTTTTCTTCTTGTCTTTTTTCTTGTCGTCGGACTTGGGCGCCAGCAGGGTGCCGCGGCAGCTTTCGGAGCCGCACCAGCAGGGGAAGTCGGCCTTGAGCTTCTTCGTGTAGGGCTCGTCGATGATCAGCCCGTAGTCGTAGTTGAGCTCCTCGCCGGCCGCGATGTTGCGCAGTGCCTTGATGAAGACCCGGCCGTCGGTTTCGTCGGCCTCGCAGTTGGGCTCGCAGGAATGGTTGATCCAGCGCGCGGCATTGCCCTTCACGCCGCCGTCGATCACACGCCCATCATCGATGTGGAAGTAGAAGGTATGGTTCGGCTGCGCCGGGTCGTGCGGATGGCGGCGCAAGGCCTCCTTCCAGGTGATGAGCTCGCCCTTGTATTCGATCAGCGTCTCGCCCTCCGCGAGGTCCTGCACGGCGAACACGCCGTTGCCGTGAACGCCGGAGCGCCGTGTCTGGATGCGGCGGCCGCCGGAAATAGGGGATTTGGAAGGCATCGCCGAAGTCTGTTAGTTTGAATATGTACGCATGCGCGTGCGCGTACGCACGCGAGAAGCGCCAGATTGTAGATGTGACCCCCACGCTCCCGCACTGCGTGTCGTCGCTGCCCCCGAGGGGGGCAGGCCGCCCGTCCGTGCGAAGCGCGGACTTCGCCGCGCTGGCGGCCCGGCGCCGGCCTGAATACGAGGAACTGTTAATGAAGACTTTGGTAATTGCAGAGAAGCCATCGGTGGCCCAGGACATCGTGCGCGCGCTCACGCCGGTGGCCGGCAAGTTCGACAAGCACGAGGAACATTTCGAGAACGAGAAGTACGTCGTCACCAGCGCCGTGGGCCACCTGGTCGAGATCCAGGCGCCGGAGGAGTTCGACGTGAAGCGCGGCAAGTGGAGCTTTGCCAACCTGCCGGTGATCCCGCCGCGCTTCGACCTGAAGCCGGTCGACAAGACCAAGACCCGCCTCAACGCGGTGGTGAAGCAGGCCAAGCGCAAGGACGTGACCCAGCTCATCAACGCCTGCGACGCGGGCCGCGAGGGCGAGTTGATCTTCCGCCTGATCGAACAGTACGCCGGCGGCAAGGCGCCGCTGGGCAAGCCGGTCAAGCGCCTGTGGCTGCAGTCGATGACCCCGCAGGCCATTCGCGACGGTTTCGAGCAGCTGCGCAACGAGCAGCAGATGCAGGGCCTGGCCGATGCGGCGCGTTCGCGCTCCGAGGCCGACTGGCTGGTCGGCATCAACGGCACGCGCGCGATGACCGCCTTCAATTCGCGCGACGGCGGCTTCTTCCTCACCACTGTCGGCCGCGTGCAGACGCCGACGCTGTCGGTGGTGGTCGAGCGCGAAGAAAAAATCCGCAAGTTCGTCAGCCGCGACTACTGGGAGGTGCACGGCAGCTTCCTGGCCGAGGCCGGCGAATACCCCGGCAAGTGGTTCGATCCGAACTGGAAGAAGCCGCCGCCCGGCCCCGACGGCGCGCCCGATCCCGAGCAGCGCGCCGATCGCGTATGGAACGAACGCGACGCCACGGCCATCGCCGAGGCCGCGCGCGGCAAGCCCGCCAGCGTCACCGAGGAAAGCAAGCCCACCACGCAGGCCTCGCCGCTCTTGTTCGACCTGACCTCGCTGCAGCGCGAAGCCAACAGCCGCTTCGGCTTCAGCGCCAAGACCACGCTTGCGCTCGCGCAAAGCCTCTACGAGCGCCACAAGGCATTGACCTATCCGCGGACCGACTCGCGCGCGCTGCCCGAGGACTACCTGCCGGTGGTCAGGCAGACCATGGGCATGCTCGCCAACAGCGGCATGAAGCATCTCGCGCCCTTCGCGAAGCAGGCGCTCGACGACAACTACGTGAAGCCCTCGAAGCGCGTCTTCGACAACGCCAAGGTCAGCGATCACTTTGCGATCATCCCCACGCTGCAGGCGCCCAGCGGCCTGTCGGACGCCGAGCAGCGGCTCTACGACTTCGTGGTGCGGCGCTTCCTCTCGGTCTTCTTCCCGAGCGCCGAGTACCAGGTGACCACGCGCATCAGCACGGTGGAGCAGGGCGGCAGGAAGTACCCGTTCCGCACCGACGGCAAGGTGTTGGTCAAGCCGGGCTGGCTCGCGATCTACGGCAAGGAAGCGCAGGACGACGAGAAGGAAGACGACAAGGACGGCAAGCGGCTGGTGCCGGTCAAGCCCGGCGAGATGGTGCGCGCCGAATCGGTGGAGACCAAGGCGCTCAAGACCCGTCCGCCCGCGCGCTATTCCGAAGCCACGCTGCTCGGCGCCATGGAAGGCGCGGGCAAGACCATCGACGACGACGAGCTGCGCGAGGCGATGCAGGAAAAAGGCCTGGGCACGCCGGCCACGCGCGCCGCGATCATCGAAGGGCTCTTGGCCGAGAAGTACATCCACCGCGAAGGCCGCGAACTCATTCCGACCGCCAAGGCCTTCCAGCTCATGACGCTGTTGCGCGGCCTCGGCGTGGAAGAACTCTCCAAGGCCGAGCTCACCGGCGAATGGGAACACAAGCTCGCGCAGATGGAGCACGGCAAGCTCAGCCGCGAAGCCTTCATGCGCGAGATCGCCGAGATGACGGAGCACATCGTCAAGAAGGCCAAGGAGTACGACCGCGACACTGTGCCCGGCGACTACGCGACGCTGGCGACGCCGTGCCCCAACTGCGGCGGCGTGGTGAAGGAGAACTACCGCCGTTATGCCTGCACAGGCAAATTGGGCCAGGAGCCCTGCGGCTTCTCCTTCGGCAAGTCGCCGGCCGGCCGCACCTTCGAAGTGGCCGAGGCAGAGGCGCTGCTGCGCGACAAGCACATCGGCCCGCTCGAAGGCTTTCGCTCCAAGGCCGGCTGGCCCTTCGTCTCGGAGATCGTGCTCAAGTACGACGAGGAGGCGAAGAACTGGAAGCTCGAATTCGACTTCGGCGACGACAAGAATGCCGAGAGCGGCGAGATCATCGACTTCAGCGGCCAGCAGTCGCTGGGCCCGTGCCCGAAGTGCGGCGCGCGCGTGTTCGAGAACGGCAGCAACTACATCTGCGAGAAGTCGGTGCCGACGACCGAGCAGCCGACGCCGAGCTGCGACTTCAAGACCGGCAAGATCATCCTGCAGCAGCCGGTGGAGCGCGCCCAGGTCGAGAAGCTGCTCGCCACCGGCAAGACCGACCTGCTCGACAAGTTCGTCTCGATGCGCACGCGCCGTCCGTTCAAGGCCTTCCTCGCCTGGAACAAGGACGAAGGCAAGGTGACTTTCGAGTTCGCACCGCGCGACAGCAAGTTCCCGCCGCGCAAGACCTTTGCCAGGGCGGCGCCCGCGGCCGCAAAAAAGGTGGCTGCCGCGAAGACGAAGACGCCTGCAGCCAAGAAGGCCGCGCCCGCGAAGAAGGCCGCCGCGCCCAAGGCGCCACGCAAGCCGGGCGCCGGACTCAAGCCCAGCGAGGCCCTGGCCGCGGTGATCGGCGCGGAACCCGTGGCGCGCACCGAAGTCATCAAGAAGCTGTGGGACTACATCAAGGCCAACGGCCTGCAGGATGCGGCCAACAAGCGGGCCATCAACGCCGACGCCAAGCTCAAGCCGGTGTTCGGCAAGGACCAGGTGACGATGTTCGAGCTCGCGGGTATCGTGGGCAAGCACCTCGGCTGATCAAGAAGGAGATTCCTGTGAAGAAGCTCGTTTCCATGCTCCTCGTCGCGATCGCGCTCGGCACCGTCGCCGGCTGCGCATCACGCGCCGTCGCCGACGGCGACCGCTCCGCCACCACCGGCGGCAGCGGCATCACGGTGTTCGGCACCATCGACGCGGCCGTCAGCGGAAGCCGCAACCGCTAAGCAGCAACTAGCGCATCAGCAGCGCCTGCCGCAGCAGCCGCGCCGCGCGGTTGCGGATGCGCCCCGGCGCGCTGCGCAGCGGCCCCCGCGGGCTCACCTTCGCGGTCGCGCAGGCCCAGAGAAAGTCCTGCAGGATGGCCGTGTCGTCCACGGTCTCGGTGCTGCCGTACTTGTGGAACTCCGGATGCCACTGGGTGGCGGCGATGTAGCTGCGGCCGCGGTCGACCCGGCGGCGGATGGCTTCGGGCACGTGGTCGGGGATGCTCCAAGCGTCGACCTCGAAGCCGGGCGCGATGTCTTTCACGCCCTGGTGATGGATGCTGTTGACGCGCGCCGTCTCCATGCCCGGATAGAGCTTCGACAGGCGCGAGCCCGGCGTGATGCGGATGTCGTGGAAGTGCTGGTCGTAGGCCACCGGGTCGCGATGCCGGATGCCGTTGGGATGCTGCGCTTCGATATCCTGGTAGAGCGTGCCGCCGAAGGCCACGTTGATGAGCTGCAGGCCGCGGCAGACGCCGAAGATCGGCTTGCCGACTTCCTCGAAGGCCTCGACCAGCGCAAGGTCATAAAGGTCGCGGACGCGGTCGCCGATCCAGGCGTCCTTCAGCGGCACCTCGCCGTAGCTGCCGGGCCAGACATCGGCGCCGCCATGCATCACCACGCCGTCGAGCCACTCCGCATAGTGCGAGAGCTTGGTGTCGCCGCGCGCCGTTTCGCCGGTCGGGCAGGGCACCATCACCACCATCGCGCCGGCCGACATCAGCCAGTGCGCGATGGACTGCTCGACATACTGCAGCGTCTTGTTGGTGAACAGCGAACGCTCCGGGTCGGCGTGGGAGAAGCAGGCAGACAGGCCGATCTTGAGGCGTCCGGAAACGGTTTGTGGCATCGCAATCAAGGCTGGCGCCGCGCGGGCCGCGCCGCCCTTGGTGAACAGAAGAGTATTGTGAAACGTTCGAAAGGCCCGCGCAGACGACAGCCACCCGCAGCTGCGTCGGACAGCGCCGCGGAGATAGGATCGCCTCTTTTCTGTTCGTGACCCCAGGAGATACCCATGAAGACCATCAAGGGCCCGGCCATCTTCCTGGCCCAGTTCGCGGGTGACAGCGCACCCTTCGATTCGCTCGACACCATTGCCGCCTGGGCGGCGAGTCTCGGCTACAAGGGGGTACAGATCCCGAGCTGGGACGCCCGCCTCTTCGATCTCAAGACGGCCGCGGAAAGCAAGACCTATTGCGACGAAGTGAAGGGCATGCTGGAGCGGCACGGTATCGAGATCACCGAGCTCTCGACCCATCTGCAGGGCCAGCTGGTGGCCGTGCATCCAGCTTACGACACCGGCTTCGACGGCTTCGCCGCACCCGAGGTGCGCAACAACCCGGCCCGGCGCCAGCAATGGGCGGTGGACCAACTGCACCTGGCGGCCCGCGCCTCGGCCCATCTCGGGCTCACGGCGCATGCGACTTTCTCCGGCGCGCTCGCCTGGCCCTATCTTTATTCGTGGCCGCCACGCCCGCCGGGACTGATCGAAGAGGCCTTCGACGAACTCGCGCGGCGCTGGCTGCCGATCCTCAATGCCTTCGACGATGCCGGCGTCGACGTCTGCTACGAGATCCATCCGGGCGAGGACCTGCACGACGGCGTGAGCTACGAGATGTTCCTCGAGCGCGTGGGCCAGCACCCGCGCGCCTGCCTGCTGTACGACCCGAGCCACTTCGTGCTGCAGCAGCTCGACTACCTGGCCTACATCGACCACTACCACGAGCGCATCAAGATCTTTCACGTGAAGGATGCGGAGTTCACCCCGACCGGCAAGCAGGGCGTCTACGGCGGCTTCCAGTCATGGATCAACAGAGCAGGGCGCTTCCGCTCGCTGGGCGACGGCCAGGTCGACTTCAGGGCGATCTTCTCGAAGATGGCGGCCTACGACTTCCCGGGCTGGGCGGTGCTCGAATGGGAGTGCTGCATCAAGCACCCCGAGGACGGCGCCCGCGAGGGTGCGAAATTCATCGCCGACCACATCATCCGCGTGGCCGACCGGGCCTTCGACGACTTCGCGGCCGGCGGCGTCGACACCGCGGCCAACAAGAGGATGCTGGGGATCGCGCCTTAGATCCCTAGATACCGGAAGGCTTGCGCAGGGTTTGCATGCGGTCGACCGCCTGGATCCGGATCTTGCGCGTCTCCGAGCCCTGCTGCACCGTGAGCACCACCTCCGCATCGGGTGCCGGCCGCTTCCAGAGCTGCTTGTAGAAGGCCTCGAGCGTGGCGACCTCGATGCCGTCGACCTCCAGCACCACGTCGCCGGGCTGAAGCCCCGCCGCCAGCGCGGGCCCCTGCCGGTCCACGCGCACGATCTGCACATGCCCGTCGCGTTCCGAGGACGAGAGGCCGAGCCAGGGCCGGATGCTCGCCCGCGTGCGGCCGGTGGACTGCATCTCCGCCAGCACCGGGCGCAGCAATTCGACCGGCACGAACATGTTGCCCGGCAGCGTGCGATCGGCGCCCGCGGCCTCCAGCACGAACAGGCTGCCGATGCCGACCAGCTCGCCGTTGCGGTTGAAGAGCGGTGCGCCGCTGTGGTTGGCCACCGGCGGGCTGGTGAAGAGCGCCGATTCGATGTGGTATTCCCAATAGCCCGAGAAAGGCCGCGTCGCGATCAGGCGCGTAAAGCCCACTTCGGTGCCGCTGCTGCTGCCGGTGGCGACCAGCAGCGGCTCGCCCGGCGTCAGGCCGGCGACGCCTGCCAGCGGCACCGGCTCGACGCCGCGCAGCGGCACCAGCGGGCGCAGCAGGCCGAAGCCGGTCGCGAGGTCGTAGGCGATCTGGCGCGCAGGCAGCGTGCGATCGTCCTGCGTGATGACTTCGATGGTCTCGGCTTCCAGCAGCAGATAGCCGATGGTGAGGATCAGGCCTTCGGGCCCGATCACCACGCCAGAGCCCGATCGCCGCATCCCGAGGGTGTCGGCCGAGGTGGCGCCCTCGGTCGCAGTGATGCGCAGTGCGACGACCGCGTCGCCCGCGCGCTGGAGGGCCTGGACCTGCGGGGACACGGCTTCGGTCTGGCGCGGCGCGCCGGGGGTGGCGGCATGCGCCGCAGAGAGCACGGACAGAGCGAACAACCAGAGGGCGCAGGCGACCAACGCCCACAACCGTCGGGGCGATTCTCGAGTCTTCATGGCCGCGCTCCTTGGAACGAAGTTGAGTGTGATGGTGCGCCGCAAGCGACCAGCTCGCAAGTGGCCGACTACATCAACCCCACCAGGCGCTGGACAGCCTCCTCGATCCGCTGCGCATCGATCAACCCATAGCCGAACGCCAGCCCGTTCGTGCCCGTTCCCGCCAGTGCATAGCGCTCCAGCGAAGACAGCGCGATGCCCGCGCCGGCCGCGCGTTCCACCACCGTCTCGGCACGGCCGCGCCCGCGCAGCCAGGCCGACAGATGCAGCCCGGCCTCCGACGGAATCAGCTCGAGCCGCCCGGCTGCATGCCTGGAAAGCGCCTCCAGCAGGACGGTGCGCCGCTCGCCATAGACGCGGCGCATCTTGCGGATGTGGCGAGCCAGGTGTCCTTCGGCAATGAAGGCGGCCAACGCATCCTGGGCCAGCGCCGGGCTGTGCCAGTCGGCCAGTTCGCGCGCCTGCACCAGTGCCGCGCGCGCCCATGGCGGCGCGACCACGAAGCCCAGGCGCAGCGCCGGGAAGAGGCTTTTCGAAAAGGTGCCGACGTAGAAGACCGAGCCGGCGCGGTCGAGCGTCTGCAGCGCGTCGAGCGGGCGGCCGGCAAAGCGGAACTCGCTGTCGTAGTCGTCCTCGATCACCACCGCGCGACGCTCGCGCGCGAAGGCGAGCAGCTCGGCGCGGCGGCGCGGCGACATGACGGTGCCGAGCGGGAACTGGTGCGAAGGCGTCACGCAGATCACGCGCACATCCGACGGCAGCCGATCGACGCACAAGCCCTCGCCGTCGAGCGGCACCGCCACCAGCCTGGCGCCCGCTGCCGTCATGGCCTGGCCCAGCGGCGGATAGAACAGCTGCTCGACCGCCACCACCGTGCGGCCCGGCACAACCAGGATGCGCGCCAGCAGGTTGAAGGCCTGCTGCGCGCCGGCGGTGACGACCACGTCGGCCGCGGCGCAGGCCACCGCCCGCGTGAAAGACACATGCCGCGCGATCGCCTCGCGCAACGCGGGCTGCCCCTGTGGATCGGCGTAGTCGGCCGGCACGCGGGTGATCGCGCGCAGCGCGCGGTCGGAGAGCCGCCGCCAGATGTCGAAGGGGAAGGCGCCGGCCTCGGGCAGGCCGACGCGGAAGTCGTCGCGTGCCGGCGCGGTGTGCAGCACGGGCTCGCGCGCCATGCGCGGGCTGCGCAGGGGAACCAGCCGCGCATCGGGCCGCTCGGGCCGGCCGGCGACAGCAGCCGGCGCGCGCCGCGGACGCGGCAGCGTGTCGGCCACATAGGTGCCGGCGCCCGGCCGCGCCAGCAGATAGCCCTCGCTCAGCAGCAGATCGTAGGCCGCGACCACGGTGTTGCGCGAGATGCCGAGCGTGGCCGCGAGCGCGCGCGAGGCCGGCAGGCGCAGGCCGGGCTGCAGCCGGCCGTCGAGGATGGCGGCGCGCAGCTGCCGGTGCACCGCGCGCAGCAGATCGCGCGATCTCTCGGGCGGCAAGCCGATGGCCAGTTCGAAAATTGGCTCCATGAAGTTCGTCGATTGTGGATCTTTTTTTGGTCCACTTTCAATCCTATTCTCAAGCCGTCAAGAACCTCACCAGGAGTACGAGATGCCCGAACTCTGCGTCACCCAGCCCCTCGCCGCACCGGCAACAACGCCCGCCCATCGCCTGCCATGGAGCCTCGCCTGGCTCGCGCTCGGCGCCTTCGCGATCGGCACCGAAAGCTTCATGATCGCGGGCCTGCTGCAGTTGCTGGCCGCCGATCTGCAAGTGAGCGCGGCCCGCGCCGGCCAGCTGGTCCTGCTGTTCGCGCTGAGCTATGCGATCGGCTCGCCGCTGATGGCGGCGCTGTTCGCGCGCATCGAGCGCCGCCGGCTGCTGATCGCGGGCCTGGCCGCCTTTGCGGCGATCGCGCTCGCGGGCTCGCTGGCGCAGAGCTTCGCGCAGCTGGCGCTGGTGCGCGTTGCGCTCGGGCTCACGGCCGGCGTGTTCCTGCCTACCGCAAGCGCGGTCGCGGCCTCGCTGACCGCTCCGAGCCTGCGCGGCCGCGCACTGGCCGTGGTGACCGGCGGCGGCACCGTCGCCGTCGCGCTGGGCGTGCCGCTCGGCGCCTGGATCGCGGGCTGGGGCGGCTGGCGCATGGCCTATCTGCTGGTCGCCATCCTCGCGGCACTCGGCGCACTGGGCCTCGCCAACGGCCTGCCGAGGCAACTGCCGCGCGAAGCCCAAGACAATGAAGCCCGCTCGCCGGCCCTCGCTGCGGCGCGCCAGCCGGGCCTGCTGCCCGCGCTGCTGACCACGGTGCTATGGGCCACCGGCGGCTTCAGCTTCTACACCTACATCTCGGTCTTCCTCACGCAGACGCTGGGCTTCGGCGCCGAAGGCGTGGGCGCGGTGCTTTGCGCGATCGGCGTGGCCGCGGCCGTCGGCACCGCTGCCGGCGGCTGGGCCACCGACCGCTTCGACGCCGACCGCGTCGCCCGGGCCTTCGCTCTGATGCTGGTCCTGATCCTCGGCGGCCTCTCCCTGGCGGCTGAGGCCCTGCCGCGCTCGGCCGCCGTGCCGGCGATCGTCATGCTCGCGACGCTCTGGGGTTTTGCCGGCTGGGGTTTCGGCCCGGCGCAGGCGATGCGGCTGATCCGCCTGGCACCCGCGCAGGCACCGATGACGCTCTCGCTCAATGCCTCGGCGATCTACCTCGGCATCGCGTCGGGCTCCGCGCTCGGCGGGTTGGCCATCGATGCGATCGGCGTCGGCGCGCTCGGCTGGGTCGGCTCGGCTTGCCAGTTCGCGGGCCTGATGCTGCTGATGCGCGCAGCGCGTTCCGCTCGCTGAGCGCGCTACATTTTCGATAGCACTTCACGCAGGAAGGGCGGCATCTGCCGCCCTTTGCCTCGATCCGACGGTGCATTGCCAAGCAACAGTCATACCATCTCGGTTAGAATGCGGAGTTCGTTTCGATACCCGACGAAGTATTTCGTCACTCAGCCGGCTGACCTGGAATACCAGGCCTTTCATTCTCAAGCCGGCTCACACAGTGTGTTGGTGCGCCAGACCGGGCGCCCATGATTGCCACCACTGCCTTCGTACCGTTGAAGCGAACAGCGCGCTGTCCGCTCCGGTGGGCGCCATTTCCGGCCCGGCCTGCGCCCGTTTCACTGTTTGTTCGCGCATTGCGGCGTCGCAATGCGCAGGCGCCCGATTCGAACCATCTACACACACTATTCGGAGTCCTCATGCCCAAGGAAGAACTGATCGAAATGAACGGCGCAGTCACGGAAGTGCTGCCCGATTCCCGCTACCGCGTGACCCTGGACAACGGTCACCAGCTGATCGCCTACAGCGGCGGCAAGATGCGCAAGCACCACATCCGCATCCTGGCCGGCGACAAGGTGTCGCTGGAGCTGTCGCCCTACGACCTGACCAAGGGCCGCATCACCTTCCGCCACCTGGAACGCCGCGGTCCGCCGCCGGTCAACAGCGGCAACAACTCGCAGCGCCGCTGATCCTCTTGCCGTGACGGGTCCCGCCACCGACTTCGCCGCGCTGCCGCTGACGCCGCAGACGCTCGCGAACCTGAAGCAGCTCGGCTATCTGCAGATGACGCCGATCCAGGCGGCCAGCCTGCCGCCGGCGCTGCTCGGCCATGACCTGATCGCGCAAGCCAAGACCGGCAGCGGCAAGACCGCCGCCTTCGCGCTGGCGCTCCTGGCCAACCTCAATCCGCGCCGCTTCGCGGTGCAGGCCATGGTGCTGTGCCCGACGCGCGAGCTGGCCGACCAGGTGACGACCGAGATCCGCCGCCTGGCGCGCGCCGAAGAGAACATCAAGGTGGTCACGCTCTGCGGCGGCGTCGCATTGCGCGGGCAGCTCGCCAGCCTCGAGCACGGCGCCCACATCGTGGTCGGCACGCCGGGCCGCATCATGGATCACCTCGAGCGCGGCAGCCTCGATCTGGAAGCGCTCAACACGCTGGTGCTCGACGAGGCCGACCGCATGCTCGACATGGGCTTCTTCGACGACATCGCCAAGGTCGCGCGCCTGTGCCCCAAGGAGCGCCAGACCCTGCTGTTCTCCGCCACCTACCCCGAAGGCATCGCCCAGCTCAGCGCGCAGTTCATGAAGAACCCGCAGCAGATCACGGTGCAGGTGCAGCACGAGGAAGGCAAGATTCGCCAGCGCTGGTACGAGGTGAAGGACAGCGAACGGCTGCACGCCGTGAGCCTGCTCCTGAACCACTTCCGCCCGCCGAGCACGCTGGCCTTCTGCAACACCAAGCAGCAGTGCCGCGACCTGGTACAGGTGCTGCAGGCGCAGGGCTTCAGCGCGCTGGCCCTGTTCGGCGAACTCGAGCAGCGCGAGCGCGACCAGGTGCTGGTGCAGTTCGCCAACCGCAGCTGCTCGGTGCTGGTCGCCACCGACGTGGCCGCGCGCGGGCTCGACATCGCGCAGCTCGAAGCCGTGATCAACGTCGACGTCACGCCCGACCCCGAGATCCACATCCACCGCATCGGCCGCACCGGCCGCGGCGATGCAGAAGGCCTGGCGCTCAGCCTGGCGAGCATGGACGAGATGGGCAGCGTCGGGAAGATCGAGCAGTTGCAAAGCCGCGAATCCGAATGGCACCCTCTGGCCGGACTCGCCGCCACCCAGGCCGAACCCCTGCAGCCGGCCATGGCCACGCTGCAGATCGTCGGCGGCCGCAAGGAGAAGATCCGCGCCGGCGACGTGCTGGGCGCGCTCACCGGCGAGGCCGGCTTCACGCGCGACCAGGTCGGCAAGATCAACGTCAACGAGTTTTCCACCTATGTGGCGGTCGATCGGCGCATCGCGCGCGAGGCCGTGCACAAGCTTTCCACCGGCCGCGTCAAGGGCAAGACCGTCAAGGTACGGTTGCTCGACGATGTGGCTTAATTACGCCCTTCGACCTTTTTTATCCGAGCTTTCCATGACCAAGAAAATCCGCACCGAGGCAGATCGCATTGCCACTCCCAAGCCCGTTCCGATGCCCGGCTACAGCCTGCCCAAGATGGGTGGCGGCCAGAAGGTCAGCCTCGAGCGCGGCACCGCGACCCGCAGCAAGAAGAACCCGGGCAAGCGGGCCAAGAAGGGCGGCTGAACGCGCCTCGCGCTTCATTGTCCAAGCTCCGGAATACGCGCCCTCGGGCGCGTTTTTCATGTCCGACGACTACCAGATCCACATCCCGCCTTCCTTCTTCGCGATCTACACCGACGCGAGGCAGCGCCTGCGTGAGCCGTTGGCCACCGTGCGGGCGCGCTACGAGGTGTGCGAGGACCTCGCCAACCACCTGGTGCAGCACGCGCAGCTGCTGCATCACGTCGAGGTGCCGTCGGAAGAAGAAATCCTCCTGCGCATCCATGCCGGGCTGAACTCGCCCGAGGCCGGCGTGTCCGCGGCAGAGGCTGGCTGGATCGTGCAGCGGCTGGCCGAGCTGCTCGGCTGGAACTGTCCGCCGCTCGACCATCGCACCCACCGTTCGGGCTGAGCCCGTCGAGGCCTGTCCCGAGCTTGTCGAAGAACCCTTCGACAAGCTCAGGGGGAACGGTGGCGCGCAACCGGCGCCTCGCCCATGAGTGGAAAGGGCGGGAGCGGCCGATGCGCCACTTCCTTGGCCGCGGCGTGCTCCATGCCCAGTCCGCGCAACACGCAGGTCGCGACCTCGCGGCCATGGTTCGGCGGCGCCAGCCCCAGCGCCACGCTGCGCATGGCCTGTGCGACGGTGCCGTTGATCAGGTCCATCGCCGCCGCCTCGTTGGGAATGCGAAAAGCCTTCTGCTTCACGCCCAGGCGCAGGTCGGCCAGCACATAGTCGCGGATCTCGAGCAGCAGCTCGGGCGCCGCGGCCGCCACATCCAGCATCATCAGCGCCCACTGCGGGCTCTGCTCGGCCAGCCAGATGTAGCGCTGGTTGCCGATCGCCATGCGCTGCGCGCCCTCGGCGATCCCTTGCTGGCTGTCGGCGATGCGGCGGCACAGCGTGTCGGCCAGCAGCAGCGCGACGGCGCTCGCGACTTCCTCCTTGGTCTTGAAGTGGTTGTAGACCGTGCCGGTCGTCATGCCCGCGACTGCCGCCAGTTCCTGCATGGTGGCGCCGGCGAAGCCGCGCGCCGTGAAGACCCGGATCGCCGCCTGCACCAGCTGCACCCGCGTGCGCTCGCGCTTCGCCAGGCCCAGCTGGGGCCGCCACACACTTTCGGCCAGGGCCTCTGGCAAAAGTGGTATGGACGGGTCGCCCAAATTCAGGACATCATTCATTTTTAGACACATCCATCATTTTTGCCCCCAACCTTCATTTATAGAGAGTTTGCCATGCCTCCCGATCTCCGCCTCGGCTATCTGGTCTTCGAAGCGCGCCGTCTTCCTCGATGGGAGGCGTTCTGCCAACACATGCTCGGCCTCGCCGCGCCTGCGGCCAACATCGACGGCAGCCTCGGCTGGCAGATCGACGAGGCCTGCCAGCGGCTGATCGTTCAGGAAGGCCCGACCGACGACCTGGCGGCGCTGGGCCTCGAATGCGCGAACGACGAGGTGCTGGACAGCCTGCTGCAGCGCCTTCGCCAGGGCGGCATCGAAGTGACGGCAGCCGACGCGGCGCTTCGCAGTGCGCGCCGCGTGCAGCGGCTTCATCGCTGCACCGACCCTTGCGGCAACAGCGTCGAGCTGTTCACCGGCCTGGCCGCCGCCGCGCAGCCTTTCGCATCGCCGGTCTTTCCCGAAGGTTTCCGCACCGGCGAGCTGGGCCTGGGCCATGCCGTGCTGGTGTCGCACGAGCTGGCGGCGATGGAGGCCTTCTACGTCGGCCTGCTGGGCTTCGGCGTGACGGAGCGGCTCGCAACGCGTGTCGGCCCGATGGACATCCGCGGCGTGTTCCTGCACTGCAACCGCAGGCATCACTCGATCGCGCTGTTCGACATGCCGCTGTCCAAGCGCATCCACCACTTCATGCTGCAGGCCGAGCGGCTCAGCGACATCGGCATCGCCTTCGAGCGAGCGCGCCGCCACAAGGTGCCGCTCTCGCTGGAACTCGGCCAGCATCCCGATCCCGACGGCACCTTCTCCTTCTACGGCGCCACGCCCTCGGGCTTCGACTTCGAGATCGGCGCCGGCACGCAGACCATTGACCCCACGGGCTGGGAAACACAGCACACCGATGTCACCAGCGCCTGGGGCCACAAGCCGAAGCTGCGCCTGCAATTGAAGATGGCCGCCGGGCTGATCACGCAGAAGATGTCCGGCGCACCGCGCCAGGCGAAGGAGCTCGCATGACGACAACGACCAAGCGCTGGCTCAAGCGCGGCGCCCTGGCCCTGCTGATCCTCGTCGCCCTCGCCGCCGCCGCCCTGTTCGCCGGCGACCAGCTGGCCCGCCACAAGATGCAGCGCAAGCTCGAGGTCGCGGTGAAGGCCGTGCCCGTCCGCGAAGACGCGGCTGCGCTCGAACGCGGTCGCTATCTCTACGCCTCGCGCGGCTGCGTCGACTGCCACGGCGCCCAGGGCAACGGCAGGATGTTCCTCGACGACGGCAAGGGCATGCGCATCGCCGGGCCCAACATCAGCCCCGGCCCCGGCAGCGTGGTCGCGGGCTACGCGCCGGAAGACTGGGTGCGCGCCATCCGCCACGGCGTCGACCCCAAGGGCCGCGTGCTGATGGTGATGCCGAGCGAGGACTACAACCGCTTCACCGACGAAGACCTCGCCTCCCTGGTCGGCTACATCCGCAAGATGGAGCCCGCCGCGGGCGGTGCGGCGGTACTCGACCTGCCGCTGCCGGTGCGCGCCTTCTACGGCTTCGGACTGATGCACGACGCCGCCTCGAAGATCGATCACACGCTGCCGCCCGCGCAGCCGGTGCCCGACGGCGTGAGCGTGGCGCACGGCGCCTACGTGGCCAACATGTGCCTGGGCTGCCACGGCGTCAAGCTCAACGGCGGCAAGATTCCCGGCGGCCCGCCCGACTGGCCGGCCGCGGCCAACCTGACGCCTGGCGAAGGCACGTCCATGACGCGCTATGCCGACGCCGATGCCTTCGCGCGCATGTTCAAGACCGGCAACCGGCCCGACGGCACGCCGATCAAGGTCATGCCCTTCGGATCGCTCGGCCAGATGAACGACACCGACGTGCGCGCGCTCTTCCTGTACCTGAAGAGCCTGCCGCCCAGTCCGCAGGGTTAGCGTCCCGCGAGCGCCTCGCGAAGCCAGGGGCGTGGAAGGCCGCTTGCCTGCAACGCCGTCGCGCCTGTCCTTGATCAAGCTCGCACCGCGCGAGCGCACGGGTCCCGCGGCCCGGCACGAAGTCGTGGCCAGTGTGGACAGCGCGACCGGTCGTCCGAGGGCCTCGCGATCAGTCGCGACGGCCGCCACATCGCGAAGGTGAACATGCGCGAAACCGCCTTCGCACCCGATTCGCCGCGCTACACCAAGCAGGCTTCGATCAGCTATTTCAGCTTCGACCCCGGCCGCAGCGCACTCGCCAAGGTGGGCGACTATCCCTTCGAGGGCATGCTGCCGGAGGGCGGCAGCTTCGATGCCGCCGGCCGGCATTTTCTGGCGACGGTCTTCGAATACGCGGACGGCAGCACGCCCGCCGGCGGCATCGAAGTCTGGCGCTTGGGCGATGCCGGCAAGCCGGGCCTGACGCACCTGGGCCGCATCGTGGTGCCGCACGGCGCGCACCACGTCGAGCTCACGCCCTAATCGATCTTCGCGCCCGAGGCCTTGACCACCACGCCCATCGCGTCCCAGTCGGCGCGCAGCAGCTTCTGGAAATCCTCGGCCCCGGAACTGCGCGGCTCGACGCCGAGGCGCATCAGGCGCTCCTGCATCGCCGGCTCGGAGATCACCTTGTTGAGCGCCGCATTGATCTTGTCGACCTCGGCCCTGGACGTGCCGGCCGGTGCGAGCAGGCCGATCCACGAATCGAACTCGTAGCCCGGCAGGCCGCTCTCCATGGCGGTCGGCAGCTTGGGCAGGAAGGGGCTGCGGACCTTGCCGGTGGAGGCCAAGAGCGTGATGCGCGCATCGCCCTGCAGGCCGATCACGCCGATGCTCGACGAAGTCACCGCCTGAACGCGGCCGGCCAGCACCTCGTTCACCGCCTCGCCGGTGGACTTCATCGGGATGTGCGTCATCTGCAGACCGGCCTTGGCGAGGAAGGAGGCCATCGCGAGGTGCGTGGCGCTGCCGTTGCCGGCCGAGGCGTAGTTGTACTTGCCCGGATTCGCCTTCACCTCGCGAATGAACTCCGCCGTGTTCGACACCTTCATGTCGCTCGACACTGCGACCACGTAGCCGGCATTGCCGATGCTGGCCACGCCGACGAAGTCCTTGAGCGGGTCGTAGGGCAGCTTGCTGTAGAGATGGCCCGCGATGTGGTGGCTGGCCGCCGCCAACACCAGCGTGTTGCCGTCGGCCGGCGCCTTGGCGACGATCGCCGCGCCCACCGTACCGCCCGCGCCCGCGCGGTTCTCGACGATCACGCTGGCATTGAGCGCCGTGCCCAGCTCGTTGTTGAAGGCGCGCGCCACCGTGTCCTGCACGGCGCCGGTGCCGAAGGGCACCACGACGCGGATCACGCGCTGCGCATGCGCGGGCGCCGCGGCTGCCAGGGCCAGCAGGCCGGCCGCGGCGAAGGCGGCCAGGGAACGTCGGGTGAACAGGTGGGACATCGCAGCGGCCGCTTTCGTCATGGTTGTTCTGGAAGTTCAGGTGCCGGCCGGAAGCCAGCGCTCCACCAGCTTCACGAAGTAGCTGGCGCCGATCGGAATGATCTCGTCGTTGAAGTCGAAAGACGTGTTGTGGATGATGCAAGGACCGGGCCCGTGGCCTTCGAGCCGGTGGTCGCCGTCGCCGTTGCCGAGGAAGGCATAGCAGCCCGGCCGCGCGAGCAGCATGTGGGCGAAGTCCTCGGCGCCCATCACTGCGGGCAAGTCGTCGGTCACCATGTCCTCGCCCACCACCTCGCGCATCACGCTCGCCGCGAACTGCGCCTCGGCCTTGTGGTTGACCACCGGCGGCGAGGCGCGCACGAAGCTCACCTCGGCCGTGCACTCGTGCGCCTGCGCGATGCCCTGGGCCAGCGTGCGCAGGCGCTCCTCGATGCGGTCCAGCGCGGAAATCGAGAAGGTGCGCACCGTGCCGCCCAGCGTGGCGACGTCGGGAATCACGTTCGGCGCGTCGGAGCCTTGCAGCTGCGTGACCGCGAGCAGCGCGCGCTCGGTGCTCGCGATGGTCTTCGGCACCAGGGTCTGCAGCGCCTGCGCCAGCGCGACGACGGCACCCACCGGGTCGATGCCCGTGTGCGGCATCGAGGCATGCGTGCCGCGGCCGCGCATCGTGATCTTGTAGGTGTTGCTCGAGGCCATGAGCGCGCCTTCGTTGAGCGCGAAGCGGCCGACCTCGCCCACGGGAAAGTTGTGCAGCGCAAACACCGCGTCGCAGGGGAAGCGGTCGAAGAGCCCGTCCTGGATCATCTTCTTGGCGCCCGCCTTGCCCATCTCTTCGGCCGGCTGGAAGATGAAGTTCACCGTGCCGTCGAAGCGGCTGCCCTTCTGCGCCAGGTGCCATGCGGCCGCCAGCAGCATCGTCGTATGGCCGTCGTGGCCGCAGGCATGCATGCGGCCCGCGTGGGTGGACTTGTGGGCGAACTCGTTGGCCTCGGCAAGCGGCAGCGCATCCATGTCGGCACGCAGGCCGATGCTGCGCGTGCCTGTGCCCTGGCGCAGCACGCCCACCAGCCCGGTGCCGGCGATGCCGCGGTGCACCTCGATGCCCCATTCGGCGAGCAGCTTGGCGACCTTCTCGGAGGTGCGGTGCTCTTCGAAGCCCAGCTCGGGATGCGCGTGGATGTCGCGGCGAATGTCGACGAAGCGGCTGACGTCTGCGAAGGAATCGGCGAGGTTCATGACGGCGGTCGTGGGGAAGAAGCCACGGATTCTGACGCAGCTTGGCCCGGCGCGCGTCCCGGCCTAGGATGGCGCATCACCGATCCGATGAAGGCCCGCCATGAGCAACGAGCTGCGCAGAAAACTGCACGAGCTGCAGGAGCTGTCGAACAACGCGCCCGACCCCCAGACGCGCGCCATCATCGAGGCCCTGCGGCTTCAGACCGCGATCCTCAACGAGCGCCTGTTCGCCATCGAGCTGCAGCTGGCCGAACTCGGCAAGGGCGGCCTGCCGAAGCCGGAGCCCTGAGCGTCGCGCTCAGGCGCGTGCGGCGTTGCGCTTGCGCGTGGCGGCGGCCTTCTTCGCCGAGGCCGAGCGCTCCGCGGCGCTCCGGCTGGCGGAGGCCGAACCGCCGATGTGGCCGCCCTTGCGCGAGGGCGCATGGCTCTCGGCCTTGCCGCGGCCCGAGCCGCTCTTCTTGCCGCCGCCGGTCTCGGCGTTCACCGTGGCCCATGCGCGCCGCTCGGCTTCACCCTTCGCGACGCCGCGTTTCTCGTAGCCTTCCTCGATGTGCTCGGCCTTGCGTTTCTGCTTGTCCGAGTAGGAGGATTTGTCACCTCTTGGCATGACGATTCCTTTCGTAAGACCTGGAATACGGCAAGGCTGCGCTTCACGAATCACTGGTAGCGCAGGCCGGCTTACCGCCTCTGCGTAGGCGATGGCTCACCGGGCTCGACGCGCCCGAATAAGGGCTGCACATGCCACCAGCCCGGCAGCAGCGCGCGGATCTCCTGCTGCGCGAAGCGGTCGTCGAGCAGGTACAGCACGCCCGCGTCCTCTTCGCTTCGAATCACGCGTCCGGCGGCCTGCACCACCTTCTGCAGCCCCGGATAGACATAGGTGTACTCGTAGCCGTCGCCGAACAGCGCCTGCATGCGCTCGCGCATGATCTCGTTGGCCTCGTTGTGCTGCGGCATGCCCAGGCTGGCGACGAAGGCACCGACCAGCCGATCGCCCGGCAGATCGATGCCCTCGCCGAAAGCGCCGCCGAGCACCGCGAAGCCGATGCCCTGGCCGCCGGGCGCGAAGCGCGCAAGGAAGGCCTCGCGCTCGGGCTCCCGCATGCCGCGCGACTGTGCCCACACGGGCACGCCGGGGTGCCGCGCCGCGAAGGCCTGCAAGGCGCTGTCCAGGTAGTCGAAGCTGCTGAAGAAGGCCAGGTAGTTGCCCGGGCGCTCGGTGAACTGGCCTCCGATGATGTCGATGAGCGCCGCGAGCGAGCGGCCGCGGTCGCGAAAGCGCGTCGAGACGTGCATGGCCACGCGCACCGTCAATTGTTCGCTGCGAAAGGGCGAGTCGACATCCAGCGTGGCCGTGTCCTCCGGCAGGCCCAGCGTGTCGCGGTAGAAGGAAAAAGGCGCGAGCGTGCCCGAGAAGCAGGCAGCCGACGCGCAATCGGCGAAGCGCCGTTCGAGGAAGGGCGCCGGCACCAGGTTGCGGATGGCCAGCGCCGCGGCGCCGCCTTCGCCGAGAGTGGATTCGAAGACCGAATGCGTGCCGAAGGAATCGGCCAGGCGCAGGAAGTGCAGCGCATCGAAGAAGAAGCGCTGCAGCGGACCTTCCGCTTCGTCGGGACGGGCGGCGAAGTGCTCGGCCATGGCCGAGACCGCCTCCTGCAAGGCGCGCTCGAAGCGCTCGGCAATGGCCTCGTGCGCCTGGTAGGCGACGGCCTGGTCGCGCTGCTGCAGCGTCCACTCGCGCTGCAGCTTGTCCAGCACCGGCTTGAGGCCGGCCGGTGCATGGCGCCGCGCCTCCGCCAAGGCCCCGGTTTCCAGCTCTGCGCTGTACATGCCGCGCGCGCGGCCCAGCAGGTTGTGCGCCTCGTCGACCAGGAGCGCCACGCGCCACTCTTCCTCTTTCGTCAACGCGTAGAGGAAGGCGCTGCTGTCGAAGTAGTAGTTGTAGTCGCCCACGATCACGTCGCTCCAGCGAGTCATCTCCTGGGCCAGGAAGTAGGGACAGACCTGGTGCGACAGCGCGATGCGGCGCGTGGCCTCGCGGTCCAGCCAGCCCGCTTGCGCGGCTTCGGCGCGAGCCGCGGGCAGGCGGTCGTAGAAGCCGCGCGCGAGCGGGCAGGCCTCGCCGTGGCAGGCGCGGCCCGGGTACTCGCAGACCTTCTCGCGCGCCGCGAGTTCGAGCACGCGCAGCGGCGCGTTCTCGCCAGCGAGCAGGCGCAGGCTGTCGAGCGCGAGCGCCCGGCCCGAGGTCTTGGCCGTGAGGAAGAAGATCTTGTCGATGTGCTCCGAAGGGCGCGCCTTGAGCAGCGGGAACAGGGTGGCCACCGTCTTGCCGATGCCGGTGGGCGCCTGCGCCAGCAGGCAGCGCCGCGAGGCGGCCGAGCGGTAGACGGCTTGCGCCAGCTCGCGCTGACCGTGCCGGAACCCGGCGTGCGGAAAGGCCAGCCCGGCGAGCGCTTCGTCGAGTTCCGCGCGGTGGCCGGCCTCCTGTTCGGCCCATGCGAGGTAGCGCCCGCACAGCGCCTCGAAGTCCTCGCAAAGCGCCTCGCGCGTCCAGCTCTCGGCCAGCGCAAACTCCTCGCCGGTCGCGAGTTCGAGGTACACCAGCGTGACCTCGATGTCGGGCAGCGAACGCTCTTCGCACAGCATCCAGCCGTAGACCCTGGCCTGCGCCCAATGCAGCGCGCGATGGTTCGAGCGGATGGCCGCGAACTCGCCGCGAAAGGTCTTGATCTCTTCCAGCCTGCAGCGCCCGGCGTCGTAGCCGTCGGCGCGCCCGCGCACCTGCAGCCGGCCGAAGCGCGAAGCGAGCGCCACCTCGCACTCGTAGTCGGCATCGCGCCGGCCCTGCACCAGGCGATGCCCGGCAATGCCTTCCTGCGCGCTCGGCGCGGGCACGAAGCGCAGGTCGAGGTCGCCCGCCTTCGCGGCGAAGGCGCACAGCGACTTCACCGAGACCGCAAGGGTCGGCGCTGTGGCAGTGGAAGAAGCGGGTTCGGTGCGCATGCCGTGATCTGTATGAATATACAGTGACCCTGAAAGGGAAGAGACAAGCCATCCACTTGGATGGTGCTAGGATGGCGCCATGCCACGAAAAAGCGCCACCCTGGCCTCCGCTGCAAAGCCCGTCGACGAAAAGATCACGATCAACGTGGGCTGCGTCGATCTCGGGCAAATCGACCTGCTGGTGCAGGAAGGCTTCTATGCCAATCGCACCGACCTGATCCGCACCGCGATCCGAAACCAGCTGGCCACGCAGATCGACGTGGTGCGCCAGGTCGTCTCGCGCAAAGCCCTGGTGCTTGGCATCCAGCACTACTCCGCTGCCGACCTGCAAGCCGTTCAAGCGGCCGGTGAGACCTTGCAAATCCGCGTGCTGGGACTGGCTGCGATCGCTCTCGACGTCACCCCTGCGCTGGCGCTGGCCACCATCGAGTCCATCACCGTGCTGGGGGCACTGCACGCGAGTCCGGCCGTGAAGGCTGCGCTCGCCGGACGCATCGGCTGAACCCCAACCCCTCTGAAAGACCAAGATGAACCCTGACTTCAAGCATCTGATGGCGCAAGCGAGCCGGCTGACCCGGGCGGGCGACCTTCACGCGGCAACCGCTGCGATCCAGGCCGCGCTGGGCCGCATGGGACTCGCGCAGCCGACGACGGGCGAAATGCCGGACGTGATCGACGTCGAGGCCCGGCGAGTGCCTGATCGCCGGCCGGCGGGCGTCGATCTGGAGGCGCCGGCCGCGTACGTCGATGTACCCGCTTCGGGCAGTTTTATCGCCGGCAGCTTTGCCGACGCAGCCGGCCGCCGCGACTACAAGCTCTTCGTCCCGCCGCAGGCCGGCGAACGCGCGCTGCCATTGGTCGTGATGCTTCATGGCTGCACCCAGGATCCCGACGATTTCGCCGCGGGCACGGCGATGAACGAGGCTGCGCTGGCGCAGGGCTTCTTCGTGCTGTATCCGGCGCAGTCGCGCCAGGCGAATCCACAGGGTTGCTGGAACTGGTTCAAGCACAGCCATCAGCAACGCGGCCGCGGCGAGCCCGCGCTCTTGGCGGGCATGACACGCGATGTGATGGCGCGTCACGCGATCGACCCCCAGCGCGTCTACGTCGCCGGACTGTCGGCGGGCGGCGCGATGGCCGCGATCCTGGGTGAAGCGTATCCCGACCTGTTCGCCGCGGTCGGGGTCCACTCCGGCCTGGCAGCGGGTGTCGCATCCGACCTGCCGGCTGCTTTGATGGCGATGAAGGCCGGCGGCGCGATCCAGGGCGATGTGGCCAGCGGCGTGCCGACCATCGTCTTCCACGGCGATGCAGACGCCACCGTCCATGCGAACAACGGCGCTCAGGTCATGGCCGCCAGTGTGGGGAAAACGACCTCCGTCGACGTCGAACATGTGCAGAGCAACGGCAGCCGCGGCGCAACCCGGCATTCGCACCGCTCGGCCGACGGGCGCGTGGTGGCCGAACACTGGGTGGTCCATGGCGGCGCTCACGCGTGGTCGGGGGGCAGCGCCAAGGGTTCCTATACGGATGGCCGGGGCCCCGACGCCAGCGCCGAGATGCTGCGCTTCTTCTTCGAGCATCCGCGGCTGCCGGCGCACTGATCGCCGGGGGCTCAGTCGATCAACCGGTTCTTCAGCGCGTAGTACGTCAGGTCGCTGTTGGAGGAGAGATTCATCTTCTCCATCATGCGCGTGCGATAGGTGCTCACGGTCTTCACCGACAGCGACAGGTGATTCGCGATGTTGCCCGCGGTCTCGCCCTTGGCCAGCTTGAGGAAGACCTGGAACTCGCGTTCCGACAGCTGCTCGTGCGACGCGGCGTCGTTCTTGCGATCGAGCTGGCGCGCCAGCAGCTCGGCCACGCCGGGTGTGATGTAGCGGCGGCCCAGCGAGACGAGGCGAATCGCGTTCACGATCTCCATCGGCTCGCATTCCTTGTTGAGATAGCCGCTCGCGCCCTGGCGGATCAGGTTCATCGCGTAGTGCTCCTCGGGGTAGCCGCTCAGGACGAGGATGCCGACCCCCGGCGCCTTGGCGCGGATCATCGCGATGGCATCGATGCCGCTCTGTCCGGGCATCGAGAGATCCATGACGAGCACGTCGATCTCCGTGGTGCGCACCAGCTCGATCGCCTCGCGCCCGCTGGCGGCTTCGCCGACCACGCGCAGGTCCACGTGCTGGGAAAAAAAGTCGCGCAGTCCCGTACGCACGATGGCGTGGTCGTCCACGATGCCGATCTTGATCATCCGATTGCTCCTCGCGGGCCTCGGGAAACGCTCGAGAAGTCAAGCGCGAGGCCCTGACGGAGGATGCGGCCCAGGCTCGGGCACGCGCGTGAGGGCACCGCCCGCGCATGCGTAGGTCGAAGCGTCGGGTTTCCGGGCATCCCGAACCCGATGCCGTCCGACATCCGCATGCCCAGGCGCTGCGTAGCTTCCGGGACATCGCTCACTTCATCTCGAGGAATACGCCATGGAATCCTCAGACCTCCGTCCTCTCGCGCTCGTGACGGGCGCGTCCTCCGGCATCGGCCTCCACCTGGCCAAGCAGGCGGCGCAAAACGGCTTCGACCTCGTGATCGGCGCCGACGAGCCGCTCGAACAGGCCGCGGGCGAGTTGCGCATGTTGGGCGCCGAGGTGACCAGCGTGCAGGCGGACTTCGCGATGCGCGAGGGCGTCGACAAGCTGTTGCTCGCCGCCGGGGAGCGCAACATCGATGCACTCTTCGCCAATGCGGGGCACGGCCTCGGCGGCGCCTTCCTCGACCAGGACTTCGCCGCGGTCCAGCACGTGATCCATACCAACATCACCGGCACCATCTACCTGCTGTACCGCGTGGCGCGCCACATGAAGGAGCGCGGCCAGGGCCGCATCCTGATCACCGGCTCGATCGCCGGCTTCCAGCCCGGCAGCTTCCAGGCCGTCTACAACGCCACCAAGGCCTTCATCGACTCCTTCTCCTTCGCGCTGCGCAACGAGCTCAAGGACACCGGCGTCACGGTGAGCTGCCTGATGCCGGGCGTGACCGACACGCACTTCTTCGCGCGCGCCCACATGCTCGACACCAAGCTGGCCCAGCAGGAGGACAAGGCCGACCCGGCCGAAGTGGCCAAGGTGGGCTTCGAGGCCATGATGAAAGGCGAGGCCGACGTGATCGCGGGTTGGAAGAACAAGATGCAGGCCGCGCTCGCCCATGTGACGCCGTCGGACACGCTGGCCGAGCAGCACCGCAAGCTGGCCCAACCCGGAAGCGCACGCGAGCCGGAGCGCGCCGGCCATGCCGAACGGTGACGGCACTGCAGCGGCCAAGGCCGCCGCGGAGTACCTCGGAGATCACGGCCTGGTGCTGGTGACGGCCGAGTCCTGCACCGCGGGCCTGATCGCCTCGCGCCTGGCCGAGGTGCCGGGTGCGGGCCAGGTGCTGGAGTCGGCCTTCGTGGTGTACCACCCCAAGGCCAAGCAGCGCTACCTGGGCGTGAGTGCCGGGACCATCGACCGCTACAACCTCACGAGCGAACCGGTGGCGCTGGAGATGGCCCGCGGCGCGCTCAAGCACAGCGACGCGAACCTGGCCATCGCCAACACCGGCGTGGCCGACGATGCCGACTCGGCGATCAGGCCCGGAACCCAGTGCTTCGCGTGGGCCTTCCGCGAAGGCAAGCGCACGCAGATCTTCACCGAGACGCAGCGCTTCATCGGCCGCCGCAACGAGATCCGCGAGGCCGCTGCGGACTACGCGCTGGAGCGCATCGCGCTCTACCACCGGCGCTTCAAGCACTGAAGAAGAAAGGCCCGCTTCCGCTCAGTCGACCGAAACGACCAGCAGCGCGAGCGAGGCGGGCGCCATCGCGGCCGTGGCGAGCCAGCCCAGCTGGCCTTCATCGGCCGGTGCCGCGCCGCGCTGTGGGACTTCGTCGAGTCTGCGCGGTGGACGCGGTCTTGGACGACAAGGTGCGGGACGGCTGCTGTCTACGGTGGTTTGCAGCAACCCCTCATCCGCAGGAGCACACAGCCATGACTTCTTCTTCCGATTCCGGCGATGTCGCCGTGCAACAGCGCAAGGTGCAGCGCGAACAGGACGCCAAGGACCGCGCCGCGCCCGACAAGCCCAAGAGCAAGAAGCCGGTGCAGGCCGGCCACCGCCCCGAGCCCGAGAACCCGATGCCGGCGCAGCACCTCAAGAAGCCCGGGCTCGAAGTCGAGATGGACCTGCAGCCGCGCTTCAAGGCCTCGGGCTACCTCGGCAGCGGCAAGCTCGACGGCATGGTGGCGCTGGTGACCGGCGGCGACTCGGGCATCGGTCGCGCGGTGGCGCTGCTGTATGCGCGCGAGGGCGCGGAGGTCGCGATCGTCTACCTCGATGAAGAGCAGGTCGATGCCGAGGAGACCAAGCGCTGCGTCGAGGCCGAGGGCAAGCACTGCGTGCTGATCCCCGGCGACGTGCGCGACCCGGCCTTCTGCAAGCGCGCGGTGGAAGAGACCGTGCAGGCCTTCGGCAAGCTCGACATCCTGGTCAACAACGCGGCCTTCCAGCTGCATGCGGCGAGCATCGAGGACATCACCGACGAACGCCTCGACCTCACCTTCAAGACCAACATCTACGGCTACTTCCAGATGGCGCGCGCCGCGGTCCCGCATCTGCGCAAGGGCGGATCGATCATCAACTCCGGCTCCGTCACCGGACTCGAAGGCAGCCCGCAGCTGCTGGACTACGCCACCACCAAGGGCGCGATCCATGCCTTCACCAAGTCGCTGGCGAGCAACCTGCTGGACCGCGGCATCCGCGTCAACGCGATCGCGCCCGGCCCTGTGTGGACGCCGCTGAACCCCTCCGATCGACCGGCCGAGGAGGTGCAGGAGTTCGGCAAGCACACCGACATGAAGCGGCCCGCGCAGCCCGAAGAGATGTCGCCGGCCTACGTGTTCCTCGCGGCACCGTGCTGCGCGAGCTACATCACGGGCATCGTGCTGCCGATCACCGGGAGCGTGGGCGCGGTTTAGTGTGCGGCCGCACATTGGCGCGGCGCTGGCGCCGGTACCAGCGCGAAGCCAGCACGTTGCCGAGCGTCACGGCGCCGAGCAGCAGCAGCTGGCGGATCAGCACGGCGCTGGCGCGCGCCACGCGCCGGTCGATCTCCGCCTGCGCCGCGGCCGTGCGGCCCAGCCCCGAATAGTCGGGGGGAGGCGGCGGCGTTTCGACCGATGCCACCGCCGCGCTGCCGTCCACACGATCGGTGCCGGCCGCGTCCTCGGCCGCACTCGCCTTGGTGGCCGCCACCGCCTTGACGCCCGAAACGGAACCATGCTCGTTGGCATAGACCTTGGTGAACTCGGCGCCCAGCAGGAAGATCTGCGCCGCGTAGTAGACCCAGGCCACCAGCACCACCAACGAGCCCGCCGCGGCGAAGGATTCGTTGACGCCGCTCTTGCCGAGATAGAGCCCGATCGCGAGCTTGCCGAGCTCGAACAGCACGGCCGTGACGCCGGCGCCGATCCAGACATCGCGCCACGCGATGCGTGCCGTGGGCATGAGCTTGAAGATCATCGCGAACAGCACGGTGACGATGCCCAGCGAGATCAGGACGTTGAGCGACTGCAGCATCAGCTCCCAGCCCGGCACCAGGCCGCCGAACCAGCTGCCGAAGGCGGCCAGCGCCGCGCTCACCAGCAGCGACACCATCAGCAGGAAGGCCAGCGCCGCGCTCACCAGCAGCGACACCATCAGCAGGAAGGCCAGTCCCAGGATCAGGCCGAAGGACAGCAGCCGCGCGCGCAGCACGGCCCACACGCCCGAGGGTTTTTCTCTTTCGGGCACGTGCCAGATGCGGTCCAGCGCGCTCTGCAGTTCGGCGAAGACGCTGGTGGCGCCGATCAGCAGCACGACCATGCTGATCAGGCCGGCGACCAGCCCCTTGCCAGGCTCGTCGACGCTGCGCAGCAGCGACTCCACCGCGACCGCGCCCTCGCGCCCCACCAGCCCCGAGACCTGCGCCACGATCTGGCCCTGCGCCGCCTCGCGCCCGAAGAGCGCGCCGGCGATCGCGATGACGATCACCAGCAAGGGCGCCAGCGAGAAAATCGTGTAGTAGGAGATGGCCGCGCCCATGCTCGGCGCGTAGTCGTCGACCCAGGCCATGACGGCCTTGCGGCACAGGTCGAAGAGCTGCTTGGCTTTCATGGTGGGCGACTGTCGTCGTGGACGCAATGTCTTTCTCCGCGCGCCGATGCGCCATGCGCCAAGCTTGCGACTTGGAGTAGGCGGCGGCTCACGCCCCGCGCCGTCGCTGCTAGTGCTTCGACACGCCGCCCAGCACCCGCACCAGCTCGTCGTACACCAGCCGCACCCGCGCCGGCACCGGCGAACGCTGCACGCGGTAGACGTAGACCGGCCAGGGCTCCGGCGCCTCCGCATCGAGCACCGGCACCAGCGCGCCCGACTGCAGCCCCGGCTCGGCCAGCGGCGCGACGAGTTGGCCGAAGCCCAGGCCGGCCAGCACGGCGGCGCATTCGGCGTCGGTGTCGTCGGTGACGAAGGCGGGCGCCGACACCGTCATTTGCCGCCCCCTGCTGAAGGGCCAGGGCCACGGGCGGCCGGAGCTGCGGTCGATCAGCGCCGTGAGCGGCAGGCGCGCGAGTTCGTCGATGCTTTGCGGCACGCCCGTGCGCGCGATGAGCGAAGGCGCCGCGACCACCCGCAGCGCCATCCTGCCGACCGGCTTGGCGACGAAGCGGCTGTCGCGCAAGGGGCCGGCGCGCACGCCGACATCGATCTGCTGGCCCACCACGTCGGCCAGCTGCTCCGAGAGACGCAGGTCCAGCGTGAGGCCCGGATGCACTGCCAGCATCGGCGCCAGCGCCTGCGGGATCAGCCGGCGGCCGAGCACGCTGGGCGCCGCCACGCGCACCGTGCCCGCGTGCTGCGACAACGCACGGCGATCGATGCGATGAAAGAGCTGGTCGACGCCGCCGACCGCTGCACGTGCGCGCTCGGCCAGCTGGCGGCCGAAGTCGGTGAGCTGTACGCCGCGCGTGCTGCGATGGAACAGCGGCTCGCCCAGCTCCTCTTCGAGCTCGCGCACCGCGCGCGTCACCACCTGCGGCGAGACCGACAGCCGGATCGCCGCATCGCGGAAGTTCGCGGCATCGGCGGCGGTGCAGAACACGCGCAGGGCTTCGAGACGGTTGGACATGGAGTGTTCCGGATTGGCGAATTCTGAACTCGCCAGAGTTTCATTTACGGGAACGCCCGGATTTTCCACACTGAGGGCGTCTGTTCAACCCACCCACCCAAGGAAAGCACCATGACATCCGTTCAAGACAATATCCAAGGCAAGGTCGCCATCGTCACCGGCGCGAGCAGCGGGCTCGGCGAATCGACGGCGCGCCACCTGGCCGCACGCGGCGCCAAGGTCGTGCTCGCGGCACGCCGCACCGACCGGCTCGAGCAGGTCGTCGCCGAGATCCGCGAAGCCGGCGGCGAGGCCATCGCGGTCGCGACCGACGTCGCCAAGCACGCCGACCTCGACAAGCTGGCCGCCAAGACCGTCGAAACCTTCGGCCGCATCGACGTGCTGGTCAACAACGCCGGCGTGATGCCGCTGTCGCCGCTGGACAAGCTCAAGGTCGACGAATGGGACCGCACCATCGACGTCAACATCAAGGGCGTGCTCTACGGCATCGCCGCCGTGCTGCCGCGCATGAAGGCGCAGGGCAGCGGCCACATCGTCAACGTCGCCTCGATCGCGGGGCTGAAGGTGTTCACGCCCATCGGCACGGTGTACAGCGCGACCAAACATGCGGTGCGCGCGATCTCCGAAGGCTTGCGCGTCGAAGTCGGCAACAGCGGTGTGCGCGTGACCATCGTGTCGCCCGGTGCCGTCGAGTCGGAACTCAAGCACGGCAGCAGCGACCCGGAGAGCGCGGCTGGGGTGAAGGCCTTCTATGACGCGAACCAGATTCCGGCGGATTCGGTGGCGCGCGCGGTGGTCTATGCGGTCGAGCAGCCGGCCAACGTGGACATCAACGAGGTGGTGCTGCGGCCGGTGTCGCAGGAGTTCTGAGCTTCTCGCCGGCATCAAGGAAAAAAGCCCCAGGCCGCAAGGACCTGGGGCTTTCGCCAGTGGAGAACCGATCAGTCGAGCAGGTTCAGCTGCAGGTATCCGCCAGTGGTCACGTTGGATGCTCCCACGATCGTGAAGAGCTTCGTGTTGTAGGTCGCGAAGTAGGTGGAACCCGTGCCATCCGGGAACTGGCGCATGCCGGCAGGACCGAAGGCGCCCATGCCGCCATAGGTGTTGGCGTGCGCGGCCGTCGTTCCGTCGGCGTTGATCACGCTTCGGGTGTTGCCCGTCGCCGTCATGTCGATGCTGGCCCAGCTTCCCTTGGTCGATCCGCCGTGGCCTGTCGCCGCCGCCCAGACCGGCGTGTCTTGCACGCCAAGCCGCCACACGAGCATGCCGGGCGTCGAGGGCGCCGCGCCCGCCGACAGATAGACCTTCTGGTCGCCGATGCGGGCCATCGCGAAGCGGCCGTTCTCGGCAGGATTGGCGTTGTTGACGATGTGCCAGACGCCTGCAATCTCCGTCGCGCTGACCGTGTAGGTCGCCACCGAGGCCGGCGGGCAGTTCGGGATGCTGTAGATGGTCGAGTCGAAGCAAAGCTTCATGACCGTGCCGCCGGACGAGACCTCCGTCTGCGTGATCTGCGAAGTTTCCGCGGCTGCTGTCCGCTGGATGCCGAGGCGGTTGTACACGCCATCGAGTTGCGCCTGGCTGGTGACCAGGTTGCGCGCGCCGATGAAGGGCTTGACCGCGTAGGTACTGCCTGTGCCGAAAGGATCGACGAACGGAAAGTTGCCGACCACTGCATCCGTCGTCATGCGGAAGCGCGACGTGTTGGCGACCGAAGTGACCCGGCTGGTCTTGAAGAAGTAGGTGCCGGCTTCGGAGCTGTCCGTGTTGAAGGTATCCGTCACGGGCGCGCTGCCGTCCTGGTTGACGAAGGTGTAGACGTTGGCATTGAAGTCCAGCGTCAACTGATACTGGAGCGCGTTCGCCGCATAGACGCGGTAGGTGCCGTTGCGCGCATCACCGGCCGAGACGTTCAGCACGGTGGCCTTGGTCAGGGACTGGTTGGCGCTCGCCTTGGCCGAGACCGTGTAGCTGACGGCGCTGGCCGTGCCATTGAGAATCTGCGCGGCCCACTTGCTGCCCGACACGCTCGGATTGCGCAAGCTGACCGCCGCTTCGCTGGAGGTGCTCGTCGTCCAGTCGGCGCTCTGGCTCGGTGTGATCTCCACGGTGTCGCCGGGCTTCACGGCGAACTGGCCGTTGGCGTCGGCTGTCGCAGCGCTGCCGTTGATCGATACCGTCGCCGTCAAGGCCGCCGGCGCACTGAAACCGCCCCCGCCCCCTCCGCCGCCACCTCCCCCGCAGCCGACCAACCCAGCCGCCATCGTCGCCGCGCAGGCGAACGAAATCAAAAGCCTCATGTAGTTCCTCGTGTCGTTGTGGTTTGGGCGCGACCGAATGTGGCCCTCCGCGCCGACCGGGAAGATACATATGGTTTCAACGAAAAGCAACGATTAATTAACTTTAGTTTTACTTTCTTGGCGCGGAACTGGAGCACCCGGTCGGGCGCTCATTCATTCCCCCACATGGCAGAACGGATGCCAGCGCACGACGGGGTGCTCGCACAGCCCATCGTCGAACACGCGATGGGTCAGGCGCGAGGCGAAGTACTCGGAGGTGTCCCAGTCGCGGTCCAGCCATTGCATGGCTTCCATCAATGCTTCGGGGTTCCGCCGGTCGCGGTACTGGTCCAGCAGCGCCGAAGTCAGCCGCCGGCTGGCGTCGGCATCGCCGTTTGCCGCGCCGACGCGAAGTCCGTCGAGATGCGTCGTGGCCACGAGAGCGTGCCGCGGCGGCTCCGCGCGCGGCAAGGCCAGCACCGCCGCGGCCGAAAGGGCCAGCGCGAGGCCGACGGCCGCCAAGGTCCTGACAGGACGCGCACGAAGAGCATGCGTTGCATTCATGACGGCTTCCCTTTCGCTGCGGGGTGTTGGCATCGCGCTTTGGAGCGAGGCGCGATGGAATGAATTTTTCTCGTCCGCAGGGCGGCTGGGAATCGCGTCTATGCGCTATCGCCAACGATTTCGCGCGCGGCTACCGTCAGCAGCCCGAGCGGAGAATGGCTCAAGGGCAGGCTGCGATGCCCCTCGACAGGCATCCAGAACGCACGGCTCACATGCGCGCAGCAAATATGTACGGCTCAAGTCAGCAACTGCGCTCAGACGCCATGACCACGACTGCCGGCACCAACGAGCATCACCCGATCAAGGTGAACGAAAATCTGCCCACCTTGCACTCGGCTCGCAGCACAAACTTCTCATGAAAATCCAGAAAGACTCCGTCGTCACCCTCCGCTACAAGGTAGCCAACGCCACCACCAACAAGCTCATCGAAGAGAGCCGCGATCCCATGGTCTATCTGCATGGCGGGTACGACAACACCTTCCCCAAGGTCGAGGCTGCGCTGGAGGGCAAGGAGGCCGGTTTTCAGACCACGCTGAATCTGCAACCCGATGATGCGTTCGGTGTGCGCGACGAATCGCTGGTGCGCACCATCTCGAAGGCTGACTTCCCGCCAGGCGTCAAAGTGGGCGGCCAGCTCGAAGGCCGCAACGACAAGGGCGAGCCGCAGGTCTTCACCGTGATGAAGATCAAGGGCCCGCAGGTGATCCTCGACGGCAACCATCCGCTCGCGGGCAAGGCGCTCAAGTTCAGCGTGACGGTGACCGGCGTGCGCGCCGCGACCGAGGAAGAGATTGCCCATCGCCATGTGCATGGCGAGCACGGGCACCATCACTGAAGCGCGTCGCTCCTCGGCGCATCGGCGAAGTGCTTCACTCCGGGAGCTAGCGCGCTCTCGGATTCGGATCGACCCAAAGCTTCGACAACCCTGCCGCCACGCTTTCGCGGCTCTGCGGCATCCCGGCGCTCGCGGCCTCATCCGCTGCTGCAATGCCGTTCTCCATCGTTTCTGCCTCCGTCGGCTGCGTGCTCACGGGCGGCATCACTGTGGGGTCGATGTCGGGGGGTGGGATGGCGATGGGCATGGCGTGACTCCTTTGCATTGATCGCAAGGTAGCCCTCGCCCGCCTCCGCGACCTGTAGGAAGCCGCCGTGGTCAGAACGGGCGGCCATCCTGGCTTCGTGTCAGACCCACCAGCGCCCGGCTGCCAGCGCAGCTCTTCCGCGTGCGCTGGACGACAGCCTCGCTCTAAAAGCTCACGCGCAGGCCGATGGTGCCCTGAACCGACGACTTCACCCGGGCGTCGCCGCCGGCGCTGGAGATGCGCCCGACCTCGCCGTACACGGTGGTGGCGGGTGTCAGCGCCAGCGAAAGGCCGGCCGCCACTTCGGTCGCGGTGTAGCCGCTCGCACCGGAGATGACGGTGCTGCCGGTGGTGCCGACGAAGGTCGCCACGTCGGTGCCTGAACTGGCACGGTAGACGCTGAAGCGCGCATAGGGCTGCAGCCGGCCCGCGCCGGTGGGGATGTCGCCCTTGATGCGCACGCCCAGCCGGCCGATCCAGCCTGCTTTGGTGTCCTGATGGACTTGCGCGCCGGCGATCGACACGTCGTCGAAACGTGTTCTTTGGCGGATGAGCTGTGCCTGCGGCTCGATGCTCCAGCTCTCGGTCAGGGCGAAGGACTTGCCGGTTTCTATCGATGCCGAGAAGCTGCGCGCCTTGCCCGACACCGTGAGCCCGCCGTCGGGCCGCACGCTGTAGCGGTGCCTGCCGGCTTGCAGAACGGCATCGACATACCAGCCGCTCGCATCGCGCCAGGTGGCATAGCCGCCGAGGTAGCGCGACTGGAGATCGGTGTTGCCGACCCTGCCGAAGGTGCCGCGCGCGTTGCCGTTCACGTCGACGCCCCCGTCCAGCGAGCCGACGTAGAGGCCGGCGCGCCAGTTGTTGCCGGTCAGGAGGTCGGCGCCTGCCTGCAGGCCGCTCACCTGGCCCCGGCTGTGCGCGGCGGCGCTGCCTTGCTGGCGGATGTCGAGGTCGGTGTAGACGGCATGCACCCAGACATCGCGGTTGGGCCCCGAATCGCCGACCCGGCGGTTCAGGTTGCCCAGCATCGCGAGATCCGCTTGGCGAAGTTGCGCCGGGAGGGCGGAGAAGAGCGGCATTTCGTTCCGATAGGCGGGTGCGACAGGGGCAGGCGCGATGGCCTTCTTGTCGGGCTCTGCGGCCGCCGCGGCCGCCGGCTCGCCCTCGGCGGCCGCCGCTGGGGCTTCTGCTGAGGGTGCAGGTGCAGGTGCCGGTGCCGGTGCCGGTGCCGGTGCCGGTGCAGACGCAGGCGCAGGCGCAGGTGCCGGTGCCGGTGCCGGTGCAGACGCAGGCGCAGGCGCAGGTGCCGGTGCCGGTGCCGGTGCCGGTGCCGGTGCCGGTGCCGGTGCCGGTGCAGGTGCCGGTGCAGGTGCCGGTGCCGGTGCAGGTGCAGGTGCAGGTGCAGGTGCAGGCGCCGGCGCAGGTGCAGGTGCAGGTGCAGGTGCAGGTGCAGGTGCAGGTGCAGGTGCAGGTGC
>NZ_FMZU01000004.1 GCF_900101545.1 Variovorax sp. CF079 | reverse complement strand
GGACCGCAGCCGGCGATGACCGTGAAACCATCCTTGTGCAGGCGCTGGCAAATGGCGGTTCCGATGCCTCCCATGCCCCCGGTGACGTATGCGACATTCTTGCTCATGCGCGTTCCTTGAAGTGGACGAACCTGAACCGGCGCTGTTCACTGTAGCGAGCTTTCTCATCACCCCCGCTCAGGAAAACACTGAGCCCGGATTGCAACGGGGCTACGTTTCTGCCGACACCATGCACAGGTCCGAGTGGTCCGGCGCACTTGATCAGGCTTGCTCTCTCAGGTATCCCGCAAGATGTCGCGCCTGAAAGAGCGCTGCCATATGGAGCATGATGAAAATGGGCACAAAGTAAGCGGGGATGAGCACGAGCGGCAACAGTGCCATCGGGCCGGTCGTGATCTCCCCGGCGACGCCGACGGCGAGGGCCGAACTGAGTGCCCCGGTTCCGAGGGCCACAACGAGGTCCAACACCCCGAGCGCATTCCACACCACGAAGGTCTTGCTGGCAGCGAAGCTTGGCCGGTGTATCAGGGCAACCAGTAGCCAAGGCGCGGTCACTCCGATCGCGATGTCGCCAAGTCCTGCGGGCCAGGCGAAGCTGCCAGGCAAGACGCCGTGGGCGTACAGCGCCAAAAAGCCCAGCCCCGCAAATCTCCATGCCTGTATCGCCATCATGAGGCGGAGGTCAGCCGTCAGAACAAGTTCGCGGAATAGGCGCGACATCCAGAAAGCGGCGAGAAACACGATGATGGGCGCCGTGACCCCGATCAGGATCGGCAGCGGCGGCGTCCCGGGCGGTGTGACGAACGCTCCACTCGCGCCCAGCAGAATGACGAGCGTGAACCAGACGGCAAGCACGACTGCGGCGACTAGCTTTGTGCCCCGAAGGGCTGGCGACCTCGGCTGAGCGGATTGCGACAGGACAGGGTTCGACATGGCGTCTCCTTTGCACAGTCGCTTGCACTTTGCAAGTCACTTATAACCGTAGCATACTTACTTGCATTTTGCAAGTTTCTCGCGCGGTCGACACCCGCGACTGATGGAAGCAAAGATGAACAAGCCTGAAGGTTTTCGAAGATCCGCCTGCCCTATTGCAAATACGCTCGACCTGGTGGGTGACAAATGGTCGTTGCTCGTCATTCGGGACATGCTCCACGGGAAACGCACCTTTGGGGAACTGCTGGACTCGCCCGAAGGAATCCCGACCAACACACTCGCCGATCGCCTGAAGCGCCTCGAAGAGGCTGGGATTGTCGTGAGCGCCGCGTACCAGGAGCGTCCGATTCGTTACGCCTATGCGCTCAGCAAGAAAGGAGCTGCCATGGGTGACGTTCTGCTCGCGCTGGTGCGATGGGGCAAGAGACACATACCAGGTACGCAGACCTTGCGCCGCTCAACTCGGACGCGCGCAAAGGCGGCGCGCGCCGGTTAGCGGCATCGGCCATTGTTGAGACTCGGCGATCAATTTTGACTTCCGCAACCTCCCTCGAAGAGAAAGGTCATGCTCTGAACATGGCGCTGACATGACGCACGCTTCAGTGGAGCTCGGCAAGCAGCGACCTGGCCTCCTGCAGGTCCGCGGTGTCGAAGCCCTCGGTGAACCAGCCATAGCTCTCGGCCAACATCTGGCGGGCCTCCGCCGACTTGCCCTGCTGCCGCCACAGCCGGCTCAAGGCCATCACCGCGCGCAGCTCCAGCGATCGGGCGCCCTGCCGGCGAGCGATGGTGATCGCCTGCAGGAAGCAGGCCTCGACCTCGCCGCCGGCCTCCTCGCCCTCGCGGCCCGGCTGCAGCAACATCAGCTCGCCCTTGAGTCGATAAAGCTCCGCCTCGTAAACACGCTCCTGCGTGAGCTCCACCAAGGCCAAGGCCTCGGCCAGTGTCTTCAGCCCTGCCTCGGCCTGCCCCGCTCTTGCGTAGGCTTCGGCCAGCAAGGCCAGGAAGCGCGTGCGCCATAGCCCCGCGCCCGTGGCCTGGTAGGCGCTCAAGCCCTGTTGCATCCTTTCCATCCCTTCTGCTGCACGTCCCTGCTCGACCAGCGCCCAGCCCGAGAGGATGGTTCCCCAACCCAGCCAGAACGGGAAGCCGTGCTCGGTCGCGAGCGCAAGGACGGCCTCCGTCAGCTCGCGGGCGGGCTGCGCCTCGCGGCGGAACAAATGGAGCTCGGCGGCGAAGGTCAAGGCGCTGGCGGAGTCCGGAGGATGGGACAGGGTCTGAGCCCGGGCGAGCATCGCCTGGCTGCGTGCGAGGGCTTGGTCCGGATAGCCCAGAAGCCACAGGTCCATGGCGACGAAGGCAAGCCCCAGCACGCCGGGCTCGAAGACGAAGAAGTAGGCCGGCGACGGGTGCCGCGCAGGGTCGTGAAGGGCCAAGGCCTGTTCCAGATGCGCGCGAGCAGGGTCGAGCTCGCCGAGACCGAACAGGGCCGTTCCCAACGCCCGATGGGCGTGCACGAGCAAGGCCGGGTCTTGCGCCTTCTGGGCCAGCGTGACGAGCTGCTCCGCCAGCTCGCGCGCGGTCGGCAGTTCCCCCCGGACCATGTAGAAGGTCCGCAGCCCCATCAGCGCAGGGAAGAGATGGACCGTCTCCCCGAGCTGTCGGCACAGCATCAGCGCCCGGGTATAGGTCGCCTCCACTTCCGGTGCAGCGAGCCCCTTGGCGGCCATCCAGGCCGGACCGAGGGTGATCTGGAGCGCGAGTTCCTGCCGTGCGCGCTCGGGCGCCTCGGGCAGGGCTGCGAGCAGGGCCAGGGCCGTGGTGAGGTGCGCGATTGCCTCTGCATCGGCGGAGCGCTGCAGCGCCTGGCGCCCGGCGCAGTGCAGGTATTCCACCGCCTTCGGCGCGTTGCCGCTGCGGCTGAAATGATGCGCCAGCTCGCTGCAGTGCTCCTCGAGATGGGAGGCGAACAGGGCCTCGATCGCCTGCGCCGTGCGCTCATGCAGTGCGCGGCGCCGCTCGATCAGCAGCGAGCCGTAGCTCACCTCCTGGGTCAGCCCATGCACGAAGCTGTACTCCACCTCCGGAAATGCCGGCTGCTGGTAAATGAACTCCCCGGCCTGCAGCCGCGCCAGCAGGCTCTTCAGCATGTCTTCGGGCTGATCGACGACGCGCGCGAGCAGGCTCCATGCAAATGACTTCCCGATCACCGCCAGGGTCTGCAGCAGCGCCTTCTCGGCCGGCTCCAAGCGGTCGATGCGGGCGGCGAGCACGCCTTGCACGGTGGTCGGGATATGCAGCGTGGTCGGAACCTGCTCGAGGCGGTAGTGCCCGCGCTCGCCGCGCAGTACCTGCTCCTCGACCAGCGTCTGCACCACTTCCTCCATGAAGAATGGGTTGCCTTCGGTCTGCTCCAGGATCAGCTCCTCGAGCGGGCCGAGCCCGGCGGCGTCGCCCAGCAGGCCCCGAAGCAGTTCCCGGGCTTCGGCTTCGCCCAGGGGATCCAGCCGCAACTGGGTGTAGTAGCCCTTGCGACTCCAGTCGTGCTGGTACTCGGGCCTGTAATTGACCAGCAGAAGGATGCGGGCGTCGGCCACGCTCTCGGCGAGAACGCCGAGGAAGGCGTCGGTCTCGCTGTCGAGCCATTGCAGATCCTCTACGATCAGCTCCAGCGGCTGCGCCTGGCTCTCGCGCACCAGGAGTCGCTGGATCGCCTCGAAAGTGCGCTGCCGGCGGATCTGAGGGTTCGTCTGCGCCAGCGCCGAGCTCGGCTCGGTCGCCCCCAGCAGGTGGAACAGATAGGGCAGGCTGTCTTCCAGCGCGCGGTCGAGGGTCAGCACCTTGCCGGTGAGCTTCTCGCGCCGCCGGCGCTCATCGTCCTGCGCAGTGATCTGGCAGTAGTTCTCCAGCAGCTCGATCAGCGGCAGATAGGGATAGGCCTTGCCGTGCGAGACCGAGAAGGTCTCCAGCACCAGGCCATCGCGCGGCGCGCCTAGCTTGAACTCGTGGCACAGCCGCGACTTGCCAACCCCCGGCTCGCCGACCACGCCGACGATCCGCCCATGCCCGGCCTGCGCCTGCGCCCGCGCTTCTCGCAGTTGCTCGAGCTCGCGGGCACGGCCGACAAAGCGCGCAACCCCGCGGCTGGCAGCCACCTGCAACCGGGTGCGCAGCGGGCCGAGGCCGAGCACTTCGAAGACGGCGAGCGGCTCGGGCAGCCCCTTGATCGGCGTCGCGCCGAGCGCCTTGAATGCGAAATAGCCCTCGCTCAGCTTGCGCGTGCGTTCGCTTGCGACGATCGAACCGGGCACCGCAATGCCTTCCATGCGCGAGGCGATGTGGATAGAGTTCCCCACCGGGTCGTAGTCGGTGTGCAAGTCCTCGGTGCGGATCGCGCGCACCACGACTTCGCCGGAGTTCACGCCGACGCGCAGCTGCAGCGCGATCCCCTGTGCCAGACGCACACGGTCGGCGTAGCGGCGCATCTCGTCTTGCATGCGCAGTGCAGCATAGAGGGCGCGCTGCGAATGGTCTTCGTGCGCGATCGGCGCGCCGAACAGCGCCAGGATGCCATCGCCCATCGACCTGGCCACATAGCCTTCGTAGTGATGCACGGCCTCCATCATCAACGCCAGCACCGGGTCGATCAGGCGGCGGGCGTCTTCGGGATCGAGGTCGTGGATCAGCGCGGTCGAACCGGCCATGTCGGCGAACAACGCGGTGATCGTCTTGCGCTCGCCGTCCGCCGCGCCGCGGGCTTCCATATCCACCTGCGCCGCGCGGATGCGCTCGGCCAGATAGGGGGGCGTGTAGTCGATGGGGGCGCCGGCCGCAAGCGCCGCGCCCGCGGGCGGCCCGCTCAATGGGGCGCCGCATTCGCTGCAGAAACTGGCGCTCGCGCTTGCCTCGTGCCCGCAGGCCGGGCAGACGCGTACCAGCTTGGCGCCGCATTCCTCGCAGAACTTGGCGCCTGCCGGATTCTCGAACCCGCAGCTTGCGCAGCGCATAAGGCTTAGCCTCGCTCACGGGGCTTTCAAGGCCCAACAACTCCCAAATCTTATCAAGGCGCGCAGTGCGCCGGGCTCCGGTAGATGCCGACATCATCGCCACGGGCTTGTAGGCGAAGGGCTGGGCATCAACGCGCGACAGCCAGTCGAGCATGTTCTTGAACATGCCTCCATCCCCGCAGGCATTACCTGGCCAGCCAGGCCGACAGCCATGCGATTGATGGAGGCGGCGCGCAGGCTGCCACACAGACCAACGACGTCAATGAAGCTGTTGTTCATGCTGGCTATTGCATGGGAATGTTCGCGTCCTTCACCACCTTGGACCACCTACTGACTTGCGCCTGAACAAAAGTCTTCATCTCAGCACCGCTCGACGAAGGGCTGGCGACACCGCCAGTCGCCTCGAGCTGCTTGACGACATCTGGCTGAGCCAGCACCTTGACCAAGGCCTCGTGCAGGCGCTGCGCCACTGCAGGCGGAAGGCCCCTCGGTGCGGCAACACCGGTCCAGGATGTCACTTCGAAACCTGGCACCGAGTCTTTCATCGGAGGCACACTCGGCAGCTGCGGAGCGCGGTTAGTCGATGTCACGCCGAGGCCACGGAGCTTGCCCGACTCGATATGGGTCCGGGTCACCGTCACGGAGTCGAACATCAGGTCAACACGCCCACCCAATACATCCTGGAGCGGGGCCGCCCCTCCTTTGTAGGGGATGTGGATGAGCTCGATGCCTGCGGCGGCCTGGAACAGTTCACCTGATAGGTGCTGAGTCGAGCCGATGCCCACGGAGCTGAACGAGATGGTGCCAGGCGCGGCCTTCGCAGCAACAAGTACATCCTTTATGTTCTTGAACCTGCTCTCCGCATTGACCGCCAGCACGAATGGGAACTTGGTGACCACGGAGACCCAGTCGAAGCTCTCCAACGGGTCAAAAGGCTGCTTCTTCATCATCGCGGCCGACACTGCATGTCCGCCCGTCTGCAGGATGAGCGTGTAGCCATCGGCGGGGGCCTTGGCGACCTGTCCCGATGCCAGGTTGCCGCCCGCACCGGCCTTGGGGTCGACGAGGACTGACTGCCCCAACTCCTTGGACAGCGGCAGCGCGATGATGCGTGCGACCACGTCCGCGTTGCCGCCGGCGTTGAACCCGTGGACAAGCGTGATGGGTCGGTCGGGGTAGCCCGTAGCTTGAGCGACGAGCGGGGCGGCAAGAATGGCTGCGAATAGTTGGCGTCGAATCATGGTTTGTCTCGTGCTTGTAGTTGGAAAGGATGTCGCGTCACACCTCGGAAGGGATGTCACGTCACACCTCGGTGTGAGGGGCTGGTCGCTCAAGAGCGTTGGTAGCCGGAACTGCTGCCGAACAGTTTGACGCGTTGCGACCAGTCATGGGTCTCGGACCAAAGCGCAAGAACCTCCCGTGCCTCGTCGGCGAAGCTCCGCATCCGAGCTGGGTCGTGGCACGTGCGTGCGGTCAGCTCTAGTCGGTGCCCTGAGGGATCGAAGAAGTAGATCGAGGTGATGAAGTCATCATGATTTGTCGGCCCCACGACCTTCAATCCCTTCGCCTGCAAATCCCCCTTTGCACGCATCAGGACCTCCACACTCTCTACCTCGAAGGCGAAGTGCTGAATCCAGTCTGGGGAAGCCATGTCCTTGATCTCACCCGGGTCCTTAGGGCACTCAAAGAAAGCGATGGAACTGCCATCCTCGAGCTCGAAGAAGATGTGCACGTGGGGGCTGTATTTCCCCGTGGACGGCACATGGTCCTCACCCATGGCATGGGCGAACTTCAGACCCAGCATCTCGGTGTAGAACTTGGTGGTCTCGCCCGCGTCCTTGCAACGGTAGGCGGCGTGGTGCAGTTTCTTGCAAAGCATGTTTGAACTCCTGATGACGGAGGCTGGAAGAGCTTCAGTGGCTCAGTCCTGCCATGTGGGGTGAAGAAGGAGGCGGGAATGAGAAGTCGCGACTCTTGGCGCACGAGCAGTGGCTGCAGCATCTTCTGTACGTAGGCTTTGAACTGTGGGTCTGCAAGCAGCGCGGCGCGGCGCGCGTCAGGCCTTCTGGATGCGCTGTTCGATGGCGCCGAAGATCGTTTGGCCCGCGCCATCCAACATCTCGATGCGCACCGTGTCGCCAAACCTGAACCAGGGTGTGCTGGCCTGCCCGTGCTTGAGCTCCTCGTCAGCGCGCGCTTCAGCGATGCATGCGTACCCGGCTTCTGGATCGAGGTTTGATACGGCACCGGCCCCGATGATGGTGCCGGCGCTCAGCGAGCGCGTGCGCGCCGCATGGGCGATCAGCTGCGGATAGTCGAAGAACATGTCTCGCCCGGTGTTGGCACGCCCCATCGCGCGTCCGTTGATGAAGGACAGGATTGGGAGGCCGAGCTTTCGCCCATCCCAAGCGTCGCCCAGCTCCTCCGGCGTCACGGCAACAGGCGAGAACGAGCTCGTGGGCTTGGCTTGCACGAAGCCGAACTGCTTCGGCAACTCGCTTCGTGTCAGGGTGCGAAGGGTGAAGTCGTTGAGCAGCATCACCAGCTTGATGTGGGACGCGGCTTCGTCGGCGGTCGTCCCCATGGGCACGTCATCAACCACCACCGCGACCTCGGCCTCGTAGTCAATGCCCAGGCTTTCATCGGGTAGGCGCATCGGGTCGCGCGGGCCGTCGAAGCGGTCCGACAGGCCCTGATACATCAGCGGGTCGGTCTTGTAGTTCGGCGGCATGTCAGCGCCGCGCGCTTTGCGCGCCTTCTCCATGTGATGGAGGTACACGGATCCGTCCAGGAACTGATAGCTCCGAGGAAGTGGGCTGGCCAGCGCGTCGATGTTCAGATCGAACACATCGGTGAGCTCCCCCTGCTCAAGGCGCTCATGCAACTCCTGCAGCTGAGGCGCAACGGTCGCCCAACGCTCAAGGGCGTACTGAAGCGTTGGGGCAATCTCCCGCGCCGACGCGGCTCGGGTCAGGGCCTTGTTGACGACGATCAGGGTGCCGTCGCGGCCTCCGCGCTTCAGGGTGGCGAGTTTCATGTTTGACGCTCCATGTCTTTCCTAGGGCCGCCAACAAGGCGGTTTGCATTGACGTCAATTCTTGGACTTTGATCGACGCTTCCGCCTAAAATTTCCATTCAATGGAAATGGATGATGTGAGGGCCGGCGCGGCCGAAGCGGCAGGAGCGGGATTGCTACAGCGCTCTGTCGCACTGCTGCGTGTGCTGGCTACAGCGGGCCGGCGGGGTGCGGCGCTGACCGCATTGGCACGCGACACCGGACTCTCCAACAGCACAGCTCACCGGCTGCTCGCCCAACTGATCGCCGAGCGTTTGGCAATGAAGATGGAGGACTCGAAGCGGTACGCGCTGGGTCCATTGGCCTATGAACTGGGGCTTGCGGCTACCCACCAGTTCGACATTCGGAGCCTATGCCGTCCTTTGATCGAGCAGTTGGCGAGTGAAACCGCAGAGACGGTCTATCTGATCCAGCGCAGTGGCATCGAGGCCGTTTGCATCGACCTGGTCGAAGGGCCTACGCCGGTCAGAGTTGTCACGCTGCATGTGGGCAGCCGCCGTCCGCTCGGCTTAGGGGCCGGCGGACTGGCCATCCTTGCAGCATTGGACGATGACGAGCAGCAGGCCACCTTGGCGCAGGTGCAAGAACGCATCGCCAAGGAGTGGGACTTCCCCGAGCACATCCTGCGCGAATCGCTGCAGACGGCGCGCGAGACTGGGTGCTCCCTGATTCGCAACCGCATTACCCCAGGGGTCACGGCGGTTGGCCGAAGTTTCAGAGACAGTCTTGGCCACGTGCTGGGCGCCATCAGCGTGGCAGGCGTCAATGCCCGTATGACGAAGGCGCGGCAGACTACCCTCATGCAGAGCCTGACGGTAGCGACGCGCGACCTTGAGCGCGTACTCAGGGGGCAAAGCTGGGCCCGGTATGTCTAGACTCTCCGAGCGACCAGTATCGGTAGACAAACTCCGTCCCGATGCGCCGCCGGCGCGACACCTGCCACTGAATTCACGAGCGTTGGCGTAGTTGAGTTCGCCGTCGCGTCTCGGCATGGTAGCGACGACGACCGACTCAAACCGGTACGCTGGTCGTACGAAACTGCAAGAAGGCCGATGAACACTGACAAGAACGCGATGGCCCTCCACGTGCGGGTGGTCGAAGCGGGGAGCTTCTCCAAAGCGGCTGCACGTGAGGGCGTGCCGGTGTCCACGGTCAGTCGCAAGATTGCCGAGTTGGAAAAGGCGCTGGGCGTTCGTTTGCTCGAGCGCTCGACCCGGCAACTGCGCATGACCGAGATCGGCCAGAGCTACTTCGAGTCCTGCCGCCGCGGCCTGACCGAGTTCGAGGCGGCCGATTCCCTGGTGACGCAGCGCCAAGCCGAAATCTCGGGCCGGCTGCGAATCTCGATCCCGCCGAGCATGTCCGACTTGGCGGTCGTTCCGTTGGTCAGCGCCTTCCTAAGCAACAGCAGGTTGTGGATATTTTCGAGCCTGCACATAGAAGCATCCTCGCTCCTCCGACATAGCAAGATTGGCTTGGCGGCCACGCTACGCCGCGAGTCGTGTGAACTGCGCTCTCGATAGCAGCCGCTTGAAGTCGCCGTCGAACGTGACCAAATGCTCGCCTTGATGGATGACCGCAGCAGCCAGCCAAGCATCCGGTATGTCGTTCGCACCGAGTGCCTTGTCAGCGCACAGCTTGCGGAGCGCAGTCCACTCGGCGCCGAGTGCGGATTGCTCGACACCCGGTGCGGCCAACAGCACGTCCACGAAGCGCAAGGCTTCGGTCGTCGGCGTCGGGTTCACGAATATCCTCGGATGCGTCACAAGCCGCAGAAAGCTCGCGATCACCATCGGCTGCAGCTTCAGTGGCTTTCCTTGAGTTGCGCTGGCGACGGCTTCTTCCAACCAGCTGCGGGCCACTGCATGGTGCGGATGATCGCTACGCGATGCAGCGACCAGCACGTTAACGTCAGGCGTCACTGTCGGCGGCGTCCAACATTGCCTTGTTGCTCAATCCGTCGAGCCCTGAGGCCAGGCCGCCCTTTCCTCGGTAGACGGGAAGGCGCACGGGTTTCTTTTGAGGCGGGCATGAGCGCAGGCGCAGTTGGAGCCCTTCTTCAATCAGGCGCGTCAGACTCGTACGCTGCTGCACCGCCAGCGCCTTGGCTTCAGTCAGCAATGTGTCGTTGAGGTTGAGCGTGGTCTTCATGGGCTGGCGAGTCGCAGGACGCGAGTACAGATTTCTGTATTGTAGTGCCGACCCTGGACGATGCCAAGGTCCTTGCCAAGACTGCCCCGGCAAGGGCACCGCCAAAGCCAGCGAAGGCGAAGCCCGCACGAAAGCCGCCGGCGCATGCACGCGCGTCCTGAGCTTGCCCTAGGACAGAGCGCGCGCCCATAACGCTGTTTCCATGGAGACGGTCGCCGGCATCGAGGAACCGCGGCGACTACTACTAACTACAACCGGGCGCCACGTCCGCCCCTACTCCACCGTCACACTCTTCGCCAGGTTCCGCGGCTTGTCGACATCGGTCCCGCGCGCGCAGGCCGTGTGATAGGCCAGCAGCTGCAGCGGCACCACGTGCAGCATCGGTGACAGCGCACCGTAGTGCTCGGGCATGCGGATCACGTGCAAGTCTTCGCCACTCTCGATGTGCGTGTCGCCGTCGGCCAGCACGTAGAGCACGCCGCCGCGCGCGCGCACTTCCTGCAGGTTGCTCTTGAGTTTTTCCAGCAGCGCATCGTTGGGCGCCACGGCCACCACCGGCATCTCGCTGGTGACCAGCGCGAGCGGGCCGTGCTTGAGCTCGCCGGCGGCATAGGCCTCGGCGTGTATGTAGGTCACTTCCTTGAGCTTGAGCGCGCCTTCGAGCGCGATCGGATAGTGCAGCCCGCGGCCGAGGAAGAGCGCGTTTTCCTTGCGCGCAAAGTCTTCGGCCCAGCTGATGATCTGCGGCTCCAGCGCCAGCACCGACTGCAGCGCCACCGGCATGTGCCGCATCTCCTTCAGGTAGCGCGCTTCCTCCGCTTCGCTCAAACGACCCTTGGCTTGCGCCAGTGCGAGCGTGAGCAGGAAGAGCCCCGCCAGTTGCGTCGTGAAGGCCTTGGTCGAAGCCACGCCGATCTCGACGCCGGCGCGGGTGATGTAGGCCAGCTTGCATTCGCGCACCATCGCGCTGGTCGCGACGTTGCAGATGGTCAGGGTCTGCTCCATGCCCAGTGAGCGCGCGTGCTTCAGTGCCGCCAGCGTGTCGGCGGTTTCGCCCGACTGGCTGATGGTGACGACCAGCGTCTTCGGGTCCGGTACGGAATCGCGGTAGCGGTACTCGCTCGCGATTTCGACCTGGGTCGGGATCTTCGCGATGCTTTCGAGCCAGTACTTGGCGACGCAACCGCTGTAGTAGCTGGTGCCGCAAGCCAGGATCAACAGCTTGTCGATGTCCTGGAATACGCGCCAGGCAGCGGCGCCCGGCGCGCCATCGCTGCCGGCGCCGTCGAAGAGTTCGGGCACGATGCCCTCGATGCCTTCGAGCGTGTCCGAAATTGCGCGCGGCTGCTCGAAGATTTCCTTCTGCATGTAGTGGCGGTACGGGCCCAGTTCCGCGGCGCCGCTGTGCGCGAGCACGGTGCGCACCGGCCGCGTGACCGGCTTGTGGGCACGGTCGACGATCCAGTACTTGCCCGGCTGGATGTCGACCACATCGCCCTCCTCGAGATAGACGATCTGGTCGGTTACGCCGGCCAGCGCCATCGCGTCGCTGGCGAGGAAGTTCTCGCCGTCTTCCTTGCCGGCGCCGAGGATCAGCGGCGAACCGGCGCGCGCGCCGACCACGCGATGCGGCTCGTCGCGGCAGATCGCCGCGATCGCATAGGCGCCCTGCAGTTGCCGCACGCTGGTCTTGACGGCCTCGAACAGATCGCCGTCGTAGTGGCTGTCGATCAGGTGCGCGATGACCTCGGTGTCGGTCTGGCTTGCGAACACATAGCCCTTGGCCTGCAGGGCCGCGCGCAGCGCCTCGTGGTTCTCGATGATGCCGTTGTGCACCAGCGCCACGCGGCCGGGCCGCGCGGATTCCGCGTCGGTGCCGGGCCCATGGCTGAAATGCGGATGCGCGTTATGCACCGCCGGCGCACCGTGCGTGGCCCAGCGCGTGTGGGCGATGCCGGTCGTGCCCTCGATATGGTCGTCGCGCACCTGGGCCAGCAGGTCGGCCACGCGCGCCGTGGTGCGGGCGCGCTGCAGGCCCTTCGCATGCACGGCCACGCCGCAGGAGTCGTAGCCGCGGTATTCAAGGCGCTGCAAGCCTTGCACGAGGAGGGGAACGATGTTGCGAGCGGAAACGGCGCCGACGATGCCACACATGGAGAAGCTCCTACGGAATTGAAGTCGGGTGGGATCGTAGGCGTCTTGTCGCGTAACTTGAGATCAATATTCAATTGAATTTGACTAAATATTTCATGACCACTCAAGGACAAACTATTATTTCATTATTATCTCCAATGTGAAATCAATCGACATAGATCAAATCGACCTGCAGCTTCTGGACGCCCTGCAGCAGGATGCCTCCCAAAGCAACCAGTCGCTGGCCGAGCGCTTCAACATCTCCGCCCCCACCTGCCTCCGGCGCGTGCGGCGGCTGCGCGAGGCTGGCTGGATCGAGCGCGAGGTCGCGATCCTCAGCACAGAGCGCGTCGGCGCACTGCTCACCGCCGTGATCGAGGTCTCGCTGGATCGCCAGGACGCCGCTGCCCTCGACGCGTTCGAAGCGCGCGTGACGCCGGACGATGCCGTGCAGCAGTGCTACCGGGTTTCGCCGGGGCCGGATTTCGTGTTGATTGCCACCGTGCGCGACATGCCCGGCTACCAGGCGCTCGCGCAGCGCCTCTTCACCATCGATGCCAATGTGCGCAACGTGAAGGCCTTCTTCAGCTTGAAGCGGGCGAAATTCACTTCGCGCGTGCCCCTGCCGATCAGTCCTTTGGCGCCTTCGTCGGGCGCGGCCAGTTCGCGAAGCTGACCTGCCGCGCGCGCGCCACCGTCAAGGCGCCCGGCTCGGTGCTCTTGGTCACGGTCGAGCCGCCGCCCACCGTGCCGCCGGCGCCGATCGTGACCGGCGCCACCAGCACGCAGTTGCTCCCCACGTGCACGTCGTCGCCGATCACCGTGCGGTGCTTGTTGGCGCCGTCGTAGTTGGCCGTGATGCTGCCGGCACCGTAGTTGACGCGCGCGCCGACCGTGGCGTCGCCCAGGTAGGCCAGGTGGTTGGCCTTGGCACCGGCAGCCAGGGTCGAGTTCTTCACTTCGACGAAGTTGCCGATGTGCACTTCGGCGCCCAGGCGGGCACCGGGCCGCAGCCGCGCGAAGGGGCCAATGCGCGAACCCTCGCCGACCGTCACGCCGGCCTTCTCGCCGTCGATGTGGGTGAAGGGATGGATCACCGCGCCGGTCTCGATGCGCGCGTTGGCGATCACGCAGTTGGCACCCACGCGCACGCCCGCCCCCAGCGACACCGCGCCTTCGAAGACGCAGTTGACGTCGATCTCCACATCCGATTCGCAAGCCAGGGTGCCGCGCAGGTCGAAGCGCGCCGGGTCGGCGAGCCGCACGCCCTGCGCCATCAACGCATCGGCCTGGCGAAGCTGGTAGGCGCGCTCGAGCGCGGCAAGCTGCGCCGGGCTGTTGACACCGGCCACCTGCAACGCGTCGTCGGTACGGTGCGCGACGACGGGCACGCCATCGATGGTGGCGAAGCCGACCACGTCGGTCAGGTAGTACTCCCCCTGCGCGTTCTTGTTGTCCAGGCGTGCGAGCCAGGTCTTCAGCAGCTGGGCCGGCACCGCCATCACGCCGCTGTAGATCTCGCGGATCGCGCGCTGCGCCTCGTTCGCGTCCTTCTCTTCGACGATCGCCAGGACTTCGCCGTCGCCGTCGCCGTCCTGGGCCGCAGGGGCCCGCACGATGCGGCCGTAGCCGGTCGGATCGTCGACCCGGATCGTGAGCAGCGCGAGCCGGCGCCCGCCGCTTTGCGCCACCAGCGCGCGCAGGGTGGCCTCGCCGATCAGCGGCACGTCGCCCGACAGCACCACCACCGTGCCGTCGTCGGGCAGGAGCGGTGCGGCCTGCTGCATCGCGTGGCCGGTGCCGAGCTGCGGCACCTGGCGCGCGAACAGGGGCACCCTGCCGCTCGCGCCGCTTTCTAGCGCGGCTTCGACATCGGTCGCGCCATGCCCCGTCACGACCACCACGTGGCGCGCGCCGATGCGCTGGGCGGTGTCGACCACGTGCGAGACGAGTGCGCGCCCGCCCAATCGATGCAACACTTTGGGCAAGCTGCTCTTCATGCGCGTGCCCTTTCCGGCCGCCATGATGACGACGTCGATCGGTTCCTGGTTGTCCTGCGGAGTCTTGTTCATGCCTCTTTCCCGAATGCGGATGCGTTGCGCAAAGCTGGCGCGAATTATCGGCGTGCTGCTCGTCGCCTCCGCGCTGGCCGCCTGCAGCGCGATCAAGCTGGCCTACAACAACCTGCCCGCATTCAGCTACTGGTGGCTCGACGGCTACCTCGACTTCGACGGCGCGCAGACGCCGCGCGTGCGCGACGAGCTCACGCAGCTCCTGGCCTGGCATCGCCAGAACGAGTTGCCGAAGATCGTCGCGCTGCTGCAGAAGGCCCAGGCCCTCGCGTCCGGCGATTTCACGCCGGCGCAGGCCTGCGAGATGGGCGATGAGGTCCGAGCGCGCATGGTGGCGGTGGCGGAGCATGCTGAGCCCGCCGGCGCCGATCTCGCCCTGCGCCTGGGCGAAGCGCAGTTGCAGCAGCTCGAGCGCAAGTACGCCAAGATCAATGCCGACTACGGCAAGGACTGGCTCGAACGCAGCCCCGCCCGCTGGCAGGAGAAGCGCTACGAGCTGCTGCTGGATCGCAACGAGGACTTCTATGGCCGGCTCGATCCGTCCCAGCGCGAGCTGCTGAGGCAGCAGGTGGCGCAGTCGGCGTTCGATCCGCGCTTGATCGACAGCCAGCGCAGGAAGCGCCAGCAGGAGACGCTCGCCCTGTTGCGCCGCTTCCAGGCCGAGAAGACGCCGCCGGCCGAAGCGCGCGCGGCCATCCATGCCTACGTGCAGCGCATCGCCGACCCACCGCCCGGGCCGGCTCGCGACCGGCAACGGGCGCTGCTGCAGGAGGGCTGCCGCAACATGGCGGCGCTGCACGAGCGCACCAGCGCGTCCCAGCGCGAGCAGGCGGTACGGCGGCTCAAGGCCTACGAACGCGACCTGGTCGAGCTGATGGCCGCGCCGTGATGTCTTGCCGCATCGACCTATAGAACATTTGTTTACACTCGAGCGCGATCAACTGCGACCCTCCATGAACATCACGCTCTGCACGCTTTTCGAACGGAACTACCACTTCGGCGTCGCGGCGCTGGCGAATTCGCTGATCGCCGCGGGCTACACCGGCGAGCTCTGGGTCGGCTACCGCGGTGCCCTGCCGGGCTGGATCGTCGATTCGCCGGCCTTCGACCGCGTCACCGGCCGCCTGCAGGCAGCGCCCGGGCTGGTGCTGTGCATGCTGGAGCTCGACACCCCGCTGCACTTCACCTACTACAAGCCGACCTTCATCCGCGAGATGCTGGAGAAGCATGCGCCGCAATCGGATGTCGTGGCCTACATCGATCCGGACATCGTCGTGAAGTGCGACTGGCCCGCGCTGACCGGCTGGTTCACCGAAGACGGGATCTCGCTGGCCGAAGACGTCAACTGGTGCTTCCCTGCGCGGCATCCCAAGCGGCTGCTGTGGGCGCGCTTCTTCGAACCGCACGGCGCCACGCCGCGGCGCGGGCTCGACCGCTACTACAACGCGGGCTTCATCGCGGTCTCGCGCGCGCATCTCGAGTTCCTGGACCTGTGGCGCCGCCTGTGCGACCTGGTGGTGGCCTACAACGAGCATGCCAAGGAGCTCAAGGCCGGCGGTTCCGCCGCCCTGTTCCATTCGACCGACCAGGACGCGCTGAACTTCGCCCTCACCGTCTGCGAGGCGCCGCTGAACACGGCCGGGCCGGAAGCCATGGATTTCGCGCCCGGCGGCTACTACCTCTCGCACGCGGTCGGCTCGGTCAAGCCCTGGCATGGCGGCCACATCCGCCAGGCCCTGCGCGGCATGCCGCCCTCGGCCGCGAGCAAGTGGTACTACCACTTCGCCAATGCGCCGATCAAGGCGTATTCGGACGGCGAGCTCGCCAAGCGCCAGCTCTCGCTGAAGATCGCCGCCGCCATCGGCCGGGTCTACAAGCGCGCCTGAGCCTCGTCGACGGCATCCTTGCGCCACTCCAGCCAGCGCACGGCCAGGAGGAAGTACTGGTAGCCGAAATTGGCCAGGCTGGTGGCGATGCCGAAGCCGAGCACCGAGCGCAGATCGCTCACGCCCACCAGCCACAGATAGAGGATCTGGGTGATCAGCGTCACCGCGATGCTGTAGGTCTGGCCCGCGGTCGCGCCGCGGACCGACAGGGTGCGGAAGGCAAAACCCGAGGCGTTCATCAGGATCGAGGCCAGGAACACCATCCACACCAGCGGCGTCATGCTGGTGTACTGCTTGCCCAGGAGCAGGATCCAGTACTGCGGGAAGAAGAAGGAAGTCAGCAGGACCAGGGCGCCCATGGCGAAATAGGCCACATGGGCCTGTGCCACGATCGCGCCGAGGCGCGCGCCCACCGGCGCCCGCGCGATGGCCGGGAACAGCAGGGTGTTGGTCACCCGGTCGACCACGATCAGCACCATGGCCAAGCGGCCGAAGGCGCCGACCTCGGCCATCATGCTGGCGGTGCCGAACAAGGACACCAGGAACACGGTGATCACGCCCTGCACCTGGTAGAAGATGGCCGGCAGCACCAGCGGCTTCGCGATCCGCAGCACTTGGGCGTCCACCTTCTTCGTGTCGGCCGCATCGAGATGGGCATCCGGCAACTGCTGTGTCCTGAACGCCTTGCGGTACAGCACCACGCTGACGAAGCTCGCCGCGGCGGTCGCCGCCACGATGCCGGTCACCGACCAGGACGTCGCGGGCAGCAGGAGCACCACGCCGACGAAAGCGATGCGCACGCAATGGGACAAGAAGGCGATCCGGTTCAGGGTCGGGATCTGGCCGAGGATCAGCAGCACGGTGTTGGCGTAGTGCTCCCTGAGCGCCAGCAGGACGACGGCGACCATGAGCAGCGACGCTGTGAGATAGGCCCACCCGGCCCACGCATGCTGCTGCGAGGTATAGAACCAGTAGGGCCCGATCACGGCCAGGCCCAGCGCCAGCAACAGCCAGCGCTTGCGGAACACCTGGTGGCAGACGCCCACGACCCACGGCACTTCGCCCGCGCGCTGGCCGACGATGGGCAGGGTGCAATGGGCGAGCCCGAGGTCGGTGATGCCCAGGATCAGCGTCATGCACGCGACCAGGAAGGTGTAGGCCGCGTACTGGTCCTTCGGCATCACATTGACGATGAGCAGACCGGCAATGCCGCCGATGGCCACCCCGAACGTTTCGACGCCGCCAACCATGGCGACCTGGCGCAGACGGGACAGGAGTTTCACAGGGGCAGCGCAGTCAGGGGGTTGGCCGGCGGCTGCCGGGTCGGGGCTCGTGCCCGGGATTTCCGGGCGGGGCCTCTACGATACGCGATGGCCGTGACCAAGGCCTGTTAACAGGCCCTAGATCAGCGGCGTGGGCCGCAGCGGCCGCTCGAAATAGTCGCCCAGCGTCTCGAGCGCATGCGGCTCGAGGATGCGCAGCCATCCGCTGTCGAGCTTGTAGAGCCCGAGCTGCTGCAGCCGCCGCAAAGTCTTGTTGGTGTGCACCAGCGACAGGCCCAGTGCATCGGCGATGTGCTGCTGGTTGAACGGAAACACGACCCAGCCCTCGCGGGCCATGCCGACGCGTTCGGCGCGGCGGTAGAGATGCATCAGCAGCATCGCGACCCGCTCGGCCGCATTGCGCCGGCCGGCGGTCACGAGGTTGTCGTCCACCATCTTTTCCTCGCGCGCCGCCAGCCACGTGATGTCGTAGCCCAGCTTGGGCTGGCTGTGAAACAGGTCCCAGAGCTGGTCGCGCGCAAAGACGCACAGCGTGACAGCGGTCACCGCCTCGACGCCGTGCGTGTGACTCTCGGCAAACTCGTCCTGCAGCCCGATGAAGTCGCCCGGCAGCAGGAAGCTCAGGATCTGCCGCCGGCCGTCGCTGAGCGTCTTGAAGCGAAAGGCCCAACCGGAATAGAGCGTGAACAGCTGCGCACTGGGGCGGTCTTCCTCGACCACCGGCCGGCCGGCATCGACGACGCGCGTGCCCGTGCGGAAGGACTGGATGGCATGCAGTTCCTCGGGTGATACGGGCAGGAAAGCGGGGTTCCGGCGCAGGCCGCACTCCTCGCACGGATGGGCGCAGCGCGGCGGATGGACAAGGGCCGGATAGTCCTCGAATTTCACCGACCCACTATAGGCCTTGCGCCTATGTCTTTTCACATTTCGCGCGCTGTTCGGCGCACCTACACTGCGCTCGCTCCCAACCCGCGACCGAATGACCGAACTCCACGAGATCCTCTATTGCAGCCTGCTGGCACCCGGCCAACCCACCGAAGTCGTGGGCCAAATCGTGACTCGGGCGCGAGCCCGCAATGCAACGGAGGGAATCACGGGACTGCTGGTGTTCGACGGCATGCGCTTCTGCCAGCATTTCGAAGGCCCGCGAAAGCAGGTGCTGGGCCTGCTGAACCGCCTGGAGGCCGACCCGCGGCACATCGAGATGCGCGTGGTCTATGAAGGCGGACTCTCGAAACGCCGCTACCAGCGCTTCGAGATGGGCCTGGCCCAGACCGAGGACGGCGAGGAAGGCGAAGACATCGCCATCCTTCAGCAACTCGACGGGGCCGAGGCGCTGGAGCGCTTTCTGGCGCTGCGCCCCCGCCTCGACATTGCTGGATAGCCGGCAAGTCCCGACGGGCTAGGCCGTCGCGACATCCCAGCTGTAAGTGGCGCCGTGGCTGTCCCAGGGCTCCATCACGATGCGCTCGCCGGCGGCGACGGCCAGCGTTTCGCCCGGTGCGAGCACCAGGTCTTCGCTGCCCCAGACATCGGTGGCATCGCGCGTGACCCACACCCGGCCTTGCCGGATGCGCAGGATGCTCGCGCTGGAGGCTCTGAGACTGGTCGCCTCGCCCGCGGACAGCTGCCATGCACCCCGGCGCACGGCCGGCGGTACGGCAGCCGGACGTGCCAGGGCCGGGGACGGGAACGTAGAGGTGGTGGTGCAAGCGGCGGACATGTGAGACTCCTGTAGAGGGTTTTCTCCGAAACGCAATTGCGCGCTTCGGGAATGAATGATCGGCGCTTCCCCGTTGGCGGTCCAATGAAAACGCGGTAGCCTACTGATTCCGCTTTCGCATCAATCCGACTTCCACCCCATGCAGCATTCCCAGACCCATCTGCGCTCCCGCCCGATCTCGGCCGGTCACCTGCGCGCCTTCGAGGCCGTGGCGCGGCACCTGAACTTCCGCGCCGCGGCGGAAGAAATGGCGCTGACCCAGTCGGCCGTGAGCCGGCAGATCCAGTCGCTGGAAGAAGAGGTGGGCGTGAGCCTGTTCCTGCGCCATACGCGCGCGGTCGAGCTCACGAGCGCCGGCGCCCAGTTGCTGCTGGCGGTGCAGCAGTCGCTGCCGCGCATCGACGGCGCGGTGCGCCAGATCCGACAGAGCGCGGGCCGCAAGAGCGTGTCGCTCACGACTTTTGCCTCCTTCGCCTCGATGTGGCTGATCCCGCGGCTCGAGGCCTTCCAGCGCGACAACCCCGAGATCGACATCCGCATCGACGCCACCGACACGGCGCTGGACATGGACCTCGCGGACATCGACATCGCGCTGCGCTACGGCCCCGGCGAGAGCATGCCGGCCGGCGCGGTGCGGCTCTTCGGCGAAACGCTGACGCCGGTGGCGAGCCCCTGGCTGATCAAGAGCAACCCCGCGATCAAGGAGCCGGCCGACATCGCGCGTTTCGCGCTGATCGAGGCCGGCGATGCGCACCGCACGCACCTCGAATGGCTCACCTGGCGCCGCTGGTTCGAAGTCAACGACCTGCATCGGGCGCAGCCCAAGCGCTGGCTCTATTTCAACTACGCCTACCAGATGGTGCAGGCCGCGCTCACCGGCCAGGGCCTGGTGCTGGCACGCAGCTCGCTGATCGCCGAGAGCCTGGCCAACGGCGACCTGGTCGAGGTGCTGCCGCAGCACCGCATGGATTCACCGATGGCCTACTGGCTGATCGTCGGTCCGCGCAACGCGCAGCGGCCCGAGATCAGGGACTTCTGCGACTGGCTGCAGTCGCAGGCCGCGGTCACGCGCGAGACCATCGGCGAGGTGCCGGACCCCGACACCGTCGATCAGCTGGACTGAATCAGCCCGCCGGCCAGACTACGCCGTTGTCGTTGAGGATGGCGTCGAGCGGCAGATCGTGCGCCTCAGGCTCGAACTCCTCGATGTAGCCGTTCGTGAAGCCGAGCCCCACGGTGAAAGGCCGCGGCTCCAGCGCCGCCAGCGTGCGGTCGTAGAAGCCGCCGCCGTAGCCCAGGCGGTAGCCGCCGGCGCTGTAGCCCAGACAGGGCACGAACAGCAGCGTGGGCACGATCAGCTCGGTGTCCTTCGGCTTCGGAATGTTGAAGGCGTCGTTCTCCATCGGACAGCCCGGATACCACGCGCGAAAGGTCAGGATCTTGTGGACGCGGTCGACCACCGGCAGGCCGATGCGCCGGCGGTGCGGCTCGTCCAGCAATTCCCCGTCTTCCTTCCAGCGATGCAGCGCGGGCAAGGGATCGAACTCGCCCTTGATCGGCCAGTAGGCGCCGATCACGGTGTCGGGCCGGCCGACCAGCCAGATCCGCATCACGCGCTGCAGCAGGTCGGCGCGCGCGAGGCGGTCGGGCATGGCGAGGCGCTGCTCGATCAGCGCTTTTCGCAGCTGTTGCTTGAGAAAGTTGGCAGTTGCCGAGGTGTCGGCACCCTTTGACTTGTCCATAATCGCCCGATGCAGTTTGCAAGCATTTTGGCACCCGCGCCCCGCCGGCCCCGCGCACCCTTCTCCACCCTCGTTCTTTCGCTCGTCCTCGCCACCGCGGCACTGCTGCAGCCGGCCTGCGCGCAAAACCGCGACGACGACGTGCTGGTGCAAATGAAGCAGGCCTTCCAGCGCGGCGACAAGGCGCGTCTGACGGCCCTGCTGCCGCAGGCAAGAGGCCACGCGCTGGAACCCTGGGCCGCCTACTGGGAGCTCAAGGCGCGCCTTCAGGAAGCGAGCGCCTCCGAGGTGCAGGACTTCTTCTCGCGCTACGCCGGCACCTACCAGGAAGACCGCCTGCGCAACGACTGGCTGATGCTGCTCGGCCAGCGCCGCGACTGGGACGGCTTCGCCACGCTGCACCCGGCCTACCGCATGAACGACGATGCCCAGGTGCGCTGCTACGCCATCCTTGTCGAAACGCTGCGCGGCGGCAACGCGACCAAGGCGCAGGCCGACGAAGTCCGCCGCAACTGGCTGGGCCAGCGCGAGCTCGACGACGGCTGCCTGACCGCGGCCGACCGCATGATCGCGGCCGGCCAGATGTCGCCCAACGACGCATGGAAAAAGGCGCGCGTTTCCATCGAGGCCAACCGGCCGCAGGCGGCCCGCGCCGCGGTCCTCCTTGCCGCGCCCGATGCCGTCGCGCAGTTCGACGAGCTGAATGCCAGCATGGCCAAGTTCCTGACCGGCCGCGCCTTCGTCGCCACCAAGGCGCGCAAGGAGCTGGTGGTGCTCGCGCTGATCAAGATGACCATCGCCGACCCGGACATGGCGGCCTCCCAGCTCGAGAGCAAGTGGGGCCCGATGCTGACGTCGGAGGAGCGCAACTGGCTCTGGGGCGCGATCGGCCGCCAGTACGCCGTCAAGCTCTCGCCGGCGGCGGGCGGCGCCTTCGCGAACGTCACGAAGAACGGCGATCTCTCCGACGACATGCTGGCCTGGAAGACGCGCGCCGCGCTGCGCAGCGGCCACTGGAAGAACGTGCAGGCCGCGATCGATGCCATGAGCGAATCGACGCAGCAGGATCCGACCTGGATCTACTGGAAGGCACGCGCCCTCCACGCCCAGGGCGGTGACGAGCGCCGCGCCCAGGCGCGCGCGCTGTTCGAAAGCATTGCCGGCACGCGCGGCTTCTACGAACTGCTGGCGCTCGAAGAGCTGGGCGAGCGCGCCACGGTGCCGACCCGCCCGGCGCCGCTCACGGCCGAAGAAAAGGACGCGGCACGCAACAACCCGGCGCTCAACCGCGCTCTCAACGCGATCGCGATCGGCCTGCGCCCCGAGGGCACGCGCGAGTGGAACTACGCGACCAACCTGCACGACAAGGGCGGCATGGGCGACCGCGAACTGCTGGCCGCGGCCGACCTCGCCTGCCGGCGCGAAGTGTGGGACCGCTGCATCAACACCAGCGAGCGCACCAAGGGCATGATCGATGTCGAGCAGCGCTACCCGATGCCCTTTCGCGACACCGTGGTGCGCAAGAGCGAGGAGATCGGCCTCGACCCGGCCTACGTCTACGGCCTGATCCGGCAGGAAAGCCGCTTCATCATGGACGCGCGCTCGGGCGTCGGCGCCTCGGGCCTGATGCAGGTGATGCCCGCCACTGCGCGCTGGACTGCCAACAAGATCGGCCTCGCGGGCTTCACGCCCGGCCAGATCAACGACCGAGACACCAACATCACCATCGGCACCAACTACCTCAAGCTCGCGCTCGACGACTTCGACGGCTCGATGGCGCTGGCCGCCGCGGCCTACAACGCCGGCCCGGGCCGGCCGCGCAACTGGCGCAACGGGCCGGTGATGGAAGCGGCCATCTGGGCCGAGAACGTGCCCTTCAACGAGACCCGCGACTACGTCAAGAAGGTGCTCGCCAACGCCACCAACTACGCGGCCCTGATCACCGGCCGGCCGCAATCGATCAAGGACCGCCTCGGCAACGTAGGCCCGCGCGACGCCGCCGAGCCCGAGCCCAACAAGGACCTGCCCTGATGGCCTGGTGGGACGAAGCCGCAAGCACCATCGCGGCCGAGTTCTCGGACGTCGGCGACGTCGCCCAGTTCACGCGCATCCTGGTGCGCCTCTTTCTCGCGGCGGTGCTGGGCTTCGCGCTCGGTTTCGAGCGCGAACAGCACGGCAAGGCCGCCGGGGTGCGCACCCACATGCTGGTGGCGATCGGCTCCGCGCTCTTTGTGCTCGTGCCTCAGCAGACCGGCATCGTGCCGGCCGACATGAGCCGCGTGATCCAGGGCCTGGTGGCGGGCGTGGGTTTTCTCTGCGCCGGGACCATTCTTAAGCAGGGCCGGGACGAACGGCACGTGGAGGGCCTCACCACCGCGGCCGGCCTCTGGATGACGGCCGCCATCGGCATGGCCTGCGGACTCGGACGCGAGGCGACCGCGATACTCAGCGCCCTGCTGGCGCTGGCCGTGCTTGCGCTGGTGCCGCGACTGGTGGAGCTGATCGAGCGGATGATCGGCCCGCCTCCCGGCGGCGGTGCGAACGGGAAACCCCGCGTGATCGCCTCGCCCGACGACGAAACCAGGCGCTGAGCATCAATGGCGCACGCCTTCGGCATCAATCGCGCGCTGCCCAGCCGCTAGCATCGAGGGCTTTGCAGCAATCTGGAGGACCGCGATGCCCAAACTCTACATCGGCAACAAGAACTACTCGTCCTGGTCGATGCGGCCATGGGTGCTCATGAAGCAGGCCGGCATCGCGTTCGAGGAAGTCATGGTGCCCTTCGATGACTTGGATGCCGACTCGCACTTCAAGAAGACCATCCACGCGATCAACCCGACCGGCCGCGTGCCAGTGCTCGTGGACGGCGCCACCATCGTCTACGACACGCTGGCGATCTGCGAATACCTCGCCGAGAGCCATCCCGACAAGGCCCTCTGGCCGCGCGACATGGCCCAGCGCGCGCATGCGCGCAGCATCTGCGCTGAGATGCACGCAGGTTTCGGCGCACTGCGCACCCACTGCGGAATGAACATCGAGGCGGACCTGCGTGAGCAGGGCCGGATCATCCTGCGCGACAAGCCGGAGGTGGGTGCCGACCTCGCGCGCATCGTGCAGATGTGGAGCGGCCTCCTGGAAACCCATGGCGGGCCGATGCTGTTCGGCGAGTTCGGCATCGCGGATGCGTACTTCGCGCCGGTCGGCGTGCGCATCAGGACCTTCGGCCTGCCGGTGCCTGCCGCGATCACAGCCTACATCGAGCGCGTACAGCAGCTTCCCGGCGTGAAGGCCTGGATCGATGAGGCGCTGGTCGAGAAGCGCTTCGTCGTCATCGACGAACCCTACCGAATCGAGCGCTGAGCGAGATCCGGAATGAGGGGCCAGCACCTAAACTGCGTCCCATGCAAACCTATCTCGTCGGCGGCGCGATCCGCGATGCGCTGCTGGGCCGGCCCGGCAGCGATCGCGACTGGGTCGTGGTCGGCGCCACGCCCGAAGAGATGGTGGCCAAGGGCTTTCTGCCGGTGGGCCGCGACTTCCCGGTGTTCCTGCACCCCAAGACACGCGAGGAATACGCGCTGGCGCGCACCGAACGCAAGAGCGCGCCCGGCTATCGCGGCTTCACTATCCATGCCGCGCCCGACGTCACGCTCGAACAGGACCTGGCCCGGCGCGACCTGACGGTCAACGCGATCGCGCTGCCGGCAAACAAGGCCGCCAGCGCCATCGACACAGCGCACCTGATCGACCCCTTCCACGGCCGGCACGACCTTGCGCAGAAGCTGCTGCGCCACGTGACCGATGCCTTCCGCGAGGACCCGGTGCGCATCCTGCGCGTCGCACGCTTCGCGGCCCGCTTCACCGACTTCGAGGTCGCCCCCGAAACCATGGCGCTGATGCGCGAGATGGTCGCGGCCGGCGAAGTCGATGCGCTGGTGCCCGAGCGCGTCTGGCAGGAGCTCGCGCGCGGGCTGATGGAAGCCAGGCCCTCGCGCATGTTCGAGCTGTTGCGCGATTGCGGGGCATTGGCCGTGCTGCTGCCCGAGCTCGACCGGCTGTGGGGCGTGCCGCAGCCCGAAGCCCATCACCCCGAGGTCGACACCGGCCTGCACCTGATGATGGTGCTCGACATGGCGGCGCGGCTCGAGGCGCCGCTGGCGGTGCGCTTCGCCTGCCTGGTGCACGACCTCGGCAAGGGCAGCACGCCGCCCGAGGTACTGCCGCGCCACATCGGCCACGAGCAGCGCAGCGCGGAGCTGCTGCAGGCTGTGTGCGAGCGCTGGCGCGTGCCGGTCGAGCTGCGCGAACTGGCCGAGGTGGTGGCGCGCGAGCACGGCAACATCCATCGCAGCGGCGAACTCAATGCGACGGCGCTGGTGCGGCTGCTTGATCGCTGCGATGCATTTCGCAAGCCGGAGCGCTTTGAACAGGCGTTGCTGGCCTGCGAATGCGACGCGCGCGGGCGGCTCGGGCTCGAGGACAGCGCCTACCCGCAGCGCGAGTGCCTGCTGGCGGCACTCGGCGCGGCGCAATCGGTCGAAACGGAGCCCATTGCACGCGACGCACAGCTGGCGGGTGCAGCGGGCCCGAAAATCGGCGAGGCAATCGCCCGTGCGCGGGTTGCCGCCGTTGCAGCTGCGCTTCCGCCGCGCGCCTAGAAAGCCGATTTGCGGTCTTGGCCGACGCCCCCCACTGCCCGAGTCTGCTATGGTTTTCCCCTAAATGCAGACGCCCCCCCGCCTCACGCCAGACGCTGCCCTGTTCCTCGATTTCGACGGCACGCTCGTGGCCATTGCCGAGACGCCCGAAGCGATCGAGGTGCCGACCTCCCTGGTCGCTCTGCTCGACGACCTGCACGACCTGCTGGGCGGCGCGCTGGCGGTCGTGTCCGGCCGGCAGATCGACGTGCTCGACCGCTTCCTTGCACCGCTGCGCCTGCCGGCCGCCGGCGAGCACGGCGTGCAGCGCCGCGATGCCGAGGGCCGGATGCAGGAGCAGCGCGCACCCGACCTCAGGATGGTGCTGGACGTCGTCAACGAGCTCGCGCGCGTCTACGAAGGCCTGCTGGTGGAACGCAAGCATGCCGCGATCGCCCTGCACTACCGGCTCGCGCCCCAGCTCGAAGCCGTCTGCCGCGACGCGCTGCTGCGCGCGATCGACGGCCAGCCGCAGCTGGAGTTGCTGCACGGCAAGTTCGTGTTCGAGGTCAAGCCCGCGGGCATCAACAAGGGCGTCGCGATCGATGCCTTCCTGCGCGAAGCGCCCTTCGCCGGCCGCATGCCGGTCTTCGCCGGCGACGACACCACCGACGAAAGCGGCTTCGCCATCGTGCAGCCGCGCGGCGGCGTGGCGATCAAGGTCGGATCGGGCCCCAGCCTGGCGCTGCACCGGCTGGATTCCCCGCGCGCCGTGTTCGAATGGCTGGTCCAGGCACGCGATCTGCTCGCGGGACCGGAATCCGACACGGAAGGAAAACCTGCATGACGACGAATCTGGAAGAGGTCGCCGCGCCCGAAGACCGCGCCGGCGAGTCGATTGCCGGCGCCGCCGGCGCGAGCGACAAGGCAGCGCCGCATCCCGAGGTGCTGGACGCACCCGCTGCCCGCCGCGGCTTCGTTGCGCCGGCCAACCCCTCGCTGAAGCTGGGCGTGATCGGCAACTGCGCCTTCAGCGCGCTGGTCGACGAGCGCGGCCGCATCGTCTGGTGCTGCCTGCCGCGCTTCGACGGCGAGCCGGTGTTCAACGCGCTGCTGCATCCGGCCGAGGATGCGAGCGCATGGGCCATCGAAATCGAGGACTTCGCATCGGCCAAGCAGTGGTACGAGCCGAACACCGCCGTGCTGCGCACCCAGCTCTTCGACAGTGCGGGCCAGGGCCTCGAGATCACCGACCTGGCGCCGCGCTTTCACAGCCGCTCGCGTTATTTCAGGCCGCTCACAATCGTTCGCCGCGTCAGGCCGATCCAGGGCACACCGCGCATCCGCGTCTCGCTGGCCCCTCGCTTCCAGTGGGGCGCGACGGCGCCGACCATGACGCGCGGCAGCAACCACATCCGCTATGTGGGGCCCGACTTCGCGTTGCGTCTCAACACCGACGCCCCGGTCTCGCACGTGCTTTCGCGCCAGCCCTTCGTGCTGTCGCGCGAGCACAACTTCGTGTTCGGCGCCGACGAGACGCTGACCGACGGCATCGCCGACACGGCGCGCCATTTCGAGCAGGAAACCATCGCCTACTGGCGCACCTGGAGCAAGCGGCTCGCGATCCCCTTCGAGTGGCAGGAAGCGGTGATCCGCGCCGCGATCACGCTCAAGCTCTCGCTCTACGAGGACACCGGCGCCATCGTCGCCGCCATGACCACCAGCATTCCCGAGGCGCCGGGCAGCCAGCGCAACTGGGACTACCGCTTCTGCTGGCTGCGCGACGCCTTCTTCGTGGTGCGCGCGCTCAACAGCCTGTCCGAGGTCGGCACCATGGAGGACTACCTGCGCTGGCTCAGCAACGTCGTGATCGGCTCGCACGGCCAGCACATCCAGCCGCTCTACGGCATCGGCCTGGAGCGCGAACTGCCCGAGTCCTTCGTCGAAGGGCTGGCCGGCTACCGCGGCATGGGGCCGGTGCGCGTGGGCAACCAGGCGCAGGAGCACTTCCAGCACGACGTCTACGGCAACATCGTGCTCGGCGCCTCGCAGGCCTTCCACGACCACCGGCTGCTCAGCCGCGCCGGCGTGGCCGAGTTCCCCCACCTCGAAGCCGTGGGCGAGCAGGCCATCCGCGTCTACGGTACGCCCGATGCCGGCATGTGGGAGCTGCGCACGCGCGCGCGCGTGCACACCAGCTCGGCGCTGATGAGCTGGGCCGCCTGCGACCGGCTCGCGAAGGTGGCGCGCGCGCTCGGCCTGCCGGAGCGCGCGGCCTACTGGCACGGCCACTCCTCGCGCATGCACGAGGAGATCCTCACCAAGTCCTGGTGCGAGGAGCGCCAGGCCTTCGCCGAGAGCTTCGGCGGCCACGAGCTCGATGCGAGCATCCTGCTGATGGCCGAGGTCGGCCTGATCGATGCGCGCGACCCGCGCTTCATCTCGACCGTCGAGGCCATGGAGAAGTCGCTCTGCGACGGTCCCTACATGCGCCGCTACGAGGCGGCCGACGATTTCGGCAAGCCCGAGACGGCCTTCAACATCTGCACTTTCTGGCGCATCGACGCCCTGGCCAAGATCGGCCGCAAGGCCGAGGCGCGGCAGATCTTCGAGACCATGCTGGCGGCACGCAATCCACTGGGCCTGCTGTCGGAAGACACGCACCCGGTCACGGGCGAGATGTGGGGCAACTTCCCGCAGACCTATTCGATGGTCGGCATCATCAATGCGGCAGTGCGGCTGTCGGCTCCCTGGGATTCGTGCATTTGAAACCGGCCGCGATCACAAGGAGCCCATGAGCCGTCTCGTCGTCATTTCCAATCGCGTTGCCGATCCGCGCAAGCCCGCGGCCGGCGGGCTGGCCGTGGCGCTCGGCGAAAGCCTGCAGCTGACCGGCGGCCTGTGGTTCGGCTGGAGCGGCACCATCGTCGAGAACGGCCCGACCGGCGAAGGCGATATGCACCGGCAGCAGGCCGGCAAGGTCACGCTCGCCACCCTCGACCTCGGCCGCGAAGACCACGACAGCTACTACCTCGGCTACAGCAACGACGTGCTGTGGCCGGTGTTCCACGACCGGCTGGACCTGGCCAACTTCGAGGCCAGCTTCATCGGCGGCTACCGGCGCGTGAACCAGCTGTTCGCGCGCAAGCTGCTGCCGCTGCTGCAGGACGATGACATCATCTGGGTGCACGACTATCACCTGATCCCGCTCGCGGCCGAGCTGCGCGCGATGGGGTGCAGGCAGCGCATCGGCTTCTTCCTGCACATCCCGCTGCCGCCGCACATCATCATGGCGGCGGTCCCGCAGCACGAATGGCTCATGCGCTCGCTCTTCGCCTACGACCTGATCGGCTTCCAGGCCCAGCAGGACGTGCAGCATTTCGAGCAGTACGTGCGCAACGAGGCCAACGGCGCCTTCATGGGCAACAGCATCTACCGTGCGTACGGCCAGACCGTGCGCTGCGGCGCCTTCCCGATCGGCATCGACGTCGACGAGTTCGCCGCGCTCACGCATGCCAAGGAATCGCGCGACATGTACGAGACCATGAAGCGCGAGTACTCGAGCCGGCGCCTGCTGCTGGGCATCGACCGGCTCGACTATTCCAAGGGCATCCCGAACCGCGTGCGCTCCTTCCGCGAACTGCTGGCCAACTACCCCGAGAACCGCCGCAGCGCGACCCTGATCCAGATCGCCTCGCCCACGCGCGAGACGGTCGACGCCTACGCCGACATCCGGCGCGAGCTCGAATCGCTGTGCGGCGCCATCAACGGCGACTACGGCGAGCTCGACTGGATGCCGGTGCGCTACATCCACCGCATGGTGGCGCGCAAGCGCGTGCCGGGGCTGTGCCGTGCGGCCGCGGTCGGACTGGTGACGCCGCTGCGCGACGGCATGAACCTGGTGGCCAAGGAATACATCGCCGCGCAGGACCCGGCCGATCCGGGCGTGCTGGTGCTCTCGCGCTTCGCCGGTGCGGCCGAACAGTTGAAGGAAGCGCTGCTGGTGAACCCCTACGACACGCACGGCACGGCCGAGACCGTGCAACAGGCGCTGCAGATGCCGCTGGAAGAGCGCCGCGAACGCCACCAGAAGCTGCTGGCGCGCATCCGCGAGCAGGACGTGCACTGGTGGCGGCGCAGCTTTCTCGAGGCGCTGCGCGCGGCCGAGAGCGTGCGCTAGCTCGCGAAGAGCAACTGCACCAGCCGCGCGACGCGCGAACTCACGGCCGGCACCGCGGGCGCCGACTGCGGCACGCCCCTGAGGCGCACCGGCGCCAGCGCCGTGACCTCGATCCAGCCGCCGCGCCCGGCAAGGTAGGCCTCGCCTTCGTCGAAGTTGTTCTCCACGCTGAACACGGTGTCGCCGAACCAGGACGGCGGCGACACGATGCGCACGCGGCCTTCCATGACCAGCAGCGAGGCGCCCGCATCGACCGCCAAGCGCAGCGATTGGCCGGGCTCGAGCCGCGTGGTTTCGGAAAGATCGCTGGTCATGGCTGGCCTCTTTCGATGCAGAGTGGGGATGGCTGAATCGTAGGCAGCGGGCTGCCGCAAAAACAGGCACAGCCAAGGGCAATCGGAAGCGCAACAGTGGCGCTCCGAACCCATCTGTTATGGTCGTTTTCCCTCGCATCTGCATCTGTTTTCCCTGCCCTCATTGCCGGAGCATCGAAGCCATGGACTCACCCCCGCTCTACCGGCAGCTGGCCACGCACTACCTCGACGCGATCCGCGCCGGCTCGCTCAAGCCCGGCGACAAGCTGCCCTCGCTGCGGCGCCTGATGCGCCAGCACGACATCAGCCTCTCGACCGCGCTGCAGCTGTGCCGCGCGATGGAGAGCGAAGGCTGGGTCGAGGCGCGCGAGCGCTCGGGCTACTTCGTGCGGCGCCCGCGGCGCCTGTCGATCGCGGCCATGGACGAGCCCGCGGCCGACCGGGCGCCCGACCCGGCGCAGTACGTCGGCATCCACGCCAAGGTGTCGGACTTCGTGGCGCGCCGCCGGCAGATCCCCGAGAAGCTCAACCTCTCCATCGCGCGCGGCGCGCCGGAGCTCTATCCGGCCGAGGCGCTGCGCAGCGCCATGACGCGCATGCTGCGCCAGCACCCCGGCATGCTGGCGGTCGCCGCGCCGCTGAAGGGCCATCGCCAGTTCCGGGAGGTGCTCGCCCAGCGCAGCCTGCGCGTGGGCATGACGATCTCGCCGGAGGACATCCTGGTGACCAACGGCTGCATCGAGGCGCTCAACCTCGCGCTGCGTGCCGTGGCGCAGCCGGGCGACACGGTGGCCGTGGAGTCGCCCACCTTCTACGGCCTGCTGCAGGTGCTCGAGAGCCTGGGCATGCGCGCGTTGGAGATCCCGACCAGCCCGCAGACCGGCATCTCGATCGAGGCGCTGGAACTCGCGATCCGCACCTACGACAACATCAAGGCCGTGGCGGTGGTGCCTCACCTGCAGAACCCGCTGGGCAGCGTGATGCCCGATGCCCACAAGGCGCGGCTCGCGCAGCTGTGCGAGCAGCACGCGATTCCCTTGATCGAGGACGACACCTACAGCGAGCTCATCGATGCGCAGATGCCGCCGCGCGCGCTCAAGTCCTGGGATGCCAGCGGCAACGTGATCCATTGCGCCTCGCTGCACAAGATCCTCGCGCCCGGCCTGCGGCTGGGCTGGATCGCGGCCGGGCGCTGGCAGGCGCGCGTGGAGATGCTCAAGTTCGCGCAGACGCGCCACAACGAGGGACTCTCGCAAGGCGCGGCCGGCCTGTTCATGGCCACCGGCGCCTACGATCGCCACCTGCGCCATCTGCGCAATTGCCTGAAGACGCAGCGCGAGCAGACCGCCGATGCGATCGCGGGCTACTTTCCTGCAGGGACCCGCATCAACCTGCCACCCGGCGGGCTGCAGCTGTGGGTCGAGCTGCCCGAGCGCCTCTCCTCGTCGCGGGTCTTCGATGCGGCGCTGGCCGAGCGGATCGTGGTGGCGCCCGGCACGCTGTTCTCGAACTCCTCGCGCTTCGACCACTACATGCGCATCAACTGCGGTTGGCCCTACGGCGAGACGGTCGATGCCGGCCTGCGCCGCCTGGGCCAGATCGTCGAGACGTTGAGCCGGGGCGCAGGGAAGGCACATACGGCTCGGCCATCGCCTACGCCCGCCTGGTCGCCTGAGGCGCGCCGGCTTCAGTCGAGCAGCGCCAGCGCCGCGTAATCACCCACCTTGTCGCCCAGCCCCGCGGGCACCAGCACTGCACCGCGCGTCAAAGCGACCAGCTTGCCGTCGACCTGCGCCTGCAGGCGCGGCAGCAGGAAATCGCGGTTGTTCCAGAACACGCTGCCGCCCAGGCTGATGCGCTGCAGATCGAGCGTGGCGACCAGGTTGTAGAGCATGCGGCCCATCACGCGGCACAGCGCATCGGTGGTGGCCAGCGCCTGCGGATCGCCCGCGGCCGCCGCGGCGAAGAGATCCGCGGCCGAATGCCCGAAGCGGCGCGCGATCGAGTTGCCGGCGGCCAGGCCCTCGACGTCGCCGACATTGCCGCAGCCGCACAGCGCGTTGCTGTCGTCGTCGACCACGAAACTGTGGCCCGCATGGCCCGCATTGCCGTTCTTGCCGTGCAGGATGCGGCCGTCGACGCACAGGCCGACGCCGACGCCGGTGCTCCAGGTGACGTAGGCGCAATGATCGGCGCCCTGCAGCGCGCCCCAGCGGCGCTCGGCCTCGAGCGCGGCCACCGCGTCGTTCTCGACCCGCACGTGGTCGAAGCGCTGCTTGAGCGGCGCCTCGACGATCGCCGTCATCCATTGGTTGGGCAGGCCGCGCGCCGGACCCGCGATGCCGCCGCAGATATTGGGCGTGGCGAGTTCGACCATGCCGTCGCGCAGCACGAAGGGTCCGGCCGAGGACACGCCCGCGCGGTCGATCGAATCGGCGGCGATGCCCTGCTCGGCGCAGATCTCGTCGATGAGCCGCAGGATCTGCAGCGCCACCGCATCGTTGTCGCCGGTCTTGGCGGTCGGTTCGCTGCGCCGGCCGATCAGCGGGGATGCGCTGTCGGCCGACAGGCTCACGGCCACCTTGGTGCCGCCGATATCGACACAAGCTCTCATCGAATCAAATCCACTTTGCGATCAAGGCTGCGATCGTGCTGAGCACCACCGTGCTTCCGATCGGCAGCTGCCATTCGCGCCCGAAGGCGCGGAACTCGAAGTCGCCGGGCAGGCGCCCGAAGCCGTAGCGCCGCAGCCACTCGGTGAGCCCGCTCATGAGGACCAGTGCAAGCACGACGACGATCAGCCAGCGAATCATGGGAAGAGTCTAGCTCTGCCGGCAAGAGGCCGTTGGACATGCATGCATGACGCAAAACTGCAAGACGGCGAGGCCGTGCCTTCGGATCATCGAAGCTCTTTTCAGAAGGAGCGCACCATGTTCGAAACCACCCTCCGCGCCGGGCTGGCCGGCCTGCTGTGCGTGCTGGCCGCCGGCATCGGCGGTTGCGATGCGCGGGGCACCATTCATTCGGCAGCCCAGGCCACCGAGGCCTGGAGCGACCACGGCAAGGTCATCGTCTGGCAGGGCATGGAGGAGCCGCGCGAACGCACATCCGCCGCGCGGACCGAAGGCGCGGGTGGCCCTGTCAGCGATCTGTGAGGAAGGCGCGGTGGCCGCAGCCGGCTTCTCAGGCCGCCAGCCGCAAGGCCGGCGGCATGACCGTGCGATGCGCGAACGCCGAACGCAGCGCGGCCGCAGCCCCGTCGCCGTCGCGCAGACGGCGCGGCGTCACGCCGGCGGTTTCGCCGAAAACGCGCGTCATGTGCGCCTGGTCCGCAAAGCCGTGTTCCGCGGCCACCTGCGCCAGCGGCATGCCATCTGCGATCGCGCAGGCCGCGCGCTGGAAGCGCACCAGGCGCGCGTAGGTGCGCGGCGCCACGCCGAGACAACGCCGGAAATCGCGCTCGAGCTGGCGCCGGCTCACGCGGTGCCGGCGCGCCAGCTCGTCGATCGGCGTGTCGGCCGCGTCGAGAAGCGACATCGCCGCGGCGGCCGCGCGCTCGACCTGCCAGCCCAGCGGGCGGCGTTCGCCAAAGCGGGTTTCGAGCCAGCGTCCGAGGACCGCACCGCGCTCCTCGCCGGACGTCGCATCGATCAGCGCAATCAGGCCCAGCAAGGCCGGATGCCGCGAGGGCGGGATCGCCGCGTGGATGGCGTGAACTGACATCGAAAGAACTCCCGCGAGACAGTGAGGGGAGCATCGATTGTTCGGATCACGGCGCGGGTTGTCGTGAGGCGACTGTCCCGGTTCGAGCGCTGCGGGTGCGCCGGGCGGGTGATCGGGCGGGACAAAGGTCCCGCGTCGACTGCTTTCTTCAGCGGCCGCCTGCCGCTCCCAGCACCGCGAGCGCCTCCCGGTGCAGCGCCGCCGTGGCCGCGGCGATCACGCGGCCGTCGGACTGCAGGCCCAGCGGTTGGCCCTGCCAGTCGGTGATCACGCCGCCGGCCGCCTCGATCAGCCCGGCGGGGCCCAGGTAGTCGTAGGGCTGCAGGCCGGTCTCGACCACCAGGTCGATGGTGCCGCCCGCGAGCTGCGCGTAGCCGTAGCAGTCGCCGCCGAAGCGGCGCATCGCGCAGCGGCGGCTCAGCGTGTCGAAGGCCTGCCAGTCGGCCGCATTGAAGATGTCGGGCGAGGTGGTGACGATGCGCGCCTCGGCAACAGCGCTGCAGCTGCTCGCGCGCACCGCCTGCCCATTGCGCTCGGCGCCGAGGCTGTACAGGCCGACCCAGCGTTCGCCGAGCACCGGCATGTCGATCATGCCGAGCTCGACGCGGCCGCCGCGCACCAGCGCGATCAGCGTGCCCCAGAGCGGCGAACCGGTGATGAAGCTGCGCGTGCCGTCGATCGGGTCCAGCACCCAGACGCTCGCGGCGTCCACGCGCTCCAGGCCGTGCTCCTCGCCGAAGATGCCGTCGGCCGGGCGCTCCCGGCCGAGGATCTCGCGCATCGCGGTCTCGGCCGCGCGGTCGGCCTGGGTGACCGGACTCTCGTCGGCCTTGGCAATGATGTCGAGCGGCGTGCGGAACAGGCGCAGCGAATGCGCGGCCGCGGCGTCGGCCAGCGCGTTGGCGATGCGCAGATCGTCTTGCGAAGGGAGGTTGGAGCTCATGGCGCGAGAAGGCAAAAAAATAGATTAAACCTGACAGCAGGCTGCTTTGACGCCCCACGCCCAGCGCCGCTAGCATCGGCTGGACTTGCGTGACCCGCTCTTTGGAGTCCGATGCCAATGAACACACTTCGATTCCTGCAAGCCCTGCTGGCCGCGATGGCTTTTGGGCTGTGTGCGGCCAGCCCGGCCCACGCCACCCCCTCGGCCTCCGAGCAGAGGGTGATCGAGACCCTGATCCAGCGCGTTGCCAGCCAAAAATCGATGAAGTTCATGCGCAATGGCGAGGAGCACGATGCCACGGAAGCGGCGCAGCACCTGCGCGCCAAGTACGACCACTTCAAGGACAAGATCGTGACCGCCGAGGATTTCATCCGGCTGTGCGGCACACGCTCCGAAGTGACGAAGGTGCCCTACAAGGTCCGAACGGCGGACAAGCGCACGCGCAACTCGAGCGATTTCCTGAAGGACGAGCTTCGCCTGGTGAGACGTCAGGCCAAGGCCTGAAGCGCTTCGTCGCGGTCAGGCTTCAGAACGGCAGATCGCCCTCGATGGTCGTTCGGTAGAGCTTGCGTCGCAGTTCGTCGGGCGTGCCCGCGGCCAGGTGCATCAGCGAGCGGTTGTCCCAGAACACCAGGTCGTGCGGCGCCCAGAGGTGGCGGTACACGTACTCGGGCTTCACGCTGTGCGCGAACAGCTCGGCCAGCAACGCATCGCTTTCCTCCTGCGGCAAGCCGACGATGCGGGTCGTGAAATGTTCGCTGACGAACAGCGCCTTGCGGCCGGTTTCGGGATGGGTGCGCACCACGGGCTGAACCGCGGGCGCGACCTTGTCGATCTGGGCCTGCGAGAGCTTGGGGCGCCACGGATTCTTGGCGCGCAGTTCCTCGTACTTGGCGAGGTAGCTGTGCTCGGCCTTCAACGGCAGGATCCGTTGCTGCATCCCGGGGCTCAGGCCCTCCCAGGCGAGATGCTGGTCGGCGAAGAGCGTGTCGCCGCCTTCGCTCGGCAGTTCCTGCGCGTGCAGCAGCGAGCCGAGGCTGGGATGGGGCTTGTAGGAAATGTCGGAATGCCAATAGGCGCCTGCGTCGCCGAGGCCGAGCGGCTCGCCGTCGGCCTTCTTGATGTTGGAGACAATCAGGATCTCGGGATGGCCCTCGAGATGAAACTGGTGCAGCACATGGATCTCGAGCGGGCCGAAGCGGCGGCTGAAGGCGATGTGCTGGTCCGGCGTGATCTGCTGGTCGCGGAACACGAGCACGTGGTGGTCCAGGTGCGCGCGGTGGATGCGCCTGAAATCGGCTTCGTTGATCGGCCTTCCGATGTCGAGGCCGACGATCTCGGCGCCGACCGGTGCATCGAAGGGGCGCACCTCGAAGTCCTGATGCGGCGCGGTATCTGCGGTCGGGGCGGCAGTCATGCGGCCCATTCTCGACGAATTGTCCAACCGCTTCAGAGCGTGTGGCTGCGGTCGCCCTCGGCAAAGCCCAGTGCGTCCCAGGGCTCGCCGGCCGCGAAGCCGATCACCTTGAACAGCTCGCCCATCTCGTGCTCGTGGATCAGGCGCGCGGCCAGCGTGCGCTCCGCCAGGGACGCCTGCTCCATCATCGGCAGGATGCCCGCGTTGAGCAGAAACCTCGCCTGGCTCGTGTAGCCCAGCACCTCGAGGCCGGCCTCCTGGCCCGCGAGCGCCACACCGGTGAAGTCGACGTGGGCCGTGATGTCCTTCTCCCCCACCTCCGCCAGCGGATCGCCGTCCGCCTGGTGGCCGCGGTGGCACATCACGGTGCCCATGTGGCGCTGCGGGTGGTAGTACTCGGCTTCGGGAAAGCCATAGTCGATGAAGAAGGCCGCGCCCTCTTTCAGCCTGTCGGCCAGCGTGGCAATGAAGGCCTGGGCCTGCGGATGGATTTCGGTCAGGTAGTTGTGCGCGCCCTCCACCTCCACCGGCGGCCGCAGTTCGGTCGGACGGTCTTCCCAGGCGAAGCCCTCGCCCCGGCGCACCACGCCGCGTTCGAACCACGCACCGCCGCTGCGCGCCAACAGCTGCACCGGCATCGCATCGAGCACCTCGTTGCCGACCACCACGCCGCGCATCGTCTCCGGCAGCTCGGCCAGCCACTCGACCTTGCCGACGTGGCGCGCGAGCGCCTGCTGCTGGCGCTCGCGCAGCGTGCCGGACAGGTCGACGATGCGATAGCGCTCGACGCGATCGCCCAAAGCGTCGAGCAGCTGCAGCGCGAGCGCGCCCGAGCCGGCACCGAACTCCCAGAGCTCGTCGGTGCCGGTCTTCGCCAGCGCCTCGGCCACCTGCACGGCCAGGGCGCGGCCGAACAGCGGCGTGAGCTCGGGCGCGGTCACGAAGTCGCTGCCCGAGGCGGGCATCTGGCCGAACTTGCGGCTCGCGTTGGCGTAGTAGCCCAGGCCCGGCGCATAAAGAGCCAGGGCCATGAAACGGTCAAATGGCAGCCAGCCTCCGGCGCGCTGCAGGGTGGCATCGATAATCCGGGTCAAGGGGGTGGCGCGTTCCGCGCTGTGCTCCTGGTTCATACGGGAAATCTATCAGGATGGCTGAATCGACCCCACGCCCCGGCGTGCTCGTGACCGGCGGCGGCCAGCGGCTCGGCGCCGCGGTCTGCGACGCCTTCGCGCGCGCGGGCTGGACGGTGTGGTGCCAGTACCGCGCCTCCCGCGCGCAGGCCGAGGCACTGTGCGCGCGCCTGCGCGACGAGGGACACCGTACCACGGCCATCGAAGCCGACATCGCGAGCGAAGAGGGACGGCGCGCGCTGATCGCCAAGGTCACGGCCGACGGCCCGCTGGGCTGCATCGTCAACAACGCCTCGGCCTTCGAGCCCGACACCGGCCTGGATTTCGACGCCGATGCCGCGCTGCGCCAGCTCGGCGTGAACCTGGTCGCGCCGCTGTCCCTGGCACGGCTGCTCGCGAAGAGCGCCGCGCCCGGCGACGGCATCGACCGTTCGGCCATCCACATCCTGGACCAGAAGGTCTACAACCTGAACCCCGATTACTTCTCCTACACGGTGTCCAAGCTGGCGCTGGAGCGCGCCGTGGCGTTGCAGGCCCAGTCGCTGGCGCCCGCGGTGCGGGTGTGCGGCGTGGCGCCCGGCATCCTCTACACCAGCGGGCCGCAGAACCAGGCCAACTTCGAAAAGGCCTCGCGCGCCAACCTGCTGCGCCGGCCCATCGATGCGGCCGACGTCGCCCGCGCCTGCGTCTTCCTCGCCGGCACGCCCAGCGTGACCGGCACCACCCTTTGCGTCGACAACGGCCAGCACCTGGTGCCGCTGGCACGCGACATCATGTTCGTCGTCGACGAGCTGCTGAAAAAAGATTCCACACCATGACCACTGCCGCGCTCGACCCTCTTCTGCTCTCGTGCCGGCGCGTCTTCCTGCGCAACTACGAGGTCTGGATCAACATCGGCGTGCACGAGTTCGAGAAGCGCGCCGAGCAGCGCGTCATCATCAATGTCGATCTCTACGTGCCGCTGGACGTCTCGACGCCGAAGGCGGACGATCTCGACGAAGTGGTCGACTACGACTTCATCCGCCGCACCGTCGCCACGCGCCTCTCCAAGGGCCACATCCACTTGCAGGAAACGCTGTGCGACGACATCCTGACGCAGGTGCTCGCGCATCCCAAGGTGCAGGCCGCGCGGGTGTCGACGGCCAAGCCGGATGTGTACCCCGACTGCGAGGCCGTCGGCGTTGAAGTTTTCAGGAGCAAATGATGAGTGCGGTATGGATCGACGAAGCCCCTTCGTCCACCAACAACAACGTGAAGATCGAGCGCGAGACCCACAAGCTCGAAAAGCGCCTGTGCCGCGAGGTCGGCCGCGCGATCGTCGACTACAACATGATCGAGGAAGGTGACAAGGTCATGGTCTGCGTCTCGGGCGGCAAGGACAGCTACGCGCTGCTCGACATCCTGCTCAAGTTGCGGGCCCGCGCGCCGATCCACTTCGACATCGTCGCGGTCAACCTCGACCAGAAGCAGCCCGGCTTTCCCGAAGATGTGCTGCCGGGCTACCTCACTGCGCTCGGCGTGCCCTTCCACATCGAGGAGCAGGACACGTACTCGATCGTGAAGCGCGTGATCCCCGAGGGCAAGACCACCTGCGGCTTGTGCAGCCGTCTGCGCCGCGGCATCCTGTACCGCGTGGCCGACGAGCTCGGCGCCACCAAGGTCGCGCTGGGCCACCACCGCGACGACATGCTGCAGACCTTCTTTCTCAACATGTTCTTCGCAGGCAAGCTCAAGTCGATGCCGCCCAAGCTGGTGAGCGACGACGGCCGCCACATCGTGATCCGGCCGCTGGCCTACGTGGCCGAGAAGGACCTGGTTCGCTGGGCCCAGCACCGCGAGTTCCCGATCATTCCGTGCACGCTCTGCGGCAGCCAGGAGAACCTGCAGCGCAAGCAGGTGGGCGAGATGCTGCGCGAATGGGACCGCAAGCACCCGGGGCGCGTCGAGAACATGTTCAATGCGCTGCAGAACGTGGTGCCTTCGCATCTGCTGGACGGAACGTCCTTCGATTTCAAGGGTCTCAAGGCCACCGGCGTGGCCGATGCCGAAGGCGACAAGGCATTCGACGCACCCGAGTTCCCGGAGCCGTCCGCGCTGCGCATCGTGCAACTTTGAGGGACGGCGCTTCCACGAGGAGATCCGCATGAAACTTGCGCTCACCGCCCTGGTGCTGACCGTCGGCCTCACCGGCTGCGCCACCCGCTGGGTGGTCGACAGCGAGGTGAAAAGTTTCTCCAACATCAGCGCGGTTCCGGCCGGTGCCACCTACCGCTTCGAGCGCCTGCCCTCGCAGCAGGCCAGCGAGGCTTCGCAACAACAGCTCGAAACGATGGCGGGCGCCGCGCTCGAACGCGTCGGCCTGCGCCGCGACGACGCCAACCCCCGCTACACGGCACAGATCGGCGCCCGCGTGACAGCCGAGCTCTCGCCCTGGGCCGACCCCTGGTTCTACGGCGGCGGGCCATGGGGGCCCTACCGCTACGGCCGCTACGGCTCGCCCTGGTACGGCCGGGGCTGGTATGGCGGCGGCTGGTACGGACCGGCCTTCCCGCCCGCCTCGAACCCCTGGTATGCGCGCGAGGTCAGCATCGTGCTGCGCGAACTGCCGTCCAACCGCGTGGTGTACGAAACCCATGCGCGCAACGACGGCCCCTACACGGCCAGCGCGACGGTGCTGCCGGTGATGTTCCAGGCTGCCTTGCAGGGCTTTCCGAATCCGCCGAAGGGCGAACGCCGGGTGGACATCGAGGTCTCGACCGCCAAGAACTAGAGTCTGTTAGCAGGCCCTAGGGTTCACCCCTAGAATCGCCTCGGATGGAGGTCACCCGCCTGATTGCCGTGCGCCACGGCGAAACCGCATGGAATGTCGACACCCGCATCCAGGGGCAGCTCGACATCGCCCTCAACGACACGGGCCTTTGGCAGGCCCGGCGCGTCGGGCAGGCGCTCGCGGAAGAACCCATCGCCGCCATCTATGCCAGCGACCTCACGCGCGCATGGCAAACCGCGCTCGAAATCGCAGCGCCGCGCGGCATCGAGGTGAAGGCGGAGCCGGGGCTGCGCGAGCGGGCCTTCGGTCACTTCGAAGGCCGCACCTTCGCCGACATCGATGCCACCCTCCCCGACCAGGCCCGGCTCTGGCGCACTCGCGATCCGGCCTTCGCGCCGAATGGCGGTGAATCACTGCTGACCTTCAGGGAGCGCGTGACCGGCGTGGCGGCGGGGCTCGCAGCGAGGCACCCGGGCGAACTGGTGGTGATGGTGGCGCACGGCGGCGTGATGGACGTTCTCTACCGCGCGGCCACCGGGCAGGAACTGCAGGCTCCGCGCACCTGGCACCTGGGCAATGCCGCCATCAACCGCCTGCTCTGGACGCCCCAGGGCTTCACGCTCGTGGGCTGGGGCGATACCGGACACCTGAGCGAGGGGTCGCTCGACGAAGCCGCGGCCTGAACCAGGCCTGATCCGTTAAAAATAGAACTTTCCTATGAGTTCTCGCCGTCTACGCGGCGTTTCTTGTACTTCCTTTGTATTCAAAATGTAAAAAGGGAGGCAGAATCGTGTCCGCACCGTCCTACCGCAGTCGCAACCAAATGCGTCGAGTGTTGCAGAACATCCAAACGACATAGGCTGGGCACATAGCCTTTTGTACGGTGGCGCGACGCATCGTCAAGGGGCAATATCCGGCACATGGAGTGAATGCTTTGTAGTTACTCTTAATAGATACATGTAGGCCGGCGTACGAGGCAAGGAAGCAACAGCGCTAACAGCGGAGCCACCAGTTCATGGAACAAGGACCTCAACCCAATTCCTCGACCGACGCGACGGCGCTTTCGCTGGGGGACCTGTTCGTACCCCGTGCCGGCGCAGCGGGGCAAGCCGCGGTGCAAGTCTCCAGCCTCGATATCCCGCCGGCACTCGCGACCCGGTGGGCCGCGCAGGCCCAGGCGTCCGGCTTTCTGCCGGACACGCTCTTCGCCGCTTCATGGATCCTGCTTCAATCCCGCTGGCTGGGCCTGGCGGCGGTGGAGTTTCACGAGGCACCGGGTGCCGGCGTCGCGGTGAACTGCGACGACACCACGACAGCGCAGCAATGGCTGGCCGCGATCGACAGCGCACGTCGCAACAGCGTCGTCGCATCGACGGCCGGATCGCCGCCCCCTTTTGCGCTCTGGCTCCGTGATGGCGCGAGCGCCGGCCAAGCCGACGCGCCTTCGCTTCAGCTGGAATTCCATGCGCCCGCGGGCCGGCCGGCGACGCTCCGGCTGGCCGCCACCGCTTCGCTGATGGACAGCGCGATCGAAGTCGGCCTGCTGCTGGCCATCGCCGACACCGCCTCGGATCTGCTCGATCGCCCCGCCGCGAGCCTGCGCGAGATCCGCACGCTGCCGGCCCTCGACAGCCAGCGCCAACTGGAAACATGGAACAGCGCCGCCTCGGCCTATGACGCGGCGCTGACCGTCCAAGCCATGTTCGACCGCCAGGTCGCCCGCCGGCCCGATGCGATCGCGCTCGTCGGCGACGCAGGTGCGCTGAGCTACCGCGAGCTGGCTGAGCGCGCCGAACTGATGGCGCGCCGCCTGCAGGCGAACGGCATCCGTGCCGGCGACACCGTGGGCGTGATGCTCGACCGCTCGAGCGCGGCCGTGATCGTGATGCTCGGCATCCTGAAGGCCGGCGCCGTCTATGTGCCGGTCCAGCCGGATTTCCCGGTCGAGCGCATCGCCTTCATGTTCTCGCATTCCGACGTCGGCCTGGTCGTGACGCAGGCCGCGTACCGGCAGCTGGTGCCGAGCGAGCGGGCGCTGCTGTCCATCGACGACGATGCCGGCCAAGATGCCGCGCTGCCGCCGCTCGCACCGGCCGCGGCCGACGGCGAATCGGTGGCCTACGTGATGTACACCTCCGGCTCGACCGGCACGCCCAAGGGCATCGAGATCTGCCATCGCTCGATCCTGCGCCTCGTGGTCGACGCGCACTATGTCGAACTCCGTGCGGGCGAGGCCATGCTGCATGCGGCGCCGCTGGGCTTCGATGCCTCGACGCTGGAGATCTGGGGCCCGTTGCTCAATGGTGGCATCTGCGTGGTGCATGACGAGAAGGTGCCCACGGGCGCCGGCCTCGCACGCGCCATCGCCCAACACTCGGTGAAGACCGCCTGGCTCACCGCCGGCCTGTTCAATGCGGTGGTCGACGACGATCCCGCGCAACTCGCAGGCCTGCGCCAGCTGCTCACCGGCGGCGAGGCGCTGTCGGTGCCGCACGTGCGGCGCGCGCTCGCGGCGTTGCCCGGGCTCACGCTGATCAACGGTTACGGACCGACCGAGTGCACCACCTTCGCGGCCACGCACCGGATTCCGCAGGACCTCGCGGCCGACGCGCGCTCGGTGCCCATCGGCCGCCCGATCAACGACACCGTGCTGCGCGTGCTGAGCCCCTCGATGGCGATGTTGCCCGCCGGCCTGGTCGGCGAGCTCTGCATCGGCGGGCGCGGCCTGGCGCGCGGCTACCTGCAGCGCTCCGACCTGAGCGCCGAACGCTTCGTGGCCGATCCCTTCGGCGGGCCCGGCGAGCGCCTCTACCGCACCGGCGACCAGGCGCGCTGGCTGCCCGACGGCAGCATCGAATATATCGGCCGCATCGACGGCCAGGTGAAGATCCGCGGCCATCGCATCGAGATCGGCGAGGTCGAGGCCGCGCTGCTCGCCCATCCCGGCATCAAGTCCTGTGCGGTCGTGCCGCGCGCGGACGCTGCGGGCCGGCTGCGCCTCGTGGCCTACCTCGTGGCGCGCGGCGCCGAGCTGCCCTGGACCACGCTGCGCCAGCATCTCGCCGATCGCCTGCCCGAAGCCATGCTGCCCGCGGCCCAGGTCTGGCTCGAACAGCTGCCGGTCACGACCAACGGCAAGCTGGACCGCCGCGCACTGCCCGAGCCGCCGCGGCAACGGCCCGAGCTCGCACAGCCCTTCGAGGAAGCGCGCAGCGACACGGAGCGCCGCGTCTGCGCCGCCTTCGCGCGCGCCCTGGGCCTCGACCAGGTCGGCCGCAGCGACAACTTCTTCGACCTCGGCGGCGATTCGCTCTTGGTGCTCAGGGTGTTGCGCGATCTGCAGCAGGGCAGCGAACGCCGCCTCTCGAGCAACCTGTTCTTCCGCCAACCGACGCCCGCGGCGCTGGCCGCCGACATGCAGGCGCAGGACGACGAGCCCGCACCGCCGCAGCGCGAGCGCACACCGGCAGCAAAGCCTGCCACCGGCAGCGACATGGAGCCGGTGGCGCTGATCGCCATGGCCGGCCGCTTCCCGGGCGCCGCCGATGTCGAACAGTTCTGGGACAACCTGATAGCCGGGCGCGAGTCGATCAGCTTCTTCGACGATGCGACGCTCGACGCCGGCGTCAGCGCAGCGCTGCGCGCCGACCCGCTCTACGTGCGCGCCCGCGGCGTGATCGACGACATCGATCAGTTCGACGCCGCCTTCTTCGGCATCAACCCGAAGGAAGCGGAGCTGATGGACCCGCAGCAGCGCGTGTTCCTCGAGATCTGCTGGGAATGCCTGGAACGCGGCGGCTACGTGCCCGATCAGGCGCCCGGCCCGGTCGGCGTGTACGGCGGCATGTCCAACGCCAGCTACTTCCAGCGCCACGTGTCGACGCGGCCCGACCTGGTCGAGATGGTCGGCGAGTTCCAGGTGATGCTGGCCAACGAGAAGGACTACATCACCACGCGCGTGGCGAACAAGCTCAACCTGACCGGCCCGGCCGTGAGCGTGCACACCGCCTGCTCGACCTCGCTGGTGGCGATCGCCCAGGCCTTCTTCGCGCTGCGCACCGGCCAGTGCCGCATGGCGCTGGCGGGCGGCGCCTCCGTTACCTGCCCGCCGAAGAGCGGCTATCTCTACAACGAAGGCTCGATGCTGTCGCCCGACGGCCATACGCGCAGCTTCGACGCCCGGGCCAAGGGCACGGTGTTCAGCGATGGCGCGACCGTCGTGCTGCTCAAGCGGCTCTCCGATGCGATCGCCGACGGCGACACCATCTACGCGGTGCTGCGCGGCGCCGGCATCAACAACGACGGCGGCGCCAAGGCCAGCTTCACCGCGCCCAGCGTGGACGGCCAGGCCGCGGTGATCGAAGCGGCGCTCGCCTCGGCCGGCGTCGAGGCGCGCAGCATCTCCTATGTCGAGACGCACGGCACGGCGACGCCGATGGGCGACCCGATCGAGGTCGAAGGCTTGACGCGCGCCTTTGCCGCGCACACCGCCGACATCGACTTCTGCACCATCGGCTCGCTGAAGAGCAATGTCGGCCACATGGTCACCGCTGCGGGTGCGGCCGGCCTCATCAAGACCGCCCTCGCGCTGCACTGCGAGGCGATCCCGGCCAGCCTGCACTACGACGCGCCGAACCCGGTCATCGATTTCGAGGCCACGCCCTTCCGCGTGAACAGCCAGCTTCGCCCCTGGCCGCGCGAGGCCGCGCCGCGGCGTGCCGGCGTCAGCAGCTTCGGCGTCGGCGGCACGAATGCGCACGTGATCGTCGAGGAAGCGCCGCTCGCCGCGCCCTCCGATCCGGCGAGCGGCCCGCTACTGCTCACGCTCTCCGCGCGGACGCCGGCGGCGCTCGCGGCCGCCGCCACCCGGCTGGCCGACCACCTCGACGCGCACCGCGAACTGTCCCTGGCCGACGTCGCCCACACGCTGCGCGTGGGACGCAAGCAGTTCGCCCAGCGCGCCTGCGTGGTCGCCGAATCCATCGACGAAGCCGTGACGGCCTTGCGCAGCGCCGATTCGGCCGCCCGCGCCGGCGCCGCGGTCAATGCCTGGGTGCCGCAGCCGGTCTTCATGTTCCCCGGCCAAGGTGCGCAATACGCCGGCATGGGTCGCACGCTGTATGCCGGCGATGCCGTCTTCCGCGCCGCCTTCGACGAATGCCTGCAGGCCTTCGAGAGCGTGCTCGGCTTCGACCTGCGCGAGCGCATGTTCTCGGACGATGCAGCCGCGCTGGCGCCGACCTCGGTCACGCAGCCCGCGACCTTCGCGCTCGAATACGCACTGGCGCGCCAGCTGATGGCGCTCGATGTGAAGCCGGCCGCGATGATCGGCCACAGCGTCGGCGAGTTCGCCGCCGCCGTGCTGGCCGGCGTGATGCGGCTCGAGGATGCGGCCCGCCTGGTCGCGCGGCGCGGCGCGCTGATGCAGGCATTGCCCGCCGGCACCATGCTCTCGGTGCGCCTGCCGGCCGCCGAGCTGCAGCCGCTCCTGCCCGAAGGAATTTCGCTCGCAGCCGACAACGGCCCGGCGGTCTGCGTGGCCGCGGGCCCGAGCGATGCCATCGAGAAGCTGCGCGCCGAGCTCGAAGCCAGGGGCATCGTCGCCAAGACGCTGCAGACCTCGCATGCCTTCCACTCGGCGATGATGGACGCGGCGGTCGCGCCCTTCGAGGCGCTGGTGCGCGAGACGCCGCTCGCCCTGCCCCGCCTCCCGATCTACTCGACCCTCACCGGCCGCCTCCTGAGCGCCCAGGAAGCGACCGACCCGCACTATTGGGCGCGCCATCTGCGCGAGACGGTGCGCTTCTCGCCCGCCGTGCGCGAAGTGCTGGCCCAGCTCGCGCATCCGCTCTTCGTCGAGATCGGCCCGCGCAACACGCTGGCCACCCTGGTGCGCCAGCACGCGAGCAAGGCCTTGCCCGCGCCGGCGGCCTCGCTGCTTGCCGACCAGACGAGCAGCGAGAGCGCCGCCTGGCGGCTCGGCGCCGGCCGGCTCTGGGCCCAGGGCGTGGAGATCGACCTGGCCGCCCTCGATACGCGCGCACGCAAGCAGCGCGTGCGCCTGCCCACCTATCCCTTCGAACGCAAGCGCTTCTGGGTCGACATCGCGTCGGCGCCGGCCGCCGTTGCACTGCCCGCCGAAATTCCTGCCCCATCCGTGCCCCTGACCCCATCGATTCCGGAGTTGACAATGACCGTCGCCACTTCCGCGCCACCCGCGCGCCGCGCCTCCCTCGTCACGCGCCTGCGCGAGCTGTTCGAGAACCTCTCGGGCGCCGACATGGCCGACGTCGACGGCGCCGCGCCCTTCGTCGAGATCGGCCTCGACTCGCTCACGCTCACGCAGGCCGCGCTGCAGGTCAAGAAGACCTTCAAGGTCAACCTGACTTTCCGGCAGCTGATGGAGAGCTATCGCAGCTTCGACGCGCTGGCCGAGTTCCTCGACGCCACGTTGCCGCCGGATGCTGCAGCAGCGGTGGTGCCGCAGGCCGCGCCGGCGATGCCCGCCGCCGTGCCGCAGCAGCCGGTGCTTGCGGCGCTGTCGGCAGCGCTGCCGGCCATGCAGCCCGCGGCGGCCATGGCGGGCGGCAACAGCAGCCTGGTGCAGCAGGTCATCGCGCAACAGATGCAATTGATGCAACAGCAACTCGCATTGCTGTCGGCGGCGCCGACGGTTCCGGCCAGCCCCGTGCTGCCGGCCCCGGCGGTGGAGCAACCCACGCCCATGGCCACCGCCGCGGCCACGGCGTCCAACACCCCCGAGCCGGCTGCCGAGGAGCCGCCCGTCGCGCCGAAGTACGACGTCAAGAAGGCTTTCGGCGCCATCGCGCGCATCCACACGCAGAGCAAGGAGCCGACCGAGCGCCAGAAGGCGCGGCTCGCGGCCTTCATGCGCCGCTACGTCGAGCGCACGCAGAAGAGCAAGGCCTTCACCGAGCGCAACCGCCCGCACATGGCCGACCCGCGCGTGGTCAACGGCTTCCGGCCCGCGACCAAGGAGATCACCTACCAGATCGTGATCGAGCGCTCCAAGGGCTCGCGCATGTGGGACATCGACGGCAACGAGTACGTCGACACGCTCAACGGCTTCGGCATGAACCTCTTCGGCTGGACGCCCGACTTCATCAACGAAGCGGTGAAGAAGCAGCTCGAGCTCGGCTACGAGATCGGCCCGCAGCATCCGCTGGCCGCCGAAGTCACCCGGCTGCTGTGCGAGCTCACCGGCTTCGACCGCGCGGGCCTGTGCAACACCGGTTCCGAGGCGGTGATGGCGGCGCTGCGCATCGCGCGCACCGTCACCGGCCGCAGTACCGTGGTGCTCTTCACCGGCTCCTACCACGGCACCTTCGACGAAGTGCTGGTGCGCGCGGGCCGCAATGCCAAGGGCATGTCGGCGGCACCCGGCGTGTTGCAGGGCATGTTCGGCGATGTGCGCGTGCTGGACTACGGCACGCCCGAGGCGCTCGAATTCATCCGCGCCAACGCAGAGGACCTGGCCGCCGTGCTGGTCGAGCCGGTGCAGAGCCGCCGGCCCGACTTCCAGCCGCGCGAGTTCCTGCGCGAGGTGCGCGCGATCACCGAAAAATCCGACACCTGCCTGATCTTCGACGAGGTCATCACCGGCTTCCGCTGCGACCTGGGCGGTGCGCAGGCGCTGTTCGGCATCCGCGCCGATCTCGCCACCTACGGCAAGGTGCTGGGCGGCGGCTTCCCCGTCGGCGTGATCGCCGGCAGGCGACAGTACATGGATGCGCTCGACGGCGGCCCCTGGCAGTACGGCGACGATTCGGTGCCCACCGTAGGCGTGACCTACTTCGCCGGCACCTTCGTGCGGCATCCGCTCGCGCTGGCCGCGGCCAAGGCCGCGCTCGAGCACCTGAAGGCAGACAACAACAAGCTGCAGACCCAGCTCAACCTGCACACCGCGGCCATGGCCGACGAGCTCTCGGCCTTCTGCCGCGAGGTCGGCGCGCCGGTCGAGATCCGCTACTTCTCCTCGCTGTGGCGCGTGAGCTGGCTGGAAGATCATCCGCTGCAGGACCTGCTGTTCGCGATGATGCGCAGCCGCGGCGTGCACATCCTCGACAACTTCCCCTGCTTCATGACGGCCGCGCATTCGCAGCAGGACATCGCGACCATCAAGTCCGCCTTCAAGGAATCGATCGCCGAGATGCAGGAAGCCGAGCTACTGCCGCGCCGCGCCGCGCCCAAGACAGTGCTCGACCCCTCGCATCCGCCCGCACCCGATGCGCGGCTGGGCCGCGACAAGGATGGCCAACCCGCCTGGTTCGTGCCCGATCCGAACGCCCAAGGCAAATTCACGAAGTACAAAGCATGATCGACGCAGTCGCCACCCTGTCCGCCGAGGACGCCACCGAGGATTTCGATCCCTTCGCCTCGGGCCTGATCGAGCGCGTCGTCTCGACCACCGAGGCGCAACGCGAAGTCTGGCTCGGCGATCGCCTGAGTCCGGAAGCCTCGCTCGCCTACAACGAGACGCTCCGGCTGCGGCTCAAGGGCACGCTGGACACGCGTGCGCTCGCCAGCGCACTCGACCGGCTGGTCGGGCGCCACGAATCGCTGCGCGCCACCATCTCGCCCGATGGCACGCAGTTGCTGATCGGCGAGGCCGCGCCGGTCCACATGGCCGAACACGACCTCGGCGCGCTCGATGCGGCGGCGCAGAAGCGCAGGCTCGAGGAAGACGGCGTGGCCGCCGTGCTCGAGCCCTTCCAGCTCGAACAGGGTCCGCTCTTCAGGGCCGCGCTCTACCGGCTGTCGCCGATCGACCATGTGCTCGTGATGAGCGCGCACCACGCGGTCTGCGACGGCTGGTCCTGGGGCGTGATCAGCCAGGACCTCGGCAGTCTCTATGCCGAACAGATCGGCGCCGGTCCGGCATTGGAGCCGGCGGCCCAGTACTCCGACTACGCCGCCTGGGAGGCGCAAGAGGCGAACAGCCCCGAGATGGATGCCCACGTCGGCTACTGGCTCTCGCGCTTCGCCGGCGGCAGCCTGCCGGTGCTGGAGCTGCCGCTGGACCGCCCGCGGCCTGCCGTGCGCACCTTCAATGCCTACCGCATCGACCACGTCTTGAGCCAGGACCTGATCGACGGTCTGCGCAAGGTCGGCGCCGTCTCGGGCACCAGCCTGTTCGCGACCATGTTCGGCGCCTTCGCCGCGACCCTGCACCGCCTGACGGCGCAGGACGACCTGGTGATCGGCATCGCGGCCGCGGGCCAGATGCCCAGCGACATGCCCTCGCTGGTGGGCCACTGCGTCAACCTGCTGCCGATCCGCGTGGCGGTCGACGCCCAGGCTCGCTTCGATGCGCTGGCGCGCCAGTCGGGCAGCGCCCTGCTCGACGCCTTCGAACACCAGACCCTGACCTACGGCGCGCTGCTCAAGAAGCTGCCCGTGCCGCGCGACCCCAGCCGGCTGCCGCTGGTGAACGTGCTGTTCAACGTGGACCGCGATGCCGCGCCCAACGAAGGCAACTTTCCCGACCTGCAGGTCGAGCAGAGCACCATCGCGCGCCGCTACGAGAACTTCGAGCTCTTCCTCAACGTGACGCCCGTGGTGGGCGGCATGCAGATGGAGGCGCAGTACAACGCCGACCTCTACGACGACGCGACCGTGCGCCGCTGGCTCGGCATGTACGAATCCCTGCTGCGCGCCGTGGTGCGCGATCCGACGCGGCCGGTCGGCCGGCTCGAGCTCCTGTCGCCCGCCGAAGCGCATGCTCTCGCGGCCTTGCAGCCAGCGCCGACGCCGCTGGAAGGCGCGCCGCTGATGCATGCGGGCTTCATGACGCATGCAGCGACACAGCCCGCACAGCCGGCCTTGCGCGATGGCGCCCAGCGCATGAGCTACCGCGAACTCGACGAACGCTCGAATCAATTGGCCCATGCGCTGCGTGCGCGCGGCATGGGCCGCGGCGAACGTGTCGGCCTGTGCCTGGACCGCGGCTTCGACATGTTCGTGGCCCTGCTCGCGGTGCTCAAGAGCGGCGCCGCCTATGTGCCGCTCGACCCCGCCTTCCCGCAGGCGCGTCTGGACTACTACGCCGAAGACGCGAAGCTCGGGCTGCTGCTGACCAGCTCCTCGATCGCCGCGGCGCCGAAGATGTGGCGCGAAGACGCGGCCGACCGCGTGCTGCTGCTCAACCTGGACACCAGCTGGCAGAACGAAGCGCCCACGCCGCTCGTGCCCGGCGCGCAGGATGCGCAGGGCGAAGACACGGCCTACGTGATCTACACCTCCGGCTCGACCGGCAAGCCCAAGGGCGTTTGCGTGCCGCACCGCGCGGCGGCGAACCTGATGCAGACCATGCAGCGCGAGCCGGGCATCGGCGCGAGCGATCGCATGGCCGCAGTGACCACGCTGTCCTTCGACATGGCGGTGCCCGAGGTGATGCTGCCGCTGGCGGCGGGCGCCGAGATCGTGATCGTGCAGCGCGAGGTCGCGATGGACGGCAACCGGCTGCGCGCGCTGCTCGAGTCCGAAGCCATCACCATCCTGCAGGCCACGCCCGGCATGTGGCGGTTGCTGCTCGATGCAGAGTGGTCCGGTCCGCGCGGCTTCCGCGCCTGGATCGGCGCGGAGCCGGTGCCGGCGGATCTCTCGCTCGAATTGATGGGCCGCACGAGCGAGCTCTGGAACCTCTACGGACCGACGGAAACCACCGTGTGGTCGACCGTCTGGCGCATGGAGCGCCCGATCGTCGCGGCGCGCGGCGTCTCGATCGGCCGCCCGATGGCAAACACCGGCGTCTGGATCCTCGACAGCAACCTGCAGCCCTGCCCGGTCGGCGTGCCGGGCGAGATCTGCATCAGCGGCATGGGCGTGACACTGGGCTACCTCGACCGGCCCGAGCTCACGGCCGAGCGCTTCGTGACGACCGCCATCGACGGCGTTGACACACTGATCTACCGCAGCGGCGACCGCGGCCGCTGGCGCAACGACGGCCTCTTGGAACACTTGGGCCGCTTCGACTTCCAGGTCAAGGTGCGCGGCTACCGCATCGAGCTCGGCGAGATCGAGGCGCGCTGCAACGAGGCGCCGGGCGTGGCGCGCAGCGTGGTCGTCACGCGCGAAGACCAGCCGGGCGACGTGCGCCTGGTGGCCTACCTCGCGGCCTCGCCGGGCGCCACGGTCGACCTGGCCGCGCTCGACCGCCATCTGCGCAGCCGCCTGCCGCAGTACATGGTGCCGCAGCATGTGGTCGGCCTCGACGCCATTCCGCTCTTGCCCAACGGCAAGGTGGACCGCAAGGCGCTGCCCAAGCCCAGCGCGACGCGGCAGGAGACGAGCGAGCGGCTGGCGCCGCGCAACGAGCGCGAACGCATCGTGATGGAAACGATGGAGCGCGTGCTCAACCTGCCAGGCCTCGGCATCCGCGACGACTTCTTCTCGCTGGGCGGCCATTCGCTGCTGGCGGCGCGCCTGGCTACCCTGCTGAGCCGCGAGTTCGAGCTCACGGTGCCGCTGCGCATGCTGTTCGAGGCGCCGACGGCCGAACGGCTGGCCGCGGCGATCGAAGGCCTCGACGGCAGCAACGCGCCGCGCAGCGCACCCATCGCGCATGTCGCGGACCGCAGGAGCGCACCGCTCACGCCGATGCAGGAGCGCATCCGCTTCGTGGAGGAGCTGCATCCCGGGCGTTCGACCTACAACGCCCCATCCGCGCACCGGCTCGGCGGGCCGCTGGACATCGAGAAGTTCAAGGCGGCGCTGCGCGTGATGATCGAGCGGCAACCGTCGCTGCGCACCGCTGTCGGTGCCGATCCGGCCACCGGCGCACCGGCCGCGCTGATCGCGAAGGAGCTGGCCTACGAGCTGCCGGTGATCGACCTCGGCCACCTGCCCGAAGACCAGCGCGAAGCCGAGCTGGTCGAGCGCATGCACGAAATGGCCGACCAGCCGATCGACATCCATCGCGCACCGATGTTCCACGCGGCGCTCTACAAGATCGCGGCCGACGATCATGCCTTCGTGTTCGTGCCGCACCACCTGATCTGGGACGGCTGGTCCTTCGACATCCTGCAAAGCGAGCTGTCGGCCATCTACGGCGCGCTGGTGCGCGGCGAGGCGCACGGCCTGCCCGAACTGGCCGTGACCCACGGCGACTACGCCGACTGGTATGCGCGCTGGCTCACCGAGCCCGAGGCCGAACTCCAGCTGCGCTACTGGAAGGACCGCTTCGCGAACTCGCCGACGCCGAAGGCGCCGCGCACCGACATGCCGCGCCGCGCCGGCATGAGCGGTCAGGGTGGCGCGCACTGGATCAATGTCGACAAGGCGCTCACCGAGCGGCTGCGCGAGACCGGCCAGCGCCACGACGTCACGCTCAACATGCTGACCCTGGGCGTCTATATTCTCATGATGAGCAGCATCATCGATAGCCGCTCGATCGTCATCGCCACGCCGGTGCGCGGCCGCGAGGCGCCCGAGCTCGAGCCGGTGATGGGCTTCTTCAACAACGTGCTGCCGCTGTCCTTCCAGATCGACCGCTCGCTGCGCTTCGGCGAGTTCATGCGCTATGTCAAGCAGGAGCTGATCGCGGTGATGAGCCACCAGCAGATCCCCTTCGAGCGCCTGGTCAGCGAGCCGGAGTTCGTGGAGCGCGCGCAGGGCGTGGGGCTCTACCAGGCCCTGTTCTCGTTCCAGGATGCGCGCGAGCGGCCGCGCGACATCGGCGGCCTCCAGCACCGCCAGATGCACCTGCCGCAGCGCGGCGCGACCGACGATCTCGGCATCTGGCTGATGGACAAGCCCGACGGCCTCGAAGGCGCGGTGGTCTACAACGCCGACATCTACAAGCGCGAGACCGGCGCCGCCTTCAAGGAGCGCTACCTCGAGCTGCTGCGCCTGGTCGCGCAGCAGCCGGACGCCACGCTGGAAGCCATCGCGGCGCCGGCCGGCTCGGACAGCGCGAGCTACCTGCAGCGGCTCGCGGCCGACGCGGCGCCGGCGCCCACCGCGGCGCAAACCGTGGCCGCGCGACCGCGGCAGGCGCAGCCGCAGGTGCTGCTGTTGCCCGAACAGGCGAAGCTGGCCCAGATCTGGGCCAGCGCGCTCAGCATCGACGTCAACGACATCCATGCCCACGACAACTTCTTCGACCTGGGCGGCGACTCGCTGCTCGCGATGCGCGTGATCCAGCAGGCCGAACAGGTGATGGGCTTCCGCGTGGAACCGCGCCGCTATGTGTTCGAAGGCCTGGGGCAGCTGGCGTCGGCCGCTGCCGGCATCGCGCTCGACGCCTTGGCCGCGGCGTCGGCGGAGGGCGAGTCGCGGCGCGGCGGCCTGCTCGGCCGCGTATTCTCCGGCTGGAGCCGCAAGAGCTGACGAGGCCACCATGACGATCACACAACTCCCCTCCTCGGCACAATGCCGCCTCTGGCAGGTCGACCTGGACGCCACGCCGGCGCCGCAGGCGGTGGCTTCCTTGTCGGAGGCCGAGTGGGAGCGCGCCCGGCGCTTCGTCTTCCGGCGTGACCGCAACCGTTTCGTCGCCGCCCATGCAGCCCTGCGCGAGACGCTGTCCGCGCAATGCGGCATTCCCGCGAGCCTGCTGGAGTTCGACAACGGCGCCTTCGGCAAGCCCACGCTGGTCGAGCATGCGCAGCTGCGCTTCAACCTGAGCCACAGCCAGTCGGTGGCCTTGATCGCGGTCTGCGACGAGGCCGAAGTGGGCGTCGATGTCGAACTGCTGCGCCCGATGCCGGACGCGGCGGCGCTGGCCGCCAGCTACTTCACCGAGGCCGAGCGGCATGCGCTGGCCCAGCTCGAACCCAGCGCACGCGACCGCGCCTTCCTCGCCTGCTGGACCCGCAAGGAGGCCTGCCTGAAGGCCACCGGCATGGGCCTCTCGGTCGACACGCGCAGCTTCGACGTGGGCGTGGTGCCCGATTCGCGCGAAGTGAAGATCACCTCCGCCGATGGCGTGGTACGCCTGGCGCTGTCTTCCTTCCATGATGTCCAGGGCGCCCTGTGTGCAGTGGCACGGGTGCTGATATGCGAAGAGGCGGTTGTCGTACAGCGCCTGCCCGCCGTCGAAAGCGAGACTTACGCATGACTCCGATGCTCTTCGGCCCGGCCTCGCGGCAGCTCTTCGGGCTCTTCCATTCGCCTGAGCGCGAGAGCGGCATCGCGGTGCTGATCTGCCCGCCCCTCGGGCAGGAGGCGGTCCGCGCGCATCGCCTGTTCCGCGTGCTGTCCGACCGGCTCGCGCGTTCCGGCGTGGCGGTGCTGCGCTTCGACTACCACGGCAGCGGCGATTCGCCCGGCGAGGACACCGACGGCGATCTCGAAGGCTGGCGGCGCGACGTCTGCACCGCGCACGAGGAGCTGCGGCGCCGCGCCGGCAGCCGGCGCATCGTCTGGCTCGGCGCGCGCCTGGGCGCCGCGCTGGCGGTGCTGGCGGCCAAGAGTGGGCGCTGCGATCCGGCCCGGCTGATCCTGTGGGACCCGATCGTCGACGGTGCGCGCTACGTCGAGGAGCTGCGCGCCGGCCACGTGGATGCGCTCGAACGTTCCTTCTGCGTGCCGGACCCGGCATGGCGGCGCCGGCTGGCGAAGGACGGCGATGCCTTCACCGACGAGATCTTCGGCTTCGGCGTGTCGCCGATCCTGCGCCAGCAGTTGCGTGCGCTCGGCCCGGAAGCCCTGCAGCTCACGGCGCTGCACGAAACGGTGGTGCTCGCCGATGCCGATGACCATGTTGCCCATCAATGGGCGGGCAAGGAGACGGCCCGCCACATGCCGCTGCGCGTCACGCCGTTCCAGCACCCCCTGATCTGGACCTCCGATCCGCATCCCAATAACGCGATGGTCCCCACTGAGGCCCTGCAACGCTTGCTGGCAGAAGTCCATGAATGACTACAAGGAAATCCCCGTCCAGTTCGGGCCCGACGGCTCGCTGATCGGCGTCATCACGACGCCCTCAGAGGGCTCGCTGGCGCCCGTCGCCTGCCTCATGCTCAACATGGGCGCGAACCACCGGATCGGGCCTCGGCGCATCAACGTGAAGCTGGCGCGGCAGATGGCCGCACGCGGCATCAGCAGCATCCGCTTCGACCTCGCGGGCCTGGGCGACAGCGGCCCGGCCGGCGGCTCCGAGCATTTCCTTACGCAGGCGGTGTTCGATCTGCAGGCGGCGATGAACCTGATCCAGACCATGCTCGGCATCCGACGCTTCATTGCGATCGGCCTGTGCTCGGGCGCCACCAACGGGCTTTCGCTCGCCGTTGCCGATGCGCGCGTGATCGGGCTCCTGATGTTCGACGGCTACGCCTTCCCCGGCCGCCGCGCGCGCTGGGAGCGCACCTTGCACCGCGCGCTGGCGGTGCCGACCAATCCGGCCGTGATCGGCAAGACGGTGCGCTGGCTGCAGCGCAAGTTCTCGGCCAGCGCCGCGGCCGCCGCCTCGCCCAGCATCTTCGAGCCCGAACCGCCGGAGGTCACGGCCGCGCTGTTCCGCCGCTCGATGACGCAGCTGGCGGAGCGCAACGTGGCGGTGCTGCTTTTCTACACCGGCACCATGCACGTGACGGATCGCCACCGCGACCAGTTGGGGCCCTTTGCCGACGAGCCCTTCATGCAGCAGTTCGAATACGAGTTCATCGGCGAAATCGACCACAGCCTCACCTCGATGGCCTCGCAGCAGATCTTCATGAAGGTGGTGTGCGATTGGGCGCTGCGCGTGACGCATGGCGGTACGGCCTCGGCCCATTCCGCTGCAACGGGTCGCGCCGGCACGCATGCGGGCGGAGCGCGCAGCGCCGCGGCCTGGCAGCGCGATCCGGTGCATTGAACGCCCCCTTCCTCGTCCGTTTCCGGTGCTCAGACCACCAGCAGGCCTTGGTCCAGCAAGTCCTGCACGATCTCCGCCTGCAATCGGGCGCGGCGGCGCTTGGCGACCTCGCGCTGCAAAGCCGCTTCTGCCAGCCAGCGCTTGAACTCCACGAAGGTCGCCGGCGCGATAGTGCTCATGAGCGCCATGCGGCCAGTGGGCGAAATGACCACGTGCTCGAAGCGCGGTGCGCTCGTGAGTACCGAGGCGCAGACAGCCTGGACCGGCCACAGGCCTTCGTCGGCAGAGAACCGGAAAGGGTGAGGGTCATCCTCCATCACCGCAAAAATACAGAAATCTGAATTTATGCGGTGAATCGATATAAATCAACAACTTAGATGGCGGCTACGGGACCGGGCCGGCCAGGGCGGATGGCTCCCAGCGGCGCTATCCAGCCGCCCCCGGCGCCACGTCGTGCGCCAGCTTTTCCTCAGGCAGTTCCTGCATCGGCCCGCTGCCGCTGTAGCGGTCCAGCGCGAGGTAGATCGCCGGCGTGATGTAGAGCGTGATCACCTGCGAGAAGATCAGCCCGCCGACCACCGCCACGCCCAGCGGCTGGCGCAGTTCGGCGCCGGCGCCCAGGCCCAGCGCGAGCGGCAGTGCGCCCATCATGGCCGCCAGCGTGGTCATCATGATCGGGCGGAAACGCAGCCGGCAGGCCTCGCGGATCGCATCGACCGGCTGCATGCCCTGGGTGCGCTGCGCATCGAGCGCGAAGTCGATCATCATGATCGCGTTCTTCTTGACGATGCCGATCAGAAGCAGGATGCCGATGGTCGCGATCAGCGTCAGGTCGAAGCCGAAGAGCTTGAGCGACAGCAGCGCCCCGACCGCCGCCGAAGGCAGGCCGGCCAGGATGGTCAGCGGATGGATATAGCTCTCGTAGAGCACGCCCAGGAGCACATAGATCACCAGCACGGCCAGGATCAGCAGCACCGCCTGGCTGGCCTGCGAGCTCTGGAACACCGCGGCGTCGCCGCCGTAGCTCGTGATGATCGAGGCCGGCATCTTGAGCTCGGCCTTGAACTGGTCGACCTTGGCGGTCGCATTGCCCAGCGGCACGTCGGGCGCGAGGTTGAAGGACACCGTCACGGCCTGCAGCTGCCCCTGGTGGTTGACCGAGGTCGGGCCGACGGTGCGCTTGACCGTCGAAAAGGCCGACAGCGGCACCAGCTGCCCGGCCTTGTTGCGCACCGAGAGGCGTGCCATGTCCTCCTCGAACTGGCGGTCGTCGTCGGCCGCCGAGAGGATCACCTGGTAGGTGTTGCTGGGGCCGTAGATGCTGCCGATCTGCCGGTCGCCATAGGCGTTGTAGAGCGCGGTGCGCAGGTCGCCGACCTCGACGCCGAGCACGCCGGCCTTGTCGCGGTCGATGTCGATGGTGGCCTGCAGGCCGCGGTTCTGCGAATCGCTGGTCACGTCGCGGAAAGCCGGGTCGGCGCGCATGCGCTCCATCAGCCGGTCGGCCCAGACGTTCATGGTGCCGGCGCTCACGCTTTGCAGCGTGTACTGGAAGCGCGCCTTGCTCTGCCGGCCGCCCAGGCGCAGGTTCTGCAGCGGCTGCATGTAGGCGGTGATGCCCGCGATCTCGCGAAAGCGCGTGCGCAGGGACTCCATCACCTGCGCCATGGCGGCGCGTTCTTTGCGCGGCTTTAGCACCACGAACAATCGGCCGGCATTCTGCGTGGAGCTCGAACCGCCGACGCCGACGAAGGAGTTGACATAGGCCACGTTCGGATCGGCCTGTACGGCCTCGGCCACGCGATCCTGCAAGACCTTCATCGCCGGGAACGAGATGTCCTCGGCGGCTTCGGTCGTGATGAAGATCTGCCCGATGTCTTCCTCCGGGAAGAAGCCCTTCGGGATGACGATGAACAGCCACGCCGTCAGCGCGAAGGTCGATGCGGCGACGACCAGCATGAGCTTGCGATGATGCAGCGTCCAGTCGAGCGAGCGCAGGTAGCTGCCGTGGACCCAGCGGTAGCCCCGCTCGAAGCCGCGCCCGATTGCAGTGCCCGGCTCCGGGTGGCCTTCCTCATGGTCCAGGGCGCCGTGGGCACGCGGCGTATGCCGGAGCAGCCGGCTCGCGAGCATCGGCACCAGCGTGAGCGACACCACGGCCGAGACCATGACCGCGAGGCCCACCACCACCGCGAACTCGTGGAACAGCAGGCCGATCACGCCCGGCATGAAGAAGATCGGGATGAACACCGCCACCAGCGAGATCGAGATCGAGATGATGGTGAAGCCCACCTCGCGCGCGCCGCGCAGCGCGGCGGCCATCGGCTCCATGCCCTTCTCGACGTAGCGCATGATGTTCTCAAGCACCACGATCGCGTCGTCCACCACCAGCCCGACCGCCAGCGTGATGCCCAGCAGCGACACGTTGTCCAGGCTGTAGCCGAAGGCGGCGAGCAGCGCCACCGCGCCGATCAGCGAGATCGGGATCGTGGCGGCCGGAATCAGCGTCGCCACTACGCGGTGCAGGAACAGGAAGATCACCAGCACCACCAGCAGCACGGTGCCGAGCAGCGTCACCTGCACGTCGTGCACGGCCTCGCGGATCGAGATCGACCGGTCGTTGACCATGTTGATCTCGACCGACTGCGGCAGCTCTTCCTTGAAGCGCGGCATCAGCGCGCGCACTGCGTCCACCACCTGCACCGTGTTGGCGTTGGGCTGCCGCTGCACCGCCAGCGAGATCGAGTTCTGGCCGTTGAAGCTGCTCCCGGTCTTGACCGACTCGAAGCTGTCCTCGACAGTTGCGACCTCGTCCAGACGCACCGGCGCCCCATTGCGCTGGCCGACGATCAGCTTGGCGAAGTCGGCGGCCTTCATCAGTTGCTCGTTGGCCTGGATCGTGAGCGTCTGGCGCGGGCCGTCGAGCACGCCGACCGGGGTATTGGCATTGGCCGAGCGCACCGCGTCGGCCAGCTCGTCGAGCGTGATGTTGCGCGCGTTGAGCAGGTCGGCGTTGGCCTTGACGCGCACCGCGAAGGCCTTGCGCCCGTAGACCACGACCTGGGCCACGCCGTCGATGGTCGACAGCGTCGGCGAGATCAGGTTCTCGGCATAGTCGTTGAGCTCGGCCGGGCTCATCGACTGCGACACCATCGCGATGAACAGCACCGGCGCGTCCGCCGGGTTGACCTTGCGATAGGACGGCAGCTGGGTGAGTTCGATCGGCAGCTGCCGCTGCGCGCGCAGCAGCGCAGCCTGGACGTCGACCGCGGCCGCATCGATGTCGCGGCTGCTCACGAACTCGAGCGTGATCGAGGTCACGCCCTGGGTGTTGACCGAGCTGATGGTCTGAAGCCCGGGGATGGTGGAGAACTGTTTTTCGAGCGGCAGCGCGACCGAGGAAGCCATGGTGTCCGGACTGGCGCCCGGCAGCTGCGCGTTGACGTTGATGACCGGCGTGTTGTAGCTCGGCAGCGCCGCGACCGGGATCTGGAAATAGGCAAAGATGCCGGCCACCACCGCGGCGGCAGAGAGCAGCACCGTCATCGCCGGACGACGGATGCAAAGCTCGGAGATGTTCATGAGCGCTCCCGCTCCGCGACCAGGCTGGCGTTGGAGGGCGCGACCGAGGCCGCGCTGCCGGGCGTGGCCTCGGGCGTCGTGCCGCCGGGCCGCTGCTGTTGCTGTGGCGTGGCCGCTGCGTCGAGGCGCACCTTGCCGCCGGGACGCACGTTCTGCTTGCCCTCGATGACCACCTGCTCGCCCGGCTCGACGCCGCGCACCGCGACCTGCGTGCCGAAGCTGTGGAGCGTCTCGACCTTGCGGCGCGCGGCCGTCTTGTTGGCATCGACCACGTAGACCGAGCTGCCCTCGGTCAGCATCATGATCGCGGCCGCCGGCACCACCGTCGCGCCCTCGATGGTGCGCACGGTGACGCGGGTCTCGACGAACTGGCCGGGCCAGAGGCCCTGGTCGGCGTTGTCGAACACCGCCTTGGCGCGCACCGTACCGATCAGCGGGTCGACCGTGTTGTCGACGAAATTCAGCGCGCCCTTCATCGGCGCCTTACGCCCGGTCACGAGCGCCTCGACCGGCGTGTGAGAACGGGCCGCGGCCAGCAGGTCCTGCAGCTTTCCTTCGGGCACCGGGAAGCTCACCGCGATCGGGTCGAGCTGCGTGATCGTGACCAGCGACAGGCTGGGCTGCACCAGCGTGCCCGGATAGATGTTGACGGCGCCGATGCGCCCGGCGATCGGGGCGCGCAGCGTCGCATAGCCCAGCGCCACCTGCGCCGATTGCACCGCCGCGCGATCGGCCGCCACCGCGGCGCGCTGCGCCTCGAGCTGCGACAGCGTCGCGTCGGCCGCAGCCTTGGCGATGAAGTTCTGCGCCACGAGCTCCTGGCTGCGCTTGTGCTGGCGCTCGAGATCGGCCATCGTGGCCTCGTCCCTCTGTTGCTGCGCCCGCGCCTTGGCGAGGTTGGCCTGGTCGGGACGGTCGTCGAGCGTGAAGAGCAATTGGCCCTCCTTCACGAACTGCCCTTCCTTCACATGCACCTCGCGCACCGTGTTGATCACCTGCGGGCGCAGGTCCACACTGTTGAGAGAAACCACGCTGCCGTTGACCTGCACCGTGACCGGCACGTCCTGCCGCTGCGCGGCGGCCAGCGTGACCAGCGCCACCGCGCCCCCGTTGGGCGCCGCACCCTTGCCCGCGGTCGGCGCGCCGGCTTCTGGCGCGCTGCGCGTCTTGGCGCCGGACCACCACCAGGTGCCGGCTGAGGCGGCGACGATCAACACGCCCGCAAAGGCGAGGACGAGGTTCTTCTTCATGGGGCGTATACGTTGGATCGTGGGCGGATCGCAGGCGCAGTGGGTGCACTTTTACCTGACAGCGACCATTGGAGCAGCGGCGGACTGCAAGAGTCCATCACCCCCGTAAAGATAAGTAAAGCGACCATGAGGGACCGCACGCCATGGACGCGGCTCCGGCGTGGGCCGACAGGGAACGGGCCGCTAGAATCCCCGCTCCCACAGCCTCTGGATGAACACCATGAACCGCTGCATCACCCCCTGGAATGCTCTCATTTTAGTAGCGCTCGGCGCAGTAATGGCGCCCGCCTGGGCCCAGGACGCGCCCGTGCCGCAAACCCAGAACGAAGCCGCCGCAGGCGGCCGCAATTTCCCCGTCGGCACTCTGCGCGGCAAATTCATGGTGGTGAACCCCCCCGAGATCCAGCTCGACGGCCAGCCCGAGCGGCTCTCGCCGGGCGCGCGCATCCGCAGCGCCCAGCACATGCTGGTGATGCCGGCCTCCATCACCGGCCAAAACCTGCTGGTCAACTACACGCGCGATGCCGCCGGCCTGGTGCGCGAAGTCTGGATCCTCACGCCCGAGGAGGCGCAGGCCAAGCGCGAATCGGCGGAGAAGCCGCTTCTGAACTTCTGGCCCTTCGTGGCCGACACCGGCCCGCGCGACGACGGCAAGACGCCGTTCGACCAGCTGCCCCGCTACGGGCAGTAGAAAAGCGCCCGCCTTCGACGCCAGGGCCCGGCCGCCTTGCCGCCGGCCAGGCGCGCCATGACGAAAGAGCAAGGCCATCCGGACCTCACCGGGAGCACCCCATGACCCCCAAAGTTTTTATCAAGACCTTCGGCTGCCAGATGAACGAGTACGACTCGGACAAGATGGCCGACGTGCTGCACGCCGCCCAGGGCTACGAGCCGACCACCAACGTGGACGAGGCCGACCTGATCCTCTTCAACACCTGCTCGGTGCGCGAGAAGGCGCAGGAGAAGGTGTTCTCCGACCTGGGCCGCGTCAAGCATCTGAAGGCCCGCGGCGTGAAGATCGGCGTCGGCGGCTGCGTGGCGAGCCAGGAGGGCGCGGCCATCATCGCGCGTGCGCCCTACGTCGACGTGGTCTTCGGCCCGCAGACCCTGCACCGCCTGCCCGAGATGCTGAACCAGCGCGAGCGCGAAGGCCGGCCGCAAGTCGACATCAGCTTCCCCGAGATCGAGAAGTTCGACCACCTGCCGCCGGCGCGGGTCGAGGGCGTGACCGCCTTCGTCTCGATCATGGAAGGCTGCTCCAAGTACTGCAGCTACTGCGTGGTGCCCTACACGCGCGGCGAGGAAGTGAACCGCCCGCTCGACGACGTGCTGGTCGAGGTCGCGGGCCTGGCCGACCAGGGCGTGCGCGAAGTCACGTTGCTGGGCCAGAACGTCAATGCCTACCGCGGCAGGATGGGCGACACAGCGGAGATCGCCGACTTCGCCCTGCTCATTGAATACATCGCCGAGATTCCCGGCATCGAGCGCATCCGCTACACCACCAGCCACCCGAACGAGTTCACACCGCGGCTGATCGAGGCCTATGCCCGCGTGCCGCAGCTCGTGAGCCACCTGCACCTGCCGGTGCAGCACGGCAGCGACCGCATCCTGATGGCGATGAAACGCGGCTACACGGCGATGGAATACAAGAGCACGGTGCGCAAGCTGCGCGCCATCCGCCCCGGCCTTTCGCTCAGCAGCGACTTCATCGTCGGCTTCCCGGGCGAGACCGATGCCGACTTCGACAAGATGATGAAGCTGATCGACGATCTCGAGTTCGACAACAGCTTCAGCTTCATCTTCAGCCCGCGCCCCGGCACGCCGGCGGCCGCCCTGCCCGACGACACGCCGCATGCGGTCAAGCTCGCACGGCTGCAGCGGCTGCAGGCCGTGATCGACGGCAACGTCAAGCGCTTCGGCGAAAGCCGCGTCGGCACGCTGCAGCGCGTGCTGGTCGAAGGACCTTCGCGCAAGGATGCGCACGAGCTGATGGGCCGCACCGAGTGCAACCGGGTGGTCAATTTCGAAGGCGATGCGCGGCTGGTCGGCCGCATGATCGACGTGCGCATCACCCGCTCGCTGGCCTACACGCTGCGCGGCGAGGTCCCGACCGCCGAATCGCCCCAGGCATCGGCCCGCGAAGCCGCGGTGCCGGCGGCCTGATGGCGAAACTGAAGTCGGCGCGCGGCTCGTTCCGGCAGCTGCTGCTGTTCGCGTTCCTGCTGATCACGGCGCTGCTCGTGGGCGTCGCGCTGCGTTCGGTGTTCCAGTACGACGCGCTGGTGACGCAGAGCCGCGACGCGGCCGCGCGCGCCCTCACGCTGTCGGGCGCGGCGCAGTCGCTGGCCGAGCGCAGCGCCGCGATGGAGCGCGCGGGGCGCCAGTCGCTGGTGCTCAACGATGCGGTGCTGCGCCGCCGTTTCGACGAGGCCGCGCGCGACGCCCGCCACGTGCTCGATCGCCTTGGCGTCAACGGCCTGCCGTCCGCCGGCCCCGACCAGTGGCGGGCCCAGATGAGCGTGATCGAGGGCCTGATGGGCGGCGCTCCCGAGACCGCGCTCGCGCGCGAGAGCTCGATGGCGATGCAATTCCGAGACCTCGACGCGCTGAACACCAACATCGCGCAGCAGGTCCAGTTCCTGATCGAGACGCAGAACAACGCGCTCGCGCAGCGCATCGAGAACGCGCGCCGGCGGCTGATGCGCGAGGTACTGGCCGCCAGCGCGCTGGCGGTATCGCTCGCGCTCGCCTTCGGCATCTGGCTGGCGCGGCCCTTCAAGCGGTTGGAGCACGCCATCGTCGGGCTCGGGGAAAATCGGCTCGACGAGCCGATCGACATCCGCGGCCCGGCCGACGTGCGCCGCGTATCGCAGCAACTCGAATGGCTGCGGCTGCGGCTCACCGAGCTGGACGCCGACAAGGCACGCTTCCTGCGTCACGTGTCGCATGAACTCAAGACACCGCTGGCCGCGCTGCGCGAAGGCGTCTCGCTGCTGGAAGACGGCGTGACCGGCGCCTTGAACCCGGCGCAGCGCGAGGTCGCGCAGATCCTGCAGCAGAACACCATCGCGCTGCAGGGACAGATCGAGGCCTTGCTGCGCTTCAACGCGGCGGCCTTCGAGGCGCGCGAGCTGCGCCGCCAGCGCACGCCGCTGTTGCCGCTGATCGAGGAACAGATCGAGGCCCAGCGCCTGCAGTGGCAGGCCAACGGCCTCACGGTGCGGGCGGAAGGCGAGCCGATCGCAGTGGTGGTGGACCCGGTGAAGCTGGGCACCGCGCTGGCCAACCTGCTGTCGAACGCGATCCGTTTTTCGGCCCGCGGAGGCACCATCGCGATCGCCGTCTCGAGCACGGCCGACACCGCGCGCATCGACATCGAGGACGCCGGCCCCGGCATCGCCGAGGGCGATCGCGACCGCATCTTCGAACCTTTCTTCCGCGGCGAGCGGCAACCCCAGCATTCGGTCAAGGGCACCGGGATCGGGCTGTCGATCGTGCAGGAGTACATTGCGGCTCATGGCGGCCGCATCACGCTGCTGCCGGAGGGGCCCGGCGCACGCTTCCGCATCGAACTGCCGCGCTCCGCCTGAACTCTGCCGCTCCACGCGCTACTTCCGACCCATGCTTTTTTCTCCGATCGTCCGCAGATCCGCTTTCGTCGTGACGCTCGTCGTGCCGATGCTGCTCGCCGCGTGCAGCGCACCTCCCAAGCCGCCGGCCGAAGCCGTCGCCGTGGTGCCCGCGCCGCCGCCGCCCCCGCCCGTCATGCCGGTCGAAGCCGAGCCGATGGCTCCGGCCACGCAGCCGGCCCTGGTGTTCACGCAGCTCACGCAGGGCCCGGTGGCCGCCCTGCTCGCCTACGCCGACAGGGTGCGGCCGCTCGGCGGCAACGAACTCGCGGCCGAACTCGCGCGCCTCGGCGAGCCCGGCGACGCCCCCCTGACGCAGATGCAGGTCGCGCTGGTTCTGGCGCAGACCCGCGTTCCGGCCGACCTCGTACGCGCCATCGGCCTGATGCAGCGCGTGGCCGCCAACCCCTCGGCCGATGCCCAGCCCTTGCAGCCGCTGGCCCGCGCGCTCGCTGCCCGCTACCAGGAGCAGCGCCGCGTCGAGGACGACCGCGAACGGCAGGCCCAACAGCTGCGCGACAGCCAGCGGCGCATCGACCAGTTGAACGACCGCATCGAGGCGCTGCGCGCGATCGAGCGCAGCTTTTCACGGCCCAACAGCCCGCCACCGGCGGCCCCGGTGCCGAGCACGCCCAAGCCCGCACCATGAGCAACAGCAGCAGCGGCGCCCGCCTCCTCGTCGTCGACGACGACGCGGACATGCTGCGCCTGCTGTCAATGCGGCTCACCGGGGCCGGCTACCAGGTCACGGCCGTGACCTCGGCGGAATCGGCGCTGACGCAGCTCGAGATCGAGCATCCGCAGCTGGTCCTGAGCGACGTGCGGCTGCCGGGCCGCGACGGCCTGGCGCTGTTCGACGAGATCCGCAAGCGCCATCCGACGCTGCCGGTGATCCTGCTGACCGCGCACGGCACCATTCCCGACGCGGTCGAGGCCACGGCGCGCGGCGTCTTCACCTACCTGACCAAGCCCTACGACGCGCGCGAGCTGCTCGACAAGATCGCCCAGGCGCTGGCGCTCGGCGCGCCGACGACCGGCAGCGGCAAGGGCGGCGACGAAAGCTGGCGCTCGGAGATCGTGAGCCGGAGCAACCGCATGTCCGAGCTGCTGGCCGAGGCGCGCATGGTGGCCAAGTCGGACGCCAGCGTGCTGCTGCGCGGCGACAGCGGCGCCGGCAAGGAGCTGCTGGCGCGTGCGATCCACCGCGCCAGTGCGCGCGCCGACAAGCCCTTCGTGGCGGTCAATTGCGGCGCCATCCCCGAGGCGCTGCTGGAGTCGGAGCTCTTCGGCCACATGAAGGGCGCTTTCACCGACGCGGTCGCCAACCACAAGGGCCTGTTCCAGCAGGCCGACGGCGGTACGCTGCTGCTCGACGAGATCGGCGACATGCCGCCGGCCCTGCAGGTCAAGCTGCTGCGGGTGCTGCAGGAGCGCGCGGTGCGGCCGGTGGGCGCAACCCAGTCGATCACGGTCGATGTGCGGATCATCTCCGCCACCCACCGCGATCTCGATGCGGCCATGGAAGCCGGGCAGTTCCGGGAAGATCTCTATTACCGGCTCAATGTCGTCACGCTGAATCTGCCGACGCTCGCGGCGCGGCGCGAAGACATTCCGCTTCTGGCCAACCATTTCCTCCAGCGGCTCTCGACCAAGTACGGCAAGCGCCTCTCCGGCTTCGCGCCCGAGGCGCTGAAGGCGCTGACCACCGCCTCGTGGCCGGGCAATGTGCGGCAGCTGTTCAACGTGGTCGAGCAGGTCTGCGCGCTTTCGAGCTCGCCGCTGATCCCGCTGGCGCTGGTGCAGCGCGCACTGCGCGTGCCGAGCGTCGAGGTCCAGACCTACGCCGAAGCCAAGCAGCGTTTCGAGCGCGATTACCTGGTCGGCCTGCTCAAGCTGACCGACGGCAACGTGGCCGACGCGGCGCGCCTGGCAGACCGCAACCGCACCGAGTTCTACCGGCTGCTGCAGAAGCACGAACTCACGCCCGGCCACTTCAAGGCCGACGCGGCGTCGCCCGGCGGCGATCCTGTCGCCGACGAGCGACGCAGCTAAGTCGTTGATTCGATTGAACATCCTCAGTGCGACTCCAGAGCTTGTCGGGATTCGGCGACAAATTCGGGGGTTTTGGAGCCCTCGCGGGGTTCACGGTCAGTCGAAAGGCCACCGAAGCGATCTAAGCGCTTGATCTGAAAGCGTTTTTCCATGCTGGCACAGGGTTTGCCCCTGTAGAGGCATGACAGCACACAACAGCCCATCTTTCGCACTGCGTCCGCAGCGCGACGGCCTGCGTCAAAAGCAGTTTTCCCTCTCGCGGCCCCGTGCCGCGGGTCATTCAGCGGCCGCGCTGGCAAACGCCGGCGGTGCCGCACCGGACTGCGTGTTCAAGCGCTTTCCGGCAATTGGCGACACGCCATCCGTCCAGAAGCAACGGTGGTGAGTCGCATATGAAGCCCAACGATTTCTCCCAACTGAAAGTGCTGACGGCCGCGGATTTTTCGCACCGCAGCCCGATCCGCGAAGAGCGCCATCCCAATTCGGTGACGGCGCCCCCGATCAACCGCGGTTCGATGGCGCCCCGCCCCTGGCGCGGCTTCTGGAACAGCATCGGCACGGCCCTCCTGGTCAAGCTCGGCGCCGGCAGCGCAGCCCAGGCGGCGCGCGGCGCGGCGCCGGCCCGGGCGGCCAAGCAGCCCTGGCAGCGTGCCGCCACGCAGCGGCGCCTGGCCTTCATGGCGCTCACCGTCTTCAGCACGCTGATCGCCTCGACGCTGTTCGCCCGCGTGCAGCCCGACTACGACAATCTCTGGCTCGAGTACAGCCAGATCGCCCTCTACGGCCTGCTCTCGGGCTGGGTCGTGACCGGTTTCGTGACCGCGCTGATGGGCTTCTACGTCTCTGTGCGCGGCGACAAGCACGCGCTCTCGGCCAAGCAGGTGGCCGACCACCCGATGAATCCGGAAGCGCGCACGGCGATCATCATGCCGATCTGCAACGAGGACGTGGCCACGGTGTTCGCCGGCCTGCGCGCGACCTGCGAATCGGTGGCCGCGACCGGCCATGCGCGGCAGTTCGACGTGTTCGTGCTGTCCGACAGCTACACGCCCGAGGTTGCCGCCGCCGAACGCGCCGCCTGGGAAGAGCTGCGCGCCGCGCTGGCCGAGAGCCCGAACCAGCCGCAGGTCGAGGTCTACTACCGCCTGCGCAAGCGCCGCACCCATCGCAAGGCCGGCAACGTGGCCGACTTCTGCCGCCGCTGGGGCAAGGACTACCGCTACATGGTGGTCCTCGATGCCGACAGCGTGATGAGCGGCGACTGCCTGACCTCGATGGTCAAGCTGATGGAAGCCAACCCGACGGCCGGCATCATCCAGACCGCGACGCAGGCCATCGGCCACGTCACGCTGCATGCCCGCGCCCAGCAGTTCGCATCGCGCATGACGGGCCGGCTGTTCACGCTCGGCATGCAGTTCTGGCAGCTCGGCGAATCGCACTACTGGGGCCACAACGCGATCCTCCGCGTCGAACCCTTCATGGAACACTGCGCGCTGGCGCCGATCAAGGGCACCGGCGGCATGTCGGGCGGCATCATGTCGCACGACTTCGTCGAGGCCGCGCTGATGCGCCGCGCCGGCTACCACGTGTGGCTGGTGGCCGACCTGGTCGGCAGCTACGAGCAGCAGCCGCCGGACCTCCTGGCCGAACTGCAGCGCGACCGCCGCTGGTGCCAGGGCAACCTGCAGAACGCGCGCCTGATGGCCGAACCGGGCCTGCATTCCGTGCACCGCGCGATGTTCGTCACCGGCACCATGGCCTATGTCTCGGCACCGCTGTGGCTCGCCTTCCTGACGCTGGGCACGGCCCTGTGGCTCACCGGCTCCAGCGTGGTCGCCCACTGGCTGGTGATGCCGATGGAACTGGCCGGCCTCTGGCTGTGGACGCTGTGCCTCTTGTTCCTGCCCCGCATCCTGGGCATCGCGGCCGTGCTGATGCGCGGCGAGCAGCGCCAGTACGGCGGCATCGGCAGCCTGCTCAAGAGCGCCGCGCTCGAAAGCGCGCTGGCCATCGTGCAAGCGCCGGTCCGCATGCTGGCCCACTCGCTGTTCGTGATCGTGGCGCTCACCGGCCTCAAGCTGGACTGGAAGTCGCCTCCGCGCGAAGCGGCCGCTGTGCCGTGGCGCATCGCCGCCGCCCAGCTGGCGCCGATGACCCTGGTGATCGCGGCGCTGGCGGTCGGTATCGCGCTGATCGACGCCGGTGCGCTGGCCTGGCTGATGCCGGTCGGCCTGCCGCTGCTGCTGGCGATCCCGCTGACCGTGCTGACCAGCCAGATTGCGCTGGGCAACTCACTGCGCGATCGCGGCTTCCTGCTGATTCCCGAAGAGTCGCGCTCGCCGGCCGTGCTGCGCAGGGCGTGGATGCATGCAGTAAGACTGGCACGCGTGTGACGCGCTGATCTCGCCATAAAAAAGCCCGCTGTCAGCGGGCTTTTTTTATTGCGGTCAGAAGCGCGGCATCCCGCCTCCGCCCATTCCGGGCATCCCCTTCATGCCGCCCATACGCTTCATCATCTTCATGAGGCCGCCGCCCTTCATCTTCTTCATCATCCCTTGCATCTGCTCGAACTCGTTGAGCAGCCGGTTCACTTCCTGAACCTGCACACCGGCGCCGGCCGCGATGCGGCGCTTGCGCGTGGCCTTGAGCAGCTCGGGTTTGCGCCGTTCCAGCGGCGTCATGCTGTTGATGATCCCTTCCTTGCGCCGGATGTCGCGCTCGGCGCGCGTCATGTCGGCCTCGGTGGCCTTGGCCGCCATCTGCGCGGGCAGCTTGTCCATGATGCTGGAGAGGCCACCCATCTGCTTCATCTGCTGCAGCTGGCCGAGGAAGTCGTTGAGATCGAAGCCGGCGCCGCTCTTGACCTTGGCCGCCAGCTTCTGCGCGGCCGCGACGTCAACGCCGGCCGTGACCTGCTCGACCAGCGCGACGATGTCGCCCATGCCGAGGATGCGTCCGGCATGGCGCTCGGCATCGAACACCTCCAGCCCGTCGATCTTCTCGCTGACACCGGCGAACTTGATCGGCACGCCCGTCACCTGCCGCACCGACAGCGCCGCGCCGCCGCGCGAATCGCCGTCGGTCTTGGTCAGGATGATGCCGGTCAGCGGCAGCGCTTCCTTGAAGGCCTTGGCCGTATTGATCGCATCCTGGCCTTGCATCGCATCGACCACGAACAGGGTTTCGACCGGGTTCAGTGCGGTGTGCAGCTGCTGGATCTCGGTCATCAGCACCTCGTCGATCGCGAGACGGCCGGCCGTGTCGACCAGCAGCACGTCGAAGAAATGGCGCTTGGCATGGTCGAGCGCGGCGCGTGCGATGTCGAGCGGCTTCTGGTCGGGCGTGCTCGGGAACCATTCGGCCCCGGCCTGCTTCGTGACCGTCTTGAGCTGCTCGATGGCTGCCGGACGGTAGACGTCGCCCGACACGGTCAGCACCTTCTTCTTGCGCTTTTCGATCAGGTGCTTGGCCAGTTTGGCGGTGGTGGTGGTCTTGCCGGCGCCCTGCAGGCCAGCCATCAGGATCACGGCCGGCGGCTGGGCCACCAGGTTGATGTCGGCCACGCCTTCGCCCATGGTCGCGGCGAGTTCGCGGTTGACGATGCCGACCAGCGCCTGGCCGGGTTTCAGCGAGCCGAGCACCTCCTGGCCAAGCGCTTTTTCTTTCACGCGGGCGACGAAATCGCGCACCACGGGCAGAGCGACGTCGGCTTCGAGCAAAGCCATGCGCACTTCACGCAGCATGTCCTGCACATTGCTTTCGGTGATGCGGGCCTGGCCGCTGACCTGCTTGACGAGGCGGGAGAATTTTTCGGTGAGGGCGGTGGCCATGGTGCTTCCCGCTCGGCGGGACCGGTATATAGACGGGAGCGAGAGGCGCCTCGCCAAGGCGAGACGCTAAACTCCGACCGATGATTTTAGCGATCCCCTCCCCACTCGGCGTGGCGCTGGGCATCGCCACCGCCGCCGCCTATGGCACGACCGCCGCTGCCTCTTCGTGGCTGGGCCGCCCCTCCATGCAATGGCTGCTCGGGCTGGCCTGGATGCTGCACGCCTGCGCACTGGGCGTCGGGCTGGTCGGCGGCGATCCGCGCTTCGGCTTCGCGCCGGCGCTGTCGGTCACGGCCTGGCTGGTGCTGACGGTCTACGCGATCGAAAGCCGCATGTACCCGCAGCTCAAGGTGCGGCGCGTGCTTGCGGCGCTGGGCGCCGCGGCGGTGCTGCTCGCCGTGCTGTTCCCCGGCACGCCGCTGCATGTGTCGGCCTCGCCCTGGCTGCCGCTGCACCTGGCGCTCGGCATCGCCTCGTACGGCCTGTTCGCCGCGGCGGTGGTGCATGCCTGGCTCATGACCCGTGCCGAAAAGCAGATCCGGCTCGCGGCCGAGCCGCAGGGCGGTGTGCCGCTGCTGACGATGGAGCGCCTCACCTTCCGCTTCGTCACCGCCGGCTTCGTGCTGCTGTCGGCCACGCTGCTCGCCGGCCTGCTGTTCAGCGAGACGCTGTACGGCGCCAGTGCGCGGGCCTGGAAATGGGACCACAAGACCGTGTTCTCGGTGCTGGCCTGGCTCAGTTTCGCGGTGCTGCTGATCGGGCGCGCTCGCTTCGGCTGGCGCGGCCGCACGGCCCGGCGCGTGCTCTACGCGGGCTCCGCCCTGCTGCTCCTGGCCTACGTCGGATCGCGCTTCGTGCTCGAAGTGGTGCTGGCGCGCGCGACACCATGAAATACCTTCTCGTCCTCGCCGTGGTCTTCGTGGCGATCTGGCTCTGGCGCAAGAATCGGCGCGACGAGATGCGCTCGCGCCCGCCGCCGCCCGCCACGCCGGCCGTCGGGGCGCCGCAGGCCATGGTGCGCTGCGCCCATTGCGGGCTGCATCTGCCGGCAGCGGATGCCATCAGCGGACCCGACGGCGCGGTGTATTGCAGCGCTGCGCACCGCCAGGCGGCTGCGCACTGAGGCGCATTGCCGATGAGCACTTTCCTCTGGTCGCGTGGCGAGCCGGCGACGGACTGGAGCCTGCTCGATCAGTTCGGCCGCGAAAGCTCGGCGCTGCTGCGCCTGTGGCGCGGCTTCATGACCGCGCGCTGCTTCGTCGCCGTCGTGCTGCTGCTGTTGCAGGCGGTGACCTTCGCGCTCGGGCAGCCGCTGGAGCCGGCGGCGATCGCGCTGTCCGTCGGCTACCTGGGGGCGGCCTTGCTGGCGGCACGCTATGCGCTCTTCCAGCTGCCGGTGCGCGGCTTCGGCGCCGCCTGGCTTTCGACCATCGGCATCGACCTGATCACCTTCACCACGCTGCAACTGCTGCAGATCGGCAGCATCAACTACACGCCGCTCTTTGCCTTGCCGGTGCTGATGGGCGCGGTGCTGGGCTCGGGCATGGTGGGCCTGGGCACCACCGCGGCCGTCACGCTGCTGCTGCTGGTGCATGCGGGCTGGTACTGGCTGCAGCAGCCGGGCGACGCATCGCCGCGTTTCGTGCAGGCGGCGCTGACCGGCACCGGCCTGTTCGTGGTGGCGCTGCTCGCGCACGAGCTGGCGCGGCGGCTCACGCGCGAAGAAGCGCTGGCGCAGCGCAATCGAAGCACCGCCCAGATGCACGCGCTGGTGAACGACCTCGTGATCGAGACCCTCAGCGAAGGCGTGCTCGTGATCGACGAACGAGGGCAGGTGCATGCCGCCAACCCCGCCGCCAACGCGATTCTCGGGCAGGGGCTGGCAGAACTCGCACTGCCCTTCGCGCTGAGCACCTATCCGGCCTGGGCCGCCCTGGCCGCGATTGCGCGCCAGACCTTCGCGCGGCGCACGCCGCAATCGAAGGAAATTCCGGTCGCGCAGGCGCAGGGCGCGCCGCGCGAAGTGCGGGTCCGCACGCGGCTCACGCCGGGCACCGACCGCCACACCGAGAGCCTGTGCGTGATGTTCCTGCAGGACCTGCGCGAGCTCCAGGCGCGCATCCGCACCGAGAAGCTGGCGGCCATGGGCCGCATGTCGGCGGCCGTCGCGCACGAGATCCGCAACCCGCTGGCCGCCATCACCCAGGCCAGCGCGCTGCTGGGCGAGGACCTGGTCGACCCGGCGCACCGCCAATTGACGACGATGGTGCAGCAGAACGCACAGCGGCTCTCGCGCATCGTCGACGAAGTGCTCGATGTCGCGCGGGCCCGCCAGCAGCGGGTGCTGCCGCTGGGCGAACAGCTGGCCCTCGATTCGACCGTGCGCACGCTCGCCGAGGAGTGGGTGCGGCACTCGCAGCGCCAGGGCGTGCTGCTGGTTCTCGAAGCGGCCGGCAGCGTGGTGCGCTTCGACATCGAACATCTGCGGCGTATCCTCGTGAACCTGCTCGACAACGCCGCGCGCTATGCCGGCGATCGCGAAGGCTCGATCCAGGTGACGACGCGCCAGAACGCGGCCGGCCGCGCCAGCCTGCAGGTGTGGAGCGACGGCGCACCGCTCGAACCTGCGGTGCAGCGCCATCTGTTCGAACCCTTCTTCTCCTCCGAAAGCCGCTCCAGCGGCCTCGGCCTCTTCCTCTGCCGCGAGCTGTGCGAGCGGCACGGCGCGACGATCGGCTACGAGCGCCGCGCCCTTTACGCCGCGGGGCCGGAAGGCAACGAATTCTTCGTCTCCTTCGCTGCGGGCGAGACCCGGCTGACACAATAGCGCCGTGAGCACCCCCACCTCCTCAGCACCTCGCCCCCCTGCCCAGATCCTGGTCGTCGACGACGAGCCCGACCTGCGCACGCTCTATGAACTCACGCTGCTGCGCGAGGGCTACCGGGTCGAGGCGGCCGGCAGCGTGTCGGAAGCCCGCGAGCACCTGGACGCGGGCCGCTTCGATGCCGTGATCACCGACATGCGCCTGCCCGACGGGCTCGGCATGGAGATCCTGCAGCGCATCCAGCAGGACCAGCGCAGCGAGCGCTGCGTGGTGATGACGGCCTACGGCTCGGCCGAGAACGCGGTCGAGGCCCTCAAGGCCGGCGCCTTCGACTACCTCACCAAGCCGGTGGACCTCAAGCAGTTCCGCGCCGTCGTCGCCTCTGCCGTGCAGGCCCAGGCGGCGCCTGCACGGCCCATGCGCCAGGCCGACGAGGGCAGCAGCAAGGTCGCGGCGACGACCAGCAACGTCGGCTTGGCTGCGCTCGAACGGCTGGTTGGCGCTTCCGAGCCGATGCGCCTCGTCAAGACCCGCATCGCCAAGGTGGCGCGCGGCATGGCGCCGGTGCTGGTGCGCGGCGAGTCCGGCACCGGCAAGGAACTGGTGGCACGCGCGGTGCATGCCTGCAGCCAGCGCAGCGACGGCCCTTTCGTCGCCGTCAACTGCGGCGCGATTCCCGAGAATCTGCTCGAGGCCGAATTCTTCGGTGCGAGAAAAGGCTCCTACACCGGCTCCTCGCAGGACCGCGACGGCTACTTCCAGGCCGCCCGCGGCGGCACGCTGTTCCTGGACGAGATCGGCGACCTGCCGCTTCCGATGCAATCCAAGTTGCTGCGCGCGATCCAGGAGCGCAGCGTGCGCCCCATCGGTTCGACCCAGGAAGACGCGGTCGACGTGCGCATCGTGAGCGCGACCCACAAGGATCTGCAGGCCGAGGTGCAAGCCGGCCGCTTCCGCCAGGACCTGTTCTATCGCCTCAACGTGATCGAGATCGCGGTGCCGGCCTTGCGCGAGCGGCGCGAAGACCTGCCCGCACTCTGCGAGGCCCTGCTCGCACGCATCGCGCGCGATGCCGGCATGCCGGTGCCCGTTCTTTCGCCCGAGGTGCTGCAGCGCCTCGCGGAGCATCCGCTGCACGGCAACGTGCGTGAGCTCGAAAACCTTTTGCATCGCGCCGTGGCCTTGAGCGATGGCGACGTGCTCCATCTCGATTTCGTGGGCAGCGCCAGCATGGCACTGCCTGTGGCCCCGGCGCCGGCAACTCCGGAACAGCAGCCCGCAGCCAGCACGACAGCAGCGCCCTCCGAAGCAAAGCCGGCACCCGCGGTACCGAGCGACCTGCAGAGTTATCTCGACCAGCAGGAGCGCGAGATCCTCGTGCGTGCGCTGCAGGAGAGCGGCTTCAACCGGACCGCTGCCGCGGCGCGGCTCGGCCTGAGCCTCAGGCAGATTCGCTACCGGATCGCGCGCCTGGGCATCGCGACCCCCAGCGGCGACGAGGCGAATGGCAACGGTGCCGACGACTGAAGACAACGCAGGCCTCTGGCAGGCCGGCTGGTACCGCTTCGCCCGGCAACTGCGCTCGCCGAATTTCGGGCCGCGCCCCGAGGGCGCGCAGATCGATCTGATCGTGCTGCATTCGATCAGCCTGCCGCCGGGACGCTATGGCGGCGACGAGGTCCAGCAGCTTTTCACGAACCAGCTGGACTGGGATGCGCATCCCTACTTCCAGACCATCCGCGGCATCGAGGTCTCGGCCCATTTCTATGTGCGCCGCAGCGGCGAGCTGTGGCAGTTCGTGAGTTGCGACGACCGCGCCTGGCATGCCGGTCCTTCATCGTGGCGCGGCCGCGCCAACTGCAACGACGACTCGATCGGCATCGAGCTCGAAGGCCTGGAGGGCGAAGGCTTCGAGCCCGCCCAGTACGAGACCCTCGCGAGCCTTTGCCCGGCGCTCGCGCAGCGCCATGCGATCGCGTTCATCGCGGGCCATGAACATATTGCGCCGGGGCGCAAGGCGGACCCAGGCAGCGGCTTCGACTGGCGCCTGCTGCAGGAGCAACTGGGCTGGGACCGCGCGATGTTCCCCGACGTCGTCGCGGTGCGCTGAAATTTTTCAATCGCGATGCATCCCGCGATGCGCAGCGGATGCAGCGCAACAACGCCGATCGCGCAACCCCGGCGGCGCAGCAACCATGCGCCTTTCAGGCCCAAAAACGCCTGCAAGGCCCATGGACAGCGGCAGGCGCTAAGGTGGGTCAGCAACGGCGCGGCATAGCTCTTCATCTGAGAGCTCTTCGCTGTGAACTTGTTCCTTGAACCATTGGGAAAACACTACATCTAGTGGGTTGTGGACCCGCGAGACCCTAGATATAGTGTGCCCTGCCCCGTGCTTCATGCCGAGCAACCGGCCACAAGCGGCACCACCGCCCCAACAAGAATTGCCAACAGAGGAACGAATGCAAACTGCCCTGAACACCCCCGCCACACCTCGCGCCGTACCCTCGACGCCGCAAAAAAACGATGTTGCAGGCTCGCCCGCCGGCAACGCGCTCGCCCACTACCAGATCATTCGCCGCAACGGCGCGGTCGTGCCCTTCGAGCCCAACAAGATCGCGATCGCGATGATGAAGGCCTTCCTCGCGGTGCACGGCACCCAGGGCGCGGCTTCCGCCAGCGTGCGCGAGACGGTCGACAACCTGACCCAGGGCGTGGTCCGCGCTATGGTGCGCTCGCGTCCGGGCGGCGGCACCTTCCACATCGAAGACGTGCAGGACCAGGTCGAACTCGGCCTGATGCGCGGCGGCCACCACGAGATCGCGCGCGCCTACGTGCTGTACCGCGAGCGCCGCTCGCAGGAACGCTCGAAGTCGGGCGAACAGGACGCGCAGATCGCCGTTTCGACGCTGCACGTGCTCGACCGCGGCGAGCGCGTCGCGCTCGACCTCAACGAACTCAAGGGCCTGATCGAATCCGCCTGCGAAGGCCTGGGCGACAGCATCACGGCCGGCCCGATCGTGGCCGAAACGATGCGCAACCTCTACGACGGCGTGCCGCTCGACGAGGTCTACAAGGCGTCGATCCTGGCGGCTCGCACGCTGATCGAGAAGGACCCCGACTACACCTTCGCCACCGCGCGCCTGCTGCTGCACACGATCTTCAAGGAGATCATCGGCCGCGAGGTGATGCCGGCCGAACGTGCCCAGGCCTACGCCGACTACTTCCCGCAGTTCGTCAAGAAGGGCGTCGACAACGAGCTGCTCGACGAGAAGCTGCTGCAGTACGACCTGAACCGCCTCGGCGCCGCGCTCAAGCCCCAGCGCGACCTGCAGTTCGACTACCTCGGCCTGCAGACCCTCTACGACCGCTACTTCCTGCACGTGCGCAAGACCCGCATCGAACTGCCGCAGGCTTTCTTCATGCGCGTGGCGATGGGGCTGGCCCTCAACGAAATCGACCGCGAAGCCCGCGCGATCGAGTTCTACGAAGTGCTGTCCTCCTTCGACTTCATGTCGAGCACGCCCACCCTGTTCAACAGCGGCACGCTGCGCTCGCAGCTCTCGAGCTGCTACCTGACCACGGTGCCCGACGACCTCGACGGCATCTACGAGTCGATCAAGGAAAACGCCCTGCTGTCCAAGTTCGCGGGCGGCCTGGGCAACGACTGGACCCGTGTGCGCGCGCTCGGCAGCCACATCAAGGGCACCAACGGCGAGTCGCAGGGCGTGGTGCCCTTCCTCAAGGTGGTGAACGACACCGCGGTGGCGGTCAACCAGGGCGGCAAGCGCAAGGGCGCGGTCTGCACCTACCTGGAAAGCTGGCACCTCGACATCGAGGAGTTCCTCGAACTGCGCAAGAACACCGGCGACGACCGCCGCCGCACGCACGACATGAACACGGCGAACTGGATTCCCGACCTGTTCATGCGCCGCGTGATGGAAAAGGGCAGCTGGACGCTGTTCTCGCCCTCCAACGTGCCCGACCTGCACGACAAGTTCGGCACCGACTTCGAGACCGCATACGTCGCCTACGAAGAGAAGGCCGCGCGCGGCGAGATCAAGCCGAGCCGCACGGTCCAGGCCACCGATCTCTGGCGCAAGATGCTCACGATGCTGTTCGAGACCGGGCATCCGTGGATCACCTTCAAGGATGCCTGCAACGTGCGCTCGCCCCAGCAGCATGCCGGCGTGGTCCATTCGTCCAACCTGTGCACCGAGATCACGCTCAACACCAGCGACACCGAAACCGCGGTCTGCAACCTCGGCTCGGTCAACCTGCTGCAGCATCTGAAGGACGGCAAGGTCGACCAGGAAAAGCTCCAACGCACGATCTCGACCGCGATGCGCATGCTCGACAACGTGATCGACATCAACTACTACGCGGTCAAGAAGGCGCGCGACTCCAACCTGCGCCATCGCCCGGTCGGCCTCGGCGTGATGGGTTTCCAGGACGCGCTGTACGAGCTGCGCATTCCCTACGCCTCGCAGGAAGCGGTGCAGTTCGCCGACGAGTCGATGGAAGCGATCTGCTACCACGCCTACTGGGCCTCGACCGAACTGGCGCGCGAGCGCGGCAAGTATTCGAGCTACAAGGGCTCGCTGTGGGACAAGGGAGTGCTTCCGCCGGACACGCTCGACCTGCTGGAGAAGGCGCGCGGCGGCTACGTCGACGTCGACCGCTCGTCCACGCTCGACTGGAATGCGCTGCGCCAGAAGATCAAGGCCGACGGCATGCGCAACTCGAACTGCGTCGCCATCGCGCCGACGGCGACCATCTCGAACATCATCGGCGTCGACGCCTCGATCGAGCCCTGCTTCGGCAACCTGTCGGTCAAGTCGAACCTCTCCGGCGAGTTCACCGTCATCAACCACTACCTGGTGCGAGACCTCAAGCGCCTGGGCTTGTGGGACGACGTGATGGTGATGGACCTCAAGCACTTCGACGGCTCGCTGCGCCCGATCGACCGCGTACCGCAGGACGTCAAGGCGCTCTATGCCACCGCGTTCGAGGTCGAAACCACCTGGCTGGTGGAAGCCGCCGCGCGTCGCCAGAAGTGGATCGACCAGGCGCAGTCGCTCAACATCTACATGGCCGGCGCGTCGGGCAAGAAGCTCGACGACACCTACAAGCTCGCGTGGCTGCGCGGCCTGAAGACCACTTACTACCTGCGCACGCAGAGCGCGACGCACGCCGAGAAATCGACGGTGCAATCGGGCCGGCTCAACGCGGTGTCCTCGGGAAGCAATGGCAGTGGCGACGCATCTTCGTCGGGCATGAGCGCGCTCGAAGCGGCTGCGCTCGCAGCGCAAGCGCAGCTGAGTGCGATGCCGGCGACCGACATCGCGTTCTGCGGCGTCGACGATCCGACGTGCGAAGCGTGCCAGTGATGTCAGCGTGAAGTTGCCGTGATTCGCGGCATCGCCTGACAAATGGCGATGCATGCGAACAACATAACGGCAACATAATTGGAGCGCGATGTGAAGCAGCACTTTGCAACTCACATCGTTGCTCACATAATTTGAGCATTGGATTTTTCTATGTTGACCTGGGACGAAGAAGTCAAGCCCTCCTTGCCAAAGGATCTGCAACAAGGATTGCGGCACTCATCAAACAACGACGCGACCGTCGGTCGCTCGTCGGAGTTCCCGACTTCGCAAATTGCGCCTATCGCCCCGACCTTCCGCACACTCGATGATGGCGCCGCACTGCGGCCTGCTCCGGCTTCCATGCCGCAAGCGCAGGCCACGCGCCGCGTGAAGGCCGCCGACAAGCGCATCATCAACGGCCAGACCGACGTCAACCAGTTGGTTCCGTTCAAGTACAAGTGGGCCTGGGAGAAGTACCTCGCCACCTGCGCCAATCACTGGATGCCGCAGGAAGTGAACATGACGCGCGACATCGCGCTCTGGAAAGACCCGAACGGCCTGACCGAAGACGAGCGCCGCATCGTCAAGCGCAACCTCGGCTTCTTCGTGACCGCCGATTCGCTGGCCGCCAACAACATCGTGCTGGGCACCTACCGCCACATCACGGCCCCCGAGTGCCGCCAGTTCCTGCTGCGCCAGGCCTTCGAGGAAGCGATCCACACGCACGCCTACCAGTACATCGTCGAGTCGCTCGGCCTGGATGAGAGCGAGATCTTCAACGCCTACAACGAGGTGCCGTCGATCCGCGAGAAGGACCAGTTCCTGATCCCCTTCATCGAAGCCATCAGCGACCCGCACTTCCACACCGGCACGCACGAGAACGACCAGACCCTGCTCAAGTCGCTGATCGTCTTCGCCTGCCTGATGGAGGGGCTGTTCTTCTACGTCGGCTTCACCCAGATCCTCGCGCTGGGCCGCCAGAACAAGATGACCGGCGCCGCGGAGCAGTACCAGTACATCCTGCGCGACGAGTCGATGCACTGCAACTTCGGCATCGACCTGATCAACCAGCTGAAACTCGAGAACCCACACCTCTGGACCGCAGAGTTCAAGGCCGAGATCAAGGCCCTCTTCCTGAAGGCCGTCGAGCTCGAGTACCGATACGCCGAAGACACCATGCCTCGCGGCGTGCTCGGCATGAATGCCTCCATGTTCAAGGGCTACCTGCGCTACATCGCCAACCGGCGCGCGCAGCAGATCGGCCTGGAAACGCTCTTCCCGAACGAGGAAAACCCGTTCCCCTGGATGAGCGAAATGATTGACCTGAAGAAGGAGCGCAACTTCTTCGAAACCCGCGTGATCGAGTATCAGTCGGGTGGTGCGCTCTCCTGGGATTGAATCGTTCCGACAAATAAAGTGAGTTCAAGAATTGCTTTCGCCGGCTACACGCACCGAAGAGTGCGGCGGTGAAAAGCTCAGGTGTTCATGGTGCTGGGGCTTGCTCCAACGCCATGAATCGCTTCACGCTACCAACATGCGTGGAGTGCTTCAAAAGGTTGATTTTTTCAACTTGATCAAGGAGAAAATAGAAATGGCAACTGCAAAGAAAGCGCCGGCCAAGAAAGCCGCTGCAAAGAAGGCTCCGGCTAAGAAGGTCGCCGCCAAGAAGGCACCGGCCAAGAAGGTCGTAGCGAAGAAGGCTCCTGCGAAGAAGGTAGCAGCCAAGAAGGCACCGGCGAAGAAGGCCGCTGCGAAGAAGGCTCCTGCCAAGAAGGTAGCAGCGAAGAAGGCGCCGGCGAAGAAGGCCGCCGCGAAGAAGGCTCCTGCGAAGAAGGCAGCAGCGAAGAAGGCGCCGGCGAAGAAGGCCGCCGCGAAAAAGGCGCCTGCCAAGAAAGCGCCTGCGAAAAAGGCTGCAGCCAAGAAGCCTGCTGCCAAGAAAGCAGCGAAAAAGCCTGCTGCCAAGAAGGCCGCGAAAGCGCCCGCCAAGGCAGCCGTAGCGCCTGCTCCTGCAGCGCAAACGACGCTGAACCCCCAGGCAGCCTGGCCGTTTCCGACGGCCAGCAAGCCCTGAGTCGTTCAACGGCCTTGAAGGCACAAAGCCCGGCACCGCAAGGTGCTGGGCTTTTTTATGGTTGGCCCGGCACCGAAGACAGGTGCTGGGCTTTTTTATGGGCTCAGAGGCCGAGCGCCTTCCGATCCACCTGGTAATTCTGCGGCCCGCGTTGCGCGATCTTGAGCGCGCCGATGCGGTTGCCCAACGCAGCGCAACGCGCGAGCGGCCAGCCCTGCTCCAGCCCGAACAGCAGCGCGCCGCGCCATGCATCACCGCAACCCGTCGGCTCGACCACGGCCGTCGGCTTCACGCCGGGCACGTGCTCGCGCTCGCCTTCGGTCCACACTTCGCAGCCTTCGGCGGCCAGCGTCACGACCAGTCCGCGCACACGCTTCGAGATCTCAGCAAGGCTCCAGCCCGTGCGCTGCGAGAGCATCTTTCCCTCGTAGTCGTTGACCACCACCCAGCTGGCCAAGTCGACGAAATGCGCGAGTTCCTTGCCGTCGAACATCGGCAGGCCCTGGCCGGGATCGAACACGAAAGGGATGTCCGCAGCCTTGAGCTGCTCGGCATGCTGCAGCATCGCCTCGCGGCCGTCGGGCGCGATGATGCCGAGCCGGATGTCCTCGCGCGCCGCGATGCGCGTGATGTGCGCCTGCTGCATCGCGCCCGGGTGGAAGGCCGTGATCTGGTTGTTGTCGCGGTCGTTCATGATCATGGCCTGCGCGGTGAAGCTGTCGTCCACCTGCCGCACGAACTCGGTGCTGATGCCCAGCGTTCGCAGCCGCTCCAGGTAATCGACGCCGTCGCTGCCGACCGTCGCCATCGGCAGTGCGGTGCCACCTAGCGCGTTGAGACTGTAGGCGATGTTGCCCGCACAACCGCCGAAGTCGCGCCTGAGGCCGGGCACGAGAAAGGACACGTTGAGGATGTGCAACTGGTCCGGAAGGATCTGATCGGCGAACCGTCCCTCGAAAGTCATGATGGTGTCGAACGCGAGGGAACCGCAAATCACTGCTGCCATGGATGAACCGTTGGTTGATTGAAAAAAGAAAAGAGCGCGCGACTCAAGGATAGAAGGCCAGCACCCGGTAGCCTGCGATCGGCGCCAGTGCCGCGGCCTCGGGCCCGGTCAGCGCCAGCGGCAACGACGCCGCGCGCTCGGCACGGGCCGGCAGGACGGGCGGCGCGCCGAACTCGGCCGGCATGAGCACGCGCCGGATCACGGCACGCTCCTGCATGTCGAGCAAGGACAACTCGACCGCGGGCATCGCGAGCGGCACGGTGGCGGCATTGCGCAAGGTGAAGCTGAGGCGGTAGGCATCGCCGCTTTTCTCGCGCGCGAAGGAGGCGCCATCGATCGTGATGTCGCCGATCTGGCGCAGCGCCGAGAGCTCGCAGCCCGTCAGGCTGCACAGCGCCGCGAGCGCGGGACGCAGCCCCGGCTGGCGAGCGGCGATGAGGTCGCGCTCCTGATGCAATACCTGCATGAGCAGAAGAAGCGCAGCCAGCACGGCCACGACGATCAGGGAGCGCCGCACCGCTGGCCGCTGCCAGAATGCCGATCCCTCGGCGGCGGCGCCCAAAAACCGAGGGCTGCGCCGAGCGAGCTCGATAGCAGGCTCAGGCTCGCTGGCGGCCAGCACCACGGGCGCCGATTCGCGCGCCGCCCGCTCTTCTCCGCGCGCCTTCGCCCTGGCGATCTTGGCGGACTTGGCACGCGCACGGCGCAGCGCCTTCTGCAGTTGCGCGTTGCCGGTGTCTTCTTCAGCCGCCGGCGGAGGTGGCGGCGACGGCCGTGGCGGTGGCGGCTCGCGGCCGATGGGCGGGGCGGCCGGCAGGTTCAGATCGATGTTCGGGAATGGCGGAAGCGAGGGATAGGGCGGAATCACTTGCGCTTCGGCTGCACGCATCGGCTGCGAGCGCTGGGGCCAGGGCTCGTCCGCAACGACGCCGACAGCGAACGACAGCGGATCGGATGGCGCCGAGATCTTGGACGCAGGCGGCGGCGGCGGCGGCACGGCGACGGGCGGCTCGGCGACCGGTGGTTCGATCTCTTGTTCGTCGTCGAGGAAGTCCGCCTCCTCGAGGTTCCGCACGGGTTCCTCGTCTGCGGGCCACTCTGCCACTTCGTCCAGCTCAGTTTCGATCGGCGGATCGGCGTCGGGCGGCACGCTGCTGGTGCCTTCGTCGGGCGCCGACGTCGGTGCGACTGCCGCGGGTCCAGGCGCCGAATCGGGCGCTTCACGCAGATCGACGGTCGCGTCGAACACCTCGCTGCACCGGCCGCAGCGCACCCACCCGTCGGAGATGCGAAGCTGGTCCCTCACCACCTTGAAAGTGGTGGCGCAGGCGGGGCAGCGAGTGACCAGGCTCATGAGGCGCCGATTGTAGGGTCGACCTCCAGCGTCGAGGACGATCTAGAGGGCCGCGGTCATCAGAATCCAGCCGTCCTCGCTGTCGCTCACTTCCAGCGCTGCATAGGGCGCATAGGCGAGCTTCAGTTCGTCGGCCTGGCGCTCGAGGATGCCCGCCAGCACCAGCGAACCGCCCGCTGCGACGTGCTCGCACAGCAAAGGCGCAAGCACCTTCAGCGGCGTGGCGAGGATGTTGGCGAGCACGATGTCGTAGCGGCCAGTTGCCAAGTCGGACAGGCCGGCCTTCAGTTGCACCTCGTTCGCCTCAGCGTTGAGCCGCGTCGAATCCACGGCGGCTTCGTCGATGTCGACGGCGTCGATGTCGGTCGCGCCGAACTTGGCCGCGCCGATCGCCAGGATGCCGGAGCCGCAACCGTAGTCGAGCACGCGCTTCCCACGGAGCTCCCCGCGCGTTGCGATCCAGCGCAGGCACATGCGCGTGGTCGGGTGCGTGCCGGTGCCGAAGGCAAGACCCGGGTCCAGCCGGATGACCTGCTGCGCTTGCGCCGGCGGTTCGTGCCAGGTGGGCACGATCCAGAACTCGGGGGTGATTTCGACCGGTGCGAACTGGGACTGTGTCAGCCGCACCCAGTCCTGCTCGGGCACCTCGGTCAATCCAAGCACCTCGCAATCCACAAAGAAGTCCTGCGCGGCCAGCACCGCAGCAGCCTCCCGCGCCTGCGCCTCGGCGGCAAACAAGGCGATCACCCGGGAGCGCTGCCAGCCTCCCTTGGGCGGCGGCATGCCCGGCTCGCCGAACAGGGCCTGCTCGGCATCGGTCTGGGCATCCGCGTCCTCGACCGAAACGCTCAGCGCGTCGAGCGCCTCGAGCGCATCGCTGACGGTTTCGACGCGATCTTCCGGCGCGAGCAGGCGGAGTTCGAACACGGTGCCGCGGTCCCGCTCAGCGCTTGTGGGCCGCGAGCCACTCTTCGAGGTAGTGGATGTTGGTGCCGCCGCTCATGAACTTGGCGTCGACCATCAACTCGCGGTGCAGCGGGATGTTGGTCTGGATACCCTCGATCACCGTTTCGCTCAACGCCGTGCGCATGCGCGCCAAGGCCTGGTCGCGGGTATCGCCGTGCACGATGATCTTGCCGACCATCGAGTCGTAGTTCGGCGGCACGAAGTAGTTGGTGTAGACGTGCGAATCCACGCGCACCCCCGGCCCGCCCGGCGGATGCCACATCGTGATGCGGCCCGGCGAGGGCGTGAACTTGTAGGCGTCTTCGGCATTGATGCGGCACTCGATCGAGTGGCCGCGCATCTCGATCTGGCGCTGCGTGAACGGCAGCTTCTCGCCGGCGGCGACCATGATCTGCGTCTTCACGATGTCGATGCCGGTCGTGAATTCGGTGACCGGGTGCTCCACCTGCACGCGCGTGTTCATCTCGATGAAGTAGAACTCGCCGTTTTCGTAGAGAAACTCGAAGGTTCCGGCGCCGCGGTAGCCGATCTTCTTGCAGGCGGCCGCGCAGCGCTCGCCTATCTTCTCGATCAACTTGCGCGGGATGCCCGGTGCGGGCGATTCCTCGATCACCTTCTGGTGGCGCCGCTGCATCGAGCAGTCGCGCTCGCCCAGGTAGACCGCGTTCTTGTGCTTGTCGGCGAGGATCTGGATCTCGATGTGGCGCGGGTTCTGGAGAAACTTCTCCATGTAGACCGATGGATTGTTGAAGGCCGCGCCGGCCTCCGCCTTGGTCATCTGGATCGCATTGACCAGCGCCGCCTCGGTGTGCACCACGCGCATGCCGCGCCCGCCGCCGCCGCCCGCCGCCTTGATGATGACCGGATAGCCGATCGCCCGGGCGATGCGCTTGTTGGTGGAGGCATCGTCGGACAGTTCGCCCTCCGAGCCGGGCACACAGGGGACGCCAGCCTTGATCATGGCCTGCTTGGCCGACACCTTGTCGCCCATGATGCGGATCGATTCGGGCGTGGGGCCGATGAATTGAAAACCGCTCTGCTCCACGCGTTCGGCGAAGTTGGCGTTCTCGCTCAGAAAGCCGTAACCCGGGTGGATCGCCTCGGAGTCCGTCACTTCGGCCGCCGAGATGATCGCCGGCATGTTCAGATAGCTTTGCGAGGAAGGGGCCGGGCCGATGCATACCGCTTCCTCGGCCAGCTTCACGTATTTGGCATCGCGATCGGCCTCGGAATAGACCATCACGGCCTTGATACCCAACTCGCTGCAGGCGCGCTGGATGCGCAGCGCGATTTCGCCGCGGTTGGCGACCAGTATCTTCTTGAACATGGTCACTCGATGATGAACAGCGGCTGGCCGTATTCGACCGCCTGACCGTTTTCGCCGAGGATCTGTGTGATGGTGCCGGCCTTGTCGGCCTCGATCTCGTTGAGGATCTTCATCGCCTCGATGATGCAGACCGTGTCGCCTTCCTTGACCTGGCTGCCGATCTCGACGAATGCGGGTGCACCGGGGCTGGAGGAGCGGTAGAAGGTGCCGACCATCGGCGACTTGATGGCATGGCCGACGGGCGCCGCCTCTGCGGCCGGCGCCGCCGCGACTGGCGCGGCGATGGCACCGGCCGGTGCTGCAGCGCCGATGGCCGGAGCCGGCGCGGCGACGGTTTGAATGTATTGAACCGGTGCGGCGACGCCGCCCTTGACGATGCGGACCTTGCCTTCGGTTTCAGTAATTTCCAGTTCGGAAATATTCGATTCGGACACCAGATCGATCAGTGTCTTGAGCTTGCGCAGATCCATGGGACTCCAGCGCCGGCTTTGCCGGCTATTAGGATTTAACTCGCCTAAAAATCGGTGTTTTTCGGCGTATTTCGGCGTTTCGCCATCAACTGCCCGAACGGGCGAGCGATTCTAGCCGTGAACTAGGCCCGTCGCCATGCCTGGAGATCACCCGGCTCGAGCTTGCCCATTTTACGCGCCGCCACTGCTCCACCGGCATCGAGCACCAAGGTGAAGGGCAGACCGCCGGCCGTGTTGCCCAGATTCTTGACCAGTTCCGTGCCTTGCAGCCCCGCCAAACCGATGGGGTAGCTGACCGGCGTCTTGGTCAGGAACTTGCGAACCGCGGTGGGCTGATCGATCGCCAGACCGACAACTTGCCAGCCGTTGGCCGCATTTTCGCGAAAGAACGCATCGAGCATGGGCATCTCCTCGACGCAAGGAGGACACCAGGTGGCCCAGAAGTTGAGCAACAGCGGCTTGCCCCGCAGACTCTCGAACACCAGTTCGCCACCTTCGGGCCGATCGAAGCGCTGCGCCCAGAATGCGGCGTCCAGCTGCTCGCCGCCGGCCGCGCCGCCCCGGCGGTGCCACAGAGCACCGCCCAGACCGGCAACGGCCGCCACCGCGGCGACGCCGCCATAGAGCCAGGCCCGGCGCGTGGGGCTCGAAGTCATCCACTGTCCTTTTCTATCAGCCGCCTGAGCGCGGCCAGGTTGCCGCGCGGGATGCGGCCCTGCGCGTCAGGCTTGAGCGCGCCTCGCAGATCGTCGAGGTCGTACACCAGCAGGTGCACGCCAATCTCCTCGCCGAGTGCCCGGCTCGCCACATGAACGCTGAGGGCTTCGACCTGCTCGCCATGGAAGCCGGTGACCATGCGCGGCTCGTAGTCGACATGGTGGTCGATGAGCGCGATCTCGGCGGACTTCGGGTCGTCGCAGAAGAGCTGGATGTAGATGTCCGACAGGCGCGTCGCCGTGCCGTGCCACACGGCGCCGCCGATGTGAGGCCGGAACTGCGCCATCCGCTCCATCCATTCGAGCGCCAGCTGGCGCAGCGCGTGCAATTCCTTGGGCTGGGTGTCCGCGCAATAGAGCTGGATGTAATCCCGCACCTCGGCCTCGATCTCGTCGTTGTTCGGCAGCGGCGTACGCACAGGCAGACCCAGGTCGCGCAGCGCGCGGCGCTTGGCGGGGCCGTACTCCAGCCCTTCCTCGACGACGAGGCGGGCCGCAGCGGCGGCAATTTCCTGCTTGGACGTGTCCATCGGCCCATTTTGCCCGCAGTAAGGCACCGGCAGAAGACCGGCCGCCCTGCGTCCCTAGAATCGACCGATGCATATTCACATCCTCGGCATCTGCGGCACCTTCATGGGCGGTGTCGCCGCATTGGCGCGCGAAGCCGGCCATCGGGTGACCGGTTGCGATGCCGGCGTCTATCCGCCGATGAGCGACCAACTGCGCTCGCTCGGCATCGAGCTGATCGAAGGCTACGACGCCGACCAGATGGCGCTGCGGCCCGATGTCTTCGTCATCGGCAACGTGGTGTCCCGCGCCCGGCTCGCCGACGGCACACCCAAGTTCCCGCTGATGGAAGCCATCCTCGACGCCGGCGCCAGCTACACCAGCGGCCCGCAATGGCTGGCAGAACACGTGCTGCAGGGCCGGCATGTGATGGCGGTGGCCGGCACGCACGGCAAGACCACCACCACTTCGATGTTGGCCTGGATCCTCGAACGCGCCGGCCTGGCGCCGGGTTTCCTGGTGGGCGGTGTGCCGCTCGACTTCGGCGTCTCGGCCCGGCTCGGCAAGAACAAGTTCGTGATCGAAGCCGACGAATATGACACGGCCTTCTTCGACAAGCGCAGCAAGTTCGTTCATTACCGCCCGCGCACCGCGATCCTGAACAACCTGGAGTTCGACCACGCCGACATCTTCGACGACCTGGGGGCGATCGAACGGCAATTCCACCACCTCGTCCGCATCGTGCCGGGGACGGGCCGCGTGGTCGTCAACGCCACCGAGGAGAGCCTGCAGCGCGTGCTGGCCCAGGGCTGCTGGAGCGAACTGGCCCGATTCGGCGCCGGCGGCGAATGGCAGGCCCATGGGCCGCACGACGCGTTCGAGGTGCTGCGCCAAGGCGAGCAGGTCGGCCGCGTCGAATGGGCGCTGTCCGGCCTGCACAACCAGATGAATGCGCTCGCCGCGATCGCCGCCGCGGAGCATGTGGGCGTGGCGCCGGCCGAAGCGGCCGGCTTTCTGGCCAGCTTCCGCAACGTGCGCCGCCGCATGGAGCTGCGCGGCACCGTCGCGCGCGCGGGCGCAGCGATCACGGTCTACGACGACTTCGCGCACCACCCGACGGCGATCCGCACCACGCTCGACGGCCTGCGAAAGAAGCTCGACGCCGACGGCCACCAGGGCGAGCGCATCCTGGCCGCCTTCGAACCGCGCAGCAACACCATGAAGCTGGGCACCATGGCGGCCCAGCTGCCCTGGAGCCTCGAAGCGGCCGACCTCGCTTTCTGCCATAGCGGCGGACTGGAATGGGACGCTGCCGCAGCGCTCGCGCCGATGGGCGACCGGGCGCAGGTGGCCGGCGCGATCGAGCCGCTGGTGGCGCAGATCGTCGCGGTCGCGCGGCCCGGCGATCACATCGTCTGCATGAGCAACGGCGGTTTCGGAGGCGTGCACGAGAAGCTTCTTTCCGCCTTGCGCGCGACAGGCGCGGCAGAATAGGCTCATGCGCGCACAGGAGCTCATCGATACCCTGAATCTGCAGCCTCATCCCGAGGGCGGCTGGTTCCGCGAGGTGTTCCGCTCGACAGCGCAGGTCATGCCCGCCGATGGGCGGCCGGCCCGCCAGGCGCTCACTACCATCTATTTCCTGCTGGAAGCCCACCAGCATTCGCGCTGGCACCGTGTGGCGTCCGACGAAGTGTGGATCCATCTCGAAGGGGTTCCGCTCGCGCTCTGGACCAGCGATGGGGCGCTGCGCACGCCGCCGGTCCACCTGCGGCTGGGCCCGGTCGATGTCCACGGAACGCGACCGCAGCACACCGTTCCGGCAGGCCAGTGGCAAGCAGCCCGGCCCATCGTGTCGCAGGCCACCGACGACTACACGCTGGTCAGTTGCACCGTGGGACCCGGTTTCGACTTCAGCGATTTCTCGTTCATGCAGCCCGACGGCGACGAGGCGGCGCTGCTGCGCCACCACTGGCCGGAGCTGGCGGCGCTGATCTGAGCGCCGTCGCACCGATTCAGCCGCGGCGCTGTTTCACCGCTTGCGACAGCAGCTCCAGCACCTGGGCCGAATCGTCCCAGCCCAGGCAGGCATCGGTGATGCTCTTGCCGTATTCCAGATCGGCCACGCGGTCCTTGCCGGCGCTGAACTTCTGGGCGCCCGCGCTCAGGTGGCTCTCGACCATCAGGCCGAACACGCTCTTGCTGCCGCCCGCAATCTGCGCGGCGATGTCCTTCGCCACGTCGATCTGCTTCTGGTGCTGCTTGCTGCTGTTGGCGTGGCTGCAGTCGACCATCAGCGTCGGCGGCAGCTTGGCGGCTTCGAGGTCCTCGCAGGCGGCGGCCACGCTCGCGGCGTCGTAGTTGGGCGCCTTGCCGCCGCGCAGAATCACGTGGCAGTCCTTGTTGCCGTTGGTCTGCACGATCGCCACCTGTCCGTTCTTGTGCACCGAGAGGAAGTGGTGCCCGCGCGCCGCCGCCTGGATGGCGTCGGTCGCGATGCGGATGTTGCCGTCGGTGCCGTTCTTGAAGCCGATCGGCGCCGACAGGCCGGAAGCCAGTTCGCGGTGCACCTGGCTCTCGGTGGTGCGGGCGCCGATCGCGCCCCAGGAGATCAGGTCGCCGATGTACTGCGGCGAGATCACGTCGAGGAACTCGCTGCCGGCCGGCAGCCCCAGCCGGTTGATGTCGATGAGCAGTTGGCGCGCGATGCGCAGGCCCTCGTCGATGCGGAAGCTCTCGTCGAGGTAGGGGTCGTTGATGAGCCCCTTCCAGCCCACCGTCGTGCGCGGCTTTTCGAAGTAGACCCGCATCACGATCTCCAGCGTGCCGGCGTACTTCTCGCGCTCGGCCTTCAGGCGCCTTGCGTATTCGAGCGCTGCGGCCGGGTCGTGGATCGAGCACGGGCCCATCACGACCAGCAGCCGGTCGTCCTTGCCGGCCATGATGTTGTGGATGGCGCGGCGGGTACCGGTGATCAGCGATTCGACCGGCGTGCCGCGGATCGGGAAGAAACGGATCAGATGTTCGGGAGGGGGCAGCACGGTGATGTCCTTGATGCGTTCGTCGTCGGTTCGGCTGGTTTTCTCGACGCTCGCATACCAGTTCTCGGTGGCCGGGGCAGTGTTCGTGCTCATCGCTTCTTCCTTCACTTTGAAAATCATCGGGGCATAAAAAAACCGCCGGGGCTCGAGGCGCCGGCGGTTCTGGGAGGGTGTGTCAGTGTGCTTTACGCGCTCGCCTCTCGTCCGCCGGAAACCGGGAACCAAAAGTACGAAAAGAAAAACGCGACGCGCGAAGACATAGGGGCCGAATGTAGCACAGGGTTTTGGGCTCGGCTGTTGTTTGCGGGCGTCAGGCGGTGCCGCCGACGGTCAGGCCGTCGATGCGCAGCGTGGGCTGGCCGACGCCGACCGGCACGCTCTGGCCTTCCTTGCCGCAGGTGCCGACGCCCGTATCGAGCGCCATGTCGTTGCCGATCATCGTCACGCGCGTCAGCGCATCGGGACCGTTGCCGACCAGGGTGGCGCCCTTCACCGGATACTGGATCTTGCCGTTCTCCACCCAGTAGGCTTCGCTGGCCGAGAACACGAACTTGCCGCTCGTGATGTCGACCTGGCCGCCGCCGAAGTTGGTGGCGTAGAGGCCTTTCTTGATGCTGGCGACGATTTCTTCCGGCACCCTGTCGCCGCCCAGCATGTAGGTGTTGGTCATGCGCGGCATCGGTACGTGCGCGTAGCTCTCGCGGCGGCCGTTGCCGGTGGGCGGGACCTTCATCAGGCGCGCATTGAGCGAATCCTGGATGTAGCCCTTCAGGATGCCGTCCTCAATCAGCACATTGCGCTGCGTCGCGTTGCCTTCGTCGTCGACGTTGAGCGAGCCGCGGCGGTCGGCGATGGTGCCGTCGTCCAGCACGGTCACACCCTTGGCCGCCACGCGCTCGCCGATGCGGCCCGAGAAGGCGCTCGACCCCTTGCGGTTGAAGTCGCCTTCCAGCCCGTGGCCGATGGCCTCGTGCAGCAGGATGCCGGGCCAGCCCGGGCCGAGCACCACGGTCATCTCGCCCGCGGGCGCGGGACGCGATTCCAGGTTGGTGAGCGCCTGCTGGACGGCCTGGTCGACGTACTCGGCAATCTGCGCATCGTCGAAATAGGCGAGACCGAAGCGGCCGCCGCCGCCGCCCGAGCCCATCTCGCGGCGGCCGTTCTGCTCGGCGATCACCGTGACCGACAGCCGCACCAGCGGCCGCACGTCGGCCGCCAGCGTGCCGTCGGCGCGCGCGACCAGCACCACGTCGTATTCGCTCGCGAGGCCGGCCATCACCTGCGCGACGCGCGGATCCCTGGAACGCGCGAGCTTCTCGACCTTGCCGAGCAACTCGACCTTGGCGGTGCTGTCGAGCGTCGAGATCGGGTCCACGCCGCCATAGAGCGAACGGCTCGTCGCGACCTTGCGCGCCGGAGCCTTCACCCGCCCGTTGCGCCCGGCAGCGGAAATGGTGCGCACGGTCCGCGCCGCATCGAGCAGCGAGGCCTCGGAGATGTCGTCCGAATAGGCGAAGGCCGTCTTCTCGCCGCTGACCGCGCGAACGCCGACGCCCTGGTCGATGCTGAAGCTGCCGGTCTTGACGATGCCCTCCTCCAGGCTCCAGCCCTCGCTGCGCGTGTACTGGAAGTAGAGGTCGGCGTCGTCCACCTTGTGGGCGGTGATTTCGGCCAGGGCGCGCGACAGGTGCGACTCGTCGAGGCCGAAGGGCGTGAGCAGGAGCTGCTGCGCCGTGGCGAGGCGCTCGATGGTGGGTTCGCGTGAAATCATCGAAGGATTCTAGGCTCGCACCCCGAATGGCGCTCAGGACTGCATCAGCCGCTTGGCGCGCGAAATGGACATCAGGATGCCGAGCCCCAGGCCGAGCGTCACCATCGCGGTGCCGCCATAGCTGATGAAGGGCAAAGGCACGCCGACCACGGGCAGGATGCCGCTCACCATGCCCATGTTCACGAAGGCGTAGGTGAAGAAGATCATCGTCATCGCGCCGGCCAGCAGGCGGGAGAACAGCGTCGGCGCATCCAGCGCGATCGCGAGGCCGCGAAAGATCAGGAAGACGAAGGCCGCGATCAGCGCCAGATTGCCGATGAGACCGAATTCCTCGGAATAAGCCGCGAAGATGAAGTCGGTGGTGCGCTCGGGAATGAACTCCAGGTGGGTCTGCGTGCCCTGCATGAAACCCTTGCCGCCGACGCCGCCGGAGCCGATGGCGATCATGCCCTGGATAATGTGGAAGCCCTTGCCCAGCGGGTCTTTGGTCGGGTCGAGCAGCGTGCAGATGCGCTGCTTCTGGTAGTCGTGCAGCACGCGCCAGTCGACGCCGTCGGCGCACAGCTGCGACTCGAAGCCGACGATCAGCGCCACCGCGACCAGCCCGATCACCACCGGCGGCACGATCAGTTTCCACGAGAGCCCGGCGAAGAAGATCACCGACAGGCCGGCCGCCAGCACCAGCAGCGAGGTGCCCAGGTCGGGCTGCTTCATGATCAGGCCGACCGGCACCGCCAAGAGCACGGTGGCGACCACGAAGTCGAGCGTGCGCAACTGGCCCTCGCGGCGCTGGAACCACCAGGCCAGCATCAGGGGCATCGCGATCTTCAGGATTTCGCTCGGCTGGATCACCATGCCGACATTGATCCAGCGCGTGGCGCCCTTCTTGGTGATCCCGAACAGCGCCACCGCGATCAGCAGCCCCACGCCCAGGGCGTAGAGCGGCACGGCAAAGAACATCAGGCGCTGCGGCGGCACCTGCGCCACCACGAACATGATGAAGCCGGCCAGGAGCATGTTGCGGCCGTGGTCCGCGAAGCGCGAGCCGTGGTCGAAACCCGACGAATACATGGTCAGCATGCCGGCGCAGGCCAGCAGCAGCACGGCGAAAGCGAGAAAGCCGTCGAAGCCCTGGAACACGGGGACGATGCGACGCGCGAGCGACGGCTGGTTGAACACGGCTGACATGGGCGCGGATTATCCGCGTCCCGGCGCGCTTCCGTAACAATCCAGCAGCATGAACCCGTTGCCCGCCACCCATTTGTTGTATCTCCATGGCTTTCGCTCCTCGCCGCTGTCGACCAAGGCGCGGCAGATGGCGCAGCGCGTGGCCGAACGGCACCCGCAACTGCAGTGGTGGTGCCCGCAACTGCCGCCCTCCCCCCGCGAGGCCATCGAACTCGTGATGAACGGCATCGCGCCATGGCCGCGCAGCTCGATGGCGGTCGTGGGTTCCTCGCTCGGCGGCTTCTATGCCACCCATGTGACCGGCATGACAGGCTGCCGCGCCGTGCTGCTGAACCCCGCGGTCCATCCGGCACGCGACCTGGCGAACTACATCGGCGAGCAGAGCTCCTGGCACGACCCGGCCGAGCACTTTTTTTTCCGGCCCGAGTACATCGATCAACTGCGTGCGCTCGAACTCGGGCCGCTGGCACAGCCCGAGCAGGTCTTCGCCGTCATCGCCAAGGGCGACGAGCTCCTGGACTGGCGCGAGATGTCGGCCCGCTACCCCGGAAGCCGCATCAAGCTGCTCGAGGGCAGCGACCATGCGCTGTCCGATTTCGAGCGCCATCACCTGGACGATGTGATGGCCTTCATCGACCCGGCCTGAACGCGGTCCGCGGCCGGCGTTCATCGCCGCGCATGGGACAATCCGCGCCATGTTTGTTTTGTTCGAAGAAGCCGGCAAGTACCTCGGCGGCCGCGTGTTGTCGGAGGCCGAGGCCTCGGCGCAGGTCGAGCTCGAGTCCGGCAAACGCGTCAAGGTCAAGGGCGCCAACATCGTGCTGCGCTTCGAGAAGCCGGCTCCGGCCGAATTGCTGGCCGAAGCGCGCACCCTGGCCGCCGGCATGGATCTCGACCTGGCCTGGGAATTCGCGCCCGAAGGCGAGTTCGCCTTTGCCGAGCTCGCGGTTGACTACTTTCAGGCTCATCCGACGCTGGCGCAGCAGGCCGCCGCGCTGCTGGCGCTGTTCGAGGCGCCGCACTATTTCCGCCGCGCGGGCAAGGGCCGCTTCAAGAAGGCGCCGGCCGAGATCGTGCAGCAGGCGTTGGCCGCTATCGAGAAGAAAAAAGCGGTACAGGCGCAGATCGCCGAATGGTCCGCGCAGCTGGCGGAAGGCGTTTGCCCCGCGCCGGTGCGCGAGCAGCTCTTCAAGATCCTCTTCCGGCCCGACAAGAACGCGCCCGAGTACAAGGCCGTGGTCGAAGCCGCGCGTGCGACGCAGCGGCCGCCGCTCGAGTTGCTCAAGCAGGCGGGCGCGATCGATTCGCCCTACCAGTTCCACTGGCGCCGCTTCCTGTTCGAGAACTTCCCCAAGGGCACCGGCTTCCCGGCCCTGCAAGCGCCAGCCATCACCGACGAACTGCCGCTCGCCGAGGTGCAGGCCTTCTCGATCGACGATTCGCAGACCACCGAGATCGACGATGCGCTCTCGGTCACGGGCCTCGGCAGCGGCACGGTGCGCGTCGGCATCCACATCGCGGCGCCCGGCCTGGCGCTGGCACCGGGCAGCCCGATCGACCAAGTGGCGCGCGCGCGCATGTCGACGGTCTACATGCCGGGCCACAAGATCACCATGCTGCCCGACGACGTGGTGGAGGCCTACACTCTGCAGGAAGGGCGCGACTGCCCGGCCGTCTCGCTCTACGCCAGCTTCGACGAAGCGACGCTGGAACTGAAAGGCGCAGAGACCCAGCTCGAGCGCGTGCCGATCGTGGCCAACCTACGCCATGATCAGCTCGACGGCGTCGTCACGCAGGGCTGGCTCGAAGATGCCTCGATGGACGGCGAGAACACGCCCGAGGTCGCGAAACGCGCGCGCGCCCCGCTGTCCTTCCTGTTCCGCCTCGCGAAGCAGCTGAAGGCGCAGCGCGAAGTGGTGCGCGGCAAGCCCGAGAGCTTCAACCGGCCCGACTACAACTTCCGACTGATCGGCAACGGCAGCGAACCCACCGGCAACGAGCAGGTGCAGATCAGCACCCGCCAGCGCGGCGCACCGCTCGACCTGATCGTTTCCGAGGCCATGATCCTGGCCAACAGCAGCTGGGGCGGCTGGCTCGGCGAACTCGGCGTGCCCGGCCTCTACCGCAGCCAGGCCAGCCTGGCGCCCGGCATCAAGGTGCGCATGGGCACGCGGGCCCTGCCGCATGCCGGCCTCGGCGTGAAGAGCTACGCCTGGAGCACCTCGCCGCTGCGCCGCTATACCGACCTCGTGAACCAGTGGCAGATCATCGCGGCCGCGCGCCACGGCAAGACCGCGGCGTTGGCTGCGCCTTTCAAGCCCAAGGACGCCGACCTGTTCTCGATCCTCTCGGGTTTCGACGCGGCCTACGCCGCCTACAACGCCCACCAGGGCGGCATGGAGCGCTTCTGGACGCTCAAGTACCTCCAGCAGCGGGGCATCGCCGAACTCGACGCGACCCTGATCAAGGACGTGGGCAACGGCGCCCTGGTGCGCGCCGACACGCTGCCGCTGGTGTTCCAGGTCACCGGCACGCAAGGCTTGATGCGCGGCGCTCGCGTGCGCGTCAGGCTCGGTGAGATCGACGAGATCGCGCTCGACGTGCACGGCACCGTCATCGAGCGCCTCGATGCGGCGCCGGCCGAGGCTGCCGCGGAAGACGAGAGCGGCGAGGACGAGGAAGAAGTGGCCGGGCCGATCGCCATTGCGGTCGACCTCGCCGACAGCGACGAGGCTGCCCCGGAGAAGGTAACAGCATGAACCTGCGCGACCTGAGCAGCCTGCAGATCGCGCTCGGCCTGTCGGTCGCGGCGCACGCGCTGCTGCTCGGGCTGCGCTTTGCCGACCCGGAGACTTTCAACCGCGTGTTCACCGAAACGCCGCTCGAAGTCATCCTGGTCAACGCCAAGACCAACGAGCGCCCCGACAAGGCCCGTGCCATCGCCCAGACCTCGCTGGCCGGCGGCGGCGATCTCGAACGCGGCCGCGCCACCAGTCCGCTGCCGCCCTCCACCTTCACCGCCGTCGGCGACTCGATGGAAGACGCGCAGCGCCAGGTGGAGGCGATGCAGGCGCAGCAGATGCTGCTTTTGGCGCAGATCAAACAGCAGCTCGCCGCCATGCCGATGCCCGACCCGCGCAACCAGGGCAGCCCGAGCGAGAACGCGGCGCGCGAGGAAAAGCGCCGCCAGCTGATCAAGATGCTGGCCGAGATCGAACGCCGCGTGAACGAAGAGAACGCGCGGCCCAAGAAGCGCTATCTGAGCCCGGCGACCCGCGAAGCCACGTATGCCGTCTACGTCGACGCGCTGCGCAGGCGCATCGAGCAACGCGGCACCGAGAACTTCCCCGAGCTCGCCGGCAAAAAACTGTACGGCGAGCTCACGATGATGGTGACCGTCAACTTCGACGGCTCGATCCTCGGCACCGAGGTCATCGAAGGTTCGGGCAACCAGGCCTTGGACCGGCGCGCCCAGGCGATCGTGCGCAGCATCGGCAATTTCGGCAAGTTCACCGACGCGATGCGCCGGCAGACCGACCAGATCGTGCTGCCCTCGCGCTTCAAGTTCACCCGCGACGAGACGCTCGAAACCCAGGTGTCTTCCTCATCGAGGCAATGAGCATGGACCTGTACTGCGTGATGGGCAATCCGGTGGAGCACAGCCGCTCGCCGTGGATCCATGCGCGCTTTGCCGAACTGACGGGCCAGACGCTGGACTACGGCCGCCGGCTGGTGCCGATCGACGGCTTCGATGAAGCGGTGGCGGCCTTCCGCGCCGACCCGGCCGGCACCGCGCGCGGCTGCAACATCACCGTGCCCTTCAAGTTCGACGCGGCGGCACTCGCCCAGCACCTGAGCCCGCGCGCCGCGCTGGCGCGCGCCGTCAATGTGCTGAGCTTCGAGGAAGACGGCATTCATGGTGACAACAGCGACGGCGCCGGCCTCGTCAACGACATCACGGTCCATGCAGGAGTGTCGCTCGCCGGCAGCGAGCTGCTGCTGCTCGGCGCCGGCGGTGCCGCGGCCGGCGTGCTGGGCCCGCTGCTGGAAGGCAGCCCTCGCCGCGTGGTGGTCGCCAACCGCACGCTGGCCAAGGCCATCACGCTGGTGCAGCGCCATGCGGCGCTCGCGCTTGCGCACCACGTCACGCTGGAAGCACAGGAACTGCACGCGGTGCCCGGCAACTTCGACATCGTGGTGAACGCCACGGCCTCGAGCCTGGCGGGCGGCGAAGTGCCGGTCGCGGCGAGTGTGCTGAAGCGCGGCGCGCTGGCGGTCGACATGATGTACGGCCCGGCCGCCGTGGGCTTCATGAACTGGGCGCGCGACCACGGCGCCGTGCCGCGCGACGGCCTCGGCATGCTGGTCGAGCAGGCGGCCGAGGCCTTTGCGCTCTGGCGCGGCGTGCGGCCGCCCGCGGCACAGGTGCTGGCCGAGCTACGCGCCATTGTTGATCGGACGTGAAAGCGCTTCTTCGCTGGGCGCTGTGCCTGATCGTCGCGGGCTTCGCGCTCGAAGTCTTTTTCATCGCGCGCATCGCCGCGATGGCGGCGATCGATCCGCAGTCCACCGCCTTCCAGCGCTCCGAGGCCTGGCAACTCGCCACCGAGGGGCGCAGCAATGGGGAACGGGACTGGAAGCAGCGCTGGGTCCCCTACACGCAGATCTCCGACACGCTCAAGCGCGCGGTGATCGCCAGCGAAGACGACCAGTTCATCTACCACCAGGGTGTCGAGTGGGAGGCCATCGAGCGCGCGCGCCAGCGCAATGCCAAGGCCGAGCAGATCGCCGCGCGGCGTGCTGCCAAGATGCGGGCACGCGGCAAGGAACCGCGCCCGCCCCAGCTGCGCGGCGGCTCGACCATCACCCAGCAGCTCGCGAAGAACCTGCTGCTCTCGGGCGAGCGCACGCTGCTGCGCAAGGGCCAGGAGCTGGTGCTGGCCACGGCACTGGAGCTTCTGCTCGACAAGGAACGCATCCTCGAGATCTACCTCAACAGCGTGGAATGGGGCGAAGGCGTGTTCGGCGCCGAAGCGGCCGCACAGCACTACTTCAGGAAGCCGGCCGCGCGGCTTAGCGCCGGCGAAGCGGCGCGGCTCGCGGTGATGCTGCCGAGCCCCAAGGTCTACGAACGCCGGTCCGGCTCGGCCTATCTCTCGGGCCGCGCGGCCACGATCGCGGCGCGCATGCCGTCTGCAGAACTGCCCTGAGTTCCCCAAACCGTTCGGGCTGAGCCTGTCGAAGCCTTGCGCAGCCCTTCGACCCTTCGACAAGCTCAGGGTGAACGGGTTCGGGCCCGTATCATCGCCGCCATGCTTGCAAAGTTCACGGGGTGGGCCCTGCTGGTCGCGATCCGGCTTCTCACCGGCGCCCAGGCGCGCTGGTGGGGCTGTCCGCCCAAGGCCGAGCAGCGCATCTATTTCGCCAATCACCAGAGCCATCTCGACCTCGTGATGATCTGGGCCGCGCTGCCCGAAGAACTGCGCAGCATCACGCGGCCGATCGCGGCGCGCGACTACTGGGCCACGACGCCCTTCAAGCACTGGATCACGACCGAAGTGTTCAACGCGATCTATGTGGAGCGTGGCGGCAGCGCGCCGGTTCCGCCGCCCACCGCGGCGCCAGGGCCCGCGGAGCGCATCGAGCCCTCGTTCGACGGGGTGGTGCAAACGGAACTGCCGCTCGCGCCGCCGGCGGCCGAGATCGCGGAACCGGCGGCTGCGGTAGTGCCCGGCAGCGCCGAAGCCCTCGCGCCGCTGCAGCCCCTGATCGAGGCGCTGCAGAGCGGCGACTCGATCATCATCTTTCCCGAGGGCACGCGCGGCCACACGGGCGAGCCGCAGAAGTTCAAGTCGGGCCTCTTCACGCTGGCCCAGATGTTCCCGGAGGCGGTGCTGGTGCCGGCCTGGATCGACAACGTGCAGCGCGTGATGCCCAAGGGCGAGGTCGTGCCGGTGCCCATTCTTTGCTCGGTCACTTTCGGCGAGCCGGTTCGCCTCGAAGAAGGTGAAGACCGCCGGCCCTTCCTCGATCGGGCGCGCGAAGCGGTCGTCGCGCTGCGCTACGTATGAACGAATACCTGCGCCATCTCGCGCCGAACCACCAGGTCGCGGCCCTGTTCCTGATCGTCTTCGGCCTGCTCGTCATCGTCAGCACCGTGGCCTTCCTGCTGACCTTCAGGGAGCGCCGCAACCCGGTGCACGACGAGACTTGGCAACGCGAACTGCTGCACTTCCTCACCCTGCTGCGCACCACCTGGGTCATGGTGGTGATCTTCTGGATCGGCTGGGCGCTGGGCGAAACGGTCGCCACCGTGCTGTTCGCGCTGATCTCTTTCTTCGCGCTGCGCGAGTTCATCACGCTGTCGCCGACGCGGCGCGGCGACCATCGCAGCCTGATCCTGGCCTTCTTCGTCGTACTGCCGATCCAGTTCTGGCTGGTCGCAACCGCGCACTTCGACCTGTTTACCGTGTTCATCCCGGTCTATGTGTTCATCGCGATTCCCGTGGTGAGCGCGCTGGCCGACGACCCCAACCACTTCCTGGAACGCAACGCCAAGCTGCAGTGGGGCATCATGGTCTGCGTCTACGGCATGAGCCATGTGCCGGCGCTGCTCCTGTTGTCCTTTCCAGGCTACGAGGGCAAGAGCCCCTTCCTCGTGTTCTTCCTGGTGTTCGTGGTCCAGACCTGCGTGCTGACGCAGCATCTGATCTCGCGGCGCAGCACCATGCCCGGGGATGCTTCCGCACCGGCGCCCGAGGAACAGGCCAAGGCCCGGCTCGGCAAGCTCGGGCACTGGCTGTTCCGACAGGAACCCGTCGCGCCCCACGTGAGCCGCAGCTTCAACTGGACCAGCTGGGCGATCGGCATGGGCATCGCGAGCCTGGTCGGCGCGCTGTTCTCCTTCATCACGCCCTTCAAGTTCGGCCAGGCGCTCGCGGTGTCGCTGATCGCCTGCGTCGCCGGCTCGATGGGCCACCTCGTGATGAAGGCGCTCAAGCGTGACCGCGGCATTCCCAACTGGGGGCAACGCGGCGTCGGCGTGACGGGCGCCAACGGCCTGCTGGACCGCGTCGATGCGCTCTGCTTCGCGGCACCCGTGTTCTTCCATTCGGTGCGCTGGTATTTCGGCGCATAAGGCTCGCATGCGCATCCTCGGCATCGACCCCGGCTTGCAGACCACCGGCTTCGGCGTGGTGGACATGGACGGCCACACGCTGCGCTATGTCGCGAGCGGCACCATCAGCACCAAGCGCGTCGCGCAGGGCGAGCTGCCGGCCCGGCTGAAGGTGCTGTTCGACGGCATCTGCGAAGTCGTCGAGCGCTACAAGCCCGATGCAGCAGCGGTGGAGATCGTGTTCGTCAACGTCAATCCGCAATCGACCCTGCTGCTCGGGCAGGCGCGCGGCGCCTGCCTCACGGCGCTGGTGACGAGCAACCTGTCGGTCGCCGAATACACCGCGCTGCAGATGAAGCAGGCCGTCGCGGGCCACGGCAAGGCCGCGAAGGCGCAGGTGCAGGAGATGGTCAAGCGCTTGCTGCAACTACCCGGCCTGCCCGGCAGCGACGCGGCCGATGCGCTCGGCATCGCGATCACGCACGCCCATGTCGGCAGCTCGATGGCCCGGCTCGGCCAGGCCGCGGTGCTCGCACGCAGCACCAGCGGGATGTACAGGCAGGGGCGGACGCGCTGATTCGGGCGCGTCAGCGCAGCAACCGATGCGTTGGTGTTTTGGCCGCCTTCTTATCGAAGGTCAGCACCGGCGCGTAGCCGGCGGCCTGCGCACGCACGGCCAGCAGGTAGTCCGAAAAGTCGGCCGGACCAGCTTCGTACAGGCCAAGCGCCTGCCGAACCAGGCCCGGTGATTCGACCTTGAGTTGATCATGGTTCAGCAATGCGCTCATGGCTTGGTGAACAGCATCACGCGCGTAGCCATAGCTGCGCTCCAAGACCCAACTCAGCTCGCAAAGAACGACGTGATCGACGTAAGCCGGTGAACGCGCGCTGGCGTTATCGCGAAGCCAAGCTTCGGCTTTGGCCGCCTGCCGCGCATCGTCGTTGGTGAGGAGCCTCACCAACAGGTTGGTATCGAGCGCGATCACTTCGCCGTGCCGGGGCGATGTTTCTCGCCCAGGTGGGCCGCAACCCCAACGTCCATCTCTTCGACGGTCAGCGCCCGCTTGGGCCGCGCCAGCAGACCCCGCAGCGCCTTGACAGGCGTTGGTGTCGGCCTTTTCAGAACGATGGTGTCGTCGTCCACCACCGTCACCAGAAGCCGATCGCCTGCCTCCAGGCCTAGCCGCGCCCTGGCGGCACTTGGCAGCGTCATCTGGCCCTTTGATGTCAGGGTGGTTTGCATACTAACCTTCCTTACCAAAAGGTAAGGATATCACGTCAAACCACGCGCTCCGCGATCAGCACCGCGAAGAAGCCGAAGGCCGCGAACAGCGTCCACTTGAGCACGATCCAGCCGAAGCGCTTGTACTTGGGCTGCCCGGTGCCGGCGAAGAAGGCGAAAGAGATGCCGGCCACCAGCAGAAGCAGCAGGATGGCCCAGCGAAACAGCAGCATCGCCTGGAAGGCCCCGCGCTACCAGGCGCGCGCGACTTCGGCGAAGCCAGCCGGCGCGCGACTCTGGTCGTCGAAAGTGACGATCTCGTAGGCGTCTTCGTGCGCGAGCAGTTCGCGCAGCAGCTTGTTGTTGAGCGCGTGGCCCGAGCGGAACGCGCTGTAGGCCGCGAGCAGCGGCCGGCCGATGACGTAGAGGTCGCCCATGGCGTCCAGAATCTTGTGCTTGACGAACTCGTCGTCGTAGCGCAGTCCGCCCGCATTCAGCACCTTGGTGTCGTCCATCACGATCGCGTTGTCGAGCCCGCCGCCGAGCGCCAGGCCCTTGGAGCGCATGTACTCGACCTCCTTGGTGAAGCCGAAGGTGCGCGCGCGCGCGATGTCGCGGCTGTACGAGCCCGACCCCAGGTCGAACTCGACGCGCTGGCCGGTCGAATTGACCACGCGATGATCGAAGTCGATCTCGAAGCTGAGCTTGTAGCCGTGGTAGGGCGAAAGCCGCGCCCACTTGGTATCGGCCCCCTCGCCTTCGCGCACCTCGACCGGCTTGGTGACGCGGATGAAGCGGCGCGGCGCCTTCTGCAGCTCGATGCCCGCGCTTTGCAGCAGGAACACGAAGGACGATGCCGAGCCGTCGAGGATCGGCACCTCGTCGGCCGTGATGTCGATCAGGAGGTTGTCGATGCCGAGGCCCGCGCAGGCCGACATCAGGTGCTCGACGGTCTGGACCTTGGCACCCTTGGACGACACGGTGGACGCGAGCCGCGTGTCGGTGACGGCCTCGGCCGTCATCGCGATCTCGACCGGTTCCGGCAGGTCGACGCGGCGGAACACGATGCCGGCATCGATGGGCGCCGGCCTGAGCGTGAGTTCCACGCGCTGCCCGCTGTGCAGCCCCACGCCGACCGCGCGGGTGATGGATTTGAGGGTACGTTGTTGGAGCACGGCAGCGATTTTAGGAGGGCGAGGCGCCCGGCGTGCCGTGCGCCTCGCTATGTCCGTGATAGCTGCCATCTGGGACGGTCAATCGGCCTGGCGGCGGAGAAAGGCCGGGATCTCGAAATCATCCATCCCACCCGAGGACAGCGCATCCACTTTGGCAGCGGCCATGGTGCGGTTGGTGCGCCACACGCTGGGCACCGCCATGCCGTCGTAGTTGGGCTGGCCGCTCGCATGCCCGTGGCCCGCGCCGCCGAGCGTCGGCACGTTGAACGGGATGTTGTCGGTGCCGGTGCGGATCACTTCCAGCGTCGGCGCCTGGCGGCGCGCATCCGCGCGCGAGAGGCCGGTCGCGACCACGGTCACGCGCATCTCGTCGCCCAGGTTGTCGTCGTAGGCAGCGCCGTAGATCACGTGCGCGTCCGGCGAAGCGTAGGCACGGATGGTGTTCATCGCGAGCTTCGATTCGCTGAGCTTCAACGAGGACTTCGACGCCGTCACCAGCACCAGCACGCCCTTGGCGCCCGAGAGGTCGATGCCTTCGAGCAGCGGGCAGGCCACGGCCTGTTCGGCGGCGATGCGCGCGCGGTCCGGGCCGGCGGCCGCGGCGGTGCCCATCATGGCCTTGCCGGGCTCGCCCATCACGGTGCGCACGTCTTCGAAGTCGACGTTCACGCCGCCGTACTCGTTGATGATTTCCGAGATGCCGCCGACCGCGTTCTTGAGCACGTCGTTGGCATGCGCAAAGGCCTCGTCCTGCGTGACGTCCTCGCCCAGCACGTCGAGCAGCTTCTCATTGAGCACCACGATCAGCGAATCGACATTCGCCTCGAGCTCGGCCAGGCCGGCATCGGCGTTGGTCATGCGGCGGCCGCCTTCCCAGTCGAAGGGCTTGGTCACCACGCCCACGGTGAGAATGCCCATCTCCTTGGCCACGCGCGCGATCACCGGCGCCGCGCCGGTGCCGGTGCCGCCGCCCATGCCGGCCGTGATGAACAGCATGTGCGCGCCGGCGATGGCTTCGCGGATGTCGTCGATCGCGGCTTCCGCAGCATCGCGCCCCTTCTCGGGCTTGCTGCCGGCGCCCAGCCCGTTGGTACCGAGCTGGATGGTCTTGTGCGCGTTGCTGCGCGAGAGCGCCTGCGCGTCGGTGTTGGCGCAGACGAACTGAACGCCCTGCACGCCGCGCTCCATCATGTGCGCGACCGCATTGCCGCCGCCGCCTCCGACGCCGATCACCTTGATCTGCGTGCCTAGGTTGAACTCTTCGATTTCGATCATTTCGATGGCCATTTCTGACTCCTTGAATATTTGCAGTTGCCGTGTATGTATGAGTGAATTTTTTCTAGGGAACCGTCAACGATCGAACGGTGGGCCGGTTCGTCGCCATCGCTCGTTGAAATGACGTTGAGGACTTCCGCGTGCCAACCAAAGTGGGTAGAAGTTCATGATCAGAAGTTCCCCACGATGAAGTCCTTGAAGCGTCCGAAGGCCGTCTTGACAGAGCCGTTCTTCTGCGCCACCTTGAAGCCGCGCAGCCGCGCATAGCGCGCCTCCTCGAGCAGGCCCATCACGGTCGCGGCGCGCGGCTGCGCCACCATGTCCGACAACGCGCTCGAATACTTCGGGATGCCGCGCCGCACCGGCTTCAGGAAGATGTCTTCGCCGAGCTCGACCATACCGGGCATCACGGCGCTGCCGCCGGTCAGAACCACGCCCGAGGAGAGCACCTCTTCGTAGCCCGACTCGCGCACCACCTGCTGCACCAGCGAGAAGATCTCTTCCACCCGCGGCTCGATCACGCCGGCCAGCGCCTGCTTGCTCAGCATGCGCGGCCCGCGGTCGCCCAGGCCGGGCACCTCGACCTGCGTGTCCGGATCGGCCAATAGCTGCTTGGCATAGCCGTTCTCGACCTTGATGTCCTCGGCGTCCTTGGTCGGCGTGCGCAGCGCCATCGCGATGTCGCTGGTGATCAGGTCGCCGGCGATCGGGATCACCGCCGTGTGGCGGATCGCACCGTTGGTGAAGATCGCGACGTCGGTGGTGCCGGCGCCGATATCGACCAGCACCACGCCCAGCTCGCGCTCGTCCTCGGTCAGCACCGCCAGGCTGGAGGCCAGCGGGTTCAGCATCAGCTGGTCGACCTCCAGGCCGCAGCGGCGCACGCACTTGATGATGTTCTCGGCCGCGCTCTGGGCGCCGGTGACGATGTGCACCTTGGCCTCGAGACGCATGCCGCTCATGCCGATCGGCTCCTTCACGTCCTGGCCGTCGATCACGAACTCCTGCGGCTCCACCAAGAGCAGGCGCTGGTCGCTCGAGATGTTGATCGCGCGCGCCGTCTCCACCACGCGGGCCACGTCCGCCTGCGTGACTTCCTTGTCCTTGACCGCGACCATGCCGCTCGAGTTGATGCCGCGGATGTGGCTGCCGGTGATGCCGGTGTAGACGCGGCTGATCTTGCAGTCGGCCATCAGCTCGGCTTCCTTGAGCGCCTGCTGGATGCTCTGCACGGTGGCGTCGATGTTCACCACCACGCCGCGCTTGAGCCCGTTGCTGGGCGCAATGCCGAGCCCGGCCAGCTTGAGCTCGCCGTTGGGCAGCACTTCGGCCACCACCGCCATCACCTTGGCGGTGCCGATGTCGAGTCCGACAACCAGGTCTTTGTATTCCTTGGACATGAAGCTTCCTCAGTTCCTATTTCTTCTTGGGGTCGGTGACGACCGTGGTGACACCGCGCAAGCGCAGCGCGTAGCCTTCGTTGTGCCGCAGGTCGGCGCCCTCGACCGAAGCGACCGTGCGCCCGTACTGCCGCGCGACCGGCGCCACCGTGACCAGAAAACGCTGCGTGCGCGCCGCCACTTCCTCGCTCTGCCCGCGGCCGAGTTCGATCGCGGCGCCGGTGTCCAGCACCGCGCGCCAGCTGCCGCGGCTCGACAGCGCGAGCGTGTCGAGCGACAGCTCGTAGGGCGCAAACAGCGGCTGCAGCACGCGGTACATGCCCAGCACCTGGCCGGACTGCTCGGTCGGCCCGTCCAGCCGCGGCAGGCTGTCGTCGACCTCGGCCACGTTGGCCTCGAACACTTCGCCGAAGCCGTTGATGAGGCGCGATTGCGCCTCATCGCCCCAGTGCGCCACCGGCACATGCTCGGTGAGGGTGGCGCGCAGCTTGTTCGGGAACTCGCGCCGCACCACCGCCTTGCGCACCCACGGTACGGCCTCGAAGGCGGCACGCGCGCGCGCCAGGTCGACCGTGAAGAAGTTGCCCGCCAGCTGCGGCGCGACGTTGGCGCGCAACGTGACCGCGTTGTTGTGCGTGACCTCGCCGTCGACCTTGATGCCGGCCAGCGGGAAGAAGGGCTGGCGCAGCACCCACCATGCGCCCGCCGCCAGCAACACGAGCGCGAACAACGCGTACACCAGGGTCGCGGTCACGTTCATGAGCTTGACGTCGAAGGGCACGGGGATGCTGGCAGCCATCAGACCTCCGCTTTCGAGTCCAGGGTGGCCGATGCCAGCACGCGCAGGCACAGGTCCTCGTAGGAGATGCCGGCCGCGCGCGCCGACATGGGCACCAGCGAATGGGTGGTCATGCCGGGCGAGGTGTTCATCTCCAGCAGGAAGGGCTTGCGGTCGCTGGCGCGGATCATCAGGTCGGCGCGGCCCCAGCCGCGGCAGCCGAGCTGGTGGTAGGCCGCCAGCGTGATGCGCCGGATCTCCTGCTCCTCCGCATCGGACAGGCCGCTCGGGCAGTGGTACTTCACGTCGTCGGTGAAGTACTTGTTCTGGTAGTCGTAGGCGCCCTCGGGCGCGGCGATGCGCACCACCGGCAGCGCCTCGGCGCCGAGGCCGCCGCCGAGCACGGCGCAGGTGACTTCCTCGCCCTCGATGAACTCCTCGCAGAGCACGTCGGTGTCGTAGCCGACGGCCAGCGTCACGGCGTCCTGCATCTGCGAGTAGCCCTCGACCTTGGTCACGCCGATGGAGGAACCCTCGCGCGGCGGCTTCACGATCAGCGGCAGCCCCAGCACGTCGGGCACGGCCAGCACCTGCTCGCGGCTCTGCTGGTCGAAGGCCAGGCGCACATAGCGCGGCGTCGGCAGGCCGTCGGCCTGCCAGATGCGCTTGGTCATGACCTTGTCCATCGCCACGCTCGAGGCCATCACGCCGGAGCCGGTGTAGGGAATGCCGAGCAGTTCCAGCGCGCCCTGCACCGTGCCGTCCTCGCCGTGTCGGCCATGCAGTACGACGAAGCAGCGTGCGAAGCCTTCGTGCTTGAGCTCGACCAGCTCGCGCTCGGCCGGATCGAAGGCGTGGGCGTCGACGCCGCGCGAGCGCAGTGCCTCCAGCACGCCGGTGCCCGACATGATGGAAATCTCGCGTTCGGCCGACGTGCCGCCGAAAAGCACGGCCACCTTGCCGAAGTCCTGCGGGTTCACAGTGCTCTCCCTTCGCGCGTGAAGCGCTCCGACTTCTTGGAAGAGGCCGCGCCGCCGAGCTCGACCACCTTGGCGGGCACGGCGCCGATCGAGCCCGCACCCATGCAGATCACCACGTCGCCCTCGCGCGCGTTGTCGAGGATGGCCTGCGGCATGTCCGCGATCTCGTCGACGAACACCGGCTCCACTTTGCCCGCCACGCGCAGCGCGCGTGCCAGCGAGCGGCCGTCGGCGGCCACGATCGGCGCTTCACCGGCCGCATAGACCTCGCCCAGCAGCACCGCGTCGGCCGCGCCGATGACCTTGACGAAATCCTCGAAGCAGTCGCGCGTGCGCGTGAAGCGGTGCGGCTGGAAAGCCAGCACCAGGCGCCGCCCCGGGAAAGCGCCGCGCGCGGCGGCGATGGTGGCCGCCATCTCGACCGGGTGGTGGCCGTAATCGTCGATCAGCGTGAAGCTGCCGGGCCCGTGTGCGCGCGGCAGCTTGACCTCGCCGTAGCGCTGGAAGCGCCGGCCCACGCCCTTGAAGTCGGCCAGGCCGCGCTGCACCGCCTCGTCGGGTACGTTGAGCTCGACCGCCACCGCGATCACTGACAGCGCATTGCGCACGTTGTGCTCGCCGGGCAGGTTCAGCACGATGTCCAGGTCCGGCAGCGTAACGCCGTTGCGCCGCTGCGCGGTGAAGTGCATCTGCGCGCCGACCGCGCGCACGTTGACCGCACGCACCTGCGCGTCCTCGCTGAAGCCGTAGCTGGTGACCGGGCAGGACACCTCGGTCACGATCTCGCGCACCGCCGGATCGTCGGTGCAGAGGATCGCCGTGCCATAGAAAGGCATGCGATGCAGGAAATCGACGAAAGCCTTCTTGAGCTTCGCGAAATCGTGCCCGTAGGTCTCCATGTGGTCGGCATCGATGTTCGTGACCACCGCCATCACCGGCAGCAGGTTCAGGAAAGAAGCGTCCGACTCGTCGGCCTCGACCACGATGTAGTCGCCGCTGCCGAGCTGCGCATTGGCGCCCGCGCTGTTGAGCCGGCCGCCGATGACGAAGGTCGGATCGAGCCCTGCCGCCGCGAGCACGCTCGCGACCAGGCTGGTCGTCGTGGTCTTGCCGTGCGTGCCGGCGATCGCGATGCCCTGCTTGAGCCGCATCAGCTCGGCCAGCATCAGCGCCCGCGGCACGACAGGGATGCGCTTCTCGCGCGCGGCGACCACCTCGGGGTTGTCGGCATTCACGGCGGTGGAAGTCACGACCGCGTCGGCGCCCGCGATGTTCGCCGCGTCGTGGCCCACGAAGGTGGTGATGCCCAGCCCCGCGAGCCGCTTGAGCGTCGCGCTGTCGGCCAGGTCGGAGCCGGTGATCTTGTAGCCCAGGTTGAACAACACCTCGGCGATGCCGCTCATGCCGGAGCCGCCGATACCGACGAAGTGGATATGACGAATTGCGTGCTTCATTTGACAAGCTCCTCACAGGCCTGCACGAGCACGTTGACCGCCTCGGTTTTCTGCATCGTCTTGGCCTTCACGGCGCGTTCCATGAGCGCAGGGCGCCCGGTTTTCTGTAGCAAGTCGGCCAACAATTCGGGAGTCAATTCGGTTTGCTGAACGAGCCAGCCGCCGCCTGCGTCGACAAGAAAGCGCGCATTGGTGGTCTGGTGGTCGTCCACGGCGGATGGAAATGGCACGAACAGCGCTGCTGCGCCGACGGCCGCGATTTCGGTGACGGTGCTCGCGCCGGCGCGCGCGACGATCAGGTCGGCGTCGGCATAGGCGCTTGCGGTGTCTTCGATGAAAGGGGTGAGCTCGCCTTCGACGCCAGCAGCCGCATAGTTGGCGCGCAGCTCGTCGATCTGCTTGGCGCCGCTCTGGTGCGTGACCGTCGGACGCTGCTCGGGTGCGATGCGCGCGAGCGCCTTCGGCACGACGGCGTTGAGCGCCTTCGCGCCCAGGCTGCCGCCGACGACCAGCAGCTTGAGCGGACCGCTGCGGCCCGCGAAGCGCGTGGCCGGGTCGGGCTGCGAAGTGAAGGCCGCGCGCAGCGGGTTGCCGACCCACTGGGCTTTCTTCATCACGTTCGGGAACGCGGTGAAGACGCGGTCCGCGACGCTGGCAAGCACCTTGTTGGCGAGCCCGGCGACCGAGTTCTGCTCGTGCAGCACCAGCGGCTTGTTGAGCAGCACGCTCATCATGCCGCCCGGAAAGGTGATGTAGCCGCCGAGGCCAACCACCACATCGGGCTTGACGCGGCGAACGACGGCGATGCTCTGCAAAAACGCACGCAAGAGGCGCATCGGCAGCAGGAACAGCGTGATCGGACCCTTTCCGCGCACGCCGCCGAAATGCACCGGCTCGAAGGCGAAGCCGCGCGGCGGCACCAGCTTTTCTTCCATGCTGCCGGGCGCGCCCAGCCAGTGCACGCGCCAGCCGCGCTCGCGCAGGGCCTCGGCCACGGCCAGTCCCGGGAAGATATGCCCGCCCGTGCCGCCCGCCATGACCAGTGCCGTCCTGCTCATACGCGGCCTCCGCGCATGAGCACCCGGTTCTCATAGTCGATGCGCAGCACGATCGCGAGCGCGACTACGTTCATCAGGATGGCCGAGCCCCCGAAGCTCATCAGCGGCAAGGTCAGCCCCTTGGTCGGCAGCGCCCCCAGGTTCACGCCCATGTTGATGAAGGCCTGGAAGCCGATCCAGATGCCGACGCCCTGCGCCACGAGGCCGGAGAACACGCGGTCGAGCGCGATCGCCTGGCGGCCGATGTGCATGATGCGGCGCGTGAGCCAGAGGAAGAGGCCGATCGCGAGCAGCACGCCGACCAGGCCGAACTCCTCGCCGATCACCGCGAGCAGGAAGTCGGTGTGCGCCTCGGGCAGCCAGTGCAGCTTCTCGACGCTGCCACCGAGGCCGACGCCGAAGATCTCGCCGCGGCCGATCGCGATCAGCGAATGCGACAGCTGATAGCCCTTGCCCAGCGCATGCTCTTCGCTCCACGGATCGAGGTAGGCGAAGATGCGCTCGCGCCGCCACGGACTGGTGGCCACGATGGTGCCGAACGCGACGACCACCAGCGCGGCGATCACGAAGAACATGCGCGCGTTGACGCCGCCGAGGAACAGGATGCCCATCGCGATCACCGCGATCACCATGAAGGCGCCCATGTCGGGCTCCGCCATCACCAGCATGCCGACCACCACCACCGCGATGCCCATCGGCAACACGGCGCGGAAGAAGCGCTCCTTGATTTCCATCTTGCGCACCATGTAGCTGGCGGCGTAGAGGATCATCGCGAGCTTAGCCAGCTCGGAAGGCTGGAAGCGCATGAAGCCCATCGGCAGCCAGCGACGCGCGCCGTTGACGTTGATGCCAATGTGCGGAATCAGCACCGCGACCAGCAGCAGCAGCGAGGCGACGAAGAGCCAGGGCGCCGCGCGCTCCCAGATCGCCATCGGTATCTGGAAGGCCAAGAGCGCGGCGATGAAGGCGATCACCACCGAGGCCGCATGGCGCGTGAGGAAGAAGGCCGGGCCGTAGCCCTGGCGCGCGAAGCGCGGGTTGTCCGGCAATGCGATGGAGGCCGAATAGACCATCACCAGGCCCCAGGCGAGCAAGGCGACCGTGACCCAGACCAGCGCCTGGTCGAAGCCCAGCACGCGCACCGGCGCCGCCTTGGTCTGCGTCATCCCGGCATTGCCGAGACGCACCGGCAGGTGCATGGGCAGCGCGTCGATGCCGCTCGTGGCGCGGCTGAACCAGCCGGCGAAGCGGCTCGTCTTGTTGGGGGTGGCTGCGGCGGTCGTGCTCATGCGAGCTCCTCCCCGCCGGTGCCCCGCGGTGCCTCGGCGAGTTCCTGCACCGCCTCGCAGAACACCGTCGCGCGGTGTTCGTAGTCCTTGAACATGTCGAAGCTCGCGCAGGCCGGCGACAGCAGCACGGCATCGCCGGGATGCGCGCGGCCGGCGGCCAGCGTCACGGCCTCGGGCAGCGAGGCGGCGGGCAGCAGCGGCACGCCGGTCGATGCCAGCGCCGCCTCGATCAGCGGCGCGTCGCGGCCGATCAGCACCACGGCGCGCACGTACTGGCGCACCGGTTCCGCGAGCGGCGCGAAGTCCTGGCCCTTGCCCTCGCCGCCGAGGATCACGACCAGGCGGCGCTCTTCGCCCAGCCCGATCAGGGCCGCGACCGTCGCGCCCACGTTGGTGCCCTTGCTGTCGTCGAAATACTCGACCTCGTCGACGATCATGACCGGCTCGACCCGATGCGGCTCGCCACGGTATTCGCGCAGGCCGTAGAGCATGGGCGCGAGCTGGCAGCCGGCCGCGGCGGCGAGCGCGAGCGCCGCCAGGGCGTTGAGGGCGTTGTGCCGGCCGCGGATGCGCAGCGCATCGGCCGGCATCAGGCGCTGGATGTGGATCTCTTCCTCTTCGGCCGCGGCGCCGCGCTTGCGCTTCTGCGTCTCGTCGGCTTCCAGCGCGCGCACCAGCCAGGGCATTCCATTCAGCCGTTCGAGCCCGTAGTCGCCGGGACGCAGCGGCATGCCGACGCCGAACGTGACGATGCTGCGCGGCGACTGGCCCTTCGCCAGCTTCACCGGCGCGGGCCGCATCGCCATCACCGCCTCGTCCTCGCGATTGAGCACCATGGTGCCCTTGGCGCCGAAGATACGCGCCTTGGCCGCTGCGTAAGAAGCCATGTCGCCATGCCAGTCGAGGTGGTCCTGCGTCAGGTTGAGCACCGCGGCCGCGGTCGGCTCGAAGCCCTGCACGCCGTCGAGCTGGAAGCTCGAGAGCTCGAGCACCCACACCTCGGGCAGCGTGCCGGCGTCGAGGTGCGCGGCCAGCGTGTCGAGCAAGGTGGGGCCGATGTTGCCGGCCACCGCGACCGTCTTGCCGGCGCGTTCCACCAGTTGGCCGGCGAGCGCGGTGACCGTCGTCTTGCCATTGGTGCCGGTCACGGCCAGCACCGCCGGCGTGTAGCCCTGGGGCGCCGGCGGGACGGGCACGAGGATCGGGGTCGGCGCTTCGGCGTCGTCGTCGTCGTCCTCGATAGCGGCGGATTCGGCTTCCTGCTCCTGCGGCGGCGACACCGGCGCCGGCTCGGCCTCTTCCACCGGCGCATCAACTGCGTCGGCAGCTTCCACGGTGCGCAGGTCCGCCAGCGCCTGCGCGAACAGATCGAGCTCGCCGCCCACGGGAAGGCCCATGGCGCGCGCCGCATCGACCACCACCGCGATCGAAGCCGGCGACAGGCCCGGCGAGCGATAGACGGCGCGCACCGACGTGCCTTCGACCAGTGCGGCCGAGAACGGCCCGCCGACAAAATCCGCTTCGGGCAGCTCGGCAAGCAGCGCATCGCGCTGCGGCGGCGCCTCGCGGGTGTCGGCCACGGTCAGCCTGGCGCCATGGCGCGCGCACCAGCGCGCCATCGCCAGTCCCGAGGCGCCCAGGCCCAGGATCAGCACGTGTTGGTCTTGAAGATGCCGCATGTGTCCTACCGCAGCTTCAAGGTGGAAAGACCCACCAGGCACAACAGCATGGTGATGATCCAGAAACGCACCACGACCTGCGTCTCGCGCCAGCCGCTCTTCTCGAAGTGGTGGTGCAAGGGCGCCATCTTGAGCACGCGGCGGCCTTCGCCGAAGCGCTTCTTGGTGTACTTGAAGTAGGTCACCTGCGCCATCACCGAGATCGCCTCGACCACGAAGATGCCGCCCATGACGAAGAACACGATTTCCTGGCGCACGATCACCGCGATGGTGCCGAGCGCGCCGCCCAGCGCGAGCGCGCCCACATCGCCCATGAAGACCTGCGCCGGATGGGTGTTGAACCAGAGGAAGGCGAGCCCGGCGCCGGCCATGGCCGAGCAGAACACCAGCAGTTCGCCCGAGCCCGGGATGTGCGGGAACAGCAGGTACTTGGAATAGACCGCGCTGCCGGTCACGTAGGCGAACACGCCCAGGGCGGAGCCGACCATCACCACCGGCATGATCGCCAGGCCGTCGAGCCCGTCGGTCAGGTTCACCGCGTTGCTGGCGCCGACGATCACGAGGTAGGTCAGGATCACGAAGCCGATGCCGCCGAGCGGGTAGCTCACTTCCTTGAAGAAGGGCACCAGGAGGTTGATCTTGGGCGGAAAGTCGAGGTCGAAGCCCGAGCCGACCCAGCTGTAGAACAGCTCGAGCACGCGCCAGTTGGAGCTTTCGGAGATGCTGAACAGCAGGTAGAAGCCCGCCACCAGCCCGACCACCGATTGCCAGAAGTACTTCTCGCGCGAACGCATGCCTTCCGGATCTTTGCGCACCACCTTGCGCCAGTCGTCGACCCAGCCGATGGCGCCGAAGCCCAGCGTGACCCACAGCACGATCCAGACGAAGCGGTTGGACGGGTCGAACCACAGCAGCGTCGCGAAGGCGATCGAGAACAGCACCAGCACGCCGCCCATAGTTGGCGTGCCGCTCTTGGTCAGGTGCGTCTCCATGCCGTAGCCGCGTATCGGCTGGCCGATCTTGAGCGCGGCAAGGCGGCGGATCACGTAGGGCCCGGCCAGGAGGCCGACCAGCAGCGCGGTCAGCGCGGCCATCAGCGCGCGGAAGGTCAGATACTGGAAGACGCGCAGGAAGCCGAACTCCGGCGAGAGCGTCTGCAGCCACAGGGCGAGGCTCACTAGCATGATGCGCAGGCCGGGTTCATTGGCTGCCCTCCTTGTCTTGTTGTTCTTTGGCAGCCGCCGCGACGGCCTGCACCACACGCTCCATCTGCATGAAGCGCGAGCCCTTGACCAGCATGCTGGCCGTGCGCGGCACCTGCGCCAGGACCGCCGCGTTTAGTGCCGCGATGTCGTCGAAATGCCGGGCCTCGCCGCCGCCGGCGGCCTTGAAGGCCGCGATGCCGTGCGCCGATTCGCGGCCGAGCGCGAAAAGTGTTTCGATGCCGCGCTGGCTCGCCCATGCACCGACCTCGGCGTGGAATTGCGGTCCCTGGTCGCCGACCTCGCCCATGTCGCCCAGCACCAGGAGGCGCGGGCCCGGCAGGCCGCTCAACACATCGATCGCGGCGCGCACCGAGTCGGGGTTGGCGTTGTAGCTGTCGTCGACCAGCGTGATCGTGTGCCGACCCGCGAAACGCAGCTCGGTGGCCTTCGAGCGCCCCTTGACCGGCTCGAACGCAGCCAGCCCCTCGGCGATCTTCTCGAGCGACACGCCGCTGGCGAGCGAGCAGGCCACGGCGGCGAGCGCATTGACCACGTTGTGCCGGCCGGCGATCCGCAGGGTGGACTTGATGTCGCCGAGCGGCGTGCGCGCCTCGAAGCGCCAGGCGTCTCCCCGCCATTCGGCGCCGGCCAGCGCGATGTCCGCGTCGGGCCGCTCGCCGAAGGTCAGGCAGCGGCGCGATGCACCCTCGTGCGCCATTTCGTTCCACAGCGAGGTGAAGGCGTCGCCGTAGGGGAACACGGCGGTGCCGCTGTCCGGCAGCGCGCTGATCGCCGCGCCGTTCTCGCGCGCCACCGCGTCGACGCTCGCCATGAATTCCAGGTGCTCGCGCTGCGCGTTGTTGACCAGCGCGATGGTGGGACGCGCAATCGCCGCCAGCCGCGCGATCTCGCCCGGGTGGTTCATGCCGAGCTCGACCACCGCGAGCTGGTGCTGTTCGCGCAGGCGCAGCAGCGTCAGCGGCACGCCGATCTCGTTGTTGTAGTTGCCGGCCGTCGCGAGCGCGCGCTCGGCACCGGCGGCGCGCAGGATCGACGCAATCATCTGCGTGACGGTGGTCTTGCCGTTGCTGCCGGTGACCGCGACCAGCGGCAGCTCGAACTGCGCGCGCCAGCCCGCAGCCAGGGCGCCGAGCGCAGCCAGCGTGTCCGGCACCTCGAGCCCCGGCAGCCCGGCGGCCGCCAGTCCGCGGTGCGCGATCGCAGCGACCGCGCCGCGCGCGCGCGCATCGGCCAGGAAGTCGTTGGCGTCGAAGCGTTCGCCCTTGAGGGCGACGAACAGGTCGCCGGCCGCCAGCGTGCGCGTGTCGGTGTGCACGCGCGAGATGGGCGTGGCGGGATCGCCGACCAGGCGCGCGCCCGGAATCCAGGCCTGCGCCTGGCCGAGCGTCATCATGGGTGTTCCTGGCTGATGAACGCTCATGCGCCACTCCTTAGCGTCAAGGCTTCGATCGCATGCGTTCGATCGGAAAACGCGATGCGCTCGCCGGCGATTTCCTGCCAGGCCTCGTGGCCGCGCCCGGCCAGCAACACCACGTCTTCGGGCGCGGCCTGAGCCAGCGTCTCGCGGATCGCCTTCGCGCGGTCGGGCTCGACCTGGGCTGCCTCGGGACGCGCGAGCCCGAGGAGGATCTGGCTGATGATGGCGTTGGGCTTCTCGCTGCGCGGGTTGTCGCTGGTCAGGACCACGCGGTCGGCCTGCTTTTCGGCCACCGCGGCCATCATGGGCCGCTTGGCGGTGTCGCGGTCGCCGCCGCAGCCGAACATGCACCAGAGCTGCCCGCCGCGCAGCCGCGCCAGCGGACGCAGGCCAGCTAGCGCCTTGTCGAGCGCGTCGGGCGTGTGCGCGTAGTCGACCACCGCCAGCGGCTGGCCCGCGATGGCGACGCGCTCCATGCGGCCCGGCACGCTGTCGAGCCGCGCGCAGGCCGCCACCGCTTCCTTCAGCGACAGCCCGAGCGCGCGCAGCGTGCCCAGCACGCCCAGCAGGTTCGCGACGTTGTACTGGCCGATCAGCTGCGTCTTCAGGTGTTCGGCCGGCACGCCCTGCTCGACCACCGAGAACTGCAGGCCCTGCGCGTCGTAGCCGATCTCCGTCGCCCGGAGGCGGGCCGGCGCGCCGGCGGCCGACACGGTCCAGACGTCGAGCGCGCCGACGCCGCGCTCGATCAGGTTCGCGACCAGGCTGGCGCCGTGCACGTCGTCGATGTTGACCACCGCGGCGCGCAGGCCCGGCCAGCCGAACAGCTCGGCCTTGGCCTGCCAGTAGGCATCCATGCTGCCGTGGTAGTCGAGATGGTCCTGCGTGAAATTGGTGAACACCGCGACCGCGATCCGCGTGCCGTCGAGCCGGCGCTCCGCGATGCCGATCGAGGAGGCCTCGATCGCGCAGGCGCCGAAGCCGCGGTCCGCGTAGTTGCGCAGCTCGCGCTGCAGCATCACCGGGTCGGGCGTGGTCAGGCCGGTATAGCTCAGGTCCGGCGGCACGCCGATGCCCAGCGTGCCCATCACGGCACAGGGCGAGCGGACCGAGAGAGCCTGCGCCAGCCACCAGGCGGTGGAGGTCTTGCCGTTGGTGCCGGTGACAGCAAGCACGTCAAGCCGGGTCGAAGGATCGTCGTGGTAGGCCGCCGCGATCGGCCCGGTCGCGGCCTTGAGGCCGACGTAGCGCGCAATGGTCTCGCCTTCGAAGCCGAAGGCCTCGACGCCTTCGGCTTCGACCAGGCAGGCCGCGGCGCCCTGCGCCAGCGCGGCCGCGACATGCCGCCGGCCGTCGGTGGCCGCGCCGGGCCAGGCGACGAAACCGTCGCCCGCGCCCACCGCCCGGCTGTCGGCATGCAGCACGCCGCGCACGCGGGCCTTGAGCCAGCCGGCGGCCTCGAGGGGACTGTGCAGCGTCAGCATCAGAAGCTCTCTTCCACGCCGTTGGTCACGACCAGCGGTTTGACTGCCATGTCGGGCGGGACGTTCATCATGCGCAGCGTCTGCTGCACGACCTCGCTGAACACGGGCGCTGCCACCAGGCCGCCGAAATACTGGCCGGCGCTCGGCTCGTCGATCATCACCGCCACGATGATGCGCGGTTTCTCGATCGGTGCCATGCCGGTGAACCAAGAACGGTACTTGTTGCTCGCGTAGCCCTTGCCGACCTGCTTGTGCGCGGTGCCGGACTTGCCGCCCACCGAGTAGCCGATGGTCTGCGCGCGCTGGCCGGTGCCGCCGGGACCGGCCGCCATCTGCAGCATCTTGCGCACCGCGAGCGCGTTCTGCGGCGAGAACACCTTCACGCCCACCGCCGGGTCGGGACTCTTGAGGATGGTCGCGGGAATGATCTGCCCGTCGTGCGCGAAGGAGGTGTAGGAATGCGCCATCTGGAACAGCGAGGCCGACAGGCCGTAGCCGTAGGCCATGGTGGCCTGCTCGACCGGGCGCCAGCTCTTCCAGGGCCGCAGCCGCCCCGTCACCGCACCGGGGAACTGCAGCTGGGGCTTCTGGCCGTAGCCGAGCGCCGTGTAGGTGTCCCACATCTCGTGCGGGCTCATCTTCTGCGCGATCTTGAGCGCGCCGACGTTGCTCGACTTCTGGATCACGCCCTCGACCGTCAGCGTGCCGTAGTTGTGGGTGTCGCTGATGGTGAAGCCACCGATGCTGAATCGGCCGGGGCCGGTTTCGATCAGCGTCTGCGGCTTGATGCGGCCGGCTTCGAGCGCCATCGCGACCGTGATCGGCTTCATCGTCGAGCCGGGCTCGAAGGTGTCGGTGAGCGCGCGGTTGCGCAGCTGCTCGCCAGTGAGGTTCTGCCGCTTGTCGGGCACGTAGCTCGGGTAGTTGGCCAGCGCCAGCACCTCGCCGGTGACGGCGTCGAGCACCACCACGCTGCCGGCCTTGGCCTTGTTGGCCGTCACCGCATCGCGCAGCTTCTGGTAGGCGAAGAACTGCACCTTGCTGTCGACGCTCAACTGGATGTCGCGGCCGTCGACCGGCGGGATCTGCTCGCCCACGCCCTCGACCACGCGGCCGAGCCGGTCCTTGATGACGCGGCGCGCGCCCGCCTTGCCGGCCAGCTCCTTGTTGAACGCGAGCTCGATGCCTTCCTGGCCGTTGTCCTCGACGTTGGTGAAGCCCACCACGTGCGCGGCCGCCTCGCCCTCGGGGTACTGGCGCTTGTATTCCTTGCGCTGGTAGATGCCCTTGATGTTGAGCTCGGCGATGCGCTTGGCGATGGGCTCGTCGACCTGCCGCTTGATCCAGACGAAGGTCTTGTCCTCGTCCTCCAGCTTCTTGTCGAAGTCCTTCTGCGTCATCTCCAGCAGCCTGGCGACCTGTTTGAGCTTGGCCTTGACCTCGGGGTCGTCGCGCTCGATGTCCTCCGGAATCGCCCAGATGCTGGGCGCCACCACGCTGGAGGCGAGCAAGAGCCCGTTGCGATCGAGGATGCGGCCGCGGTTGGCCGGCAGCTCCAGCGTGCGCGTGAAGCGCACCTCGCCCTGGCGCTGGAAGAAATCGTTGCCGATCACCTGCACGTAGGCCGCGCGGCCGGCCAGCACCAGGAAGCCGAAGGCGATGCCGGCCACGATGAACTTGCTGCGCCAAACCGGCGTCTTGCTCGCGAGCAAGGGGCTGGTCGTGTATTGCACGCTGCGGCTGCTGCGGCGACTCATGGCGTGGCCCTCCGCGTCGTCGCCGCACGCGCCGGCGAGGCCGGCGTTGGCGCGGCTGCAGCCGCGGGCACCGCTGCAACCGCCGGGATCACGGTGCCGTCCTGCCGCACGTACTGGGTGATGGCCGGCGTGGTCGTGCGCATCCTGAGCTGCTCCTTGGCCAGCTTCTCCACGCGCAGCGGCGTTGCCTGCGCGCGCTTCTCGACCTGCAGCCGGTCATGGTCGAGCTCGAGCCGGCGCGCCTCGTTCTGCACGCGGTGCAGCTCGGTGAACAGCTGGCGCGACAGATACTGCGTGTGCACCAGGTAGATCGCCGAGGCCAGCACGGCCATGAGCAGCAGCAGGTTGAGGCGGGCCATGTTCAGGCTTCCGTGCGCTCGGCGACGCGCAGGATCGCGCTGCGCGCGCGGGGGTTGCCGTCCACCTCGGCCTTCGACGGCTTGACGCGTCCCAAAGCCTTCAGCTTCATCGCCTTCGGTGCAGCAAAAGGCGCGCGGCGGTCGTAGACCTCGCGCGAATGCTTGGCGATGAACTGCTTCACGATGCGGTCTTCCAGCGAGTGGAAGCTGATCACCGCGAGCCGGCCTTGGGGTTGCAGCACGGTAAGGCTCGCTTCTAGCGCCTGTTGCAGCTCTTCAAGCTCGGCGTTGATGAAAATCCGAAGAGCCTGAAATGTGCGCGTTGCAGGGTTCTGGCCCGGCTCGCGGGTTTTGACCGCGCCAGCCACGAGCTCGGCCAGCTCGGCGGTGGTTGAAATTGCGCCCCGTTCTTGTCGGCGAGCTGCAATCGCCTTTGCAATCTGAACAGCAAACCGTTCCTCGCCATAGTCACGAATCACCTCCGCAATCTGCTGTGGTTCGGCCGTTGCCAGCCATTCGGCCACGCTCTCGCCGCGCGTGGTGTCCATGCGCATGTCGAGCGGGCCGTCGAAACGAAAAGAAAAACCCCGTGCGGGGTTGTCGATCTGGGGGGAGCTGATGCCGAGGTCCATCAGCAGGCCGGCCACACTCGCCGGCGGCAGTTCCCCCACGTCCTTGAAACCCTGGTGCCGGATGGAAAAACGCGCATCCTCGATGCGCGCTGCTTCGGCCACCGCTTCCGCGTCCTTGTCGTACGCGATCAGCCGGCCGGCCGGCGCCAGCCTCTCGAGGATGGCGCGCGAATGGCCGCCGCGGCCGAAGGTGGCATCCACGTAGGTGCCGGAGGCCCGCGACGCATCGGGAAGGAGGGCTTCCACCGCTTCCTTCAACAAAACCGTCGTATGGGTCCATGCCTGTTCCACTGCCGGCCTCAGAACGAAAAGTCCTGGAAAACATCGGGCATCTCGCCCTGCGTGGCTTCGGCCTCCTTGGCGTCGTAGGTGGCCTTGTCCCAGAGCTCGAAGTTGTTGCCCATGCCCAGCAACAGAACGTCGCGCGTGATCCCCGCCGCCGAGCGCAGCTCGGGCGAGATCAGCACACGGCCGGTGCCGTCCATTTCGACGTCCATCGCATTGCCCAGGAAAACGCGCTTCCACCACTGTGCCGACATCGGCAGCGCGGCGATGCGCTCGCGGAATTTCTCCCACTCGGGACGAGGGAACAGCATCAGGCATCCGTGCGGATGCTTGGTGATCGTGAGCTGACCGGCCGCGGTGGCGCTCAGGACGTCACGATGCCGGGTCGGCACGGAGAGCCGCCCCTTGGCATCCAGACTGAGCGATGAAGCGCCTTGAAACACGACCACGAACCCCTGTGGTGGGAGGCGTCGCGCACCCAAAAGAGGCACCGCTCGACACTTTTTCCCACTTAACTGCACTTTTTTGCACTGTAGCAGGAAACACTTAGCGCGCAACGGGCCGTCGCAGGTATTTTTTGTAATGGAATCAACGACTTAGCGGTGTTTTTGCAATTCCAAGAACACCGAATTTCGTTGCAGATGAAGCACTTAGCTCACGCAATGAATGTGATGCGTGAACCGTACAAGTGAAAAGCGCCGATCAGAGGATGAATCGAGAGAGGTCTTCGTCGTGACTTAGTGCCGAGAGGCGTGCGTCCACGTAGGCGGCATCGATGCGGATCGCCTGGCCTTCGAGCTTGGTGGCGTCGAAGCTCACTTCGTCGAGCAGCCGCTCCATGACGGTCGACAGGCGCCGCGCGCCGATGTTCTCGGTGCGCTCGTTGACATCGTAGGCGATGCTCGCCAGCCGCGTGATGCTGTCGGGCGCGAATTCCAGCGTCACGCCCTCGGTCGCCAACAGCGCCTGGTACTGCTTCACCAGCGAGGCCTGGGTCTGGGTCAGGATGCTCTCGAAATCCGCCACCGAGAGCGACTGCAACTCGACGCGGATCGGGAAGCGGCCCTGCAATTCGGGGATCAGGTCGCTCGGCTTGCTCAGGTGAAAGGCACCGCTCGCGATGAAAAGGATGTGGTCGGTGCGCACTACGCCGTACTTGGTGGTCACGGACGTGCCTTCGACCAGCGGCAGCAGGTCGCGCTGCACGCCCTGGCGCGACACGTCGGCGCCCTGCGCCTCGGTGCGCGTGGCGACCTTGTCGATCTCGTCGATGAAGACGATGCCGTTCTGCTCGGCGTTGTGGATCGCCTGGGTGCGGATCTCGTCCTCGTTGACCAGCTTGGCGGCCTCCTCGTCGATCAGCAAATGCATCGCCTCGCCGATCTTGAGCTTGCGCGTCTTGCGCCGGCCCTGACTCAGCTGGCCGAACATGCCGCGCAGCTGTTCGGTCATGTCCTCCATGCCGGCGGGGCCCATGATCTCGAGCGGCGCGCGCGCTTCGGCCAGGTCGATCTCGATCTCCTTGTCGTCGAGCTGGTGTTCGCGCAGCTTCTTGCGGAAGGCCTGCCGCGTGGCATTGCCGCTGCCGTCTGTGGCGGCGCCATCGGCCAAACGCGCCGGCGGCAGCAGCACGTCGAGGATGCGCTCTTCCGCCCCGTCCTCGGCGCGCATGCGCACCTTGGCGCTCTCGCTTTCGCGCGTCTGCTTGACGGCGATTTCGGCCAAGTCGCGGATGATCGAATCGACGTCCTTGCCGACGTAGCCGACCTCGGTGAACTTGGTCGCCTCGACCTTGATGAAGGGCGCATCGGCCAGGCGCGCAAGCCGGCGCGCGATCTCGGTCTTGCCCACGCCGGTGGGGCCGATCATGAGGATGTTCTTGGGCGTGATCTCGGCGCGCAGCTTTTCCTCGACCTGCTGGCGGCGCCAGCGATTGCGCAGCGCGATCGCCACCGCGCGCTTGGCGTCGGGCTGGCCGACGATGTGGTGGTCGAGTTCGGAAACGATTTCCTGGGGGGTCATGGACATGGATGGACTCGGAGCGGCCTCACAGGGTCTCTACCGTGTGATGCATATTGGTGTAAATGCAGAGTTCGCCCGCGATCTCGAGCGATTTCTTGACGATGTCGGCGGCGCTCATCTCGGTGTGGTCGACCAGCGCCTTGGCCGCGGCCTGCGCGTAGGCGCCGCCGGAGCCGATCGCGATGATGCCGTTCTCGGGCTCCAGCACATCGCCGTTGCCGGTGATGATCAGCGAGGTGGTGGCGTCGGCCACCGCCAGCATCGCCTCGAGCCGGCGCAGCACGCGATCGGTACGCCAGTCCTTGGTGAGCTCGATGGCGGCGCGCGCCAGGTGGCCCTGATGCTTTTCGAGCTTGGCCTCGAAACGCTCGAAGAGGGTGAAGGCATCGGCGGTCGCGCCGGCAAAACCGGCGAGCACCTTGCCGTGATAGAGCCGGCGCACCTTGCGTGCGCTGCCCTTGATGACGATGTTGCCGAGGGTGACCTGGCCGTCGCCGCCGATTGCGACCTGGTCGCCGTTCGGGGTCTTGCGCCGCACGCTGATGATCGTGGTTCCGTGAAATTGTTCCATCGAAGCAATATGGCGACGGCTGGCGCGAATGCAAGCCGAATAAGCGTAGTGCCCTCGTGAGCTTGAGAGACTATATCGGCCGCCGCCGGGCCGCCCCAAGGCGGCCGAGCCCCCCTCGGGGGGTGGAGAGAAAAACACGCAGCGAAGCGAAGTGAAAAGCCGGGGGCCTAGTTCGCTCTGACTGCGACCTCGGCGTGGTCGGCAATGCCGATCACGCCGAAGAAGGCCGCGATCAGCCGGTGCGCGTCCACGAAGGCCACGCGCTGTTCGCGCGCATCGCGGGCCGTGACCCAGTTCAGGAGCGTGCCGGCCGCCACGAAATCGATGCGCACCAGCGCCGCGCACGACACCGACAAGTTCGGTGCGCCGACCAGCTCCGTATCGAGTCGCTCCCAGGTCGAGAGCGACTCGCCCACGAGCTCCCCCGCCAGCGTGCTGTGGCCGATGGGTCCGGCCGGCGCCAGGTCGTCGCCGGGCTCGTCGTCGATGGCCGAGATCGCGAATCCGGACGCCGGCTCCGGTGCGGGCCCCTGCGGCTGTGCTTCGAGCTCGCCGAAATCGCCCTTCGGGTCTTCCCAGGGCGGCGGCGACACCTCGTAGGTGATGCAGTAGTTGAGCGCCAGCAGTTCGAATTCGTCGGCCCGGTGCATGACTCGCAAGGCGGCCATGTGCAGCTGCCACCAGACCGCATCGACCTGGCGGTTGTTGACGGGCGTGGCCTCGGTGAGCACGATCAGCAGGCGATCGCTGCCGGCAAAGCGCAGTTGCACCGCCGAATCGGCCCAGTGGTTGAACAAGGCGCGCAGCGGCCCGGCGGCATCGGCTTCGATGGCGTCGAGCGCATTCCAGTCGAGCTTCCACGATGCGCCGGCCGCGGCGAGCGCACGGGTGAGGCCGAGCAGGCTTTCGCGCGTCAGCCGCGCGGGGCTCGCCCAGTCGGCGCCGCCGACCGGTGCCGCCCTCGGCGCCGATTCGCTATCGGCAGCCGCCGAGGCCTGGACATTGCGCGCCAGCGCGCGCAGCGAAATCCATTCGGGCGCAGCCCGCTTCATGTGCTGCGCATAGCGAACGCCGGCGGCCGCGAACTTCTCGGCATCGCCGGTGGCCCGGTAAAGGTCGAGCAAGGCGAGCCAGGTGTCGTCGTGATCGGCGCTCGGGCTGTCCGGCGCCAGCGTCTGCAACAGGATGGCTTCGGCGCCGGCATCGTCGCCGTGGGCGAAGCGGATGGCGGCTTCCTCGATGCTGCCGTCGTAGACGGAGCGTGCGCCCTGCTGCCCGGTCGCCCCGGGGGGCGGCGGCACGCCGGGCACGGTGTCGGCATAGGCGCGCGCATGCTGAGCGGCCATGTCGGAGTTCCGGGAAGCCGCGCCGTCGGGGCCGGCTGCGCCTCCAGGCCCGCGGTTCTTCCACCATTGCTGCGACATCTGCTCTTCGATCTCGTCGATCTTCTTGAGCGTGAGCGCCCGGCCCTCGGTCTTGCCCGAGGTGCTGCTGACGTTGAAGGAGGACGGCGTGGCCGCGGCATCCCGGCCGCCGGCCGCCTCGCGCTGGCGCAACTTGCGCAGCATGTCGAACTCACGGCGGCGCACGAAGTCGTTGCGCTGCCGCCGCTCGATCATTTCCTTGAGCATCTCGCGGCTGTAGCCGTTCTCGAGCTGCGACGACTCCTCGGCGTCGAGCTCGGACCAATCCTTGAGCGGATTGCGAACGAACTTCGCAACCTTCGACAACAAGCGACCGGAATCTTCCTTGGCCATGCGCAGCGTCTCCCCTTCGGCTTCGTGAAAGATCAGTCGCCGAACATCTTCTGCTTCAGTTCACGACGCTGTTGCGCCTCCAGGGACAGTGTGGCGGTCGGCCGGGCCAGCAGGCGGCCGACACCGATCGGCTCGCCGGTTTCGTCGCAGTAGCCGTAGTCGCCGGCGTCGATGCGCTGGATCGACTGCTCGATCTTCTTGAGCAGCTTGCGCTCGCGGTCGCGCGTGCGCAGTTCGAGCGCATGCTCTTCCTCGATGGTGGCGCGGTCGGCCGGGTCCGGCACGACCACCGTGTCTTCGCGCAGATGCTCGGTGGTCTCGCCGGCGTTCTCGAGGATGCCGCGCTTGAGCTCCTGCAGCTTGAGGCGGAAGAAGGCCATCTGCTTCTCGTTCATGTACTCCGAATCCGGCATCGCGATCACCTCGGCATCGGTGAGTTCGTGGGCCGGCTTGCTCTTCCAGTTGTTGGCCAGCTTCGGGTCCTTCTTGACGGCGATGGGCGGCGGCGGCACCAGCGGGTTCGTCGTGATCTGGACGAAGCTCGATTTGGCCGCGGTGGAGGCCACCGACTGGGGCATGGAGGGCACGGTCAGCTGCGACAGCCGCGAAACGCGTCCGCCGCGTGCGGGGGCAGGTGTGGCGGCGGGGGTATTGGTGGGGGTGGTCGGAGTGGTCATGGAAGGTGTCGCCGTGGCGGGAGTGGAGGCGGCAGCCGCTTTTTTCACGGGAGTCGGTGATGCAGCATGTGCGGTGGCACGAGGGCCGGCCGCCTTGGTTGACGAAGCGCCTGCACTCGCCGTCGTGGTCTTGCTCTTGGCAGGGGCCTTCGACGGCGCGGCAGACTTGACTGGCTTGACCGGAGAAACCTTCTTCGCCGCGGGCACAGCCTTCTTGGCAGCCGGTGTCTTCTTGACCGCCGGCTTGGTCACGGGCTTGGCTTTGGCGACGGGTTTCTTCACGGTGACTGGCTCCTTCGACGAACGTTGTCAGGGTGCTCGCCGGTGGCGAACCCCGGGGTTATACCCCCGAAAGCAGGCCAGAAACGTGCGCAGTCCTATGCCGAAAGTCACACATCCCCATAAAGACAGGACAGGTGCGCTCCCGGAACAGGCGCGCGATTGTATAGACAAAGAATGTTGGCCCTCGGCTTTTCACTTCGCTACGCTGCGTGTAACTCCACCCCCCGAGGGGGAGGCGCAGCTCGCCTTGGGGCGGCCCGGCGGCGGCCGCCTCGCGCTCGATCATCAGACCAGGCACTGCTCCAGGCCCTGCTCCAGGATTTCGCGCGGCAGGTCGATGCCGATGAAGACCATGCGGCTGTTGCGTTCTTCGTCCGCGCCCCAGGCCGGGCCGAGGTCGCTGCCCATCAGCTGGTGCACGCCCTGGAAGATCACCTTGCGCTCGGTGCCCTGCATGTGGAGCACGCCCTTGTAGCGCAGCATGCGCGGGCCGTAGATGTTGACGATGGCGCCCAGGAAATCCTCCAGCCGCGCCGGGTCGAAGGGCCGGTCGGCGCGGTAGACGAAGCTTTTCACGTCGTCGTCATGGTGATGGTGGTGGCCGTGGCCCTCGTTCGCATGCGAAGGGTGGTCGCAGTCCTCGCCGTGTTCGTGGTCGTGGTGCTCGTGCTCGTCTTCCTTGAGAAAGTCCGGGTCGATGTCCAGCTTGGCGTTGAGGTTGAAGCCGCGCAGATCGAACACGTCTTTCAGCGGCACCTCGCCGAAATGCACCTTCTGCTGCGGCGCGCGCGGGTTCATGTGCTTGAGCCTGTGGATCAGCGCCTCGGTCTCGTCGGCGGCGACCAGGTCACTCTTGCTGATGAAGATCTGGTCGGCAAAGCCGACCTGGCGGCGCGCCTCCTGGCGGTCGTTGAGCTGCTGCGGCGCATGCTTGGCGTCCACCAGCGTGAGGATCGAGTCGAGCAGGTAGCTCTCGGCGATCTCGTCGTCCATGAAGAAGGTCTGGGCCACCGGGCCGGGGTCGGCCAGGCCGGTGGTCTCGATCACCACGCGGTCGAAATCGAGCAAGCCCTTGCGCTTCTTGGCCGCCAGCAGTTGCAGCGCCTCGCGCAGGTCCTCGCGGATGGTGCAGCAGATGCAGCCGTTGCTCATCTGCACGATCTGCTCCTTCGACTCGGTGACCAGGATGTCGGTGTCGATGTTCTCTTCGCCGAATTCGTTCTCGATCACCGCGATCTTCTGTCCGTGCGCCTCGTTCAGGATGCGCTTCAGCAAGGTCGTCTTGCCGGCGCCGAGGAAGCCGGTCAGGATGGTGGCGGGAATGAGGGCCATGAAGTGCTCCGGGGGTGGAATCGGGGAAAGGCGGAAAGTTTAGCGACGGCGGTCCGGCCGCGCTCCGGCAAGGGCAAAAGCTATTTGCGCACCACCACCAGGCCCTTCAGGTACTCGCCCTCGGGGAACTCGATGGTCATCGGGTGGTCCGGCGCGGCGCCCAGGCGCTCGCTGATGTAGCCGTCGACGCCGGCATCGATGCCGGCGCCGGCCACGATCTTGTGGAACAGGTCGGCGCCGATGCCGCCCGAGCACGAAAAAGTCAAGAGCACGCCGCCCGGCGCCAGCAGCTTGAGCGCCAGCCGGTTGATGTCCTTGTAGGCCCGCGCGGCGCGCTCGGCGTGGGCGACGGTGGGCGCGAACTTGGGCGGATCGAGCACGATGGCGTCGAACACCCGGCCCTCCTCGATGAAGCGGCGCAGCGCGGCATTGACGTCGGCATCGAGGAACTCGGTGCGCGCGCCTTCGAAGCCGTTCAAGGCGACATGCGCACGCGCGCGCTCCAGCGCTGGCAGCGAGGAATCGATGGACACCAGCTCGGCGCCCTCGACCGCGCCGGCCGCCTTCAAGCCCGCGAGCGCCGCGACCGTGAAGCCGCCGGTGTAGCAGAAGCAGTTGAGCACGCGGCGAAAGCGGCGATGCCGGGCCAGTTCGGCAAAGCGCCGGCGGCTGTCGCGCTGGTCCAGGTAGAAGCCGGTCTTGTGGCCGGTCGCGATGTCGAGCGTGAGCTGCCAGTCGTGCTCGCGGATCGTGAGCTCTGTGGGACCGCTGCCGCGCAGCCAGCCGGTCAGCGGCGCGAGGCCCTCGCGCTCGCGGCCGCTCGCGTCGGAGCGTTCGTAAAGTTTTGCAAGACCGGTGGCAGCCAGCAAAGCATCGGCCAGCACCTCCTTCCAGCGCTCCACGCCGGCCGACAGGAACTGCGCCACCAGCGTGTCGCCATAGCGGTCGACGATCAGGCCCGGCAGGCCGTCGGCCTCGCCGTGGACCAGCCGCACGCCGTCGCTCTGCAGGTCGAAGAGCTGCCGGGCTGCGACCGCACTCGCGACACGCGCCCCAAAAAAGGCCGCGTCGATGCGCTGCTTCTCGTCGAAGCTCCAGGCGCGGGCGCGAATCTTCGAATGCGGGCTGAAGGCCGCCCAGGCGAGGAACTTGCCCTCGTCCGATTCGATGCGCACCGTCTCGCCCGCATCGCCGCCGCCTTTGGCGATCGCCGATTCGAAGACCCATGGATGGCGGCGCTGCAGCGAGCGCTCCTTGCCGGGCCGAAGACGCAGAAGTTTCATGGCTTGTTCTTGCTTTTTTGGGCGCGCACCGATGCGCCCTCGTCGCGCGCGTGCGCCCGCGGATGCGCCGCGTCGTAGGCCTTGGCCAGGTGCTGGAAATCCAGCCGCGTGTAGACCTGCGTGGTTGCGATGTTGGCGTGGCCCAGCAGCTCCTGCACCGCGCGCAGGTCGCTGCTGGACTGCAGCACGTGGCTGGCAAAGGAATGGCGCAGCATGTGCGGATGCACCGGCGCGGCCAGGCCGGCCTTGAGGCTGCGCTGGCGCAGCTGCTTCCAGACCGAATGGGGGGAGAAACGCAGGCCGTTGCGGCCGATGAATAGCGCGGCGGCGTTCGCCGGATCGCGCAGTCGGGCGGCCTCGAGCGCGCTGCATTCGTTGCGCACCGCGAGCCAGGCCGCAAGCGCCCCGGCCGCCTTGCCGCCCACCGGCACGATGCGGCGCTTGCTGCCCTTGCCGAGCACGCTGGCTTCCTGCGCATCGAGATCGACCCAGCCGCGCGCGGTGTTGCTGGCGCGCACGTCCAATCCGGTCAGTTCGCCGACGCGCAGGCCGCAGCCGTAGAGCAGTTCGACGATCGCGCGATCGCGCGCCTCGGCCCAGGGGTCGGCATCGGCGTCGTGCAGGTCGGCCAGCTGCACGGCCTCGTCGACCGCCAGCGCCTTCGGCAAGGGCCGAGCTGCCTTGGGCGCATGAACGTCCTGCACCGGGTTCGCGCCCACCAACCCCTCGTTGCCGAGCCATCGGTAGAAGCCGCGCCAGCACGAGAGCACCAGCGCGATGCCGCGCGCTTCGCGGCCGGCGCTGTGCAGTTGCGCCATCCAGCGCCGCACGTGGACGGTCTGAACCTTGTCGAGCGCCAGACCGCCCGCCTGGGTCTTCTCGGCCAGCGTCTTCAGATGGATGGCGTAGAGCTCGACGGTACGCGCCGCGAGCCGGCGCTCCACGCGCACGTGCTCGAGGTACTTCTCGACCAGTGCCGGGGTCGCGATCTGCGACTCAGTGGAGGTATCCATTGGCGGCATTGTTCACGATGGCAAGCGGCTCGCGCAACGCGCCCTTGAAGAGCATGCCCCAACGGCGCCAGCAGGAGGTCGGCGCCGCGGCGTATTGCAGCTCGAACATCCGGTCGAAGCCGGCCGCGCGCGCCAGGCGCTCCACGCGCCACAGGTGGTAGGGCTCGGACACGATGATCACGCTCTTCACGCCGGCTGCCTGCAGCACGGCGCGCGACATCGAGAGGTTCTCGCGCGTCGTCGACGACACGGGCTCCAACAGCAGCGTGCCCGTGTACCCGGCGTCGCGCGCATGCTGCTGCATCACCTCGGCCTCGACGCGCCCGTCCTCGCGGTCGATGCCGCCGGACAGCACGAGCTGGCGCACGCGTCCCTCCCGCGCCAGCGCGATGCCGGTGTCGACACGGCCGGTGAGGCAGGGGTTGGGCTTGCCGTCGCGATACGCGCGGTTGCCGAGGATCAGTGCCGCATCGGCCGCGCGCTGGGGCGGATGGCCCAGCAGGTCGAGCGCATGCAGCCAGATCGTGATCGCGATGGCTGCATAGCCCAGCAGCAGGACCCCCAGCGCGCCGAGTACCGCGCGCCTGAAGCCGCGGATCAAGGCCGCAGCCGCGAGAGCGCGCCCGAGGCCAGCTCGGCGATGCGCTCCAGGAAGTCGGTACCCATCTCGGCATTGAAGCGCTGCGCGTCGGGCGATGCCAGCACCAGCAGGCCGAAGGCCGGCGCTTCGGCGTCGGGCCGCAGCGGAATCAGCGCGATCGACACCGCGGCACGCGGCTCGGCCAGCCAGTTGGCGGCTTCGAAGCCGGCGTTCAGGCCGCAGTACGGCGCCGTCAGCGAGGTGGCCAGCGCCTTCACGTCGTCGCTGACCCACTGCGCGTACGGCTCGTTGAGGTAGCTGCTGTCGCAGTCCCAGATCTTGATCGCGGTCTGCGGCACCAGGAACAGCGTCTGCAGCTGCTCGGCGATCTGGGTCGGCAGCCCGCGCGGGTCGCGCGTGGTCAGCAGGCCGCGCGTCCAGCGCTGCAGCCGGTCGGCCGTGACCACGTTCTCGGTGCCATGGCGCACCATGTCCATCACCCGGTGCTCCAGCGCCTTGATCTTCTCGCGCAGCATCTCGGCCTGCCGTTCCTGCAGGCTCACTGCGCGGTTGCCGTGCGGGCTGGTGAGCTGCACCTGGCCCAGCAGCTGCGCATGGCGTTCGAAGAAGTCCGGCGTGTTCGAGAGGTAGTTGGCGATGTCGTCTTCGGTGATCGGGTTCATGGCGTTGGAGTTGAATTTGTTCATGGCACTTCGATTTCGCCTTCGAACACGGTGTCGGCGGGCCCGGTCATCAGCACCGGAGCGCCGTCGCCGGCCCATTCGATGGTGAGCAGTCCGCCGCGGGTCTGGACGTCGACCCCGGTGTCGAGGCGGCCGAGACGGATGCCCGCGACCACCGCGGCGCAGGCGCCGGTGCCGCAAGCCAGCGTTTCGCCGGCGCCGCGCTCGAACACGCGCAGGCGCACGTGCGTGCGGTCGACGACCTGCATGAAGCCGGCGTTGACGCGCTGCGGGAAGCGCGGATGGTGCTCGATCGCCGGACCCTGGGTGGCCACCGGCGCCGTCTCGACGTCCGGCACGATCTGCACCGCATGCGGGTTGCCCATCGACAGCACGGCCACCGACACCTTGGCGCTTTCGGCGTGCGTGCCCAGGGTCAGGTGCCAGGTGTGCCAGGCGCCGTCGTGTTGCGGGTCGAGGCCGGCGGTGTCGAAGGGCACGCGTGCGGGCTCGAAGATCGGCGCGCCCATGTCGACCGTCACGCGGCCGTCGGCGCCCATGTGCGGCTCGATCACGCCCGAGAGCGTCTGCACGCGCACCGTGTCCTTCGGCGTGAGGCCGTGCTCGCGCACGAAGCGCATGAAGCAGCGCGCGCCGTTGCCGCACTGCTCGACCTCGCCGCCGTCGGCGTTGTGGATCACGTACTGGAAATCGATGCCCGCCGCCGGCGAAGGCCGCACGGTGAGGATCTGGTCGGCGCCGACGCCGAAGTGGCGGTCGGCCAGGAAGCGGTACTGCGCCGCACTCAGGCCCAGCGCGCCACGGGTTTCGTCCAGCACGACGAAGTCGTTGCCGGCGCCCTGCATCTTGGTGAAGCGGATTCGCATCGGGGGATTATCCGCCGCGGCCAGCCCTGATCCGGTCGATCGCCCGGTCGAGGAAGGCCAACCGGTCCTGCCCCCAGAAGCGCTCGCCCTCGAGGATGAAGGTCGGCGCGCCGAACACGCCCTTCTCCACCGCCTCGGCGCTGTTGGCACGGTAGCGGGCCTGGGTTTCGGGCCCCTGCTCCAGCGCCTGCAGCGCGGCGCCGTCGTAGCCGTTCTCGTCGGCGACCGCGATGCGCACCGCGGCATCCGAGGTGTCGCGTTCCTCGGCCCACAGCGCGCGCAAGAGCGCATGCGAGAGCGGCTGCGCATCGAGCCCCTGCAGCTGGGCGGCGATCACCATCCAGCCCGGGTACTTGTTCCAGTTCGGATCGGCCGGCGGGCCCTTGGGATAGTGCTTCGGCTCCAGGTTGAGCGGCATGCCCAGATACTCGCGCCAGCGCGCGAGTTCGAGCGCATGGTAGGTGCGGCGCGGCTCGGGCCGCGTCTTGAGCGGAATGCCGCCGGTCTGCGGCACCACGGCCTGGAAATCGTAGGGCTTGAGCACGAGCCGCACGTGGTGGCGGCGCACGATGTCCTGCAGTTGCGGACCGCCGAGATACGCCCAGGGCGAAGAGAGGCTGTAGTAGCAGTCGAGTTCGATCATGTTCTGGATTATCTTCAGGCGATGCCTGACGACCTCTCTTCCGACGCCCTGCCGCCGGTGCCTGTGCAATTCACCGCGAGCCCGCGCGATGCGGCGGCGCTCGAAAAGCTGGCTGCGCAAGTGCGCGCCGATCTCGAGCGCATCAACCTGCCGCCGCCCGCCTGGGTGCTGCCGGCCGAATCGGCCGATGCCGACACGCCGGTGCTCGACGTGCTGGTGGCCGGCGCCGGCATGTGCGGCCAGACCGCCGCCTTCGCATTGCGCAAGGAAGGCGTGACCCACATCCGCGTGATCGACCGCGCCGCGCGCGGCGACGAAGGCCCATGGGGCACCTATGCGCGCATGCTCACGCTGCGCAGCCCCAAGCAGGTCGGCGGCCCCGAGCTCGGCGTGCCATCGCTTTCTTTCCGCGCCTGGTACGAGGCGCAGCACGGCATCGAAGGCTGGGCTGCGCTGCACAAGATCGGCCGCATCGACTGGCGCGACTACCTGCTGTGGGTGCGCGACACCGTCGGCCTGCCGGTGGACAACGGCGTCGCGCTGCGCTCCGTGTCGCACAGCGACGATGGGCGGCTGCTCGCGGTCGAACTCACGGACCCGCAGGGCCGGCGCGAAACCGTGCGCACGCGGCAGCTGGTGCTGGCGCTGGGCCGCGACGGCAGCGGCGCGCCGCGCTGGCCGTCTTTTCCGTCCTTGCGGCGCGACGACCCGCACACGGCCGGCCGGGTGTTCCATTCGGCCGACGCGATCGACTTCGCCGCGCTGGCCGGCAAGCGCATCGGCGTGCTGGGCGCTGGCGCCTCGGCCTTCGACAACGCGGCCTGCGCGCTGGAGGCCGGCGCCGCGGAGGTCGTGCTGTTTGCGCGCCGGCCGCAATTGCCGCAGGTCAACAAGAGCAAGGCCGCATCGAGCCACGGCTTCCTGCGCGGCTTCGAAGGCCTGGACGATGCGCGCAAGTGGCGCGTCTATACCTACATCTTCGACGAGCAGGTGCCGCCGCCCTGGGAAACCGTGCGCCGCTGCGATGCGCACGCGGCCTTCACACTGCTGCTCGGCACGCCCTGGCTGGACGTGGCGCCCGATGCGGAAGGCGTGGAGGTCAGCACGCCGAACGGCGGCAGCGAACGCTTCGACGCCGTGATCTTCGGCACCGGCTTCGACGTCGACCTGCTCGACCGCCCCGAGATCGCGCGCTACACGCCGCTGGTCGACACCTGGGCCCAGCACGTGCTGCCCGAGGAGGCGCAGCGCTATCCCGAGCCGGCGCGCTTCCCCTACCTGGGTGCGGGCTTCGAACTGCGCGGCCGCACGGGCGTCGCCGGCAGCACCGAGGCCGAGGCGCTCTCGCGCATGCGCCTGTTCAACTGGGGCGCCACCATGAGCCACGGCGCGCTGGCGGGTGACATCCCCGGCCTCGCGATCGGTGCCACGCGCCTGGCCCACGCGATCGCGCGCGACCTGTTCGTCGAGGACGCCGACCGCCACTGGGCGCGCCTGCTGGCACACGATGAGCCGGAACTGATCGCGACCCGCTGGTACGCGCCGGACAAGCGAAGCTGATGGACACCCGCCAGATGCGCTGCATCCTCGCGGTCAGCGAGGCCGGCAGCCTCACGCGCGCGGCCGAGCAATTGGGCCTCGCGCAGCCGGCGCTCACGCAGACGCTGAACCGGCTCGAGCGCGAGATCGGCACGCCGCTCTTCACGCGCACGCGGCGCGGCGCCACGCTGACCGAGGCCGGCCTCGCGATCGTGGAGGACGTTCGCGCCAGCCTGGCCCACGCCGACGCGGCGGCCGAGCGCGCCCGGGCCATGGCGGCGGGCCGCGCAGGCCGGCTCACCATCGGCTTCGTGACCCATGCCATCTACGAGGTGTTGCCGCGCGCGCTGCGCCTGCTGCGCGCCGCCCATCCGCAGCTCGACGTGGTGCTGCGCGAGATGAGCAATGCCGAGCAGGTCGACGCACTGGCGGGCGGCCGCATCGACATCGCGCTGCTGCATCCGCCCGTGTCCTTCAATGCCAAGGTGAACGAGCAGCGCCTGGGCGAGGATCCGATGGTGGCCGCACTGCCCGCCGCCTACGAGGTGGCCGCCGACGGCTGCGTGTCCCTGGCCGAGATCGCGCAGCATGGGCTGGTCTGGTTTCCCGAGCAACAGATTCCGGCCCTGCGCAGCCAGCTGCTGGGCGCGATCCGCCGCGCCGGCCACCAAGTGCAGGTGGTGCAGGACGCCAACCGCACGCTGACCGTGCTGGCCTGTGTGGCCGCAGGCCTCGGCTGGTCGCTGCTGCCGCGCTCGGTGCATGCGCTGCGCCATGAAGGCGTGCGCTATGCCGAGGTGCGCGACGGCGCGGACCTGCCCGCCTTCGAGCTGTCGGCGATGTGGCTGGCACGCTCGCGACCCACCTTTGCCGATGCGTTCGCCGAATTGCTGGGCCCCGTACCTCAATCGAGCTGAAGCTTGTTCTCCTTGGCGAGCCGGCTCCACTTCGCGAGCTCGGCGCGGCGGAACGCATCGAGCTCTGACGGATCGGAGCCGATCACCTCGGCGCCCATGGCCTCCAGCCGCTGGCGCACCTCCGGGTCCTTGACGGTGGCGGCGATCTCCTTCGAGAGCCGCGCGATCACCGCAGCCGGCGTGCCCGCCGGCACGAAGACCGCATTCCACTCGTACATCTCGTAGCCCGGCAGGCCCGACTCCGCGAGGGTCGGCACCTCGGGCAGCACCGGCGAGCGCGTCTTGCCGCCGATTGCGAGCGGCCGCAGCTTGCCGCTCTGGATGTAGGGCATGCCCGAACCCAGGCTGGCGAAGAACACCGGCACCTGGCCCGCCATGACGTCGGTGAGCGCCGGGCCGCCGCCCTTGTAGGCCACGTGCGTCATGCGCGTCTTGGCCATCGAATCGAAGAGCTCGGCCGCCAGATGCGGCGAGGACCCGTTGCCCGAGGAGGCGTAATTGATCTCCCCCGGCCGCGCCTTGGCTTGGGCGATCAGGTCCTTGACGCTCGCGATCGGCGCACCGGGATGCACCACGAGGATATTGGGCACCTTGACCAAGAGCGAGACCGGCGCGAAGTCGCGCAGCGTGTCAAAGGGCATCTTGCTGCGCAGGGCCGGGTTCTGCGCATGGTTGGAGGCGTCGAGCATCAAGGTATAGCCGTCGGCCGGGCTCTTGGCGACCAGCTCGCCGCCGATCGCGCCGCCGGCGCCGCCGCGGTTGTCGATCACCACCGGCTGGCCGAGCCGGGCCGAGAGCTTGGGTCCGATGATGCGCGCCACCGCATCGACCGTGCCGCCCGGCGGATAGGTCACGACCAGGCGCACCGGCTTGGCCGGCCAGGCTTGCGCCTGTGCGCCGAGGGCTGCGAGCAGCAGGGTCGCGCCGCCCGCGGCACGGATGAAGGCGCGCGCGAAGCGTGAGGGATGGAACATCGGTGTCTCCTTCGGGCGCCGATGCCGGCACCCCTTTTCTGTTGATGACTCAGGCGAAACGGAACAGCGCGGCGGGTGTGTCGACCAGGATGCGCCGGCGCGCCTCGGCATCCGGCACCCAGTCGGCCAGCGCCGCCTGGGTGGATCCGTAATCGGCCAGATCCTGGTGTTGCGTGTGCGGCCAGTCGCTGCCCCACAGCAGGCGGCCGGCACCCAGCGCCTGCAGCAGGGCCTGTGCAGCGGCGCGGGCCGCGCTGCCGCGCTGGTCGGGCCAGTTGCGGTAGGCCGCTGAGAGCTTGACCCACACGCGCCCGGTCGAAGCGCTGCGCAGCAGCCAGGCGAAGCCTTCGTCGTCGCCGGGCGCCGGGCCGGGCCGGCCGAAGTGGTCCACCACCAGCTTGCAGCCGGCATCGAGGATGGACTGCCCGGCCAGCGGCAGGTCGCGCGACTCGCGATGCAGCTCCACATGCCAGTCGAGCGCACGCACACGCTCGAACAGGCGCTGCCATTCGGCAAGCGCGAAGTCGGGAATGGGCAGCCCGACGAGGTTGAGCCGGATGCCGCAGACGCCTTGCCGCTCCAGCGCCGCCAATTCGCTCTCGCCGATGCTCGGCTCGACGATCACGACGCCGCGCAGCCGCTCTGGACAGGCGCGCAGCGCATCGAGCAGGAAGCTGTTGTCGGTGCCCAGGAAGCTCGGCTGCACCAGCACCGCATGCGAGACCGCATGCGCGTCGAGCAGCGCGAGGTAGTCGGGCAAGAGCGCGTCGTAGTCGGGCGCGTGGCGATGCACCGGCGCCAGCGACAGGCCGCACCGGAACACGTGGGCGTGGCTGTCGACCGCGGCGATCGGCTCAGGCGTAGCGCGCATCGAGCTCATCGAATTCCTTCTTGCGCACCAGCGCCTGGCGCTCGGCGAAGGTGGCGACCAGGCCGCTCGCCTCGTCCAGCCGGCCGCGCTCGCGCAGGCCTTGCAGCGCCAGCGTCATGCCGCGCACCGCGCCCTGCAGCGCCGCGTTGGCATAGAGCACCAGGCCGAAGCCCATGGCGCCGAACTCGGCCGCGTCCAGCGTCGGCGTCTTGCCGCCGATCACCACGTTGACCACCTGCGGGCAGGCCAGCTCGCGCGGAATGCGACGCAGCGCTTCGAGCGACTCGGGCGCCTCCACGAAGGTGATGTCGGCCCCGGCCTCGGCATAGGCCGCGGCGCGCGCGATCGCAGCGTCGATGCCTTCGACCGCGGCCGCGTCGGTGCGCGCGATCACCAGGAAGTCGGCATGCACCCGGGCATCGACCGCCGCCTTCACCTTGCCGAGCATCTCGCCCTGCGCGATCACCGCCTTGCCCTCGAAGTGCCCGCACTTCTTGGGGCTCACCTGATCTTCCAGCTGGATCGCGTTGGCGCCAGCGCGCTCCAGCGTGCGCACCGTGTGCTGCACGTTGAGCGCGTTGCCGAAGCCGGTGTCGGCGTCGACGATGATGGGCAGCTTCACCGCATCGCGCAGCGCGGCCGTGTGCTGCGCGAGATCGCCCAGGTGGACGAAGCCCAGGTCGGGGATGCCGTAGAAGGTGTTGGTGAGCCCGGCGCCGCTCAGGTACACGGCCTCGAAACCGAGCTCCTCGATGACGCGCGCGGCCAGCGCGTTGGCCGCGCCCGGCACCAGCAGGCCGCGCTTGGCTTCGACCTTTTGCCGCAACAGCGTGCCGGGATGGATGGCCTTCGTCATCGTCATTCGTCCTTCATGCCCGTGGCCTTGACCACCGCGCCCAGGCGCGCGCGCTCGGCATCGACGAACTGCACGAAGGAGGCGCGCGTGCCGCCGATCGGCTCGATGCCCATCCCCTTGAGCTTGTCGGCGATGGCCGGGGTCTTCATGGCCGCGTCGATGGCGGCGCTCATCTTGTCGAGCACCGCCTCGGGCGTGCCGTGCGGCGCATGCACGCCGGCCCAGTGAGCGATGCGCACGTCCGGGAAGCCTTGCTCCGAGGCCGTGGAGAGCTCCGGATAGGCCGAGATGCGTGTGGTCCAGGTGTTGGCCAGCGCCTTCAGCTTGCCGCTCTTGAGGTAGGGCAGCGCGACGATGCTGGCCTCCGACGTCGCCTCGACCTGCTTGCCGAGCACCGCGGTGATCGACTCCGAGCCGCTCTTGTAGGGCACCACGTCGAGCTTGGCGCCGTACTTCGTCTCCAGCATGCCCTCGACGAAATGCGGCGTGCTGCCGGTGCCCGCGGTCGCCCAGTGGAAGCCGGCGCCCGTCTTGGAGGCCGCGATGAATTCCTTCAGGTCCTTGTAGGGCGCGTCGGCCGGCACCAGGATCACCGAGGGCGCGAGGCCGATCATGCCGACCGGCACCAGGTCGCTGTCCTTGTAGGGCAGGTGCTTCTTGATCATGCTGTTGGAGATCACGCCGGCCGCGCTCACCAGGAAGGTGTAGCCGTCGGGCGCGCTCTTGGCGACGATGTCCGCGCCCAGCGTGGCGCCGGCGCCGGGCTTGTTGTCGACCACGATGGGCTGGCCCAGCGCCTTCGATGCGCCTTCGGCCGCAGCGCGCGCCATCAGGTCGTTGGCGCCGCCGGCCGCGAAGGGCACGACCAGTCGGATCGGCTTGGCGGGCCAGGTCTGGGCGGACACAGTCCCGCAGGCCAGCGCGGCTGCCAGGCCGGCGAGCAGGACGAGTCGGGAAGAAAGATGCATGGCGATGTCTCCAGGTACGTGTTGTGAGGGATGCTGCAGCGTGGCTGGCGGCAAGTATCGACACGCACAGTACTGAAGGGAACGCCGTTTTGCGTTGCTTTTACATAAGCGCGGCTTATGGGCGCGCGGCGCTGCGCAGGATCAGGCGATGCGTGCCGGTGGCTGCGGAGCCCTCTTCTTTCGCGCTCCGACAGCGCCGGTCGCGGCGGCCTGCAGGATGCGACGGAAGGTGGGGCATTCCATGTGGCTCGGCGCGGGGCAGGCAGCGGCGTGCAGCAGGCCGTCGCGCATGGCGCTCAGTTTGCGGATCGTCTTGTCCAGCTCCTGCGCCTTGGCCGCGAGCATCTGGCGGTCGATGCGCGGCTGCGCCTCGCGCGTGAACAGGAGCGCGATCTCGTCGAGCGAGAAGCCGGCCGCGCGCCCCAGCGCGATCAGCGCCAGCCGCTCCAGCACGCCGGGATCGAACAGGCGGCGCAGGCCGCGCCTGCCGGTGGAGGCGATCAGCCCCTTTTCGTCATAGAAGCGCAGCGTCGACGCGGGAACGCCGGATCGCTGCGCCACCTCGGCGATGTCCAGGTGCATCATTCTCTTGACCTCAAGTCGACTTGAAGTTGCACAGTCTAGCTTCCGCCTCTCGAGGGCAAGCAAAGGAAAACGACCATGGATGTCACGCAACAGACCGACAACAACGAGCAGACGGCGCTTTGGAACGGCCGCGCAGGGCGTGCCTGGGTCGAGGCACAGGAGGTGATCGACCAGGTGCTCGAGCCCTTCGAAGACCTGCTCGTCGAAGTGGTCCGCGCCGGATCCGGGCAGCGGGTGCTCGACGTCGGCTGCGGTACCGGCAGCACGACGCTCGCCGTTGCGCGGCTGCTCGGCGCGACGGGCCACTGCATCGGCGTCGACATTTCGGACCTACTGATCGCCGCCGCCCGGGCACGCGCCGAACGGGAAGACACGCCGGCAAGCTTCATCCGTGCCGACGCGCAGACCCACGCCTTCGAGCCCGCGAGCTTCGACCTGATCATGTCGCGCTTCGGCGTCATGTTCTTCGACCACCCGGTCCTGGCCTTCTCGAACCTGCGGCGCGCCGCACGGGACCACGCCAGGCTCCGCTTCATCGTCTGGCGGAGTGCCGCGGAGAACCCGTTCATGACGACGGCCGAGCGCGCGGCGGCACCGCTGCTGCCGAACATGCCCGCCCGCCAGCCGGGCGCGCCGGGACAGTTCTCCTTCGCAGACCGGCATCGGGTCGCAGCCATCCTGGAAGAGAGCGGCTGGGCCGAGAGCGACATCCGGCCGATCGATGTCGACTGCACCCTGCCCGAGAAGGAGTTGGTCGGCTACTTCACCCGGCTCGGTCCCGTCGGCCTGATCCTTCAGGAGGTGGACGAGCGGACGCGCGCGCAAGTCATCGACACCGTCCGCGCCGCCTTCGATCCCTATGTGCACGGAACCGAGGTTCGCTTCGCCGCCGCCTGCTGGATGGTCAGTGCCCGAGCGCCGTCTGCGTAAGCCGCACAGGAGGAGGCCGCCAGTGTCTGAGGGGCAGTGGAGCGGCTCTTAATCGAAGCCCGTTCCAGAAACACCACGGAACCGGCTTTGCCGGGCCGTCGGTGTTGCCCCCCGGTGAGGGGGTTGACGTAGCGACACGAAGTGCGCGAAGCCTGGGGGAGTTCAAGTCTCCGAGCGAATGCCCCGCATCAGGATCACGCCGCCCAACTGCGAGGTGTCGGAGCGCATCCGGTAGGCCAGCGCTTGTGGCGTGCCGGCCTGCGCCTGCCAGCCCGCCTTCAGCAGTTGCTGCTGCACTTCGGCGGAGCGAAGCACCTCGCCCAGCGCCGCGTTGAGCCTGGCCACCGCCGGCTTGGGCAGGCTGGCCGGCGCCGCGAGCGCGGTCCAGATCTCGAGGTCGGCGCCGCGCACGTCGGCTTCGCGCAGCGTGGGCAGCTCGCTGAACAGCGGGCTGCGCAGGGGAGAAGTGACGCCGAGGGCCTTGAACTTGCCCGAGGCCACATGAGGCTTCGCGAGGCCCGGCGGCAGCAGCGCCATCTGGATCTGTCCCGCCAGCATGGCGGCGATGACCTGCGGATTGCCGTTGAAGGGCGCGTGCTGCGGCGAGATGCTGGTGCGGGTCTTCAGCAGTTCCATGCCCAGGTGGCCCACGGTGCCGACGCCGGGCGTGCCGTACTTGCCCTTGTCGCCGAGGTTGCGCGCCCACAGCAGCAGCTCGGTGGCGTTCTTGCCCACGGCGTCGCCCGAGACCGCGAGCACCAGTGGCGCGGTGCCGATCAGGCCCACGGGCGCGAAGTCTTTCTCGGGGTCGAAGGGCGTGGCGGGATTCAGCAGCTTGGCGATCGTCAGGTTGCCATTGATCAGTGCGCCGATGGTGTGATCGTCCTGCGCCTTGGCCACCAGGTCGGCCGCGAGGTTGCCGCTGGCGCCGGGCTTGTTCTCCACCGTCACCGGTTGGCCCAGCAGCTTGGAAAGCGGCTCGGCGATGGCACGCGCCGCGAGGTCGGGCGAGGCGCCGGCCGGAAAGCCGACCAGGATGCGCACCGGCTGGGTCGGCCAGGCGCCGGGGGCGGCGGAACCGGCGGGGCGCGCGGCGCGCGGCGCGGTGGAAGACGTTGCCTGTTGGGCCCACGCGGCCGGGGCACAGGCCGAGGCAGCGAGGCTTTGGAGCAAGCGGCGTTTGGAGATCATGAAGCGGCGGATGTTGCAAAAATAAGTAACACGACGTTACGCGACACCGTCTTCCGGCGCAAGACAACCAAATGCTTCGTCGGGCCCGCACGCCCACCGGTGCTCAAGCCTTTTTCGACGCGGCCCAGGTCGCCAGGATCTGCACCGCTTCGCGATCCATCTTCTGCTCCGCGGGCAGCGTCCGCCGCTCGATCGGCGCACCGGCCTCGGCACGCAGGTCTTCGATGTCGATCGGGTGGCGCGCCTCTGTCGGCAGCCCGGCGAAGGCCTGGCCCGACTGCGCAAGCGAGGCCGCGTAGTAGAGCCTGGCGATGCCCGCGATGCGCATGGCGGCCACGCACAGGGCGCAGGGCTCGCACGAGGTGTAGAGTTCGCAGCCGCTCAGGTCCACGCGCTGCAGATTGCGGCAGGCATCGCGGATGGCCTCCACCTCGCCGTGCGAGGTCGGGTCGAAATGGGCCACCGAGTGGTTGAAGCCCTCACCCACCACGCGGCCGTCCTGCACGACGACGGCGCCGAAGGGTTCGGTGCCCGGTGTGTGCAGCGCCTGCGCCGAGAGCGCGATGGCGCGCCGCATGAATTCTTCCTGGTACATCGTCGTCTGCTCCTTCACACGGGAACCGCATCCGACAGCAGCGCCCCATCGCGCGCCACGATGCGGCCGCCCGCCACCACGAGCCGCCGCACCGGCCGCGCCACCACCGCCTCGGCGACGGTCTGCGCATCGACCAGCACCAGGTCGGCACGGCAGTCCGGCGCCAGGCCATAGGCTTCGAAGCGCAAGCCGCGCGCGCCCGCATGGGTGACGCAGTCGAGCGCGACCTCGATCTCGTCGTCGCGCCGCAGGTTGTAGCGCAGGCCGATCAGCATCGCGCGCTCCAACATGTCGGGGCTGCCGTAGGGCGTCCAGGTGTCGCGGATGCCGTCGTTGCCGCCGAGCACGGTGACGCCGGCGCGGCGGCAGGCCATGAGCGGCGGCACGCTGCGCGAAGGCGGCGCACTGGTGACCAGCACCACGCCGAGCGCGGCCATGCGCGCCAGCAGCGCCTCGCATTCGCGCTCGGGCAGGTCGCCCAGGCAGAAGCCGTGGCTGATCGCGACCTTGCCTTGCATGCCGAGCGCTGCCGTGCGCGCGAGGATCAGGTCGAGCGAGAAGGCGCCCATGGCGCCGGGCTCGTGCAGATGGATGTCGAGCGGGCAGCCGCGGCGCTCGGCGATGGCGAAGAGCGCGTCGAGCGAGCGCACCGGATCGCCGTCGATCGCGCACGGGTCCAGGCCGCCAAGCACGTCGGCCCCGCGGGCGATGGCCTGGTCCAGCAGCTCGGCCGTGCCGGGCCGGCCCAGGAGGCCCGATTGCGGGAAGGCGACGATCTGGATCTGCTGCAGCGCCTGCATCGTGTCGCGCGTCTGCAGCACGCCTTCGAGATGGCGCAGCCCTGCCTGGGTGTCGATGTCCACGTGGGTGCGCAGCCGCGTCGTGCCGCGCGCCAGGAAGGCCCGGGCCAATGCCAGCGACTGCGCGGCCGCGTCATGGCCGCTGGCCTGGCGAAAGGCGCGCTCGTTGTCGATCCTGTCGATGAGCCGGGTGCCGACCTCGTTGCGGTACCAGTCCATGCCCCACAGCGTCTTGTCCAGGTGCGTGTGGCCTTCGACCAGGCCGGGCAGCAGGAGCGCGCCGCCGCCCTCCTCCACCGCGCAGCCGGCTGCGGCGTGCAAGGCCGGGCCGAGGGCCGCGATGCGGCCGTCCTGCACCAGCACGTCGGCAGGGGCGGCGCCCATGGGGCGCACATGGCGGATCAGAAGCATGCTCACACCCAGCCCGCACGCCGAAAGCGGTAGTACACGTAGGCGCAAAGGCTCGCGATGAGCGCCAGCGCGGCCGCATAGCCGTAGCGCCATTTCAGCTCGGGCATGTGCTCGAAGTTCATGCCCCAGAGGCCGGCGAAGGCGGTGCAAACGGCGAAGATGGCGGCCCAGGCCGCGAGGCGCTTGGTCACTTCGCCGTCCTCGATGGTGACCATCGAGAGGTTGACATGGATCGCGGTGCCGATGGTGTCGCGGATCGAGTCGATGGTGTTGTTGATGCGGCTCAGGTGGTCTACCACGTCGCGGAAGTACTCCTGCGTGCTAACGCAGATCTGCGGCACGCGGCCGCCGTGCAGCTTGCCGGTGCCTTCAAGCAGCGGCGCGACCGCGTGCTTGAGCAGCGTCAGCCGCTGCTTCAGTTCGTAGAGGCGCTTGATGCTGTCGCGCGCGGCGCCCTTGGTGAAGATGCGCTGCTCGATGGTGTCGAGTTCGTCCTCGAAGGCATCGATGATGGGGAAGTAGCGGTCGACCACGGCATCCATCAGCGCGTAGAGCACGAAGCCCGGGCCGTTCTTGAGCAGCTCGGGCTCGCGCTCGCAGCGCTCGCGCACTTCGGTGAAGCCGTGATCGCTGCGGTTGCGCACCGACACCACGTAGTTGCGCCCGACGAAGACGTCGAGCTCGCCGACCGTGAGCGTGGCGGGCTCGCCGGCACCCGCTTCGAGCAGGTGCATGACGACGAAGAGCGAATCGGCGTACTCCTCCACCTTCGGCCGCTGGTGGCCGTTGTGGGCATCTTCCACGGACAGCGGATGAAGACCGAACTCGGCCTGCACTTCGGCCAGCTCTTCGGGCGTGGCGTCGCGCAGCGCCACCCAGACGAAGCAACGCGGCAGCGACGCGTACTCGCTGATTTCGGAAACGGGAATGTCGGCCAGCTTGGTGCCGTCTTCGTAGACAACGCAGTTGATGAGCATGCGGGGCGCCGGGGCAATAGGGAAGACGAGGCATCTTGCCACGCGCGAGCGGCGTCGCAAGGGTGCGAAGTCTTTACGCGCAACCACTGGTCGTCACGCTGACCAAGACGCTGTAGGTCGCCCATGCGCCGGCGCTACGGCGCGTCGGCCTTCTTCTTGATCCATTGCAGCAAGGGTCCGATGACCTCCAGCGGCAAGGGAAACACGATGGTCGAATTCTTGTCGGCGGCGATCACGGTCAGGGTTTCCAGATAGCGCAACTGCAGCGCCTGCGGCTGGCGCCCCAGAATCTCGGCCGCTTCGGCCAGCTTGACCGAGGCCTGCAGTTCGCCCTCTGCATGGATCACCTTGGCGCGCCGTTCGCGCTCGGCCTCGGCCTGCCGCGCAATGGCGCGCACCATGTTCTCGTTGAGGTCGACGTGCTTGATCTCGACGTTGGTCACCTTGATGCCCCAGATGTCGGTCTGCGCCTCGAGGATCTTCTGGATATCGAGATTGAGGCGCTCGCGCTCGGACAGCAAGTCGTCGAGCTCGTGCTTGCCGAGCACGGCGCGCAGCGTGGTCTGCGCCAGCTGGCTGGTGGCCTCGAGGTACTTCTCGACCTGGATGATCGCTTTCTCCGCATCGATCACGCGGAAGTAGAGCACCGCGTTCACCTTCACCGACACGTTGTCGCGCGTGATCACGTCCTGGCTCGGGATGTCGAGCACCATCACGCGCAGCCCCACGCGCACCATCTGCTGGATGCCGGGGATCAGGATCACCAGGCCCGGCCCCTTGACCTTCCAGAAGCGGCCGAGCTGGAACACCACGCCTCGCTCGTACTCGCGCAGGATGCGCAGCGACGCCGCGGCGAGCATCACCGCCAGCACCAGGAGCAGCGCGATGAGCGCGACGCTGAAATTGAAGAACATGGTCATTGGCCGTCCGGGGCCACCTGCAGCACGACGCCTTGCACGCCGCTGACCCGGACTCGTCCGCCGGTATGCAGGTCACCCGCGCCGGTTACGCGCCAGTAGTCGCCCTGGATCTGCGCCCAGCCCTCGCCGTCCGAGAACTCGACCAGTTCGCCGGTGGTGCCCACGAGGGCCGAGATGCCGCTCTTCACCGGCCGCCGGCGCGCCTTCGCGGCCATGCCGGCGACCGCGAGGATGAACAGGGCCGAGACCGCGCTGATCACCGCCACCACCCACAGCGGCACGCCGAAGCCCGGCGCGTCGCTGTCGATCAGGAGCACGGCGCCGATCGCGAAGGCCGCGATGCCGCCCAGCCCCAGCACGCCGAAGCTCGGCAGAAAGGCCTCGGCGATGAGGAAGGCCACACCCAGCAGGATCAGCGCCAGTCCCGCGTAGTTGACCGGCAGCATCTGCAGGCCGAACAGCGCCAGCGTCAGGCAGATGGCGCCCACCACGCCGGGCAGCACGAAGCCGGGGTTGGAGAACTCGAACAGGAGGCCGTAGATGCCGACCATCAGCAGGATCAGCGCCAGGCTGGGCTCGGTGATCACCGACAGCAGCCGGCTGCGCCAATCGGCGTCGAAGGCGAGCAGCTGCGCGCGCTGGGTGGCCAGCCGCACGGTGCCATGCGCCAGGCTCACTTCGCGCCCATGCACCTGCATCAGCAGGTCGGCCACGTCGCGCGCGACCAGGGTGATGACCTTTTTCTCCAACGCCTCCTGCGCCGACAGGCTCACCGACTCGCGCACCGCCTGCTCGGCCCAGTCGGCATTGCGCCCGCGCAGCTGCGCCAGGCTGCGGATGTAGGCCGAGGCATCGGCCAGCCGCTTGGCGCTCATCGCATCGGGAGCGGGCTCGGCACCCTTCTCGGAAGAGGACGGCGGCTTCGGCTCCGGCCGGCCCGGCGTCGGCATGCCGATGGCCACCGGCGTCGCCGCGCCGAGGTTGGAGGCCGGTGCCATGGCTGCGATGTGGCTCGCGTAGAGGATGTAGGTGCCGGCACTCGCGGCGCGGGCGCCGCTGGGCGCCACGAAGGTCGCCACCGGCACGGGCGAAGCGAGGATGTCCTTGATGATGTTGCGCATCGAGGCGTCGAGCCCGCCCGGCGTGTCGAGCTGCAGCACGGCGAGCTGCGCCTGTTCCTTGGCAGCCAGCGCGAGGCCGCGGCGCACATAGTCTGCGGAAGCGGGCCCGATGGCGCCCTCGACCTGCATCAGGACCACGACGCGGGGCGCCTCGGGAGCCGCGGCAGACACAGCTTCGGCGCTGGCCACAGCCGCAGCTTGGGCCAGGAGGACCAGTCCCATCAACCATGTTCTGGCGGACCTCATAGCTGGATTCTAGGAGTCGCGGGCGCCGCTGTCACACACTGCAACAGGCCCTAGTCGACAAAGAGCAAGGCGGGGCATTCGAGCAAGGCCCGCACGGCCTGCACGAACTCGGCCGCAAGCTGGCCGTCGACCACGCGGTGGTCGAAGGAGGAAGACAGGTTCATCATCCGGCGCGCGACCACCGCGCCGTCCTGCATCACCGGGCGCAGCGCGATGCGGTTGACGCCGACGATCGCCACCTCGGGCGCGTTGATGATCGGCGTGGAGGCGATGCCACCCAGGGCGCCGAGGCTGGTGATGCTGATGGTCGAGCCGCTCAGTTCGTCGCGCGTGGCCCGGCCCGCGCGCGCGGCCTCGGCCAGGCGCGCGATCTCGGCCGCGCTGGACCACAGGTCGCGCGCTTCCGCGTGGCGCAGCACCGGCACCATGAGGCCGGCCGCGGTCTGGGTCGCGATGCCGACGTGCACTGCGCCGTGACGCGTGAGCACGCCCGCCTCGTCGTCGAAGCGGGCATTGATCTGCGGGAAGCGCGGCACCGCCAGCACGACGGCACGCACGAGCAGCGGCAGCAGCGTCAGGTGGGCCCGCTCGCGGCCCCAGTGTTCGTTGAGCCGCGCGCGCAGCAACTCCAGTTCGGTCACGTCGATCTCCTCGACGTAGGTGAAGTGCGGGATGCGGCGCATCGCATCCTGCATGCGCTGGGCGATGCGGCGGCGCACGCCGGTCACGGGCACGGCTTCCTCGTCGTCCTGCTGCGCGTAGCGCGCCGCACTCGCCGCCTGCGGACCGGGCCGCCGGACCAGCCAGGCGTCGAGGTCCTCGTGCAGGATGCGGCCGTCCACGCCGCTGCCCGGCACCTGCTGCAGATCGATGCCGAGCGCCGCGGCCCGATGGCGCACCGCGGGCGAGGCAGTCGGCTTGCCGGTGGATGGCAGGCTCGTGCGTTCGGCTGGCGCGGTCTCAGGTGCTGGTGCTGGTGCTGGTGCTGGTGCTGGTGCAGGCGTGGCCGCGGGCGTGGGCGTGGGCGGCGCCGCGCCGGTGTTGTCGCCACCCTCCACATCGATGCGGATCAGCTCCGCACCCACCGCCATCTGCTGCCCCACTTCGCCGCCGAGCGCAAGCACCTTGCCCGCGACCGGCGACGGGATCTCGACGGTCGCCTTGTCGGTCATCACGTCGGCCAGCACCTGGTCTTCGGCCACCGTGTCGCCGGGCTGGACCCGCCATGCCACCAGTTCCACTTCGGCGATGCCTTCGCCGATGTCCGGCACCTTGATCGCATGCGTGCCCATTCAGTTCTCCATGACGCGCCGGAAGGCCGCGCCCACGCGTGCCGGGCCCGGGAAGTAGGCCCACTCCTGCGCATGCGGATAGGGCGTGTCCCAGCCGGTCACGCGCTCGATCGGCGCCTCGAGGTGATGAAAGCAGTGCTCCTGCACCAGCGCCGTCAGCTCGGCGCCGAAGCCGCTGGTGCGCGTGGCCTCGTGCACGATCACGCAACGGCCGGTCTTCTTGACCGAGGCGACGAGGGTCTCCAGGTCCAGCGGCCACAGGCTGCGCAGGTCGATGATCTCGGCATCGATGCCGGCTTCGCGCGCGGCCGCCTCCGAGACGAAGACCATGGTGCCGTAGCTGATCACCGTCAGGTCGGCGCCGGGGCGGAACACGGTGGCCGATTCGAGCGGCACCGTGTAGTAGCCCTCGGGCACCTCGCCCAGCGGATGGGCCGACCAGGACACCAGCGGCCGGTCGTGGTGGCCGTCGAAGGGGCCGTTGTAGAGGCGCTTGGGCTCCAGGAAGATCACCGGGTCGTCGTTCTCGATCGAGGCGATCAGCAGGCCCTTGGCATCGCGCGGATTCGAGGGCATCACCGTGCGCACGCCGCAGACGTGCGTGAACAGCGCCTCCGGGCTCTGGCTGTGCGTCTGGCCGCCGTAGATGCCGCCGCCGCAGGGCATGCGGATGGTGATCGGCGCGCTGAAGTCGCCGGCCGAGCGGTAGCGCAGCCGCGCCGCTTCGGAAACGATCTGGTCGTAGGCCGGATAGAAGTAGTCGGCGAACTGCACCTCGACCACCGGGCGCAAGCCGTAGGCGCCCATGCCGATGGCCGAGCCGACGATGCCGCCTTCGGAGATCGGCGCATCGAACACGCGCGAGCGGCCGTACTTGGCCTGCAGGCCCTCGGTGCAGCGGAAAACGCCGCCGAAGTAGCCCACGTCCTGGCCATAGATGACGACGTTGTCGTCGCGCTCGAGCATCACGTCCATGGCCGAACGCAAGGCCTGGATCATGGTCATGGCGCTCATGACGCTGCTCCGGACTGCATCTGCTCGCGCTGCCGCTTCAGGTGCTCCGGCATGTCCTTGTAGACATCCTCGAACATCGCCGCGGCGCTGAACAGGTGCCCATCGGCCAGCGAGCCGTAGCGCTCGGCTTCCTTCAGCGCGGCGTTGACCTCGGCCTCCAGTTTCGCCTGCGTCTCCTCGTGCTCCTGCTGCGACCAGGCGCCGATGCCCGTCAGGTGCTGCGCCAGCCGCGCGATCGGATCGCCGAGCGGGAAGTGCGCCCAGTCGTCGGCCGGCCGGTAGCGCGAGGGATCGTCCGAGGTCGAATGCGCCCCGGCGCGGTAGGTGACCCACTCGATCAGCGTCGGCCCGAGGTTGCTGCGGGCGCGCTGCGCGGCCCAGCGCGAGGCGGCCAGCACGGCGAGGAAGTCGTTGCCGTCGACGCGCAGCGAGGCGATGCCGCAACCCACGCCGCGCGCCGCGAAGGTGGTGGCCTCGCCGCCGGCGATGGCCTGGAAGGTCGAGATCGCCCACTGGTTGTTGACCACGTTGAGGATCACCGGCGCTCGGTAGACGTGGGCGAAGGTCAGCGCCGTGTGGAAGTCGGACTCGGCGGTGGCGCCGTCGCCGATCCATCCCGAGGCGATCCGGGTGTCGCCCTTGATCGCCGAGGCCATGCCCCAGCCCACCGCCTGGATGAACTGCGTGGCCAGGTTGCCCGAGATCGAGAAGAAGCCGACGCGCTTCATCGAATAGCACACCGGCAACTGCCGCCCCTTGAGCGGGTCGCGCTCGTTGGACATCAGTTCGCAGATCATGTCCACTATCGACACGTCCTCGCGCGCCAGCAGCAGGCCCTGCTGGCGGTAGGTGGGAAAGCACATGTCGCCCTGCTGCAGCGCCAGCGCATGGCCAATGGCGATGGCCTCTTCGCCGAGGCACTGCATGTAGAAGGAGATCTTCTTCTGGCGCTGCGCGATCAGCATGCGGGCGTCGAAGATGCGCGTCTTCAGCATCGAGACGAGGCCGCGGCGCAGCAAGGCTGCATCCGCCTCCGGCACCCACGGGCCGACGGCACGGCCCTCGTCGTCGAGCACGCGCACCAGCGTGTAGGCGAGGTCGCTGGTGTCGGCCGGCGATGCGTCCAGCGGCGGCCGGCGCACCTGGCCGGCGCGCGAAATATGCAGGTAGGAAAAATCGGTCTCATGGCCCGGCCGCCCGGTGGGCTCCGGCACATGCAGACGAAGAGGTGCGCCCTGGCTCATCGCGTTGTCTCCGCGCTCGATGGGATCGCTCGCCAGCAAAGCCTAGCGAATTTCAGGCTCCGGCGCACCCGGTCAATCGCGCGTATCTCGCTTGACACGCAGGGCCGGTAGGACTCGAATTCGATCGGGAGAGAGAGCGGCGGAGCACTCATCAGGAGCACATCATGCGCAAGAAGATCTTGGCGACGATGGCTTGTCTTGTTGGTTTAAGCCTGCCCGCATGGCCCGCGGGCGGTGGAGGTGGAGGTGGAGGCGGGGGCGGTGGCGGCCCGTCGCAGCAAGAGCTGGACCCCGACTACCGCGCTGGCCAGGCCGCCGTCAAGGCCGAGCAATGGGCCGAAGCCCTGCCCCCGCTCCAGGCGGCCCTCCGGACCGATCCCAGAAATGCCGACGCATGGAACCTGCTGGGCTTCGCCTATCGCCACCTGGGCGACATGGACAACTCCTTCAAGCATTACGAGCGCGCCCTGCAGCTCAACCCCGGCCACCGCGACGCGCACGAGTACGTGGGCGAGGCCTATCTGCAGGTCGGCCAGCTCGAAGGCGCGGAGAAGCACCTGAAGGCGCTCGACAAGCTCTGCTGGTTCCCCTGCGAGCAGTACACGGAGCTGAAGGAGAAGATCGCGAAGTTCAAGCGCTCGCGCGCCGGCGAATAGGTTCTGTTGACGATGTGGGGGCGCGGAGGCGGGCAGTGTGCCCTGTGCCGGCCGACGTCACCGGCCCTTCGGGCTTCCCTGCGCTGCTCGCGACAGGCGGGGTCCGCGCAAACTCGCTTCGCTCAAACACGCGCGGCCCTTTTTCCGCCTGCCGCTGTGCCGCTCGGCGGTGCCTCAACGGTCGGCCCAGGGCACACCGCCCGCAGCCGTGGAGGAGCCTGGGTCGCATCCACCCCCCGAAGCCCGGCATGCGTCTAAGGGGCTGGCGCCTCCTCAGTCGATACTCACGTTCGCCGCCTTCGCCACCTCGGCCCACTTCACGCGGTTGGCGTGAACGGTGGCCTTGAACTGCGCGGGCGTTTCGATGCGCACCGTGTTGCCCTGGCCCTCGAACTTCTCGCGGATCTCGGGCTGTTCGAGCACGGACTTGATCGCGGCATTGAGCTTGTCGACGATGCGCGCATCCGTGCCCTTGGGCGCGAAGACGCCGAACCAGATCGAGCTGTCGAAGCCCTGGGTGCCGGCGATGCCGCTCGCGGCAATGGTCGGCACTTCCTTCACCGCCGCCACCGGCTTGGCGGTGGTGACGCCCAGCAGCCGCACCTTGCCCGCCTTGTACTGCGGCAGCACGGTCTGCACCTGGTTCATGATGCAGCAGGTCTCGCCGCGCACCACCGAAGCGATGGCCTCCGGCCCGCCCTTGTAGGGCACGTGCACCATCTGCAGGCCGAGGCGCGAGTTGAGTTCGGCAAAAGCCATGTGGGTGCCGGCGCCGTTGCCGGTGGAGGCATAGTTGTACTTGCCGGGGTTGGCCTTCACGAGTTCGACGAACTCCTTGAGCGTCTTGACGTTGATCACCTCGGGATTGATCGTGAGCACGTTGGAGACGTCGAGCACCGGCGCCACGGGCACGAAGTCGGCCTCGACGTCGAAGGGCAGCTTCTTGTAGAGCGCCGCATTGCTGCCGTGCGTGGCGGCGGTGCCGAAGGCGAGCGTGTAGCCGTCGGGCCTGGCGCGCGCCACGTACTCGCTCGCGATGTTGCCGGCGGCGCCGGACTTGTAGTCGATCACCACCGGCTGGCCGAGCTTCTGCTGCAAGGGCTCCTGGATCGTGCGCGCCACCACGTCGACACCCGAGCCGGCCGGGAAGCCCATGATCAGCGTGACGGGTTGCTGCGGCCACTCGGCCTGGGCAAGAGCAACGGGCGCGGCGCAGGCGCCGAGGGCGAGGCCGGCGGCAGCGAACAGACGGCGCGAACGGCTGGAGAGAGAATGGGGCATGACTGTCCTTCGAAGCGGATGGAGCAAGCGCCGATTGTGGCGCGAGGCTCATGCGAAACCCTGTCGAAGCTTATGCAGCACAGCTCTCTGATCGCCTCTCGATAATTGCGCCCCATGGTCCGCCCCGCCCAACAACTCCATCCCCCGCGCGAACCGGCGCCGCCGCTCGCCGCCGCCACCGTGCTGCTCCTGCGCGACACGCCCGAAGGCATCGAGGTCCTGATGACGCGGCGCTCCGCCAGCGCGAGCTTCGCGCCCGGCGCCTATGTGTTCCCCGGCGGCCGCATCGACGAAGGCGACCGCGCCGCGCACCGCATCGCTTTGCGCCGGCCCACGCAAAGCGAACAGCAGCTCACGCAGGCCGTGGCTGCGGTCCGCGAGAGCTTCGAGGAGCTCGGCGTGCTGCTCGCGCGCCACGAGGATGGCCGCCCCGTGAGTACCGAAGAGGTGGCGGCGATGGACCGCAGCACGGCCGCCAGCGCCATCGCCCTGGCCGACCAGTGCACGGCGCGCGGACTGCGGCTGGCGACCAACGAGCTCTTCACCTTCGCGCACTGGATCACCGACCGCGACCTGCCCAAGCGCTTCGACGTGCCCTTCCTGGTGGCGCGCATGCCCGAGGGCCAGACGCCGACGGCCGACGAGACCGAGCAGTTCGAGCCCTGCTGGGTGCGGCCGGCCGATGCGCTCGCGCGCCACAAGGCGGGCGGCTTCCTCATGATCTTCCCGACCGTGCGCACGCTGGAGCGCATGGCCGCCTACGACTCGGTCGACGCCCTGCTCGACGCCTGCGCCCACCGTGCAGACGGCGAAGGCCCGCTGTTCACCAGCTGCCCGCGCGCCGGCCTGCTGCGCGGCCAGGAGGCGCGCTACATGGAGCACGAATCGCCCTACGGCGAGCTGGCGCTGGTCTGCCCGGACGGGCAGATCGTGCATGCGCTCGACTGGCAAAGCGAGGCGCCGGTGCCGCTCTTGAAGAACGTGCAGCGGCTAACCGCGCCGAACCCCGGCGCGATGACCGGGCCCGGCACCAACAGCTACATCGTGGGCGATGCGGCCAGCGGCTACATCGTGATCGACCCGGGACCGAACGACGCGGGCCACATCGAGCGGCTGCACCGCGCGACCGGCGACGACATCCGCATGATCGTCTGCACCCATTCGCATGCCGACCACTCGCCGGGCGCGGCGCCGCTGCAGGCGTTGTGCGCAGCATCGAAGCCGGCCATCCTCGGCCTGGCCTCGGCGCCGACGGCACGCGCCTCGGCGCGCTTCGCGCCGGACCGCACGCTGCAGGACCAGGAACGCCTGGTGCTGCACGGCCCGGACGGCACCACGCACACGCTGCGCGCCGTCCACACCCCCGGCCACGCGGCCAACCACCTGTGCCTGGTGCTGGAGGAGGACGGACTCCTGTTCTCCGGCGACCACGTGCTCAACGGCAGCACCACGGTGGTCGATCCGCCGGACGGCAACATGAACGCGTACCTCGATTCGCTCGACAGGCTGGATGCGCTCTGCGCCGAGGGCGAGGTGCGCTTCATCCTGCCGGCGCACGGCTACGTGCTCGGCGAGGCGCGTACCGCCATCGCCTACCTGAAGGCGCACCGCCTGAAACGCGAAGCCAAGATCGCCGCCGCGATGCAGCGCCTGCCGCAGGGCACACCCGAGGACTGGCTGCCGCTCGCCTACGACGACGTGCCCGAACGCATGTGGCCGGTGGCCGCGCGCTCCCTGGCCGCGCATCTGGAACGCATCCGGCAACTGGCGCAAGCTCGATGACCGATAGCGACGAAGGCATCCGCCTGGCCAAGCGCGTGGCCGCGATGGCCGGTTGCTCGCGGCGCGAAGCAGAGCTGCTGATCGAGAACGGCGCGGTGCGCATCGACGGCGAACCGGCACTGCTGCCGCAGACGCGCGTGCGCGCGCACCAGCAGGTCGAGATCGAGCCCGGTGCGCGGCCCGAGCCGGTGGTGCCGGTCACGCTGCTCCTGCACAAGCCGGCCGGCACGCCGACCGACAACGCGCACCGTCTGCTGGTGCCCGCCAACCACCACGAGCCCGAACGCGCGGGCCTGCGCTTCCTGCCGCGCCACGTGGCGGCCCAGCGCTGCATGACGCCGCTCGAAACCGGCGCCAGCGGGCTCGTGGTCTTCACGCAGGAGTGGCGCATCGAGCGCAAGCTGCAGGAAGACGCGGGCATCCTCGAGAACGAAGTGATGGTCGACGTGGCCGGGCCGGTCGGGCCCGATGTGCTGGCGCGGCTCGAACGCGCCTCTGCGGCGCGCGTCAGCATCGGCCAGCAGGCCGAAGGCCACACCGGCCTGCGCTTTGCGATCAAAGGTCCGCGGCCGGGGCAGATCGCTCACCTGTGCGACGAGGCGGGCCTGCGCATCCTCGCGATGAAGCGCATCCGCATCGGCCGCGTGCCGCTCGCGGGCCTGCTGCCCGGCCAGTGGCGCTATCTGCTGCCGAACGAGCGCTTCTGATGCCCACGCCCGTGCGCCGGTTCGCCGCCGCAGCCGCACTCATCGGCTGGGCCGCACTCGCGCTGCAGCTGGTGCTGTCGATCGGGCTGGCCACGGCCGGCGGGAGGCCGGCCGGCTGGGGCGTCTTCATGTACCTCGGTTACTTCACCATCCTGACCAACCTGCTCGCCGCGCTGGCACTGACGGCCGCGGCAACCGTTGCGCAAGGCGCGTTGTGGCGCTTCTTCCGAAGGCCCGGCGTGGCGAGCGCGATCGGCGCCAACATCGCGGTGGTGGGCCTGGTCTACTTTTTCGTGCTGCGCCACATCTGGAATCCGCTGGGCCTGCTGTGGCTGGCCGACGTGCAGCTGCACTACCTGATGCCGGTGCTCTTTCTCGTCTACTGGTGGATCGCGGTGCCCGCGCACGGCCTGCGCGGGGGCGACATCCCGCACTGGTGGACCTATCCGCTGGGCTATCTTGTCTATGCACTGGTGCGCGGCGCGATCGCCGGGGTCTATCCGTACCCCTTCATCGACGTGGGTGCGCTGGGCTATGGCCGCACCGCGCTCAATGCGGTGGGCGTGCTGATCGGCTTCTCGCTGGTCGCCGCGCTGCTGGTGGCGATCGGCCGCAAGAAGCCGACCCCGAAAAAAGTGTGAAGCGCGCCTGTAGGCCGGATTCTGTGCGTTGAGGTTGCCCCCAACGTGACCGCCATTACTCTGGGCCGTTTGTCGCCAAACGGCTCGGTGCCACCTACCCGCCAGCTCTGCGGAACCACATCGACGCTGGCCTACTTGGTGTTGCTGCGCGCAGAGATTGCCCGTTTCACCCGACCGGGGTTGCCCCCGGCCGACTCGTCTCTGTTGCTCTGATCCTCACCTCGCGGTGGAGAGCCGTTAGCTCCTGCGCTGTCCTGTGCAGTCCGGACCTTCCTCCAGTGCGCTCTTTCGAGACTTGCACCAGCGGCGGTCTGGCGCGCTTCACACCATGGATTATCGCGACAATGGCAGCCCGCTTCGCGCGCCACGAAAGAATCACCCATGAAAGCTCAGAGCATCCTGCAGACCATCGGCAACACGCCGCATATCCGCATCCAGCGCCTGTTCGGCCGAGCGACGCAGCAGGTGTGGATCAAGTCCGAGCGCGCCAATCCCGGCGGCTCGATCAAGGACCGCATTGCGCTCTCGATGGTCGAGGACGCCGAGAAGTCCGGCGCGCTGAAGCCCGGCGGCACCATCGTCGAGCCCACCTCGGGCAACACCGGCATCGGGCTCGCGATGGTCGCGGCCGTCAAGGGCTACAAGCTGATCCTCGTGATGCCCGACAGCATGTCGGTCGAACGCCGCCGCCTCATGCTCGCCTACGGCGCAAGCTTCGACCTCACGCCGCGCGAGAAGGGCATGAAGGGCTCGATCGCGCGCGCCGAGGAGATCGTCGCCGGCACGCCCGGCGCCTGGATGCCGCAGCAGTTCAACAATCCCGCCAACGTCGAGGTGCATGTGCGCACCACTGCCGAGGAGATAGCGGCCGACTTTCCCGATGGGCTGGACGTGCTCATCACCGGAGTGGGTACCGGCGGTCACATCACGGGCTGCGCGCGGGTGCTCAAGAAGAAATGGCCGAAGCTCAAGGTGTTCGCGGTGGAGCCGGTCGCCTCGCCCGTGATCTCGGGCGGCGCGCCGTCGCCGCACCCGATCCAGGGCATCGGCGCCGGCTTCATTCCGAAGAATCTCGACACCGAACTGCTCGACGGCGTGATCCAGGTCGATGCCGAACCGGCGCGCGAGATGGCGCGCCGCTGCGCGGCTGAAGAAGGCATGCTGGTGGGCATTTCCTCGGGCGCCACGCTCACCGCGATTGCGCAGAAGCTGCCCGAACTGGCACCCAACGCGGTGGTGCTGGGCTTCAACTACGACACCGGCGAGCGCTATCTGTCGGTCGACGGCTTCCTGCCGGCTTGAAGCCTCAGAGCATGTCTTTCAACCCCTCGTCGAGCGGCCGATCGCAGGCAGCGAGCGCCTTGACGCGCTCGTCGCGCAAGCGTCTCCAATCGTCGGCCTGCCAATCTGCCAGGGTCGCCGGCTCAGACTCGTAGGCGCACTGCACGGGCCGCTTGGGCATGCGGAACATGCGCGGGGCGCGGGGCACGATGGCGGCACCCCACTTGAGGCGAAAGAGCTGGTCGTCGTTCATCAGCGACTCGTACACCAGGTGCCATGGGCCCGGCGTCACCCGCACCGGCGCTTGCTCGTCCTCCGGAACAGGCTCGCCCGCGGCCGCGCGCTCCCTGTAGAGCTGCGCCAGGCGCAGGCCGATCGCCTGCGGCAGTTCGGCACGCGCCGGGTTGTCGCGCAGGCGCTCGTCGTCGAGCCCTTCGACGGCGGTGCCTGCGAGGTCGTCCTTCGAGAAACCCCTGGCGCTCAACGCCGCCCCACCGGTCAGCGCGATGAGCGCCACATTCAGTCCGACCTGCACCGCGATGTTCCGGCTCGTGTCTTCGCGGCGCACGATGCGCAGCGTTTCGATGCCCTCGCGGAAGCTGCCGCGCGAGAACTCGACCTTCGGGGGTGTCGCCTGAATGGGGTCGGCGCTCGGAGCGGAGGCGCCTTCGCCGGCTGCCGGCAATGGCGCCACGACCTCGGGCATCGCCGAGCTTGCATCGGCCGGCAGGGTGTCGGCCGGTTGCGCGAACACCATCGCATGGGCCAGGATCAAGGTGGCGCAAAGCGCCGTGCGTCGATGGCGCATGCCATCCACCCTTTGCTGAAGCGACGCGATTGTCTGGTCGGCTATCGGTAGTCGGTTCCGCAACTTGTGCAATCGTTCACAGGAAAGTCGCCGAAATTCGCGGGATGTCGAAGTCTGATTCAGTCCTTCAGCCAGAGCCGCTTGAGCCGCTTTCCGCGCGGGCTGCGATAGCGATCGACGTCTTTGCGATCCACAGTCAGCACGTTGTAGATGCCGGTGCGATCGGCCGCGAAGACCAGCGCGACATCGGCGAGGTCCGCACCGCCGTCGGCATAGCGCTCGGTGAAGTCGGCGATCTCCGAAAGATCGGCAGGGTCGCTCGACAGCACCGTCAGCCGACCGGCGGCAGCCCAGCGCAGCAGATTGAGCCAAGCCGTGTCGTCGAGCAGGTGGCCGGCCTCGGTGAGCACCTCCCAGACCGTGTAGAGACGCTGGCCGGCGAGTTGCTGCAACATGCCGACGGCGCCCGCGTGGTGCGTATCGCCGTCGTTGAACAGCGCGACCAGGAAACCCGTGTCAGCGAGCGTATCCGTGCTTTTCACGCAGCCGCTCCAGGATCGCTCGCTTGGCCAGGTTGGCAACGCTTTCAGGACGACGCAGGCCACCACCCTTGCCGATATAGAGCGCATCGATCTCTGCCGCCGCGCGCTCGACCGGCATCACTTTGCCCGCGTAGGCAGCGATGCTGCGGCGGATGAACTCCGACTTGCTGATGTGCAACGCAGCCGCCGCGCGCTCCAGCAGGGTCTCGTCTTCCGCAGGCAATCGAATCGACAGTGTCATGATCAGGCTCCTGTAATACAGAATTGTATTACAATCCAAGGTTCCGGCCACAGCCTTTGCCCGATCGACACGGGCCTCAAAGCCATGCTCCGAATCTCCGAAATCAAGCTGCCGCTCGACCACGGCGATGCGGCACTCCCTGAAGCCATCGCAACGGCCCTCGGCACGCCTGCCGCGGCGATCGCCGGCTTCAAGGTCTTCAAGCGCAGTTTCGATGCGCGCAAGCCGCAACTCCTGCAGGTCTACATCGTCGACGCGACGATCGCGGACCCGGCGCTCGAAGCCGCGCTGCTCGCGAAGTTCGCCGGACATCCGCACATCGGCGCTGCGCCCGACATGGTGTGGCGCGCCCCGGTCCAGGCGCCGGCTGGGTTGCCGCTGCGCCCCGTGGTGGTCGGCTTCGGCCCCTGCGGCATCTTCTGCGCGCTGATGCTTGCGCAGATGGGATTCAAGCCGATCGTGCTCGAGCGCGGCAAGACCGTGCGCCAGCGCACCAAGGACACCTGGGGCCTGTGGCGCAAGAGCGTGCTGAACCCCGAGTCGAACGTGCAGTTCGGCGAGGGCGGCGCCGGCACTTTCTCGGACGGCAAGCTCTACAGCCAGATCAAGGACCCGCGCTTCCTCGGCCGCAAGGTGATGGAGGAGTTCGTCAAGGCCGGCGCACCGCCCGAGATTCTCTACGTCGCGCATCCGCACATCGGCACCTTCAAGCTGGTGAAGGTGGTCGAGAACATGCGCGAGCAGATCACTGCGTTGGGCGGCGAGATCCGCTTCGAGCAGCGCGTGACCGATGTGCTGATCGAGGACGGGCAGCTGCGCGGCCTGACCGTGCTCGACCAGCGCACAGGCGAGAGCAGCGAGCTGCGCGCCGACCACGTGGTGATGGCGCTCGGCCACAGCTCGCGCGACACCTTCGAGATGCTGCATGCGCGCGGCGTGCACATCGAAGCCAAGCCCTTCTCGATCGGCTTTCGCGTCGAGCATCCGCAGGGTCTGATCGACCGCGCGCGCTGGGGCCGGCATGCCGGCCATCCGCTGCTGGGCGCGGCCGACTACAAGCTGGTGCACCACGCGAGCAACGGCCGCTCGGTCTACAGCTTCTGCATGTGCCCGGGCGGCACGGTGGTCGCCGCCACCAGCGAGCCGGGCCGCGTGGTGACCAACGGCATGAGCCAGTATTCGCGCAACGAGCGCAATGCGAACGCGGGCATCGTGGTGGGCATCGATCCGCGCGACTTCCCAGGGGATGCGCTGGCCGGCATCGCGCTGCAGCGCGAACTCGAATCGAATGCCTTCGTGCTCGGCGGCGGCGACTACCGCGCACCCGGCCAGCTGGTCGGCGATTTCGTCGCCGGCAAGCCCTCGACCGCGCTCGGCAGCGTCGAGCCTTCGTACAAGCCGGGCGTGACGTCGACCGACCTGCACGCCGCCCTGCCCAGCTACGCGATCGAGGCGATGCGCGAGGCCTTCCCCGCTTTCGGCCGAAAGATTCAGGGCTTCGATCTGCACGACGCAGTGCTGACCGGCGTCGAGACGCGCACCTCCTCGCCGATCAGGATCACGCGCGGCGACGATTTCCAGAGCCTCAACGTACGCGGCCTCTACCCGGCCGGCGAGGGCGCGAGCTATGCGGGCGGCATTCTTTCGGCCGGCGTCGACGGGATCAAGGTGGCGGAAGCGGTCGCGCGCAGCGTGCTTGCGCGGGCCTGAGCCCCCTCACCACCGTTCGGGCTGAGCTTGTCGAAGCCGGGGCCGGCCCTTCGACAGGCTCAGGGCGAACGGGGGTGTTTGATCGGCTCAAAAAAACCGCCCGAAGGCGGCTTTGATGCAGGCACTGAAGCTCAGGCCGGTGCATTTTGGAGCGCAGCAATGCGCTCCTCGATCGGCGGGTGCGTTGCAAAGAGCTTGCCGATGCTGCCCGTGATGCCCATGGCCTCGACCGCCTTCGGCAGTTCGCCGGGCTGCAGGCCGCCCAGGCGCGCGAGCGCATTCATCATCGGCTGCTTGCGGCCCATCAGCTGGGCCGCGCCGGCGTCGGCGCGGAACTCGCGCTGGCGCGAGAACCAGGCCACCACGATCGCGGCGGCGAAGCCGAGCACGATGTCGAGCACCAGCGTGGTGATCATGTAGCCGATCCCCGGGCCGGTGCTGTCGCTGCCGCGGCGCAGGAAGCCGTCGACCACATAGCCGATCACGCGCGAAAGGAACACGACGAAGGTGTTCATCACGCCCTGGATCAGCGTCATGGTGACCATGTCGCCGTTGGCCACGTGCGCCACTTCGTGGCCGATCACGGCCTCGACTTCTTCGCGCGTCATGTTGGCCAAGAGGCCCGTCGACACCGCGACCAGCGAGGAATTCTTGAACGCGCCGGTGGCGAAGGCATTGGGGTCGCCCTCGAAGATGCCGACCTCGGGCATGCCGATGCCGGCCTTGTCGGCGAACTTGCGCACGGTCTGCACGATCCAGGCCTCGTCGGGCGACTGCGGCTCGTTGATGATGCGCACGCCGGCGCTCCACTTGGCCATCGGCTTGCTGATCAGCAGCGAGATGATCGCGCCGCCGAAGCCCATGACCAGCGCAAAGCCCAACAACGCTGTGAGGTTGAGACCATTGGCCGTGAGGTAGCGGTTGACGCCAAGCAGGCTGGCGACGACGCCGAGCACCGCGACCACCAGGACGTTGGTCAGGACGAACAGAAGGATGCGTTTCAAGTTGATTTCTCCGTGGGTACAGACGATGGCTCGCCGTGGCGAGCAAATGAGGGCCGCCACCCTGGTTTCAAGCGGTGGACGGTCGGGGCAGGCAGTTGTTCTTGGTTGTGGAGCCCCGCGTGGCTCAGGCGTACAGAGTGATGATAGGAGCAAAAGTTCTGCGTCAAGCGCACGCCACCACGCTCACTCCGGGTAAAGCCGGCCCGCCGGCCGCGGTGGCCTGAAGACTTCGGTATCGTCATAGAAACCGGGTGCCTCGTTCGGCGCCCACCAGTCGGGCACGCCGAGCACGGGCAGTGGGGCGAAGGGTTTGCTCGCGAGATGGGCAGCGTCCAGCGCTGCTGCGATCGCCGCATCGTCGATCGCGACCGATCGGCTGGCGCCCGGCGCACAGAGCACATGCGCGGTCATCGGCTTGCGTGGCGAACTCAGCTTTTCGAGCAGCGCATGGCCGAAGACCAGGAGACGCGCCTGCCGCCACAACGCCCGCTCGGCCACGAACAGCCGCTGCCAGTCGCGCGCAAGCAAGGCTTCCCACAAGGCAGGCGGCGCATCGAGCACGGCGCCGTTCTCGTCGAAGAGCGTGAGCGCATCGCGCAGCGGCCCGCGCTCGGCGCCGATGCCGGCGCGCGCGATCTCGCCCGCCTGCAGTTCGTTGAGGCGCCGCTTGGCCTGGGGGAAATGCAGCCACACGAGGCCGTTGAAGAAGTCGTGCAGGTTGTCGCGCGTGGGCACCTGCGCGGTCCGGAAGATGAAGGCTTCGTAGGCCTCATCGGCCGGCGCCGTGTGCACGGGCACGAAGCGCAAGGGGCCGGCCGGCAGCCCGATGGGCACGGGTTGGTTCGACAGCGCCTCTGCCACGCCGAGGCCTTGGGCAAGCGTCGCACCCGCGGCGGCCGCCCGCGGCGCATAGGGCGCCAGCCATGGCCGCGCCGTATCGACGGGCCAGGCGGGGTTCACGACGGCAGCGGGCCGACGTACTGCACCTTGTTGGGCGTCTTCTCCGGCGTCAGCGCGAACAGCTCGGGGTATTTCTTGAACAGCTTGGGCGAGCTCGCGCTCTTGCCCAGCAGCTTGGCGCCGCGCAGCCGCTCGGCCGCGTGGTTGAGCTCGATCTTGCCGCCCGCACCCAGTTCGGGAACGGCGTCGAGGATGCGCAGCACGTCCTCGGGCAGCGCCGGCATGCGCGCCACCGGGGGTGCCGGGGCCTTGGTGCCGCGCGGTGCGCGCGCCGCCCGCTTGGCCGCCGGCTTGGCGACGGCCGGCCGCTCGGATTGATGGTGCTGGAGGTCGATGAAGCTGTCGTAGACCGCGACGGTCTCGTCGCCGGTCTTGCCCTGCTGCCCGATGCCGCAGACGCGGCAGCCTTTTTCGCGCAGCCGGATCACCAGCGGCGCGAAGTCGGAATCGGAGGACACCAGCACCACGATGTCGGGACGCTCGGCCACCGCGAGATCCATGGCATCGACTGCGAGCGCGATGTCGGTGCTGTTCTTACCGGCCGACAGGTTGACCATGGGCCGCACCGAGAGCCGCTTGAAGAGCGCCTGCTGCTTGAACGCGGTCTCGGCATTGCAATACGCGCGCCGCACGTGGATCGCGCCGTGCTCGGCCATCGTGCGCTGCACGGCCTGCTCGATCACGTCGGACGAGACGTTGTCGGCGTCGATCAGCAGCATCACACACGGGGTGGGGATCATGTCAGTCTCCACGCCACGGTTTCGCCGCCGCGCAAGGGTTTCAAGGTTGCATCGCCGTAAGGCACCGTTTCCGGCACGGTCCAGCTTTCGCGCTTCAGGGTCACGGTGTCGGTGTTGCGCGGCAGGCCATAGAAGTCGGCGCCGTGGAAGCTCGCAAAGCCTTCGAGCTTGTCGAGCGCGCCGGCATTGTCGAAGGCTTCGGCGTAGAGCTCGAGCGCGGTCAGCGCGGTGTAGCAGCCGGCGCAGCCCAGTGCATGCTCCTTGAGGTGCGCCGGATGCGGCGCGCTGTCGGTGCCGAGGAAAAAGCGGTCGCTGCCGCTGGTGGCGGCCTCGACCAGCGCCACGCGGTGCGTCTCGCGCTTGAGCACCGGCAGGCAGTAGTAGTGCGGCCGGATGCCGCCGGTGAAGATGGCGTTGCGGTTGTAGAGCAGATGGTGGGCGGTGATGGTGGCGGCGGTGAAGCGGCCGGCATCGCGCACGTAGTGAGCGCCCTCCTTCGTCGTCAGGTGCTCGAACACCACCTTGAGCTCGGGGAAGTCTCGGCGCAGCGGGATCATCACGCGATCGATGAACACGGCCTCGCGGTCGAAGAGGTCGACCGCGGGGTCCGTCACCTCGCCGTGCACCAGCAGCAGCAGGCCGTGCTTCTGCATCGCTTCCAGCGTCTTGTAGGTCTTGCGGATGTCGGTCACGCCGGCATCGCTGTTGGTGGTGGCGCCGGCAGGGTAGAGCTTGAGGGCGCAGACGCTGGCCGCGGCAGCGCGTGCGATTTCCTCGGGCGGCAGCTTGTCGGTGAGATAGAGCGACATGACCGGCTCGAAGCTCAAGCCCTCGGGCACGGCAGCACGGATGCGATCGCGGTAGGCGATGGCCTGGTCGGCGCACGTCACCGGCGGGCGCAGGTTGGGCATGATCAGCGCGCGGCCGAACTGGCGCGCCGAATGCGGCACCACGGCCCCGAGCGCGGCGCCGTCGCGCACGTGCAGATGCCAGTCGTCCGGGCGGGTGATGGTGAGGGTGTCTGCAGGTCTTGTCATGGCGGGATTGTCCCATTGCGCCGCAGGCCCGAGGGCATGCCAATTGCTTGCCCGCGAGGACCCACAGGAAGACCCCCACGATGCTGTCCACTTCGATGCTCTACTTTCGCGAAACGGCGCGCGCCGGATCGTTGCGCCGCGCGGCCGAAATCCTTGGCATCGCACCCAGCGCGGTCAGCCGGCAGATCGCCAACCTCGAGACCGAGCTCAAGATCCTGCTGCTCGACCGGCGCGCCAACCGCACGACCCTGACGCCGGCCGGCGAACTGGTGCTCGCGCATGCCGAATCGGCCCTGCAGGAAAGCACGGCCCTGCGCGCCGCCTTGGAGGAGTTGGTCGGCAAGCCCTCGGGCACGGTGCGCATCGGCAGCATCGAGGGCATGGTCGGGCACTTCCTGTCCTGCAACCTGGCGCGCTACCAGAAGCGCCACCCGGAAGTGAAAGTACAGGTCTCGGTGGTGGGCTCGCGGGCGGTGCTCGAAGCGCTGCAGGAATGCCGCATCGACATGGCGCTGGCCTTCAACCTGGCCGAGCGCCATCCGTTTCGCGAGCATGCGCGGCTGGAACAACCGCTCTGCGCGCTGGTCGCGCCCACGCATCCGCTGGCGCAGCGGCGCTCGGTGTCTTTTCTCGAACTCGCCGGGCAGCGCGTGGCCCTGCCCGACCGCAGCTTCCAGATCCGCCACCTGGTCGACCGCATCGCGGCCAAGCTGGGCGTGGAACTCGAGCTCACGGTCGAGACCAACACGCTCGAGATGGCGCGCGGCGTGGTGCGCAACGGCGACCTGGTCACGCTGATGCCGCGCTATGCCGCACTGCACGAGGTGTCGAACGGCGACCTCTGCGCCGTGCCTCTCAAGGAGCGCGACTTCGCGCAGACCGCGACCAGCCTCGTCACCCTGCCGACGCAGCGCCTCTCGCCGGCCGCGCGCTCGCTGCTGGAACTGCTCGCCATCGCCATGGGCCGCTACGGCGGCAAGGCCGGCGGGCGTTCTGATTTCGGCAACATGCGCATGCCTGAATCGGCCTTCTCTCCGGCGCAGCCCTTGCCTAAAGTGGTTGCCGATCTGGAGGAACCGAATGGCAGCAGCAGCTGAGCTGGTGGACTTCCCCGAAGGGGGCTATCGCTATTTGAAGGGCGTGTTCCAGTACTCGGGCGGCGTGGCTGCGCTGCCCGGCTACGCGATCGAGCGCATGGTGTTTCCCGAGGCGCTGCCGCTGGCCGAGGGCTTCGAGGCGATCGCAGCCCACCTGGCCGCGCTGGGACGCCCGCTCGCGGCCCTGTGCGCCTGCGAGCTGCGTTCGCCCGCGCCGTTCTCCGAAGCGGGTTTCGAGGCTTTCAACCGCCACTACGCGGGCACGCTCGAACGCTGGGGGCTGGCGCGCGGGGAGCGCAATCCGGTGGCGCGCACCAACGTCTGCCCGCTCGTGAGGGTGCCCGCCACGCCGGCCTTCCATGCCTTCTCCTACACCGTCGAGATCAGCGACGCGCCCGGCCCGGCCAGCTTCGTCGTCTCGGGCGGCGGCGAGGCGCGCGACGGCCAGGGCAGCTACCGCGAAGGCATGGTGCGGCTCGGCGACACCAGCCGGGAAGGCCTGCGCGAGAAGCTGCGCTACGTCATGGGCGAGATGGAACGGCGCAGCGCCGCGCTCGGCTTCGGCTGGGCCGACGCCAGCGCCGTGCAGGCCTACACCGTGCACGACATCGGCGCGCTGGCGTTCGACGAGATCGTCCGGCGCGGCGAGCTGGGCTGCGGGCTGACCTGGCAGCTCACGCGCCCGCCGATCGTCGACATGGAAGTCGAGATGGACCTGCGCCGCGTGCGCTGCGAACGGCTGTGGTCGCGCCCGTGAAAGGCCGCACTGGCACGGCTCGTGCATGACTTCTCATCGAATCCATTTTTGTTGTCCTGAACAGGAGTTCTCCGTGAAGCGTGTCGTTCCGTCTCTGCCCCTGAAACCCCTGGCCGCCTGCGCGGCGCTGCTGATGCTGGCGCTGGCGCAACCCGCCGCCTTCGCGCAGGAGAAAACGCTGCGCATCGCGATGACCGCCGCCGACATTCCGCGCACGCTGGGCCAGCCCGACCAGGGCTTCGAGGGCAACCGCTTCACCGGCATCCCGATCTACGACTCGCTCACGCAGTGGGACCTCTCGAAGGCGGATTCGCCCAGCGTGGTGATTCCCGCGCTCGCGACTTCCTGGGCGGTGGACGCGAAGGACAAGACCAAGTGGGTCTTCAAGCTGCGTCCCGGCGTCAAGTTCCATGACGGCTCGGCCTTCAATGCCGACGCGGTGGTCTGGAACGTGGCCAAGGTGCTCGACAAGGAAGCGCCGCAGTTCGACCCCAGCCAGGTCGGCGTGACGGCCTCGCGCATGCCGACGCTCAAGAGCGCCCGCAAGATCGACGACCTGACGATCGAGCTCACGACCAGCGAGCCCGACGCCTTCCTGCCGATCAACCTCACCAACCTGTTCATGGCCTCGCCGGCCCAGTGGGATGCCAAGCTGAAGGCCGTGCCGGCCAGCGTGACGGTGCCGGCCGAGCGCTCGAAGGCCGCATGGACCGCCTTCGCGGCCGACCCCGCGGGCTCGGGTCCCTTCAAGGTCACGCGCTTCGTCGCGCGCGAGCGCCTGGAGCTGGCCGCCAACAAGAGCTACTGGGATGCCAAGCGCGTGCCCAAGATCGACAAGGTCGTGATGCTGCCGATGCCCGAGGCCAATGCACGCACGGCCGCGCTGCTGGGCGGCCAGGTCGACTGGATCGAGGCGCCCGCGCCCGATGCGATGCCGCAGATCACGCAGCGCGGCTTCAAGATCTACTCGAACGCGCAGCCGCACGTCTGGCCCTGGCAGCTCTCCTTCGTCGAAGGCTCGCCCTGGCTCGACAAGCGCGTGCGCCAGGCGGCCAACCTCTGCGTCGACCGCGGCGGCCTGAAGCAGCTGCTGGGCGGCATGATGGCCGAGCCCAAGGGCACGGTGGCGCCGGGCCACCCGTGGTGGGGCAACCCCAAGTTCGACATGAAGTACGACGTGAAGGCCGCGCAGGCGCTCATGACGCAGGCCGGCTTCTCGGCCGCCAAGCCGGTGAAGGTCAAGGTCCAGATCTCGGCCTCGGGCTCGGGCCAGATGCAGCCGCTGCCGATGAACGAGTTCGTGCAGCAGTCGCTGAAGCAATGCTTCTTCGACGTGCAGTTCGACGTGATCGAATGGAACACGCTGTTCACCAACTGGCGCAAGGGCGCCAAGGACGCATCGGCCAACGGCGCCAATGCCACCAACGTGAGCTTCGCGGCGATGGACCCCTTCTTCGCGATGGTGCGCTTCGTGAGCACCAAGGCCTTCCCGCCGGTGTCGAACAACTGGGGCTACTACGGCAGCCCCGAGGTCGACAAGCTGGTGGCCGACGCCCGCACCAGCTTCGACGACAAGGCGCGCGACGCCGCGCTCGCCAAGCTGCATGCGTACATCGTGGACGACGCGCCCTTCGTCTGGATCGCGCATGACGTCGGCCCGCGCGCGCTGTCGGCCAAGGTCAAGAACGTAGTGCAGCCCAAGAGCTGGTTCATCGATATTGCAACCATGAGCATGGACTGAGACCGCCCAACCGTTCGGGCTGAGCCTGTCGAAGCCGGACCCCGCTGGGGCGAGCTCTTCGACAAGCTCAGGGCGAACGGGGTCTGGAGAACCCATTCAATGCTCACCTACCTCCTGCGCCGCGTCTTCTATGCCATCCCGATCATGATCGGCGTGGCCTTCGTGTGCTTTGCGCTCGTGCACCTGGCGCCGGGCGATCCGCTGGTGTCGATCCTGCCGCCCGATGCCTCGGCCGACCTGCAGGCGCAGCTGCGCGAGCTCTACGGCTTCAACCGCTCGCTGCCCGAGCAGTTCGTGCTGTGGGTGTGGCGCGCGATGCACGGCGACCTGGGCGTCTCGATCGCGAGCAACCGCGCGGTGGCCGGCGAGGTGCTGACGGCGGTCGGCAACACGCTGCGCCTGGCGGTGGTCGCGACCGCGATCGGCTTCGTGCTGGGCTGCCTGTTCGGCTTCGTCGCCGGCTACTTCCGCAACTCCTGGCTCGACCGCGCGGCCTCCATGCTGTCGGTGCTGGGCGTGAGCGTGCCGCACTACTGGCTGGGCATGGTGATGGTGATCGTGTTCTCCTCGCAGCTCATGTGGCTGCCCGCCACCGGCGCCGGCCCGGGCGGCTCGAACGACTGGGCCTGGGACTGGGAGCACCTGCAGTTCCTCGTGCTGCCCGCGCTCACGATGTCGGTCATCCCGATGGGCATCATCGCGCGCACCGTGCGCGCGCTGGTGGCCGAGATCCTCGAGCAGGAGTTCATCGTCGGCCTGCGCGCCAAGGGGCTCACGCACTTCGGCGTGTTCCGCCACATGGTGAAGAACGCGGCGCCCACCGCGCTGGCCGTGATGGGCCTGCAGCTGGGCTACCTGCTGGGCGGCTCGATCCTGATCGAGACCGTGTTCTCCTGGCCCGGCACCGGCTTCCTGCTGAACTCCGCGATCTTCCAGCGCGACCTGCCGCTGCTGCAGGGCACGATCCTCGTGCTCGCGCTGTTCTTCGTGCTGCTCAACCTGGTGGTCGACGTGCTGCAGACGCTGCTCGACCCCCGAATAGCTCGCGCCTGAAACGAGGACGACCATGTCGGCTCTGCCAGCTCCCCTCTCTGCTTCGACTGTTTCGTCGCTGCCCATGCAGCGCTCGCGCGGCTACTGGACTTCGGCCATGCTGCGCTTCACGCGCGACCCGGTCGCGATGGGCGCGGCGCTGGTCGTGCTGATCTTGATCGCGCTGGCCGTCTTCGGCCCCTGGCTTGCGCCGGCGGACCCGTACCAATCGTCGATGCTCAAGCGGCTCAAGCCGATCGGCACCGAAGGCCTGCCGCTGGGCAGCGACGAGCTGGGCCGCGACATGCTCTCGCGCCTGATCGTCGGCGCGCGCCTGTCGCTCTTCATCGGCATCACGCCCGTCATCTGCGCCTTCGTCCTCGGCGCGGCGATCGGCATCCTCGCGGGCTATGCGGGCGGCATCGTCAACACCGCGATCATGCGCACCATCGACGTGTTCTATGCCTTCCCCTCGGTGCTGCTGGCGATCGCGCTGTCGGGCGTGCTGGGTGCGGGCGTGGTCAATTCGCTGATCTCGCTGACTATCGTGTTCATCCCGCAGATCGCGCGCGTGGCCGAGAGCGTGACCACGCAGGTGCGCGGGCGCGACTACGTGGAGGCCGCGCGGGCTTCGGGCGCCAACGCCTTCACCATCGTGCGCGTGCACGTGCTGGGCAATGTGCTGGGGCCGATCTTCGTCTACGCGACCAGCCTGATCGCGGTCTCGATGATCCTGGCCTCGGGACTCTCCTTCCTGGGCCTGGGCGTGAAGCCGCCGGAGCCCGAGTGGGGCCTGATGCTCAACACCCTGCGCACCGCGATCTACGTGCAGCCTTGGGTGGCGGCGCTGCCAGGCGTGATGATCTTCGTCACCTCGATCTCGTTCAATCTGCTCTCCGACGGCCTGCGCTCGGCGATGGACAACAAGGGCTGATCCGATGGAAGCAATCAACGACATCGGCGGCCCCGCGCAGCCCCTGCTCGCGATCCGCGGACTGCAGAAGCACTTCCCGCTCAAGAAAGACCCGCTGGGCCGCGGCGGCGGCGTGGTGCGCGCGGTCGACGGCGTGGACTTCGAGGTACTCAAGGGCGAAACGCTCGGCGTGGTCGGCGAATCGGGCTGCGGCAAGTCGACCACCGCGCGGCTCTTGATGCAGCTCATCGCGCCGACGGCCGGCGAGGTGATCTTCGACGGCCGCGCCGTGGGCAGCCGCGACCTGCCGCTGAAGGAATTCCGCCGCCAGGTGCAGATGGTGTTCCAGGACAGCTATGCCTCGCTGAACCCACGCCTCACGATCGAGGACTCGGTCGCCTTCGGCCCGCAGGTGCACGGCGTGGCGCGCAACGAGGCGGTGCATCGCGCGCGCGACCTGCTCGCGCGCGTGGGCCTGGAGCCGCAGCGCTTTGCCGAGCGCTATCCGCACGAGCTCTCCGGCGGCCAGCGCCAGCGCGTCAACATCGCGCGCGCACTGGCCCTGCAGCCGCGCATGGTGATCCTCGACGAGGCCGTGTCCGCGCTCGACAAGTCGGTCGAGGCGCAGGTGATCAACCTGCTCTTGGACCTGAAGGCCGAGTTCGGCCTGACCTACGTCTTCATCAGCCACGACCTGAACGTGGTGCGCTACATGAGCGACCGCGTGATGGTGATGTACCTGGGCCAGGTGGCCGAGATCGGCCCCTCGAACGCGCTCTACGAAGCGCCGGCGCATCCCTACACGCGCGCCCTGCTCTCGTCGATGCCCTCGATGGACCCCGACCACCGCACCGAGGAGGCGGCGCTGGCCGGCGACCCACCCAATCCGATCAACCCGCCCTCGGGCTGCCGCTTCCATCCGCGCTGCGCGCTGGCCGCGCCGGTGTGCAGCCAGCAGGTACCGGCGCGCGTGATCGCCGGCGCCCAGCAGGCCGTGAGCTGCCTGATCCACGAGCCGGGCAGCGGGCATCCGATGGCTCAAGCGCTGGCGCAGGCCGCATGACTTCCATGTCCGACACCTCATCAACACCCTCCTGCGCGCCCGAACCCATGGTGAGCCTGCGCGATCTCAGTGTCACCTTCTCTGGCGGCCGCAAGCCCGTGCATGCGGTGAGCGGCGTGAGCCTCGAGGTGCAGCGCGGCGAAGTGGTCGCGCTGATCGGCGAATCGGGCTCGGGCAAGAGCGTGACCATGCGCACCCTGCTGCGCCTGCATCCCGAGCGCCGCACGCGCATGGGCGGCCAGGTTCGCGTGGCCGGGCGCGACGTGCTGGCGATGACGCAGTCCGAGCTCACGGATTTCCGCGGCAAGGTGGCCTCGATGATCTTCCAGGAGCCGCTCCTGGCGCTGGACCCGGTCTACTCGGTCGGCGCGCAGATCGTCGAATCGATCCGCCGGCACGAGCCGGTGTCCGCCGCCGAGGCGCGCCGGCGCGCGCTGGAACTGTTCGAGCGCGTGCGCATCCCGAGCCCGGAGCGCCGGCTTGCGGCCTATCCGCACGAGATGTCGGGCGGCATGCGGCAGCGCGCGATGATCGCGCTGGCCCTGGCCTGCCGGCCGCAGCTGCTCTTGGCCGACGAGCCCACCACCGCGCTCGACGCCACGGTGCAGATCCAGATCCTGCTGCTCCTGCGCGAACTGCAGCGCGACCTGGGCCTCTCGGTGGTGTTCGTCACGCACGACATCGGCGCCGCCGTCGAGGTGGCCGATCGCATCGCCGTGATGTATGCCGGGCGCATCGTCGAGGAGGGTACGGCGCGCGAGCTGATCCGCTCGCCGCGCCACCCGTACACGATCGCGCTGCTGAAGAGCCGCGCCCACGGCGCGCTGGCGCGCGGCAGCCGGCTCGAAACCATCGGCGGTGCGCCGCCCGACCTGTCGGCGCTGCCGCCGGGCTGCGCCTTTGCCGAACGCTGCGCGCTCGCGAGCGAAGCCTGCCGCGCGGCGCAGCCGCCGGTGGTCGAACTCGCACCGGGCCATCGCGCGCGCTGCATCCATACCGGCGCCGCCGCGGCCATCGCGCCGGTGGTCGTCGCCTGAACCTTACTCAACACGCCACCATGCCATTGCACGACCCCGCCCACGCCTTCGTCCCCTACCCCGACGTGCCCGTCCGCGGCGCGCCGACCGGCCCGCTGGCCGACCTGAGCTTCGGCGTCAAGGACCTGTTCGACGTCGCGGGCTACCCCACGGGCGGCGGCAGCCCCACGGTGCTCGCGATGTCGGGCATCAAGACGCGCACCGCGCCGACCGTGCAGAAGCTGCTCAACGCCGGCGCCCGGTTCGCGGGCAAGACCGTGACCGATGAGCTCGCGTTCTCGATGAACGGCAACAACGCACATTTCGGCGCGCCGATCAACGGCGCGGCCAAGGACCGCATCACGGGCGGATCGTCCTCGGGCTCGGCCTCGGCCGTGTCCTCGGGCCTGTGCGACTTCGCGCTCGGCACCGACACCGGCGGCTCGGTACGCGCGCCGGCCAACCATTGCGGCCTGTACGGCCTGCGCCCCACGCACGGCCGCGTCAGCCTCGAAAGCGCGCTCGACCTTGCGCCCAGCCTCGACACCTGCGGCTGGTTTGCGCGCGACATCGGCACCTTCGCGCGCGTGGCCGACGTGCTGCTCGAGGCCGATGCCAACCCGCTGCCGGCCAGGCTTCGGCTGCTGTGGCCGACGGACCTGTGGGCGATGCTGGAGGCGCCGGTCAAGGACGCGCTCGACGGCGCGGCGCAGCGCGTGCAGTCGCTGCTCGGCAAGGCGTCGCCGGTCGAGGTCGCGCTCGAATCCTGGGACGCGATGTACTGGAACTTCCGCTACGTGCAGGGACGCGAGTCCTGGCTCACCGACGGCCCGCTGATCGAGCGCTACGCGCCGCCGCTCGGCCCCGGCGTCGCCGAGCGCTTCGCCTGGTCGCGCGACGTGACGGACGCGCAGGTCAACGCCGCGCGCGCCTTCCGCATCGCCTTCCGCACTCAACTCGCAGAATTGCTCGGCACCGACGGCGTCCTGCTGATGCCCACCATGCCCGACATCGCCCCGCAGCGCGACGCCGCCGACAGCAGCCTCGAGGATTACCGAAACCGCGCGATCCGCATGCTGTGCGTGGCCGGACTCAGCGGCTTTCCGCAACTCTCGATGCCGCTGGCGCAGCGCGAGGGCGCGCCGCTGGGCATTTCGCTGCTCGGGCCGGCGGGGTCGGATCGTTCCTTGATCGCGTTGGCGGAGCGCATCGCGGGATAGCCGCCCGGCTCAGATACCTTCGGAAAATGTGGCCTTTTGCCGTATTGAGGCCAGATCCCACGCTCGACACCGGGCCGCATTGAGTACCTTCGCGTTAGCATTCGCGCGCCAAAGGGGACTTGCATGAACACTTATCGCACGCTGAATCAGGCCACCGGAGTCGCTCGCACGCTCAGCGCGCGTTCGGCGCGAACCATCGTCGTCTACAGGACCGATGACGAAAAGTTCGTGACGGCGGCCATGAACGATCCCGTCATGGGAACGATCGAGGGCGTGTACCGCGACGGCTACGCCGTACGAACGGTGCTGACGCGGGCGCAGCAGGCGGGCTAGCGCCCACTGAAAAACGCATCGAGCTCGTTGCCCGAGGCGGCGTCCGCGAAGCCGTCGAAACGCCCCTCTTCCGAAAGCGTGCGGGCCGCGCGCATGAATCCACCCCATGCCGCTCGCGCCAGCGCACCGCCGACGCTGACGCGCCGCACGCCGAGTTCGGCAATGTCCTGCAGGGTGAGCTCGCTCGTCGATCCGACGAGCAGGTTGACCGGCTTGGGTGCGACGGCAGCCACCACGGCCGCGATCTGCTCGCGCGTGCGGATGCCCGGCGCGTAGAGGCAGTCGGCGCCCACCTCTGCATAGGCCTTGAGCCTGGCGATCGTGTCGTCGAGGTCCGGCCGGCCTTGAAAGAAGTTCTCCGCGCGTCCCACCAGCAAGGTGTCGCCGCCCGCCTCGTCGATCGCCCCGCGTGCAGCGCGGAGTCTGGCGACCGCGACGTCGATGTCATGCAGAGGATGCGCCGCGTCACCTGTCGAATCCTCGATCGACAGCCCGGCCACGCCGGTCTCGATGGCCATCCGCACGCTTTCGGCAACGCCTTGCGGATCAGGGGCGAAGCCGCTCTCGAAATCCGCGTTCACCGGCAGATCGGTTGCAGCGACGATCTCGCGCAGATGAGCGAGGATGGTCTCCCGCGAGAGGGCGCCATCGGCCTGGCCCCGCGACCAGGCGAAGCCCGAGCTCGTCGTGGCCAGCGCCTTGAAGCCCAGGCCTTGCAGGAAACGGGCGCTGCCCACATCCCAGGGATTCGGCAGCACGAAGCAGCCTTCGGTATGGAGGGCGCGAAAGGCGGCACGTTTTTCGGCGACAGTGCGGGTCATGGGAATCTCGGTTTGGGGATGGGCTGGATTTTGAACGCAACGACGCACAAGGGGGCAATCATGAGCGAAGCGACGGTCTTCGAAGGCGGCTGCCTCTGCGGCGCGATCCGGTATCGCGCCATCTCGGCGCCTATCCGTGGCGTCATCTGCCACTGCGCCATGTGCCGCAAGCACTCCGGCGCGCCGGCATTGGCCTTCGTTCATTTCCGCACGCAGGACTTCAGCTGGCTACATGGCGAGCCCGCCCGCTATCGATCTTCCGCATTCGCGGAACGCGGCTTCTGCCCGGTATGCGGAAGCACCCTCAGCATGCACGAGGAAGTGCTTGCGGACCGTGTTCAGATCACTGTCGGCAGCCTGGACGAACCGCAGCGCGTGCGTATCGACGATCACGTGTGGACGCAGCAGCAGGTCCCATGGTTTCGCATCGACGACGCGTTGCCGCGCTTTCCAACGAACAGTTCCGCCGTAGCCACCAAGGCAAACGGCTCCAATTGAGGACGCTGCACATGAACGAAAAGCCCCCTGCCGATGCCGAATCCACCGTGGACCGCGCGTTCGTCCACTCGCGCTTGATCGACGCGCCGCGCGAGCGGGTCTTCAAGGCCTTCAGCGATCCCGCCCACCTGGCGCGCTGGTGGGGTCCGAACGGATTCACCAGCACGTTTCACGAGTTCGATCTGCGCCCCGGTGGCAATTGGCGCTTCGTCATGCACGGGCCTGACGGTGCGAACTACCCCAACGAAAGCGTCTTCGTCGAAGTCGTTGCGCCGGAGCGAATCGTCTTCGAGCACATGTCTCAGCATCACTTCCAATTGACCATCACATTTGACGCGCGGGGAGCCAAGACACTGGTCGGATGGCACCAAGTGTTCGACACCGAGGCTGAACGGCAGCGCATTGCCAAGGTCGTGGTCGAGGCGAACGAACAGAACCTCGATCGCCTCGCCACCGAGGTACTCAACGTGGAATGAACCCGACGTCTGCCGGCACTGCCAAGGCCACGGTGTCGCAGTCGACCGCGGCGCCCATCCGCTCCACCACCACGAAGTCGCCCGCATCCACCGCCAGCAGCGCGTGATGCCAGGTGCCGGGCGCGAGCGTCACGCCCTGGCGGCCGTCGGTGACGAAGGCGGCGAGCGCCTCGCCGGCGGGCGCAGGGCCCGCGGGCGCGACCACGATCACGAAGCGGCGCTCGCCGAGCGGCACGAAGCTCTGGCTGCCCAGCGCGTGCCGTTCCATCTCGGTCACTGCATGTGGAAAGCGGCGCGCCTGCGCGCGGAACAGCGCGAGCATCGGCCGGCCGCCCTCGGCGCCGAGCTGCAGGTCGTCGACCAGATCGAAGCGTTCGGCATTGCCGCCGTTGATGAGACGCCCCTCGCCCGCGGGGGCCGCGAGCACGGTGCCGTAAGGCGCAAAGGCTTCTGCGGTAAGCGGCTGCGCAAGCAGCATCACTGCGCGATCCCCGCGCGGTCCAGCATCGCGTGCAGCAGCACGTTGGCGCCGGCCGCGAGGTGCTCGGGCTTGGCATCCTCGATCTCGTTGTGCGAGATGCCGTCCTTGCAGGGCACGAAGATCATCGCTGTGGGCGCCGTGCGCGCGACGTACACCGCGTCGTGCCCGGCGCCGCTCACGATGTCGAGATGCGCAAGACCGGCACGCTCGGCACCTTCGCGCACCGCGCGCACCAGCGGCTCCGCGAAGTGGGCCGGCGGGAAGTAGACGGTCTGCTCGACCTCGACCGTGAGCCCGCCCTGTGCCTGCAGGGCCGCGCAGGCCGCACGCAGCTGCGCGTCCATGCGGTCGAGACCCTCGTCGTCCGTGTGCCGCAAATCGACCGTGAAGGTCACGCGGCCGGGAATCACGTTGCGCGAATTTGGATGCACCTGCACATAGCCGACGGTGCCGCGGGCGTTGGGCTGCTCGCCCATCGCAATCTGATGCACGGTCTGCATGAGGCCGGTGGCGCCCTGCAGCGCGTCGCGGCGCAACTGCATCGGCGTGGGGCCGGCATGCGCTTCCTGGCCCGTCACGACCACGTCGTACCAGCGCTGGCCCAGCGCGCCGGTGACCACGCCGAGCGGAATGTCGGCATCTTCCAGCACCGGGCCCTGCTCGATGTGGGCCTCGAAGTAGGCGCCGAAGCGCGGTGCGCCGTCGTCCACGGCGGCCGGCGTGTCGCCCGCGAAGCCGATGGCTTGGAGCGCATCAGCGACCGTGACCCCTTCGCGGTCGGTGGCGGCGAGCGCATGCGCGAGCGTGAAGGCGCCCGCATAGACGCCCGAGCCCATCATCACCGGCACGAAGCGCGAGCCTTCTTCATTGGTCCAGACGCAGACCTCGAGCGGCGCCACGGTGCGGATGCCGGCATCGTTCAGGGTGCGCAGCACTTCCAGGCCCGCAAGCACGCCGTAATTGCCGTCGAACTTGCCGCCGGTCGGCTGCGTATCGATGTGGCTGCCGGTGGCCACGGCCGGCAGGCTCGCGTCCTGCCCTTCGCGGCGCGCGAACAGGTTGCCGATCGCATCGACGCGCACGCTGCAGCCGGCTTCCTTCATCCAGCGCACGAAGAGCTCGCGGCCCTGGCGGTCAAGATCGGTCAACGCGAGGCGGCAGACGCCGCCCTTCTCGGTAGCACCGAGCTTCGCGAGCCGCATCAGCGAATCCCAGAGGCGCTCTGGGTCGATCGAAAGTGGAGCGGCGGCGCGGCCGGCCGCAGGTGTGGGGGTGCTCAAGGCGACATCGTTCATGCCGCGAGTACAGCAGAAAGCGTGCCCAGCGTCCAAGCATGTCGCTAGACCAGAGCCTCGCGATAGGCCAGCGGAAGCCGCAGCTGCGCCACCAGCCCGCGCGGTCCGCGCTTGAGCTGCACCTCACCGCCATGCGCGCGTGCGATGGAGCGGCAGACCGCCAGGCCCAGGCCACTGCCCTGCTTGCCGGACGCACGTGCGGCGGGCGCGCGGTAGAAGGGCTGGAAGACCCGCTGCAGCTCATCGTCCGGCAGCCCCGGTCCGCTGTCGCTGACCTCGGCCACCGCGTTGTCCTCGTCGATGAAGAGTCGAACCCGCGCCTGCTCGCCGTACTTCACCGCGTTCTCGATGAGGTTGTCGAGCAGCCGGCGAACGCCGATCGCGTCGACCTCGACCGCGGCCTGCTCGCTGCGCTCCAGGCGCACGTCCTTGCCGACGAAGGCCGCGTCGTCCACCACGTCCTTGAGCAGGCTCGACAGGTCCAGCCGCTCGCGCGAACCCGGCTCCGAGGCGTCGCGGATGAAGGCCAGCACCGAGCTGATCATCCGCTCCATCTCCTCCATGTCCTGCAGCATGCCGGTGCGCATGTCGTCCGGCACGTCCTCGATGCGGAAGCGCATGCGCGTGAGCGGCGTGCGCAGGTCGTGGCTGATGGCGCCGATCATCGCGGTGCGGTCATCGACGAAGCTGCGCAGCCGGCTCTGCATGAGGTTGAAGGCCTGCGCCGCGCGGCCGAGCTCCGCCGGCCCCTCGAGCGCGAGGACCGGCGCCGCCGGGTCGCGGCCGAGCCGCTCGGCGGCATGGGCGAAGCCGGCGATCGGCCGCACCAGCCGGCGCGAGAACATCCAGCCCGCGGGCGCGACCACGGCCGCGGCGATCAGGAACCACAGCAGCACGCGGCGCTGCCAGGCGTTCGGAAAGGGCTCGGGCACGGGCTGCACCGTGGCCCAGTTACCATCGCCGACCCGCATCGCGGCAATGAAGTCGCCCTCGACGAAGGGCGCCGGCGCCAGGCCGAACAGGCCGCGCGCCGGCGGGTTGACGGACACGCTCTTTTCCTCGGGCACCGGCCGCTCGGCGGGCCGCGCCGCCGGCACGCGCTGCAGCGCGGAAGGCGCCGCCGGGACGGACGGAACGGATGCAGCGGGTGGGACGAGCGCCGCTGGCTCGGCGGCCGCCGGTTGCGGCGTGTCGGCAGGAAGGGGGCGGGCCTTGCGTGAGGGTACCGGTGCCGGTGCCGCCGTGGGAGGCAGCACGGCAGGCGTTCTTGGCGACACGCCGTCCAGTCCCGAAGGCGCCGGCGACGGCAGGAACGGCATCGGCGACGGCTCGCCCAAGGGCGCGGCGGCGGCCCGAGTGCCGCCCGGAGGCAGCGGCGGCGGCGCGCCCGCCGAGGGCGCAGCGCCTCCCGTTGCCGGCCCCGGCCCCGGCGCGGTTGCGCCCTGCGGCTGGGGCCCCGCGGCCGGCGCATCGGGCGCTCGTCCTGCCGACGGCGCGTCGGCAGGCGGTCCGGCTGCGGGCGCGGCGGGTGTAGGCCCGCCACGCGCCATCTCTGCCGGTGCGGCAGGCGGGCTCGCATCGCCCGGGGCGCGCGAAGGTGCGGCAGGCGCCGGCATGGGCGCACCGCCGCCCCCTGCCGGGCCGCCGAACGGACCACCGAACGGTCCACCGCCCGGCGGCATGCCGGGAAAGCCTGGACCGAAACCTCCGCCGCCCGGCCCTCCAGGTCCGCCGGGACCGCGGCCGGCCTGAGCGACCTGGAAGTCGGCCAGCACGAAGCCCCCGCGAAGGTCGGCGCGAGGCGACGCACGCGTCGTGCCGGCAAAAGGCAGCGGCGTATAGAAATAAAGCCGCACCTCGGTTTCGTTGCGCCCCAGCAGCTGCGCCAGCTCGCGGCGGGAACGCTCGGAGGTCAGCCAGCCGGGGCCGCTCGGCTCCGGCGGGCCGGCCTGCAGCTCCCGCTGCAAGCTTCGCGAGCCCCGGATCTCCGCGCCGGCACCGGCCAGCACACGGGCGATGTCTTCCAGCTCCCATTGGCGTTGCGGCTCGGGCGGCAACAGCATCGTCAGCCCCAGCGTCACGAGTTGCGCCACCACCAGCCCGCCCAGCAGCAGGCCCATCATCTGCAGGGCGAGCGGGGGACCGGACCAGCGGCGCGCTGCACCTGTCATGTTCATGCGCCGATGCTGGCATGGACGCAGGACGATGTCACGCATGGGCCTCGCAGTTTGGAAGCGCGAGCTTGCTGAAAGATTTCAGCGTGTGTCGCTTCATTGCACCGGCCGGGCTTCCCCCCGCCCCAGCATCGACAATAGCGCCTGCCCTCCATCCCCTGCCCGACCGTGAATCTCTGCACCCGCATCCTCATCGTCGACGACGACGCCGGCATCCGCGGCCTGGTGTCCTCCTTCCTCGAGAAGCACGGCTTCCAGGTCGACACGGCCGCCGACGTCCCCGAGATGCGCGGCAAGCTGGGGCAGAACGCCTATGCGCTGATCGTGCTCGACGTGATGATGCCGGGCGAAGACGGGCTCACGGCGCTGCGCGAGCTGCAGAGAAGCAGCGGGCCGCCGGTCATCATGCTGTCGGCCGTCGGCACCGACATCGACCGCATCGTGGGCCTGGAGATCGGCGCCGAGGACTACCTGGCCAAGCCTTGCAATCCGCGGGAGCTGCTGGCGCGCATCCGCACCGTGCTGCGCCGCGCGTCGGCACCGCCGGCCGCCGCCCCGCCCGCGCCCGGGCCCGAATCCAGCGACACGCTTTGCTTCGCCGGCTGGCGCATCGACCTGACCGAGCGGGTGCTGTACGACCCGGCGAACGCGGTCGTCAGCCTGTCGGACGGCGAATTCCGCCTGCTGCGCGCCTTCACGCAGCATCCGCGGCGCGTGCTGCAGCGCGACCAACTGGTGGACTACGCGCTGGGCTCGGACAGCGACTCCTACGACCGGGCGATCGACGTTCAGGTCAGCCGCCTGCGGCGCAAGCTCAGCTTCGGCGATGCACGCGCCGACCTGATCCGCACGGTGCGCAACGAGGGCTACATGTTCGTGCCTGCCGTGACGCGCGGGTAGTTCCGCCGGCTTCGCAACAAAGCCGCAAGGCGGCGAAATCCGCCGGCAACATCGCGGCTCGAAGCTCGGGGCTCCACCCACCCACGGAGCCACAGTGCCAGTCCACGACTCACACCCCACGCGGAACAACAACAGCCACGCTTTCACCGAACCGTCGCATGGCCACCATCTGGCCGACGATCTTCCGCTGATCTCGGCGCAGCTCCTTCAGCGCCGCAGAGCGCTGGCATGGCTGGGCTCCACCACCGCCGGCTCGGCACTCCTGCTGGCCGGCTGCGGTGGCGGCGGCTCCGACGGGAGCAGCCTCGCGGGCCTGACGAGCACCACGGCGTCGTCGAGCGGAACGACGACCTCCTCCACCTCGAGCTCGAGCGGCTCCACGACGACAAGCACGTCCAGCAGCAGCAGTTGCACCGCGCTGCCCGGCGAGACGGCGGGCCCCTACCCGGCCGACGGCACCAACAGCTCCTCCGGCGCGACCTCCGACGTGCTCACCGCCAGCGGCATCGTCCGCAGCGACATCCGCAGCAGCTTCATCAGCACGACGACGCAGGCACCCGGCGTGCTGACCACGCTCACGCTGACGCTGGTCAACACCAATTCGAGCTGTGCTCCGCTGGCCGGCTACGCGATCTACCTCTGGCACTGCGACCGCGACGGCAACTACTCGCTGTACACGGCCGCGGCCGAAAGCTACCTGCGCGGCGTGCAGGTTACCGATGCCAACGGCCAGGTCACTTTCACGACGATCTTCCCCGGCTGCTACGCCGGCCGCTGGCCGCACATGCACTTCGAGGTGTTCGCGAGCCTCGCCACGGCCACCACCGGCCGCAACGCGGTGCTGACCTCGCAGCTGGCGATGCCGAGCGCGGCGTGCAGCGCGGTCTACCCCTACGCCACCGGCTACACCACGAGCGTGAACAACTTCGCCGCCGTCTCGCTCACGACCGACAACGTGTTCAGCGACAACACCGCGGCGCAGATCGCCGCCATGACGCCCGCCATGACCGGCAGCATCACGGCCGGCTACACCGCGACCGCGACCATCGGCATCGCGCGCTAGCGCCGGGTTAGCCCCCCATCGCCTCCAGCGTGATGTTGGTGGGCTGACAATGCAGGATCACCAGGAGACGCGACATGCCCAAACTGCGCTTCAAGATTGCCATGTCACTCGACGGCTTCGTGGCCGGTCCCGATCAGAGCGTGCAGAACCCGCTCGGCATCGGCGGCACGCGCCTGCACGAATGGGCCTTCCAGCTCGAGGTGTTTCGCAGGCTCCATGGCCAGGAAGGCGGGGAAGTCAATGCAAGCACGGCGGTCGTCGAGGAATCGCTGGCCAACATCGGCGCGACGATCATGGGACGCAACATGTTCGGTGGGCATCCCGGCTCCTGGGATGCGAAGACGCCGTGGAACGGCTGGTGGGGAGACAGCCCGCCCTTCCATCATCCCGTCTTCATTCTCACGCATCACGCGCGCGAGCCGCTCGAATGCGAGGGCGGAACGCGCTTCACCTTCGTCACCACCGGCATCGAGGACGCGCTGGAGATGGCGAAGCGCGCCGCCGGAGGCAAGGACATATCGCTCGCCGGCGGCGCCAGGGCCGCGCAGCAGCATCTGGCAGCCGGTCTCGTCGACGAGATGGAGATCAGCCTGGTGCCGACGCTGCTCGGCAGCGGCGAAAGGCTGTTCGAGAACGTCGGCGACCAGCTCCATGGCCTCGAGTTCGTGCGGACGGTGGCCGCGCCGGGCGTCACGCACCTCAAGTTCGCCAAGCGCGGCTGATCGGCAGGCGTGAGATCTCAGTGCGCCGCCGCGCTGCCCGGGTCGGGCGGCAGCATCGTCGCACCGGGGTCGAGCAGCACCCGGCTGTCCCACCCCTGCGCGCGCGCCATCTCGCTCAAGGCCTGGTCGTTCAGCGCCAGTCCGTCGATCGAATGGAACAAGCGACGGCGCGCAGGATCGTCGGAGCCGAGCGCGCGGTAAACCACCGCGTTGAAGCATTCGATGAAGCAGCGCGCGGCCGCGCTCATCGGGTCGCCGCGGCGCGAGATCAGGCTCACCGTCGTCTCGTTGAGGCGCTCGGCCAGCGGCAGCACGCAGAGCCGCTCGCGGCCGGCGATCGCCTCCACCAGGGGCCAGGGCATCAGCGTCAGCATGTCGGTGCTGCGGATCAGGCTGGTGACGATCACCGTCGAATGCGCCACGTGGACAGTCGGCGCGCATTCGCGCAGGTAGCGGGCGAACACGTCCTCATGCGGGTCTGCCGGGTCGTCGCCGGGCGTCCAGTTCAAGAGCCACTGCGCATCGCGCAGCTCGGCCAGCGATCGGCTGTGCGCGAGCGGATGGCCTTCGCGCCCCACCACCGCCGAGCTGGTGCGGAACAGCGGCACATGAGCCATGTCCTCATGGGTGGACGCCGGGCCGGCGCGGCCTATGCAGAAGTCCAGCGTGCCGTCGCGCAGCTTCGGGATCGAGACCGTCAGCACGCTTTCCATCAACTCCAGGCGCACCGTCGGCATGCGCTGCTGGAACAGCTTGACGACGTCGCCCAGGCAGGTCAGGGCGAGCCACGAATTCACGCCGATGCGCAGCGGCGCCCGCCCGCGGCCCGATAGCTGCTCCATCTCTTCCTCGGCACGCGCCAGCTGGCCCACGACCAGCCGCGCGTGCACCAGCAGCGCCCGGCCGGCATCGGTGAAGGTCACGCCCTTGGCCTCGCGCGTGATGAGCAGCGTCCTGACATCTTCCTCGAGCTCGCGCACCGCCTTGGTCACCGCCGCCGGCGACAGCCCGGCGGCGCGCGACGCGGCGCGAATGCTGCCGTGGTCGCCGACGGCGACGAGGGCCTTCAACTGGTGAACCTTCATGCGCGTCTCCGAAAAATGTGAGGCGCGGGCCGCAAGATGCGTACCCGGCAACCAGCGCTCAACAGCGCCACCGTTGCAGGACTGTTGCACACGGGCGGCAAATCCTAGGATCGGGCCAGATTCATCCCCACGCCCTTCCCGACCATGATGGCCCATTGCCGATCCCCTCTCCCGCGCCTCTTCGCGGCCGTGTTCGCCGGCACGGTCGCGACCGTGGCCCCCGCCCAGGACGACTACCCCTCGCGGCCGATCACGCTGGTCGTCGGCTATTCCGCCGGCGGCTCGACCGACAGCGTCGCACGGCCCTTCGCCGAGGTGTTCGGCCGCGTGCTGAAGACCCGCGTGATCGTCGAAAATTTCAGCGGCGCCGGCGGCGCGCTGGGGGCGCTGAAGGTGGTCACCGCAAAGCCGGACGGCTACACGCTCCTGATGGGCGGCAACAGCGAGCTGATCGCGACCAAGCTGATCAATCCGAAGCAGCCCTACGACGGCCAGAAGGACCTGGCGCCGATCGGCGTGGTCAACCACCAGGGCGGCATGCTGCTGGCGTCGCGCCAGTCGGGCGTCAAGACTACCGACCAGTTCATCCAGCTGCTGCGCAAGAACCCGGACAAGTACAACTACGGCAGCTCGGGCACCGGCTCGATGTTCCACTTCGCCGGCGAACTGGTGCGCGAACGCACCGGCACCCGGATCACACACGTGGCCTATCGCGGCGTCCCGGCGCTGGGCAACGACCTGGCCGGCGGCGCGGTGGAGTTCGGCTACATGGGCACCGGGCCGGCCAAGCCGCTCATCGACGCCGGCGTGGTGGTGCCGATCGCCGTCACCAGCGGCACGCGGGCGCCGATCTATCCCAACGTGCCCGCGCTGGCCGAGCATCCGGAGCTCAAGGGCTACGAGCTCACCGGCTGGTTCGCGCTGATGGCACCCAAGGCGGTGCCGGAGCCGGTCATCGCGAAGCTCAAGGCGGCGCTGAAGGAGACCTTGAAGGACGCCCGCCTGCGCCAAACCTTCAACGACCTGGGCGGGCTGCCGATGATCGAGGACGAAGACCTGCCTGCGCTGATGCGCGCGGAGGACGCACGCTATCGGAAGTTCGTGGCGACCGCCCAGCTGGAGACGCAGAAGTGAAGCCCGCCTCCGCCGTCGCCGAGATCGCCGCCGCCGTCGAGGCGCGGCGCCGCCCCTACATCGAGATCGCCGACCGCATCTGGGGCCTGGCCGAAATGCGCTATCGCGAGTTCGAGTCGGCCGAGCTGCACGCGGTGGCCCTCGAGGCCGAGGGCTTCCGCGTCACGCGCGGCGTGGCCGGGATGCCCACCGCCTTCGTCGCCGAGGCCGGCAGCGGCGGCCCGGTGATCGGCTTTCTCGGCGAGTACGACGCGCTCGCGGGCCTGAACCAGGCCAGCGGCGCGCTCGAGTGCCGGCCCGATCCGGAACGCGCGCTCAACCAGGGCCATGGCTGCGGCCACCATCTGCTGGGCACGGCAGCGCACTTGGCGGCGGTGGTCGCGCGCGACCACCTGAGGCGCCATGACCTGCCCGGCACGGTGCGCTTCTACGGCTGTCCGGCCGAGGAGGCTGCCGCCGGCAAGACCTTCATGGCGCGCGCCGGGCTCTTCGACGATCTCGATGCCGCGCTGTCCTGGCACCCGTCGGTGGCCAATTCGGTGTTCATGAACGCCACGCTGGCCAACGTGCAGGCCTACTTCCGCTTCCGCGGCAAGTCGGCGCATGCCGCGCTCGCGCCGCACCTGGGACGCAGCGCACTCGACGCGGCTGAGCTGATGAACGTCGGCGTCAACTACCTGCGCGAGCACATGCCCGAGCAGGCGCGCGTGCACTTCGCCTACATCGACTCGGGCGGTCCGTCGACCAACGTGATTCCGGCCCATGCCGAGCTGCTCTACACCGTGCGGGCGACACGCATCGACGAGGCGCTGGCGCTGTTCGAGCGCGTCGAGCAGGTGGCGCGCGGCGCGGCGATGATGACCGGCACCACGGTCGAGATGGTGTTCGACAAGGCAGTCTCCAATGTGCTGCACAACGACACGCTCGACCGCGTCATGGCCGAGCAGATGGAGGCCGTGGGCGCGCTCGAGGTCAGCGAAGACGAGCGCCGCTTCGCCGCCAAGATGCAGGCCACGATCTCGGGCGAGGAGCTGGCCAGCAGCGCCAAGCATTTCGCCGCCGCGCTGCGCGACCCGCAGCCCATCGCCACCGGCATCCAGCCCTACCGGCCCGACGCCGCGCGCCCGGTGACCGGCTCCACCGACATGGGCGACGTGAGCTGGGCCGCGCCGACCACCCAGTGCCTGACCGCCTGCTTCGCGTGGGGCACGGCCTTCCATTCGTGGCAGATGGTCGCGCAGGGCAAGACCTCGCTGGCGCACAAGGGCATGCTGCTGGCCGCCAAGTGCCTGGCCGCGACCGGCGTCGCGCTGGCCGGGCGTCCCGAGCTGCTGTGCGAGGCGGAGAACGAGCTGCGCGCCAAGCGCGGTGGCGCAGCCTACCGCTGTCCGATTCCCGAGGAGGTACTGCCGCCGCCGGCGCGCGAAGCCAAGCCATGAAAGGAATCCCGGCCGCGATCCTGGTCGCGCTGACCTCGATGGGCTGTACGAGCACAGACGCCATCCGGGTGCGCGAGATCGGCAGCTTCCACGTCGGTGGCCAACAGGTGACGCTGTCCGGCCTGCCCGCACGCGAGATCCGCTTCACACCATCCACGCCGCCCGTTCGTCGCGATCCGAACGGGGACTTCGAGTCGGGCCAGATGTATGTGCAATACGTGCGGCTGGCCTCGCCGGCGCGCAGCCTGCCTCTGCTCCTGTGGCATGGCGGCGGCCTGAGCGGCGTGACCTGGGAGACCAAGCCCGACGGCCAGCGCGGCTGGCAGGACTTCTTCATGCGCGCCGGCTACGACACCTATGTCAGCGACGCGATGGAGCGCGGCCGGGCGTCCTGGTCCCGCTATCCGGAGATCTTTGCCGGCGAGCCGCTGTTCAGGACCAAGAAGGAGGCATGGGAGGTGTTCCGCATCGGGCCTGCGTTCGACGGCGGCCCGCAGGGACGTACCGCCTTCCCCGGCACCCAGTTTCCGGTCGGCGCCTTCGATCAGTTCATGAAGCAGAGCGTCCCGCGCTGGACGACCACGGACGCGGTCACCCAACAGGCCTATGACGCCCTGGTCGACAAGGCGTGTCCCTGCGTGATCCTGGCGCACAGCCAGGGCGCCAACTTCGCTTTCCAGGCCGCGCTGCGGGCGCCGGCCAAGGTCCGGGCGCTGGTGCTGGTCGAGCCCAGCGGGGCGCCCGAGGCGGCGACCCAGGACATGACCGCGCTGAAGCACACGCCGATCCTCTACGTCTGGGGCGATCGCCTGGACACCAGCGTGTACTGGAACCAGCAGGTCCTGCCTGCCGTCCGGCGCTTCCGGGATGCGCACCGGGCCGCGGGCGGCGTCTCGGACTGGATCGACCTGCCGGCAACCGGCCTGCACGGCAATTCGCACATGCTGATGATGGACAGGAACAGCGACCAGATCGCGCAGATCGTCGACCGCTGGATCGGCCAGCGTGCGCCCTGAGGCGGCCCTGCCTCAGCGCGATCCCTCGTCCGGTGTGCCCCGCGCCCGCTCGAGGATGAAATCGATGAAGGTCCGCGTCGCCCGCGTGTGCTGCCGGTTCGGCATGTAGAGCATGAACATCTGCGTGCCGAAGATGCTGAGCCGCCAGTCGTCCAGCGTGGTCAGGACTTCGCCGCGCCGCACGTCCTCCTGCACCACGTAGTCGGGCACCAGCCCGATGCCGAGGCCGGCCAGGATGGCCTGGCGCAGGAACAGGAAGTTCTCGGAGATCAGCGTCGGCTCCAGCAGCACCTCGCGCCGCTCCTCGCCCTGGTAGGCCGAGATGCGCAGTTGCCGGCCGATGACCGCCGCGGTGACCACGGGCGCGGCCGTCAGCTGGTCGAGCTGGGTGGGCAGGCCGTGCTCCTGCGCGTAGGCACGCGAAGCGCAGGCGACATAGCGCACCGGGCCCAGCGCTCGCGCCACCAGATTGAGCGGCGGCTCGGGGATCACGCGGATCGCGATGTCGACCTCGTCGCGCAGCAGGTCCTCGATGCGGTTCTCGAACAGCACGTCGAGCACGATGCCCGGGTACTGGCGCTTGAAATCGATCAGCCAGTCGGACATGACCAGCTGCCCGTAGCCGCTGGGCACGCTGAGCCGCACGCGCCCGACCAGGCCCTGGCCCAGCGCCGACGCCGACTCGCGCGCGGCCTGGAGCTCGCTCTGGATGGCGAGGCCGTGCTGGTAGAGGCGCTGGCCGATCTCGGTGGCTTCGGCGCGCCGCGTAGTGCGCCGCACGAGCTGCGCGCCGACCGAGCGCTCGAGCTGGTTCAGGTGGTAGCTCACGTTGGCGCGGCTCATCTTGAGTCGGCGCGCGGCCTCGCTCAGGTTGCCGGCATCGAGGATCTCGACCAGCAGGGTCAGCGATTGCAAATCCATGATGAGGCGGGCATTGTGTCAAAAATTCTTTGACAGTCTGTCAATCGCCAATGCAATTGTCAAAGCGACGAGCCGGGCCAAGAATGCTGGGTTCACCCGGAGACAAAGACCATGGCCACGACTGACACCCTTCTTGCGTCCGATCCCGTCACCTTCCAGCGCCAGGCCGATGTGCTGGTCGTCACCATCTACAACCCGCCGGTCAACGCCCTGGGCGTGGATGTGCGCCGCGGCTTGGTCGAGGCCATCGACGCCGCCGAGGCCGACGGCGCCGTGGCCGCGGTGCTGGTCGTCGGCGCCGGCCGCAACTTCATCGCCGGCGCCGACATCCGCGAATTCGGCAAGCCACCGCTGCCGCCCTCGCTGCCCGAGGTGTGCAGCCGCATCGAGAACTGCAGCAAGCCGGTGCTGGCCGCGATCCATGGCGCCGCGCTCGGCGGCGGGCTGGAGATCGCACTGTCGGCGCACTACCGCCTGGCCGTGCCTTCCGCCAAGCTGGGCCTGCCGGAGGTGCAGCTCGGGCTGATACCCGGCTCCGGTGGCACGCAACGTGCGCCGCGCCTGATCGGCGTGAAAGCCGCACTTGATCTGATGTTGAGCGGCCGCCATGCGGGTGCCAAGGAAGCGTTGGCCCTGGGCCTGGTCGATCGACTGGGCGAAGGTGCCGACGCGCTGGTCGAAGGCCTGGCCTATGCAAAGGAACTGGTCGCGGCCAAGGCGCCGGTGCGCCGCACGCGCGACGCGAACGCGCTGGCCGAGCTAGAGGCGCAACGCGCCGCACTCGAAGCCGCGCGCGACTACACCGCCAAGAAAAGCCGCAGCCTCTTCTCGCCGATGAAGATCGTCGAGGCCACCGAGGCCGCGCTCACGCTGCCCTTCGACGAAGGCATGGCGCTGGAGCGCAAGCTCTTCCTGCAGTGCATCGAGAGCCCGCAGCGCGCCGGCCTGATCCATGCCTTCTTCGCCGAACGCGAAGTGCTGAAGGCGCCCGAGACCAAGGCCGCCAAGCCGCGGCCCATCGAATCCTGCGGCATCGTCGGCGGCGGCACCATGGGCGCCGGCATCGCGGTCGCGATGCTCGACGCCGGGCTGCCGGTGACCATGATCGAGCGCGACGAGCCCAGCCTCGCGCGCGGCCGGGCCCACGTCGAAAAGGTCTACGACGGCCTGATCCAGAAGGGCCGCATGACGGCCGAGGCCAAGACCGCGGTGATGGCGCGCTTCTCGGGCTCGACGGCCTACGACGCGCTGGCCAACGTCGACCTCGTGGTCGAAGCCGTGTTCGAAGACATGGCGGTCAAGAAGGCCGTCTTCGCCGAACTCGACCGCGTGTGCAAGAAGGGGGCGGTGCTCGCCACCAACACCTCCTACCTCGACATCGACGAGATCGCGTCCGGCATCTCGCGCCCGGCCGACGTGCTGGGCCTGCATTTCTTCTCGCCGGCCAACATCATGAAGCTGCTGGAGATCGTGGTGCCGGCGAAGGTCAGCGCCGACGTGGTCGCCACCGGCTTCGAGCTCGCGAAGAAGCTGAAGAAGACGCCGGTGCGCGCGGGCGTCTGCGACGGCTTCATCGGCAACCGCATCCTTGCGGTCTATCGCCAGGCGGCCGACCACATGATGGAGGACGGCGCCTCGCCCTACCAGATCGACAAGGCGGTGCGTGACTTCGGCTATCCGATGGGCCCGTTCCAGGTGTCGGACCTGGCCGGCGGCGACATCGGCTGGGCCACGCGCAAGCGCAAGGCCGCCACCCGCGACCCGAAGGCGCGCTACGTGCAGATCGCCGACCGCATCTGCGAGCGCGGCTGGTTCGGCCAGAAGACCGGCCGCGGCTACTACCTCTACCCCGAGGGCGCGCGCACCGGCACGCCGGACCCCGAGGTGGAGGCCATCATCGATGCCGAGCGCCAGCGCGCAGGCGTCGCGCCGCGCAAGTTCAGCGACGAAGAAATCATGCGCCGCTACATGGCCGCGATGATCAACGAGGGTGCCAACGTCGTGCACCAGCGCATCGCGCTGCGCCCGCTGGACGTCGACGTGACCTTTCTCTACGGCTACGGCTTTCCGCGCCATCGCGGCGGGCCAATGAAGTACGCCGACACGGTGGGCCTCGCCAAGGTGCTGGCCGACATCCGCGAATTCGCCAAGGAAGACCCGCTGTTCTGGCAGCCTTCGCCGCTCTTGGTGGAGCTGGTCGAGCGCGGCGCCGATTTCGCGAGCCTCAATCAATCCGAGTAAGCCGAACCAGGAGACAAACACCATGCGCGAAGCCGTCATCGTTTCCACCGCCCGCACGCCGCTCACCAAGGCGCACCGCGGCGAGTTCAACATAACGCCCGGCCCCACGCTGGCCGCCTTCGCGGTGCGCGCCGCGGTGGAACGCTCGGGCCTGGACCCGGCGCTGATCGAGGACGCCATCCTCGGCTGCGGCTACCCCGAGGGCACCACCGGCCGCAACGTCGCGCGCCAGAGCATCGTGCGCGCGGGGCTGCCCATCAGCATCGCCGGCACCACGGTCAACCGCTTCTGCGCCTCGGGCCTGCAGGCCATCGCGATGGCCGCGGGCCGCATCGTCGTCGAGGGCGCGCCGGCCATGATCGCGGGCGGCGTGGAGAGCATCTCGCAGATACGCACCCGCAGCGCCACCGACAGCGGTGACAGCGGCATGGACCCGTGGATCGTCGAGCACAAGCCCGCGCTCTACATGGCGATGATCGAGACCGCCGACATCGTCGCCCAACGCTACGGCATCGGCCGCGAGGCGCAGGACCGCTTCTCGGCCGAGAGCCAGCGCAAGACCGAGGAAGCGCAGCTCGCCGGCCGCTACCGCGAGGAAATCGTGGCCTGCACCACCACCATGGCCGTGACCGACAAGGACACCAAGGAAGTGAGCCATCGCGAGGTGACGATCGACGTCGACACCTGCAACCGCCGCGGCACCACCTACGAGGCGCTGGCCAAGCTGCAGCCGGTGATGGGCGCGGACAAGTTCGTCACCGCCGGCAACGCCTCGCAGCTCTCCGACGGCGCCTCGGCCTGCGTGCTGATGGAGGCCAAGGACGCCGAGCGCGCCAACCTCAAGCCGCTGGGCGCCTTCCGCGGCCTCGCGATCGCGGGCTGCGAGCCCGACGAGATGGGCATCGGCCCGGTGTTCGCGGTGCCGAAACTGCTGGCGCGCAACGGCCTGAAGGTCGACGATATCGATCTCTGGGAACTCAACGAGGCCTTTGCTTCGCAGTCCATCTACTGCCAGCAGAAGCTGGGCATTCCGGCCGAGCGGCTCAATGTCGACGGCGGCGCGATCTCCATCGGCCACCCCTTCGGCATGACGGGCGCGCGGCTCACGGGCCATGCGCTGATCGAAGGCAAGCGGCGCGGCGCCAAGTACGCCGTGGTCACGATGTGCATCGCGGGCGGCATGGGCGCTGCCGGGCTGTTCGAAATCTACTGAGGAGCAAGGACATGGACCTGAACTTCACCACCGAAGAGCAAGCCTTCCGCGACGAGGTGTGCAGCTTCCTGGCCGAGAAGCTGCCCAAGCGCCTCTCCGACAAGGTCGCGAGCGGCAAGCACCTGGGCAAGGCCGACATGGAGGAATGGCACGCCATCCTCCATGCGCGCGGCTGGCTCGCCAACCACTGGCCCGAGCAGTACGGCGGCCCCGGCTGGACCGCAGTGGAAAAATTCATCTTCGAGAACGAATGCGCGCTGGCCCATGCGCCGCGCATCGTGCCCTTCGGCGTGAACATGCTCGGGCCGGTGCTGATCAAGTACGGCAGCGAGGCACAGAAGCGCCGCTGGCTGCCGCGCATCCTCGATGGCTCCGACTGGTGGTGCCAGGGTTATTCGGAACCCGGCGCGGGCTCCGATCTCGCCTCGGTCAAGACCTCCGCGGTGCGCGGCACCGATGCCCAGGGCGATCACTACATCGTCAACGGCCAGAAGACCTGGACTACGCTGGGCCAGCACGCCAACATGATCTTCTGCCTGGTGCGCACCAACCGCGAGGCCAAGAAGCAGGAAGGCATCAGCTTCCTCCTGATCGACATGAAGACGCCCGGCGTCGAAGTGCGGCCGATCATCACGCTCGACGGCGAGCACGAGGTCAACGAAGTCTTCTTCTCCGACGTGCGCGTGCCGGCCGAGAACCTGGTGGGCGAGGAGAACAAGGGCTGGACCTGCGCCAAGTACCTCTTGACCTACGAGCGCACCAACATCGCGGGCGTGGGCTTCTCGGTGGCTGCGCTGGAGCAGCTCAAGGCCATCGCCGCGAAGCAGACAAAGAACGGCAAGCCGCTCGCCGAAGACCCGGCCTTCGCCGCGCGCATGGCGCGGGTGGAGATCGACCTCGAGAACATGTTGACCACCAACCTGCGCGTGATCGCGGCCGTGGCCGGCGGCGGCGTGCCGGGCGCCGAGAGCTCGATGCTCAAGATCCGCGGCACCGAGATCCGGCAGGAGATCTCGTCGCTGATCCGGCGCGCGATGGGGCCCTACGCGCGGCCCTTCGTCGCCGAGGCGCTCGAAGAGGGCTTCGACGGCGTACCGATCGGCCCGGACTATGCCGCACCCGCAGCGGCCAAGTACTTCAACAACCGCAAGCTGTCGATCTTCGGCGGCTCGAACGAGATTCAGAAAAACATCATCTCCAAGATGATCCTGGGCCTGTGAGGAAACTGCCATGAACTTCGAACACACCGAAGACCGGCGCATGCTCGCCGACAGCCTGAACCGCTTCATCGCCGAGCAGTACGCCTTCGAGACGCGCGACCGGATCGCGAAGTCGGCCCAGGGCTTCAGCACCGAGATCTGGCAGCAGTTCGCCGAGCTCGGCGTGATCGGCGCACTGTTCCGCGAAGAAGACGGCGGCTTCGGCGGCGGCGGCTTCGACCTGGCCGTGGTCTTCGAGGCACTGGGCCGCGGCCTGGTGGTCGAGCCCCTGCTCGGCGCGGTCATGGTCGGCGACGCCATCGCAGCCGCCGGCAGCGAGGCGCAGAAGGAAACTCTGGCCGAGATCATCGGCGGCGGCACCATCGCGGCGCTCGCGCACGACGAACCCGGCACGCACTACGAACTGGCGCACGTGCAGACCCGCGCCGACCGCAGCGGCGACCGCTGGCTGCTGAACGGCGCCAAGGCCGTGGTGCCGCAGGGCGAGCAGGTGGATCTGTTCCTGGTCTCGGCCCGCAGCTCGGGCGCGCCGGACGACGAGGCCGGCATCTCGCTGTTCCTGGTGCCTGCGAAGACAAAAGGCGTCTACGTGCGCGGCGCCCCGGCCATCGACGGCGGCCGCGTGGCCGAAGTGGTGCTGGACGGCGTGACGCTCCCCGCCGATGCGTTGCTCGGCGCCGAAGGCCAGGGCCACGCCGTGCTGGAACGCGCCGTCGGGCGTGGCGTGCTGGCCCTGTGCGCCGAAAGCCTGGGCGCGATGGAAGCCGCCAAGACGGCGACGCTGGAGTACCTGCGCACGCGCAAGCAGTTCGGCACGCTCATCGGCAGCTTCCAGGCGCTGCAGCACCGCATGGCGGACCTGCTGCTCGAGATCGAGCAGGCCCGCTCGGCCGTGATCAATGCGGCCGCCGCCATCGACGTCACCGACCGCGCCACTCGCGAGCGCGCGCTGTCGGCGGCCAAGGCCAGCATCGGCCGCATCGGCGCGCTGGTGGCCGAGGAAAGCATCCAGATGCACGGCGGCATCGGCATGACCTGGGAGCTTCCGCTGGCCCACTATGCCAAGCGCCTCGTGATGATCGACCACCAGCTGGGCGACGAGGACCATCACCTGCAGCGCTTCATCGCCTTCGGCAGGCAGGCAAGATGAGCACCGCGCCCTTCAGCCCGTCGTTCCCCGTCCGCAGCATCGAGGACGTGCGAAGGCTCGAGGAGACGCCGCTTTCCGAGGCGCTGACCGTGCGCAGCACCTACGAGATCTTCCGCAATGCCGCCGCGGCCTTCGGCGACAAGACGGCGCTGACCTTCCTGCGCACGGCCGATCCGGCCGACGAGCCGATCCGCTGGTCCTACGCCGAACTCTTGGCCGGCATCCACCAGACCGCGAACGTGCTGCACGCGCTGGGCGTCGGGCCGGAGGATGCGGTGGCCGTGCTGCTGCCCGGCTGCCTCGAGTATCACCTGGCCCTGTGGGGCGGAGAAGCGGCCGGCATCGTGCAGCCGCTCAACCCGCTGCTCGCCGACGAGAAGCTGGTCTCGCTAATGACGGCCGGCCGCGCCAAGGTGCTGATCGCCTACGGCTCGGACGACGAATCGGGCATGTGGTCGAAGGCGATGCGCCTGCGCGGCCAGGTGCCCACGCTCACGACCGTGCTGCGCGTGGCGCCGCACGACGAGCCCGTGGGCAGCGCCGGCGAGCTGCCCGAGGGCGTGGCCGACTTCAATGCGATGTGCGCGCACGTGCCGGCCGACCGCCTCGCGAGCGGCCGCGACATCGCGCCTGCCGACATCGCCGCCTACTTCCACACCGGCGGCACCACCGGCGCACCCAAGCTCGCGTGCCACAGCCATGGCGCGCAGGTCTTCACCGCCTGGGCCAGCGTGAAGCTGCAAGGCCTGAAGAGCAGCGACGTCACCATCAACGGCTATCCGCTGTTCCACGTGGCGGGCGTGCTGCCGGCTTCGCTGTCGGCGCTGTCGGCCGGCGTGGAGGTGATCATTCCGACCACGGCGCTGCTGCGCAACAAGCAGGTACTGGCCAACTACTGGCGGCTGGTGGAGAAGTACCGGCCGACCTCGCTGTCGGCCGTGCCCACGGTGCTGGCGGCACTCGCCAACGTGCCGCTGGACGGCGCCGACATTTCCTCCATCCACTACTGCCGCACCGGCGCCGCCGTGCTGGCGCCCGAACTCGCGGCGCGCTTCGAGCGCCTGTTCGGCCTGCACGTGCATGAAAGCCTGGGCATGACCGAGATGGCCGGCATCTCGACCATCACGCCCCCGGGCGTGATCGGGCCGGCAGGCTGCGTGGGTTTCCGGCTTCCGTATTCGCAGCTGCGCATCGTCGCGCTCGACGAGCACGGCAACCCGAGCGATCGCGAACTGCCGGCGGGCGAGCAGGGCATGGTGCTCTTCAAGTCGCCCAACCTGTTCTCGGGCTTCGTCGATCCAGCCGACACGGCCCGTGCCTTCACCGCCGACGGCTGGCTCGCCACCGGCGACCTGGGCTGGCTCGACGGCGAGGAGCGGCTCAACCTGAGCGGCCGCTCCAAGGACCTGATCATCCGCAGCGGCCACAACATCGACCCCAAGACCATCGAGGACGCGCTGGGCGCACACCCGGCGGTGCAACTGTGCGCCGCGGTCGGCGCGCCCGATGCCTACGCGGGCGAGCTGCCGGTGGCCTTCGCCACGCTGGTGCCCGGCATGACGGCCAGCGAAGCCGAACTGCTGGCCTTCACCGCCGCGCGCGTCGACGAAGCGCCGGCCAAGCCGAAGTCGGTGGTCGTGATCGAGCACATGCCGATGACCAACGTCGGCAAGATCTACAAGCCCGAGCTGCGTGCCCTGGCCGCGCGCAAGGTGGCGGAGGCGCTGGTCGGCGAGGCCTGCGCCGCGCTCGGCCTGGCGGCACGGCCCGAGGTGCAGGCCGATGGCGAGAGCGCGCTCAAGGTCGTGATCGATGCGGCCGCGGCCGGGGCGCAGGCCGCGCCGCTGCTGGCGCGGCTTACGGAGGCGCTCGGACGCCTGCCCTTCAAGACGCAGGTCGTCCTGCGATAAGCCCCCCATTCCAAAAAAGCCGTACAGGAGACACACATGAACACCCACTCCCTGAACCGCCGCGCCTGGCTCTGCGCCGCGGCCTCGGCCCTCGCGCTGGGCGCGGGCGGCGTTGCGCACGCCCAGGCCTACCCGAACAAGCCGATCAAGATGGTCGTCCCCTTCGCCGCCGGTGGCGGCACCGACGTGCTGGCGCGCGTGATCGGCGAGAAGCTGGCGGCCGGCCTGGGCCAGCCGGTCGTCATCGACAACAAGCCCGGCGCGGCCGGCATCATCGGCACCGACGCGGTCGCCAAGGCGGCGCCCGACGGCTACACCATCGTGATGTCGCTCTCCAACGCGCTGCTCACCAACCAGTTCCTCTACGAGAAGCTGCCCTACCACCCGGAGCGCGACCTGACGCTGGTCTACCAGGTCGCGATGGGCCCGCTGGTGCTGGTGGTGCATCCCGGCGTGCCGGTCAAGACCGCGCCCGAGCTGCTGAAGTACGTGGCCGCCAACAAGGGCAAGCTGGCCTACGGCTCCTACGGCCTGGGCGCCTACCCGCACCTGGCCGGCGCGCACATGAGCCTCACGCAAGACGCCGACATGAACCACGTGGCCTACAAGGGCGAGGCGCCGATGGTGCAGGACCTGATCGGCGGCCAGATCCAGATGGCCTACGCGAGTGCGCTGCAGGCCAAGCCGCACATCGAGGCCGGCAAGCTCAAGGCCATCGGCGTGACCGGCGAACGCCGCATGAGCACCCTGCCCAACGTGCCCACGCTGGCCGAGCAGGGCCTGAAGGACGAGGCCTATCGCCTGACCGGCTGGCTGGCCGTCGCAGCGCCCGCCGGCACGCCCAAGCCGATCGTGCAGCGGCTCGCCGACGAGATCCGCAAGGCCACGCAGCAGCCGGACGTGCAGCAGAAGGTCGCGGCCATGGGCTTCGAGCTCAAGGACAGCTCGCCCGAGGCTTTTGCCGCGGCCTACAAGGCCGAGCGCCCGGTGTGGGAGCGGCTGATCAAGCAATCGGGCGCCAAGCTCGAGTAGGGCTCAAGGAAAGCCCCGATGGGGCGAACGGTTATGGATCGTTACGATCTGCGCTGGTCGAATTCCGGCCGCTGACCCGTTCCCCCGATGTCCTCCCCCCCTGAGTCCGGCCCTTTGCTGGACGCCGCCAGTCCCCTGCCCCCCGAAATCGAAGCCGCCGACGAGCCCACGCGCGTGCCGCTCGCCATCGAGGACTGGGCCACGGTGATCATCATGGGCCTCTTGGCCTGCATCACCTTCGCCAACGTGCTGGTGCGCTACTTCACCGACTCCTCCTTCGCATGGACCGAGGAGTTCTCGGTCTTCCTCATGATCCTGCTGGCCATGGTCGCGGGCTCGGCCGCCGTCGCGCGCGACCGCCACATCCGCATCGAGTACTTCGCCGAGGGCGGGTCGATGGCCAGGCGTAAGCGGCTCGCGCAGTTCGGCGCGCTGATGGTGGCGCTCTTGTTCTTCCTGATCGCCGCGCTCAGCGTGCGCGTGGTCTGGGACAACTACCGTTTCGAGGAAACCTCGCCCGGCATCGGCGTGCCGCAGTGGTGGTACTCGATCTGGCTGCCGATCGTGTGCTCCGCGATCGCGCTGCGCGCGGTAGGCCTGTTCGTCCGGCGCGGCCGCGAGATGCGCGCCGGGGGCTCGGGCGAATGATCCCGACGCTGCTCTTCGTCGCCTTCATCCTGATGATGCTGGTCGGCGTGCCGATCGGCGCAGCGCTCGGCCTCGCGGGCGCGGTCGCCATCGGGCTCGCCAATGCCGACGCGCAGTGGTTCGGCCTGCTCGCCGTGCCGCAGAACTTCTATGCCGGCCTGGGCAAATACCCGCTGCTCGCGATACCGATGTTCGTGCTGGTGGGCTCGATCTTCGACCGCTCGGGCGTGGCGCTCAGGCTCGTCAATTTCGCGATCGCGATCGTCGGGCGCGGGCCCGGCATGCTGCCGCTGGTGGCGATCGTGGTGGCGATGTTTCTCGGCGGCATCTCGGGCTCGGGCCCGGCCAACGCGGCGGCCGTGGGCGCGGTGATGATCGGCGCGATGTCGCGCGCGGGCTACCCCAATGCGTACTCGGCCAGCGTGGTCGGCGCGGCTGCGGCCACCGACATCCTGATCCCGCCCTCGGTGGCCTTCATCGTCTACTCGGTGCTGGTGCCGGGCGCCTCGGTGCCGGCGCTGTTCGCGGCCGGCATGGTGCCGGGCGTGCTGGCCGGTATCGCGCTGATCGTCCCGGCCGTGTGGCTGGCGCGCAAGCACAAGATGGGCGCACTCGAATCCACCCTGCCGCGCCCACCTTTCTGGAAGAGCCTGCGCGATGCAGTCTGGGGCCTGGCGGCGCCGGTGCTCATCCTGGGCGGCATGCGCGCCGGCTGGTTCACGCCCACCGAGGCGGCCGTGGTCGCGGTGTTCTACGGGCTCTTCGTCGGCATGGCGATCCACCGCACGATCAAGGTCCGCGACCTGTTCGTGATCCTGCGTGAATCGGGCGAGCTCTCGGCCGTGATCCTGCTGGTGGTGTCGCTCGCGGGCATCTTCGCCTACTCGCTCTCGACGCTGGGCGTGATCGATCCGGTCACGCGCGCGATCGTGAATTCGGGGCTGGGCGAGTACGGCGTGCTGTCGCTGCTGATCCTGCTCTTGATCACAGTCGGCATGTTCCTCGACGGCGTGTCGATCTTTCTGATTTTTGTGCCGCTCTTGTGGCCTATCGTGCAGTACTACAAGTGGGACCCGGTGTGGTTCGGCGTCATCCTCACGCTCAAGGTGGCGCTGGGTCAGTTCACGCCGCCGCTGGCGGTGAACCTGATGGTCTCGTGCCGCATCGCCGGCGTGCGCATGGAAGAGACCGTGCGCTGGGTCGGCTGGATGCTCGTTGCGATGTTCCTCGTGATGGTGGCGGTGATTGCCTGGCCCGAATTGGCGCTGTGGTTGCCCCGAAAGCTAGGTTATTAGATTTTTCCAAAGGAGACTGACCCATGAAATTCCGTCGTTCCCTGCTCGGCCTGATGGCCGTCGCCGCCGCGCTCGGCGGCTTCTCGGCGGCCGCGCCCGCGCAGACCTACAAGCCCGAATACAAGATGTCGCTCGTGGTCGGCACCGCCTTCCCCTGGGGCAAGGGCGGAGAGATCTGGGCCAATCTGGTTCGCGAGCGGACCCAGGGGCGCATCAACATCAAGCTCTATCCCGGCGTCTCGCTGATCCAGGGCGACCAGACGCGCGAATTCAGCGCGCTGCGACAGGGCGTGATCGACATGGCCATCGGCTCGACCATCAATTGGTCGCCGCAGGTCAAGCAGCTCAACCTGTTCTCGCTGCCCTTCCTGATGCCCGACTACGCGGCGGTGGATGCGCTGACTCAGGGCCAGGTGGGCAAGGAGATCTTCGCGACGCTCGAGAAGGCCGGCGTGGTGCCGCTGGCCTGGGGCGAGAACGGCTACCGCGAGATCACGAACTCCAAGCGGCCCATCAAGACGCCGGAAGATCTGAAGGGCCTGAAGATCCGCGTGGTGGGCTCGCCGCTCTTCGTCGACACCTTCACCGCGCTGGGCGCCAATCCCACGCAGATGAGCTGGGCCGACGCGCAGCCCGCCTTCGCCAGCGGCGCGGTCGACGGGCAGGAAAACCCGATGTCGATCTTCACCGCGGCCAAGCTGCACACCGTGGGCCAGAAGAACGTGACGATGTGGGGCTACGTGGCCGATCCGCTGGTCTTCGTGGTCAACAAGGAGATCTGGAATTCGTGGACGCCGGCCGACCAGGCGATCGTGCGCCAGGCGGCGATCGACGCCGGCAAGCAAGAGATCGTCATCGCGCGCAAGGGACTCGCCGAGGCCGACCAGCCCTTGCTCAAGGACATCGCCGCGCTCGGCGTGACGGTCACGAAACTGTCGCCGGCCGAGCGCGAGGCCTTCGTGAAGGCGACACGGCCGGTGTATGCGAAGTGGAAGCCGACGATCGGCAACGATCTGGTGGCGAAGGCAGAGCAGGCGATTGCCAGTCGGAAGAAGTAGGGCTCACATGCAATAAAAAAGCCCCGCGATGCGGGGCTTTTTTGTTCGTGGGGTGCCGCCGATCCGGCTTCGCCGGTCGGCTGGCACCGCCCCCCCCAGGGGGTTGGCGCGCGACACGAAGTGCGCGAAGCCTGGGGGCGAGCCTAATGCGCCAGGATCTTGTTCAGGAAATCCTTGGTGCGCGGTTGACGGTTCTCCGGATGGCTGAAGAACTCATCCTTCGAGCAGTCCTCCAGGATTCGGCCGCCGACGTCGATGAAGATCACCCGGTTGGCCACCTTGCGCGCAAAGCCCATCTCGTGCGTGACCACCATCATGGTCATGCCTTCCTTGGCCAGCGCCACCATCACGTCCAGCACTTCGCCGACCATCTCGGGGTCGAGCGCCGAGGTCGGCTCGTCGAACAGCATCACCATCGGGTCCATGCTCAGCGCGCGGGCGATCGCCACGCGCTGCTGCTGGCCGCCGGAGAGCTGGCCAGGGTACTTGTCCTTGTGCGCCATCAGGCCCACGCGGTCGAGCATCTTCAAGCCGCGGGTCTTGGCCTCGTCGGCGCTGCGGCCCAGCACCTTGATCTGCGCGATCGTGAGGTTCTCCGTCACCGAAAGATGCGGGAACAGCTCGAAATGCTGGAACACCATGCCGACCTTGGAGCGCAGCTTCGGCAGGTTGGTCTTGGGGTCGTGCAGCGGGATGCCATTGACCGTGATCTCGCCCTTCTGGAAGGGCTCGAGCGCGTTCACCGTCTTGATGAGCGTGGACTTGCCGGAACCCGAGGGCCCGCACACCACCACCACGTCGCCCTTGGCGATGTCGACCGAGCAGTCCTGGAGCACCTGTACCGGGCCATACCACTTGGAAACGTTCTTGATTTCGATCATTTTGTCGGACATCTTTTTTCTCCTTCAGCGGATGATGGCGATTTTCTTGTGCAGGCGTTTGACGAGCCAGGACAAGGCATAACACATGATGAAGTACACGACCGCCGCGAGCAGGTAAGCCTCGATCGGACGGCCGAAGTTCTTGCCCGCGGTCTCGAAGCCCTTGAGCATGTCGTAGGCGCCGATGGCGTAGACCAGCGAGGTGTCCTGGAACAGGATGATGGTCTGCGTGAGCAGCACCGGCAGCATGTTGCGGAAGGCCTGCGGCAGCACCACCAGCTTCATGTTTTGGCCGTAGGTCATGCCCACCGCCTGGCCCGCGTAGACCTGGCCGCGCGGGATCGACTGGATGCCCGCGCGCATGATCTCGCTGAAGTAGGCGGCCTCGAACGCGATGAAGGTGATCACGGCTGAGATCTCGGAGCGGTAGTTGCTGCCGATCGAGCCGAAGGACGCGTAGAACGAGCCCGGCACCAGCAGGAAGAACCACAGGATCACCATCACCAGCGGAATGCTGCGCATGCCGTTGACGTAGACGGCGGCGGGTGCATCGAGCCACTTCTTGCCCGACAGCCGCATCAACGCCAGGATGGTGCCGAAGATCACGCCGCCGATGGTGGCGACGATGGTCAGCATGATGCTGAAGTAGAAGCCCTTGACGACGAAGTTGCTGATGACGTCCCAGTTGTAGAAGGACAGGTCGAGATTCATCATGTCAGTGTCCTCCGCCGCCGGCGTTGGCCGAGACGATGAAGCCCGGCACGCGGGTCTTCTTCTCGATGTACGCCATCAGCCGGTTGATCGCGAAGGCCGAGATCACATACAGCCCCGTGACGGCCAGGTAGACCTCGATGCCGCGCGAGGTTTCTTCCTGCGCCTGCATCGCGAACATGGTGAGTTCGGTCACCGACACCGCGAAAGCCACCGACGAGTTCTTGAAGATGTTCATCGTCTCGCTCGTGAGCGGCGGAATGATGATGCGGTAGGCCATCGGCAGGATCACGTAGCGGTAGTACTGTGGCGTGGTGAAGCCCACCGCCATGCCCGCGTAGCGCTGGCCCTTGGGCAGCGCCTGGATGCCGGAGCGCACCTGCTCGGCGATCCGCGCCGAGGTGAAGAAGCCCAGCGCGAGCACCACCAGGATGAAGCTGGGCACATCCTTCATGACCGGAATCATGGCCGGTATGACGTGGTACCAGAGGAAGATCTGCACCAGGAGCGGAATGTTGCGAAAGAGCTCGACCCACGCGTTGCCGAAGCGGATCAGCCAGGGGCTGTCGGGCAAAGTGCGGATGATGCCGATCAGCGAGCCCAGCACGAGCGCGACGATCAATGCCAAGAGGGCCACGGACACGGTCCAGCCCCAGGCCGACAGCATCCACTCCCAATACGTCGGGTACTTCCCCCCGGGGTCTTGCAAGAAGACCTGCCAATCCCAGTTCGATCCCATCGGGACTCTCCTTCTCTACCTGATTGTTATGTTGGGCGTTAAAACAAACGCCCGCCGGGTACGGCGGGCGTTGCGCGGCGACGGGCGCGGGATTTACTTCTTCGCCGCGTAGTCTTCCATCGGCTTGTCGTTCGGATTCGCCCACGCGTTCTTGGTGGCGTCCGACAAGGCCAGGCCGATCTTGACGTTCGACGGCGGAATCGGCTGCAGGAACCACTTGTCCCAGAGCTTGTTGAGCTCGCCCGACTTGATCTGCGCCTTGATGCTGTCGTCGACCGCCTTCTTGAAGGCCGGGTCGTCCTTGCGGATCATGATCGCGATCGGCTCGACGCTCAGCACTTCGCCGACGATCTTGAAGTCGGCCGGCGTCTTCGCCTTGGCGATGTTGGAGGCGAGGATCGAGCCGTCCATCACGAAGGCATCGGCGCGGCCCGATTCGAGCAGCAGGAAACTGTCGGAATGGTCCTTGCCGTAGAGCTCCTTGAAGTCGACGCCGGTGGCGCGCTCGTTCTTGCGCAGCGTCTGGACCGAGGTGGTGCCGGTGGTGGTGGCGACGGTCTTGCCGTTCAGGTCGGCGATCTTGGTGATGCCCGAGGTGGCCTTGACGGCGATGCGCACTTCCTCGACGTAGGTGGTGACGGCGAAAGCGACGTCCTTCTGGCGCGTGGCATTGTTGGTAGTGGAGCCGCACTCGAGGTCGACGGTGCCGTTCTGCACCAGGGGAATGCGGTTCTGCGAGGTCACGGGCTGGTACTTGGTTTCCAGCTTCTTGCCGACAGCCTTCTCGAGGTCCTTGATGATGTTGGCGCAGATGTCGTAGTGGAAGCCGGTGTACTGGCCGCCGCCCAGCGTGTAGGAAAGTCCGGAAGATTCGCGCACCCCTTCGGTGATGCTGCCGGCGGCCTTGATCTTCGCCAGGGTGTCATTGGCTTGCGCGAAAGCGCCGCCGGCGGCCAACGCCATCACTGCCATTGCCAATACTTGCTTCTTCATTTGGAAAACTCCTGTGTGACTGAGAGAGATACGCCGAAATTCTAGACACTCGCATTCTGCGGGGTACCCGGGCCAACCCGGTGCGCCCTGCACCGATGACGGACACGCCGAGTGTGGCAGGAGTTCCGCACTGGTGCGCCGCATCGCATTCGTCTTGAGCGCATTCGACTAAGCAGCCTTTGTGCCCGAAGGCACGGCTAAAAAAAAGCACGCGCGTGGGCGTGCGTCAAAACCGTGTGCGACAGCAAAACTTGGGGCCAGACTGTAGGGCCGGCATCGCGCGCAGGCAAATGCGCAATGCGGAGATCGGCATGCCGCAGCGTCATAGATTGTGCAGTGCACAAATAACCCGGGCCTCGTTCAAGGCGCCGGCTGGGTCCCGACCAGATAGGCCCAGAGCGCTTCGACCGTGCCCTTGGCCCGCGGGCCGGCGGCCTCGCTCTTGGCGCTGCGCGCACCAGCCTTGGCCGGCGCCGATGCGGCGGGCCGCTCGCGGTAGGCGCGGATCTCCATCGTCGCCTCCAGGCTCTCGATCTCCGGCGGCAAGGCGCTCACCAGCGTGCGGGCGCGCACTTCCCTTCGCACCGCGCTCTGCGGCAGGAAGGCGATGCCGTGGCCTTCGAGCGCCATCACCTTGAGACCCTCGGCCATGTCGGTCTCGTAGACGCGATCGAGGTGGATGGCGGTGTCGGATTCCTTGAGCAGCTGGTCGACCACGCGGCCCAGGTAGGCGCCGGGCGCATAGCCCAGGTAGGGCAGCGGCTGGCCGGGCCGGCCCGGCAGGCGGTAGCGCGGGGCGCCGTCGGCATCGGGCTTGACCCAGGGCGCGACCACCTCCTGGCCAAGGCTCACCATCTCGTAGCGGGTGGCGTCCAGCGGCAGCGGCTGCGAGGGATGGTTGTAGGCGATCAGCAGATCGCAGCTGCCTTCGACCAGCCGCAGCACCGCATCGTGCACGTTGAGCGCAATGAGCCGGCTCTTCATCGGCCCGAACTGTTCGCGCAGACTCGTGACCCAGGCCGGAAAGAAGGTGAAGGCCAGCGTGTGCGGCACCGCGAACTCGATCACGTCCTGCGCCGCGGCCGAGTGGCCGCGCAGCATGGCGCGCGTGCTTTGCAGCGCCTGCAGCATCTCGATGGCCTGGCCGTACAAGGTCTGGCCGGCGGGCGTGAGGCGCGTGGGGTAGGAGCTGCGGTCGACCAGGTCGGTGCCGGCCCAGCCTTCGAGCGCCTGGATGCGGCGCGAGAAGGCGGGCTGGGTCACGTGGCGCAATTGGGCCGAGCGGCTGAAGCTGCGGGTCTCGGCAAGGCTGACGAAGTCTTCAAGCCACTTGGTTTCCATGAAGGCTGATTATGTCTTTCCCTAAATAGGCGACACCACGCCGCGCCGCGCGAAGTGCCCTTCGGCATTGGCCATGAAGCGGTTCACCGAGGCCTGCGTCGCCTCGGGCGACCAGCCCGCCATGTGGGGCGTGAGCAGCACGTTGTCGAGGCCGACCAGCGGCTCGGGACGCTTCGGCTCGCTTTCGTAGACATCGAGGCCGGCGCCCGCGATGCGCTTTTCGCGCAGCGCCTTGGCGAGCGCCTCGGTGTCGACCACGCTGCCGCGCGAGATGTTGACCAGGAAGCCCTGAGGCCCGAGCACGTCGAGGATTTCGGCATCGACCATGTGCCGCGTGCCCGGCCCGCCCGGCGTCGCGATCATCAGCACGTCGGCCCAGGCGGCCAGCGCCTTCAGGCTGTCGAAGTAACGGTGCGCCGCACCCTCGCGCGGCTTGCGGTTGTGGTAGCCGATCTCCATGTCGAAGCCCGCGGCGCGCCTGGCGATCTTCTGGCCGATGGTGCCCAGGCCAAGGATGCCTAGACGCTTGCCCGAGACATTGGGCGGCTGCGGAATCTCTTCGCGCCATATGCCCTCGCGGCATTGCCGGTCGAGCGTGCGGATGCCGCGCACCGCACCGATCAAGAGACCGAAGGCGTGGTCGGCCACGCAGTCGTCGTTGGTGCCGGCGCCGTTGGCGAGCGCAATGCCGCGCGCACGGGCCGCCTCGAGCGGGAGGCCCTCGTAGCCGGCGCCCATCGCGCAGATGAGCTCGACCTTCGGCATCGCCGCCAGCTCCTGGGGCGTGAGGCCGATCACGCCGATGGTCAGCACGGCGCGGAACTCCGCGCCCTGCGCGGCGATGGCGGCCGCGCGCTCGGCCTTGGTGGGCGCGTAGCTCATGTCGTAGACCGCGGCAATCTGGGCCTGGTGGGCGCTCGAAAGGCTGTTGAGCACCAGCAGGGGAATCTTCTCGGACATTCTCGAATCGCTCCTGGGTCAGTAAAAAGAGTTCAAAGAACGGGCTGGGCCTCGATCTTCTGCAAGGTCCACATCTGCGCGTACTTGCCCTGCTGCGCGAGCAGGGCCGCATGCGTGCCGCGCTCGACGATCACGCCGCCCTCGAGCACGAGGATCTCGTGCGCATCGACCACCGTCGAGAGGCGGTGCGCGATCACCAGCGTGGTCTTGTTCTGCGCCGCGCTCTTGAGCTCGGACTGGATCGCGCGCTCGTTGGCCGAATCGAGCGCCGAGGTGGCCTCGTCGAAGATCACGATCGGCGGGTTCTTCAGCAGCGTGCGCGCGATCGCCACGCGCTGCTTCTCGCCGCCCGAGAGCTTGAGGCCGCGCTCGCCGACGGTGGTTTCGTAGCCCTTGGGCGTGGCGGCGATGAAGTCGTGGATACGCGCCGCGCGGGCGGCCTCCTCGACCTCGACGCGGCTTGCGCCCGGCCGGCCGTAGGCGATGTTGTATTCGACGGTGTCGTTGAAGAGTACGGTGTCCTGCGGCACGATGCCGATGGCCTGCCGCACGCTGGCCTGCGTGACCTGGCGGATGTCTTCGCCGCCGATGCAAATTCGCCCCTGCTGTACGTCGTAGAAGCGGTAGAGGAGTCGAGCCAGCGTCGACTTGCCCGAGCCCGAGGGACCGACCACGGCCACAGTCTTGCCCGCCGGGATCTCGAAGCTCACATGCTTCAAGATCGGCCGCGCGGCTTCGTAGGCGAAGCTCACGTCCTCGAAGCGCACGGTCGAATCGGTGCCGGCCAGGGGCTTCGCGTCGGGCGCATCGCGCACCTCGCGCTCCTTTTCCATCAGCACGAACATCTTGTCGAGGTCGGTCAGGCTCTGCTTGATCTCGCGGTAGATCACGCCCAGGAAGTTGAGCGGGATGTAGAGCTGGATCATGAAGGCGTTGACCATCACCAGGTCGCCCAAGGTCATGCGCCCGTCGACCACACCGGCCGTCGCGCGCCACAGCATCAGCACGAGGCTGACCGCGATCAGCAGCTGCTGGCCGGTGTTGAGCATGGAGAGCGTGCGCTGGCTCTTGATGGCCGCCTTCCGATAGCGGTCGAGGCTGGCGTCGTAACGTCCGGCCTCGAACTCCTCGTTGTTGAAGTACTTGACGGTCTCGTAGTTCAAGAGCGAATCGACGGCACGGCTCTGCGCCACCGAGTCGAGCTCGTTCATGGTCTTGCGGAACTGCGTGCGCCATTCCGTCACCGTGACGGTGAAGACGATGTAGATCACCAGCGCAACCGCGGTGATCCAGACGAAGAGCGCGTCGAACTTGACGCCCAGGATGGTCAGCACCAGCGTCAGCTCGATGATGGTCGGCACGATGCTGTAGAGCGACATCGAGATCAGCGAATGCACGCCGCGCGTGCCGCGCTCGATGTCGCGCGTCATGCCGCCGGTCTGCCGCTCGAGGTGGAAGCGCAGCGACAGCGCATGCAGGTGGCGGAACACCTCCAGCGAGATGCTGCGCGCCGCGCCCTCGGTCGCCTTGGCGAAGACCAGCTCGCGCAGCTCGCCGAACAGCGAGGTCGAGAAGCGCAGCAATCCGTAGGCCACCAGCAGCGCGATCGGCACCACCAGCAGCGCCTGCGCCATGTCGGGCTTGGGCGTCATGGTGTCGACCAGGTTCTTGAGCAGCACCGGCACGCCGACGTTGGCCACCTTGGCGCCCACCATGAAGGCGAGCGCGGCCATCACGCGCCACTTGTAGCGCCAGAGGTAGGGGAACAGGCGGCGCAGCGTGGCCCAGTCGGAGCGGTCGCCGCGCGCGGGCTGGCCCGCAGAGACGGGGTGAGGAGAGGAAAGGGCTTCGCCGCTGCGGCGCATCGGAGACAATCGTGGCTGTTTGTTGTTCTCAGATTGTGCCCATGTCCGAATCTCCAAGTGCCAATGTGGCCGCCACCCTCAAGAGCCTGCCCGCCGACATGGAGCTGGTGCTCAAGGTGATTCCGCTGCCGGCCGACGTCAACGCCAACGGCGACATCTTCGGCGGCTGGGTCATGGCCCAGTGCGACCTGGCCGGCTCCGTCATCCCGGCCCGCTACGCCAAGGGCCGGATGGCCACCGTCGCGGTCAACGAGTTCATCTTCAAGCAGCCGGTGCGGCTGGGCGACATCCTGTCCTTCTATTCGAAGCTGGTGCGCATCGGTCGCACCTCGGTCACCGTCACGGTCGAGGTGTTCGCCGAGCGCTTCAAGGCGCAGGGCGAGTACATCAAGGTGACCGAGGCCACCTTCACTTACGTCGCGATCGACGACAACGGGCGGCCGAGGGCGATCGTCAAGGACTGATCGGCAACGCTACGAGGTGGTCACGGATTGTGACCACCTCACAGACACGACAGCGCACCAGAGGTCGCCTGACCTCAGATCTTCGAGAAATCCGGCCGCCGCTTTTCCATGAAGGCCGTGAAGGCCTCTCGCGCCGCCGGCTCGCGCAGCATGCGGCCGAAGCTCTGGCCTTCTTCGCCCATGCGTTCGAGCACGGCCGACTGCTGCGACTTCTTCATCAGGCGCTTGGTTTCGATCAGCGCCGTGAGCGGCTTGGCCGCCAGCTTGCGCGCCTGCGCCTGGGCGATGGCGTTGGCCTCGGTGGGCGGCACCACGCGGTTGACCAGGCCGACTTCGAGCGCCGCCTCGGCCATGAAGGGCTCGCCCAGGAGCAGCGCCTCGGCCGCGCGGTGGTAGCCCAGCATCTGCGGCACCAGCAGGCTGGAGGCCGCCTCGGGGCACAGGCCCAGGTTGACGAAGGGCATCGAGAAGGCCGCGTTGTCGCCCGCGTAGACCAGGTCGCAATGGAACAGCATCGTGGTGCCGATGCCCACTGCCGGACCGCAGACCGCGGCCACGATCGGCTTCGGGAAGGTTGCGATGCCGTGCAGGAAGCGAAACACGGGCGAATCCGGCGTCGAGGGCGGGGCGTCCAGGAAATCGCCGATGTCATTGCCGGCGCTGAAGATGGTGGCGTCGCCCTGGATCAGCACGGCGCGCACCGCGCCGTCTTGCTCAGCCTTGACCAGCGCATCGGCGAGCTCGGCGTACATCGCGCGGGTGATGGAGTTCTTCTTGTCGAGACGGTTGAAGGTGAGGGTCATCACACCGGCTTCGGTGTGGACGAGGATGTCGCTCATGGGAGTTCCTTGCTGCAAAGAAGTAAGTATCAATAGTTCCACCGCGCTGCGCACGACCCGCAGCGCAGGAAACCGTCGCGGTCGATTCGGGGAACACCGCGGAACCGGCTCTGCCGAGCCGCTGGTGTTGCCCCCGGCGAGGGGGTTGGCGTACCGACACGAAGTGCGCGAAGCCTGGGGGTGTGCTTCATACCAGCGCCTCGCGTACGAAATCGAGCCGGTCCTGGCCCCAGAACATCTGGTCGCCGACGAACATGGTGGGGGCACCGAAGACGCCGCGCGCCACCGCCTCCTGCGTCGCGGCCTTGAGGCGGTCCTTGACCTCCTGTGCATTGGCCAGCGCGACCATCGATGCCGGGTCGAAGCCGGCCTCGGCCAGGGCGGCAGCGAGCGTGGCCGGGTCGTTGAGATTGCGCGGCTCGACCCACATCGCGTGGTACACGGCATCGACGTACGCGCGAAAGCGCTCCGGCTCGCGCATCTGCATGCCGGTGGCGCCGCGCATCAGCAGCAGCGTGTTGATCGGAAAATAAGGGTTCTGCTGCAGCGGCACGCCGTAGCGCCGAGCGAAACGTGCCAGGTCCTCGAACACGTAGGGGCCCTTGGCCGGAATGGCGGCCGGCGACTGGTTGCCGGTGGCCTGGAACACGCCGCCCAGCAGCATCGGCTTCCACACCAGTTCGGCGCCGGTGTCGGCGCACAGGTGCGGCAGCTGGGTGGCGGCCAGGTAGGAGGCGGGGCTGCCGAAGTCGAAATAGAACTCGACCGATCGCGTCGTCGTCATGCCGGTCTCCTCAGAACTTCTCGGACCATGGCCGCAGGTCGAGCTCGTGGGTCCAGGCATCGCGCGGCTGCGCGTGCAGCATCCAGTAGGCATCGGCGATGTGCTCGGGGTTGAGGATGCCGTCTTCCGTCTTCAACGCATAGCGCTCGGGGAAATTGCTGCGGATGAACTCGGTGTCGATGGCGCCGTCGATCACCGTGTGCGCCACGTGGATGCCGCGCGGCCCGAGCTCGCGCGCCATGCTCTGGGCCAGCGCGCGCAGCGCCATCTTGGCACCGGAGAAGGCGGCAAAGTTGGCGCTGCCGCGCAGCGAGGCCGTGGCGCCGGTGAAGAGGATGGTGCCGCGCCCGCGCGCCACCATGCGCTTGGCGACTTCGCGTCCGTTCAGGAAACCGGAGAAGCAGGCCATCTCCCAGACCTTGAAGTACTTGCGCGCGGTCTCGGTCAGGATGCTCTCGGGCACGTTGGCGCCGATGTTGAATACCAGCACCTCGATCGGCCCGATGCTCGACTCGATCTGCTCGACCAGCGCGACGACCTCCTCTTCCTTGCGCGCATCGCTGGCAAAGGCATGCGCAGTGCCGCCTTCGGCCTCGATCTGCGCGACCAGCGGCTGCAGTTTGTCGAGGCTGCGGCGCGTGACGCAGGCCGCGTAGCCCGCGCGCGCAAAGCGGCGAGCGATCGCGCCGCCGGTGGCATCGCCGGCGCCGACGATCAAGGCTGCTCTGCTGGCCGTCATTCAGTCATTCCTTGAAGTAGACGATCTGATTGCTGGTGGCGAGCAGCGCGCCCGCTTCGCTCCACAGCTGCGCCGACTGGTCGAAATAGCCGTTCTGGAACTGTTGCCCCGTCGCGCGGCCCAGCAGGTAGCCGTGGCCTACCTCCGCCAGGTGCCTCGCGTCGGCATGGAAGTAGGTCGTGATCGACACCGTGCCGATCGGCACCGGCTTGGCGCGGCGCAGCCAGACGCGCGGGTAGAAGGTGTCGCTCAAGGCTGCGAGCGAGGCGAAGTCGAGCGGACGCGGCTCTGCATCCCGCAGCCACATGCGCGTTTCGCTGTGATCGCCGCTGCCGTCCCACTTGGCTGGAATCGCGCCGCTGATCGGACGCATTTCGTACTGCGAGATCCAGGCCACGCGCGCGGGGCCGATGCTCAGGCGCTCGACCTCTTCGGGCGACGGCACCTCGGGCATCGGCAGATCGTTGGCGCCCCAGGTCTCGCGGCGCAGTGCCGTGACCGCGGTCGCGGTGGTCGTGACATGCGGCTGGCCGTCGGCGCCGGCCTGCGACATCTGCATGGTCCAGTGCTGCGTCGAGCGGTTGGTGCGCACCGGTATCGCCAGCACCTCGAAAGCGCCTGCCTCCAGCGCCGCGGCGTAGTTCACCGTGAGCGCCACCGGCGCGCCCAGCAGTTCGGGATGCTTCAGCACCGACTGCAGCATCACCGCCGCGGTCGTGCCGCCGAAGGGCCCGACCATGTTCCAGTAGTCCGGGCTCGTGGCACCGGTGAAAAGCCCGGCGCGGATGTCGCTGTGCGCGAGCGCGAGGGCCTTGTCCAGAGGATGTGTGCTCATGATCGTCGCAGTGTGCCTCCGTGACCTTGGCTTATGCAGTCGTGTGCGGGACGCCCGATGGCGCTGCAGAAGTCAGCGCCGCGAGCCGGTGCAGGCTGTCGGCCAGGCGCGGCCACAGGCTCAGGCTGAACTGCTCGCGGAAGAAGCCGAAATGCCCGATGTGGCGGGCTTGCACGTCGGCCGGCGCGATGCGCTGCATCGCGCGCGGCGCGCCAGCGTAGAAGCTCAGCAGGCTCTCGGTGCCTTCGAGCGTCATGAGTTCATCGTCGGTCATCGACAGGGCCAGCACCGGGAAGCGCACGCGCTCGTAACTGCGGGCGGCCGCAGCGCCTTCGGCGCCGACGCTGTAGCGCGGGTTCAGGCACCAGCGCCGCCACTGCAGGATCACGCCGCGCGGCAGGTCGCCCACCTTCTTGAGTTTGCGACCCGGAAAGTAGCCCCAGAGCCGCGTCGCCAGCGGCACCAGGAAGAACCAGAAGTAGAGGATGCTGCGCTTGAGACGCGGCGCGTTCTCGCGCCAGTAGCCGCTGCCCGCCGCGATGCTGATGAGGCCGTCGACCTGCTGCGGCCGCTCTAGAAAACCCGGCAGCTGCGCGCCCAGGCTGTGGCCCAGCAGGTAGAGCGGCCGGTCGGAGCGCGCGGCCTTGGCGGCGTCGATCACGGCCTCGTAGTCGCGCGCCCAATCGAACAGGTCGGCCTCGAAACCGCGCAACGAGCCGCCGGCCGTCGCCGGCCGCGAATCGCCCGAGCCGCGGTAGTCGAAGGTCCAGACGCTGAGGCCCTCCTGCGTCAGCCAGCGGGCAAAAGGTTCATAGAAGGCCTGGCGCACGCCCATCGCGCCGCCGATCACGACGCTGGCGCGCTGCGGGCCGATGGGCTCGTAGATCCGCAGCGCGAGCTGCGTGCCGTCGTCAAGCTGCAATGTCTCTTGTCTCACGCTTGTCTCCTTGTTTTCTTTTCGAGCAAGCACCGGCCCGGACGTCAGACGCGTTCAAAAATCCCGGCAGCGCCCTGCCCCATGCCCACGCACATCGTGACCATGCCGTACTTGAGTCTCTTGCGCTGCAGCGCATGGACCACGGTCGCCGACCGGATGGCGCCGGTCGCGCCCAACGGATGGCCCAGCGCGATCGCGCCGCCCATCGGATTGACCTTGGCCGGGTCCAGGCCCAGCGTGTTGATCACCGCCAGCGACTGCGCGGCGAAGGCTTCGTTGAGCTCGATCCAGTCGATCGCGTCCTGCGTGAGTCCCGCATAGCGCAGCGCCGCCGGAATCGCCTCGATCGGGCCGATGCCCATGATGTGCGGCGGCACGCCCTTGCTCGCGAAGCTCACGAAGCGCGCGAGCGGCTTGAGGTCGAACTGCTTGCAGGCCTTCTCGCTCGCGAGGATCAGCGCGCCCGCGCCGTCGGAAGTCTGCGAGCTGTTGCCCGCCGTGACCGAGCCGCGCGCGGCGAACACGGTGCGCAGTTTGGCCAGGCCTTCGAGGCTGGTGTCGGGGCGCGCGCCTTCGTCGAGGTTCACGGTGCGGGTTTTGGGCGTGGCCTCGCCGGTCTCGAGGTTCGGCGCGCGGTCCGTCACCTCAATGGGCGTGATCTCGGCAGCGAACTCGCCGGCCTGCTGCGCGGCCAGCGCACGCTGGTGCGACTGCAGCGCGAAGGCATCCTGCGCCTCGCGGCTCACCTTCCACTGCTGCGCCACCTTCTCGGCCGTGAGGCCCATGCCGTAGGCGATGCCGACGTCGCCGTCGCGCTCGAAGATCGATGGCGACAGCGAGGGCGAGTTGCCCATCATCGGCACCATGCTCATGCTCTCGACGCCGGCCGCGATCATCACCTCGGCCTCGCCGACGCGGATGCGGTCGGCCGCCATCTGCACCGCCGACAGGCCGGAGGCGCAGAAACGGTTGACCGTGATGCCGCCGATGCTGGTCGGCAGGCCCGCGAGCACGGCGCCGATGCGCGCGACGTTGAGGCCCTGCTGCGCCTCGGGAATCGCACAGCCGCAGATGATGTCCTCGATCGCCTTCGGATCGAGCCCGGGCACCGCCGCGAGCGCCGCCTTCAGGGTGGTCGCGAGCAGGTCGTCGGGACGCATGTTGCGGAAGAAGCCGCGGTGCGAGCGGCCGATGGGGGTGCGGGTGGCGGAGACGATGTAGGCGTCTTGAAGTTGTTTCATGGAGGATGCTCCTTCTGGGTATTACTTAGTTGCGTAGCGGCTTGCCCGTCGAAAGCATCCCCATGATTCGCTCCTGCGTCTTCGGATGCAGGATCAGCGAGCAGAAGGCCTTGCGCTCCAGCGCCATCAGGTATTCCTCCGTGACCAGGCTGCCGGCATCGACGTCGCCACCGGTCACCACGCCTGCGATCAGGCCCGCGATGTGGAAGTCGTGCTCGCTGATGAAGCCGCCGTCGCGCATGTTGACCAGTTGCCCCTTGATGGTGGCGGCGCCGCTGCGGCCCGCGACCTTGAATTGACGGCGCAGCGGCGCGCGCCAGCCGGCGTCGGCCATGGCCTTGGCCTGCTGCAATGCGACGTAGAGCAGCTCGTCCTTGTTGGGCACGATCACGTCGCTCTCGAGCAGATAGCCCAGCTTCTTCGATTCCAGTGCGCTGGTGCCGACCTTGGCCATGGCCGCGGCAGTGAAGCCTTCGGTCAGGAAGGGCAGCAGGTCGGTGCCGGTGGAGGCTTCGGCGTTCTCGGCCGCACGGCGCGCGATGTAGGTCAGGCCGCCGGCGCCGGGCACCAGGCCCACGCCGACTTCGACCAGGCCGATGTAGCTTTCCATCGCCGCGACGCGCTTGGCCGAGTGGATGGCCAGCTCGCAGCCGCCGCCCAGCGCCATGCCGCGCACGGCCGAGACGACCGGCACGCCGGCATAGCGGATCTTGAGCATCACGTTCTGCAGCTCTTCTTCCGCCCCCTCGACCGCGCCGATGCCCGCGACCACGAAGGCCGGCAGCATCGCCTGCAGGTCGGCGCCGACCGAGAACATCTCGTCGGGGGACCAGATCACCATCGCCTTGTATTCGCGCTCGGCGAGATCGACGCCCGCGGCCAGCGCATCGGCGACGTCGGGGCTGATGGCGTGCATCTTCGAATGGATGCTCGCGATCAGCACCTCGCCGTCGAGCGTCCAGAGGCGCACGTCGCCTTCGTCCTGAATCGTGGTGCCGGCCTTGTTGGCGTCCGGCGCATTGCTGCCCAGCACGCTCTCGGGGAACAGCTGGCGTTCATGCACGGGCAGGCGGCGCGGCGCGATGAACTTGCTCTGCGATGCGCTCCACGACCCTTCGGGCGTGTGCACGCCACCCGCTTGCGCGACCGGGCCTTCGAACACCCAGGAGGGCAGCGGCGCAGTGGAGAGCGCCTCGCCCGCATTGATATCTTCCTGGATCCACTTGGCGACCTGCGCCCAGCCGGCCTCCTGCCACAGCTCGAAGGGGCCCTGCTTCATGCCGAAGCCCCAGCGCATCGCGAAGTCGACGTCGCGCGCGCTCTCGGCGATGGTCGCGAGGTGCACGGCCGCGTAGTGGAAGCTGTCGCGCAGGATGGCCCAGAGGAAGCGGCCCTGCGCGCCTTCGCTTTCGCGCAACAGCCTCAGGCGCTCCGGCGCCGGCTTCTTGAGCATGCGGCCGTAGACCTCGTCGGCCTTGTCGCCCGAAGGCACGTACTCGCCCTTGGCGAGGTCGAAGCGCAGGATGTCGCGACCGGCCTTCTTGTAGAAGCCGGCCTTGGTCTTCTGCCCCAGGTTGCCGAGTTCCAGCAGCTTGGCCAGCACCGGCGGCGTCGCGAAGTTGCCGTAGAAGGGATCGGTCTCCGCACTCAGGTTGTCCTGCAGCGTCTTGACCACGTGGGCCATGGTGTCCAGGCCCACCACGTCGGCGGTGCGGAAGGTGCCCGAGGTCGCGCGGCCCAGCTTCTTGCCGGTGAGGTCGTCCACCACGTCGGGCGTGAGGTCGAACTTCTCGACTTCCTTCAGGGTCGCGAGCATGCCGGCGATGCCGACGCGGTTCGCGATGAAGTTGGGCGTGTCGTGCGCGCGCACCACGCCCTTGCCGAGCGTGCTGGTGACGAAGGCTTCCAACTGGTCCAGCACCCCGGGCTCGGTGGTCGGCGTGTTGATCAGCTCGACCAGGAACATGTAGCGCGGCGGGTTGAAGAAGTGGATGCCGCAGAAGCGCGGCTTCAGCGCCTCGGGCAACGCCTCGCTGAGCTTGGTTACCGAGAGGCCCGAGGTGTTCGAGGCCAGGATCGCGTGCTTGGCGACATGCGGCGCGATCTTCTTGTAGAGATCGAGCTTCCAGTCCATGCGCTCGGCAATGGCTTCGATCACCAGGTCGCACTCGCCGAGCTTGGCGAGGTCGTCTTCGTAGTTGGCCTGCTCGATCAGCGTCGCATCGGCCGCATCGCCCAGGGGTGCGGGCTTGAGCTTCTTGAGGTTGTCGATAGCGCGGCTCACGATGCCGTTCTTCGGACCCTCTTTTGCAGGCAGGTCGAACAAGACGACCGGCACGCGCACATTGACGAGATGGGCCGCGATCTGCGCGCCCATCACGCCGGCGCCGAGCACGGCGACCTTTTTCACTTGAAATCGGGACATGGAATTTCCAACAAATAGGTGTCTTACTGAACGCGAACCCAGGTCTGCGTGCGGCCGATGCCGAACACCGAGCCGCGCACTTCGAGCTTCTTGCCGCCGTCGATCGGCGTGAGCCGCAGCGCGTAGGTCTTGCCGTTTTCGGGGTCGAGGATCTTGCCGTCCTCCCAGACCTCCCTGCCCTCGGCCTTCTTCGCGCCGCGGATGATCTCGAGACCAAGCAGCGGCTTGCCCTTGCGGTCGTCGGTGCACTCGTCGCACACCGCATCCTGCTTCGCATCCTTGCGCAGCAGCTTCTCGATGCGGCCGTTGAGCGCGCCGCCCGACTCCGCGACGCGGATCTGCGACTTGGCTTCGTTCGTCTTGTCGTCGATGCTCTGCCAGACGCCGACGGGCGACATCTGCGCGAAAGCCGAGCCGGCCGACGCGAGTGCGATGGCTGCAAGAAGGCGCTTCATGATGCTTAGGCCAGGGCGGCGTCGGTGTTCATCAGCGGCGCGCTGCCGGTGCGCGCGGTGCGCATCAGCGTCGCGGTCTCGGGGAAGAGCTTGGCGAAGTAGAAGCGCGCGGTCTGCAGCTTGGCCTGGTAGAACGGATCGGTGTTGCCGGCCGCGATCTCGGCGAGCGCCACGCGCGCCATCAGCGCGAAGAAGTAGCCGAACACGAAGTGGCCCGCCACGCGCAGGTAGTCTACGGCCGCAGCGCCCACCTCGTCGGGATTCTGGAAACCCTTGAAGCCGATCTCGGTGGTGAACTTGGTGAGTTGCTCGCCCAGCACCGCGATCGGCGTGATGAACTCGCTCATCTTCTCGTTGACGCCTTCTTCCTCCACCAGCTTGGCGACCAGCTTGCCGAACTTCTTCAGCGTGGCGCCGTTGTTGCCCAGCACCTTGCGGCCCAGCAGGTCCAGCGACTGAACGGTGTTGGTGCCCTCGTAGATCATGTTGATGCGGTTGTCGCGCACGAACTGCTCCATGCCCCATTCCTTGATGAAACCGTGGCCGCCGAAGACCTGCATGCAGGCGTTGGTCGAGATGTGGCCGTTGTCGGTGATGAAGGCCTTCACGATCGGCGTGAGCAGGGCGACGATCTCGCCCGAGTCCTTGCGCACCTTCTCGTCGGGATGGTGGTGCTCCTTGTCGAGCAAGAGCGTGCAGTAGATGGCCAGCGCGCGGCCGCCTTCGGCATAGGCCTTGGCGGTCATCAGCATCTTGCGCACGTCGGGATGGAAGATGATCGGATCGGCTTCCTTGTCCTTGGCCTTCACGCCCGAGAGCGAGCGCATCTGGATGCGGTCCTTCGCGTAAGCCAGCGCGTTCTGGAAAGCCACTTCGGTCAGGCCCAGCGACTGGTTGCCGACGCCAAGGCGAGCCGCGTTCATCATCACGAACATCGCGGCCAGGCCCTTGTTGGGCTCGCCGACCAGCGTGCCGGAGGCACCTTCGAGCACGATCTGCGCGGTGGCGTTGCCGTGAATGCCCATCTTGTGCTCGAGGCCGCCGCAGTAGATGCCGTTGCGGCTGCCGAGCGAACCGTCGGCCTTGACGTTGAACTTCGGCACGACGAACAGGCTGATGCCCTTGCTGCCCTTGGGCGCGTCCGGCAGGCGGCCCAGCACCAGGTGGATGATGTTGGCGGCCATGTCGTGCTCGCCGGCCGAGATGAAGATCTTGTTGCCGGTCAGCTTGTAGGTGCCGTCGGCCTGCGGCTCGGCCTTGGTGCGCAGCAGGCCGAGGTCGGTGCCGCAATGCGGCTCGGTCAGGCACATGGTGCCGGTCCATTCGCCGCTCGTGAGCTTGGGCAGGTAGGTCTTCTTCTGCTCGTCGGTGCCGTGCGCCACCAGCGCCTCGTACGCGCCGTGCGAGAGGCCCGGGTACATGGTCCAGGCCTGGTTGGCCGAGTTGAGCATTTCGTAGAAGCACTGGTTCACCACGAAAGGCAAGCCTTGGCCGCCGTATTGCGGATCGCACGACAGCGCCGCCCAGCCGCCCTCGACGTACTTGGCGTAGGCCTCCTTGAAGCCCTTGGGCGTCTTCACTTCATGCGTGCTCTTGTCGAGCACGCAGCCCTCTTCGTCGCCGTTGATGTTGAGCGGGAAGGTGACTTCGGCGGCGAACTTGCCGCCCTCTTCGAGCACCGCGTTGATGGTCTCGGCATCGACGTCGGCGTGCTTCGGGAGAACCTTGAGTTCTTCGGTGACCTTGAGCACTTCGTGCATCACGAACTGCATGTCGCGAAGGGGCGGGGTGTAGGCGGGCATGGAAAGGTCTCCAGGGAATAGAAAGAAAAAAGGAGAGGGTGAGCGGCTGCTTCAGCGCACGGTCTTGAGCCGGCGCGCAGACGGCGCGGTGTCGCCGGCCAGGGCCTCCGGCGTGGCGCAGCGCGCCAGGATGTTGTCGAAGCCCACGTTGGCGCGCGAGAGCGAATCGGGCGAGCGCAGGAAGCGCGCTTCGTAATGCAGGGCCAGGATCAGCGCGTGGATCTCGAAGGAGATCTGCTTCGCATCGGCATCGGCGTGCAGGTGGCCTTCTTTCTGCGCCTGCATCACGGCGCGCAGCATGGCCGCGAGCCAGATGTTCACCGACTCGGCCAGCGCGTCGCGCACCGGGCCGGGCCGGTCGTCGAATTCGACCGCGCCGCTGATGTAGATGCAGCCCGAGTCGATCTCGGCCGAGGTGCGCTTCATCCAGTTGGCGAACAGCGCGCGCAGCCGCGGCAGGCCGCGCGGCGCCTGCAGGGCGGTATAGAAGACTTCCTGCTCGAAGCGCGCGTGGTACTCGCGCACCACCGAGATCTGCAGTTCCTCGCGCGAGCCGAAGTGGGCGAACACGCCCGACTTGCTCATCTGCGTGACCTCGGCCAGCGCGCCGATCGACAGGCCCTCCAGCCCGATCTGCGCGGCCAGGTTCAGCGCCGCATCGACGATGACGGCCTTGGTCTGCTGGCCTTTCTGGGGCGCACGGGTGGCCTTGGGTGGAAGGTCGGTGGCGGGCATGGGGAAGGGCTTCGAATAAAACGAACGGTCGTTCTATTTTGCAGCCCTTTGGCGCGCGGCCCGTGTAAAGACCCACGGCGGAGGAAGGTTATCGACGGTTCGGCAGGGCTTGCAGACCAGCTCGCGGACGACGCTATCCTGCGCATCCCGACTTTCCTGGACTGATTCGCCGTGCCCCTGCCAAACCCCTCCCCCACCGCGCATGAAACAGCGTCGAACGAAGAAAACTGCGACGTGCTCGTCATCGGCGGCGGCCCGGCTGGCTCCACCATCGCGGCGCTGCTGGCGCAGCAGGGCCGCGATGTCGTGCTGCTCGAGAAGGAACACCACCCGCGCTTCCACATCGGCGAGTCGCTGCTGCCGGCCAACGTCGCCCTGTTCGAGCGCCTCGGCGTGCGCGAGCAGGTCGACAGGATCGGCATGACCAAGTGGGGCATCGAGTTCGTTTCGCCGGAGCACGACCACTGCAGCTACGTCGAGTTCGCCGAAGCCTGGGACAAGACCATGCCCTCCGCCTGGCAGGTGCGCCGCTCCGAGCTCGACGAGCTGCTGTTCCGCAATGCCGCCGCGCGCGGCGCGCGCACGCTCGAAGGCTGCAAGGTGCGCGACGTGCGCTTCGACGACGCGGGCGCGACCGCGCAGGCGCAGCTGGAAGACGGCTCGCAGCGCAGCTGGCGCGCGCGCTTCGTGGTCGACGCCACCGGCCGCGACACCCTGCTCGCGAACAAGTTCCGCAGCAAGGAGAAGAACCCGGCGCACAACAGCACCGCGCTGTTCGGGCATTTCCGCAACGTGCGGCGGCTGGAGGGCAAACGCGAGGGCAACATCAGCATCTGCTGGTTTCCCCACGGCTGGTTCTGGTTCATTCCGCTGGCCGACGGCACCACCAGCGTGGGCGCGGTCTGCTGGCCCTACTACCTGAAGTCGCGCGACAAGCCGCTGGCGGAATTCTTCCGCGACACCATCGCGCTGTGCCCCGAGCTGGCCGACCGCCTGAAAGATGCCACGCTGGTCGACGGCGCGGTGCATGCCACCGGCAATTTCTCCTACAGCAGCACCCATGCCACGGGCGAGCGCTACCTGATGCTCGGCGATGCCTTCACCTTCATCGATCCGATGTTCTCCTCGGGCGTCTACCTGGCCATGCACAGCGCCTTCGACGGCGCCGAGCTGGTCGCCACCGCGCTCGACCGGCCGGACGCGCTGGCAGCCGAACGCAAGGCCTTCGAGGCCATGATGCGCAAGGGGCCGCGCGAGTATTCGTGGTTCATCTACCGCGTGACCAACCCGACCATCCGCGACATGTTCATGCATCCGGCCAACCCCTTGCGCATCAAGGAGGCGCTGATGTCGCTCCTGGCCGGCGACATCTACGGCAGCACGCCGATGTGGGGCACGTTGCGCATGTTCAAGTTCGTCTACTACCTCGTCTCGCTGCGCTACCTGCGCCGCACCTGGCGCGGCTGGCGGCGCCATCGCTACAACATTCGCGACATGGGGCAGCTCAAAGGCGAGACCATTCTCAAGCCGGAATGAGGCCGCGCGAGGGCGGTGTGAATGCGCGCCTATTCGTAGCGCTTGCCCAGCGCCATCAGCTCCGGCGTGCCGATCACTTCGTTGAGGCCGTCGAAGTCCAGCATGCGGTCGCGCCATGGCTCGGTCGTGCGGTGCTGCGCGAGGCTCGCGTAGTAGCCCTGCAGCGTGTGGACCACCGCGCGCGCCGTGCCGCCGGGAAAGATCGCGATGCGAAAGCCGTGGGCCTGCAGCGCATCGGCATCCTGAATCGGCGTCTTGCCGCCTTCGACCATATTGGCCAGGAGCGGCACGCGGTGGGCGAAGCGCTTGCAGGCGGCCTCCATCTGCGCGGGCGAACGCAAGGCCTCGATGAAGAGCGCATCGACGCCGCATTCCAGGTACGCCTCGGCGCGGTCGAGCGCCGCGTCCAGCCCCTCGACGGCGACGGCGTCGGTGCGCGCGAGGATCAGCGTCTCGGCCGAGGCACGCGCATCCAGCGCAGCCTTGAGCTTGCCCGTCATTTCGCGCGCAGGCACGACCGTCTTTCCGTCCAGGTGACCGCAGCGCTTGGGAAAGCCCTGGTCCTCGATCTGCACCATGGCCGCGCCGGCGCGCTCGAAGCCGCGCACCGTGCGCTGCGTGTTGAGCGCATTGCCGAAGCCGGTGTCGGCATCGATGATCACCGGCAGGTTCACGCGCTCGCAGATGCGCGCCAGTGTGTCGGCCACCTCGGTGAAGGTGGTGAGGCCGACGTCCGAACGGCCCAGCCGCGTGTAGGCGATCGAAGCGCCCGAGAGGTAGAGCGCCTCGAAGCCGGCCTGCTCGGCCACCAGCGCGCTCACGGCGTCGTAGACGCCGGGTGCGAGCACGATCTCGCTGGACGCGAGCCGTTCCTTGAATGAAGTGTCATTCGCCATGTTGGTTCCTTCCTGCCTTGACAAGCGCCGCCGCCGTGCGCGCCGCGATGGCGCCGCCGGCCACGGCACTCAGGAGGCCGTTGCCCGAGAGATAGCCCCACACCGCATCGCCCGAAACGCCGCCGGCTGCGCCGCCCGCCGCGATCAGGTTGGGCAACGCCGTGCCGTCCTCGCGCAGCACGCGCATGTCCGGCCCGATGTCGAGGCCGCCCTGAGTGTGGAACAGCGCGCCCGACACCTTGACCGCGAAGTACGGCGCGGCCAGTCCGCGCTTGAACACGCGGCCGTCGGGTTGCGGACCGATGGCGAGCAAGGCATCGAGCGTGGCTTGCAAGGTGGGCACGTCGCAGCCGATGCACGCGGCGAGCTGCGCCACCGTGTCGCAGCGGCGCAGCGCGCCGGCCGCCTCGGCCTCGCAGAAATCCGGGAACTCGTGCGCCAGCGCGAGCAGCGGCGCATCGAACACATTCCAGGCGACGCCGCCCGGCTGCGCGAGCACCTTCACCGCGGCCTCGGAATAGCCCTGGGTCTCGTCATGGAAGCGCCGCCCTTCGCGGTTGATCTGCACGCCGCCTTCCATCATCACGGCCCAGGACATCAGCGCGCCCTGCGGCGTGACCCAGGAGCCGTGTCCCTGGTAACCGCCGAGGTCGCGCAGCCGCGCGCCCAGTGCCCGGCCCCAGAGGATGGCGCTGCCATCGTTGCCGGTGTGGCCGCCGAAAGCGGCATCCGCCATCTCGGGCAGCAGCGCGCGCACCATCTCCGCGTTGCCGCCGAAGCCGTTGCAGGCCAGCAGCAGCGCATCGCAGCCGAGCAATTCTTCGCGGCCGTCGGGCCGGCGGTAGCCGATTCCGATCGCACGGTCCTCTTCATCGAAGCACAGCGTTTCGACCAGTGCCTGGGTAAGCACCGGGATGCCTGCCGTCCCTACCGCCGCCTGCAGCGCGGCCATGAGCGCAGCGCCGGTCTTCTGCGGCAGCGCATGCATGCGATGGGCGCTGTGGCCCGGATAGAGAAAGCCGTCGAGCAGGATCCAACCGAGCCCGTGCCGCGCCTGCAATGCGTCGAGCGCGGGACCGATGGCTTCGGCATAAGCCCGCACCAGCGCGGGCGCGGCGCGGCCGTGGGCCTTGGCCTGGATGTCGGCGGCGAAGCGTTCGGCGCTGTCATCGTGCACGCCCTGCGCGCGCTGCACGCGGGTGCTCGGCGCGGGGATGAAGCCCGAAGAGAGCGCGGTCGATCCACTGGGCGTCGCATCGCGTTCGAGCAGCACGCAGTCGATGCCCGCGTCGTGCAGCATCAGCGCCGCGGTGAGGCCGCAGGCGCCGGCGCCGACGATGGCGACGCCGGTGTGCGCCTCCGCATCGATGGCCGATGCGCGACGGATGTTTCGCTGCAACGTCATGCCAGCGACTGGATGAAGGCCGCGCAGTCGGTGACTTCGGCCACGTTGCGCATGTCGGCCAGCGAGGTCTGGTGCCGCTCCTCGCCGAAGGCCGCGCAGCCGTCGGCCAGCACCAGCGTGCGGTAGTCGCGCATGTGGGCGTCGCGCACCGTGCTGGCGACGCCGCCGTTGGTCACGATGCCGCAGACGGCCACGGTATCGATGCCGGCGCGGCGCAGCACCCAGTCGAGCTGGGTGTTGAAGAAGGCCGAGTAGGCGACCTTGCTGACCGTCACGTCGATGAGTCCTGCCAGTTCGTCGACGTTCGCCTGCCCCCAGCTGCCCGGCGCGAAGTCGCCCTTCGTCAGGTAGGGCCGCAGCGCCTTCAGGTGCGGCGACACCATGGGCTCGCCGGCCGCATCGGGCCACAGCGTGAACTGGCTCGCGACCACCATACCGCCGGCGCTCTTGAGCGCACGCGCCACGCCGGCCACACGCGCCGGCAGCAGCAAGGCAGGTGGGTTGGTGTCGCCGCCGCGCGCATAGGCACCCTTCGGGTCGAGGAAGTCGTTCTGCAGGTCGATGATGACCAGCGCGGTCTTCGCAGCCGCAATGCGTGTATCAGCGTCCATGTGAACTCACCAGCAGGTTGCCAAAGGCATCGACCTCAGCCTGAAAGCCGGGCTCGAGCCACACGGTGGTGTCGACCTGCTCCAGGATCGCAGGCCCTTCGACGCGCGCGCCCACCGGCAGGTCGAGGCGCGCGAAGCGCTGCGCCTCGTGCCAGCGCCCTTGGTGGAACACGAGCTGCGTGCCCAGCGGGGCGATGCTGCCCTCGCCTTCCGGCGCCAGCACGGCCAGGTCGAACTTGGGCCGCACGCCGATGCGCGCGTAGCGCAGGTTCATCACGCGGATGCCGATGCCGTCGAGCACGCGGCCGAAGGTGGCCTCGTAGCTCGCTTCGAAAGCGGCGCGGATCGTCTCTCGCGTGAGCGTCGCGCCGCTGCCCGGCGGCAACGGCACCGGCAGCGTATGGGTCTGGCCCGCATAGAGCATGTCGAGCGCGACGATCTCGCGCACCTCGTCGAAGCGCACGCCAGCGGAATCGAGGCGCCGCTGGCAGGTCTCGGCCAGCTGCGCGATGCGCTGCCGCATGGCATCGACGTCGAGATCGGCCAGCGGCCGATTGAGCGTCTGCACCGCGTCGTGCCGCATGTCGGCGATCACGCAGCCCAGCGCCGAAGTGACGCCGGGATAGCGCGGCACGATGCCGGTGGCCACGCCGACCTCGCGCATCATCGCGCACACGTGCAGGGCGCCGCCGCCGCCGAAGGGCATGTAGGCGAAGCGGCGCGGGTCGTGGCCGCGCTCGATCGACACCAGCCGGATCGCGCCGGCCATGCGCGCGTTGGCGACCGTAAGGATGGCCTCGGCCGCCGCATGGACGTCGAGCCCCAGCGGCTTCGCCACGTGCGCCTCGATGGCCTGATAGGACTTCTCCGCGTCGAGCGCCGCCAGCAGGCCGCCGCCGAGCGGCCGGTCGGCCGCAATGCGGCCCAGCAGCACGTTGGCATCGGTCACCGTCGGGCGCATGTTGCCGCGGCCGTAGCAGGCCGGGCCGGGAACGCTGCCGGCCGACTCGGGCCCGACCTGCAGCATGCCGCTCGCATCCACCGAGGCGATCGAGCCGCCGCCGGCGCCGATGGTCTCGATCTGGATCATCGGCGAGCGGATCACCATGCCAAACTCGATCGCGGTCTGCGCCGCCAGCGCCGCCTCGCCGTTCGCCACCAGCGAGACGTCGAAGGAGGTGCCGCCCATGTCGCCGGTGATCGCGTTGGGGAAGCCCGCCGCGCGCGCGATCTCGGCGCAGGCGATCACGCCGGCCGCCGGGCCCGAGAGCGCAGTGCGCACCGGCAGCTCGCTCGCGGTGGCGCGCGACATCACGCCGCCGTTGCTCTGCACCACCAGCAGCTCGCCGGCGAAGCCCTGGCCGCGCAGATCGGATTCGAGCCGTTCGAGGTAGCTGCCGACCACCGGCTGCAGCGCGGCATTGAGCGTGGCGGTGGAGCAGCGCTCGAACTCGCGGATCTCGGGCAGCACCTCGCTGGCCGAGGTCACGTGCGCGTTGGGCCAGATCTCGCGCACCGCGGCGACGGCGAGACGCTCGTTCTCCGGGTTCGCATAGGTGTTGATGAAGAACACGCACACGGCCTCGCAGCCCTCGGCCAACAGCGCGCGCGCTTCAACGCGCACTTGGTCGAGGTCGACCGGCGTGTGCAGCGTGCCGTCGGCCAGCACGCGCTCGTCGACCTCGCGTCGCAGGTTGCGCGGCACCACCGGCGTGAAGCTGCCGCGCAGGCCCCAGGTCTGCGGCCGGTCGCGGCGGCGCATTTCCAGCACGTCGCGGAAGCCGCGCGTGGTGAGGATGCCGGTTTTCGCCACCTTGCGTTCGAGCAGCGCGTTGGTGCCGACCGTGGTGCCGTGCACGATGGTGGCGATGGCCGCGGCCGAATCGGTCACGCGCGCCACGCCGTTCATGAAGCCGCGCGCTTCCTCGCCGCGGGTGGAAGGCACCTTGACGATGCGCGCCGTGCCGGCCGACTCGTCGAGCACGAAGAGGTCGGTGAAGGTGCCGCCGACGTCGACGCCGACGACCAGCGAGCCGCCTTCAGCGGATTTGATTGCTGCTGTCATTGCTGATCCTTCTTCTTCGCGGGCTCGACGCTCACGTAGCCCATCGCCCTGTCCTGCGCGCGCTGATCTGGCCGGCGTTCCGCCGCATCGCCCCAGCCGCCGCCGCCGGGCGTTTCGAGCCGCACGCGTTCGCCGCGCGCGAGCCGGATGCCGCGCATCTTCGACACCATCGGCGGCACGTGCCAGGCGCCTTCGTTCTCGTAGCGAAAGACATTGAGCGCACCCGCGCCGCCGCCCGCGATGCCCTTGGGCGGCGAGCTGCCGCGCTCGCCGAAGACGAAGACCTCGGCATCCTTCTCGAGCAGCTCGATCTCGTAGACCGCGCCGAGGCCGCCGCGGAACTGCCCGTCGCCGCCCGAGTCGGCGCGCAGCGACCATTCGGTGAAGCGCACCGGGTAGGCGGCCTCGAGGATCTCCAGCGGCGGGATGGTGGCGGTGGAGATCGGCGCGTTGCCGTGCGAGAGGCCGTCGCCGCCCGAGTGCCCGCCATGCCCGCCGCCGAAGAAGCTGAACATCACCCAGCGCTGCCCCTCGCGCCCCGCGTCGCTGCGGTGGCCCGCGATCGACAGCGCATTGATGGTGCCGTAGGCCTGCGCGACGGCGCGCGCCGGATCGGCCTGCGCCGCGGCGCTGAAGATCACGTCGATCATGCGCAGGATGGTCTCGGTGTAGCCGCCCATCGGACGTGGCCGCTCGGCGCTGATCACCAGCCGGTCGGGGATCTCGAAGTCCACCGCGTCGAGCACACCGGCATTGGCCGGCACATCGGGGAACAGGTGCTTGAGCGCGACGTAGCAGGCCGCGACCGCCGTGGCGCGCGAGATGTTGACCGGCCCCGCGCACTGTGGCGAGCTGCGCGAGAAGTCGAGCAGGAGCCGCTCGCCGGCCACCGTCATGTCGAGCGCGATGGTGAGCGGCTCGCTGGTGATGCCGTCGTTGTCGAGCAGGTCCTCGAAGCTGTAGCGGCCGTCGGGCAGCGAGGCGATGTGCGCGCGCATCAGCTTGAGCGCGCGGCTGCGCAGCTCGCCCATGGCCTGCAGCACCAGCGCATCGCCGTACTCGTCGAGCAGTCCGTGCAGCCGCTTCGTACCGAGCTCCAGCGCGGCCAGCTGGCCGTTCAAGTCGCCCCACAGGCTTTCGGGCAGGCGCGTGTTGGCGCGCAGGATCGCCAGCACGTCGGCGTCGAGCTCGCCGCCGCGCACGATGCGCACCGGTGGGATCTGCACCGCCTCCTGCCAGCACTCGGTGGCCGCCGGGTTGTAGTTGCCGGGCACCGCGCCGCCGACGTCGTGCCAGTGCGCGGCCGAGGCCATGTAGCAATAGAGCTTGCCGCTGCGGAAGAAGGGCCGCACCAGCTTGAAGTCGTTGGCGTGCGTGCCGCCGTCGTAGGCGTCATTGCTGATCCAGATGTCGCCGTCGACCATACCGCCGCGCGGCGCCGCCGCGGCCGCGGTCATGCGCACCGCGAAGGCCATGGCGCCGACGAACACCGGCAGCCCCGACTTGCCCTGCACCAGCGTGTCGCCGCTCACCGCGTCGTAGAGGCCGTGGCAGGCGTCGTGGGCCTCCGCGATGATCGGGTTGAAGGCGCTGCGGTAGAGCGTCGCGTCCATCTCGTCGGCCACCTGTTCGAGGCGGCCGCGCAGCACGGCGAGGGTAACGGGGTCGAGTGCGTCGTTCATGGTCAATCCACTTTCGCTCCGCTGGTCTTCACGACCTTGCCCCACTTATCGATTTCGCGCTTCACATGCGCCGCAAACTGGACCTGCGTGGAGCCCACCGGCTCGGCGCCCAGCGCGGCCAGCTTCTCGCGCACCTCGGGCAGCTTCAGGATGCGCTGCACCTCGGCCGAGAGCTTGTCCACCACCGGCTTCGGCGTGCCCTTGGGTGCGAACAGGCCCGACCACGCGTCAGCGTAGAAGCCCGGGTAGCTCTCGGCGATGGTCGGCAGCTCGGGCAGTGCCGGCGCGCGGTGCAGGCTGGTCAGCGCAATGGCGCGCAGCTTGCCGGCCTTCACGTGCGGCAGCGCCGAAGGCAGGCCATCGACCATCATCTGCACCTGACCGGCCAGCAGGTCGGAGACCGCGGGCGCACTGCCCTTGTAGGGCACATGCGTGATCTCGATGCCGGCGGCGGACTTGAGCATCTCCATGCCCAGGTGCGCGGCCGTGCCGTTGCCGAGCGATGCGTAGTTGAGCTTGCCGGGCTCGCGCCTGGCGAGCGCCACCAGCTCGGCCAGGTTGTTGACCGGCACCGAGGGGTGCACCACCAGCACGTTGGGCACCACCGCGACCTGGCTGATGGCGACGAAGTCGGCCACCGGGTCGTAGGGCATCTTGCTGTAGAGCGAGGTGTTGATCGCGTGCGATCCGGTCACGCCCATCACCAGCGTGTAGCCGTCGGGCGCGGACTTGGCGACGAAGTCGGAGCCGACATTGCCGCCGGCGCCCGCGCGGTTGTCCACCACCACCGGCTGGTTCCACTTCTCGCTCATCTTGGTGGCGACCAGGCGCGCCGCGGCGTCGGTGGCGCCGCCAGCCGGGAAGGGCACGACGATGCGGATCGACTTGTTCGGGAAGTCGTCGGCCTGGGCCGCGGCGAGAAGCGGCAGGCTAAGGAGGAGCGTGGTCGCGAGATGGCGCAGGCGTTTCATGGTCGTGTGGACGTGGTGTGAAGAGGAACGAGTTGCTGCCAGAGCAGGCGCAGGTCGATGTCCTGCTGCGCGTCGAGCGCGGTGTTGCAGAAGAGCGCGGCCCGCTCGCCGGCGAGGCTGCGCGCGGCGTAGCGCCTGAACTTGGAGACGAGCGCCGCGCAGTCGAGCGGATGGGCGGCATCGCCCGCAATGGTGTGCACGGCTTCCTGCAAGCGGCCGGAGGAATGCTCCACCACCAGCGTGGCGCCGCGCTGCTTGCGCGCCGTCAGCTCCGCATCGGGCTTGAGCACCACCAGCGCTTCGAGCCGCTGCAGCTCGGCGTCGTCGAAGCGCGCTTCAGCGTAGACCGAGGGGTCGATGTCGCCGAAGCACAGCATCGCCGCGATGCCGAAGCTGAGGCTGAACTGCGCCTGGATCGGCGTGCGCGGCGCGCGGTTGCCGCAGTAGACGATGGCTTCTTCGTAGACCTTGAGCGCGATGCCCTGAATGCCCCGGGTATCGCCGGCCAGTCGTTCGCGAAGCTGCCGCGCAGCAACCGCGCCGTAGTGAACGTGGCGCACCGCCGCGAAGGGCTTGAGATACGCATCCAGCAACAGCGTGATCTCCGCATCGGGCAGCGCCTGCTGCGCGGCGGCCGCATGCGCGTTGGCATAGTGGGCCAGCGCATCGGCCGGCGCGTCGATGCCCGCCGCGCTCGCGAAGGCCGCTTGCAGGCCGAGCGAGGCGCTGTGCCCGAGGTAGGTGTTGCGCGCCGTGCGGCCCTGGGTCACGGGCAGGTAGAGGCTGGTCGCGAGCTGGCAGGCGGCGATGTCGATCGCCTGCACGATGCCCGCCGCGGGCAATCCGATGAGCCGCGCCACGCCGGCGGCGACGCCGAGCGCCGGCCAGTTGGCATCGACATGCATGCCCGGGCGAATGCGCAGCCAGGCGCCGCAGCGCGCGCCGACCTCGTAGCCGAGCACGAAGGCATCGACAAAGGCGTCGAGCGTCGTATCTCGCTGCAGCGCCAGTGGCAGCAGCGCCGCCACCAGCGGCACGCCGGGCCGGCCGTGCGCGAGCGCGTGGCCTTCGCAGGCTTCGTCCCAGGTGGCGGCCATGGCCAGCACCTGGGCCGCGGCGTGCACGCTCATCGAGGGACCGTCGGGCAGCGCGAAGCCGCCGGGTTCGCAATCGGCCACCGCCGCTTCGAGCTGCCGCACCTCTCTTGCATGGCGGCCTGCGATCGCGCAGCCGACGGTGTCGACGAGCAGGCGCCGCGCCTGCTGCGCGGCTTCGGGGTCTGCCGAGCGCGCCGCGTGTCGCGCCACGGTGGCATGCAGCACCGCGAGATGCGCGTCCCAGCGGCGCAGGTCGCCTTCTTCAGCGCGCATGCGCGTCCCCGGTGGCGAGACGCAGGCGCAGCTGCTTCAACAAGCCGCCCGCGCGCGCCATGTCCATGAGGAAAGCCGGCACCGGCTCGCAGGCCAGCGTGCGGCCCTCGGCGGTGCGCACAGCCGGCGTCTCTACATCGAGCTCTACCCTCTCGCCTTCCTGCAGCGATTCGGCTTCCGCGCAAGTGAGCAGCAGCAGCCCCACGTTGAAGGCGTTGCGGAAGTAAAGCCCGCTGTACGAGGGTGCGATCACCGCCGCCACGCCCAGCTGCACCAGCACCGCCGCGGCCTGCTCGCGCGAAGAGCCGATGCCGAAGTTCGGGCCGGCCACGATCACGTCGCCGCGCCGCACCTCACGCGCGAACTCGGGGCGCACGGCTTCGAGGCAATGCTGCGCGATGGTCTCAATGCCGTGCTTCATCGCATGGCCGGGGGCCAGCGCGTCGGTGTCGATATCAGCGCCCAGGCGCCACACGCGGTGAGTCATTGCAGGATCTCCCGCGGGTCCGTGACGCACCCGCGCAGCGCCGAAGCGGCCACGGTATAGGGCGAACCGAGGTACACCTGCGCCGTCGCCGAACCCATGCGCCCCTTGAAGTTGCGCGCGGTGGTCGAGATCACGGTGATGTCGTCGCCCATCGGATCGCCATAGCCGGAGCACGCGCCGCAGGCGGTCGGGAAGAGTTCGGCGCCGGCGTCCATCAGCACCTGCAGCACGCCCTCTTCGCGCGCCTGCTCCTGGTCCTGCAGGCTGGCCGGCGCGACGATCAGGCGCACCCCGGCCGCCACCTTGTGACCGCGCAGCACCTGCGCGGCGGCGCGCAGGTCGTCGAGCTTGGCGCCGGTGCAGGCGCCGATGTAGGCCACGTCGACCGGCATGCCGGCATCGCGGCTCACGCCGTGGGCATTGGCCGGGCTGTGCGGCGCCGCGACCTGCGGCTCCAGCGCGGCGGCGTCGAAGCGGTGCTGCTCGAACGTGGCACCTTCATCAGTGAACCACGGCGCGATGTCCACCGGCGGCGCGCCGGCCTCGGCGAGGTAGGCGGCGGTGGTCGCGTCCGGCGCGATCAGCCCGGCCTGCGCGCCGAGCTCGGCGCTCATGTTCGACAGCGTCATGCGTTCCTGCATCGACAGCGCGGTCACGGCCGGACCGCAGAACTCGACCGCCTGGTAGCGCCCGCCGTTCATGCCGAAGCGGCCGATCATGGAGAGCATCATGTCCTTGGCCGTCACGCCGGCAGGCAGCGCGCCATCCCACCACATGCGGATGGTCTCGGGCACGCGCAGCCAGATCTCACCGGTGACCACCACGCCGAGCATCTCGGTGCTGCCGACGCCGAACATGTAGGCACCGAACGCGCCGCCGGTGGGCGAATGCGAATCGCCGCCCACGCACAGCATGCCGGGGCGGATGTGCCCGTGCTGCGGCACCACCACGTGGCAGATGCCCTGGCTGTCGTAGACATGCGGCAGCTTCTGGTCGCGCGCCCAGTCGCGCGCGATGCGCACGATGCGGCGCGAGTCCTCGTCGCGCTCGGGCACGTAATGGTCCATCACCAGCACGATGCGCGACTTGTCCCAGACCTGTGCGCCCAGTTCCTCGAGCATCGGCTGCAGCCGGCGCGGGCCCGATGAGTCGTGGAACATCGCGAGATCGACCGCGCAGGTCACGACCTCGCCCACCGCCACCTGCGCGCGCCCGCAGGCGCGGGCAATGAGCTTCTGCGCCAGCGTCTGCGGCGCGCGTGCAGCGGCGCTCATTCCGGCCTCGCTCCGGAGAACTTGACCACCTTGGCCCAGCGCGTGATCTCGCTCTGCACGAAAGCCGAGAACTGCTCGGGCGCGTTGCCGACCGGGATCGCGCCCTCGGTCTCCAGGCGCTTGCGCATCTCCGGTTGCGCAATCGCCTGGCGCGCCGCATCGCTGGTGCGGCGCGCGACGTCGGCTGGCATGTTGCCCGGCCCGAAGAGCCCGAACCAGGCGCTCGACTCGTAGCCCGGCAGCACCTCGGCGATCGCAGGCACCTCGGGAAAGGCGGGCAGGCGCTTCGCGCTCGTCACGCCCAGCGCCTTCAGCTTGCCGGCCTTGATATGCGCCTGCACGTTGCCGACCGCCGCGAACATCAGCTGCACCTGGCCCGCGAGCACGTCCTGCACGGCCGGCGCGGTGCCGCGGTAGGGGATGTTCACGATGAAGGCGCCCGACTGCATCTTGAAGGCGTCGCCCGCCATGTGCAGCGAGGAGCCAATGCCGCCGATCGCGAAGTTGAGCTGCCCCGGCTTGCTCTTGGCCAGCGCGATCAGTTCGCGCACGTTGTTGGCCGGCACCGATGGATGCGCGACCAGGATGGAAGGCGCGGTCGCGACGCAGGTCAGCGCCGTGAAGTCCTTCACCGGATCGAAGGGCAGCGACGGGTAGAGCGTGGCATTGATCGCATGGCTGGTGAAGCTCATCAGGAGCGTGCTGCCGTCCGGCGCCGCCTTGGCCACCGCGTCCGCCGCGATGTTGCCGCCGGCACCCGGCCGGTTCTCGACGATCACCGTGCGGCCGAGCACCGGCCCCATGCTGGCCGCCAGCGTGCGCGCCAGCGTGTCGGTGGAGCCGCCGGCCGGCGCGCCGACCAGGATGCGCACCGGCGCGCCGCCGATCTGGGCGCGCACGCCGCCGGCGAATGCCGCCGCCATGGGTGCAATGAGGATGTCACGACGTTTCATGTTGTCTCCTTCTGGCGCGGCCGGATCAAAGGCCCAGGTAAGCGCGCCGCAAGTCGTCACTTGCCAGCAAGTCCTTCGGCAAGCCCGAGAAGCGCACGCTGCCGTTCTCCAGCACGTACGCACGATCCGCGATCTCCAGCGACTGGCCCACGTTCTGCTCGACCAGCAGCACCGCAAGGCCGTCGTCGCGCAGTTGGCGAACGAGCGAGAACATCTCCTCCACCAGCAGCGGCGACAGGCCCAGCGAGGGCTCGTCGAGGATCAGCAGCACCGGCTCGGCCATGAGGCCGCGGCCGATCGCGAGCATCTGCTGCTCGCCGCCGCTCATCGTGCCGGCGTGCTGGCGCAGGCGCTCCTTCAGGCGCGGGAAGATCGCGAACACGCGCTCCAGGTTGAGCGCGCGGCGTTCGCGGGCGCGCGTGAAGGAACCGAGCTCGAGGTTCTCCAGCACGCTGAGGTTGGGGAACACCTTGCGGCCCTCGGGCACCTGGATCAGCCCGGCGCGCACCACCTCGCGGTAGTGGGCGCCGCTCAGGTCCTGCCCGTCGAAGCGCACCGTGCCGGCCCAGGCCGGGCAGAGGCCGCAGACCACCTTGTTGAGCGTGGACTTGCCGGCGCCGTTGCTGCCCAAGAGCGCGACCATCTCGCCGGCATTTACCTGCAGGTCGACCCCGCGCAGCACTTCGACGCGACCGTAGCCGCCGCGCAACTCCTTGATGTCGAGCAGGACCGTCATGCCGCCGCTCCCGCGGCGCGCAGCCGCGCCGCCGTGCCGTGGCCCAGGTAGGCCTCGACCACCTTGTCGTTCGACGTGACCTCGGCCGGGCTGCCCTCGGCGATCAGGCGGCCCTGCGCCAGAACCCAGACATGCTCGGCCAGGTGCATCACGGCCTGCATCACGTGCTCGATCATCAGCACCGTCACGCCGCTCGCGGCAATGCCACGCACCACCGGCATCATCTCGGCGATCTCCTGCGGATTGAGGCCGGCCAGCACCTCGTCGAGCAGCAGCAGGCGCGGCTGCGTGGCGAGCGCGCGTGCCAGCTCCAGCCGCTTGCGGCCGGCCACGGTGAGGTCGGAGGCCAGTTTGTCGATCTGTCGCGCAAGGCCCACTTGCTGCGCCACCGCCTCCGCGCGCGCCAGCGCGATGCCGCGGCTGCGCTCGTGCAGGTGCGCGCCGACCGCGATGTTCTCGCGCACCGTCTGGGCCGCGAAAGGCTTGACGATCTGGAAGGTGCGCGTCATTCCCAGGAGCGCATTGCGATGCGGCTCGCGGCCCGTGATGTCCTGACCCGCGAAGCGCACCGTGCCGCTGTCGGGCTTGAGGAAGCCCGACATCAGCGCGAACAGCGTGGTCTTGCCGGCGCCGTTGGGGCCGATCAGCGCGCACAGGCGCCCTTCCTCCACCGCGAGGCTCACGTCCTGCACCGCCGCGAGGCCGCCGAAGGAACGCGAGATGCCGGCGAGGGTCAGCAGCGCTTCAGCCACGGCGGCCTCCCTTCCCGGCCCAGAGCTGCCGTGCCGACAGGCCGATGCCCGCGATGCCGCGCGGCACGAAGATCACGATCAGCACCAGCACCACGCCGTAGATCACCATGTTGATGCCCGGGAGCTCGCCGAACAGGTTGCGCGTGAAGTCCGACAGCACGTGCAGCACGAGCGCGCCCAGCACCGGCCCCCACAGCGTGCCCATGCCGCCGACGATGGCCGCGACCAGCGCCTCGACCGAGGTCGCGGGGCCGTAGGCGATGCCGGGGTCGATGTACTGGAACACCTGCACGTAGAACGCGCCGGCCGCGCCCATGAAGGCGCCCGAGATGCCGATGGCCGCGAGCTTGACGTTGAAGGGGTTCACGCCCACTGCGCGCGCCGCATCCTCGTTGTCGCGCACCGCCTGCAGGCAGGCGCCGAAGCGGCTGTTGCGCAGCCACCAGGTGACGATGAGCGCGGCCGTGACGAAGCCCAGCACCAGCCACAGGTAGCCGCTGCGCGAGGCGAACTGCAGGTTGGCGGCGGACTCGCGCAGCGGCACCATCAAGCCCACGCCGCCGCCGGTGAAAGGCACCGACAGCGCGAGGATGCGGAACGCCTCCGCGAAAGCCAGCGTGACCAGCGCGAAGTAGGAACCCTTGAGTCCGTAGCGGAAGCTCAGCGCGCCGACGAAGAGCCCCACCAGCGCCGCGCCCGCCACCGCGAGCGGCAGCGCGACCCAGGCGTTGATGCCGCCCTGCAGCTGCGCGATGGCCTGGATGTAGGCGCCGGTGCCGAAGAAGAGCGCATGGCCGAAGGAGAACTGCCCGCCAAAGCCGCCGAGGATGTTCCAGGCCTGCGCAATGAGCGTGGCATAGAGCGCCATCATCACGAAGTTGAGCGTGGTGCCGGACGCCGTGACCAGCGGCACGCAGGCCACGAGCACCGCGAACAGCGCAATGAGGGCGAGTTGCCGGTTGCCTGCGCTCATGCCCTCGCTCCGAACATGCCTTCGGGCCGGAACAGCACGACGCCGATGAAGATCGCGAAGATGCCGATCTGCCCCAGCGACTCGCCGAGGTAGAGCCCGCCCAGCGACTCCACCACCCCGACCAGGAAGCCGCCGAGGAGCGCGCCGACGAAGCTGCCCATGCCGCCGAGCACGACGATGGTGAAGGCCACCAGCACGAAGCCGCTGCCCACCTGCGGGTTGACGTAGTAGGCCGGCAGCAGGAAGCACGCGGCCGCGCCCAGGCAGGCCAGGCCGATGCCGAAGCTCATCGCGTAGACATGGTCGACGTCGATGCCCATGAGCTTGGCGCCTTCCTTTTCCTTGGCCACCGCGCGGATCGCGCGGCCCAGGTCGGTACGGCCCATGATCCAGAACAGCAGTGCCGACACCACCAGCGCGCCCGCGAAGGCCACCAACTTGGGCACCGCGATCATCGCGGGCCCGATGGCCACCGTGCTGAGCGAATAGGCGGTGTCGATGTTGCGCGTGTCGGACTTGAAGAAGATCAGCGCGAGGTTCTCCATCACGATCGCGATGCCCAGCGTGGCGAGCAGGATGTTCTCGTCCTTGCCGTGGCCCGCGCGGTTGATCACGATGCGCTGCAGCGCGTAGCCGAGCGCGAACATGCCCGGCACGATGATCGGCAGCGCCAGGTAGGGGTCGACGCCCCAGCGCTCCTTGAGGAAGTACACCGCGTACAGCGCCAGCATCAGGCAGGCACCGTGCGCGAAGTTGATGATGTGCAGCACGCCGTAGATCAGCGTGAGGCCGAGCGCGATCAGCGCATAGACCGCGCCGGTGGTGAGGCCGTTGAGGACGGAGGGAAAGAGAATGCCGAAGTCGAGCATGGTCAGGCGTCTCGAAGATGCACGCCGATGGACAGGCCCGCAGCCCCCACCCTAGCCCTCCCCCGGGAGGGGAGGGAACGAGAGATGGTGCTCATGCCTTGAGCGGGAACACGGGATCCACCTCGCGGTAGTCGCGCGGAATGATCACCTTGATGTCGTTCTTCACCACCTGCGTCATCAGCGGCTGCGCGCCCTCGTTCTGGCCGTTCGTGAATTTCGTCGGGCCATACGGCATGATGTGATTCGAGAAGGTGCTCTTCTCCAGCGCATCGATGATGGCAGCGCGCTCGGCCGACCTGGCACGCTCCAGCGCATCGGCCAACAGCCACATCGCGGTATAGGTCATGAACACCTCGTAGCTGAAGAACTGGCCCTTGGCCTCGACCCGCTTCTTCAGTTCCTGCGAGCGCTTGTCCTTCGGGTTGAACCAGTGGTTGCAGTCGATGATGCCGTTGGCCGCGTCCGGAAACTCCTTCACGAACTTGTAGCTCGATGCCGCGCCGCCCAGCACCGAGAAGATCGCCTTGGGACTGACCTTCTGCTGCTGCATGGTGCGCACCAGGAGCGCGTACTCGTTGTAGTAGTTGGCCGGGATCACGATGTCCGGGTTGACCGACTTCATGCGCAGCACGATGTTGTTGAAGTCGCGCGTCGGATTCGCGTGCTTCACCACTTCCTTCACGTCGAAGCCATAGCCCGGCAGCTCGCGCGACAGCAGCGCCGCCGTGCCGGCGCCGAACAGCGACTCCTCGTGGATGATCATCACCGTCTTGGCCGGATTGCCCGCGGCCTTGTTGAGCACCAGCAGATTGGCCATCGCGACCTCGGTCGACTTCTTGTAGCCGGGGCCGAAGCGAAAGGTGTTCTTCAGGCCGCGCTCGACGATCTGGTCGGCCACGCCCACATCCACCACGTGCGGCAGGTTGTACTTGGCCGCGGCCTGCGTGGTCGCGAGGCAGATGGCCGAGGCATAGGCGCCGACGATGGCCGAGACGCCGGCCTCGTTCATCTTCTCGACCTCCGCCGTGCCGGCCTGCGGCTGCGACTGCGCATCGCCGAGCAGGGCCTCGATCTGCGCGCCGCCGAGCGACTTGATGCCGCCGGCCTTGTTGATGTCCTCGATCGCGAGCTGTGCGCCCAGGCGGCATTGCTGGCCCGAATAGGCGAGCGCGCCGGTCACCGGATGCAGCACGCCGACCTTGACGGGCTTCGGCTGCGCGCCGGCCACGAGCGGGAATGCGATGGCGGAAGCCACGGCGGCGGATTGCGACATGAAGCGGCGACGATTCGACATGGGGCTTTTCCTCTTTCAGTTGAACTGGGCTGACACATCCTTGCTGACCCACACCTTGGCGTCGATGCTGCCCACGCGGGACAACTGCATCTCGTAGGTGTAGCGGTCGGGCCGGTAGAAGCCGTGCAGCCACTGCACCGGCCGATCGGCGTCGTCGTAGACGAGGCGGCGCACGGCCAGCAGCGCCGAGCCGACGGAGACTTCGAGGTGTTCGGCCAGCACGTTGTCCGCAAGCCGCGCAGAGATCGTCTGGTGCGCGCGCCCGACCTTGACGCCCGCCTCTTCCAGCAGCACGAGGATGGGCTTCTTGGCGAGTTCGCGCCGCCCGAAGCGCCGCGCCACCTCGGCCGGCACGTAGGTGGTGATGTGCGAGAGCGGCCCCTCGCGCGTCGAGCGCACGCGCACCGCCTTCTGCACCGCATCGCCGAGCTGGATCTGCAGCGCCTCGGCCACCTGCGTCGAAGCCGACACCATGGCGACATCGACCACCTTGACCGAGGTGCGCAGGCCCATGGTGACCAGGTTCTCCAGCAGGCCATGCAGATTGGCGCGCTGGCTGCCCTCGTTCTCGCGCGGCTCGGCGGCCGACACGGGCGGCACCGGCCGCGTCCGGCGCCCGGGGTTGCGCGAGATCAGCCCTTCGGTGGACAGCCGCTCCAGCGCGCGCCGCACGGTGACGCGCGCCACGCCGAACTGCGCCATCAGCGCCAGCTCGCCCGGCACGCCTTCGGCGAAACGCCCTTCATCCAACTGCTCGCGCAGCACCAGGTAGATCTGGTGGTATTTCGGCAAGGGCATCTGCGACATGCCCTGAATGTTTGTGGAGTTCTAATGTTCTGTCAATGAGACATTTGAAGTCGGCGTGGGCCCTCTGTCCTGGGGACGCGTGTTCAGCTAAGCTCGCCCGCAGAGGAGGAGGGAAACGTGAGGACATTCCTGCTGGCGCTGGCGATGACCGTCGCCTTCCTCGCTTCCGGCTGCGCGACCGGCCCGGGTGCCAAGGCAACGGCGCCCATCGCGAAGGAGACACAGGCACAGGACTTGGCCGACTTCCAGAAGGCGAGCCTTCTGGTCTTCAAGCAAGCCAAGCCTGCGGAAGGTCTGCAAGTGATCGATGCATTGATCGGTCGCTTCGAGGCCCGATACCGCGACAGCAAGCAGCGCATCTACAGCGCGCGCACCTTGCCCGAAAGCCTCTACTACATGACCCAGGCGGCGAGCGATCGGAAGGATGCGATCGACGTCGGCCCGACCTGGGGCCATGCCCAATACCTCAAGGGCTATGCGCTGATCGAACTGAAGCGAGTTCCCGAAGGACGCCGCGCGATCGAGCGCGCGATCGAGCTCTCGCCTGCCAATGCGCAATTCCGCTCGGAGCTCGGCCACACCTACCAGGTCGACAAGAACTGGCCGAAGGCGCTCGAGATCTTCACCGAGGCCGAGCGCCTCATCGAGTTTTCCAAGGACGACGAAAGGGTTCGCCACCAAACCCGCGCACTGCGCGGCCAGGGCTTCGCCCTCATCGAGATGGGCCGTCTCGACGAAGCCGAGAGCCGCTATCGCCGCTGCCTCGAACTCGATGCCGGCGACAGGCGGGCGCAGACGGAGTTGCGCCTCATCGACAGTCTTCGCGCGCGCGGTCGTACGACGCTTCCCGGACGCCCCACGCCGCTTTGAAGGCGTGCCGGCCTCGATCGAAGCGGGCAAGCCTTTCGCGCTCGACACGCGCTGGAGCATCGAGCCACAAGTGCAAATTGCCTACCAGCGCAGCCGCTTCGGTGCGCTGGTAGGGAGGCGGCGTGGGACATTTCAAGTCGGCGCAACGACAATGTATATACACGTTGAAACAACGGCTCAGTCTCTCTATACTGACTCCTCGCGCAACGAAAGGAACAGGGATGACAACAACAGTCAAGGTCGCCCAAACGATCCAGGAATGGGGCAACGGACTGGGTGTTCGTATCACAGCGCCCATCGCGAAGGCCGCGCATTTCGCTCGCGGCCTTCCCATCACGGTTGAAGTGGTCGAGGACGGCGTGCTCTTGCGACCGGCAGGCCGCCCGCGACTGACCTTGGCCCAGAAGCTCAAGGCCTTCGATCCGCAGAAGCACGGCGGCGAAGCGATGGCCAGCCGGCCTGTGGGCCGCGAAATTCTCTGATGGCTGGCAATTGGGCGCCCGAGCGGCGCGATGTCATCTGGATCAACCATGACCCGAAAGCAGGCAAGGAGATGCCGGGCGCGCATCCGCTTCTGGTTCTTTCGGTCAAAGCCTTCAACGAGCGAACGGGCATCGTCATCGGGCTGCCGATGACGCATTCGGAGATGAATGAGGACAACCCGTTCGCCGTGAAGTTTCAGGGCCCGAAGAACGAGGCCTGCTACGTTCTCTGTCACCAGCCGAAGTCTTTCGACTGGCGCGCCCGCGGCGCTCGACAGCATCCGTGGAAGCAGGCGCCTCCAGCCGTCTTCAGATCGGCGTGCGAAGAGTTAGCTTCGATCCTGGAAATCTGAAGACTCGGCGAACGGCAAACGACTACAGCTTGAACGCTACCACGTCCTGCCGCTGCTCCCCCAGGCCCTCGATGCCCAGCGTCATCACGTCACCCTTCTTCAAATAGAGCGGCGGCTTCATGCCGAGGCCGACGCCGGGCGGCGTGCCGGTGGTGATGACGTCGCCGGGCACAAGCGTCATGAACTGGCTCACGTAGCTCACGATCTTGGCGATGTTGAAGATCATGGTCTTCGTGTTGCCGGTCTGCATGCGCTTGCCGTTGAGGTCCAGCCACATCGAGAGCTTCTGCGGGTTGGGCACTTCGTCGCGCGTCACCAGCCAGGGGCCGATGGGGCCGAAGGTGTCGCAGCCCTTGCCCTTGTCCCAGGTGCCGCCGCGCTCGATCTGGTACTCGCGCTCGCTCACGTCGTTGATGACGCAGTAGCCGGCCACGTAGTCGAGCGCGCTCTTCTGCGAGACGTAGCGCGCCTGGGCGCCGATCACCACGCCGAGCTCCACCTCCCAGTCGCTCTTGACCGAGTTCTTGGGCAGCATGACCGGATCGTTCGGGCCCTGGATGCAGCTCGTGGCCTTCATGAAGACCACCGGCTCGGCCGGGATCGGCAGGCCCGACTCGGCCGCGTGGTCAGCGTAGTTGAGGCCGATGGCGATGAACTTGCCGACATCGGCGACCGGGCTGCCGTAGCGTGGCTTGCCCTTGACCAGCGGCAGCTTGTCGGTCTTCAGCTTGCGCAGCTTGGCCAGCGCGGCATCGCCCAGCTGCTTGGGGCCGATGTCCTCGACCACCGCGCTCAGGTCGCGCAGCAGACCCTTGTCGTCGATGAGGCCGGGCTTCTCCTTGCCGGGGTTGCCATAGCGAACGAGTTTCATGTGTGCCTTTCTTGTTGCGAGTTCAGTAAGTGGAGCGGCCGCCGGACAGGTCGAATACGGCGCCGGTGGAGAAGGAGCAATCTTCGGTGCAAAGCCAGCTCACCATCGCGGCGATCTCTTCCACCGTACCGAAGCGCCCCATCGGGATCTTCGAGAGCATGAAGGCGATGTGCTCGGGCGTCATCTGGTCGAAGATCGCGGTCTTCACCGCGGCCGGCGTCACGCAGTTGACGCGGATGCCGGTGTCGGCCAGCTCCTTGCCCAGTGACTTGGTGAGCGCGATCACGGCCGCCTTGCTCGCGCTGTAGGCGCTGGCGTTGGGATTGCCGTCCTTGCCCGCGACCGAGGCGATGTTGACGATGCGGCCATAACCCTGCTTGCGCATCTGCGGCACGACCTCGCGGCAGCAGAGAAAAACACCGTTGATGTTGACCTCCATCACCTCGCGCCATGCATCCACCGGATAGTCCCAGAGCCGGGTGTTGGGCCCGGTGATGCCGGCGCTGTTGACCAGCGCATCGATGCGCTTCGCCTGCGCCAGCGTGTCCGCCACGGCCTTCGCCACCGAGGGCCGCTGCGACACGTCGACCGCGAGCGCGAAGGCCTTGGCGCCGAGCGCCCAGGCCGCCTTGGTGACCGCTTCGCTGTCGCGGTCCCACAAGGTCACGCTGCCGCCGGAGGCGATGAGCCGCTGCGCGATGCCGTAGCCCAGGCCCGTCGCGCCGCCGGTGACGACTGCGTGCCGGCCGGCGAAATCGAGCTGGTTCATATGGTGATGCCGCCGTCGGCCGCGTAGGCCTGGCCGGTGACGAACTGCGATTCGTCGCTGGCGAGGAACACGACCAGCGGCGCGATCTCTTCTGCCTGCGCAAGCCGGCCCATCGGCTGACGCGCGATGAAAGCCTTGCGCGCTTCGACCGGGTCGGCATTGGCGTTGATGCGCTCGCCCAGCGAGGGCGTGTCCACCGTGCCGGGGCACACCGCATTGCAGCGGATGCCCTGCCCCACGTAGTCGGCCGCGACGCTCTTGGTGAGCCCCAGCACCGCGGCCTTGGTGGTGCCGTAGACGCAGCGGTTCGGCAGGCCCTTGATGCTCGAACACACGCTGGCCATGTTGATGATGCTGCCGCGGCCCTCGGCCAGCATGCCGGGCAGCACGGCCTGGATCAGCCAGAACTGGGCCCGCACGTTGAGCCGGAAGGCGAAGTCGAGGTCGTCGTCGGTGGCCTGCAGCGCGGCGCCGTTGTGCACCACGCCCGCGCAATTGAACAATATGTCGAGCGTGGGCAGGGTCTTGGTGAAGGCGTCGATCGCGGCTTTGTCGAGCACGTCGAGCGTGGCGGCCTGGATGTTGGCGACGCCTGCGTAGCGCACGAGCAGCTTCTCGTTGACGTCGGTGGCCCAGACCTGCGCGCCCTCGGCGGCGAGTGCGAGTGCGCTGGCATGGCCGATGCCCTGCCCGGCCGCGGTCACGAGCGCGGTCTTGCCCTTGAGTCTCATGGGGTTTCCTCGTTGGATCTGGGTCGAAAAAAGGGAAGCGATGCAGCGTTCAGGGTTTGGCCCGATGGCCGCATCGCGGCGAGAATCGTATTCTGAATTGGCCTTACCACTTGTCCAATTCAGGACAACCCTTAAACCCATTGACCCACGTGCCCCTGCAGACCGTCGAACCCAGACGCCTTTACCGCCAGATCGCCGACCAGCTGCGCGCGCTGATCGCCAAGGGCGAGTTCGCAGCCGGCGCACGCCTGCCTGCCGAACGCGACCTGGCCAAGCAGCTGGGCGTGAGCCGGCCCTCGGTGCGCGAGGCGCTGATCGCGCTCGAGGTCGAGGGCTGGGTCGAGGTGCGCACCGGCTCGGGCGTCTATGTGCTCGACCGCTCGCACCGCGCCGCGGCGCCCGTGGCCGCCACCGAATGGGGCCCGCTCGAATTGATCCGCGCGCGCCGCGTGGTCGAGGGCGAGACCGCGGCGATCGCGGCGGAGCTCGCCACGCGCAAGGATATCGATGCGATGACGCGCGCCATCGATCGCATGCGTGAGCTGGCCGACCGCAACCTGATGCCGCTCGATGGCGACCGCGCCTTCCACCTTGCGATCGTCGACTGCTGCGGCAACGTGGTGCTTTCCGAAACGGTGCAGGCCTTCTGGGATTCGCGCAAGGGGCCCATCTTCACCCGGCTGGGCGGCTACTTCGAGACCGTGAAATCGTGGCGCAGCGCCATCGCCGAGCACGAGGCGATCCGCGATGCGATCGCCGCGCGCGACGCCGACGCGGCGCGCCGCGCGATGCACGCGCACATGGACAAGTCGCACCAGCGATTCAGCGCGAGCTGGCGCCGCGCGAATGCCGCTTGATACTTCAAGGACACACACGATGAACCCCTTTATCCGCCTCCACCCCGCCGACGATGTCGTCATTGCGCGCGGCCAGCTGCTCGGCGGCACGCCGGTCGAAGGCGTCGCCGCGCGCGGCCTGATCCCGCCCGGCCACAAGATCGCCATTCGCGCCATCGCCCAGGGCGAGCCGGTGCGCCGCTACAACCAGATCATCGGCTTCGCGAGCAAGCCGATCGCGCCCGGCGAGCACGTGCACACGCACAACCTCGACATGGGCCCCGACAAGGGCCACTTCGACCGCGACTACGCCTACGGCGCCGACGTGAAGCCGCCGCCCGCGAGGCGCGAAGCCACCTTCATGGGCATCAAGCGCGCCGACGGCCGCGTAGCCACGCGCAACTACATCGGCGTGCTGACCAGCGTGAACTGCTCGGCCACCGCGGCGCGCGCCATTGCCGACCACTTCTCGCGCAAGACCAATCCGGCCGCACTCGCGGACTACCCCAACGTCGACGGCGTGGTCGCGCTCACGCACGGCACCGGCTGCGGCATGGACACCGGCGGGATGGGCATGCAGATCCTCGAACGCACGCTCACCGGCTACGCCACGCACGCCAACTTCGCGGCCGTGCTGGTGGTCGGCCTGGGCTGCGAGGCCAACCAGATCAACGCCTGGCTCGCGACCGGCAACCTCGCCGAGGGCGAGAACTTCCGCGTCTTCAACATCCAGGACACGGGCGGCACGCGCAAGACGGTGGAGAAAGGCGTGGCGCTCATCAACGAGATGCTGCCGCGCGCCAACGCGGTGAAGCGCGAGCCCTGCAGCGCGGCGCACATCACCATCGGCCTGCAGTGCGGCGGCTCGGACGGCTATTCGGGCATCAGCGCCAATCCGGCGCTGGGCGCCGCGGTCGACCTGCTGGTGGCGCACGGCGGCACCGCCATCCTGTCGGAAACGCCCGAGGTCTACGGCGCCGAACACCTGCTCACGCGCCGCGCGGTGAAGCGCGAAGTGGGCGAGAAGCTGGTCGAGCGCATCCGCTGGTGGGAGCACTACACCGAGATCAACGAGGGCGAGATGAACAACAACCCCTCGCCCGGCAACAAGGCCGGCGGGCTCACCACCATCCTCGAGAAATCGCTGGGCGCGGTGGCCAAGGGCGGCACCAGCAACCTCGAGGCGGTGTACGAATACGCCGAGCCGGTGACGGCGCACGGCTTCGTCTACATGGACACGCCGGGCTACGACCCGGTGAGCGCGACCGGCCAGGTCGCGGGCGGCGCCAACATGATCTGCTTCACCACCGGCCGCGGCTCGGCCTACGGCTGCGCGCCCTCGCCCTCGCTCAAGCTCGCGACCAACTCGGCGCTGTGGCAGCGGCAGGAAGAGGACATGGACATCAACTGCGGCGAGATCGTCGAAGGCACGGTGTCGATCCAGGAGATGGGGCAGCGCATCTTCGAGCTCGTGCTGGCCACGGCCTCGGGCGAGCAGAGCAAGAGCGAGAAGCACGGCTACGGGCAGAACGAATTCGTGCCGTGGCAAGTCGGCGCCGTGATGTAGCCGGATTGGAAATCTTCATGCCCCAAACACTTCAAGCATCCACCCTCCGCACCCAAGTCGCCGCCATCATCGCCGGCACCGGCAGCACGCCCGCCGAAGCCGAACAGGTCGCCGCCAACCTCGTGCTCGCCAACCTCAGCGGCCACGATTCGCATGGCGTGGGCATGGTCCCGCGCTATGTCGACGCCGCAGCCGAAGGCGGCCTCAAACCCAACGCCAGCGTCAAGATCAACCTCGACACCGGCCCCATGCTCGCTCTCGACGGCCAGCGCGGCTACGGCCAGATCGTCGGCGTGCAGGCGATGGAACTCGCCATCGCGCGCGCCGAGCAGCACGGCAGCTGCATCCTCTCGCTCGCCAACGCGCACCACCTGGGCCGCATCGGCCACTTCGCCGAGATGGCGACTGCGCAGGGCCTGGTGGCGATGCACTTCGTCAACGTGCTCTCGCGCCCCGTGGTCGCGCCCTGGGGCGGCGGCGACGGGCGCTTCGGCACCAACCCGTGCTGCATCGGCATACCGATCAAGGGCGCAGAGCCCTTCATCCTCGACTATGCGACCAGCCGCGTTGCGCAAGGCAAGATGCGCGTGGCCCACAACAAGGGCGAGCGCGTGCCGCCCGGCTACCTCATCGACGAACACGGCGCGCCCACCGACGACCCCGGCGTGGTCGTCGTGCCCCAGAGCAACGGCCTCTTCGGCGCGCTGATGACCTTCGGCGAACACAAGGGCTACGGCATGGCGGTGGCCTGCGAGCTGCTCGGCGGCGCGCTGACCGGCGGCGGCACATGGCACCGCCCCGCCGACACCGCACGCACGGTGCTCAACGGCATGCTGGCGATCGTGATCGACCCGGCCAAGCTTGGCACGCAGGCCAGCTTCGAAGAGGAGGCGAGCGCCTTCATCGCCTGGCTGCGCCAGAGCCCGGCAGGCCAGGGTTTCGACGCGGTGCAGATCGCCGGCGAACCCGAACGCAAGGCGCGTGCGGCGCGCGAGCGCGGGGGCATCTGGCTCGACGACGCGACCTGGGGCGAGATCGTCGCGGCCGGGGCGAAGGTGGGCGTGAGCCTCGGCTGAGGCAGCCGGAAGTCCGGCTCGCCGCCCAATCCTTCAGGCGCGACGCGCCTTCAGCGCAGCTTGTCGTTGGCCCTGATCTCGGCGCTCAGCTTGCTGGCGACATCCGTACCCGCACGGTTCGCCGCGAGGCTGAAGTTGCTCTTGAATTCGCTGAACTCCGCGTTGCCCGATCCGGCAGCACGCACACTGGCAACTTCCTGGCCGGACGCATCCGTGACCTTGCACGCGATCTCGCTGGTAAAGCGCGTCGGCGGCCAGGTGAACGGAGACGGCGATCCGGAGGTGGTCTTGATCTCGGGCGTGAAGACCAGCGCCACGCCCGATTCGCGCATCGCGTTGGCGTCGGCCACCGAACGGATCACGACGACGTCCGCATACACCGAGCGAAGCGCTTCGCGGATCGCCTTCTCCAGATCGCGATACGGGTAGTAGCTGACGCGGTCGCCGCCGCCGCCTTCGGTGGTCACTTCCTTGGCGCGGTCCGCATCGGTCATTGCATAGGCGACCTTCTTCTGGATCAACTGGGACTCGACGCGTTCCGGCGTCTTCTCGGCGCTGACCACGATGGGGTGGGCACAACCGGCGAGAACGGCAACGACCGCGGTCGCGGCACAAAGACGAACAAAACTGCGGATGGACATGGGATCTTTCTTTTTCACTTGCTGATGGCGGCGATGAACGCCGGGTCTGTGTACACCTCGCGCAGCAGCGCGCGCACGAGGTTCGGGTATTCGGCTTGGCCCTTCGGGATCGCCACCGCGCCCGCGAAGCTCGACTCGAAGCTCGTCTGCGCCGAATACACCTTGCGCAGCCTTTGCTTGCCGTCGCGGGCGACCGTCAGCTCGACGTCCATCAGCCCGGTGCCGGTCGATATGTTGGCCACGGCGATTTCGTTCTTCTGAATGACCGTGTCGATGCGCGTACGGGCGGCGGCGTCGTACAACGAGATTTCCTTCAGGTCGCCAACCAGCGCGTCTTCCAGGTACTTGGCGAAAGTGCCGCTGCCCGACCGAAAACCCGCGCCGCGCAGCGACAGGTTGTTGACGGCGTTGTTCGCGTCCGTGGGCTGCACGGTCGCCACGGCGACGCGCTCCGCCGGGACGCGCTTCAGGCGGTCGAGCGCTTCGTAGTCGCTGGAGTAAGGGGGTGCGATCAGTTGCGCGCAGCCGGTGGCTAGAAGCGCAGCCGTGCACATCGAGATCAGTCTCAGGCGTGATGCCATCTCTCGCTCTTTCTTCTGGTTGTTTGAGGAGCGGGAAATGTAACTTGTTGTACAGCAAAGGCCGCCGCGCCCTGAAACTGCCCCCCAGGTTTCGCAACCGTTCGTGAAATTTCTCTCTCAGGCGCCTCATGAACCGAGCGTCGGTCCCCTTCCCCCGAACGCGGGATGCCAAACGCGAAGGCGGCATTTCTGCCGCGGGGCTTCTTTTCTAGATTGCATGCACGCGCGTTTCATTCAGCGCGTGCCGATCGAAGGAAGGAAGCACCATGCCGTTCCAAAAAAATCGCCTTGCCACCGCTGCGCTCCTCGCCGCCTGCGCATGGGTCGCCACCGGCTGCGACATGACGCCCGGCGTGATCTACGTTGCCAACGGCGCCGACTTCAACGTGATGAGCCTGACCGATGCGCAGGACGTCTGCGACACCCCCGGCCGCGTGGCCTACCTGAGCTGGTGGGACTCGGCGACGCTGAAGGGCTGCTGGGTCCGCGAACGCGGTGAGATCGTCGCGCGCTTTCCGGGGATGGCGGAGCGGCGGATTCCTGTGGGGGACTTTCAGCGCACCGAGCTGGCGGGGTACAGGAATTTGACGCTGGACTGAGCGCCCGGCCATACATCCTTTAGTGGATGGCGCCCGCGGGCGCGCGGGTCATCATGCGGCCTGCGACCACTCTCGGAGCCGGCGGCATGGGTTTCATCGTTCTTCCCCCCGGCAGGTGGCAGGTGATCTGCGCGAGCAGCGCGGTCTTCGAGGTCGACAACGCGGCCAGCACCGCGGACAAGCAGCTCGACTTCGGCGAAGAAACCAAGCCGCCGCTGGTCGTCGACCTCGTCTCGGGCGCCATGCGCCAGCTGAAGGACGGCGAATCGTGGAACGCGGCGACCGACATCGCGGGAGCGCCGGTCTCGACCCCGCTCCCCGCCATCACGGTGGAAGCGGCGCGCGCCAGGTCGGCCACCGCGCCGGCCACGCGCGCACGCGAACGGTCGATGCGCCTCGCGCCCATGGTCGACGACGCGATGAAGCTGCTGCGCCATGCGGCATCGACCAAGAGCCCCGACATCGACGACGACCTGCGCAACGCCATCATCTCGACCCACGACCTCGTCGGCCGCCACGCGGCAACGCTCGAGGACGAGCAGAAGTTCTTCAAGGCCTACCAGGAACTGACCCGCAAGCTCGCGCCCGTGACCGCCGAAACGCTGCAGGCATCGATGCAGCGGCTGCCCCCGCTGTCGTCGCTGTTGCAGTTGCGCGGCAACTTCATGACCCGGATGTCGGGCATGACCTGGGGCCGCTTCATCCACGCGGTGCTTTTCGTCGTCGTGCTCATCATGGCCGCCCTGGCGCTGGGCCACCAGACCATCGGCAGCGCCGCGCTGGCGCGCCACAAGGCGCTGAGCGACGACATCACCAAGCTGGCCGACGACAGGGTGAAGCTGCAGGCCGCGATGTTCGACAAGCAGGCGCTGTCGGACAGGGACCGGTCGGAGCCCGGATCGCCTGCGGCACGTGCCCTTGCGAACGCGGTGCGGCAGGCCGGGGACGAACTGGTGGTGAAGGCCGACCAGAAGAAGCAGCTCGAATCCGAAAGAGACGGCATCCCGCCGACATTGGCCCGCTGGGAGCAGCGGCCGTGCAACACGTGGCTGCTGAAGGCGTGGCTGTGCCTGGACAGCGGCAATGGCAACGGCGGCAACGTCCGCAACGGCAACGGCAACGGCAACGGCACGACATCCGCCGCCGAAGTGCTCGACAGCGCCAGGACCACGCTGGACCGACTCAACCGCATCGTGCTGCCCCTGCTCTTCGGGCTGCTCGGCTCCTACTCTCACCTGCTGCGCAACATCAGCCTGGAGATTCGAGCCCAACAGTTTGCGCCGCACTCGTCACTGCACCACATCGCGCGGCTCTCGCTCGGCGCACTGGCCGGCATCGCATCGACCTGGCTGCTGACGCCGCAGCAGGTGGGGCTGTCGAGCAGTCTGCCGATATGGACGCTGGCGTTTGTGGCGGGGTACGGGACGGAGCTGGTGTTTGCGTTTATGGATCGGATTATTTTGGCGTTCAAGGCTTAAGCAGCTCGCAGCTGCCAGCAGGTGTTGGTCCCACAAGAAGTCGGGCAGCATGCCCACCCATCTCCTTGGGTGAGTCAGGCGCCATAGGCTCCCCTCTCTCCAATGCGTGCGCCTGTGGCAGCCGTCACTTATCTCGTTGAGGACAATGCGACCATCAGGGAAAACCTGATTCCTACGCTGCACGATCTTTCCAACTGCAGGGTCGTAGGGTTTGCCGAAGGCGAGCATGACGCGAGCGAGTGGCTCGACGGCCACAACGGCTGGGACTTGGCGGTGGTCGACCTCTTTCTCAAGGATGGGTCAGGGCTCGGTGTTCTGAAAGGGTGCGACCAGCGACAGCCGCACCAACGAGTGGTCATCCTCACGAACTACTGCACGGTCGACATCCGTGCGCGATGCATGGCTCTGGGTGCGGATGCCGTCTTCGACAAATCTACGGAACTGGACGGGTTTTTCAACTTCTGCAATGCGCCAAAAGATACCCCCATGTGACGCGCCTGGACTGCGCGAGCTGGAACTTCTCCGTGCGTTACCGCACGGACTCATCGCGCTTGAAGTCGTAGAAGAGAAGAACGAGAGTTCGGCGTTCGTCGAGATGAAGTACGCCGCGCTGCTCGCGCGCTTCGGCGGCAGCGACATCTCGCGCAACACGATGGCCGCGAGTATCGTGCGCGTGGGCCAGGCGGTGCAGCCGGTCATCAACCTGCTGCGCGACCTGGTGCTGGAAGCGCCGTTGATCTACGGGGATGAGACCACGATCCAGGTGCTGAAGGAGGCCGGCGGCAAAACCGCCCAGTCCAAGAGCTTCATGTGGGCGCAGATGACAGAGCGGTCGGGAGCCGCTGGCACCGGCCCGCCGATCCGGCTGTTCGCATACTCGCCGTCACGCAGCACCGACGCCGCGCAGCGCCTGTACGCGGGCGTGCGCGAAGGCAGCGTGTTGATGACGGACGGCTACGACGTGTACAACAAGATCGCGGTGGCGCACAAGCTGGTGCACGTGGGATGCTGGGCGCATTGCCGACGCTATTTCAACGATGCGCTGCAGGCACTGCCGAAGAACAGGCGCGGTGCGGATCAACTGGCCGCGCGGTTCATCGAGTTGATCGCGCGACTCTACGGCGTCGAGGCCCAAGCTCGCGAGCAGAAGCTCGACGCAGCTGCCCTGAAGCAACTGCGCCAACAGCACAGCGTTGCGGTGCTGGGTGCGATCGAAGCCTTGCTGCTGGCCAACTTGCATGCGGTGCTGCCCGAGAGCCTGCTGGGCAAGGCGCTGCACTACCTGTCCTCGCAGTGGGCCAAGCTGAAGCTCTTCGTCGAAGACGGCAATTACCCGATCGACAACAACCCCTGTGAGAATTCGATCCGCCCCTTTGTGGTCGGGCGCCGGAATTGGTTATTCGCGGACACGGTGGCCGGGGCCAATGCGAGCGCGAACTTGTACTCGCTGCTGCAGACCTGCAAGGTCAACGGCATCGACGGGTATCGGTACCTGCGAGCGTTGCTCGTCGCGCTGCCTCGTGCCAAGACCGCTGACGACTACGAAGCCTTGCTGCCCTGGAACATCTCGCTCTCAGACACCTGAGAAACGCCGGCCGCTGGCCCTCAGCTCACACTGTCGGCCGTCCATCACATCTCCTCAATTCACGCAAGGGACGCGGTTAGATGACCGCATACGTTCAATCTCGGCGCCGACACAGCGAATCGCTCAAGCGCCCCTTGTCCATGGATGTTCCGCACCGTCCATCAGCTTCTTCACGCGCGACCTCGACCGGCGCTCATGCAGTGCCCCTGCATTTGGGAAACGCGGCGCATCCCCAGAAAGATTCGCCCACATGCGCGCCCTTCCTCGCGGTCCTTCGCACCATGTGCCCCGCGCATCGTGGGCATACAGGCGTTGCCGATGCGCTGCTGGTGTCCGTCGCTTCAGGCTGGGGCTTTGCTTCAGCAATCCATGAGCGCTCGTCGAGCCCTGCTCCACGCGCCGATCGGATCAACTCGAAGAGCACATCGCCACCCAAATCAACTTGGCATTGCGTCCCTTGGCGAACTCGCGCGCCGTGAATCGCCCCGACGTCACGACGAACCCACCACCCGCGGCGCCGCCCGATGTGACCTGCGGCCTGGTCACTATCTCGGCCGCGATTCGAACAGCCCATGCATGCGCAAGGAAGTAGCTCACCGGTGCCAGCGCAACGCTTAACCGCAGCGCGGCGTTGCATGTTGCGCATGTAGTACTAAACTATTCGCCCCTTTCAACCCACAAGGAGACGCGCCATGGGTACCCCCACCGAGATTGCGAAGCAAGGCTACGCAGCGTTCGCCAGCCGCGATATTCCTGCGCTCCTCGAGCTCCTTGCAGATGATGTGGAATGGCGATTCCTGGGCAGTCCGGAAACCGGTACGCCCTATGGCGGAACCTGCAAGGGCAAGCAGCAGGTGGCCGAATTCTTCGGAAAGCTCGCGCAGGCCGATGAGATCCAGGAGTTCGAGCCTCGCGAGTTCCTCGAAGGGCCCAACCACGTGACGGTCCTCGGCCGCGTAAAAAGCAGGGCGCTCCCGGATGGCAAGATGCACGAGTCCGAATGGGTGCAGGTCTTTACGTGGAAGGACGACACCAAGATCAGCCGCTGGATTGGGACGGGGGACACGGCCGCCAGACTCAACTCGAAGTAGCCGGGCATCGACAAAAATTGTTACCGGAGTTGTTACTTTCGACCGACGCGGTTACAACCCTGGCTTTGCCTGTGTTCATACCGCTTTGAGGTCGCTTTGCTTCCGACTGATTCGATCTACCGCTTCGACAACATCGAATTGCGCCCTTCCACCCGGCAACTGCTGGTAGGGGGCCAGCCCGCCAACCTGGGGAGCCGCGCCTTCGATGTGCTTTCGGCCTTGATCGCGCACCGCGAGCGGATGCTGACCAAGAACGAGCTGCTCGAGATGGTGTGGCCGAACCTGGTGGTGGAGGAAAACAACCTCCAGGTGCATGTGAGCGCGCTGCGCAAGCTGCTGGGGCCCAAAGCCATCGTCACGATTCCGGGCCGCGGCTATCGCTTCGCCGCCGCGCTGGACGCCCTGCCCGCTTTGGCCGCGGTCGCCGCGGTTGCCGCGAGCGCCGGGGCGCCCGCATCGAGTCCCAGGGGCGCTCCCATGGCATCCGCCGCCAGGGCCCTGCGCTCGGACACCGGCAACCTGCCTGCCCTGCTGCCCCCTTTGCTGGGCCGGGATGCCGAGCTGGCGATGCTGCGCGAGCTGGTGCTGCAGCAGCATCGGCTGCTCAGCCTGCTGGGGCCGGGCGGCATCGGCAAGACCAGCCTGGCCCGCGCCGCCGCCCGCCAGGTGGCGCACGACTTCCGGGACGGCGCCTGGATGGTGGAACTGGCCTCCATCTCGGACCCGGCCGCGCTGCCCGGCGCGGTGGCGCTCGCCCTGAGCATCAACCTGCCCGGCCGGGCCGACGCGAGCGTCGAGCTGGCCGAACGCCTGCGCGGCCACGAACTGCTGGTGCTGGACAACTGCGAGCACCTGATCGAGCCCGTGGCTGCGCTCGTGGGCTACTTGCTCGAAGCCGTGCCCAAGCTGCATGTCCTGGTCACCAGCCAGGAGCCCTTGAAGCTGGCCACCGAGCGGCCGGTCCGGCTCGGCGCCCTGGCAGTGCCGGACCATGCCGTCCTGGCCGATGCGACGACGCATGGCGCGGTGGCCCTGTTCGTGGCCCGCGTCGGCGCCATGCAGCCGGGCTTCCGGCTCGACGAAGGCAATCTGGACGCGGTGGTGGACATCTGCCGCGAGCTCGACGGCCTGCCGCTGGCGCTGGAACTCGCCGCCGCGCGCGTGCCGCTCCTGGGCGTGCAGGGCGTGCGGCAGCACCTGGCCCAGCGCCTGCATGTGCTGAAGAGCGGCGTGCGCGATGCCCCCTCGCGCCATCGCACCCTGCGCACCACGCTCGATTGGAGCCATGCGCTGTTGAGCCCGGATGAGCAGAAGGTGTTCCGCCGGCTCGGCGTGTTCGTCGGCGGCTTCGGCCTCGAACTGGCGCAGCAGGTGGCGTCCGACGAGAGCATCGATGTCTGGGCCGTGCTGGACCATCTCGGCAACCTGGTCGACAAGTCGATCGTCGTGGTCGATGCCGGCCCGGTGCCGCGCTACCGCCTGCTGGAGACGGCCCGCGTCTACGCCCGCGAGCAGCTCGAGGCGGCCTCCGAATGGGACAGCCTGCGCCAATGGCATGCGCGCTGCATGCAGTCGGCGCTCGACCGGCGCGTGCGTGCCGGCCACCTGGGCGCCGAGACGGTGGACCAGTGGGTGCTGGCCTGCAGCCCCGAGATAGACAACCTGCGCAGCGCGATCGAATGGGCCTGCGGCCCCGGCGGCGATGCCGCGCTGGCGCTCGACCTGGTGAACATCGCCGCAGTGCTGATGTACCAGGCAGGCCGCTACCCCGAATGCCTGCGCTGGATGCTGATGGCCGAGCCCCTGATCGACGAGGCCACGCCGGCGCAGGTGGTGGCCGAGTTCAGCCTCGGCCTGGCGCTGGTCGGGCTGCACGGCGGCATCAGCGCGCAGCGGCGGATGCAACTGCTCGACCGGGCCTGCGACATCTTCGAGCGGCAGCCGCCGCACGGCCTGCTGGCCCTCACCCTGTGCTCGAACGCCTACGTGGCAGCCGTGAGCGGCGATTTCGACAGCGCCGAGCGCAGGCTGGTGCAATGCCGTGAGCTGGTCGAGCAACCCGGCTTGCGCCCCTTCAAGGGCACCTGGCTGTACTGCACGGGCATGGTGCGGCGCTACCAGGACCAGCCCGTCCAGGCGTTGTCTGCCTTCTCCCAGGCGCTGCCGCTGGTGCGGTCAGAGGGCAACGCGCGCACGCTGTTCCATGTGCTCAACAACCTGGCTGCCATGCATCACGAACTGGGGCATGTCGACGAGGCGGTGGCCCAGTTCCGCGGGCTCATCGACCATTTGCAGCGCTCGCCGCTGGCCGATGCGCAGATGATGGCCTTCGCGCTGAACTGGTACGCGCATGCGCTGACCGGCCAGGGCGCGCTCGAGGAGGCCCAGACCCAGGTGCTTCGAAGCCTGCCGCATTGCCGCCGTTCGGTCGGGCTGCGCCACTTCGCGGGCATGCTGGCGCTGCTGGCGGCGCGCCAGGGCCGGCTGCGCGAGGCTGCGCTGCTGATCGGCTGCGACGACGCCGCGCGCCAGCGGCGCGGCGAGCGGCGCTCGCCCAGCGACGACCGCGCGATGGCGGCCGCCCTGGCGCTCATCGGTGCCGCGCATCCGGCGGCCAGCATCGAGGCCTGGCGCCTCGAAGGGGCCGGGCTCGACGAGGACGACATCGTGGCGCTGGTGTCCGAACGGCACCTTCTCAACGCTGCCTCGGGTCCGCACGTTCGAGCTGCGTGATCAGGTAAGGGAAGACATCCCGCGCCGCATCGCGCCCGATGAACAGGTCCATGTGGGCGTAGCCGTCGAAGATGTGGCGCGTGTAGAGCGCCGGGTCGTTGAAGGCCGACAGCCAGCTCTGCGTGCGGATGCAGGTTTCCGGGAAGAAGAGCTGGTTGCCGGCGCCGGCCACGAAGCTGATCGGCAGCGCCAGCCGCGGCGCGTTCTCCGGCACGACGTAGACGTCGCGCCCCTCGCTGTCCACCGCCTTGGCCTGCTGCATCATCAGGCTGAGCTGCTCGAAGGGGCGCAGCGAGACGCAGCCGAACATTTCCGCCAGCGCCGTGTGGGTGGCGTTGTTCAGCTGCGCATGCGCATACGAGGGGCCGAAGATGGAGAACACGCGGCGGCACAACGGGTTCTTGCATTCCTCGCCGGCGGGAATGGGCACCTTCCAGGCGAGCGTGTCGATTTCGCGGTCCAGGTCGGTGGTGCCGGGCACGCTGTCGAAGCGGTCCTCCAGCGGTGCATAGCCTTCCAGCAGCCGGGCCAGGCCGAGATCGGCCTTGGCGTAGTTGAGCCAGTTCGTCACCGGATGCAGCGTCAGCTGCGAGGAGACGATCGACCGCACGCCGGTCATGCCGTCGAGCAAGGCCATCAGCAGGCTCATCGAACCGACGCAGTGCGCGATCGCCTGCAGATCCCGTGCGCCCGTGGCCTCCAGGATGAAGCGCACCGCGGCCGGCCAGTCGATGCGGGCGATGTCGTCGATGGTGAAGGGGGCGATCGGGCTGCCGGAATCGGGGCTGGCCCGGTAATCGAACAGCCACACGTCCCAGCCGCGCGCACAGAGCGCTTCCACCAGGTTCTGCTCCACCGTGTCGGTGGCGAAGGACGACGCCCGCACCGAGAAGCCCGGCGCCAGCACCACCGGCCCGCGCGCGCCGCCGGCATAGCGGGTGAGCTTGATCCGGAAGCCGTCGCCGACGTCCACGCTGTGCGGCACCGGCACCGGTGCGTGCAATGCGCGCCGCTGCAGCTGGCGGAGGTCGAGCGCCGGGAAGTTGTTCAGGTCCGCCAGCAGTCCGCCGTAGGCGCGGAACAGCGTCGTGGCGAAGAAGCCGCCGAACTTGGCCAGGTAGGCGGCGTTGATGGCGTCGCGCGCGGCCGGCACCTGCTGCTCCACCTCGCCCAGCAGGTTCGCGGGCGGCTCGAGCTTGATGGAGGAGGCCTGCCACAGGAGATCGTCGAGGTCGAGCGTCAGGATGCCCTGCGCGACCAGCGGGCTCTCGGCGCTTTCCACGTCGTGTACGCGCACGAACAGCGTGGTGGTGTCGGTCCAGGGTGAGGACCCGGGCCGCTGGTGCAGCAGCTTGTGGCCCTTGAAGCGCAGCCGCGAGTCGCCGCGCTGCAACATCATCTCGTAGGTCATGGTCCAGGTTTCCACGCGCTGCGCATCGGCCGGCAGCAGGTGGAACACGCCGCTCACGACCGGCATCGGCTCGTGCCACAGCGCCGGGCAGGTGACGGTGCCGGAGATGGTTGCGGCGTGGGTCGGATCCGAGACCATCGCGTGCAGGTCGTGGGTATGGATGGTCAGCTCGAAGCACATCGTCTGGTTGCGCACGCGGCCCCACGCGCAGGCGACTTCGTAGTCGTCGGCGATGCGGCGCGCCGCGTCGGGGCGCGCGACCACCGCCTCGGTGCTGATCCAGCCTTGCATGGTTTCGGTGAACTGGAAGCTCGGGCTGAGCAGCGCCGGATCCTTCTCGATGAGCTTCTTGATCGCGTACTTCGCCAGCTCGATGGCGCCTGTTTCGAGATTCCCGGCCACGCTCTGGAGCAGCGCTTCGGCGTCGTGCGCGATCGACGAGATCTCGCGCTCCAGGCGCTCCAGCAGGCCCGAAGGAGGCGCGGCTGGAGGCGAGGATGTGCTGCTGCGCGCCGGCAAGATCTGGCGTGGCTTCAGGCCGAGCTCGATCGCCCAGCCTCGCGCGTCGCACAGGTTCTGGCAGGCGCGCTCGGCCAGCGCGGTGATGGTCAGCAGCGGATTCACGCCTGCCGCGCCCGGCAGCACCGCGCCGTCGCAGACGTACAGGCCCTCGTGCACCGCCTCGCCGTCGTTGCCCGAGAACACCTGGCTCTGGTGATTGACCACGCCAGCGCGCGCGCTGTCGCCCATGCCGCAGCCGCCGAGCGGGTGCACGGTGATCAGCTTGCGGCCGAGCGATTCGGCCGACAGCGGGTTCGGGATGAACTGGCCCTGGACCGCGTCGTTGGCGGCCTTCAGCCACGCCTCGTCCCTGGCGATCGTGGGGCTGGCGCCGGCGTTCGGCCAGTCGATGCGCAGCCGGTCGTCCTCGAGGTGCAGGCGGCCGGCCGCCTCGTCCACGCTCATCACCAGGTAGGTCTGCGTGCGGGCCACCGCGCCGCTGTAGGCCAGTTGGGTCAGGCTGCCGGGGTCGCCCTGCACCGCCTCGCCCAGGGCCTGGGCATCGAGCAGGCGGGACTTGGCTTGCGTGGCGCCGTACGCGAACTCGCCGCCAAGCATGGCGTCGGCGAAGAACAGCGCCGGCGTCAGCAGCGGGGCCAGCGCGCCGGGGATCACGCCCTCCTCGATCACCAGCCCGTCGCCCACCTCGGGCGTCTGGCGCATGTCGATCACGCCAGTGATGCACGGCCCTGGCAGATCGGCCAGCGCGACCTCGTTGCGCCCCGTGCCCACGCCGTTGATCTTGCGCTGGACCGCCTGGCCCTCCGCATCGGTGCCGGACTGCCAGTAGCTGTTGTAGCCCAGGGCGAGCACATCGCCGTTGCCGGAGAAGCGCTGGCCGAGCCGGTCCGACAGTGGCAGTCCGTGCGCCTTGGAGCGCAGCAGGATCTCGGTCGAGCCCAGGGCGCCTGCGCCGAGCATCACCACATCGGCGCTGACGCTGCGCCGGCCAGCGGTCCCCTGCGCGGCCGGGCCGTCCGGACCCCGCAAGCCAACCTCGTCGAAGAACACGCGCCAGCGCGCGCCGTCGCGCTCGACGTGGCTGACCCGCGCGCCCGTGAAGATCTGCGCGCCGTGGCCGTGCGCGTCGGGCAGGTAGTTCATGCGCGTGGTGTTCTTCGCACCCACGTTGCAGCCGCTGGTGCAATCGCCGCACAGGTTGCAGCGCGGCTGCGTCACGCCGAACGGGTTCACCTGGTCGACGAAGTTCACCGCGATCGGCGGGCGCTTGAACGGCTTCTTCATCGCCGCGGCCGATTTCTGCAGCGCCAGCAGCTTGTTCAGCGGCGGGAAGTCTTCCGAATCCTCGGGATAGGGCGAGGGGTCGAGCATCTGCCGGGCCCGTGCGATGTAGGGATCGAGCAGCTTCGGGTCGCGGCGGAACTCGGCCGGCCAGGGCGTGGCGTCGAACAGGCGCGGATCGATCTCCAGCGCGACGTTGGCATTGATCAGCGAGGTGCCGCCCAGGCCGCAGCCCACCATCGCCAGCATGTCGTCGTTCAGGTGCAGGTTGTACAGGCCGTCGGGCGCGCCGAGCTTGCCGCGCGCACCGTCGATCTGCATGTCGGCCTGCGCGGTGGCGATGTCGTTCGGGAACTGGCCGGGCAGGATCTCGCGGCCGCGCTCCAGCACGCAGACCGTCTGGCCGGCACGCGCGAGGCGCGAAGCCGCCACGCCGGCGCCATAGCCGGAACCCACCACGACCACCGTGTAGTGCGAGGCGATCTCGTCGAGTGAGCGGGAAATGGGCTTCATCGTCATGCGTTCGCCTTTGCCATCGTCTTTGCCCGGGCCTCCATCTCTGCCCGTGCGTCCGCAATCACCGCGACCGAGGCGGTGAAGAATTCGTCGAGCAGCAGCGTGGCGCGGCTCTGCGTGGCCTGTTGCGCGTTGCGCGAGAACGCCCCCCAGGCCGGTGCCGTGCGTTCGATGCCGGCGGCCAGCGCCGCCAGCATCGGGTTGTCGCGGTCGCGGAAACCGCCGATGCCGCGTGCGTGCACGGGGGGCATGCGCCCGTTCACCGGATCGTTGAACAGGCGCAGCGACGCGACGTTCAGCGCATCGTCGATGAACATGGCCGAGGCGCCCTGCGTGGTGGTCATGGTGGGCTGGTCCATCACCCAGCCGCCGGTGTTGAAGATGCCGACCGGCCGGTCGAAGCCGGCCACCGGCAGCTCGTCCTCGAAAGGCTTGTGGCTGTGGCCGAAGACGAAGCTGAAATCCAGCTCCGACGGCTTGAGCCCGGCCTGCTCGAGCTGCAGCTTCACCGGCCCCGACAGGTACCAGCGCAGGTCCGCCACGTCGTCGGCGCTCATCACTTCGGCATAGCCGTCGCGCTGCGACTCGGCGCCCCGGCCCAGCGTGGCGTCGAGCGTGCCGAGCACGAGCTGGCTGACCGTGATGCCCTGGAACACGTCCATGCTCCCGCTCATGCCGAAGTTCTGGTCGAGCTTGGCCACCAGCAGGGCGGCCAGCCGTTGCGAGAAGTCGTGCGATGCGGCGGCATCGCGCATTACCTCGTAGAGCTTGCCGGCGCCGGCCCCGGTCATGCCGGAACTGCCGAGGTCGGACCACATGAAGTCGACCCAGGCGCCGTTCTGGCCCTCCAGGTCCGAGACCGTCACGGTGCCGGGGTTGCGTCCCGCGCTCCGGCCCGGAGCCTGCGCATTCAGGATCGTCATCACCCGGTACATCGGGTCGATGTAGTGCCCGTGGTGCAGCACGACGCAGCGGCGGCGCGACGCATCGAGCAGGCCGAGATTCGGGTAGGCGATGTCCACCCGCGCGTCGGCCAGGCCGGGGCAGCCGGCCACGAGCCGCGTCAGCATCGACGACGCGATCCGGGCGGCACCGGCCACGTCTCCCGCTACAGCGTCCTCGAACAGCGCGGTGTGCTTGATCAGGTCGTCCTCGATGCGGCCCTGCTGCAGCGCGTCCTGGAACTGCTGGTCCTGTGCGATGCGCCAGAGATGGTGGTCGTGGTTGCCGGGCACGTACAGCACGCGCGGGGCGAACACCGGACGGCCGCCGTCCTGCATCACCGTCTCCACGAAGCACCGGAAGGCCGCCGCCACGTCGCCCATCGGCGACAGGCCCATGTCGAGCACGTCGCCCAGCAGGATCAGTGTCGGGGGCGGGCCGTCCATGGTGGACAGCAGCTGGCGCAAGGCGCTGCCGAAGGCGACCTGGGTGTCGCTGGGGCGGCCGGGATCGGGCCGTCCCTGCGCGTCGGCGTAGGTCAGGGTGCTGTAGGCGGCGCCGAGGTGAAGGTCGGAGAGGCAGACATAGCGCGGTGCATTCAAGGCCATGGTTCGTGGGCGGATCGGTGGACCCGGCCGGGTCCGTGCCGAGACTGTCGCCGAAGGCGGCCGCGGCGTCATGAATTCGGCCCTTAAGCGTTCTGAATTCGGGAGGCCGGCGGCCGCCTGAAGCGGGCTTCAGCACGCTTCAGTACTACTTAAGGACTGGAAGGGCGCGGCGCGAGAAGCTTGGCACTCCTTTTCACCAGCCAACGGAATAGCCCCATGCTCAAGCTGAACACCACCCCGGCCGCAGCCATCGCCGCGACGCGGCGTGCCGTGGGACTGCCTCGGCACGTGCGGCTGCGCAACGGCGTACCGGCCCAGATCCGTTCCCTGCGCTCCGACGACGCGAAGCGCTTCGGCGGCTTCATCGCCAGGCTGTCGGCCGCGTCGCGCTGCGAGCGCTTCGGCCGCGGCTTCGGTGCCTGCTCGCCGGCCATGCTGCTGGATCTGGTCAACGTGGACGGCGTTCGCCATGCCGGCTTCGTCGCCACGCTGAGGCTGGACCACGACGAGGAGGTGATCGGGGAGGCGCGCTACGACGTCGGCGCGGACGGCGACTGCGCGGAGCTGACGCTTGTCGTGGCCGACTTCTGGCAGGGCCAGGGGCTGGCCGAGCAATTGCTCGATCGCCTGCTCGAAGCGGCGCGCGATGCCGGCCTGCACCGGCTTGTCGGCGAGGTGCCGTCTTCCAACCGCCGGATGATCCGCTTCATGCAGCGCATGGGCTTCGTCGCGTGCGCCCAGGGCGCCGATCGGCCGGTGCTGCGCATGGAACGTGGCGTGGCCGCGCGGCTGCAGCAGGCGCCCGCGCCGCGGCCCGTGGACGTGCTGCGGCGCTGGCTGAACAACCAGCTCTTCCAGTTCGGCTTCTGAGTGGCCTCCCGTGGGTCGAGATAAGATGCCGCGCTTTTAGCGCGCCGGCGCACGAAGGGACCGACATGGCGATCACCACCGATGGACCGCGTGCGGATGCACCTCTGCGGCGTATTCGCGAGCTGCCGGGGCCGCGCGGCCTGCCTCTGCTGGGCAATGCCCTCCAGATCGAGCGCGAACGCCTGCACCAGAAGGTCGAGCAGTGGGCGCGCGAGTACGGCGAGATCTACCGGTTCCGCATCGCCTCCCGCGAGTTCGTCGTCATCTCCAACCCGGGGACGGTCGCCGCGGTGCTGCGCGACCGGCCCGACGGATTCCAGCGCGGCGCAAAGCTCAACGCGGCGGCTCGCTCGCTGGGCTTCAATGGCCTGTTCACCATCAACGGCGACGAATGGAGGCGGCACCGGCCCATGGTGCTGCGCGGCCTGGACCCGACCCACATCAAGGCCTTCCATCCGACGCTGGTGAAGGTCACGCAGCGCTTCGAGGGCCGCTGGCGCCGGGCCGCGGAGGCCGGACAGCCGATCGACCTGCAGGCGGACCTGATGCGCTACACCGTCGACGTGACCGCGGGCCTGGCCTTCGGCACGGACATCAACACGTTGGAGTCGGACGAGGAGGTGATCCAGCAGCACCTGGACAAGCTGCTGCCCGCGCTGGCCAAGCGCGTGCTGTCGCCGCTGCCGCGCTGGCTGACGCGGCGCGACCGGGCGGTGGAAGCGGATCTGGCGGCGGTGCACGGCGCCGTGAACGGCTTCATCGCCGCCGCGAGGCAACGGCTCGCCGACGAGCCTGAACTGCGCGAGCACCCCCGCAACCTTATCGAAGCCATGGTCGCCGAGCGCGACCGGCCCGGCTCCGAGCTGACCGACGAGGACGTTTCCGGCAACATGCTGACCATGCTGCTGGCCGGCGAGGACACGACGGCCAACACGCTGGCGTGGATGGTCTGGCTGCTGCATCGCCATCCCGAGGCCGCGCAACGGGCCGCCGAGGAAGTGCGCAGCGTGATCGGCGAGGGATCGCATCCCACCCACGAGCAGCTGGGCCAGCTCGATTTCGTGGAAGCCTGCGCGCACGAGACGATGCGGCTCAAGCCGGTCGCCCCGCTCCTCATCCAGGAGGCCGTGCGCGATACCGTGGTGGACGGTGTGGCAGTGCCTGCCGGCACGCCGGTAATGTGCCTGATGCGCCCCGGGGCCGTGAATGCCGCGCATTTCTCCGATCCCGAGGCGTTCCGGCCGGAACGCTGGCTCGCCGGGGATGGCCCGGGCCGGGCCGCGGGCTCAGCCAAGCGGGTCGCCATGCCTTTCGGCGCCGGGCCGCGCACCTGTCCCGGCCGCTACCTCGCGCTGTCGGAGATGAAGATGGTGGCCGCCATGCTGCTCGGCGCGTTCGAGATCGCGGACGTATCAACCGCCGACGGCATGGAAGTGCAGGAGCGGCTGGCGTTCACGATGTCGCCCGTAGGCCTGAGGCTGCGGCTACGCAACGCGCCGTAGCGCGGCCATGACCTCGGCCGCCGGCGGCAGCTCGCTGGTACGCCAGACCAGCCGAGCGTGGCGATCGAACAGATAAACCTGGCCGGTATGGCGGTCGCCCGCGGCCGCGCCCCCCTTGAACAGCGAGAGCATCGGGTCGAGCGCCTCGGGGGCAGGCGCCGCCGCGCTCCATGTGGGCCTGGCGCCGAAGCGCCGCAGCCAGGCGCTCAGGGCGGCGGGGTCGTCGGCCAGCGGGTCGATGCTCAGCGACAGCAGGCGCGCCGCCGCATCGCGCTCGGCCAGCAACGCGGCCTGCAGCGCCGAGAACAAGGCGCCCTGGATCGGGCAGACCGTGCTGCAGCCGGTGAACATCAATTGAACGGCGGTCGGGGCGCCGCGCAGCTGCGCCGCGAGCGTCGGCGCGGCGCCGTCGTGACGCCGCAGCGGCAAGGCCGGCGCCGCCACGGCCGGCATCACCGGGCCGACGCCGGCGTTGGCACGGGCGGCCGGCGGCACCCCCAGCCACGCCAGCGCACCGGCGGCAAGCAGGCGCCGGCGCCCGGGGGATGCAACCCGGGATGGGACGAGGGGGCGATGCGCGTTCATTCGGGGAGGCCCTGCGTCAGGTAGTCCCACAAGGCCGCGCACTGGCCATCGTCGGCATCGAAGCGCGGCATGGCTCGGGGCAACACGATGTGGGCCGGGTCGACGCCGGTGCGCAGCGTGCGGCAGAAGGACGCCTGCTCGTACGCGACGGGCGGGCCGCCCCGGCGCGGGCGGGCTTCGCGCAGCTGGCGCCGGTCCAGCGGCGGCGCGAAATTGGAGGCCGCGGCGGTGGACTTGCCAGGGCCGGCGTGGCACTGGGTGCAGCGCGTCGCCGCGACCGGCAGCGGCGCGCTGTGGCCGGACAGCGTGCCGGCGAGCGGCTCGGTGCCGTCGAACAGGCGCGCGCCGCGCGCCACCGAGGCCGGCACGGCGGGTTCGCGCCACCCGCGCCACGCCAGGCCCGCGGCCAGTGCGGTTGCGAGCGCCAGCGCCATCGGGAGCCTCAGCTTGCGAAGCGCGCCGGCCACTAGCGGATGTTGATGGTGCGCGCCACGCTGGGCACGCCGCTGCCGTCCAGCGCGAACAGCATGTAGTTGCCCGGCAGCACCACGCCGCGATCGGCCGGAATGCCCAGCTGGTAGTTGCCTGCCGTGCCCGTGAAGGAGAGCGGGATGCGACGCTGGTCGGTGTTGACCGAGTGAGTGGCCGACGCCATGCGCACCAATGCAAAGCTGGCCGCCGCGCGGTCGGTGGCCACGGCGATCTGGCTGCCCCATGTGGCGGTGGCCGGCGCGGCCGTGATGGCCGGGCGGGGTGCGGGCGTTCCGTCGGGCGCCAGCAGGTAGGGTGGCGTGTAGATCTCCGCGTCCGGGTGGTCGGCAGGGCAAGCGCACAGCCCGCCGCCGCCCGCCAGCACGCGTCCGTCCAGCAGCAGCAATGCCACGCTGTGGTAGTTGCGCGGTCTCTGCATCGGCGGCAGGGTGATGAAGCTCTCGAGCACCGGGCTCCACAGCTCGGTAGCCAGCACGCTGAAGGAGTCGGAGAAGGTCACGGGCTGCGTCTGGCCGCCGATCACAAGCACCTCGCCGTTGGGCAGCACCACGCTGTTGACGAAGGTGCGGCCATAGGCCATGGGCGAGACCTTGCGCACCGTGGGTGGGTTCGGCGCGCCCGCATTGATGTCGATGATGTAGGCGGTCTTGAAGGCGTTGCCGCTGTCGTGGTTCGGCGCGCCGCCGAGCTTGAGGATCTTGCCGATGTCGTACATCACGGCGCTGGCGGTCATGGCGTAGGGGTCGTCGCTGCGCGGGCCGGCCTGCAGGATGGCACCGCTACCGCGCGTGTCGATCCAGTGCATCGCGGCGGCGGGACCGGCGTGGAACACCCAGCCGCCGGCGGCGCCGAACAGCCACATGTGGTTGTCGCCTCGGTAGACGCCGGCCGCGTCCGGGCCGGCCAGCGGCGGGTTGGAGACATTGCTCGCGTCCGGCATGTTGGCCGGTACGCCGGACAGCGTGCGCCAGGTGCTGGTGCTGGCCGACCACACCTCGCCATACTTGCCGCCCAGTCCGCCGTTCCATGAACCGCCGACCGTGAATACGGAGCCGTCGGACATCGTGGTGCTGGACTGGTAGGCACGTGCGATCCCGAGTTGCGCACCCGTCACCCAGCCGCCCAGCGCCGGGTCGTAGATCGAGGTCTTCACCGCATCGCTGCCGCCGGTGACCAGCACGCTGCCGTCGGCCAGCATGCTGAGGCCGGGGCAGAACATCTGGTGGCCCGTGGCCGTGACCGTCAGGGGGCTCGACGATCGCGTGGCGGGGTCGAACACCGAGGTGTAGGTGTAGGCCTCGTTGCTGCTCGTGCTGAAGCTGGTGGGCGAGCGGGCGGCCCACAGCAGCAGCTTGCCGTCCGGCAGGTTGGCGGCCGAGGCGGGCACGAGCGGCAGCGCGATCGGATCGGACCAGGGCTTGACGGCAGCGGTGGACTGCGCCGCGGTGTACCCGGCTGCCGTGAAGCTGTACTCGTTGGATGGCAGCCACTTTCCCTTGAATCGGGAGCGCAGCCGGACCACGAGTCCCGCGCCGTCCGTGGGCAGGTTTGTCACCGTCAGCGTGGTCGCGCTGGTCACGGTGTCGACCACCGGTGTCGCCGAGGAGGTCGACTGGATCGCGAAGCCGTACTGGTTGGCGCCGGTGTTGGTCCAGACGAAGGTCGCGCTGCGGCTGGCGAACTTGGTGCCGGGGGGCGGACTGGTCAGGATCGCAGGCTCTCCGCCCGGCGCCGGCCTGTTGCTCGATGCGGACACGTCCGCGAGCGCCGCGTTGGCGCCCTGCGCTCTGCCGCCGCCTCCGTCGTCACCGCCGCACCAAGCCAGGAACACCAGGGACGCATAAGCAAGGCCGCGCAAGGCGCGCGCCGATGGAACGCTGGTCATCGTTCCTCCTTTTTTTGATCTTCATCCGACGGGTGCCAGCTTAGTCCTTGCGTGCGCAAGAAACAATAAGAAAGTATTCAAAAATGGCACCGCGGCCCAGCTGTTCGGATGAAACCGCCGATCTGGAGCGACTTCAGAAAGAACCTGTTCGACTACCCGATACAGCCTTCGGCAAGTTCGGGCTCCGTCTACAAATCCGACTCACATGGCAAAGCTTCGCAAACACCATTCCTCTACGCCCTGCCTCAGGGTGGGGCCCAGCGAAGTCCACGGCCTCGGCGCCTTCGCGACGCGCGCGTTGCCCGCTTTCGCATTGCTGGGTATCTACGAAGGCCGGCGCTACTCACAGCAGGAGATCGCCGCCAAGGTCCGGGATGGCCAGCTCACTTACCTGTTTACCTTGTCCAATCGGGAAACCATCGATGGCGCCAAGGGAGGCAATGGCACTCGCCACCTGAATCACGCCTGCGACCCGAACTGCGAGGCGGACGAGGAGTACGACGACGCAGGCCAGTTGTTGCTGAAGTTCCAGACGATCGCTCCCGTGAACGCGGGGGACGAACTGTTCATCGACTATTGCCTGACAGCGGACGACGGCCCGCCGGCCTCGGACTATCCCTGCCGTTGCGGGTCTCCCAATTGCCGCGGCACGATGCTCGCAGACCTCGGCTAGCGCTGTTGCAGGCGCTGAAGCAACTCTGCGCTTGGATAGCCGTCCGCGGGCAAGCCGACACTGCGTTGATAGCGGCGCAGGCCGTCACGGGTGGCGGGGCCCATCACGCCGTCGGGCGCTCCGCTGGCAAAGCCACGCTGATTGAGCGCGGTCTGGAGCTCGATCAGTTGGCTGCGCGTGAGAGCGGCCAGATCCCGCGGCCAAGGGGACTGCACGTCGGGGCCGCCAGTCAGGCGTTGCGCAAGAAGGCCGACCGCGAGCGCATAGCTGGTCGAGTTGTTGTAGCGCAAGATGGCTCGGAAGTTCGATCCGACCAGGAAAGCCGGCCCGCGGGCGCCTGCGGGCAGCAGGATCGTGCCGTCCGCAAACTCCGGCAGTGGCTGACCGTCCGCGCTTCGCAGCCCCTCGCCGGCCCATTGAGCCGTGGACTGGCGCACGGCTGTGTCGGCCCGACCGTAGTCGAAGCCAGTCGGCAACCGGACCTCGGCGCCCCAAGGCTTGTCCGCCTGCCAGCCCGCGCGCGACAGGAAGTTCGCGGTCGAGGCCATCACGTCCGCCATGCTGCCCCAGATGTCACGCCGACCATCGCCATCGGCATCCACCGCGTAGGCCAGGAAGTTCGACGGCAGGAACTGGGTCTGGCCCATGGCACCAGCCCAGGAGCCGACCAGGTGTTCGCGATCGATGTCGCCGTTGTCGACGATCTTCAGCGCCGCGAGCAACTCAGCGCGCGCCCAGTCCGCGCGACGCCCCTCGAAGCCCAGCGTCGCCAGCGCGTCGATGGTCGGGGTACTGCCGTAATTGCTGCCGTAGTTGCTCTCCATGCCCCAGATGGCGACCACGATGCTGGGCGGGACGCCGTAGCGCGAGGCCGCCGCTTCGGCTTCGTTGCGAACCTGCAGGAGCTTGTCCTGGCCCGCCGCAACACGTTGGGCGGTCACGGTTCTCTCAAGATAGTCCCAGACCGTGCGCGTGAGTTCGGGCTGCACACGATCCAGTTCGATGACGCGCGGCAGGTACTGGACATTGTCGAATGCGCTGCGCAGCGTGGCCTCGCCGATGCCTCCTGCGCGCGCAGTCGCGCGGAAGTCCGCGACCCACTGTGCGAACCGCTTGCGGAGCTCTGCGTCGTCCACGGCCGCGGGCATGGGCGTCGGGAGCGCTGTTGATGGCTGCGATGGCGCTGTAGCTGGCGCGGAAGCGCAGCCGCCCAGCAGAGCGACCGCGAGCGCCATCAGGGCAAGCCGGGGGAAATGCAGCGACGGGCAATGGGCTTGGTGCATTCTGACTATTCGCCACCGATCCTGGCGCCGACGCTCAATCCTGCATTGCCAACGGATTGGGAGCCGGCTCACCGATCTTCGTGAGCGTGTTGCGGTCGGTGTGATGAAAGGGTTCGGCCAGCCCTTGGATCTGCATGACGGTATCTTGGTTGTACGACCAGGTGCCATCGGCATTGAACGCGACCTCGATACGCCACTCCAGCGTGGTGAAAGCATGCTCGATGAACGCGTTGGACACGATGCCGTTCACGAGGCTCCCGCGCGTGGCGACGAGTTCAAAGCGGTCTGCGTCCGCCTTCACTTGGCCGCTCGCCATCGCTACCTGGCCTCGAGGAATCGCCAGTGTGTGCATGACGGTGCCGGTGGCAGGTTCCCACAACCAGTAGCCGACCTGATCGTGATACATCTTGGTCAGGCCCGGCTTGTGGATGTAGGTGTGATAGCGCAGGCCATACAACACTTGCGGGCCGTTGGTCTGGGGATCGATCGGCTGCAATTCGTAGTGCTCTACATAGACCTGCGTCTTCGGTCCCTGCGCCTTGGGCTTGACGTCCACGCCCTTCTCGCCCTGCCACAGGCCCGCCATCCTGCGCAGCGGACCGAGGTTGGAGAGGGTTCTTCCATCCAGGTCGGAAGGCTCGGTGTAGATGTCGTCCGGAAACGTGGGCATGGGAGAGGCCGGGAAGTTGAGTTGCAGTCGGCGAGTTCGATCGCCTGGTTCTGGCCGCATCCTGCCACAACAGCGCCAACCGCAGCACGGCTGCTTGCGATGGGTGATCCATCGCCGGTTACTACACTGGTCGGATGAGCCACCCCCCTCAACCGCATCGCGTGCAAGACCTTCTTGCTTCCTATTTCTGGAGTGGCGATGCCATCCGCAGTCGAAGCATGAGTGATGTGGTGCTGTCTGGCACGGTCGACGTGCCTGCGCCCCCTGCAAGGCTGATGGCAGATTGGGAAAGGGAGACATCGTTGCGCTTGGGCCTGGAACCCGGAGACGTCGAGGCATTGCCTCTGGCGCGAGCGCGTGCGCGCTGGCCGGACTACAGGCACTGCGTGAAGGCAGTGTCCGATTGGACGCGCACGCTCGGCCTGCCTGAGGTGCTTGCCTCCTGTGACGTAGCCCTCATGGCCTGCCGCGGCGCCAAGTACCATCATGACGGCGAACACTATGGCGGTGCGGCCTTCTGCAATCTCTTCCTGAGCGAGGACCGAGGTCTGGACTTGCATTTCCCCGCCACAGGTCATCGAATCCCGCTTGCCAGGGGTATGGCTGTGATATTCGATACGGGCCAGCCGCACGCCGTCATCAAGCGCCGCAGCGGCGGCTTCCATGTGGCCGACTTCGCGCCCGACCAGGATTGCACCCAGGTATTCCTGACCTGGGAACTTCCTATCGAGAATGCCGATGTCGCGCGCGCACTTCGGATCGACTTCGACATCGATCCTTCGACCTCGTTGCAATTGGATGAAGAGCAAGTCTGGCTGAACGGCGCACGGGCCAGTGTGTGTCCGGATTCGGGCCGGTGGTGCCGAGACCGCTGAGATCCTATCTAGGTTGGATCGCCCGCCTGATCCGATCTGCGTACGTCGTCAACGTAGGTACCATCGCGACGACTTCCTCGAGCGTGCGTCTGCTCTTCGGCGCAGAAATCGTGAGCGCCGCCACGACCTGGCCATCTGTGCCCTGTATGGGTACTGCGGCACCGACGACGCCCACGATGTACTCGGACTCATTGGCCGCATAACCTTGGTTCTTCACCTTTCGGAGGCGCTCGAGAAGCCCCTTCGGTTCGGTGACGGTCTTGGGCGTCAGCGGCTCCCAGGGGCCGGAGGCCATGAACTTTGCGAGTTCATCCGGCGGCAACGCTGCAAGAAAGACCTGACCGCTGGACGTGCAGTGCAGCGGCGCCTTTTGCCCAGCCTGGAACTGCAGCGTGAGCGGCGACTGGCCCATGACGCTTGCGATGTACTCGACCTCGCCGAAGGACATCAGTGCCAGCCCACAGGTCTCTCCGGTCTTTTGTGCAACGGCGGTCAACAGCGCCTGGATGGGCGCGTAGACAATCGTGGAGCTCAGGATCGAGGTCGCCAATCCGACCAGCTTGGGCGCGACGGCGTACTTGCCCTTGGCCGGCATCTTCTGAAGAAACTGCAGTTCCTCCAGCGAGGCGATCATCCGGTGAGCCGTAGGCCTGGGCAGATCGAGGAGGTAGACGACATCGGCTGCGGAGATCATGCCCATCTTGGCCGCCAGGTTGAGGACCGCGAACAGTCGTTCGACGGGCGTTCCTGCGACGGCTGTCGAAGTTTTCCTGGCCTTCCTGGTCGATGTGCTCATGACCGGATTATTGGGACTCTAGCGCCGTCCTGGAACTGCATAGCGATTCTTCAGTACGGCAACGAGTTGCGACGTGATCGAGCAAAGCACCATGTAAATCACGGCGACCGCCAGGTACATCTCGACGAGGCGCCCATCACGTTGGGCGATCTTCGACGCTGCACCCAAGAGATCGGTCACGGAAAGCACGTAGACCAGCGACGTGTCCTGAAACAGGATGATCGTCTGCGTGAGCAGGATCGGACTGACAACCCGCAGGACCTGCGGGAGGATGATCAGCCGATAAGTCTGCCAGGTGGACATTCCCAACGCTCTGCAAGCGCCATACTGCCCCTTTGCTATCGACTTGAACCCGGCGCGGATGATCTCGGCGTAGTAGGCGGCCTCGAACAATGTGAAGGTCACGAAGGCCGTCCACACAGGTCCGATCTGCACCGGCCTTGAAGCTCCTGTCATCCACATCAGCACGAGCGGCATGAGGAAGAAGAACCAGAAGAGCACCATGATCAGCGGCACTGAGCGAATCAGCGTGATGTACGCGCTTGCCAGTTGCGATGCCACCGGAACTTCAAGGTGCCGCACAAGAGCCAAGCCGATACCGAGTACCAACCCTCCGACGAAGCCGACCGCGGTAAGCTCCAGCGAGAACACCAATCCTTTGAGCAGGAACGGGTAGGCCTGCGCAATCACGGAGAAATCGATGTGATTCATGGCTTTGCGGCCTCCTTCCTCAGCAAGAAGAAGCGGCGCCGCGCGATCGTGAGTTCCGAGCCAGGCGTGCGAAGGCGCCGTTCCAAGCCATGCATGATTGCGTAGACGAAGAGAGCGAGCAGCAGATAGAGAAGGGTTGCCGCGCCAAAGGCTTGGAACGTCTTGAAGGTGAACTCGTTGATCTGTCGGGCTTGCGCGGTGAGTTCGAGAAACCCGATGGTTAGTGCTACGGACGTGTTCTTGAAGATGCCCATCACCTCGCTGGTCAGCGTAGGCATGATGATTCGCAGCGCCTGCGGAAGCAGGATGGTGCGATACACCCTCAGCTCGCTCATGCCAAGTGCCCTGGCTGCTGAACGCTGGCCGTAGGGCAACGCCTCGATGCCCGCTTTGACTTGCTCGGCCACGCGCGCTCCGGTGTAGAGCGAGAGCGCGATGAGGGCCGGAACGAACGCACCCCAGGGGGGCGCCATCTTCTTCATCGCACTGCCGAGATCGGCTGGTAGCAGTTCCGGCAGTACGAAATACCAAAGGAACATCTGGACGATGATTGGAATATTGCGGAAAACCTCCACATAGAGCCGCGCGGCCAGCGCTATGCCCCGGTTGGAGGATGTCCGACAGCATCCGACCAGCACCCCCAAGACGAAGGCAAAACACCAGCCTGCCAGCGCCAGAGCCACCGTCCAAGCCAAACCATTGAGCAGCCAGGTGAGATACAGCTCCTCTCCGTCCTGGACTGTTTCGAAAAGGACTTCGAACACGCCGAGCTCCGGTCAGTTGCAGATGGTTCTTCAGTCGATCCTGTCGCTGGGCGCCTTGACTCGCTCCTTCAGCTTTTCCGTCATCGGAAAGGAAAGACTCACGTTGCGCGGCGGAATCGGCGACTCGAACCACTTCTTGTAGAGCTTGTCGTACTCGCCGCTCTTCATGAGGTTGCCGAGCACGCCGTCGACCAGGGCTTTGAACGCTGGATCGTCCTTGCGCAGCATCAAGCCGTAGTAGATGTTGTCGAAGCCGCCCGGCACGAGGGCAAACGATGCCGAGTTGCGCGAGTTGGCCTTCTCGCCCGCCAGCAGTATGTCGTCTTCGAGCCAGGCTACAGCACGGTTGCTGTCGAGCGTGAGCATCGATTCGCCGTGATCCTTGGCCGCGATCGTCACCAGCTCCATCTTCTGCTCTTCGTTGAACTTGCGCACGAAGCCAACGGCGTTGGAGCCCTGCGTGACCACGACGGTCTTGCCCTTGAGGTCCGTGGGCTTCTTCACGCCGGAGTCCACGCGCACCAGCCAAAGCGGCTGGCTGACGAAGGTAGCAACGGAAAAGCCGACCTGCTTCTGCCGCGCCGCATTGTTCGCGGTGCCACCGCACTCGACGTCGACAGTGCCGTTCACGACCAGCGGGATGCGATTCGACGAGTTGACCGCCACGTACTTGACTTCAAGCTTGGGCAGGTTCAGCTGCTGCTTCACCTTGTCCACGATGGCCGCGCACAGGTCCATCGAGATGCCAACGGGTTTCTGCTGGCTGTCCAGGAATGAGAACGGCACGGACGACTCGCGGTAGCCGAGCGTGATCGCTCCGGTTTCCTTGATCTTCTGCAGCGTATCGCCGCCCGCCTGGGCGAAGGTGGGCATGCTCGCAGCCAACAGACACGCCGCTGCGATGGTGAGAAAGGACGACTTCAAGTTCATGAAAGATTCTCCTGCGGGCAATGGAAATGGATGGCGCTCAGTCGACCTGTATCGCAGCGGTCGGATGACTGGTTCGGTTCAAGCGCTGCTCGATCAGCGACACAACCTGGTCAACGTCCTCGGCGGTGTTGAACATGCCGAAGGAGATGCGAACACCGCCTCGCTCGGGCGACACGCGAACCTGGTTCTGCGTGAAATAGTCGTGCCACTCGGCAACCGGCAGATCCATCACGTAGATGTGCGCACGGCTGGCACGAGCGCGCGGTCCAACGAGGCGCACGTCGAGCTTTTCGAGTTGGGCGATCAGCCGATCACCGAGCGCGAGCACATGCTCTTCGATTCGCTCGACGCCGGTCTTCTGAATGAGACCGATCGAGCTCGACAGGGCATGCAGATCCGGAAGGTTGTAGTTGCCGAACTCGAAGCGACCCGCATCCTTGCGCGGTGCAAGATCGTCAGGCCGCGCTATGTAGTCTTCGGGGGGATTCGCCAGGCTGCTCATTGCCAGGTACGCCGGTTGAAGCTCATCGAGGCCGGCCTTCACGTAGAGGATGCCCAGGCCCTGGGGTACCAGCAAACCCTTGTGGCAGCCGGCGGCGAGCACAGAAACGCCCAGTTTCTTGACGTCGACCGGAACCACGCCGACCGACTGCATCACGTCGACAACCAGGTAGATGCCCTTTTGTGCGCACAGGCGGCCGATGCTGGCGATATCGTGCCGCTGGCCAGCATGGAAGGTCACGTGAGACAGCGAGATCACCTTGGTCGTGGCGTCGATGAAGCGCTCGAAGGTTTCCGCCGTCGCGATTTCATCGTCTGCCACCTTCACGAAGCGTACCTTTACGCCCTTGCGCTTGAGGTTGAGCCAGGCATAGGCGTTGTTCGGATGGTCGCCTTCGAGCATGAGGACCGTGTCCCCGCTCGCGAGCGGAACGGCATTGGCGGCGATGTTCAGTCCTTCAGACGTGTTCTTGGTGAAGGCGATCTCGCCGGGCGACGCGTTGAGCAGCGCAGCAACGTCCTCACGAGCGCGCTCCACGCGGCGCATCCATACCGGCTTCGGCCCGGCCATTTCGTTGCCTTCGGCGAGAAATTCCGCGAGCGCCTGGCGGACGCAAGTCGCCATCGGCGTCTGGTGCGCGGAGTCCAGGTAGAGCATCCGCTTGGTGACGGGAAACTCCTGGCGGGTGGAGTCGAGTTCGAGAGTGGCTGACATGGTTTCCTCGGTTCATCAATCTGTGCCCCGAAACGGGGCGACTGGCGCACGGAACGCGTGATCACCGTGTAACGTCGATTGATGCGATGGCCCCATCCTAGGAGCGCCATTGAGCCACCACGTCTCAATATTCGGCCAGGTCGAAGTCCGGGCTTACGAGAAAAAGCACCTGCAGGCCGCTCAAGAACTTGCGTCCGAATTCTGAGACGGAATTTAGTCGCCGAGCACCTCGGAGAGCGTCTTTCAAGCACTGTTCGGAGGGTCACCTCATCTTTTTGCGTCGCACTTTTCGGACGCGTGCTAAGTCCTCGGCGCCGCATGGGCAAATGCGAAGGGAGAGCCCCTGACGGACTGGCCAGTGGAATCTGTCATGTTGCTAGCATGGGCAGATTGAATGGTCGACCCGATAGAGAGAAGGCAGAAGCCGTATGACGAACGCATCCAACCGACGAGACGAACTGAAGAAGCTGGTGCTCTGCGCCTCGTGCGCCGCAATCCAGCGCAACTGGCGCCGCGCGCCCGGGCATGCCGAACTCGTTCAGATGTCCAGTCGCAAGGCGGAGCGCAGCGATGGCGATAGCGGCGGTCACACGGTCACCATCACCAGCTACCGTTGTGACGCCTGCGGCACGCGGTGGGAGTACGAAAACGACAAGACGAACCAACAAGCGGGCTGGTCGGTCGTAGGGCAGTAGGTTCGCGCCTCAGGGTCGAAGGTCTGCTTGGCCCGACTGTCGAAGCCCAGCATCTTGCCGGTAACGGCCGGTTTCGCACTGCGGAGCGAAAGTTCAGATGCGGAGGTCGACGGACAACAAGGGGCCCGAAGCTGGTCTCTCACTTCTCCAGCACGACGAGCGGCTTCCCTTTTTCGACGATATACGTGGCGAGCTCCGCCGCGTTGCCGCTGCCGACGTTCGTCACCGTGTGGTTCGCTCCGGCCGGGATGAACAGGACGTCACGGCCTTGAGCGTCACCGGCGGCTTGCCCTCGAGCTGGCACTCCAGCAAGCCTTCGATGGCATAGGCGATCTCTTCGCCCGGATGGCTGTGCTTGGGGGCCACCACCCCGGGGGCGAAATCGACGCGCACCTGGACGACCTCGCGTCCCGGCGCGGTGAGATCGTGCCGCTGGAGATCGGTGCGCGCGATTCCCGGCGGCTGCGCCTGCGGCATGTGGGCGTAGGCAGGGGACGAGAACACGAACAGGCTGACAAGCGCCGCACTGGCGATGCGATGGCGAAATAGGTCTTCATGGCTGGCTTTCAAAAAGTTGAAGAGTGCATTGGAGACGGCGCTCGCATCTGCGATGTGTCGAGCGGCCGTCGATTTGCATTTGTTCTCGGGCCTGTCAGACACAGTCGCGTACAGAACGACTGCCGGCGTGCGGCGCATGGCGCGTGGGCGGCGCGCAAACCCAAGATGAAACGTACTGTGTTGATTTCTCGTGCCGATACAGAGGCATACGTTCTGCGCTCCGGAGGCTCAGTTCCCCACTGAAAATTCGGCCGTCGTCAACCAACCCTCTGCGAAAGAAAACGCCATGCCATCTGCTTTCAGACACCTTGCCGTCGCCGCTGCCGCCGCTGTTTTCTGCGTCGCAGCCTGGGCCCAAACCGCCACGCAAACTGCCACGGATATCGGCCGTCCCGCGGCTGTCATTCCGCTCGAATCGGAACCGCCGCCAAAACTCGTTGTGTATCCGCCGTTGGCCGAGCCTCTGGCTCGGGGCGTCGTTATCGTTCAGCAACGGACCGAGAACCTGCGGATCATCCCGGTCTTCGGCAAGAGCGCCGCCGAGGTATCGCCCCGTGTCGGCCACCTTCACGTGACAGTCGACGATCGGCCCGGCACCTGGGCCCACACGAGCGGCGATCCCATCATCGTGGTGGGTTTGAAGCCTGGCGTGCACAAGATGCTGATCGAACTTGCCGATCCGAGTCACAAGATCCTTGCCAGCGAAACGATCGCCGTGACTGTCCCGGAGCAGAAGGCGTCAAAGTCCCACGAGCATGGATAGGCCGTGCATGGGGCGATGCGCCAATTCAGGAGTCCTCATCGCCATCGCACGCCACGGGTGCAGCGGTCAGATTCACGACGATCTTGTTACTCCGCGCTGCGCTCCCGAGTGAATAGAGTTGTCTTGCGGCGCCATCCGAGGCGCGCCACAAGGAGCCGGCGATGACCAGTAAGACAAGCAAGCAAGCTTCCGGCCGAGTAGCACGGGCGCTCGAAATCTATCGAAGCATTGCTGCGTGCAATGAGTACATTGCACGCAGCAATGACGTCCACGCGCTCACAGCGGCGTTGATGTTGCCCTGCTACCAAGCTGAGTTCGGGAGCCTGGCGCTTGAGCTGACCCATGTGGAGGAGAACGAGCTAAGGTCTGTCCTCCGGCGGATTCGGGACTCTGAACTTGCCCTTCAAGAACGCGCGTCCGCAGCCATTGCATGCGAAAGCTCTGTCGCAGCGGATGGGGCGGGCTGAGGCAGTACCGGATGCGGACCCGTTGACGTGCCCGCCCTTTTTCGAAGCAGAATCCAGATTCCTCAACTTGGACCCCGGGGAGGAGGGACAAAATGGAAATGGAAGAAGTCAACGCGCGACTGCGTTCGCTCGAGTTGCGAGCTGTCGCCCAAACCGCGGCGATCGCGGTTCTGCTCCAGGAGCAGCCCAACGCATCGGCAAAGCTGCACCTGGTCGCCGAGCACCTTGTCGACGCACCCCCGATCCCGATGTCTGACGAGGACCTGGTGAAGGTCGCGGCGTATATCCAAGCAATGCTTGGTGGTCCCTGGATCGACTGACTGCTGCCGCGTCGCGATCTTCGCCAGAAACGGGAGGGGATTCGTTCAAAGTCAACGGCAGCTTCCGCTGCCAAGCGGCGCCCCACCGCCCCCTACGCCCCCATGAAGAACCTAGACGCCCCCACGCTCGCGCTGATCGACACCTGCTCCCAGGCTTCACTCGAACTTCTGCAACGCAACCTGACACCGCACGGCATCCTGGCCGCGAGCCGTACCGAGGCGGCCGAGGCGCGGCGCTACACGCGCATCTTCGGGCGCGACGCCGCGATCTGCGTGATGGCGATGTGCGGCAGTGGTGTGCCGGCGCTGGAGCAGGGAGCGGTGGCCAGCCTCGACGCGCTCGCGGCACAGCAGGCGGCCAATGGGCAGATCCCCAAATACGTCGACCCGGAAGGCCGCGATGCCGACTTCTGGTACCTGGGCTGCATCGACGCCACCTTGTGGTGGCTGATCGCGGTGGATCATGTGCGCCGCCATGGCCGCGTCGGTCGCTCGCACTGGGGCCGCGAGGCAGGCCGCGCGCTCGGCTGGCTGCTGGCGCAGGAACACCAGCACTTTCGGCTGCTGCAACAGAACGAGGCCAGCGACTGGGCCGACATCATGCCGCGCTCGGGTTACGTGCTGTACACCAACGCGCTTTGGTACGAGGTCAAGCGTCGCTACGCAGTGGACGAGGCCGAGGCGACGCAGTACCACTTCAACCACCTGTTCAATCCGTTCCAGCGCAACCTGCCCGAGTACCATCGCGCCCGACTGCTGCGGCACTATGCGCGCCGCGGCCGGCGCGACCCGGGCCTGTACCTCAGCTTCGTCAATCTCTCGGTCGTCGGCGACGAGGGGGATGTGTTCGGCAACGTGCTGGCCATACAGAGCGGGCTGGCCGATTCCTCCATGGCACGCCGCATCGTCAAGACCATCAGCGCGGCGCGTGCCTGCGATCCCTACCCTGTGCGTGTGGTGCTGCATCCGCTGTCGCGTCAGCATGCGCTGTGGCGGCCGTATATGGCGCGCCATCAGCAGAACATGGTGCACCAGTACCACAACGGCGGCATCTGGCCCTTCGTCGGCGGCTTCTGGGTGATGGCGCTCGCCCGGGTGGGCCTGCACTCAATGGCTTGGCAGGAGCTCGCTCGACTGGCGCGCGTGAACGAGCTCGGCGACTGGCGTTTCACCGAGTGGTTCCACGGCCGCACGCTGGCGCCGATGGGGATGGCCGGGCAGAGCTGGAATGCGGCGACCTTTCTGCTGGCCAGGCGCGCCCTGCTGGGCGGCGGCGCAGGCTGGTGACGTCTCGTTACAGAGGCGACTCGGCCAGCCCGTCGGGCGTGAGTGCGCGGTGTAGACTGCCGGGCTTTTCCTTCTGGCGGTATGGTGCAAGTGTCACGGCGTACAGGTTTCACCGGATCGGCGCTCATTCGCTTGCTCGCTCAACTGACCGACACCGACGTTCCCGAATCCAAGCAAGGCTTCGCGGATCGATTGGGTGAATGGCTCCGTTGGACCGACGCCATCTCGCTGTCCGCGGCGTTGAATGGCGGTGCGGCGACTGCGCCATCCGGCGCGCGCGCTTCCGCACGCGCCGAGGAAGCCGAATGCACCCGCGTGCGAGCCGCGTTGGCGAAAGCCATCGCCGCAGACAGCGCACTCGGGGCCGACTTCTCCGCATACCGTCGGCGCTACCTCGCCAGACAACAGGCGATCGAGGCGGCCATCGAGCCCTTGCGCGGTCGTCTGCGGGCGAAGCTGGCGGCCAGGTCGCCCGCCATGGCCCGGCTTGCTGCCGTGGATGCCGTCATGGAACAGGCGCTGGGTGCGCACGAGCAGCGCTTGCTGTCGACCGTGCCCGGGTTGCTCGAAAAGCATTTCGGGCGCTTGCGCCAGGCCGACAGCGGGGCCCAGCCCGAAGGCTGGTCAAACGTTTTCTGCAAGGACATGCAAAGCGTGTTGCTTGCCGAGCTGGATATTCGATTGCAACCGGTCGAAGGGCTGCTCGAAGCCCTTCGCAAGAGTGAATGACTAGATTTCTTCAACACTTCGCTTTTTTCGTGGGCTTGGCCGCCGTGTGTTGGGTCGGCGCCGGGTACATCGGCTCGAACCCGTTGGCGCTGGTGATCACGCTGCTCGTCGGCGCGTTCTACCTGATGGGCGCGCTGGAACTGCACCGCTTCCACCAGGCCACGTCCACCCTGGCACGCGCCTTGGCGGACATGCCCGATCCCCCGGCGAGCCTGGGCCATTGGCTCGACCAGCTGCATCCTTCCTTGCGGAACGCGGTGCGCCTGCGCATCGAGGGTGAGCGCGTCGGCTTGCCCGGCCCGGCCCTGACGCCATACCTCGCGGGGCTGCTGGTGCTGCTGGGGATGCTGGGCACCTTTCTCGGCATGGTGGTCACGCTGAACGGCACCGGGATCGCGCTGGAGAGCGCGTCGGACCTGCAGGCCATCCGCTCCTCCCTGGCCGCCCCGGTCAAGGGGCTGGGGCTGGCCTTCGGCACGTCCGTTGCGGGCGTGGCCGCGTCCGCGATGCTGGGCCTCGTCTCCGCCTTGTGCCGGCGCGACAGGCTGCAGGCCGCGCAGCTGCTCGACACGCGCATCGCGACCACCTTGCGTGCCTTCTCCCTGGCCCATCAGCGCGAGGAGTCCTTCAAGCTGCTGCAGCGACAGGGCCAGGCGATGCCCGAGCTGGTCGATCGGCTGCAGGCCATGATGGCGACGATGGAGCGGCAGAGCCAGGCCTTGAACGAGCGCCTGCTCTCCAGCCAGGACAGCTTCCACAGCAAGGCCGAGGCCGCGTATGCAAGCCTGGCCTCCTCCGTCGACCGCTCGTTGAAGGAGAGCCTGACCCAGAGTGCCCGCGTTGCCGGCGCGACAATCCAGCCGGTCGTCGAAGCCACGATGGCCGGGATCGCGCGCGAGGCGACCTCCTTGCACGGCACCATCGAGCACGGCGTGCAGCGGCAACTGGAAGGGCTGTCGACCCGCTTGGAACAGCATACGGCTTCACAGCTGCGCACTGTGGCCCAGGCGCAGGCCGACCTGCAGGCGGAGATGGCGTCGCGCGACCAGCAGCGGCTGGCGGCCTGGACCGATGCGCTCGAGGCAATGGCCGTGTCGCTGCAGCAGGAATGGCAGCAGGCGGGCGCGCGCAGCGAGAGCCAGCAGCAGCAGCTCTGCAAGACGCTGGCGCAGACCGCCGAAGAGATATCGGCCCGGACGGAAGCGCACGCGAGCAACACGATCGCCGAGATCGCCCAACTCGTGCATGCCGCCTCGGAAGCCCCCCGGGCCGCAGCCGAGGTGATTGCCGAACTGCGCCAGAAGCTTTCCGACAGCATGGCGCGCGACAACACGATGCTGGAGGAACGCGGCCGCATTCTGGAAACGCTGCAGACCCTGCTCGACAGCGTGAACCATGCCTCCACCGAACAGCGCTCGGCGATCGACGCGCTGGTCGCTGCGTCGGCGGATCTGCTGGACCGTGTCGGCACGCGCTTCACGGAAAAGGTCGACGCGGAAACCGGGAAGATGGCCGACGTCGCCGCACAGATCACCGGCAGTGCCGTCGAGGTGGCGAGCCTGGGCGAGGCATTCGGTTTCGCGGTGCAGCTGTTCAGCCAATCGAACGACAAGCTGGTGGCCCATCTGCAGCGCATCGAAGGTGCGCTCGGCAAGTCCATCGCGCGCAGTGACGAGCAGCTGGACTACTACGTGGCGCAGGCCAGAGAAGTCATCGACCTGAGCATCATGTCGCAGAAGCAGATCGTCGAGGATCTGCAGCAGCTCGCCAGCAGCCGGGCACCGGTGGGCAGCGAAGCGTGATGACGGAGGACGTCGACGCCGGCCTGGAGCCGACGGTGCCGGTATGGGCCGTGTTCGGCGATCTGATGTCGGGGCTGCTGGGCGCCTTCGTGCTGATCCTGGTGTGCGTGGTCGGCATGCAGCTGGACCTCACGACGAAGCTGGAAGCCGAGGTCCGGCAGCGGCAGGCTGCAGCGCAGCGACTGCAGGCCCTCGAGCAGGCCCTCGCGGGGCCGCTGGCGGCGGGCCGGGTGACGCTGAACAACGGGCGCATCGGCATCAGCGGCAGCGTGCTGTTCGCCGTCAACTCCGCCGAGTTGCAGCCCGAAGGCCGGCAACTGTTGAGGAGCCTGAGCGCACCGCTGGCCGCCTACCTCCAGGGCCGCGACGATATCCTGATGGTGAGCGGCTTCACCGACGACCGGCAGGTGCGGGGGGGCAACCGCCAGTTCGCCGACAACTGGGAGCTGTCGGCTCAGCGGGCCTTGACGGTGACCCGGGCCTTGATCGAGGAAGGCATCCCGTCGTCCTCGGTATTTGCCGCAGCCTTCGGTTCCGAGCAGGCGGTGGCGTCGAATGCCGATGCCGACGGACGATCCAGGAATCGGCGCGTGGAAATGGCGCCCACGCCGAGACCGTCAAATGCAAGCATGAAGTCCCGTGAGTAGCGAGGGGACATGCGCAACCGGCGCGATGATCGATGCACGGCGCGAGCGTGGCGATCATCGCTTCGATCCCGTCCGCTTTCGATTTATCGAAGCGCTGGCCAGGCGGGCGGCTGCGCACGGCGGCGATGCGCGTCGCATCCTGGACGACAGGATGGCCAAGCTGCTTGCGGCGTATGACGAGGATCTCGAAAGGGCTCCACGCGCGGACAGCACCACGACGCAGGAAGGCCAACCCCATCGCGGGGCGCTCGCGGAGCTCGTCGACCACATCGGCCGGCATGCGTCGTCATCGCGTGGGGACGGCGCGGCGCTCGACTCGAAGACGCTCAGCTATTTCAGAAACACCTGGTCGAGGCTCAGCGCCGATCGACGGCTGACGCAGTCGCTGGCGACGGTGCCGCAGAACGCCGGCCCCCTCAACTCGCGTCACCTCGTGCATCGATCGCTCATGTTGATGCGTGAACTGTCGCCGGAGTACCTCCACCGCTTCATGTCGTATGTCGACGCTTTGCAGTGGGTCGATCAGGCGAACGGTGGCAGTGCCTCGGCGGGTACGGATACCCCGCGCACCGAGGGCAACAGGAAGAGCGCTCGGAGCCGATCCGGCTGATGCCGGGCGCGGAGCCGCGGCTAGAGAGCATCATTTGAGCGGAGCGACAATCACGCCGCGTAAACCGGCTCTCTCAATCGCGGCTTTGACCAGACCCTCGGACTTCGCGTCCTCAACGAACTGGCGCGTGTATGCCGCTCCAAGCTCCCGTCCCTTCGGCATCGCCATAGCGTGCGGATCGATGCCAGGTCGACCGTCGAGGACTCGAGAACCAGGCAATTGATTCGACATCTCGAACAGGATCGGCTTGATGCTGCCCATGACGTCCGCTCTCCCGGATTTCAGCGCCTCCAATGCGCCAGGGTTGCTTGATGCTCGGACAACCACAGCATTCTTCAGCGTGCGAGTAAAAAAGACATCGGGTCCGGACTTCTCCTGCACGGCAACTCGAGTCCCGGGGCGATCCACATCAGCCATTGTTGAGATCGAAGAACCGCCAGGGATGAGGTAGCCGAATTCGACCTCCAGGTGCAGCGCGCTGAAATCCCACTCCTTCGCCCGCTCGGGACTGAACCCAAATTGGGCGACGTCCCAAGCCCCGGATCTCCCGCCGTCGTGAAGGGCTCCGATCGATGGGTACAGCACCGGCTCAAACGGAACCTCTATGCGCCGGGCCATCTCTTTTCCGAGGTCGAATCCGACCCCCTTCATCTCACCCGACACGGAGTCCCGCACCACGTTCAAGGGATTGCCAAGCTGGAGTCCAACGCGAAGCTTGCCGGTTGGAGCCAAAGCCTGTCGCGCTTCCGGTGTCGGAGCGGTTCTGATGCCCGCACAGCCCGCAAGCAGCAGTCCAAGGACTGCCGTCATCAGCCAATGAGCCGTTCGCATTGCGTCCTCCGTTGAAGTCGCTCGCGGTGCTCCCGAATGGAGATGCTTGGGTCAGCAGACATTGCCGTCGAAGGTCCGCTCCCGGAAGCATTCTGCTCCGAGTTGAACGCCCTGCCTATCGTGGTCGACGAGCCCCGGGCGAGCCGATCGACGCGCTCACGGGTCGCGTGCCCTCACCCCAGCCCTCTCCCGGAGGGAGAGGGAGCAAGGCCCCTCATCCCCGAAACCCCAGCATCTTCATCGCCGGCCCAATCCCCTGCGCCGACTTCGCATAGTCCTTCCAGGGCTCGTTCCCCTTGTCCAGCCGCGTATGGATGTTCCGCACCGTCCATTGCGCCCCGCTCGTCAGGTGCTGCACCTCCGCCCACTCGACGGGCACCGACACCCCGAGCCCCGGCCGCGCGCGGGCGGACCAGGCGCAGACGGTCGTGGCGCCGAAGCCGTTGCGCAAATAGTCGATGAAGATCTTGCCCACGCGGTTGCGCGGGCCGCTCTTGGCGACGAACATCTTCGGCAAGGTGCGGGCCAGGTGGCGCACGATGGCTTCCGAAAAATCCTTCACCGTGTCCCAGTCGTGATGCTTGCGCAGCGGCACCACCACGTGCAGGCCCTTGCCGCCGCTGGTCTTGCAGAAAGACTCCAGGCCCAGTTCGTTGAGGAACACGCGCACGACCTCGGCGCCTTGCTGCACCGCCGGCCAGCCGACGCCCTCGCCCGGGTCGAGGTCGAAGGTCATGCGGTCGGGTTTGCCAGTCGCGGTCTTCACGGCATTCCAGGTGTGGAACTCGATGACGTTCATCTGCGCGGCCGACAGCAAGCCTTCGGGCGTCGCGACTTCGATCATCTGTTCATGGCCCGGCCAGATGGCGGGGTCGAGTTGCCGGATGCCTTCCATGCTGCCCTTGTCCAGGTGCTTCTGGAAGAACAGCTCGCCCGTGATGCCGGTGGGCGCGCGCACGATCGACACCGGCCGGCCCTTGAGGTGCTCCATCATCAGCGGCGCGATCAGGCCGTAGAAGCGCACCAGCTCGATCTTCGTCACGCCGCTCTTCGGGTCGATCACGCGCTCCGGGTGGGTAACCTTGAGCTTCGGCGGCAGCGTGTGCGCGATGGGCTGCTGCTGCTGCTCGACATCGGCGTCCACCAGGTGCACGGGCTTCTCGCGCACGATGGCCCTGGCCGGCTTGTCGGCGCGCAGCGCCTCGAACACGCCATGCCGGATGTGGCCGCCGGCGGTCCACTCCGAGTACGTGACCTCCGCCACCAGCATGGGCTTGACCCAGTGGGCGTTGCGTTCGTCTTCGGTCCTGTTCTTGAAGGGGCGCTGGTCGATCTCGATCGTCTGCAGGCGCGTCAACATGTCCGCGAGCGAGCGGTCGTTGAAGCCGGTGCCGACCTTGCCCGCGTACACCAGATCGCCCTTGTCGTCGTGAACACCGAGCAGCAGCGAGCCGATGCCGATGCGCGAGCCCTTCGGGTCGGTGTAGCCGCCGATGACGAACTCCTGCCGCTGGCTGCACTTGAGCTTGATCCAGTCCGTCGAACGGCGCGAGCTGTAGCCGCTCTGCTTGCGCTTGCCGATGATGCCTTCGAGCCCGAGCTTGCAGGCCGAGGCGATGATGTCCTTCGGCGCCGCATCGAAGGCTTCGCTCAGGCGGATGCCGCCCGGCGCCTCGGCGAGCAGCGCGCGCAGGAACTCGCGCCGCTCGATCAGCGGCACGCCGCGCAGGTCGTGGCCGTCGTAGTACGGCACGTCGAACAAAAAGAACTCGATGCCCTGCGTCCTGGCGCTCTCGAAGGCGTTCTGCAGCGCCTGGAAGTCGGTCCGGCCGGATTCGGCGAGCACGACGATCTCGCCGTCGAGCCAGCCGGGTTTGAGCTTCATGCGCTCCAGCGCCTGCACCAGGTGCGGCAGGCGGCTGCTCCAGTCGTGGCCGTTGCGCGTGATGAGCCGCACGCCGCCACCGTCTGCATCGATGCGCGCCAACATGCGGTAGCCGTCGAACTTGATCTCGTAGACCCACTCGCTCGGCCGGGCGGGCGGCGCATCGACCAGCGTGGCCAGCAGCGGCGACAACTTCTGCGGTATCTCTGCCTTGACCGCGCCCGCGGGCATGCCGCGCGCACCGGCGCGCTTCTTTGCCGGTGCGCGCGCGGGTGCGGCCGATTCCGGCTTGGGCATCGGCAGGTCGGCCACGCTGTCCGGGAACTCGTCGACGACGCTGAACTCGGCCGAAGGGCGCTCGTAGGCATCGCGTTCCTTGATGAGCAGCCAGGCGTTCTGCTTTTCTTCCTTGCTCTTGATGCGCACCAGCACCCACTTGCCGCGCAGCTTGTAGCCGTGCAGCTCGAACTTGAGGTCGCCGTCACGGTAGCCCTCGTGCGGGTCGCCGATCGGCGTCCAGGTGCCCTTGTCCCAGATGACGACCTTGCCGGCGCCGTACTGCTTCGGCGGGATGGTGCCTTCGAAGCTGTTGTACGAGATCGGGTGGTCCTCGACGTGCACGGCCATGCGCTTCACTTGACGGTCGTAGCTCGGGCCCTTGGGCACGGCCCAGCTCTTCATCGCGCCGTCGAGCTCGAGACGCACGTCGTAGTGCAGGCGTGTGGCCCAGTGCTTCTGCACGACGAACTGTCGCGCGTGGGTGCTTTCGGCTCCGCCCTCCGCCGGTTCCGGCGTGAGCGCGAAGTTGCGCTTGGCCTTGTATTTCTTGAGCGGATCGGCGCGGGCCATCGCGGTCGCCGCCGGCTAGGCCCGCGGTTGCAGCCGCCGGAATGCGCTGAAGTGGCGGATGGCCATCTGCTTCTGTCCGGCATGTGCATAGAGCAGCCCGGCGTTCTGGTGCGCGTCGGCAAAGTCGGGCTGCAGGCGCAGGCATTCCTCGTAGCTCGCGAGCGCGGCGGCCACGCGGCCGAGGTCTTCGAGCGCGACGGCGCGGTTGTAGTGCATCAGCGGGTCGTCGGGGCAGTGCGCGAGGCCCTCGTCGTAGAGCGCCACGGCCTCGCGGCTGCGGCCGGCCTCGCACAGCATGAAGCCGAGGTTCAGGTAGGCGTGGGCGTGGGTCGGGTCCTGCTCGAGGATGAGGCGGTAGGTGTCTTCGGCGGCGGTGGGGTCGGAGGCTTCCAGCTCTTCCGCCGTTTCGAACAGGTCTTCGAGGTCGTCGGACTCGGGCGTCGCCGGCTCGGCGGCGCGCTGGGAGATGAAGCTCACCGAGCCGGTCGACGGCGCCACACTGAAGTCCATCACGAGCTGGCCCGTGTCGGGCTCCCATTGCGCGTTCTCTTCGCGCACCGTGATGCGGTCGCCGGCGGCCGTGATGCGCAGGCCGCTCACGGGCACTTCGGGCGGCAGCGTGTCGCGCAGTCGCCGCAGCGAGCGCAGGATCTGCCGCGTGGGAATGCGCGCCACGCGCAGGTCGTGCGCCGAGCGCAGCAGCACGACGTCGCGAAACGAAAAGCGCAAGGCGCGCCCGGGTCCGCGCGACGGGTCGACGAAGCCGAGTTCGATCAGCTTCGAGACGGCATGCCGGGACAGGCCCAGCATCTGCCGGACGCCGCGCAAGGTGTAGGGGTGCGTGCTTTCGAGCGGTGCGCTGTTCGTCACTTCTTCATGCGCGCGCGCGCCGGCGGCGCGGCCTCGGCCACCTTTGCCGCCCGGGGAGCACGCTTTGCGCCCTTGCTTTCGACTGCGGGTGCGGGCTGCTTCGCGCCGGGCTTGACGGCGCGGCCGAGGCTCGCGCGCAGCATTTCGGTGAGATCGATGACCTGAGCGCCGGCGGCAGCATCTTCCGGATGCTCGACCGCCACCACTTCCTGGCCGGCGATCTTGGCGTCGATCGCGACCAGGATGCGCTTCTTCTCTTCGTCCTCGAAGAGCGTGGGCTCGTAGTCGTCGGCAGAGATCTGCTCGATGAGCTGCAGCGCCAGCTTGAGCTCGGCGGCCGAGGGCGGCGGGAGCTGCTCGATCTCCAGGTCTTTCATCGACCGGACCTCGTCGGCAAAGAGCAGCTGCTGCAGCACCAGGCCGTCGTCGTTGGCGCGCACCTGCACCACGTACTGCTTGGACTTCCAGGCCCAGCGTGCCAGCGCGCAGCGCCCGCTCTGCTGCATGGCGGCCTTCAGCAGGTTGTAGGGCTTGCCGCCGCGCTTGTCGGGCGCGAGGAAGTAGGCCTTGTCATAGTAGAGCGGGTCGACCGCCTGCTCGGGAATGAAGGACACGATGTCGATCACGTGGCTGCCGCCCTCCTCCAGCGCCTTGAGCTCCTCGGGCTTGAAGATGACGTAGCGGTCCTTCTCGAACTCGTAGCCCTTGACCATTTCGGTGCGCGGCACGACCGTCTGGTCCTTCTCGGAGATGTATTGCTGCTTCACGCGCGAGCCGTCCTTCGACAGCAGGTTGAAGCGGATGGTCGCCGAGCTCTCCGTCGCCGAATACAGCTTGACGGGGATCGACACCAAGCCGAAGCCGAGCGACAGCGACGCTATGGAACGAGCAGCCATGGGATTGCCTCCAGGCGAACGAAGGAAGGCAGCATGCCATTTTTTGGCTGCCAGGAGAATAGGCGCACTTCCCCTCACCCAACCCCCACCATGTCCGAACCCCGCCCCGACCTCGCCAAAACCACCTTCGGCGTCCTGACCCTGGTGCTGCTCATCGGCTCCTCGCTCTGGATCCTCCGCCCCTTCCTGGGCGCGACGATCTGGGCCGCGATGGTCGTGGTGGCGACCTGGCCGGCCTTCCTCTGGATCCAGGCGCGGCTGTGGAGGCGTCGCAGCCTGGCGGTGGCCGCGATGGTGCTGATCCTGCTGCTGCTGTTCGTGCTGCCGCTCACGCTGGCGATCTCGACCATCGCCGCCAATGCGGAGGAAGTCGTCGCATGGATCAGGTTGCTGATCAGCCGGGGCCCGCCCCAGTTGCCCGGCTGGGTGGAGCGCCTGCCCATCGTCGGGCCGAGGCTCGCCACGGCCTGGAATGAACTCGTGGCATCGGGTGTGGCGGGGTTGGAGGCGAAGGTCACGCCCTATATCCGGCAGGTCACGGGATGGCTGTTCGCGCAGGCCGGCGTCGTGGGTGCGCTGACCCTGCAGTTCCTGCTCACGGTCGTCATCGCCGGGATGATGTATGCGGGCGGCGAATCGGCGGCGGCGGTGGTCCGGCGCTTCGGCCTCAAGCTCGGCGGCCAGCGCGGGGAAGACGCGGTGGTGCTGGCCGGCAAGGCGATCCGCGGCGTGGCGCTGGGCGTGGGCGTGACGGCCTTCGTCCAGGCGGTGGCGGGCGGCATCGGCCTTGCAATTGCGGGCGTGCCATTCGCGGCCCTGCTCACGGCCGTGATGTTCATGCTGTGCATCGTGCAGGTCGGCCCGACGCTGGTGCTGGCGCCGGCGGTGATCTGGGTCTTCTGGAGCGGATCGACCGGCTGGGGCATCTTCCTGCTGGTGTGGACGGTGATCGTCGGCACGATGGACAACTTCCTTCGCCCGCTCTTGATCCGGCGCGGCGCCGACCTGCCGCTGGTGCTGATCTTCGCGGGCGTCATCGGCGGGCTGCTCGGCTTCGGGCTGGTCGGCATCTTCGTGGGGCCGGTCATGCTGGCGGTGTCCTACACCCTGATCGACAACTGGCTTCGGGATGCCGAGGCGCAGACGGCCGATGCGGCGCGGCAGTAGCGCTGGCGAGGGTCAGACGTAGCGTGTGACCCAGTTCGGCCGGTCCCGCTTCTTGCGGTAGTACCAGGCGCAGGGCCAAAGCATGAGGGCCAGCAGCAGCAGCCAGATCAGATAGGTTTGCGCCAATCCCCACTTCGTGTGCACGACGGCCGCGGCCAGACCCAGCACGTAGAAATGGACGACGTAGAAGAAGAACGGCACCCGGCCGAAGACCACGAACGGGCGCAGCCAAACGGGTAGACCGCTGCGCGTGACCCACCACAGCACGGCCAGGCCCGCGAAGATCGCGGCGAAAGACCAGGCGAGGAAGGGCAGGTCCGGCGGGTACTTGGCGAAGTTCCAGAACGCCAGGCTGGCGACCTTCGTGTACGCGTAGGCATTGCCATAGCCGGCAGCCAGGCGGATCGCGAGAAACAGCGCCAGGCAGACGCCGGCCAGCCCCAGCCAGAACCGCGCCGGCTGCAGGCGGTGCAGCGCATCGCGGCCCGCGACGAAGCCCACGACGGCGATCGCGGCCCAGGGGATCACCGGGTAAAGCGAACGAAACGCGCCGCTTCGAACCGGCTCGTAGAGCACCGCCCGCAAGGGCAGCGGCAGCGCCGACACTTCGAGCAGCGGGTGCAGCGCCAGCACCGCGATCGCCGCCGCCAGCAGCAGCTTGCCCGGCGCGTCGCGCACGAGCGCGAGGATGATGATGGCCGCGCCGATCGAACTGAGCACCACGAAGGAATAGAAGCCCATGGCGGCGCGCGGCAGGCCCATGACGAGCGCGTCCACCGCGATCAGCACCAGGCCGCGCAGGATCAGCCGCCGCGTCACCTCGGCATGCGGCAGGCCGCGCTGCTCGCGCGCAGCGCTGGTCAGCGCCACCATGAAGCCGGCCATGAAGAAGAAGGCGGGCGCGACCGGCACGCCCGTGAAGCGCGTCAGGAACTGCAGCAGGTCGCCGGGCACGGGCGCCGCGGCCGCGGCCAGTTCTTCGCCGGCCCGGCCGGCGTTGAACATCAGTGAGGCGTGGTCCAGCGCCATGTGCGCGATCAGGAGGCCGCGAAAGGCGTCGACGTAGCCTTGCCGCGCGATCGGCGCGTCTATGGCGCTGGCCTGGGCGAGGATGGCGGAGGAAGGGCTATGCATGGGGGAGTCTCGAGGGGCGTGGCCAGTGTCGGGCAGGCGCGCAGCGCACGTCTTGGAGATTGGCGACATGCGCGCGGTGTCGCAACCTGGACGATGGAGCACGAGGCCGGGACGACACGTGATTGAATTTCACGCACCGCCAGGGCCCAATAGCGACCTTTGCAATTCCAGGAACGCACTGCAGAAGGCAAACCACATGGCAACCCTGAACGCACTCATGCTCCCCCTTACAGTGCTCGCCGCCGTCGGCTCGGCCGTCATCGCCGGCCTGCTCTTCGCCTTCTCGACCTCGGTGATGAAGGCGCTGTTGCAGCTGCCGCCCGAGCAGGGGATGGCCGCGATGCAGAACATCAACGTGACGATCCAGAACCCGGTGTTTCTCGGGGTGTTCGCCGGCACCGCGCTGCTGTGCGCGGTGCTGGTGCTGCGGGCGCTGCTGCATGCGAACGATGCGGCCACCTGGTGGCTGGTCGTGGGCGCAGCGGCCTATCTGATCGGGACCTTCGGGGTGACGATGGTCTTCAATGTGCCCATGAACAACACGCTGGCGCGGGCCGAGGCGTCTGCAGCGGTTGCCGCGGTGCAGTGGCCGGCCTATGTGGGGCCCTGGGTTCGGTGGAACCACCTGCGCACGGTGATGGGGGTGCTGGCTGCGCTCTCATTCACGGTGGCGGCAGTGCAGTGGGCGCGTGCGGGAGCGTCGGGCGCCTGAGGTCGGGCAGGAGGCCCCACAACCAGCGCGCTCCTTGCAATGGCGGTGCCGCGTCGACCGAGATATGCCCGCAGGTCGCCGAGGACTGCTCCTCGAAGGCCTTGAGCTGGGCAAGGTCGGTTTCGAGTTCGCTCTCGAGCGTCGCGAGTTCGTCCCTGAGCTTCTGGATCAGTGCCGGCATCGTCCGGATGCGCTCGCGCTTGCGCTTGATCTCCTCCTTGATCTGCACGATCGCTCGCTTCACGATGTCGCCATCGATGGAGTTGGTGGTGGCCATGGCCTATCTCCTGAGGTGGGCTCGATGCGCCGGTTGTACGCGCAGCAGCGATGCATCGCCTCCTCCCGGCTGGGGAGCCTGAAGGCGGCGGCCCCGGTGCGAGTCGCAAGCGCCGAAGTGGCCTGCCCTCGCCAACCGTCGGGCACCTCGCGCACGCCGCTACACCCTCTCCCGAGTGCGCTGGTCGATCTGCATGCGCCGATCGCGCAGCGCCGATTCGGTGTGCGGGAACATCGGCTTGGCGCTGCGAATCGGGATCGCCATGTCCGGGAGCTTCACCGCGAGCTTCGCCTGCGCCTTGCCGGCACCTGCCGCAATGCGCCTGAAGGTGGACATGACTGTCTTCTTGTCGTCGTCGAAGTCGCCGTGGTGCATGGCCTCCGATGCGCTCAGCGAATCGTCGGGCTCGGTGTTGGGCGTGAGCACGAGTTCGGCGCCGTGGGCATTGAAGATCTTGCGCAAGGCGGGATCAAAGGCTTTCTCCATCCCGAGGATCGGCACGCCATCGCGAAAGAACGGGATGCGCGCCTGGCCCTCGAAGGCATTCGAGACCAGGTAGAGCAAGGACTTGTTGTAGATCTTGGCGCAGTCGTCATCACGCTCGGTCTTGTCCTTGAGCGCATACACCGTCAGCTTGCGGAGCGCCTTTGATTCCATCGCCGGCACGTAGAACTCCTTGAAGAGTTCGACCGTGCAGGCCGGCGCCCACAGGGTGCAGGTCTCGATCGGCAGGCCGCGCGCAGCCAGGAGCTTGACGATCGGCGCGTGCAGGATCGAGCCCGCGCTGTGGCCCACGAGATGGATCTCGAGGGCCTGGCCGTTCTTCTCGGCCTTTTTCGCCAGCTTCTTCAGGTGATCGACGACCAAGGTCGAGGCACAGCCCTGGCTGGCGGCGCGCAAGGCGTTCTCCTTCATCTCGCTCCAGGCGGCCTTGCCGCTCAAGACGCGGGCGAGCGGCTCCAGCGCGTCGTCGAGCCGATCCAGCATGAAGTCCTTGGTGGCGTCCAGCGCGCCTTCTGGCCGTCGACGGCTCACCGCATCCTTGAGGATGTTCGAGAAGGTGGTCCAGTAGTCGGTGCGCCAGATGAAGGCCAGCGGGTAGACCTCAGCCTTCAACAGCTCCGGTCGGTATTCCGCGAGGCGCTGCACCGCGGCCTGTTCGCTCACCAGCCCGCCATGGGCATACAGAAGGACCCGCAGCTTTTTCCAACCATGGGTCGCCGCCGGGATGTCCTGCTCGAAGATGTGACTGAGCTCGTCGGGCGTCGAGCCGTAGTCGCCGCCCGCCTTCAGCTCCCCGTCATTGCCGACGCTCACGATATGAGGCCGCAGGTCTGCGAAGGAATAGGCCACGCTCTGGTTGGCGGTGGCCGAATGCGTGGCGGCGGCCGATTGCTTCGCGCGCAGCGTCACCGGCGCCCCCAGGCGGGCCACCCACACATCGGTGCCGTTGGCGATCCAATCGTCATAGGTGACCCGCGCAAAGCCGCGCAGGCCCCATGTCGGACCCCAGGAGTTCTGCAGCCAAAAACCTTGATCGTCATAGGCCACGATGGCGAAGGCATGGCCGCCCGTGATCACCTCCGACTGCACGATCAGGCCGTCGGCCCCTACGCTGCCCCATCCCTCGTGGACCGTGGCCGTCGCATAGAGCACGCCGACCTCGGCGATGGCCGCGTGCATGGCGACCAGGTCTTTGTGGTTGACGCGGAAATAGGCGCCCAGCGGCCGGCGGACGCCGTCTGCCACGCGCTGCTCGGTCATGCCCCGGCGGTCGACCTTGCCGGGCTGGTAGGGATATAGCTCCTCGGAGCAAATGCCGTGCTTGTGCCAGCCCTTCATCGCGCCGCGCGCGCTCGAGCCGCTGTAGTTCTCGCCGGGCCACTCGTCGTAGCGGCGCGCCAGGTCGTACAGCATGCGCGGGCTGACGGGAACGCTGTCAGGCACCACCCGCCTGCGCTGGAGCAGATAGTTCGCGACGGTCGCCAGGCCGAAGCCGGTGCACGCGCCTTCGCTGCCCTGGTTCAGGATCGGCACCTTGTGCTCCAGGTACTCGCCCAGCGGAATGTGGGTCGGCACCTCGATGAGCGTGGGCGTGTACATCAGGTCGCGGAAGTCGAGCGTGTCCGGCCGCACTGCGAGCGATTCGGAAGGCGGCGGCACAAAGGCCGGCGGCGGCGGCTCCAGCTGGATTGACTCAGCGCCGCGCATCAATGCATCGGCCGGCTCCGCGAACGTCTTCGCGGTCTTTGCCTTGGCATGTCTGGCGCTCGCGGCCGGAAAGGAGGGGGCCAGCACCAGCTTGGCCCGCTCGTAGAAGCGAACCCTTTCAGCCGCGCCGTTCTGGCCGCCGTTGATCCTGCGCGTGATCTCGGTGAAGTTGTCCGCATCGGCGAGCTCGTTGAGCCCTTTGCGCTTCCAGTACAGCCCCGCCGTCTTGAACGCCAGCTCCGGCGCGGCGGCCAGCTCGGGCTGGCCGACGAGGTCGACCCCGAGCAGATCGCCGAACTTCTGGTAGTTGGCGCGGCCAGTCAACTGAATCGGGCCACGGCCCTTGAAGCGCTTGCCATCACCGGGCTGCGTGTTGCCGAGCGTCCTTGCCAGGTCGCTCGGCGGCTCGTAGCGCTTCTGCGCCGGCGTTGGCCCCCAGATCTCCTCCATGAAGTTGAACTCGCCCGACTCGTGCGCCAGTTGCGCGATGAATGCGGATGTTCGTCGCAGATTGTTGATCTCGAATTCCTCCATCGCCGCGTTCAGGGGGTCGACGTACAGGAGGCGCTTCTTCTGCGAAGCGTGGAGCATGATCTGCGCGAGTTGAAGGTCGGTGAGCATGGGATGCCCTTTCGCGAGTGACGGGGACTGGTTCGCGGCAAATTCTGCATCTCACGCAGAATCTGACGAAGCGGCCTGAAGGACTATGTCTGTCGATCTAGCCAAAGGGATGGACGAGTGATCAGCCCCCTGCGGCAAAATCTCGGGCAACTCCGAGGAGGTGCGATGGGAACCAGTGACAAGGACTCGCTATCGACCGCTGTGCTGACCGATGGCACGGATTCACAACGCCGTTTGAGCTTCAAGAAGCTGGCATCCTGGATCGCCATCGTCGTGACCGTCGTCGCTGGAACGGCCGCGTTCGTCAAGAACGTCGACACGATCTGGACCACGGCCTCCGGCTGGTTTCGAGGCAAGCCACAGCCTACGCCGGGCACTGAAATCAAGGTGACTGCCGAGACGCTGGTCGCCATTGCAGACGCCATGGCCAAGACCGCTGCTGCAAAGTCCGGAGGCGCGGCCAGCGAAGAGGTGAAGAAGGATTCGGCGAATCTGAAGAGCGCGGCGAAGGAGATCGAAGCGCCGTTGTCGGTCGGGACCGCGGCGATACCGGCACCGCCCTGGTTGAAGCTTGCCTTGGCCGAACTGGGCCAGTCAGAGATCCCAGGGCCCGAGTCCAATCCACGCATTCTTGAATACATCCATTCCTCACCTCATTCCAAGAATGTCACTGACGACACGATGCTTCCTTGGAGCGCGCTCTTCCTCAACTGGGTGATGAAAGCGTCGGGCGTTCCCGGCGTGGATGATGGTCGCAATATCGCGTGGCTGACGTGGGGGAGCGAGCTGAAGGAACCCAAGCAAGGCGCCGTGGCGATCTTCAAGCGCCCGGAAAGTGATGCGTCCCCGTCGCGCGGGCAGGCCTATTCGTGCCTCTACCTGGGCCAAACCGCGACCTACATTCTTTGCCTGGGCGGCAACGTCGGAAATGCCGTTCGGATCACGTCCAGGCCCAAGGAGAACCTGGTGGGCTACCGATGGCCTCCCGCCTGATTCCGTGGTTGAGCCGTACGCGACGTAGAACGTTTCCTCGTTGCCGTCTTCGACCTGCTTCGCGCGCAGAGGGTTTGCGAGAAGGGTTAGGCTGGAGGCCTGATGACACCCTCCAAGGAAAACGCCAATGCCGGCTCTGTCTGGATCCGGTTCTGGTCGCCGACTTCCGCTTTGGAGCCGACTCCGGCCCATGCAAGTGCGCCTGAGCGTGCGGCGATCAGGAGCCGGAACTACGTCTGGCTGAAAACGTACATGGACATCTACATCCTGCGCTGGGGTGCACTGTGGGCAGCCTGTCTGGTTCTCGCGCTCCTTGCCACGGACGATGCAGTGCCAGGGGTACTGTTTACGATCGCGCTGGCCTCGACCATGGCGTCTTTTTTTGGTCTGGTTTCCATGGTCTTGATCTATCGCCGAGCGGTCAGGGCTGTGAAAGATCGGACCGCATAGCTCAGACGGCTGGTCTCGGAGAAAACCTGGCCTAGACTCCCGCGTCTCTGTTCAACGAAGGATTTCCTGATGACATTCGCATCGACCACCTGTGCGCCTGCGGCACGTTGGCTGCCTCGTTTTTTGTTGGGGCTCGGCGCGGCAATGCTGGTGTCCACGCTTCATGCCCAGCCCCACAAGGAAGTTCTCGACCGATCTGCAGGCTACAAGGACGAAGCGCTGTTGCTGCTTGAACGCCTCGTCAACATCGACTCCGGCTCGGCCAACACCGCAGGCCTCGAGAAGGTGCGGGGTGTGGTGGTCGAAGAGTTGCAAAAGCTCGGCGGCAAGATCGAGACCTTTCCGGCTACGCCGCATCCCGGAACCAACGTGGTCGCGACCTTCGAGGGCACCGGCACCCGCAAGATCCTGCTGATGGCGCACATTGACACGGTGTTCGCCGACGGCACGGCGAAGGCCAAGCCCTTCTACATCAAGGACGGCCGCGCCTACGGCCCCGGCGTGATGGACAACAAGGGCGGCGTGGTCGCGGGGCTGTACGCGATCAAGATCCTGAAAGCGATGAACTTCAAGGACTACGGCCGCATCACCTTCCTGATAGACACCAACGAAGAGGTGGGTTCGCTCGACACCACGGCGCTGATCCGCCGCGTAGCCAGGGAACACGATGTCACCCTTAACCTGGAGCCCGGCCGACCGGCGGACGGCCTGGTGGTGTGGCGCAAGGGCAGCGCCACGGCCACGGTGGAGGTCAAGGGGCGCGCGGCCCATGCCGGCGTGGCGCCGGACGCAGGTCGCAACGCTGCCATGGAGGTGGCCCATCAGGTCTTGCAGCTCGGCAAGCTGGGCGATGCGGAAAAGCTCACCACGATCAACTTCACCGTGCTGACAGCCAACGGCGCCACCAACGTGATCCCCGAGAACGCATCTGCCAGGGGCGACGTGCGGGCGGTGACGCGCGAAGAGTTCGATCGCATCGAGCGCGACCTGGCCCGCGTCTCGCAAAGCAAGCTGATCGCCGACACGCAGGTCAAGACGATGCTGTCGCGCGGCCTGCCGCCGATGCCGCGCACGCCGCAGTCCGACGCACTGGTCAAAACGGCCGAATCGATTTACGCCGAAATCGGCAAGAAGCTCACCATCGAGGGCTCCGGCGGCGCCGCCGACGCGAGCCTGGCCGCCGATGTCGGCGTTCCCACGCTCGATGGCTTCGGGATCGTTGGCGGTGGCATTCATACGCCGGACGAATATGCCGAGGTCGAGAGCGTGGTGCCGCGCTTCTACCTGCTCACCCGCATGGTGATGGAGCTCAGCAAGAAGCCGTGACATCTCGCGCGCCACCGGGTGGCGCGCAAGGCTTGGACCATTCGTCGACCAGGCCTTCCCGTTTCTTGCATTTCCGGGAAGCGCCGCCGATTATTCGAAGTCGTGGTGGTTCGCGCCGCGAGTCCCGGATCCAAGGAGTTGCCATGCTCAACGAAGTCCAGATCAAGTTCGATGCAGGTTCCACTTCTATATCAAGGAGACCTGCAATGGATGCAAAAGACATGGCACGACGACAGTTGATGCGGCAAGGCGGTGCGGCGCTCGCCGGTCTGGCGCTGCTGCATTCCCACTTGCTTGCCCAGGCCTTCCCGGCCCGGCCGGGCGAGGAGGTCATTCCCTGGCTGGATCAACCGCCATCGAACCCGAGTGGCGGTGTTGTCGAGAATCTGCCCCAGTGGGAAGAGCTGAGTTCCTTTTTGACGCCCACCGACAAGTTCTTTCGTGTGGCGCACTACAACAAGCCGGTCATCGACGAGAAGGCGTGGGCCCTCGAGATCACCGGGCTCGTCAAGCAGCCCAAGACCTTGACGCTCCCCGCGCTCAAGGCCCGACCTCGGAAAGAGGTCGTCTTCACACTCGAATGCTCCGGGAATCATGGGTTCCCGTGGTTCATCAGCGGAATTGGCACCGCCAGGTGGGCGGGGACGCCGCTCGCCCCACTGCTCAAGGAAGCCGGGGTGCTGAATCGAGGGATGGAAGTCGTCTTCGTTGGGAGCGACGCGGGTGAGGAGGAAGTCCGCCAGGCCAAGATGCCGCAGCACTTTGCCCGCAGCATGTCGCTGGTCGATGCGATGAACCCGAACAACCTGCTCTGCTATGAGATGAACGGCGCAGCGCTTCCGCAGCCCCACGGGTTCCCCGTGCGGCTTATCGCTCCTGGCTGGTATGGCATTGCGAACGTCAAATGGCTGAAGCGCATCGAGATATGGGACACCCGCTTCATGGGCCGCTTCATGGCGCGTGACTACGTGACGATCCGCGAAGAGCAGCGCAATCAGGAAACCGTCTGGACGGAAACGTCCGTGGGTCGGGCCCTGCTCAAGTCTGTACCGGCCAAGGTCACCGGCAGAAACGGCAAATATCGCATCGTCGGTGCAGCGTGGGGCCCATCCGTAGCGCGCGTGGAGGTGCAGATCGACGCGGGACCCTGGGTCGCAGCAACCATGGACCGGAGTGAGCAAGCCGATTTTGCGTGGAAGCTCTGGTCCCTGGAGTGGGCGAATGCGACGCCAGGAGAACACGCCATCACTTCACGTGCTGTCGATACCCAGGGGAATGTCCAACCAGCGATGGAGGATCCCCGCATCGCCAAGAAACGCACCTACTGGGAAAGCAACGGGCAAGTCACGCGGCGGGTCCGACTCACCTGATCGTGGTTCGCACAGGAGACTCCCATGCGTACCAGGTTCGCTGTTTCTGCTTTGTTGCTTGCGCTTGCGACGGCTTGCGCAACCAGCGTCCCACCGCCAGACAAGTCATCCGGTCCGCTCGCCGACCGAGGTGCCGGCGCGTGGCGTACGTGGGTATTGACCTCCGGACAGGAACTCCGACTGCAGCCTCCGCCGAACGCTGCCGCAACTGCCGCCGAGCTGGAGCAGCTGCGGACATTTGCAGCGCAGCGGGACTCCGCGGCCCAGGAGCGGATCCGGTACTGGGACTTCTGGTCGCCGTCTCATCGATGGAACGAAATGCTGATCGACGTCTCGGGGGCCAATCCAATCCCGGGTGGAGCCGTGCAGCGGGCGTTTGCAATGATGAACATCGCGATCAATGACGCGATGATCGCGGCTTGGGACACCAAGTACACATACAACCGTCAACGTCCTGGTGAGATCGACAGACTGTTTCCAGCTTCCGTGGCCACGCCCCGCAATCCCTCGTATCCGTGCGAGCACTCCGTGGCAGCAGGTGCCGCTGCCGCAGTTCTTGCGCATATCTATCCGAAAGAAGCGCAGCGTATAACCAGCGCGGCAGAGGAGGCCGCTCGCTCACGTGTCATGGCGGGGGCGGCTTTTCCGAGTGATACCAAGGCGGGACTGGAGCTCGGGCGTGCCGTCGCCGCACGCGTCATCGAGCGAATGAAGCTCGACGGCGGCAAATGGGCCGGCCCCGTACCCACTGGACCCGGTCTGTGGAAGGGAACCAACCCCGTGGGTGTCGACGAAGTGGGTTGGAAGCTCTTCGTTCTCAATTCTCCGAGCCAGTTTCGCCCCGGGCCGCCTCCAGCGCACGACTCGCCTGAACGCGCCGCGGAGCTTGCCGAAGTCAAGGGCTTCAAGCGCACGCCGTTCACGAACAGCAAGGTGAGCTATTGGCAGTTCGGACAGTTGGGGCAGCCGGGCGTCGCGTTTCGATTGAGCGAAGAGGTGGGGCGCCGGTTGGCGGAGGACGGAGCGCACGCGAGTGCGCCACGTGCCGCGCGTGCGTACACGCTGGTGCACGTCGCGCACTACGAGGGCTGGATCGCCTCGCAGGACGCCAAGTTCCACTACTGGACAGCGCGCCCGAATCAGTTCGACGCGGCGATAACCACAGTGATTCCGACCCCGCCATTCCCGACCTATCCGTCCAATGCGGCTACGCTCGTCAAGGCACCGACTGTCGTTCTGACCTACCTGTTTCCCCGCGAGCGCGCGCGGTACGACGGCTGGGTACAGGAATTCGGAGAATCGCGCCTATGGGCGGGGATCCATTTCCGCAGCGACATCACGTCCGGCTGGGAGATTGGACGACAGGTGGGCGAAGCGGTCGTTGCGCGTGCAAAGGCCGATGGCAGCTAGAGGTCAGCTAGAGGCCGCATCCTGCCCGTCGAGTTGCAGCCCCACAACCCACAGGAGACGCGCATGATCACGAATCCGCAGGCCGGCACCAACGTGCAGGAAATCGCCTCGGGCATCTTCCGCATCAACACGCCGGTGCCGCTGCCCGACGGCAACCTGTTCAGCTTCAACCAATACCTGGTGGTCGACGACCAGCCGCTGCTGTTCCACTCCGGCCTGCGCCAGCTTTTCCCGCTGGTGAGCGAAGCCATCGCAAGCGTGATGCCGGTCGAGCGCCTGCGCTACATCGGGCTGTCCCATGTCGAGGCGGACGAGTGCGGCGCGCTGAACCTGTTTCTGGCCGCAGCGCCGCAGGCCGTGCCCCTGTGCGGCAGCATCGCGGCCATGGTCTCGATGGGTGACATGGCCGACCGCCCGCCGCGCGCGCTCGCCGATGGCGAAGAACTCGCGCTCGGCACGCACACGATGCGCTGGTTCGACACGCCTCATCTCCCGCACGGCTGGGAGTGCGGGCTGATGATGGATACGCACACGCGCACCTTCTTCTGCGGCGACCTCCTCACGCAGCCGGGCAACAGCGAGCGGGCGCTGGTCGATAGCGACATCCTTGGCCCCAGCGAGGCGTTTCGACGCCAGATGGACTATTACGCGCATGCACCGCAGACGGCCGCTTTGCTGGCCGGGCTCGCGAAGCAGGAGCCCCGCACGCTCGCATGCATGCACGGCAGCGCATGGCAGGGAGATGGCGCATCACTGTTGCGCGGTCTTTCAGAGGCACTCTCGGCCTCGCATTGAGTTCCGCGCGCTCAACTTCCGCGCGCTCAGCCTTAACTTACCCTGCCCTGCCGGCCATCCGAACGCAGAGCTCGAAGGCTTTTTGCAAGCCTTCGACATTCGCCACGCCCTTGCCTGCGATGTCGAAGGCGCTGCCGCTCGCCGAGGTCGCCACCGGCACCGGCAGCCCGCCGTGCAGCGTCACGCCCTGTTCGAAGCCCAGGAGCTTCATCGCGATCTGGCCCTGGTCGTGGTACATCGAGACGACGGCGTCGAAGTCGCCGCGGCGCGCGCCGATGAAGACGGTGTCGGGCGAATAGGGGCCGCGCGCGTCGATGCCCTGCGCCTTCAGCGCGCGCACGGCCGGCTCGATGATCTCGATCTCCTCGCGGCCGATGGAGCCGCCGTCGCCGGCATGCGGATTGAGGCCCGAGACCGCGATGCGCGGCGCGGGCACGCCGGCACTGACGAGCGCGCCGCAGATGATGTGCACGGCGTCCTGCACGGCCTGCCCGGTGATGAGGGCCGCGACCTCCTTCAGCGGCACATGCGAGGTCACGCGCGAGGTCCACAGGCTGCCGGTGATGTTGAACTCGCAGACGAAGCCCGGCACATCGAAGCGCTCCTGCATGTAGCGCAGCTCGTCCTCGTGCGCGAGGCCGCCCAGGCGCAGCGAATGCTTGTTGAGCGGCGCGAAGACGATGCCGTCGACCGCGCCGCGGCGCACGGCTTCGGTGGCCAGTTGCATGGCCTCGAAAGAGGCCTTGCCCGAATGCGCGTTCGACTCGCCCAGCACCGGCGGCTTGCCGGCCATGGTGTTCTGCACCAGCAGGCTGGGGCGGCCGGGCTCGAAGCGCAGCGCGTCCAGGCTTTCCAGCCTCAAGGGGTCGAGCGCGGTGCCTCCTCCTGCGATGCGTTCGCCGCTTTCAAGCACCAGCGGATCGGCGATCAGCAGCAGCTCGGCAGCTTCGAGGTTCTGCGCACGGCGCAGCAGCTTGACCGTCATCTCGGGGCCGATGCCGCTCGGGTCGCCGGGCAGCACTGCGATTCGGGGTTTCATCGACATCCTTTTCTCTTAAGTCAATCGGCGCGCATGCCGGTGTCCTTGACCAGCTTGCCGTAGCGCTCGAACTCGCTGCGGTTCATCTCGGCGAAAGGCTCGATGCCCATGGCCGTAATCTCGCCGCCCAGGCCCTTGATGCGCTCCTGCACGTCGCTCATGCGCAGGCTCTGGGCCAGCTCGGCGTTGAGCCGCTCCACCGCCGCGCGCGGCGTGCCGGCGGTGACAAAGAGGCCGTACCAGGTGTTGACGTCGGCGCCCTGCACGCCCGCCTCGGCCAGCGTGGGCACCTCCGGCAGTTCGGGCGTGCGCCTGGCCGCGGCCACCGCGAGCGCGCGGAACTTGCCGGCCTTGATCTGCTGCATGGCCGAGGAGGTGCTGTCGAACATCATCTCCACCTGTCCGCCGATGATGTCGACGTGCGCCTGCGAGCTGCCGCGGTACGGCACGTGGATGGCCTTGGTGCCGGTGGCCAGCGCAAAGGCTTCGCCGCCCACGTGCTGCGTGCTGCCGATGCCCGAGGACGCATAGCGCAGGCCGCCGGGCTTGGCGCGCATCGCGGCGATGAGCTCCTTCACGTCCCGGTAGGGCGAGGTCGAAGGCACCACCAGCACGTTGGGCATCACGGCCACCAGGCCGACGGGCTGCAGGTCCTTCAACGGGTCGTACTTGAGCTTGAGCAGGTGCGGCGCCACCGCCTGGCCGGTGTTGGTGGCCAGCAGCAGCGTGCTGCCGTCTGCGACGGCCCGCGCCGTGAGTTCGGCCGCGATGGTGTTGGAGGCGCCGGGCCGGTTCTCGACCACCACCGGCTGCTTGAGCGAGGCGCCGAACTTGTCGGCGAGCAGGCGCGCGAGGATGTCGGTGCCGCCGCCGGGCGAGGCGCCGACCATGATGCGCAGGGGCTTGTCGGGGTAGACGGCCTGCGCGGATGCCGCGAGCGGCACGGCGATCAGGCAGAGCGCCGCAAGGCGCCAGGACAACAGGATTGGCATGGGCGTGTCTCCGATCTTTGGTCCCCAGCTTAGGGATGTTCGCCATTCCAATCCAATCGAATGTTCTGAAGAATTCATATACCGCCGTATATGACTCAGCCCGGCCCCGATCTCCCGCCCTGGCGCCTGCTGCTGCGCTTGCGCACGCGGCAATGGGTGCTGCTGGCGCTGCTCGACCAGCACCGCCACCTGGGCCGCGCGGCCGCGGCGATGAACATCAGCCAGCCGGCGGCCACCAAGCTCTTGCAACAACTGGAAGAGACCTTCGCGGTGCCGCTCTTCACCCGCGTCGCGCGCGGCATGACGCCCACGCCGTATGGCGAGGCGCTGGCGCGTCATGCGCGCTGGGTGCTGACGGATTTCGGCGCGGTGTGCGAAGAAGTGGAGGCTTTGCGCTCCGGGCTCAGCGGCGCGTTGCGCGTGGGCAGCGTGCCGGGCGCGGTGCCCGAGCTGCTGGCGCCCACGCTGGTGGCCTACCAGAAGAAGCACGAGCGCGTGGCGGTGAGCGTGGTGGTCGACACCAGCGACGTGATGCTGCGCCAGCTTGCGCGCGGCGAGGTCGACCTGATGCTGGGCCGGCTCACCGAAGACCACAGCGCCGAAGCCTTCGACTGCGTGCCGCTGCTCGGCGAGCCGCAGGTGGTGGTGGTGCGCAAGGCGCATCCGCTGTTCAAGCGCAAGTCGCTGGCGCTGCGCGAGCTGGTCGACTGGCCCTGGCTGCTGCAGCCGCCGGGCTCGCCGCAGCGCGGGCGCTTCGAGGCGGCCTTGCGCGAGGCGGGCATCCAGCAGCGGCTGCGCATCACCGAGACCGCATCGCCGATCGCGATGACGGCGCTCTTGGAACACTCGGACATGGCCGCCGTGATGCCGGCGTCGCAGGCGGCGCACTACGCGCGGCTGGGCGTGCTGCGCGTGCTGCCGGTGAAACTGCCGATCCGCGTGCCGCCGATCTACCTGATCACGCGGCGGGCGCACAGCCTGTCGCCGGCCGCGGCGGAGTTCGTTGCGCTGCTGCGGCCGGCGGCGGCCTGACAGGCGCGGACCTTCAGGGCAGCAGCTCGAACTTGAGTTCGGACAGCGGCATCACCTTTTCTTCGCGCGTCATCTTGTATTCGGTGTTCGGGCCGAGCCACTTGGCCCAGATCTTGTCGATCTCGCCGGCCTTGTCCAGCGCCACCAGCGCCGCATTGACCTTGGCCAGCAGCACCGGCTCGTCCTTCTTCATGCCGACGCCGATCGGCTGCAGCACCATCGGCTCCTTGATCATCTTGAGCTCGACCCCCGAGGTCTTCGACTGGTTGACGAGCTTGGTGATGGTCATGGTGTTGGCCACCATCCCCACCGACTTGTTCTGCTGCACGGCCATGAAGGCCGAGCCCGTGTCCTGGAAGGTCACCGGCTCGGAGCCGTTCATCTTGATCGACAGCTCCGAGGTCGAGCCCTTGGTGGAGCTCAGGCGCTTGCCCTTGAAGTCGGCCTTGGTGGTGCCGGGGTCGGAGGCTTTCACGGCCAGCATTTCCTTGGCCACGTAGTACGGATCGCTGAACTGGATCTGCTCGCCGCGGCTCTTGGTGTAGGCCAGGTTCGCCACCGTCACGTCGACGCGGCCGAGCTTGACCTCGGGCACGCGGGCTTCGACCGACAGCGGCGTGACCTTGGCGCTCAGGCCCAGTTGCTTGGCCAGCGCGTTGCACAGATCGACATCGAAGCCCACCATCTCGCGCGTCTTGGGATCGGGCGCGGCAAAGGGCGGCACATCGGCGAAGGTGCCGCACTTAAGTTCCTTGCGCTGGTTGATGTCGTCCCACTGGTCGGCATGCGCCAGGACGGAAAGGGCGCCAAGGCAACAAGCGATGGCGGCGAGACGGAAGACGGTCTTCTTCGACATGATGAACTCCTGGTGAGGGCTGGGATGGGAAACGCCTAGTGCGCGCGCAGGTCGGACAGGAAGCGCTGCGCGCGCGGATGCTGGGGGCTGCTGAAGAAAGTCTCGGGCTCGGCCTTCTCGAGGATCCGGCCGGCATCCATGAACCAGATGCAGTCCGCGACCTCGCGGGCGAAACTCATCTCGTGCGTGACGCACATCATGGTCATGCCGTCGTTGGCCAGGCCGCGCATCACCGACAGCACCTCGCCCACCATCTCGGGGTCCAGCGCACTGGTGGGCTCGTCGAAGAGCATGGCCGGCGGCTCCATGGCCAGGGCGCGCGCGATCGCCACCCGCTGCTGCTGGCCGCCCGAGAGCTGCGCCGGATAGGCGCCGGCCTTGGCGGCCAGGCCCACGCGCTCCAGCAGCTGCACCGCCTTGGTCCGCGCGGCGGCGCGCTTGACGCCGAGCACGCGCATCGGCGACAGCATGATGTTCTCCAGCACCGAGAGGTGCGGGAACAGGTTGAAGCTCTGGAACACGAAGCCGATGCGGCTGCGCAACTTGTTGAGCGCCACGCTGCTCATCGGCGCGTGGATGTCGTGGCCGTCGAACAGCAACTGGCCCGACTTGATCTCCTCGAGCCGGTTGACGGTGCGGATCAGCGTCGACTTGCCGGAACCGGAAGGCCCGCAGACCACCACCACCTCGCCTTTCTTGACTTCGGCGTTGACGTCGGCGAGCGCCTGGTAGTCGCCGTACCACTTGTTGATGTTGGAAAACAGGATCATGGGAACGTCTGCGTTCGTTGGGGTGGGCATGGTTCTGTCTCCTTTGCGTTTGTCCGACCGTCGTGCGCGGCCTTGTCAGGGATTGGCCGCCACCGGCGGCGGCAGCGAGGCGCCCTCGGGCGACAGCGGGGCCACCGCCGCGCCGAGCCGCTTGTGGGCAATGCGCCGCTCCAGCCACTGCGCCAGCTGCGTGAGGCTGAAGCAGACCACGTAGTAGGTCATCGCCAGGATGAAGAAGACCTGGAAGGGCTTGGTCAGCAGCTGGTTGTTGATCTGGTTGGCCGCGAAGGTGAGCTCGTTCACGTTGATCACGTAGCCCAGCGTCGTTTCCTTGATGGTGGAGATGAACTGGCTCAGCATGCTCGGCAGCATGTTGTAGAGCGCCTGCGGCAGGATCACGTACCACATCGTTCCCAAGTGGCTGTGGCCGAGCGCGCGCGCCGCCTCGGTCTGTCCCTTGGGCAGGGCCTGGATGCCGGCGCGCACCACCTCCGACAGGTAGGCGCCCTCGTAGATCACCAGCGTGCACAGCATGGTGGTGAAGCCCGAGATCTCGCGGCCGATCAAAAGCGGCACGAGGAAGTAGACCCACAGGATCACCATCAGGAGCGGCACGCCGCGCACGACGTAGACCAGCACCGTCGCCGGCCAGCGCAGCACCGCCCACGGCGACAGCCGCGCCAGCGCCATCAGCACCGACAGCGGGAAGGCCAGCACGATGCCCAGCACCGACAGGACCAGCGTGGCGACGATGCCGCCCATGGGGCCGTTGGGATACTGGCCGATGAGCAGCAGCAGCCAGTTGTCGCGCAGGATCTCGAAGATGCTCAACATCTCTCACCTCGCTCCGACGATGCGGTAGTGCCGCGCCACCCAGCCGCCCGCGGCCATGATGAGCAGCGAGAAGCCGAGATAGAGCACCGTGGCCACGCTGTAGGCCTCGAAGGCGCGGAAGCTCTGGCTCTCCACTTCCTTGACCGCGTGCGTCAGCTCGGCCACGCCGATCGCCATGGCCAGGCTGCTGTTCTTGAACAGCGACACGCTGTGATTGACCAGCGCGGGGATGGCGTTGCGGATCGCCTGCGGCAGCATGACGTGGCGCATCGAGCCGATGTAGCTGTGGCCGAGCGCCCGTGCGGCCTCGGCTTGGCCCGCCGGGATGGAACGCAGGCCCGATCGCAGGTCCTCGCTGAAGTAGGCCGCCTGGCACAGCCCGAGCGCGACGATCGAGAGGATGGCCTCCGCGTTGTGCTCGGACAGCCAGTTCTGCAGAAACTGGGGCAGCAGGCTGAAGATGCCGAAGTACCAGAGCATCAGCTGCACCAGCGTCGGCACGTTGCGGTGGTAGGAGACATAGACCGCGACCACGCGCTCGGCGATACGGCTGGGCGTCAGGCGCACGGTCAGCAGCACGATGGCCAGGCTCATCGCGAGCAGCCAGGAGCCGGCCGCAATCTTCAGCGTCATCTCCACGCCGTGCAGCAGCATCGCGCCGAACTCCGGCTTCAGCAGGACGGCCAGCAGGTCGAAGTCCTTCATGTGCCGTTCCTTTGTTTTCCGTGGTTCTCAGGCCTGCGGCGCTTCCGGGCGCGCGGTGGAGAGCCCGCCGGGCACCTGCAGCGTCGGCGTGATCTCCATGTGGCCCACGTTCACCGCGACCGGCGCGGCGATGGCGAAGGCAATGGCGTCGGCAATGTCCTCGGCCCGCGGCAGCTCGAAGCCCTCGATGAAGCGCTTGTGCATTTCCTCCGGGTTGCCGTGCACGTGCGCGAAGATGTCGGTGGCCACCCGCCCCGGGCAGATCTCGGTGACGCGCACGCGCTTGCCGAAGACATCGATGCGCAACTGGCGCGACAGCATGCTCACCGCGGCCTTGGTCGCGTGGTAAGTGCTGTTGCCGCCGAAGTTGTAGGCCCCGGCGATCGAGCTGATGTTGATCACGTGGCCGCGGTCGCGCGCGGCCATGCCCGGCACGACCAGCCGGCACAGGTGCAGCACGGCGCGCAGGTTGACGTCGACCAGCAGGTCGATGCCCTCGGCGTCGGCCTTCAGGATCGAGCCGGGCCTGTCGACGCCGGCATTGTTGACCAGCACGTCGAAGGGGATCTCCTGCGCCAGCCGGGTGACGCCCTCGAGGTCGCTCACGTCGATGGCGTGCGGGATGCAGCCCGTGCGCGCGGCCAGTTCGGCCAGCTTGCCGGCGCTGCGCGCGAGCGCGTGGACCTGCAGGCCTTCCTTGCAGAGGCGCTCGACGACCGCGGCGCCGATGCCCGAGGAGGCTCCCGTCACCAGCGCGGTCTTGTAGTCGGAGAAAGGCATCTTTGGCTTCTTTCGTTATGACGAATTCACTGTATCCAGCGCGACCTCGGGGCGCCAAGACGGAATGGCTGTGTAGAGATAAGCCGTCCTTATGTCGCTTTTTTGACCGCCCGGCTTCAGGGCGCCATCTGGCGCGAGATCGGCAGCACGCGCCCCGCCGCCTCGACCACGCCGCGTACGGCCCGCGCCAGCTCCACCGCACCGGGCGTATCGCCGTGCACGAGGATGGAGCGGACGTTCATCGGGATCCTGCGCCCGCCATGGCTGGTGACCGTGCCCTCCTCCAGCAGCTGGCGCACGCGCGCCAGCACGGCCTCGGGCTCGTGGATGACGGCGCCGGGCAGCTTGCGCGGCACCAGCAGGCCCTCGTCGTCGCAGGCGCGGTCGGCCAGGAAGGTCCGCGCCACGCGCAGCCCGCAGCGCTCGGCCGCGTCCTCGATGGCGCGGCTGGCAGACGAGCTGATGATCAGGCCGGGGTCGAAGTCCGCCACCGCGCGCACCAGCGGGCCGGCCAGCGCCGCGTCGGCGGCCGCCATGTTGCCCAACGCGCCATGGAAGCTCATGTGCGTCATCCGGTGGCCGGCCGAGCGCGCCATGCCCGCGAGCGCGCCCAGCTGGTAGGTGATGTAGGTGGCGAGCTCCGCGACATCGATCTGCATCGGGCGGCGCCCGAAGCCGAGCAGGTCGGGAAAACCCACATGCGCCCCCACGTCCACGCCCCGGTCGCGGGCCATGCGCACCGTGCGGTCCATGATGACCGGGTCGCCGGCATGGAAGCCGCAGGCCACGTTGGCGGAGGAGACGATCTCCAGCAGCGCCTCGTCCTCGCCCATGCGCCAGGGGCCGAAGCCCTCGCCCAGGTCGGCGTTCAGATCGATGTCCATCGCGATGTACTCCTCATTCGTCGGCCTGCAGTTCGACCAGCAGGGTGCCCCAGCCCACAGGCTGGCCGTCGGGCACCAGGAAGGCGATCAGCACGCCGGACTGCGGTGCATGCACCGGCAGCAGCAGCGGGCCGATCTGCATCAAACCCACGGGCTGTCCCGCGGACACGCGTTCGCCGGGGCGCGCCAAGGGCGCGGCATGCAGCGGATGGGCGTGCAGGAAGTTGCCCACACTGGGCGCGGCAGCCACGCATGACGGCGGCGCCGGCGGCGTTCCCTCCTCCTGCGCACCCAGCTGCACGATCCCGCTTCCGGGCCCACCCCCACGCCCCAGCCGCAGCACGCCGTCGGGCGTGCGCAGCTCCAGCAGGCCGATGTCGGTGGCGGCCAGCCAGGCGGCGAGCTCCCGGACTTGCGCAGGGCTCTTCATGTCAGTTCATGCGCGGCGCGCTGCGGTGGAGGTCCACCATGCGCCGCACCCTGTCGAGCCAGGCCTCGATCTCGTCCAGCGCGGCCACTGCCTCGTCCCAGCTGCTTTCGACGAAGCGGATGCGGCTGCCGATCGGCGCCTGGCCGAGTCGCCAGAGATCGGCCTCGATCACGGTGCCGAACTTGGGGTAGCCACCCGAGGGCTGGGCATCGCGCATCTGGATGATGGGCTGCCCACTGTGCGGCACCTGGATCACGCCGGGCACGATGCCGTGCGAGCGCATCTCCATCGGCGCGATCGGCCGCAGCGCCTCGCCGTCGAGGCGATAGCCGTAGCGGTCGCTCTGGGCCGTGATCTTCCATTCGCCGGCCCAGAAGGCGGCGCGCGAGGCCTCCTCGAAGCCCAGGTATTCGGCGGCAGGCAACACCCGCACTGCGGGCAGGCCGTCCACCTGCAGCGGCAGGCTCAATGCCGGCGGCACGAGGCCGAAGCCGGTCTGGCAGGACTGCCCCTCGCCCACCGCGCGCAGCGCATCGCCGCGGCGCAGCGCGCGGCCCTCGTGTCCGCCGAAGGCGCCGCGCAGCTGGGTGCTGCGCGAGCCCAGGACCTCGGGCACGTCCACGCCACCGGCCAGGCACAGCATGGCGCGGCTGCCGCGATGCCTGCCGCCCTGCGGCAGGCCCAGCGTGAGCGTCTGCCCCGCGCGCGCCTGGTGCACCCACCAGGGCAGGAGCGGCGCTTCGTCGAGCCGCGCCGCGCAGTCGGCGCCGGTCAGCGCGAAGGCGCAGTCCTGGTCGAAGCGCAGCTTGAAAGGAAACACCGGCACCTCGATGGCGGCCGCATCGGGCCCGTTGCCCAGCAGCAGGTTGCCGGCCGCCAGCGCCAGCTTGTCCATGGCCCCGGAGGTGCCCACGCCCCAGCGCAGGCTGCCGGTGCGCCCCATGTCCTGCACGGTGGCCAGCGCGGCGGACGAGAGCACTTCGATCATCGGATCACCCCCTGGACCCGGAAGCGGATCATGTCGCCCGGCTGCAGCCTCGCCGGCGGGTCCTGCGACGGATCGAAGAAGGTCATGGCGGTGCTGCCGATCGTGTTCCAGCCGCTCGGGCCGGCCGAGGCCGACACGCCGGTCTGCACGCCACCGATCGACACCGCGCCGCCCGGAATGCTCAGCACCGGCACCTTGCGCCGCGGCGTGGCGATGCGCGGGTCCATGCCGCCCAGGTAGCAGTAGCCCGGATGGCTGCCGAGCGCGTACACCGGATAGACCGGCGTGCTGTGGCGCTCGACGATCTCTTCCACGCTGAGCCCGGTGTGTGCCACCACGTCGGCCATGTGGGGGCCGCCCTCGCCGCCGTAGACCACCGGGAGCTCGACCACGCGCCCTTCGAGCGGCAGGGCCTCCGCCGCGTCCCAGGCGGCGTGCAAGCGGGCCTCCAGCGCTTCCAGGGCAGCTGTGTTGCGCGGCGCTCGCTCGAAGGTGAGCATGAGGTTGTTCATGCCCGGCACCGCCTCGCGCACCTCCGGCCAGGCCTGCGCCTCTCGCGCGAGGGCCCAGATGCGCTGCTGCGAGGGTAGCGCGAGCTCGCCGGGTGCCTCGAAGAGCAGCGCCGTGGTGCCCAGCAGGCTGACGGATGCGGTCGGTGCGATCACGCGAGGCTCCTTCGCTGCAGCCAGCGCTCGAGGTGGTGGATGTCCACGCCGCCGGCGGCGAAGCCCTGGTCGCGCAGGATCTCGCGGTGCAGCGGCACGTTGGTCGAGATGCCCTCGACGCGCATCTCGGCCAGCGCCAGGCGCATGCGGTCGAGCGCATCGGCGCGCGTGCTGCCCTGCACGATCAGCTTGGCGATCATCGAGTCGTAGTACGGCGGCACGCGGTAGCCGGCACCGGCATGCGAGTCCACGCGCACGCCGAAGCCGCCTGGCAGCTGCCAGCCGCTGATGCGCCCCGGCGAGGGCGCGAAGGTATCGGGGTTCTCGGCATTGATACGGCACTCGATGGCATGCCCTTCACAACGGACGTCGGCCTGCGTGAAGCCCAGGCGCTCGCCGCGCGCCACGCGCAACTGCTGCTGCACGATGTCGATGCCGGTGGTCATCTCGGTCACGGGGTGCTCCACCTGGAGGCGGGTGTTCATCTCGATGAAGTAAAAGGCGCCCTGCTCGTACAGGAACTCGAAGGTGCCGACGCCGCAGTAGCCGATCTGCCGGCAGGCCGCGGCGCAGCGCTCGCCGACCTCGCCCAGCAGCGCCTCGTCGATGCCGATGGCCGGCGCCTCCTCGATCACCTTCTGGTGGCGGCGCTGCAGCGAGCAGTCGCGGCTGCCGAGCCATAGCGCATTGCCATGGCTGTCGGCCAGCACCTGGATCTCGACATGGCGCGGATGCAGCAGGAACTTCTCGATGTAGACCTCGGGGTTGCCGAAGGCGCGGCGCGCCTCCTCGCGCGTGAGCGACATCGCCTCCGGCAGGGCGGCTTCGTCGTGCACCACGCGCATGCCGCGACCGCCGCCGCCGCCCGCGGCCTTCACGATCACCGGGAAGCCGATCTCGCGCGCCAGGGCGAGGACCTCCTCCGGGTCCTCCGGCAGGCTGCCGTCGGGGCCGGGCACGCAGGGCACGCCGGCGCGCCGCATCGCGCGCTTGGCCGCGACCTTGTCGCCCATGGTGCGGATGCAGGCGGCGCTCGGGCCGATGAAGACGAGGCCGGCCTGCTCGACACGTTCGGCGAAGCCGGCGTTCTCCGACAGGAAACCGTAACCCGGATGGATGGCCTGCGCGCCGCTGACTTCGGCGGCGAACAGGATCGCGGAGGGGTTCAGGTAGCTCTGCCCGGGCGCGGCGGGGCCGATGCACAGGGCCTGGTCGGCCTGCGCCACATAGCTCGCCTCGCGGTCGGCTTCGGAATACGCCGCCACGGTCCGGAGCCCGAGGCCGCGGCAGGCGCGCTGGATGCGCAGGGCGATCTCTCCCCGATTGGCGATGAGCACGGTGTCGAACATGGCCATGGTCCCCTATACGCCGTCGAAGCGGAACAGCGCCTGGCCGGCTTCGACTTCCTGTCCCGAGCGCACCAGCACCGCCTGCACCGTGGCGTCGCGTTCGGCGCGCACCTCGTTGAAGACCTTCATGGCCTCGATCACGCACAGCGTCTGGCCCGCCTTAACGGTTTGACCGGCCTGCACGAAGGGCGGCTCGCCGGGCGTCGGCTGAAGGTGCACCACGCCGTAGAGCGGCGCGAGGCATTCGGCCGACGCTGGCGCCGCAATGGGCGCATCGTGCGCCGCGATCGCTGCTCGCCGGCGCGGCGTCGCCGCCAGCGCCGACTGCTTCACCAGCCGCAGCGTGCTTCCGTTCTCGCTGTACTCCAGCTCGCACAGGTCCGATGCGGCCAGCGCGTCGATGAGCGTCTTGATCTGTTCCTGATTCATGCCGGGCCGTCTTGGGCGACGGAACATCCTGGGTGACCGACGCGTTCGACGAACGCGTGACGGCAGGCATGAAAGGTAGCGGGCCGCGGGCACAAAGCCCAAGACGGATTGGCTGTGCCGCAATAAGGGCGGCTTATGACAAGGCGCTCAGCTCGGGTTCGGGCGTCGAGGCGACGGTGCCGGCAAGGTCGACGACGAGCTCGAGCAGGATGTCCTTCACCGCTTGCGCCGGTTCGGAAAGAGGCAGGTGGTCCGACTGACAGAGCGCGAGCGGCGCCTCGATCACCGGATCGACGATGCGGAACTGCCAGGCGCCGCAGGCCGCCACGACCTCGCGCGCCATCGATGCCGGCAGGATGGTGGCGCCCAGTCCGTCGGCGATGGCGGCGGTCAGGGTGAAGGCCGATTCGATCTCGGCCACCACGCGCGGCACCATGCCGGCGCGCACGAAGGCCGCATCGACCAGCTTGCGCACCACGTTATAGGGGCGCGGCAAGAACAGTTCGATCTCGCGCAGGTCGGCCAGCCGCACGGGCTCGGCCGGCGCCGGCATGGAAGCCGGCCCCACCAGGAACAGGGATTCCTTCAGCAGCGGCAGGAAGGACAGCCCGTGGATGGCCTTGTCGCCATAGAGCACGGCCAGATCCATGCGGCCGTTCATGATGAGTTCGCTCAGCGTGGTGCCGTAGTTCTCGTTGAGGTAGAGCAGGATGCCGGGATGCCGGGCGCGCACGGTGCGCAGCAGCGGCAGCGACAGCGCGGAGGCTGCGGTGCCGGGCGCGAGCCCCACCGACACCTGGCCCGACAGGCCCTCGCCGGCGGCCTCCATGTCGACGCGGGCCTGCTCGCACTGCCGCAGGATGATCTGGGCATGGCGATACAGCACCTTGCCGGCCTCGGTGGGCGTCACGCCGCGCTTGGTGCGCACCAGCAATTGCTGCCGCACCTCGCCTTCGAGCGTGGCGAGCTGCTGGCTCAGCGCTGGTTGCGCAATGAAGAGCACCTCGGCCGCCTGCGTCAGGCTGCCGATGTCCACGATCTTCACGAAGTATTTGAGGCGTCGGAGGTTCACGCCTTGTCTCCAAGCAAAAGCTGAGCCTAGCACTGGGGCGCAGGGGCGCCTAGATGCGATGTGTCCGGGGTGCGGAGGCGAGCGTGTCTTGCTCCCTCTCCCTCTGGGAGAGGGCGGGGGTGAGGGCACCGGACGGTCGAGACGCCCGTGCCGATGGACAGGCACGATGCCCTCACCCTAACCCTCTCCCAGAGAGAGAGGGGACCAGACAGGAGTCACCATAAGCTCAGCCTATCGAACCAGAGCGATCTCATCTTGGCCGAGGTGGAGCGATGTGCGTACCGTTGGGTCCGTACATCCCGCACCCAAGGAAGATCCGTGACCACCTCCCGCATCGCCGCCCGCGTACGGCGCATCAAGCCTTCGCCCAGCACCTCCGCCGCGGACCGCGCCAACGAGCTGCGCCGCCAGGGCAAATCGATCGTCAACCTGGTGGTGGGTGAACCCGACTTCGACACCCCGCTGCATATCCGGCGCGCCGCCGCCGAAGCCATGGACAAGGGCGCGACGCGCTACACGCTGATGGCCGGCACGGTCGAGCTGCGCCAGGCCATCGTCGCCAAGCTGGAGCGCGAGAACGGCCTCTCGTATGCATTGAACGAAATCATCGTCACCAGCGGCGCCAAGAGCGCGATCTACAACGCCTTCGCCATCACGCTGGAACCGGGCGACGAAGTGATCATCCCCGCGCCCTACTGGGTGTCCTACCCCGACATGGTGCTGGCCTGCGAAGGCAAGCCCGTCATCGTCGCCTGCCCGGAGGCCCACGGCTTCAAGCTCACGCCCGCCCAGCTCGAGGCTGCCATCACGCCGCGCACGCGCTGGCTCCTGATCAACTCGCCGAGCAATCCCACGGGCGCCAGCTACACGGCCGACGAATACCGCGCGCTGGCGGATGTCCTCATGCGCCATCCGCACGTGATGGTGATGACCGACGACATCTACGAGCACATCCGCTTCGACGGCCGCTCGACGCCGCACATCCTGGCGACCGAGCCCTCCTTGCGCGAGCGCACGCTGGCCGTCAACGGCGTCTCCAAGACCTATGCGATGACCGGCTGGCGCATCGGCTGGGCCGCGGGCCCGGCCGATCTGATCACGGCGATGGACACCCTGCTCTCGCAGTCCGCCGGCAACTGCTGCTCGATCAGCCAGGCAGCCGCCGCGGCGGCGCTCAACAGCGATCAAAGCTTCGTGGCCGAGAGCGTGGCGGTCTACAAGGAGCGGCGCGACCGCACGCTCGCGCTCGTCAACGCAATCCCCGGCCTGAGCTGCGCCACGCCGCCCGGCGCCTTCTACCTCTACATCCATTGCGCCGGCCTGATCGGCAAGACCACGCCTGCAGGCAAGCAACTGAACGAAGACGGCGACGTCGTGATGTACCTGCTGGAAAGCGCGGGCGTGGCCACGGTCGCCGGCACCGCCTATGGGCTCTCGCCCTACTTCCGCCTGTCCATCGCCACCTCGATCGAAACACTGGAAGAAGGCTGCACGCGCATCGCCCGCGCGGTGGCCGAACTGCGCTGAGCGCACGAACCATCGCCGCCACCAAGGACACACCCATGCCATACAAAGCCATCCGCAAGAACCCCTCGGCCGCGCAGGTCGATCCGAAGATCCTGGCCGCGCTGCGCGAGATGCCCGTCGCGGCGCTGAGCGACAACATGCACCGCAACATCGGCACCACGGGCCTGAACCCCTATCACCGCCCCGTCGCCCGGACCATGGCAGGCACGGCCGTCACGGCGCGCTCGCGTGGCGGCGACAACCTGACGTATTTGCGCGCCCTCGAGTTCTGCCGTCCCGGCGACGTGCTGGTGATCGATGCCGGGGGCATCCTCAACAACGCGGTGGTCGGCGGCATCCTGTCCTTCTACGCCGCCCACATCGGCGTCGTGGGCGTGGTGGTCGACGGGGCGATCCGCGACGTGGCCGAAATCCGGGCGCGCGAGTTCCCGGTCTACGCACGCGGCGTCACCCATCGCGGCCCGTACAAGGACGGCCCGGGCGAGATCAACGTGCCGGTGTCCGTCGGCGGCATGGTGGTCAACCCCGGCGACATCGTGGTCGGCGACCAGGATGGCCTGATGGCCTTCGCGCCGGACGAGGCCGAGCTGTTGATCGAGAAGGCACGCGCGCACCTGGAGACCGAAGCCGAGACGATACGGGCCATGAAGGAGGGTCGATGGGACCGTTCCTTCATCGACGCGCTGGAAGCCCGCTGCCCCAACTGAAAACGAGCGGGCCGTCAATGCAAGGTATGCAGGCCGACTTCGAGTTCGAGCTGGCCGACCAGTTCGAGCAGGATGGCCTTGACCACCTGCGCCGGCTCGGAAAGCGGCAGATGATCGGACGCGCACAAGGCCAGCGGCACCTCGATCGGCGGTGAGACGATCCGGTGCAGGTGCACGTCGGCGGTCGCGGCGACCCCGCGCGCGGCCGACACCGGCAGGATCGTCGCGCCCACGCCGGAGGCGACCGCGGCCGCCAGCGTGTTCGAGGATTCCATCTCGGCCACGACGCGCGGCACCATCTGCGCCGCTGCGAAAGCCTGGTCCACGTACCTGCGCAGCTGGTTGTTCGCGCACGGCAGTAGCAGGTCGATGCCGTCCAGGTCGGCCAGCGCCACCTCGCCCCCCCTGCGCAGCAGTCCCTCGGGCGCCACGACGAACAGGTCCTCGGTCAGCAGCGGATCGAAGGAGAGGCCCTGCACGACGCGCCCGCCGCCGTACAGCACGGCCATGTCCATGCGGCCGCTGCGCACCACGTCGCACAGCGTGGTGCCGAAGTTCTCGTTGATGTGGAGCACGATCTGCGGATGGCGTCCCTGCACGGCCCGGAGCAGCGGCAAGGCCAGTGCGGAGGCCGCGGTGCCCGGGGCCATCCCGACCGACACCTGGCCCGACAGGCTCTGACCGGCGTTGAGCACGTCGGCCTGCGCCTGGTCGAACTGCCGCAGGATGATCTGCGCATGGCGGTACAGCGCCTTGCCGGCCTCGGTGGGCATGACGCCCTTCTGCGTGCGCAGCAGCAGCTGTTGCTTGAACTCGCCTTCCAGCGTCGCCAGCTGCTGGCTCAGCGCCGGTTGGGCGACGTGGAGCACCTCCGAGGCCTGCGTCAGGCTGCCGACGTCGACGATCTTCACGAAATACTTCAAACGCCTGAGATTCACGGGGGCCTCGTTGATGCTCTCGGGACGGAGCCAAGCAAGCATCGAGCCACCGATTGGTCGCGTCAACCGGGGTTACGATCAGCCGGCAATGACGGTGAACTTCAAGACGCTCAGGAGCTTCGTGACGGCGGTGGATGCGAAGAGCCTGTCCGCCGCGGCGCACCAGCTGCGCGTCGCCCAGCCCGCGCTGAGCCAGCACATCGCCTCGCTCGAGGAGCATTTCAAGCACCGGCTGCTCAACCGCTCGAACGCCGGGGTCACGCCGACGCGCGCCGGCAGCGAGCTCTACCGGCATGCGCAGATCATCCTCAGCCATCTCGAGCAGGTGGAGCGCGAGCTCACGAGCCGCAGTGACGCCAGCTTCATCGCCGGCGCCGTGTCGGTGGGGCTGGCCACCTACAGCACGGCGTCGATTCTCTCGATGCCCCTGTTGCAGGCGGTGCGGCGCGAATATCCCGACGTGAGTCTCTTCATCAACGACAACTTCGGCCTGGTGCTCAGCGAGATGGTGATGACCGGGCGCATGGACATGGCCGTCATCTATGCGGCCGGCCCGATCAAGGGCGTCACGCTGCAGCCCCTGTTCACGGAGGAGCTGTGTCTGATCGCGCCGCCGGAGATGCAATTGCCGCCGGGCAGCGATGAGACTGTCGCCCTGCGTTCACTGGCCGACATGGACCTGCTCTTGCCCAGCCGCACGCACTTCCTACGCCGGCTGATCGACGAGGCTTTCGCGCGCATCGGCGTGGTGCCGCGCATCACGGCCGAGATCGAGTCGGCCGCGACCCTGCGCCAGGCGATCGAGGCCGGCGTCGGCGCCACGATCCTGCCGTCGGCCTCGGCGCATGCGACGAGCATCGCGGCGCAGCTGGTCATTCGCCGGATCGTCGAGCCCGGCCTGCAGGCCACGGTGTCGCTGTGCGTGCCGGATCACCTGCCGATGTCCGACCAGGCGCGCGCGGTGCTCGACATCCTCAAGCGGCAAATCGACGACCTGTTCGCCGACGGCCGCCTGGTCGGCATTCGCGCGCCAGAGCTCGACGCGACGCCGCGCTGAACCTCAGTGCGCTTCTGCAGCGAGCGGCGCGCTGAGCTGCCGCATCACGCCCACGCCTTCGGCGACGAAGGGATCGGCATGGTAGTAGAGCAACTGCGCGCCGACCGACACCAGATGCGCGACGTCGTGCCGCACGACCAGCGTGCCGGCCACCTTGCCGGCGGCGCGAATGCGCTGCAGCGTCTGGTCCACCAGGTCCAGCACCGGTTGCGCCCGGCGCTTTCCCGCCGCCACTGCAGGCGAATAGCCCATCGACTGCGACAGATCGCCGGGGCCGACGAAGAACACGTCGATGCCTTCCACCGCGAGGATCTCGTCGAGATTGCGCACCGCTTCGACCGACTCGACCATGCCGATCAGCAGCCGGGCCTCATGGTCGTCCGGGCAGGCGTAGCGGAAGGTGTGCACCACCTGGCGCGCGATCTCGGCGGTGTGGATCAGCGGCACCATCACGCCGTCGGCGCCGGCGTTGAGGCAGCGCGTGATGGTCGAGCGCTCCTGGTTCTGCGGCCGCACGATGCCGAAGCCACCGGCGTAGCGCGCGGCCTTGGCCATGTGGTGGATGTCCTCGAAGCCGGCCAGGCCGTGCTCGCAGTCGATGAAGACCGAGTCGGCGCCCGAGCGCACCAGCTTCTCGCACAGCGTGGGCGAGATGTGGTTGGGGTTGACCATCAGCACGGAATCGCCGCGTGCCAGGCGTTCCTTCAATGATGACGAAGTGCTCATCGCGTTGTCTCTCGTTCAGGGTTTGCCGGGCGTGCCGTCGGGCGCGCCGAGCCAGCGGCTGATCTCGACGTCGGGGCCCTGGTCGCGCGCCAGCGTGGGGCTGATGACCAGCTGCTCGATGGTGGTGCCCTGCGGCAGCGTGCAGGCCAGCAGGATGGCGCGCGCCACGTCCTCGGGCGCCACCATCGCGGCGCGCTCGGCGGCGCTGGGCGGGCGCACGCGGGTGTCCATGATCGGCGTGTTCACCTCGCCGGGCAGGATGGTGGTGGAGCGGATGTTGTTGTTGCGGAAGGTGGCGTGCATGAAGCCCATCAGGTTGCTCACCGCCGCCTTCGCCGCACCGTAGGGGGCGCCGCCGAGCAGGTTGGGCCGCACCGCCGCCAGCGAGGAGACGGTGACGATGGTGCCTGCGCCCGCGGCCAGCATGCCGGGCAGCACGGCCTGGATCAGCACGTAGACGGCGGTCAGGTTGACCGAGATGGCCGACTCCCAGTCGTCCGGCTCGATCCAGCGGATGTTGCGCACGCGGCTGGTGAGGCCGGCGTTGTTGACCAGGATGTCGACCGGGCCGACTTCGGCCTCGGTCCAGCGCACCAGCGCCTGCAGTTGCTCGCGTTCCTGCAGATCGGCCTGGCGCGCCCAGGCCTCGCCGCCGGCGGCGCGGATCTCGGCCACCACCGCGTCCAGCGGCTCCTTGCGGCGGCCCATCACCACCACGCGCGCGCCCTCGGCCGCGAGCATCAGCGCCGTGGAACGGCCGATGCCGGAGCCGCCGCCGGTGACCAGCGCGACCTTGCCGGAGAGTCCGGTGCCGGCCATCACGCCACCGCCTTGGCCGGCGTTGTCGGGGCCAGCGCTTCGTAGCCGTAGTCGGCGAGTGCGCCCGCGGCGCTGATCAGGCCCTGTCGCAGGTCGTCCTCCACCAGTTCGCGCGAGCGCTGCTGGGCATCGCCCCAGCCGCCGCCGCCCGGCAGCTCGATCATCAGCCGCTCGCCCGGGCCGAGCACGAGCCGGCCCTTCGGAAACACGTGGCGCCCGTCGTGCATCACCGCGCCGTTGCGGCCGGCCTGGCCGCCCAGCACGCCCAGGCAGGGGTGCTTCACGTGCTCGGTGCTCAGGTAGATGTTCATCTCGCGGTCCGACAGGTTGCGCATCACGCCGCGCTGGCCGAGGCCGCCGCGGAACTTGCCTGGGCCGCCCGAATCGGGGATCAGCTCCTTGCGCTCGGTCAGGATCGGCACCGCCATCTCGTACATCTCGATCGGCGTGACACGGCAGTTCGACGGGAAGCTCAGCGTGTCCAGCCCGTCCATCGACGAACGCCCGCCCTGCCCGCCGTGGAAGTTCTGGGCGCTGCCGTAGGCGCTGCCGTCGGAGCGCTGGCCCTGGCAGTTGATGCCCCAGATCGGCGCGCCGCCGCTGTCGCCCATGGCGCCCTCGGGCACCACGTTCTGCAGCGCCTTGAAGATCAGGCTCGGGATCACGTGGCCCACCAGGTTGCGCGCCGCGCCGGCGGCATGCGGCCGCGGGTTGAGGATCGAGCCCGCGGGCGCCGAGTCGGTCAGCGGGATCATGCAGCCCTCGTTGTTGGGCGTGTCCGGATCGAGCAGGCACTTGAGCGCGTAGACGCTGTGCGCGACGCGGTAGTGCGGCACCACGTTGATGCCGCGGGCCACTTCCGGCGAGGTGCCGGTGTAGTCGACGTGGATGGCATCGTCGCCCACCTCGACGCTGACGCACAGCTTCACGTCGCTCTCGAAGCCGTCGATGGTCATCTCGGCCTTGTAGCTGCCGTTGGGCCAGGCCGCGATGGCCTGACGCATGAAGCGCTCGGAGCGGCTGAAGATCGCCTCGCCGAGTTCGTTGCAATCGTCCAGGCCGTACTCGTCCATGAAGCGGCTCAGTTCGCGGCACATCACCTCGTTGGCCGCCACCATGCTCTGGATGTCGCCGCGCACCTCGTGCGGCAGGCGCACGCTGGCCTCGATCACCGCGAACACGTCGGTGTTGGGCTTGCCGGCCTTGAAGAGCTTGAGCATCGGGATGCGGATGCCCTCCTCGAACATGTCGGTCGAGTCCGGCGACTGCGGGCGGCCGCCGATGTCGGGCAGGTGGGCGATGCTGCCGGCATAGGCCACGATCTTGCCGTTGCGGAAGATCGGCGTGAGCATCACCATGTCCGGCAGGTGGCCGGTGCCGATCACCGGGTCGTTGGTGGCGATCACGTCGCCCGGCTCCAGCGATTCGGGCGGAAAGGCCGGCAGGAAATAGTTCTGCGCCGCCATCGGCAACGTGGTGATGAACACCGGGATCGACCAGGTGCACTGGGCCAGCGCGCGGCCCTTGGCATCGAGCAGCACGGTGACGTAGTCGTGGTTCTCGCGCACGATCGGCGAGAAGGCGGTGCGGCCGAGCGCGATGTCGGCCTGGTCGGCGATGAAGACCAGGCGGTCCCACATCACCTGCAGCGTGATCGGGTCGTTGAAGTCGGGTTTCAGCATGGACATGACGGGTCCCTTCAGGACAAAAGCATGATCAGGTTGTGCTCGGCGTCGAGCGAGGCGGAGGCGTTCGGCCCCATCACCACGGTCGATTCGCGCTGCTCGATGATGGCCGGCCCAACGACCGGCACGCCGGGCAGCAGCGCGTACTGGTCGTAGACCGGGGTCAGGGCGTACTTGCCGAGTTCGGAGAAGAACACCGGCCGCGTGCCCTTGCGCGGATCGCGCACGGCGCCGGCTTCGCCGCGCAGCCCGGCGAGCGACACCTCGTGTTTCGGGCCGCTCGCGCGGATGCGCCAGGTGATGACCTCGGCATCGGTGCCGGCGACGGCGCGGCCGTACAGCGCGACGTAGTTGGCGTGGAAGCGCGCCAGCAGCTCCTTCAGGAAAGCCGGGTCGGCCGGGTCCAGTTCGGGCAGCGGCACCGAAATTTCGTAGCCCTGGCCCACGTGGCGCATGTCGACGGTATAGGAGAAGCTGATGCGGTCGGCCGGCACCTGGCTGGCCAGCACCACCTCGCGGCCCTGCGCCTGGAGCGCGGCCTTGAGCGCGTCGACCGCCTTCGGGTCCCAGGCCGACAGCCGCATCGGCAGGCTGGTCGAGAGATCGGCGGCCACCGGCGCGCCGAGCAGGCCGATGGCCGAGGTGACGCCCGCGCCCAGCGGGCAGATCACCTTGCGGATGCCGAGCTTGCGCGCCACGCCGTAGGCATGCACCGGGCCGGCGCCGCCGAAGGCGATCAAGGGCAGCGCACGCGGGTCCACGCCGCTGTCGGTGGCCTGCATCGAGGCGGCCTCGGCCATGCTCTCGTTGACCATGTCGTGGATGCCCCAGGCGCAGCGCTGCGGGGTGATGTCGAGCTCCTTCGCCAGGCGCGCCATCGCGGCCTCTGCCGCCGGGCGGTCGAGCGCGAAGTCGCCGCCGAGGAAGGACTTCTCGTCGAGGTAGCCGAGCAGCAGATCGGCATCGGTCACGGTCGGCTCGGTGCCGCCGCGGCCATAGCAGGCCGGGCCGGGCGCGGCCGCGGCGCTGCGCGGGCCGACCCCCAGCAGGCCGAGCCGGTTGCGTGCCGCGATGCTGCCGCCGCCGGCGCCGATCTCGATCATGTGGATCGACTGGATCTTGAGCGGGAAGCCGCTGCCCTTGCGGAAGCGCGCGTGGCGCGCCACTTCGAGTTCGTTGGCCACCATCGGCTGGCCGTTCGGGATCAGGCACAGCTTGGCGGTGGTGCCGCCCATGTCGAAGGACAGCACGCTCGGTTCGCCGGCCCGGCGCGCATAGTCGGCGGCGGCGACCGCGCCGGCCGCCGGACCCGACTCGATCAGGCGCACCGGCGTGCGGGAGGCGGCCGAGCTCGGCACCACGCCGCCGCTCGATGTCATCCACAGCAACTGGCCGTCGATGCCACGCTGCGAGAGCTCGCGTTCGAGGTGGCTCACGTGCCCGACCATCATCGGCCGCGTGTAGGCGTTGGCGACGGTGGTCGACGCGCGGTCGTACTCGCGCACCTCGGGGCAGACCGTCGACGACAGCGACACCGAGATCTTCGGCGCCACCTCGGCCAGCAGTTCGGCCACGCGCCGCTCGTGCTGCGCGTACTTGTAGGCGTGCAGCAGGCACACGGCCACCGAGTCGACCTTGCGCTCCACCAGCGTGCGGCCGATGGCGCGCACGCCCTCCACGTCGAGCGCCGTGATCACGGTGCCGTCGGCGGCGATGCGCTCGACCACGCCGAAGCACAGCTCGCGCGACACCAGCGGTTCGGGGTACTGGATGCGCAGGTCGTACAGGTCGTAGCGGCCCTCCGTGCGAATGCGCAGCATGTCCTGGAAGCCGTCGGTGGTGATGAACGCGGTGTTCACGCCCCGGCGTTCGAGCACGGCGTTGGTGACGACCGTGGTCGCGCCGAGGATCTGCAGCGTGCCGCGCGTGTCCGCCCTGCCCGCGTGGTTCGCGCGCACCTTGGCCAGCAGCTCGTCCACGCCCTGCAGCACGGCGCGCGCGGGGGCGTCCGGCGTGCTCAGCACCTTGTGCAGCAGGATCGTGCCGTCGTCGTCCGTCATGGCGAAGTCGGTGAAGGTGCCGCCGGTGTCGAATGCCAGTTTCATGCTTTTCAGCTCCTTGAATGTTCGGTGGATGTCGGCGCTCAGGCCGGCGCCGCGTCCGACGCGCGACGGCCCGTCATGAACAGTTCGCCGAGGTCCGCGTTGCTCAGTTCGCCGACCGGGCTGTCCCAGATCACCTTGCCCAGGCGAAGCACCACGGCGCGCTCGGCCGCCTGCATCGCCTTGCGGGTGTTCTGCTCGACCAGCAGGATGGTTCGGCCGCCCTGATGCAGGCGCTTGAGCTCGTTGAAGACCAGCGTGATCGCCTGCGGCGAGAGGCCCACCGAGGGCTCGTCCACCAGCAGGATCTCGGGCCGGCGCAGCACCGCCATCGCCATCTCCAGCAGCTGCTGCTCGCCGCCGGACATGTTTCCGGCAAGCTCGTTGCGGCGCTTGCGCAGGATCGGGAACAGGTCGTAGACGTACTCGCGCTCGCCCTTCAGGTCGCCGTCCTTGAGGGTGTAGGCCGCCATCTCCAGGTTCTCGTCGATGGTCATCAGCTGGAAATTGCAGCGCCCCTGCGGCACGTAGGCAATGCCGTGCGCGAGCATCTGTTGCGGCCGCAGGCCGGCGATGTCCTTGCCCTTCCAGCGGATCGCGCCGCCCTTGTGCGTGGTCATGCCGAACAGCGACTTCAGCAGCGTCGATTTGCCGGCCCCATTGGGCCCGAGCAGCGCGATGAATTCGCCGTGGCGGATCTTGAGGTCCACCCCGTGCAGGATGTCCAGGTGGCCGTAGCCGGCATACAGCTTGTCGATTTCGAGTTCCATGGTCGGGTCTCCCATGTCAGCCTCCGAGGTAGGCCTCGATGACCTCCGGGTTGCGCACGACGGCTTCGGGTGTGTCGTCGGCCAGCTTGGCGCCCTGGTGCAGCACCACCACGCGATGGCTCAGGTTCATCAGCACGTCGGTGTTGTGCTCGATGACGACGAAGGTCACGCCCAGCGTCTGGTTGGCGTGCTCGATGCACTGGATCACCTTCTCGATCAGCACCGGGTTGATGCCGGCCAGCGGCTCGTCGAGCAGGATCAGCTCGGGCTCGGGCATCAGCATCGAAGCGAACTGCAGCAGCTTCTGCTGGCCGCCGGACATGTGGCCGGCCGGCTGGTGCGCCACGCGCGAGAGGCCAGAGACCTCGATCAGCTCCCGGGCGCGTTCGCGCAGCGCCTTTACGCGCCGCTGCGCGGCCGGCCCGATCCAGAAGGTGGACAGCACGCTGGGGAAGCGCGACATCTGGCCCGCGAGCACCAGGTTCTCTTCCGAATCCAGCGTCGGGAAGACCACCGTCTTCTGGAAGCTGCGGAGGAACCGGCCTTCGCGCGCGATCCGGTTCATCGGCCAGCCCGTGATGTCCACGCCCTTCAGCAGCACGCGGCCGGCGTCGCTCTTCTGCAGGCCGGTGCAGCAGTCGAACAGAGTCGACTTGCCGGAGCCGTTGGGCCCGATCAGGCCCATCACCTCGCCGCGCCGGACCTCGATGTCCACGCCTTGCAGCGCAGCCACCGCGCCGTAGTTCTTGCGCAGCCCTTCGATGCGCAGCATGGCGTGTTCAGCGGACATCGCGCTGCTCCTTGCGGCCGCCCTGGCCGATGCGCGCGATGCGCTCGGCCGCGCCATGGAACAGCGGTGCCAGCCCCTGCGGGAACAGGAACACCAGCCCCAGCAGCACGAAGCCGTAGATCACCATGCGCAGCTCGGGCGTGATCCGCAGCGCCTCCGAGACGGCCACGAAGACGAAGCTGCCGATGATCGCGCCCGGCACCTTCCCGACACCGCCGCCCAGCACGATGATGAGAATGGTGTTGGAGTAGTAGGCCTGGAACACCAGCGGGCTGACCACTGTCGAGAAGTGCGCGTAGAGGCTGCCGCCGAGGCCGGCGAACACCGCGCTCAGCATGAACACGATCAGCTTGTAGGTCCAGGTCGGCACGCCCAGCGATTCGGCCAGCGTCTCGTTGTCGCGGATCGCCACCATGCAGCGGCCGGCCGGCGAGCGGATCAGCGCGACGAAGGCAGCCACCGCCAGCGCGGCGAGCACCAGCACGAGATAGAAGTACTCGGGCGCCCTGACGATGGTGAGTGCCACATCGCCGAAGCCCAGCGTCGGCCGCGGCACGCCCGACAGGCCCATGTCGCCGCGCGTGAGCTCGACCCAGTTCTTCGACACGACCTGCGCGATCACCACCATGCCGAGCGTGCACATCACGAAGGAGGTGTCGCGCAGCCTCAGCGCCGGGATGCCGAGCGGCAGCGCGACCAGCCCGGCGAGCAGGCCGGCGCACAGGAAGTTCACGAGGAAAGGCGTGCCGAAGTGGATCGACATCAGCGCCGATCCGTAGGCGCCGAGGCCGAAGAAAACGCCCTGCGCCAGCGACAGCATGCCGGTGTAGCCGAGGATCAGGTTCAGGCCCAAGGCAGGCAAGAGGAAGATCATCGCGAGCACCATCGCGTGCAGGTAGTAGTCGCCCAGGAAGAGCGGCGCCGCCAGCAATGCCGCCATCGCCAGCGCGCAGGCGCTCCAGTTCACCGTGGCCAGCCGTGCGGCCGGCAGGCGGGGCGTATCCAGCGTGGTGATTGACATCGTCGTCCGTTCCATTCGTGAATCTCAGAAGCTCATGGGCTCAGAAGCGGGCTTTGCTGCTGAACAGGCCGTGCGGCCGCAGCATGAGCATCAGGAGCAGCGCGACGAAGCCGACCGAGTCGCGGTACTGCAGGCCGATGAAGCCGGCCACCAGGCTCTCGACCACGCCGAGCAGGCAGCCGGCGATCAGGGTGCCGCGCACGTTGCCCATGCCGCCCATCACGATCACGGCAAAGGTCTTGAGCGTGATCGACTCGCCCATGCCGCCGTAGATGCTGACGTTGATCGGGCCGGTCAGGATGCCCGAGAGCGCGGCGATGGCGACGCCGATCAGGAAGGTGCGGCGCACCACCTGCTCGACGTCGATGCCGTTGACCTGGCAGCACTCGATGTTCTGCGACACCGCGCGGATCGAGCGGCCCAGGCGCGTGCTGCGCACCATCCACTCGAGCGCTGCGAACACGGCGAGCGTGACCACCACCAGGATCACGCGCTGCTGCGACATGCCGAAGTCGCCGAGCTCGATCGGCTCGATCCAGCCGCCCGAGAACACCTTGTAGCCGCCGCCGAAGGCCAGGATGACGACGTTCTGCAGGATCAGCGACAGGCCCAGCGTGGCCAGCACGCCGGCCTGGAAAGGCTGGCCGATGAGCCGCTGCATCACGCTGCGGCCGATCAGCACCGCGATCAGCGACACGATGGCCACGCCGCCGACGATGGCCAGGCTGTAGTCGGCCATCAGCTTCGACATGACCCACCAGGCCGCGAAGGTGCCCAGCATGTAGTACTCGCCGTGGGCGAAATTGATGGCCCGCAGCACGCCGAAGATCATCGTCATGCCGGCGGCGACCAGCGCGTACACCGACCCGGTGATGATGCCGTTGACGATCTGCTCGAGGATGAAGGAACTCACGTGGGTGTCCCGGCGGGCGGATGAAGTCGGCGCTTCACTTGACCGCGTAGTCGATCTTGGTGGTGATCGTTCCCTTGATGGCCGGCTTGCCGTCGGTGATCTCCAGCAGCACCATCGGCAGCACGGCCTGGTTGTGATCGTCGAAGGTGACGATGCCCATCGGGCTGTCGTACTTGATCTTGGCGAGCGCATTGCGCACGTCCTCGCCCTTCAGGCTGTTGGCGCTCTTGATGGCCTGCGCGATCAGCTGCAGCGTGTCGTAGTGGGTGTAGGCGTGGTTGTTCGGCATCTCGCCGCCATGGGCCTTCTGGTAGTCGTCGACGAACTTGAGGCTGCGCGGCGCCGGCACCTCGGGCAGCCAGGCCGCCGCCTCGACCGCGCCGTTCATGACCTTGGGCGCCGCGGCGATGGTCTCCTTGGTGTTGAACTCGCCGTTGCCCACCAGCGCCACCTTGCCGGCCAAGCCCAGCTCGAGCATCTGGCGCGCGATGATCGGCGTGGTGTCGGCCTGTCCGTAGAGGATGATGGCCTGCGCGCCGGAGCGGCGGATCTTGCTGAGCACCGAGCGGAAGTCGGTCTCCGAATCCTTGTAGTAGTCCTCGCTGAGGATCTCCGCGCCCTCGTACTTCGGCAGGTAGCGCTTGGTGAACTTGATGGCGCCGCGGCCGTAGTCGCTGTCCACCGAGAGCACAGCGTATTTCTTGAAACCCTTGGTCTTGGCGGCGTACTCGAGCACGGTGGCCGCGCGCACCTCGTCGGTCGGGTAGTTGCGGAAGGTCCACTTGAAGCCGCCGACGCCGGCCTTGTGGGTGATGTCGGGGTTGGACGATGCCGCGTTGACCAGCAGCACCTTCGACTCCTCCACCATCGGCTGCATCGCCAGGGTCACCGAACTGCAGACGTCGCCGATGATGATCGCCGTCTTCTCCAGGCTGATCATGCGCTGCGTGGCCGCCACGCCTTCGGCCGGCACGCACTGGCTGTCGCCGCTCACCAGTTCGATCTTCTTGCCGAGCACGCCGCCGGCGGCATTGATCTCCTTGGCGGCGAGCGCGGCGCCCTTGTTGGCGAAGGCGCCGTAGCGCGCGTTCGGGCCGCTCATGGGGCTGATGATGCCAATCTTGAAGGTGTCGGCGCCCTGTGCGCGCGCGGACGTGAAGGCGCAAAGACCGGAGAGCGCGACGAGCGCCATCCAGGCCGCGGCGCGCATGTTCGTCGTTGTCGTGGGGTGGCAGCTCATCGCAGTGCTCCAATCAATGAAAAGGGGTTGGAAGAATGATAGGAAGGCCCTTGCCGGCGGGCCAATACGTCATGCGTCTTCACGTATAAGCGTTCTTGATGGGGCGCGGCATCAGCTCAGCCGCGCAACGGCGCGGGCGATGCGCCGGCAGCCCTCTTCGATCTGCTCGACGCTGGTGGCGGTCGACATGCGGAAGTAGGGCGACATCCCATAGGCCGTGCCCGCGAGCACCATCACGCCGCCGGCCTCCAGCAGGTGGATCACCACGTCGTTGTCGGTCGCCAGCGTCTTGCCTTCGGGCGTGCGCTTGCCGATCAGCCCGCCGCAGTGCGGGTAGAGGTAGAAGGCCCCGCCGGGCGCGCGGGCGCGGATGCCGGGAATGGCGTTGAGCATTCGCAATGCCGTATCGCGCCGCTTGCGGTAGGTCGCCACCCATTCCGGCAGGAAGGTGGGCTCGGCATTCAGCGCCACCACGGCCGCCGCCTGGCTCACCGACGAGACGCCGCTGGTGGACTGGGACTGCAACATGTCCAGCGCCGCGATGATGTCGGCGGGGCCGGCCGCATAGCCGATGCGCCAGCCGGTCATCGCATAGGTCTTGGACACCCCGTTGACCACCAGGGTGCGATCGCGCAGCGCCGGCTCGATGGCCAGCAGGTGCCGTGGCGGCACGTCGTCGAAGCGGATGTGCTCGTAGATGTCGTCGGTCAGCACCATCACCTGCGGGTGGCGCAGCAGCACGTCGGCCAGCGCGCGCAGCTGGGCGCCGGTGTAGGTGGTGCCGGTCGGATTGGTCGGCGAGTTGAAGACCAGCCAGCGCGTAGCCGGCGTGATCGCCGCCTCGAGCGCCTCGGGCGTGAGGCGGAAGTCGTCCTCCTCGCGGCAGGCCACGATCACCGGCGTGCCGTCGCAGGCCAGCACGATGTCCGGGTAAGACACCCAGAACGGCGCGGGCACGATCACCTCGTGCCCCTCCTCCACCGTGACCGACAGCGCATTGAAGAGCGCATGCTTCGCGCCGCAGGTGACGATGATCTCGCGCGGGCTGTAGGCGAGGCCGTTCTCGCGCTGGAGCTTGGCCGCAATCGCCTCGCGCAGGGCCAGGGTGCCGGCGACCGGGGTGTAGCGCGTCTCGCCGCGCTCGATCGCCTCGCAGCCGGCCTGCCGGATGTGGGCCGGCGTGTCGAAATCGGGCTCGCCGATCGCCAGGTTGATGATGTCCCGGCCCTCCCTGCGCAACTCGGCAAAACGATCTGCAGCGGCGCTGCTCGGGGACGGCTTGATGCGGCGGATGCGCGTCGAGATGCGGGACGGGCTCACGGGATTTCCTCTTCGGTGGCGATATTCGCAACGGTAGGCCTGTCCCGGCGCGGAAGCCAAGACGGCTTTGCTCTAGGGGTGTCGCATCCGCTTATGGGCCTGCGCGCCCCGCATAAGCTTTTGCTATACAGCCAGAGCGATCTCGTCTTGGTCGCGACCGGCGGGCTTGCGTACCGTTGCGCTCATTCGCGATCGGCGAAGCGATACTGCGCTACTCAGCCACGCAACACACGCACCTTGATGGAGACACCGCCTTGAATCCCGTCCTCAAAAGCTTCGACCTCAGCGGGCGCACCGCCCTCATCACCGGCTCCAGCGCCGGCATCGGCTACGCGCTGGCGCGCGGACTGGCGGGCGCCGGCGCGCGCGTGATCCTCAACGCGCGCAGCGCCGACAAGCTCGAACAGGCCGCGGCACGGCTGCGCGAGGAAGGCTTCAGCGTCTTCACCGCCGCCTTCGACGTCACCTCGGGCGAGGCGGTGGGCGCGGCCATCGAACGCATCGAGGCCGACATCGGCGCCATCGACATCCTCGTCAACAACGCCGGCATGCAGCGCCGCGGCCCGCTCGACCAGTTCGAGGAAGCGCACTGGCACGAGCTGATGAAGACCAACGTCGACAGCGTGTTCCTGGTCGGCCAGGCGGTGGCGCGCCGGATGATCCCGCGACAGCGCGGCAAGATCATCAACATCTGCTCGGTACAAAGCGAGCTCGGCCGCCCCGGCATCGCGCCCTACACCGCCAGCAAGGGCGCAGTGAAGATGCTGACCAAGGGCATGGCGATCGACTGGGGCCAGCACGGCATCCAGGTCAACGGCCTGGGGCCGGGCTATTTCAAGACCGAGCTGACCGATGCCTTGGTCAAGAACGAAGAATTCACCGCCTGGCTGGTCGGGCGCACGCCTTCGCGCCGCTGGGGCGACGTGGAGGACCTGGTCGGCGCGGCGGTGTTCCTCGCAAGCGATGCCTCCAACTTCGTCAATGGCCACATCCTGTACGTCGACGGCGGCGTGACGGCCACGCTCTGAACCCGCCAAGGAGAATTCACATGGAAGCACTCGTCATCCACGCCCCCGGCGATTTGCGCGTCGAAGAAGTCGACACCCCCGAACTCGGCCTCGGCCAGCTGCAGGTGCGCGTGCGCTGCGGCGGCAT
>NZ_FMZU01000015.1 GCF_900101545.1 Variovorax sp. CF079 | reverse complement strand
CTCGCCGACGCGGCGCGCCACGCTGTCGCCGGCGCTGCCGGCCGGGAAGCCGTAGAGGATCTTGACCTGCTCGATGGTCTGGGCCAGCGCGGCCAAGGGGTGCAGGGCAGCGAGTGCGGCTGCACCGCCGAGGGTCTTGATGAGATGGCGTCGGGTGTTCATGGCATGTCTCCTTGTCTTCGCGAAATTCAGCGCGGCGCCATGCGCAGCGCGCCGTCCAGGCGAATGACTTCGCCGTTGAGGTGGCCGTTGGCGACGATATGGCAGGCCAGCTCGGCGAACTCCGAGGGCTTGCCCAGGCGCGGCGGGAAGGGGATCGATGCGGCCAGCGATTGCTGGATCGCTTCGGGCAGTTCCTTCAACAGCGGCGTCGCGAACAGGCCCGGCGCGATGGTGCACACGCGGATGCCGTGCTGCGCGAGGTCGCGCGCCATCGGCAGCGTCATGCCCACCAGGCCACTCTTCGAGGCGCTGTAGGCCTGCTGGCCGACCTGGCCGTCGAAGGCCGCGACCGAGGCGGTGAAGAGCATCACGCCGCGTTCGCCGCCTTCGAGCGGATCGAGCTTTGCGCATTGCGCCGCATAGAGGCGGCTGATGTTGTAGGTGCCGATCAGGTTGACGTTGACCACGCGCACGAAGTCTTCGAGCGGCGCCGCGTTGCCGTCCTTGCCGACGATGCGCTTGGCGCTGCCGATGCCGGCCACGTTCATGAGGATGCGCGCGGGGCCGTGCGCGGCCGCGGCCTTGTCGAGTGCGGCGTTGACGCTGTCGGTGTTGGTGATGTCGCAGGCGCAGGCGATGCCGCCGATCTCGGCCGCGACCTTTTCGGCCAGCGCGGTGTTGACGTCCAGCACGGCGACCCTTGCGCCCAGGCGCGCGAGTTCGCGCGCGGTGGCCTCGCCCAGGCCCGATGCGCCGCCGGTAACGAGCGCGGCTTGTCCTTGGATGTTCATGCTTTGTCTCCTTGGGGTTTCAACGTGAAGGGCAAGGTGCCGGCGTGCAGCGCATCCACCGTGTCGGCGCGGTGCTTGAGCACGGAGCGCTGGTTGATCGAACCCTTGTCGGTGACCTCGCCCTTGTCGATCGAGGGCGGCTCGAAAACCAGGGCGAGGCGCGCGATGCGGTTGGCGCTGCCGGTGGCGCCTTTCGCGAGCTCGTCGACGACGCGCTGGAAATGCGCCTGCACCGACGCGCTCTGGACCACCTCGCGCATCGGCGCATCGGGGCCGAGGCCGGCGAGCTGGCGCACCTTCGGCGTCGAGAAGATCAAGGCGCCAACCTCCTTGAGGTTGAGTCCGGTCAGCACCGCATCCTGCACGTACGGCGCGCCGGCCGCGATGATTTTCGCGCGCAGCGGGCCGACGCTCACGAAGGTGCCGGTCGCGAGCTTGAAGTCCTCCGCGATGCGGCCGTCGAAGCGCAGGCCGCGGTGGATGTTGTTGTCGTCGATCCACTTCACCGCGTCGCCGGTGCAGAAGAAGCCCTCTTCGTCGAAGGCCTCGGTCGTGGCCGCGGGCGAACGCCAGTAGCCCGGCGTGATGTTGGGGCCGCGGTAGCGGACCTCGGTCTTGCCATCGACCTCGATCAGCTTGATCTCGATGCCCGGCGCCGGCAGGCCCAGGTCGCCCGACTTCACCTCGGGGCCGGTGACATAGAGCGCGAAGGGGCCGGATTCGGTCATGCCCAGGCCGGTGCCCATCACGATGCGTTCGCCGACCTCGGCCTCCTGCGTCTTGTGCAGGCTGTCCCAGATGGGCTGCGAGAGCGCGGCGCCCGAGTAGAAGAACATCTTCACGCGCGACAGCAGGTTGCGGCGCAGCACCGCGTCAGTCTCCATCGCCTGCGCGATGGCCTCGAAGCCGGTCGGCACGTTGAAGTAGATGGTGGGCGCGATCTCGCGCAGGTTGCGCAGGGTCTCGGCCATGCCGGCGGGCGTGGGCTTGCCGTCGTCGATGTAGAGCGAGCCGCCGTTGTCGAGCACGATGCCGACGTTGTGGTTGCCGCCGAAGGTGTGGTTCCAGGGCAGCCAGTCGATGAGCACGGGCGGCTCTTCGCCGAGCGCGGGGATCGACTGCCGCAGCTGCTGCTGGTTGGCGCACCACATGCGGTGCGTGTTGATCACGGCCTTGGGCAGCTTCGTCGAGCCCGAGGTGAAGAGGAACTTGGTGATGGTGCCGGGGCCGGTGGCCCGCAGCGCGGCATCGACGGCGGGCGTCGCGGACGTCGCGGCCAGCTGTTCGAAGGAGGTGGTCTTGCGCCCCTCCAGCGTGCCCTCGACGAGCACGACCTCAACATCGGTCGGCACCGCGGCAGCGATCGCCTTGCCGAAGCGCGCGGCGTCGGCCGCGAACACCAGGCCGGGCGTCAGCGTGCCCAGCACGTGGCGCAGCTTCTCGAAGTCCTGGCTCACGAGCGAATAGGGCGGCGACACCGAGCAGTGCGGCACGCCGGCATGAAGGCAGCCGAGCGCCATCAGCGCGTGCTCGATGCCGTTCTCGCTCAGGATCGCGACCGGGCGCTCGGGGCCGAGGCCGCGGTCGAGCAGGGCTTGCGCGATGCTGCGTGCTTTCCGGAGTGCCTCGGCGTAGCTCACGCGGATCCAGTCGCCGGTGCTGCCGTCGGGCAGGCGTTCGCGGCGCGCGATGAAGGTGCGTTCCGGTGCCGCCTCGGCCCAGTGCAGCAGGCGGTCGGTCATGCGCTCGCAGTAGGGCGCCAGCGGCGTCTCGGCCTGCAGGTAGCGGGTGCCCGGCGCGCCCTCGCGCACCACGGCGCGTGTCACGCCGAAGGCAAGCGGGCGGTATCGGACAGCGCTCATTCCTTGCTCACCTTGTTCGCACGGCCTTCGAGGAAGTCGCGCACGCGTTCCTTGGCCTCGGGCGCGCTCTGGGCGATGCCGGCCATCAGCGCTTCGGTGAAGAAGCCGTGGTCGGCCGGCTGCTCGGCGATGCGCGGCAGCGCGTGCATCAGCGCATAGTTGGTCAGCGGCGCATTGGTGGCGACGCGCGTCGCCAGCTCGATCGCTTTTTCCAGGGCCCGGCCTTCGGCGACCAGGTACTGCGCGAAGCCGGCGCGCTCGCCGTCCTCGGCGTTGTAGACGCGGCCGGTCATCATCATGTCGGTCATGCGGGCGGCGCCGATCAGCTTCGGGATCCGCACCGAGCCGCCGCCGCCGACGAAGATGCCACGCGAGCCTTCGGGCAGCGCATAGAAGGTGGTGGTGTCGGCCACGCGGATGTGGCAGGCGCTCGCGAGCTCGAGCCCGCCGCCGACCACCGCGCCGTGCAGCGCCGCGATCACCGGCACCGGGCCGTACTGCACGAGGTCGAGCGCCGCGTGCCACAGCCGCGAATGGTGCAGGCCCTGGCCGGCGTCGCGCTCCTTCAGCTCGGCGAGGTCGAGGCCGGCACAGAAGTGCGGGCCGTCGCCGTCGATCACCGCGGCGCGCACGGTGGAAGGCAGGTTCTGGAAGGTGTCGCGCAGCGCGAGGATCAGCGCGTCGGAGAGCGCATTGCGCTTGGTTGCGCGTGTCAGGCGGATGATCGCGATGTCGTCGCGGATTTCGAGTTGAAGGTCGGCAGGATAGGTCATGGTTGCGCTCCGGAGCATGATCGATTATGGTTATGGAAAATAACTAATTCAAGCTGCACTTCGCCCTTGGACACTGGTATTTACCCGCATCGGAGACAAGACCATGGACCATCAGAACCTGATCGCCATCGACACCCACACGCATGCCGAAGTGAGCTGCTGGAACCCCTTCGACAATTACGGCGAGGAATACGACCGCGCGGCCGACAAGTACTTCCGGTCGAGCCGGCGCCCGACCATCCAGGAAAGCATCGACTACTACCGTGAAAAAAAGATCGGTTTGGTGATGTTCATGGTCGACGCGGAGTCGAACCTGGGCCGGCGCCGCATCCCGAACGAGGAGATCGCCGAGGCGGCGCAGAAGAACAGCGACATCATGATCGCCTTCGCCAGCATCGATCCGCACAAGGGAAAGATGGGCGCGCGCGAGGCGCGGCGGCTGGTCGAGGAGCACGGCGTCAAGGGCTTCAAGTTCCATCCGACGGTGCAGGGCTACCACCCCTACGACAAGATGGCCTGGCCGATCTACGAGGTGATCAACGAGTACGGCCTGCCGGCCGTGTTCCACACCGGCCACAGCGGCATCGGCTCGGGCATGCGCTGCGGTGGCGGGCTGCGCCTGGAATACAGCAACCCGATGCACCTGGACGACGTCGCGATCGACTTCCCCGACATGCAGATCGTGATGGCCCACCCCAGCTTCCCCTGGCAGGACGAGGCGCTCAGCGTGGCGACGCACAAGCCCAACGTCTGGATCGATCTCTCGGGCTGGAGCCCCAAGTACTTTCCGAAGCAGCTGGTGCAGTACGCCAACACGCTGCTCAAGGACCGCATCCTGTTCGGCAGCGACTATCCGCTGATCACGCCGGATCGCTGGATGAAGGATTTCGAGGAGGCCGGCTTCAAGCCCGAAGTGATGCCCGGCATCCTCAAGGGCAACGCGGTGCGGCTGCTGAAGCTCGACCAGTAGCAGGTCTCAAGGGACCTGTTCTTCCTCTTCAGCGGCCAGGTCCCAGTCGCGGCCCGAACGCTTCTTGCGCTCCTCGCGCTCGCGTGCCAGCTGCTCCTGGAACTGCTGGCGGCCCTCCTTGGAGACCGCGATCAGCTTGGCGCGGTCCTTGTAGTGCGGGTAGATCTCGTACATCAGCTGGATGTTGCGGCGGCGAAAGCGCATCGCGGCCTCGCGCGCCTCGTGCGCCGGCCAGCCCAGCCCTTCGAGCACCGAGCGCGCGCTGCGCAGCGAAGACTCGAACAGCTCGCGCTCGATCGACTCCACGCCGCGGTCGAGCAGCTGGAACAGGTGGCCGACGTTGCGTGCCCGCGCCACGATGCGCGCGTTCGGGAAATGCTCGCGCGCGAGGTCGACGATGGTCAGCGACTGCTCGATGTCGTCGACCGCCACCACCAGCACGCGGGCGGTGCCGGCGCCGGCGGTGCGCAGCAGGTCGAGCCGGGTCGCATCGCCGTAGAAGACGCGGAAGCCGAGCTCGCGCAGGCTCTCGATGGTGTCGGGGTCGTGGTCGAGCACGGTGAGCGTCAGGCCTTGCGCACTCAGCATGCGCCCGAGAATCTGGCCATAGCGGCCGAAGCCGCAGATCAGCACCTTGGCCTCCTGCTGCTCGGAGATTTCGTCCATCGAAACCGGGCCTTGCGCGCTGTAGCGCGGCAGCACCCACTTGTCGAGCGCCACCAGCAGGAGCGGCGAGATCAGCATCGAGAGCGCGACCGCGCCGATCAGGAAGGAGGCGACGCCCGGCGGCAGCACGTTGGGCCCGGCCGCCTGGAACACGACGAAGGCGAACTCGCCGCCCTGCGCGAGCAGCAGCGTGAACACCGGTCGTTCCTGGTAGGGCACGCCCATCAGCTTGGCCAGCGTGTAGATCACGACGAACTTGAACAGCATGAAGCCGGCCACCACCAGCGCCATCAGCCCCGGCTGGGCGATCAGCACGCCGAAGTCGATGCTCATGCCGACCGCGATGAAGAACAGGCCGAGCAGGAGGCCCTTGAAGGGTTCGATGTCGGTCTCGAGCTCGCGCCGGTATTCGCTTTCCGCCAGTAGCACGCCGGCGAGGAAGGCGCCCAGGGCCATCGACAGGCCGACGAACTGCATCAGCGCCGCGATCGCCACCACCAGCAGCAGCGAGGCGGCGGTGAAGATCTCGGGCGTGTTGCTGCGCGCGATCCAGCGCAGGATCGGCCGCACCGCGAGCCTGCCGCCGAGCACGATGCCCCCGACGACCGCGACGATCTTCAGGCCCTCGAGCGCACGGTCGGCGCCGGTGATGGCCGGGCCGGTGTCGGAGCCGACCGCCAGCAGGGGGAGCAGCGCGAGGATCGGGATCGCGGCCACGTCCTGGAACAGCAGGATCGAGAAGCCGGCCTGCCCGCTCGCGGTCGGCAGCAGGTTGCGCTCGCCCAGCACCTGGAGCGCGATCGCGGTCGAGGACAGCGCGAGCCCTAGCGCCGCGACCAGCGCCACGCGCCAGCTCGCGCCGGCCGCCCAGCCAACCAGGAACAGCACGACAGCGCAGGCCAGCACCTGGGCCGAGCCCCAGCCGAAGATCGGCCGGCGCAGGCTCCACAGGCGCTTGGGCTCCAGTTCCAGGCCGACCAGGAACAGCATCAGCACCACGCCGAACTCGGCGAAGTGCAGGATGTCCACCACGTTGCTGACCAGGCCCAGCCCCCAGGGGCCGATGAAGATGCCGGCCGCCAGGTAGCCGATGATCGCGCCGAGGCCGAGCGCTTTCGACAGCGGCACCACGAGTACCGCGGCGCCCAGATAGATCAGGGAATTGACGAGCCAGGCCGGTGCATGTTCCATGCTCAGGCCTCTTCGTGTTCGTGCGGCCTGTCGGTGGCAGGCACCACGCAGCTGGGGCATCCCTCCATGTCTTCCAGCTCGGGCCAGTTCGGATAGGACGAGAGTCGCTCCGTGAAGACTTCGACGTGCGCCAGCAGCTCTTCCTGGGTGGCCCTGCGCGCGCCGTGGAACAGCAACGGCGGCAGGAATCGCATGCCGCACAGCGCGGCGGTCTGCTCGTAGGGCGGCAGGAAGGCGTCGAAGAAGTAGCGGTTGTAGCTCTGCGGGTGGTAGCTGTGCTCCGGCCCGCCGGTGGTCGCGACCAGCCAGCAGTCCTTGCCTTCCAGCGCCGACCCGCCGCCGCCGTAGGCCCAGCCGTAGCTCAGCACCTCGTCGAACCAGAGCTTCTGCAGCGGCGGCATCGAGTACCACTGGATCGGATGCAGCAGCACCAGCAGGTCGGCGCGGGCCAGACGGGCCTGCTCGGCCTCGACGTCGATCGCGTAGTCGGGATAGCTGGCATAGAGGTCGTTGGCGTCGACGCCGGGCACCTCGCGGGCCGCCTTGAGCAGGGCGAGGTTGGCGCGCGAATCGCGCCAGTGCGGATGGGCGGCGAGCAGATAGATGCTGGGTGGGGGGCTTCCCGGCCCTGTTGTTGTCGTCATAGGCGCCGAACATAGCGCACTCCGCGCGCGGCTACTATGGCGCCTGTCTTTCGCATCCAAGGAGCCTGTCATGCCGGTGGTCCTGGTCGCCAATCCCAAGGGCGGGGTCGGCAAATCCACGCTCGCAACCAATATTGCGGGCTACTTCGCGAGCCGCGGCCATGCGGTGATGCTGGGCGACATTGACCGCCAGCAGTCGTCCAGGCTCTGGCTCGGCCTGCGCACGCCGCAGGCGCGCGAGATCAGGACCTGGGAGGCGTCGGACGACGGCAACGTGGTACGGCCCCCGCGCGGCACCACGCATGCCGTGATCGACACGCCCGCCGGTCTGCACGGTGCGCGCTTCAAGGACGTGGTGGCGGTGGCTGACAAGGTGCTGGTGCCGCTGCAGCCGAGCATCTTCGACATCTACGCGACGCGCGACTTCCTCGACAAGCTGCTGGCGCACCGCCATGCCGACAAGACAAAGATCGGCCTCGTCGGCATGCGCGTCGACGCGCGCACGCTGGCGGCCGATCGCCTGCGCGAATTCGTCGCCGGGCTCGGCGTGCCGGTGCTGGGCGAGCTGCGCGACACGCAGAACTACGTGCAGCTGGCCGCGCGCGGGCTCACGCTGTTCGACATCGCGCCGGGGCGCGTGCAGCGCGATCTCGAGCAGTGGGAGCCGATCCGTCAATGGCTCGATTCATAAGCTCTCCCCCAGGCTTGCCCACTTCGTGTGGCCGCCAACCCCCTCACCGGGGGCAACACCAGCGGCCCGGCAAAGCCGGTTCCGCGGTGTTTCCCGAATGGGGCGCCGTTGTCACGCCAGCTACAGCGGTTGCGGCGCCGGCCGGATAGAGTGAAGCGCATGAAAAAAACGTTCCAGACCCTTCAGGATCTTGCCGCCTGCGTTGGCCAGGAAGTCGCCGTGAGCGACTGGATCACCGTCACGCAGGAGCAGGTCAACCAGTTCGCGGAGGCGACCGGCGACCACCAGTGGATCCATGTGGATGTCGAGCGGGCCAAGGCCGGCCCCTTCGGCGGGCCGATCGCGCACGGCTTCCTGACCCTGTCGATGCTGCCGCGTTTCTATGAAACGGCCTTCGAGGTGGTCGAGTCGCGCATGGGCGTGAACTACGGGCTCAACCGGGTGCGCTTCATGACGCCGGTGCCCGTCGGCGGGCGCCTGCGCGGGCGCATGAAGCTGCTGAGTGCCGAGCCGATTCCGGATGATGGTCTACAGATGGTCTGGGAGACCACGATCGAGCTCGAAGGTGCGCCCAAGCCCGCCTGCGTCGCCGAATCAGTGGTGCGCCGCTTCCGCTGAGCGGCGGCTTTTTCTCGGCGAAGCGAATCCGCCGGCCCGGCCGGCACGTAGGGTTCGCATGGACCGATTGCTTTCCATGCGCGTCTTCCAGCGCGTGATCGACGAAGGTGGTTTTGCGGCGGCCGCGCGGGCATTGGAGCTCTCGCCGGCGGCGGTCACCCGGCTGATCGGCGATCTCGAGGCGCATCTGGGCGCGCGCCTGATGCAGCGCAGCACGCGCAGCATCCACCTCACCGAGGCGGGCGCGGGCTATCTGGAAAGCTTGCGCACGATCCTGCGCGGCATCGACGACGCCGAGGCCGCCGCGGCGGGCAGCACGCGCGAGCTGCGGGGCACGCTGCACATCCTCTCGACGCCGGCGCTCGCCACCCATCTGCTGGCGCCGCGCATTGCCTCGTGGCGTGCGCTGCATCCGAAGCTGACGCTGGACATCGCCGTCGACCCTTTTCCGCGACAACGGGTCGAATCCGCCGACCTGAGCCTGCTGCTGCTGGAGGATGGTGCCGATCCGAATCTGGTCGTGAGGCCGCTGGCCCGCACCGACATGATCCTTTGCGCGGCGCCCGCCTACTTGCAGCGCGCAGGGACGCCGGCGCGGCCGGAAGACCTGGAAGGCCTTGCCTACCTTCGCTTTCCGGGGGCGCGGCTTCGTCTGCAGCCGCGCGAGGGATCGGCAGTGCCGGTCGAAGTCGACATGCCCGTCGCGCTGCAATCGGCCAGCCTCGAACTGCTCTGTCAGGCCGCGATGGCAGGCGCGGGCATTGCGGCGCTGGCGAAGGTGCTGGTGGCGTCGCAGCTGGCCAGCGGCGCGCTGGTGCCGGTGCTGCCCGAGTGGACCGCCGGCCGCTTCACGATCTGCGCGGCGCTGCCCAGCCGCAAGTTGATGCCGGCGCGCACCCGGGCCTTCCTCGACTTTCTGGGCGAGCCGCTTTCGGCCCGGTGTCTGCCGGCCTGAGCAGAAGCCGGCCGCACCGCTCAGGCAAATCCGTTCTGCCGCCAAGCCTCGAAGACCGTCACCGCCACCGCGTTCGACAGGTTCAGGCTGCGCTGGCCCTCGCGCATCGGCAGGCGCAGGCGCTGCGGCGGCGCAAAGCTTTCGCGCAGTTCGGGCGCCAGGCCGCGCGTCTCCGATCCGAAAACCAGCCAGTCGCCGGGGCGGAAGGCGACGTCGTGAACCGCGCGCGTGCCCCGCGTCGTGAGCGCGAACAGGCGATCGGGCGCCGGCCGCTCGGCATCGAGCAGCATCTGCCAGCTCGCGTGGTGCCGGACTTCGGCGTATTCGTGATAGTCGAGCCCGGCGCGCCGCAGCAGCCGGTCGTCCATCGAGAAGCCGAGCGGCTCGACCAGGTGCAGGGTGCAGCCGGTATTGGCGGCGAGCCGGATCACGTTGCCGGTGTTGGGCGGGATTTCGGGCTCGACCAGGACGATGTGGAACATGGGGCGATTGTGCTCAGGTCGACGCCGGGCCGCCCCAAGACGACCCGCGGCCTCCTCAGGGGCAGCGAGGACACGCAGTGCCGAGCGTGGGGGCCTATCCTGCGGGGGGATCCGTTCGTGCCAGCACGACGGCGGTGATATGCGATGCGCCTGCCATTCGCAACGCCTCCGAGGCCGCGAACAGCGAAGCCCCGCTCGTCATCACGTCGTCCACCAGCACGATGCGCCGCCCTGCACGGCCACTGCGCGCAGCGGTTCGGGCGCGAAAGCGCCGCGCAGGTTGCGCAGCCGCTCCGCCCGCGTCAGGCCGCTTTGCGCAGTCGTCTCCCGGGTGCGCAGCAGCAAGGTCGCGTCGACCTTGCGCGGCGCCAGCCGGCGTGCCAGCTCGTGCGCCTGGTGAATCCGCGCTCGCGCAGCCGTGCCGGCGCCAGCGGAACCGGGAGCACCAGGTCGGCCTGCTCGATCGCCGGCTCGACCCAGGGTGCGCTGCGCAGCAGCGTCGAGAACGGTGCGACCCAGCCTGCGTCGCCGCGGAACTTGAACTGCGCGATGCATTCCGGCCACGGCCAGCCATAGGCGCAAGCCATCAGGCAGGCGTCGAGCGGCGGCGGCGGGTGCAAGACGCAGTCGCCGCACTGCGCAACGCCGGCCGGCATCGGCAGCGCACAGGTGGCGCAGCGCGAAACGGGTGGAGCGAAGCGCGTCACGCAGCCGTCGCACACCGGCCGCGAGGGCCAGGCGCGGCACACGGCGCACTGGCTCGGCAGGCGCTCGAGCAATGCGGAGAAAGGACGTTCGATCCACGGCTTGAACATGGCTCAATATACTGAGCGCCCCATGGACACCGACCCCGCGCAGCGCCCGCCGACCATCGACGCCACGGCGGCCGCACGCTGGAGCCGGCTCGCGCCGGCCTCGGGTTCGCCGTGGCTGCACGAAGAAATCGGCCGCCGCATGGAAGACCGGCTGCAATGGATCAAGGCAAGGCCGCGCAGCTGGGCCGACTGGGCGCCGCTGCACGGCGGCCTGGAGGTGCACTCGCAGGTCGTGCGCCGCTATCGCGATGCCAAGTCCTTCGTGATCGAGCCGGAAGCGGCGCTCGTACCGGCCACCGGCCAGGCGCTGGCGGCACCCTGGTGGAGCGCGCGGCGCTGGCAGGGTGCGCGGCCGAGCTTTGATCCGCCGCCCGAAGAGGGCGTCGACCTGCTGTGGGCCAACATGGCGCTGCACATGGCGGCCGATCCGCAGGCCCTGATCGCGCGCTGGCACCGCCTGGTGGCGACCGACGGCTTCTTGATGTTCTCCTGCTTCGGGCCAGACACCCTGCGCGAATTGCGCGTGCTGCACGAGCGCTTCGGCTGGCCCCCGCCCAGCCACGAGTTCACCGACATGCACGACTGGGGTGACATGCTCGTGGGCGCCGGCTTCGCCGAGCCCGTGATGGACATGGAGCGCATCATGCTCACCTGGCCCACCGCCGAGGCGGCGCTCGCCGAGCTGCGCACGCTCGGGCGCAACCTTCATCCGGCGCGTTTCCCCGGGCTGCGCGGCAAGGCCTGGCATCGGACGCTGTGCCGGGCGCTGCCCGATTTCGCGCTCTCCGCGGAAGGCGCCGGCCGGATCGCGCTGACCTTCGAGATCATCTACGGCCATGCCTTCAAACCCGCGCCGCGGGTGGCGCTGGCGGCCGAAAGCGCGGTCTCGCTGCGCGAGATGCGCTCCATGCTCCAGCGCGGCCGTCCGGGCGGCTGAGCCGCGCTTGCTCGACCCGCTACAATCCGGCGCTGCGTGAACTCCCGGGTATTGTCCCGTGATCGAGGCCTGTCGGACATGGGTTTGACATCGTTTCGACGCACCGATTTGCTGAACTCGCCCGTGTCGAATTCCGTGTTTCGTTTTGCCACTGTCTCAGGCCAGAGCATCCACTGGTTCCTGAAGCGCAACTGCTCGGTCACGCCGAGCCAGCTCGGCTGGCTTTATGCGTCGCTGTGCGTGGTGTCGCTCGGCACCGGAACCGTCTTCTGGCTGCATGGCGCGCCGCTCGTGCTGCCGTTCGCGTGGCTCGAACTGGCCGCCGTGGGCTTCGCGTTCCTGCTGTATGCGCGGCATGCGACCGACGGCGAAAAGATCGCGCTGCAGGGCGGCCGGCTGGTGGTCGAGCTCGAAAACGGCGGGCACTACGAGCGCACGGAATTCTTGCCGCACCAGGTGCGGGTCGAGCCGGAGGCCAGCGATCGCTCGCTGATCGAGGTTTCGGGTCAGGGTCGTTCGGTCAGGGTGGGGCGCTACGTGCGCCCGGAGTTGCGTGCGGCGCTGGCGCGCGAGATTCGCATGGCATTGCGCGGCGCCTGAGGCTCGGCGCAGTGCGGCACCGTGGGGACCGGTGGGTTAACTGGAAATGAAGAAGTGAACACGATGAAGAGCATTTGGCGCAACAAGCACTGGCCGGCGAATCTGCTGCTGGCGACCGGCGCGGCATTCAGCGGCGCGGCGCACGCGGTCAACGACCTGGCCGGCGGCCCGTCGGTGCGTCAGTTGAATCTGCCGACCGGTGTCACCAAGATCGCCGCGGAGCAGCATTTCCTGCACAACGCGATGATGATCCTGTGCACCGTGATCTTCATCGCCGTGTTCGCGGTCATGTTCTATTCGATCTGGAAGCACCGCAAGTCGGTCGGCCACAAGGCCGCCAACTTCCACGAATCGGTGGTAGTCGAAGTCATCTGGACCATCGTGCCCTTCATCATCGTGATCCTGATGGCGCTGCCGGCCACCAAGGTGCTAGTGGCCCAGAAGGACACCACCAACGCCGACCTCACCATCAAGACCACCGGCTACCAGTGGAAGTGGGGCTACGACTACGTCAAGGGCGAAGGCGAAGGCCTGGCCTTCATCTCGACGCTCGACAGCTCGCACCGCGCGCTGTCCGATGCCGGCGCCAAGGGCGACGTGCCGGACGACTACCTGTTCAAGGTCGACAACCCGATGGTCGTGCCGGTCAACACCAAGGTGCGCATCATCACCACCGCCAACGACGTGATCCATGCCTTCGCCGTGCCGCAGCTCGGCCTCAAGCAGGATGCGATTCCGGGCTTCGTTCGCGACACCTGGTTCCGCGCCGAGAAGGTGGGCGACTACTACGGCCAGTGCCAGGAACTCTGTGGCAAGGAACACGCCTACATGCCGATCCACGTCAAGGTGGTCTCGGCTGGCGACTACACCGCCTGGGTGGATGCCAAGCGCAAGGAGGCGGCCGCCAAGCAGGACGACCCGAGCAAGGTCTGGACGCTGCCGGAAATCCTGGCCCGCGGCGAGAAGGTCTATGCGGCCAACTGCGCCGCCTGCCACCAGGCCAACGGCAAGGGCGCCGGCCCGATCAAGCCGCTCGACGGCGCAGCGGTCGTGCTGGATACCGATCACAGCAAGCAGGTCCAGGTGCTGCTCAAAGGCCAGAACAACGGCGCCATGCCCTCCTGGAAGCAGTTGAGCGACACCGACCTCGCGGCCGTGGCGAGCTTCACCAAGAACAGCTGGTCGAACAAGACCGGTCAGATCGTGCAGCCGGCCGAAGTGCTCGCGCAGCGCGGCAAGTAAGCCCCTGCCACCGCGACGCCACGACGAAGAGTTTGCAAGGAATATCAAGATGAGCGCAGTCCTCGACCCCCACGGTCACGCCCACGGCGACCATGCCCACGACGATCACCATGGCGCGCCGGCCGGCTGGCGCCGCTGGGTGTTCGCGACCAACCACAAGGACATCGGTACGCTGTACCTGCTGTTCTCCTTCACCATGCTGATGGTGGGCGGCGTGCTCGCGCTCCTGATCCGCGCCGAGCTGTTCCAGCCCGGCCTGCAAGTGGTCAACCCCGAGCTGTTCAACCAGTTCACCACCATGCACGGCCTGATCATGGTGTTCGGCGCGATCATGCCGGCCTTCGTGGGCTTCGCGAACTGGATGGTGCCGCTGCAGATCGGCGCCTCCGACATGGCCTTCGCGCGGATGAACAACTTCAGCTTCTGGCTGCTGATCCCGGCGGCCATCATGCTGGTGGGTTCCTTCTTCATGCCCGGCGGCGCGCCCGCCGCTGGCTGGACGCTCTACGCGCCGCTCACGCTGCAGATGGGCGCCTCGATGGACGCCGGCATCTTCGCGATGCACATCATGGGTGCCAGCTCGATCATGGGCTCGATCAACATCATCGTGACCATCCTCAACATGCGCGCCCCGGGCATGACGCTGATGAAGATGCCGATGTTCTGCTGGACCTGGCTCATCACCGCCTACCTGCTGATCGCCGTGATGCCCGTGCTCGCCGGCGCCATCACCATGACGCTGACCGACCGCCACTTCGGCACCAGCTTCTTCAATCCCGCCGGCGGCGGCGACCCGGTGATGTACCAGCACATCTTCTGGTTCTTCGGCCACCCCGAGGTCTACATCATGATCTTGCCGGCCTTCGGCATCATCAGCCAGGTCGTGCCGGCCTTCTCGCGCAAGCGCCTGTTCGGCTACGCCTCGATGGTCTACGCCACTTCGTCGATCGCGATCCTGTCGTTCATCGTCTGGGCGCACCACATGTTCACGACCGGCATGCCGCTCACCGGCCAGCTGTTCTTCATGTACGCGACCATGCTGATCGCGGTGCCGACGGCAGTGAAGATCTTCAACTGGATCGCGACGATGTGGCAGGGCTCGATGACCTTCGAGACCCCGATGCTGTTCGCCGTGGGCTTCATCTTCGTGTTCACCATGGGCGGCTTCACGGGCCTGATCCTCGCGGTCGCGCCCATCGACACCCAGCTGCAGGACACCTACTACGTGGTGGCGCACTTCCACTACGTGCTGGTGGCCGGCTCGCTCTTCGGCATGTTCTCCGGCTTCTACTATTGGGTGCCCAAGTGGACCGGCGTCATGTACAACGAGTGGCGCGGCAAGGTCCACTTCTGGTGGTCGCTGATTTCCTTCAACATCACCTTCTTCCCGATGCACTTCCTGGGTCTGGCCGGCATGCCGCGTCGCTATGCCGACTACCCGATGCAGTTCGCCGACTTCAATGCGGTGGCCTCCGTGGGTGCCTTCGCGTTCGGCCTGGCACAGGTCTACTTCTTCCTCTTCATCGTGCTGCCCACCATGCAGGGCAAGGGCGAGAAGGCGTCGCAGAAGCCCTGGGAAGCCGCCGAAGGCCTCGAGTGGGAAGTGCCTTCGCCCGCGCCTTTCCACACCTTCGAGAACCCGCCGAAGCTGGATCCCACCGCCACCAAGGTGATCGGCTGAGAGGAATCGCGTCATGACGCCTGAACAAAAGAGGAACAACCGACGCATGGGGCTCACGCTGGCCTCCATCGCGGTGCTGTTCTTCATCGGGTTCATCGTTCGCATGGTCTGGATCGGACACTGAAGATGGGCATCGGCCAGCGCATCCGCCGCGAGAATGTCCGCATGGTCGGCAAGCTGGCCGTCGTGGCGGCCGGCATGTTCGCGTTCGGCTATGCGCTGGTGCCGATGTACCGCGCGATCTGCGAGATGACCGGCGTCAACATCCTGTCGCTGTCCGAACTCGCGGTGCCGGGCGGCGCCAGCGGCGGCAAGAACGTGCGGCTGCCCGACAACACGCAGGTCGACACCAGCCGCACCATCACGGTCGAGTTCGACGCCAACGTGCGCGGCCTCTGGGATTTCAAGCCGGCGCAAAGCTCGATGCAGGTGCACCCGGGTCAGCTCAACACGGTGATGTACGAGTTCCAGAACGTGCAGAACCGCCGCATGGCCGCTCAGGCCATCCCGAGCTACGCGCCGCAGCAGGCCGCGCCCTACTTCAACAAGCTCGAGTGCTTCTGCTTCAACCAGTACACGCTCGATGCGGGCGAGAAGAAGCAGTGGCCGGTCGCCTTCGTGATCGACCCGAGGATCTCCAAGGACGTCAAGACGATCACGCTGTCGTACACCTTCTTCGAGGTCGGCGGCAAGACGCCGGCCGCCCCTGTGGCGGCCAATGCGGCGGCATCGGTTGCGGAGCCACGCTCATGACCGCGACCGAAACGCCCCGCAAAGGCTCCCTTTGGCGCACCGTCAAGGCAGTGGCCTGGGGCTTCTTCGGCGTGCGCAAGAACAGCGACTACCAGGAAGACATCACCAAGCTCACGCCGCTGCACATCATTGCCGTCGGCTTTGTCGCGGTGGTGGTGTTCGTCGTCGGGCTGATCCTCCTGGTGAAGTTCGTCGTCGCGCCCTGACAAGAAGATGCCTGCCCCACAGATTTGAATTGAGAGAAGAAAGCCAGGACCTGATATGAGTTCAACCGCCCACGGCACCACGCCCTACTACTTCGTGCCCCCGCCATCGGCCTACCCGGTCCTGGCCGCGACCGGCTTGCTCTTCGTCATCTTCGGTGCCGCCCAGTGGATCAACGGCCATCAGTGGGGCGCATGGTCGCTGGCGGCGGGCATGCTGCTGTGGCTCGGCACGCTGTTCGTCTGGTTCCGCCGGTCGATCAGCGAAAGTGAAGGCGGCCAGTACGGTCACAAGGTCGACCTCTCGTTCCGCTGGAGCATGAGCTGGTTCATCTTCTCCGAAGTGATGTTCTTCGGTGCCTTCTTCACTGCGCTGTGGTGGGCCCGCACGCATGCGCTGCCCTCGCTCGGCAGCCTCGACAACGCCCTGCTGTGGCCCGACTTCAAGGCCGTGTGGCCCACCGTGGCCGCCGGTGCAACGGGTTCGCCGGCCGACATCGTCGAGCCGTTCCAGACGGTCGGCCCCTTCTGGCTGCCGACCATCAACACGGCGCTGCTGCTGAGCTCGGGCGTCACGCTCACGATCGCCCACCACGCGCTGCGTGCGAACCACCGCGCCCAGGCCGTGCGCTTCATGTGGCTCACCGTGGTGCTCGGCGCGACCTTCCTCGGCGTGCAGGGTTACGAGTACCACCACCTGTACACCGACCTGAACCTCAAGCTCAGCTCGGGTGCCTACGGTTCCACCTTCTTCATGCTGACCGGCTTCCACGGCCTGCACGTGTTCATCGGCATGCTGATGCTGCTGTTCATCACCCTGCGGCTGCGTAGCGGCCATTTCACGCCGGAGCGCCACTTCGGTTTCGAAGGCGCCGCCTGGTACTGGCACTTCGTCGACGTGGTGTGGCTCGGCTTGTACTTCCTGGTCTACTGGCTTTGAGCATCCCCGACGGCACAACAAAAAAGCGCCGAAAGGCGCTTTTTTCATGGTGCTTGTGGAACGAGCACAACCTACTTGCCGAGCGGCAATCCCCCCGGCTGGATGTAGCCGAGCTTCCAGGCCGCCAGCAGGCAGAGGAACAAAACCACCGAGAGGCCGATCCGAACGGTGAGCGCGCGCACCATGCCGCCGCTCTTGGCGCGCCCCTCGCGGCCGTCCCGCAGCATGAAGAACAGCGCGAATCCGAGGCTCGCCAGGATGCCGACGAAGGCGAGGGCGACAAGGTATTTCATGACCCCCATTATCGGCGGCCCGACCCGTCCCCTGACTTGAACGATGACTTTCGGCCCCCTGCGCACAACTCGCGCAGAGGGCGTTTCTGGCTGCTCACGGTGGCTGCCGTGCTCACCCTCGCCGCGACCGTTTCGCTGGGTCGCTGGCAGCTCTCCCGCGCCGCGCAAAAAGAGGCGCTGCAGGCGGAAATCGATGCGCAGAAGAATCTTCCGCCGATCGATCAGCAGGCCTTCCTCGCGCTCGACAAGGCCACGTCGGCCTTGCACCGGCCGGTGCGCCTGCGCGGGCTCTGGCTGGCGCCGCACACGGTCTACCTGGACAACCGCCAGATGCATGGCGTGCCCGGCTTCTACGTGCTCACGCCCTTTGCCGTCGAGGGCAGCGAGCAGACCGTGCTGGTGCAGCGCGGCTGGGTGCAGCGCAATTTCAATGACCGGGCGCAACTCGCGCCGGTCGACACGCCAGCCGGCCTGGTCGAGGTGACCGGCAGGATCGAGCCACCCCCCTCGCACCTCCTTGACCTGGGCAAGGCCGCACCGGGGGCGCCGGCGCAGCCCGGCGCGGGGTCTTCGCCCATCCGGCAGAATCTCGATCTTGAAGCGTTCCGCGCCGAAACCGGTTTGCCCCTGCGGACCGATGTCTCGCTGCAGCAGGCCGGGCCGGATTCCGAGGGCTTGCAGCGCGACTGGCCGGCTCCCGCGCTGGGTGTCGAAAAGCACTACGGCTATGCGTTCCAGTGGTTCGGGCTCGCGACCCTCGTGGTATTCCTCTATGTCTGGTTTCAATTCATCGCCCCCTACCGCCGCGCGCGCCGTTTCCGCCGCAGCTGACGAGCCGCTCGGCCTGACCGTGCACTCGATGCCGTCGCCGCGCCAGGCCCTGGACGGCGCGGAAGGGCGTCGGACCGTGATCGGCCGCTGGAAGATGATCCTGGTCATGCTGTGCTGCGCGGCGCCGGTGATCGCTTCGTACTTCACCTACTACGTGATCCGGCCCGAGGGCCGGCGCGTCTACGGCGAACTCGTCGATCCGCAGCGCAGCCTGCCCGACCTGGTCGCGACCTCGCGCGATGGTGCGCCCGTGCGCCTGTCGACGCTCAAGGGGCAGTGGCTGCTGGTCGCGGTGGGGGATGCGGGCTGCGATGCGCTGTGCGAGCAGCAGCTCTATCTGCAGCGCCAGTTGCGGGAAAGCCTGGGCCGCGAAAAGGATCGGCTCGACCGCGTCTGGCTCGTGAGCGACGCCGCGCCCGTCCCCGAGCGCCTGAACAACGGCTTGCATGGCGCGACGGTGCTGCGCGTGCCGGCGACGCAATTGGCGCAGTGGCTGGCGCCAGCCTCCGGCCACGCGCTGGCGGAGCACCTGTATGTGGTCGATCCCATCGGCAATTGGATGATGCGTTTTCCCGCCCGCATGGATGCGGCCGGCGCCAGCCGGGCCAAGCGCGATCTCGATCGGCTCCTGCGCGCCTCCGCGTCGTGGGACGAGCCGGGCCGCTAGCCGATCATCATGGAAACGAGCTCGCTCTACGACCTCACGCCGATCGCCTGGCTCATGGGCGTCGGGGTGCTGCTCGCCCTCGGTCCGCTCGCCTGGGTCTGGCGGCGCAACACCGGTGCCGGCCCGGCCCGGCGGCTCTACGCCTTGACCGTGCTCACGCTCTTCCTGACCTTCGATCTCACGCTGTTCGGTGCCTTCACGCGGCTCACCGATTCGGGCCTGGGCTGCCCCGACTGGCCCGGTTGCTACGGCAATGCCAGCCCATTCGGCGCCAGCCACGACATCGCGATGGCCGAGGCCGCGCAGCCGACCGGCCCGGTGACACACAGCAAGGCATGGGTGGAAATGGTCCATCGCTACCTGGCCACCGGCGTCGGCGTGCTGATCCTCGCGCTGGCCGTCGCCACCTGGCGTGCGCGCTGGCGCCAGCGGCACGACGCGCAGCATGCGCGCGAACGGCCGCTCAGTGCCTGGTGGCCGGCCGCGACCCTGGTCTGGGTCTGCCTGCAGGGCGCCTTCGGTGCATTGACCGTGACCTGGAAGCTCTATCCCGCCATCGTCACGCTCCACCTGCTGGGCGCCGTCGTGCTGCTGGCGCTGCTGTGCATCCAGGCCGTGCGCTACCGGCAGGCGGCGGCGGAACGGCTGCCCACGGCCGTGCCGCCGATGCTGCGCACGCTGTTGATCGCCGTGACCGCGTTGCTCGTGCTGCAGATCGCGCTCGGCGGCTGGGTCAGCACCAACTACGCGGTGCTCGCCTGCACCCAGTTCCCGATCTGCCAGAACAGCTGGTGGCCGCCCATGAACTTCACGCAGGGCTTCCAGATCTGGCGCTCGCTCGGCGAGTCGGCCAACGGCACGCCGATCGACTTCGCAGCGCTGACTGCCATTCACTACGTTCATCGGCTGATGGCCTACCTGGTGTTCGTCGCGCTCGGCGTGCTGGTCTGGCAGCTGCGCCGCATCGCGCCGCTGCGCGTGCAGGCGAAATGGCTGGCCGGCCTGGCGCTGTTGCAGCTCGCGACCGGCCTCGGCAACGTGCTGCTCGGATGGCCGCTGGTGGCGGCCGTTCTTCATACCGGTGGCGCCGCTGCGCTCGCGGTGGTGCTGACCTGGGCGCTGTGCGAAAGCCGGGCCGAGCGCGCAGCCGTGCCGGCGGGCACTCGCGCCCCCCGCGGCAAGATGGAGGTCGCATGACCACGCCTGCATCGATCCACAGCCCGAGCACCGCCAGCGTCCTGCGCCAGTTCTATGCGCTGACCAAGCCGCGCGTCGTGCAGCTGATCGTGTTCTGCGCACTCATCGGCATGGTGCTCGCAGTGCCCGGCGTGCCCGGCCTGGCCGAATTGCAGCGCGGCGCGCTGGCCTGCATCGGCATCTGGCTGGTGGCCGGCGCGGCGGCGGCCTTCAACTGCCTGGTCGAGAAGGGCATCGATGCGAAGATGAAGCGCACGGCCTGGCGGCCCACCGCGCGCGGCCAGCTGAGCGACCGGCAGGCGCTGGTGTTCTCGGCCGCGCTGTGCGCTGCCGGCTCGGCCGTGCTGTGGTTCGCGGTGAACCCGCTCACGATGTGGCTGACCTTCGCGACCTTCGTCGGCTATGCCGTGGTCTACACCGTGATCCTCAAGCCGCTGACGCCGCAGAACATCGTGATCGGCGGCGCTTCCGGCGCGATGCCGCCGGTGCTGGGTTGGGCTGCGATGACGGGCGAGGTCGGGCCCGAGGCGCTGATCCTCTTCCTCATCATCTTCCTGTGGACGCCGCCGCACTTCTGGGCGCTGGCGCTCTACCGCGTCGAGGACTATCGCAAGGCCGGCCTGCCGATGCTGCCGGTGACGCACGGCAACGAGTTCACGCGGCTGCAGGTGCTGCTCTATACCTTCATCCTCTTCGCCGCCTGCCTGATGCCTTTCATCTACGGCATGAGCGGATGGCTGTACCTGGCGGTCGCCATCGGGGTGAGCATCGGCTTTACCGGCTACGCCTTCGCGCTGTGGCGCAACTACTCCGACGCGCTGGCGCGCAAGACCTTCCGTTTTTCACTGATCCATCTGAGCGTGCTGTTCGCAGCGCTGCTGATCGACCACTACCTGCGATGAACGAACTCATGAACAAGCGGCATGCACTTCGGTTGATGGCCTGGACCGGCCTCGCGGCGGCGGTGGGGTTGAACCTCGCGGCATGCTCGGAGAAAAAGCCCAGCTTCAATGCCGTGGACATCACGGGCGCCGACTACGCCAAGGGCTTCTCGCTGACCGATGCCGACGGCAAGCTGCGCACCCTGGCCGACTTCAAGGGCAAGGTCGTGGTGCTGTTCTTCGGCTATGCGCAATGCCCCGACGTCTGTCCGACGACCATGAGCGAGATGGCACAGGTCAAGCAGCAGCTGGGCGCCGACAGCGACAAGCTGCAGGTGCTGTTCGTCACGGTCGATCCGGAGCGCGACACGCCGGCGGTGATGAAGGCCTACATGGGCGCCTTCGATCCGGCCTTCGTCGCGCTGATTCCCACGCCCGAGCAGCTGCCGGCATTGGCGAAGGACTTCAAGGCCTACTACAAGAAGGTCGAAGGCAAGACGCCGACCAGCTACTCCATGGACCACTCGGCGGCCAGCTTCGTCTACGACACCGAGGGCCGGCTGCGACTCTATGCGCGCTACGGCGCGGGCGTGCCGGCGATGGTGTCGGACGTGAAGGCGCTGCTCAAGTCCTGACCGGACGCTGTCGAAGCAATGAAAAAGCCCGGCGAAGGCCGGGCTTGATCGGGATCGAAGAGCGCCTCAGGCGAAGTCTGCCAGCGCCTTCTTCATCTTCTTCATGGCCGCCACCTCGATCTGGCGAATGCGTTCGGCGCTCACGCCGTACACCGCGGCCAGGTCGTGCAGCGTCATGCCGCCCGAGCCGTCGTCGTTGACCTTGAGCCAGCGCTCTTCCACGATGCGGCGGCTGCGCTCGTCCAGCGCTTGCAGCGCGGTCGAGATGCCGTCGGTCGACAGACGGTCGCGTTGCCGCGATTCGAGCTGGGCGGTGGGCTCCTGCGTGGCGTCGGCCAGGTAGGCGATGGGGCCGAAACCGTCGTCGCCGTCGTCCGAGGGGCTCGGATCGAGCAGCACGTCGCCGCCGGACAGGCGCGTTTCCATCTCCAGCACTTCTTCGGGCTTCACGTTCAGGCGGGTCGCCATTTGCGAGACTTCGTCCGCGCTCAAGGTGTCGCGGTGCGTGTCGCCGTCGCCGGCGGCCGAGTCGGCCTTGAAGCTCTGCTTCATCGAGCGCAGGTTGAAGAACAGCTTGCGCTGAGCCTTGGTCGTCGCGACCTTGACCATGCGCCAGTTCTTCAGGATGTACTCGTGAATCTCGGCCTTGATCCAGTGCATCGCGTAGCTGACCAGCCGCACGCCCTGATCGGGGTCGAAACGCTTCACGGCCTTCATCAGGCCGACGTTGCCTTCCTGGATCAGGTCGCCGTGCGGCAGCCCATAGCCCAGGTACTGGCGGGAGATCGAAACCACGAGGCGCAGGTGCGAGAGGATCAACGCGCCCGCAGCTTCGAGATCGTTGTGGTCGCGCAAACGGCGCGCGAAACCTTGCTCTTCCTCGAGCGTGAGCAAGGGCAAGCGGTTGGCTGCCGAAATGTAAGCGTCCAGGTTACCCAGCGGAGGCACCATCGACCACGGATTGGCGACGGCAAGCTGGTTGGCAGACGCTCCGGACAGTGTTGTCATTGGGGGGAACTCCTTCGTTGGCGGGCATATTAGCACTCGGTTTGAGGGAGTGCTAAGCTTAGGGTTCCCACCCATTTCCAATGGGGTTGATAGGCACAGCCTATTCCAACGCCGTCCTCATTTGGATGGGACGGTGTCTGATCCGGGTGACCGGGAAAGGTTTCCCGTCTACCAGCGCAGGCCGAGCCGCAAGAAGAGGCGCGACAGCACGAACAAGGGGCCGACCCAGAGGTACTGGATGTCCTCGAAGAAGGACGGCTTCTTGCCTTCGATCTTGTGGCCGATGAACTGGAAGATCCACGCCACGACGAAGATGACGGCGGAAACCGGCAACACAAGGTCTCCCATCGCATGCACCACGGCCAGCAGCAGCACCGTGCCGATCAGCATCGTGGCCAGGAAGGCCGGTGAGCGCAGCGTCGCGTAGTAGACCAGGCTGGCCGCGACGAAGGCGTAGGCCACCCAGGGGTGCAGCGCGAACAGCAGGCCGACGATGCTGAACATGATCGCGGGAATGGCGACCATGTGGATCGCCTCGTTGGTCGGGTTCTGGTGGCTTTCGCCGTAGTGGGCAAGCAGGCGGTCGACCTTGCGGTCGGTGCCGGTCAAGGGCGTGTCGGCGATGTGCATGGCAGTCTCCTGGCGGGCTCTGCGGCCCCGAAAGATGATGCCAGAAGCAGGGCCGCGGACGCTAGCCCATCAGGGCCTGGGCAAATTCGCGCGCCTTGAAGGTCTCCAGGTCCTCCAGCTTCTCGCCGACGCCGATGAAATAGACCGGAATCGGCCGCTCCCGGGCGATGGCGCACAGCACGCCGCCCTTGGCCGTGCCGTCCAGCTTGGTGATGACGAGGCCCGTCAGGCCCAGCGTCTCGTCGAAAGCCTTGACCTGGGCCAGCGCGTTCTGCCCGGTGTTGCCGTCGATCACCAGCAGCACCTCGTGCGGCGCGCTCGCGTCGGCCCGGTTGACGACGCGCTTGATCTTCTTCAGCTCGTCCATCAGGTGCAGCTGCGTCGGCAGCCGGCCGGCGGTGTCGACCAGCACCACATCCTTGCCGCGCGCCTTGCCGGCATTGACCGCATCGAAGCTCACGGCCGCCGGGTCGCCGCCTTCCTGGCTCACGATCTCGACCGTGTTGCGGTCGGCCCAGACCAGCAGCTGCTCGCGCGCCGCCGCCCGAAAGGTGTCGGCCGCGGCCAGCAGCACGGAAGCGCCCTCGTTGGCCAGGTGCTTGGTGAGCTTGCCGATCGAGGTGGTCTTGCCGGCGCCGTTGACGCCGGCCACCATGATCACGGTCGGCGTGTGCTCGCCGATCACCAGCGATTTTTCCAGCGGGCGCAGCAGGTCCGCGATGGCGTCGGCCAGGAGCAGCTTGACCTGCGAGGCTTCGGTCGCCATGCTGCTCTTGACGCGGCGGCGCAGATCCTCGAGCAGGTGCTCGGTGGCCTTGACGCCGGTGTCGGCCATCAGCAGCGCGGCTTCGAGCTCCTCGTAGAGCGCGTCGTCGATCTGCGCATTGACGAAGGCCGCGGTGATGCTGTTGCCGGTCTTGCGCAGGCCGGTCTTGAGCTTGCCGAGCCAGCCGCTGCGCTGCTCGGCCTCGGCTGGGGGCGTTTCGATGGGCGGTGGTGCGGGCGCGGCAGCAGGGGCTGGCGGCGGCTCGTCGGCAGACGGCTTGCCGCCAAACCAGCTCGAGGGCGAAAAGACCGACTTGGCGGGCGGCGGCGGCTCGGCAGGCAGTGGGGCCGGCGAAGCCGCAGGTGCCAGGGCAGGGCTCTCGGCCGGCGGTTTTTTCTTGAAGAAACTGAACATTTGGGGGGTTTTTACAATCCGAGCCATTCTATGAAACACCCCTCGCCACGCCGCGCTGCGTCTGGTGCGGTGCTGGCCTCGGTGCTGTTCGCGCTGCCGATCCTGCCTGCACTTGCGCAGCAAACCCTGCCGGCCGCCTCCGTCCCTGCCCAAGCCCGACAGTTCACCCTCGCCAACGGCATGACCCTGATCGTCAAGCCCGACCGGCGCGCGCCGACCGCGGTGCAGATGCTCTGGGTGCGTGTCGGCTCGATCGACGAGGTCGACGGCACCTCGGGCGTGGCACACGTGCTCGAACACATGATGTTCAAGGGCACCAAAGAACTGAAGGCCGGCGAGTTCTCGCGCCGCGTCGCCGCGCTCGGCGGGCGCGAGAACGCCTTCACCACGCGCGACTACACCGGCTACTACCAGCAGATCCCGGCCGACAAGCTGGAGCAGGTGATGAAGCTGGAGTCCGACCGCTTCGCGAACAGCCAGTGGCCGGACGACGAGTTCAAGCGCGAGATCGAGGTCGTCAAGGAAGAGCGCCGCTTGCGCACCGACGACCAGCCGCGCGCCCTGCTCGGCGAGCAGCAGAACGCCGCCGTCTTCATCGCCTCGCCCTACCACCGGCCCATCGTCGGCTGGATGAGCGATCTCGATGCAATGACGCCGGCCGATGCGCGCGCCTTCTTCCAGCGCTGGTACGTGCCGGCCAACGCGGCCGTGGTGGTGGCGGGCGATGTCGACGTCGAGAAAGTGCGCGCCATGGCCGAGAAGTACTACGGCCGCATTCCGAGCCGCGCGGTGCCCGAGCGCAAGCCCCGCATCGAACCCGCGCAACGCGGTATCCGCCGCATCGAGTTCAAGGCGCCGGCCGAGCAGGCCTACGTCTCGCTCGCCTTCCGCGTGCCGCAGATACCGGCCACCGACCAGTTCGACGGTGCGAGCGATTCCTATGCGCTGGTGGTGCTGTCCGCGGTGCTCGACGGCTACCCCGGTGCGCGGCTCGACCGCGCGCTGACGCAGGGTCCGGACCGCGTGGCCGATTCGGCCGGCGCGTACGCGGGCTTCGTCGGCCGCGGCCCGCAACTTTTCGTGCTCGACGGCGTGCCGGCCGCGGGCAAGAGCGCGGAAGCGGTCGAGGCCGCGCTGCGCGCGCAGGTAGCGCTGATCGCGCGCGAGGGCATCGGCGCGGCCGAGCTGGCGCGCGTCAAGACCCAGTGGGTAGCGAGCGAAACCTACAAGCTCGATTCGGTGATGTCGCAGGCGCGCGAACTCGGCAGCAACTGGATTCAGGGCCTGCCGCTCGACGCCAGCGCACGCATCATCGCGCGGCTGCAGGCCGTCACTGCCGAGCAGGTGCAGGCGGTGGCTGCCAAGTACTTCGGCGACGAACAGCTGACCGCCGCCGCATTGCGGCCGCTGCCGCCCGAGACGAATCGCCGCCCGCGCGGCTTTGCAGCGCCGGCCGGCGAGCTGCGCTGAAAGGGTTCCGCTTCATGCTGTCTCTCAAGAACAAGACTCTGCTGAGCGCCGTGCTGGCGGGCGCATCGGTCCTCTTCGGCGCCTCCGCCCAGGCCGCCATACCGATCGAGCATTGGGCGCTGCCCAACGGCGCGAAGATTTATCTCGCCGCCACCAACGCCTTGCCGATCGTCGATGTGCAGATCGATTTCGACGCCGGCAGCCGGCGCGATCCGCCCGCGCAGGCCGGCCTGGCGGGCGTGACGGCCGGCATGGTCGAGAAGGGTATTCGCGCGAGCAGGCGTCCCGCTGCCGGGCCGCCCCAAAGCGGGACAGCCCCCTCGGGGGGCAGCGAGGACACGTCAGTGCTGAGCTTGGGGGCCTATGACGCGGCGATGGACGAGAACGCGCTCGGCGAAGCCTGGGCCGATCTGGGCGCGAACTTCGATGCCAGCGCAGGCTCCGACCGCATGAGCTTCTCGCTGCGCACGCTGTCCCAGCCAGCATTGCTCGACAAGGCGGTGCGATTGGCCTCGCGCGAAATCGGCGAACCGGCCTTTCCCGAAGACGTGTGGAAGCGCGAGCGCGAACAGCTCAACGCGTCGATCCGCGAAGCCAACACCAAGCCCGCGACCATCGCCGGCCGCGCCTTCTCGCAGGCGGCCTACGGCACGCATCCCTATGGCCAGGACACGACCGAGGCCACGTTGGCGCAGATCGACGTCGCCACGATGCGCCAGCGCTACGAGCAGCTCATCCTGCCTTGCCGCGCCAAGCTCAGCATCGTGGGTGCGGTCACGCGCGCGCAGGCGGAGGCTATCGCAACCACGCTGTTGTCGCGCCTGCCCATGGCGACCGAGCCCGGCGGCTGCACCGCGTTGCCGCCCGTGCCGCAGGTCGCCGCGCTCGCCGCGGCGAAGGACGAACGCCTGCCTTTCGATTCGGCGCAGGCGCACGTGTGGATCGGCCAGCCCGGCTACCCGCGCAGCGACCCGGACCATTTCGCGCTCACGCTCGGCAACTACGTCCTCGGCGGCGGCGGCTTCGTTTCGCGCCTGACCGAGGAGGTGCGCGAGAAGCGCGGCCTGGCCTACAGCGTCTACAGCAGCTTCTCGCCGGGGCTGCACGCGGGCGCCTTCCGCATCGGCTTCCAGACCCGCCCCGACCAGGCCGCGGAAGCGGTGAAGGTCGCGCGCGAGGTGCTCGCGAAGTTCGTTGCCGAGGGACCGACCGCGGTCGAACTCAAGGCTGCCAAGGACAACCTGATCGGCGGTTTCCCGCTGCTGCTCGACAGCAACCGCAAGCTGCTCGGCAACGTGTCCAACATCGCGTGGAACGATCTGCCGCTCGACTATCTCGACACCTGGACCGCGCGCATGAATGCGGTCACCGCGGCCGACATCAAGGCCGCATTCGCGCGCAAGCTGCAGCCCGAGCGGATGGTGACGGTGGTGGTAGGCGGCAAGCCTTGAGGGGCAAGAGCTCATGCGTGGCTGACGTTAAGCTGTGCGCGTGAAAGCCATAGCCCGAACCACACCCCCTGCATCGCCCAAGCTCGCGAAGGCGCCCCGCGCCATCCGTATCATCGGCGGCCAATGGCGGCGCACGCGCCTTGCCGTGGCCGACAAGCCCGGCCTTCGCCCAACGCCCGATCGCGTGCGCGAGACGCTGTTCAACTGGCTTGCGAGCCTGGCGAGCGCCGGCGGCGGCGAGCTGCCGGGCTGGCATTGCATCGACGCCTTCGCCGGCACCGGCGCACTGGGCCTCGAAGCCGCATCGCGCGGCGCCGCTTCGGTGCTGCTGTGCGAGCAGGACGCGGCGCTGGTGGCGCAACTGCAGACATTGAAGACCAAGCTGGCGGCTGAAGCGGTGCAAATCGAGCGCGGCAACGGCGTCACCGCGCTGGAACGCGCGCCGGCCGGCAGCGCACATGCGGTCTTCCTCGATCCGCCCTTCGAGAACGCGGCGCTGTACGAGCCCGCGCTGCGCGCCGCCGCGCGTGCCCTGCAGCCAGGGGGCGTGATCTATCTCGAAGCCGCTCGTCGCTGGAGCGACGAGGAACTGGCCGCGCTGGGGCTCGCGGCCTATCGCTATCTCAAGGCCGGCGCGGTGCATGCGCATCTCCTGATACTTGCGACTGACAGCACTGCATAATCCGCCGGATCAGGCCGCATCAACTGCATGAGGAGGAAGCCACCATGTCCAGCAACGTGATCGCGGTATACCCCGGCACCTTCGACCCCATGACGCTCGGTCATGAAGACGTGGTGCGCCGAGCGACCCAGCTGTTTTCCAAGGTCATCGTCGCGGTGGCGGCCGGCCATCACAAGAAGGCCTTGTTCACGCTGCAGGAACGCATGGACATGGCGCGCACGGCGGTTCAGCCGTACAGCGACCAGGTCACCGTGGAAAGCTTTTCGGGACTCCTGCGCGATTTCGTCGTCGCGCGGGGCGGCAAGGCCATGGTGCGCGGCCTGCGCGCGGTGACCGACTTCGACTATGAGTTCCAGCTCGCCGGCATGAACCGTTCGCTGATGCCGGATGTGGAAACAGTGTTCCTGACGCCCAGCGACAAGTACCAGTTCATCTCGAGCACCTTCGTGCGCGAGATCGCGATGCTTGGCGGCGAGGTCGACAAGTTCGTTTCGCCCAACGTCCAGGACAGCCTGATGGCCAAGGTGCGGAGCCTCGGCCGCGAATGACGCCGCCCCGTCTCCATGCGCTGGGTGACGCCGCACTGCTGTGCGAACTCCCCGCACCGGCGACGCTGGCACAGCAGCAACAGATCTGGGCATTGGCCACCGAAGCGTTGCAGTGGCGCGGCGTCCACGAAGTCCTGCCCGGCATGAACAACCTGAGCCTGCTGTTCGATCCGGAGCAGATCGATGCTGCCGAGCTCGAGATGCAGGTGCTTTCCGCGTGGCCGCAACTGGCCGCGACCTCGATCCAGGGGCGCGAGATCGAGATTCCGGTCGCCTATGGCGGCGAGGCCGGCCCTGACCTCGCCGACGTGGCTGCGCACACCGGTCTGACGCCGGCCGAGGTCGTGCGGCGCCACAGTGCCGGCGAATACATCGTCTACCTGCTCGGCTTCCTGCCGGGCTTCGCGTTCCTGGGCGGGCTGCCGCCCGAGCTGGCGACGCCGCGGCGTGCCGAACCCCGCGTCGCGGTGCCGGCCCGCTCGGTCGGCATCGGCGGCGAGCAGACCGGCATCTATCCGCTGGTGTCGCCGGGCGGCTGGCAACTGATCGGGCGGACCTCGCTCGAGCTCTTCGACCCGCGCGCGGAGGAGCCGACCCTGCTGCGCCCTGGCGACCGCGTGCACTTCCTCGTGGAAAGCCTCGACGCGTGATGTCGAGCGCCTTCCTGACGATCCTGCGCCCCGGCATGCTGGCCTCGGTGCAGGACCTGGGCCGCTACGGCCATCGCCAGCAGGGCATCTGTCCGGGCGGCGCGCTCGATGTGCTGGCCCTCACGCTGGCCAACCGGCTGGTCGGCAATGCCGACGGCGCGGCCGGCCTGGAGCTCACGATGGGCGGCTGCGAAATCCGGTTCGAATCGCCCACCCGCATCGCCCTGGCCGGCGATGACTTCGGCGCCCGGCTCGACGGTGCGCCGCTGTGGCCCTGCTGGAGCGTTCCCGTGGCGGCGGGCCAGGTGCTCAAGCTGGGCGGTGCCAACCAGTGGAGTTCCAAGGAAGGGCTGCGCAGCTGGCTGGCGGTGGCGGGCGGCATCGATGTGCAGCCGGTCCTCGGCTCGCGCAGCACCGACTTGAAGGCCGGCTTCGGCGGCCATCTGGGCCGGGCGCTGAAGAAGAACGACCGGTTGCCCCTGGGCGTGCCGGCCCTGGATGCGCCACAGATGGCGCGCCGCGCCTTCGGTTTGCGCGCGCCCGAGTGGGAGCACGACGACGACGGCGCGCTGGTGCTGCGCGTCATGCCCGGCCCCGAGTTCGAGCAGTTCACCGTGGCCTCGCGCGAACTGCTGTGGCGTGAGCCCTGGCGCACCACGTCGCAGAGCAACCGCATGGGCAACCGGCTCGAAGGCCCCGAGCTCAAGCGTAAGCGCAGCGCCGACATGCTGTCCTCGGCGGTGATCCCCGGCACGATCCAGGTGCCGCCCTCGGGCCAACCGATCATCCTGATGGGCGATGCGCAGACCACCGGTGGCTATCCGCGCATCGGCGTCGTCATCCGGGCCGACCTCTGGAAGCTCGCGCGGGCGCCGCTCAACGGCCGGCTGCGGCTCGCGCCGGTCGATGCGGCAGCGGCGCTGGAAGCCTGGGCCGATCAGCAGCGCTACCTGGCGCAGGTGGCGCAAGCCCTGGCGTCTGCAGGCTGGCGCACGACAGCGCAAAATTCCCCCAAGGAAGCCCATGAACCCCCACGCTCATCACTTCGTGTATTCGCTGCCCCCTGAGGCGGCTCTGCGGGAGGCATGACCATGCAGATTGACCTCAACGCCGACCTCGGCGAAGGCTGCGACAACGACGAAGCGCTGCTTCGCCTCGTGAGCTCGGCCAACATCGCCTGCGGCTGGCATGCGGGCGATGCCAAGACCATGCGCCAGTGCGTGCGCTGGGCCATCGCCAACGGCGTGGCCATCGGCGCGCATCCCAGCTTCCCGGACCGCGAGAACTTCGGCCGCAGCGAAATGCAGCTGCCGCCCGAAGAAATCGTTGCCGGCGTGCTCTACCAGGTCGGCGCGCTGGCGGCGATCGTCAAGGCCGAAGGCGGCACGCTGGCGCACGTCAAGCCGCATGGTGCGCTCTACAACCAGGCGGTGAAGGACCCGGTGCTGGCCGAGGCGATCTGCGAAGCGGTGCGGCGCTTCGACCCTGGCCTGCGCTTCTTCGGGCTTGCGGGCAGCGGCATGATCAGCGCCGCCGAGCGCGCCGGCCTGAAGCCGGTGGAGGAAGTGTTCGCCGACCGCGGCTACATGCCCGACGGCAGCCTGGTGCCGCGCAGCCGGCCCGGCGCCCTGATCGAGGACGAAGAGCAATCGTTGGCGCAGACGCTCTCCCTGGTGCGCGATCACAAGGTGACCGCCATCGACGGCACGGTGGTCGACGTCAATGCGCAGACGGTTTGCCTGCATGGCGACGGCGCGCATGCGTTGGAGTTTGCGAAGCGCATCCGCGAGCGCCTCGCGACCGAGGGCATTGCTGTCGCTGCCACGGTCTGACTTCGTCGCGCGCCGTGAACGTGTTGCTGACCGGCTTCGAGCCCTTCGACAAGGAAGCTCTCAATCCTTCGTGGGAGGCGGTGCGCGCGCTCGACGGTTGGTGCTGCGAAAGCGCCGTGGTGCATGCGCGCCGCATCTCCTGCGTGTTCGGCGCGGCGCTCACCGAGCTCGATGCCGCCATCGACGAACTGCGGCCGCAACTGGTGCTCGCCATCGGCCAGGCCGGTGGCCGCAGCGAGATCACGCCCGAGCGCGTCGCGATCAACATCGACGATGGCCGCATCTGCGACAACGCGGGCTGCCAGCCGATCGACGAGCCCGTGGTGGCGGGCGCGCCGGTCGCCTATTTCTCGAGCCTGCCGATCAAGGCCATGGTGCGCGATCTGCGCGCTGTAGGCATCCCGGCCGCGGTCTCGAACACGGCCGGTACCTTCGTCTGCAACCACCTGTTCTTCGGCCTCATGCACCGCATCGCGACGCGGCCGGTGCCGGGCATGCGCGGTGGCTTTATCCACACCCCCTATCTGCCGGAGCAGGCGGCGCGTTTTCCGGGCGCACCGAGCATGGCGCTCGACACCGTGATCGCGGCGCTGCGCATCGCGGTCGCCACATCGCTCGCGGTGCGCGAGGATGTGCGCGAAACGGGCGGGCAGTTGAACTAGGCTCTTGCCAACAGAAGGCGCTCGAGCCACGGAATCAGCGCGGCGTTGACGAAGGCGGGCTTTTCCATGGTCAGCATGTGCCCGCATTCCTCCACCCACACGAGTTCGGCAAGCGGCACGGTCTGCGCGATTTCCCGCGAGCATTCGGGCGGCGTCAAGCGATCGCTGTCGCCGCAGACCACGAGCACGGGGCAGCGTAAGGAGGGCAGATGCGGGCGCGCATCGGGGCGCTGCATCAGCGCGCGGTTCTGGCGAATCAACTGCTGCGCGCCGGCATCGAGCACGAGCTCGACATAGCGCTGCACCAGCGCCTTGTCTCCGGCCTGCGTCGGGTGAAAGGCGAAGCCCGCGTTGAATTCGATCACGTCGCGCGCCTCACCACGCTCGAAGAGCTCGATCGCCGATTCGCGCAGCTTGTACATGTCCGGCGTTTCCGGCCGCGCATTGGTGCCGAGCAGCGCGAGCCCCGCGATGCGCTCGGGCGCCTGGCGCGCGGCCTCCAGCGCGATCATGCCGCCCATCGAGGCACCGCAGAGGATCAGCGGGCCGGCATGCTCGCGCAGCACGGCTTCGGCCATGGTTTCGATGCGCTCGTGGCGCATGTGAGCGTCGCTCACATGCACGTCGAGCGTGGCGGGCAGGGCAGGCAGCTGCGCCTCCCAGAGGCGCTCGTCGCAGGCGAGGCCGGGCAACAGGACAAGACGGGACATCGGTGGATTCTCCGCGAAGAAACGGCTGCCTACATGCTGACATCTGCTGCGAGGAGAATAGAGGCCAGACCATGTTCACCGAAATCATCCTGATCCGCCACGGCGAAACCGACTGGAATCGCGAACTCCGCTTTCAAGGCCACATCGACGTCCCCCTCAACGACCTTGGCCATGAGCAGGCACGCCGGCTCGGGCTGCGGCTCGCAGGCGAGCCGGTGCAGCACCTGATCAGCAGCGACCTGATGCGCGCGCAGCAGACGGCGGCGCCGGCCGCGCGCCAGCTCGAACTCGAGATCCTCACCTCGGCCGCGTTGCGCGAGCAGCACTTCGGCATCGTCGAAGGCATGCGCGCCGACGAGATCCAGAGCCTGCATCCGCGCGCCTGGGAAGACTGGCTCCAGTTCCGCGAAGACCATGCCATGCCAGAAGGCGAGTCGGCGCGCCAGTTCCACGCGCGCATCATCGAGGCGCTGGGCCGCATCGCCGGCGCCCATGCGGGACAGAAGGTGCTGGTGGTGACGCACGGCGGCGTGCTCGACATGGTCTGGCGCACCGCGCGCGGGCTGGGCTTGAACGGGCCGCGCCAGAGCGAGATTCCCAATGCGGGCTTCAACCGCATCCGCATGGCCGACGCCGCGGCGCCGGAACAGATCGAGATCGTCGACTGGGCCGACACGCGACACCTGGCCGATCTGCCCCCGCAGCCCACCTACGACCAGAGCCGCCATCTCAAGAAGTCATGAGCGCCCGTTGTCGCCGCACCCATTGCGCTGGAGCACCGGCAGCAACTGCGGCCCGAACGACTTCAGCAACTGGACCGGCAGCGCGCTCGTGAAGCGGTAGCGCGCGGCGTGGGGCTCGCGCACGTACGCCAGGATCGTGCCGTAGTAGCGATCGCCGATCATGAAGACGAAGGTGGCCGAGCGGCCGATCTTGCGCTCGGCGATCACCTGGCCGCCGCGCCCCCTGAGTTCGTAGCGATGGTCGCCGGTGCCGGTCTTGCCGCCGATCTCGATCGCGCGGCCGTCTGCGCCCACGAGCGCACCCTTCAGGCGCCGTGCCGTGCCTTCGCGCACCACCGAGAACAGCGCCCGCCGCGCCGTCGCGGCCACCTCGGGCGGCAGCACCTGCAGGGCGGCCGGGCCACGCTGTTCGAGCCGGCTCTCGTAGGGCGTGTCGCGTGCGAAGTGCAGTGCGCCAACGCGCTGCACCGGCCGCCGTGCGCCGTCGTTGACCAGGATGCCCATCAGTTCCGCCAGCGCCGCGGGCCGGTCGCCCGATGCGCCGATCGCGCTCGCGTACGAGGGCGTCAACGACGCGAAGGGGTAGCCCAGGCGCTGCCATGAGCGATGGACCTGCGCGAAGGCGTCGCGCTCGAGCAGCTCGCGGATGCGCCGGTCCTGCGCGCTCTTGTGGCGCGTCTTGAAGAGCCAGGCATAGACCTCCTGGCGCTCGCGCGCGCTGGCGTCCAACGCCTGGGCCAGCGTCGCGTGCGGCTGCTGCCGCAGGAAGCCGACCAGCCAGAGCTCGAGCGGATGCACGCGGGCCACGTAGCCGCGGTCGGCGAGCGACAAACCGGCATAGGTGTTGCGCAGCGCACGCAGTGCGCGCGGCGAGCCGGCACCGCGGCCGAGCTTGCGCGCGAGCAGTTCGTCGAGCTGCGCATCGCCGGCTTCGGGTTCGATCGTGAACAGCACGCTCGCGAGGCGCGGCGCCGATGGCCGCACGCCGCGCAGCAGCAGCGCTTCGGCCTCGGCCGCCGACTTGCCCTTGTACTTGCGATGAAAGCGCGCGAGGTAGGCCGAGCCCTCGTTGTCGGCGAAGCGCGCAAGCATCTCGCGGCGGCGCGGGTCGGCCGGATCCTGCAGCAGGCGCTGGCCGTCGGTGGCTTCGCCGAACATCCGGTGGTACACGATGTCGCGCATCAACCGGATGAATACCAGGTTGACCGAATGATTGAAAGCTTCCTGCACGGTCATCGAAGCGGCGGCGTGCGTGCGATCGAAGTTCTCGAAGCGATGCAGGCCGCCGCCGGTGAAGAAGGCCTCGCCTTCGCTCGCCGAGTAGCGGCGCTGCATTGCAGCCTCCAGCATCGGTGCAAGGCTGCGGTCCTTGGCGCGCAGAAGGTACTGCCGTGCCCACGTGCCGAGCGGATCGCGATCGCTGGGCTTCAGCGCGGAGAGCGCGGGCGCGTCGAGCCCGACCCAGCGTTCGTGCAGCTCGGCGACCAGTTCGAGGTAGCTGACCAGCGTGCGCAGCTTGGCCGTCGAGCCGAGATCCAGCCGGGCGCCCTGGTTCACATCGAAGGGCTGGTCGATGTTGTCGGCCTGAACGCGCAGCAGGTTCGCGTGCGCGCCGCGCTCATACAGCGTGAAGCTGTAGATCAGCGGGCTGAGATTCGCGCCCGGATCCAGCCGGTGATCGCCGATGAGCCCTGCCGACTTCGCCGCGGCGGGCGTGCGCAGCCTGGTCAGCGCGTGGATGGCAAGCGCCTGGGCCTCGTTGTCGAGGCTGGTTTCCGCTTCGAGGTCGAGGCGTTCGAGGTCGTAGGCACGCGGCACATCCAGCAGCGTGGACACATGGGTGCGCAACGCGTTCACCGCCTTGCGTTGCACGAAGTCCGGGCGCGGCGCCGCCGGCAACTCGGCCTGCTGCTGCAGCGGGACTGCCAGCGCGGCATCGCGCAGCGCGGGCGCGATGATGCCCGCATCGCCCATCAGCCGCAGGTAGCTGTCGGTGAGCCCTGTCAGGCCCTCGCCGTTGCCGAGCAGATGCTGCGAGGGACGACGCTGCGCGATCATCAGCGACAGCGCCTGCTTGAACGCCACGGCCTGGCGGCGCAGCGCCTCGTCCGAGGGCGCCGTCTCTCCGCCGGTGTCGGCCAGCAGACGATTGACTTCGCCGAACTCGCGCCCGTACCAGGTCCACAGGCCATCGCCCAGGCCATGCACTTCGCCGAATCCCGGGCGTGCCGCCAGGGGCACGGTGTCGAGGTAGTCGACGACGATCTGGCGGCGCCGTGCCAGCGTGTCGTCGCCGTCCTGGTAGGCACGCAGCGAGGCCGATGCCATCTGGCGCAGCTTGTCGCCGACCGAGGCCGTGCGACCCCCAGGCGAATGGCGGTACTTCTCGATCTGCGTGGCCAGCGTGCTGCCGCCGGAGGCCGGGCGCGTGACGTCGAGCGCCCGGTGCATCTGTTCGAGCGCGGCTTTCGCGAAGCGCTCCGGATCGATCGCGGGGTTGCGCTGCGGCGGCTGGGCATCCAGCAGATGGCGATCCTCGACGAAGAGCAGGGCATTGACCAGGAGCGGCGGCACCTCCTCGAAGCGTTCGTACACGCGCTGCGGCACGCGCGTGCGCAGCAGCGTCTGGGCGCGGCAGTCGCTCACCGTCAGGCCGGCCTGGTTCTTCTCGCGGTAAGGCCCGAAAAGCCCGCGTTCGTGCAGCTCGATCAGCCGCGGCGACATGCGTGCCTGGCGGGTCAGCACATAGCCCTGGGCCTGCAGGCGCTCGATGTAGTTGGGCAGCTGGCGGTAGCCCAAGCGCTCGTCGTAGGGTCCGCTATGGGGAAAACGGATGGCGGCGCTGGCGCCGGCATCGACGCTGAAGCGCGCGTCGCGGGCATAGTCGTGCCACAGCGCCGATTGCAGCCGCGAGGTCTTGAGCTCGTCCACGGCGAATGCGACGAGCGCAGCCACCCCGGCGAGCGCCGCGCCGAGCCAGAAGACCGTTCTGAACCTTGCCACGCTCTGCCTCGCAATGAGCCCGTACCGTGGGTTCGTCAGCATGAATGATGCTCCTTTCGGCGCTATTTGGCATAGCTCCCTAGGCCGGAAACTCGGCTGCCAAGCGCGGCTCCAACGGATGCCGGCGCCTTATTGCCGGCTGGAGGTACAGACCATGATGCAACTCAAGCATTGGCAAGACCCGGTCAACGGTGCGCTGGGTGTCTGGTTGGCTCTTTCGCCCTGGATCCTGGGCTACACCGGCGAGGCTGCTGCCATGCCGAACGCAGTGATCGTCGGCGTGGCGCTCATCGCCGCGGCCTTCGGCGCCATGCTGCTCCCCCAGGCCTGGGAAGAGTGGGTCGAAGCGGCACTGGGGCTCTGGCTGATGGCGTCCCCCTGGGTGCTCGGCTTCAACGCCCATGGCGACGCCATGCTCACGGCGGTCATTACCGGCCTCGTGGTCCTGGTGCTGGCGTTGTGGACGCTCCTGACCGACAAGGACTACAGCCGCTGGTGGCACGACCGGACCGCGCACTGACGGGGTGACCCCGCGTGCGGATAGCGCTCAGGCGGGATCTTTCGCCGCCGGCGCCCACCTGCCCGCCGCCCGCAAGCCCAGCGCGGTGTAGACCGCATCGGCCTGCCGGCGCAGGCGCAGCGATTCCGGCTGCCCGTTGACCTGCTGCTGCAGGATGCCTTGGGCACCGGCCATCGCGGCCTCGATGCCGCTGCGGATCAGCGCGTCGAGGAAGACCTGCTCGAACAGGTCGCGCTGCGCATGGCTGCCGCCAATCTCCATCAGGCGCGGGAGCGCCTGCCCCATCGATTCGATCGTTGCCCCGAAGTCGCCACGCGCATGGGCAAGAAGTCCATGCGCCGCGGGCACGCAGACGCGCTGCCAGGCGGCACGCGTCGAGGCCGGCGCACGCGGTGCGTAGGCCTCGATGTTGCGCAGCAAGGCCTCGGCCTCGGGCCGTCCGGCGCGAGCCAGGCCGTAGAGGTACTGCAGATCGAGGAAGGGCAGCACGTGGTCGTTGAGCCGCTGCGCGAGGTAGGCGGCCAGGTCCTGCCAGCGTTCGCCCACATCGATGCCCGCGAGCTCGAAGCGCGCGAGCAGCGATACCGCGCCGATCTGGTCCTGCGAATAGTCCTTGACCACACCCCACACCTCCCGGTCGTAGACGGCGAGTGCCTCGTCGTCCCTGCCCAGGTCGATCAGGAACAGCGCCACGTGCCACCAGTTGTGCGTGACCATGAAGGAGTTGAGCTCGACCCAGGTGCCGCTCACCTCCTGCATGAAGGCCAGGCCCTCGGCGAGCCGGCCCTCGGTCAGCATGACGTGGCCGAGCGCATGGTGCGCCCAGGGCTCCTTGCGTTCCATCGCGATCGCGCGGCGCGCGCTGGCTTCGGCCTCGCGCATCAGGTGGCACTGCTCGTAGCCGAAGGCAGCCATGCCGTGCAGATAGGGCACATCGGCGGCCGCGGGGAGCGCCGCCAGCGCGAGCCGCAGCATGCCGGGGCAGTCGCCGGTGTTGAAGCAGTGGTACTGGCCGAGCTTGAGCGAGGCCAGGTCGCGCGGATGTTCGCGCGCCTGCTCCTGGTGCAGCGCGATCGCGCGCGCGATGTCGCCATCCGCCCACGCCGCGACGGCCGCGATGTAGCGCTGCTCGCGCGAGCTGGCGCGCGCTGCGCCGGCCCGCGCGCGTTCGAGAAAGGGGCGCGCGTTGGAGGCGGCGTCCCGCGATTCGGCAAACAGGTGCAGCGTTGCGCAATAGGCCTGCACGATCGGGCTCTCGTCCTGCGCGGCGGCCAGCACGTCGACTGCGCGCGCCTCGCAGGCAATGAAGCCTTCGACGAAGTCGTTGACCGCGCGCAGGCTGGCGGCGTCTGTCAAGCTGACCGGGTTGCCGAGGCTGTCTTGCATGAAGCCTATTTTGCCGCGCGGGCGCCGCCGGGCCGCCCCAAGGCGGGCCGCGCCTCCCCCTCGGGGGGGCGAAGCACACGGAGTGGCAAGCCGGGGGGCTTCTCACACCCCGGCCTGCTGGTGCCTGTACTCCTGTGTGAGGCCACCGTAGCCGTAGGCCGCGGCGCGCGCGTCGATCAGGTGCACATACGACACCTCGTGCAGGTTCTTGCGCAGCGCCGCCATCGCGGCGTGGATCTCGCGCAAATAGCGGGCCTTCTCCGCCTTGGTGTTGGTCTCGTCCGTGATGCTGATGTCCAGGTGGAAGGCCGACTTGCCGAGCTCGGCCAGCGATCGGCCGCCTACGAACCAGGCGTCATCTGCGATGTACTGCACCGCGACGGCGATCACCGGCAGCTTCTTGCCGAGCACGGTCTGGGTCAGTTCGGTCACCGTGTCGACGGTGCGGCGGGTGAGCTGGGCGTCGGGCTGGCCGGAGAGATGAATGACGATGTGAGGCATGGTTCTTTCCTTTTCAGTGGTTGGTGCTGCCATTGTGGAAAGATCGATGACATCGGAAAAGCGGGAAGATATGATGCTTGTCATCTGTTTTACGAATGGATAGAGCCAATGCAGACCTTCGACCTCGAGCAGCTGAGAACCTTCGTCGCCGTCACCGAAGCGGGCAGCCTCACGGCAGCGGCGCCGCAGGTCTTTCTCTCGCAGTCCGCCGTCAGCGAGCAGATGCGCAAGCTCGAGGAGCGCGCCGGCCAGTCGCTGCTGACGCGCAGCAAGGCCGGCGTGGTGCCCACGGCAGCGGGCATCCGTTTGCTGGCGCATGCGCATCGGCTTCTGGCACTCTCCGACGAAGCCTTCAGGGACATGCGCGGCGAGACGCTGCAGGGCGAACTGCGGCTTGCGGTCACCGACTATTTCAGGCCGGGCGATCTGACCCGGCTGTTGAGCCGCCTCGGCGAGAGCTATCCGCAGGTGCGTTTGCACGTGAGCATCCTCAAGAGCGGCGCGATCGAGGCCGGGTATGCGAAGGGCGACTTCGACGTCGGCCTGTCGATGCGCATCACCGGCACGCCGGGCGCCGCGGCCAGGTCGGATGCGCCGGTGCTGTGCCGCGAGTCGCTGGCGTGGATGGGCGCGGCCGGCCTGCGCATCGCACGCGGCGAGCCGCTGCGCCTGCTGGTCTTGCCCGACACCTGCTCGCTGCACCAGTTCACGGTGCAACTGCTGCAGAAGCGGCGCGTGCCCTATGCGGTGGCCCACGTGGCTTCGGGCGTGGCCGGCCTGCAGTCGGCACTGGCGGCCGGATTGGGCGTGGCCTGCCTCAACGAATCGGCGCTGTGCGAGGGCGTGGCGCGCCTGCCGCCACCGCATGGCCTGCCGGCGCTGCCGCGGGTGGCCTTCCATTTCCTGCCGGCCCGGCGCGGCGAATCCGATTTCGTCGCGCGTGCGCGTGAACTGCTGGCTTCGCACCTCGGCTGAGGTGCGGGCCGGCAGCGCCAAGCTCAGGCGCCGGGCGGTTCCGGCCAGGGCCGCTGCGGCTCGCGGATCAGTTCGAAGGCACGCGAGATCTTGAGTACGCCGAGATCGTCGAAGCGCTGCCCCGCGATCTGCAACCCGATCGGCAAGCCTTCGCTGGTGTAGCCGCAATTGATCGACGCGGCCGGCTGCTCCGACATGTTGAAAGGCACGGTGAAGCCGATGTGCTCGAGCGGCCGCAGCGGGTCGTTGGTGGGCGAGGGCAGTTCGGCGGCTGCCGGGGAGTTCGGCGCGGTGGGCGAGATCACGTAGTCGAAGCTTGCGCAGGCCGCCACCGCCGCGACGCGCGTCGCATGGAACTGGCTGAAGGCACGGAACACGTGTTCGCCGCTGAAGGCCGCTGCGCTCTCGGCCCATTCGCGGATGTAGGGCAGGACCTTCGTGCGCTGCGCGGGCGGGAGCGCGTTCATGTCCACCAGCGAGCGCATGCGCCACAGGTGGTCCATGCCGTCGAGCATGGCCTGCGACATGAAGGGCTGCATCGGCTCGACGATGGCGCCGGCCTGCTCGAAGAGGCGCGCCGCATGCTCGACCGCCGCGCGGATCTCGGGCTCGACCGCGAGGCCGCAGCCGGCATCGAGCAAAAGGCCGATGCGCAGGCCGCGCAGGTGATCCGCAGCGACATCGAACTCGGACCACGCGATGTCCTGCGCCGGCAGGCTCATGCTGTCGCGCACGTCGGGCCGGGCCAGGGCTTGCATCATCAGTGCGGCATCGGCAACGCTGCGCGTCATCGGGCCGGCCGCACGGCCCATGTAGGGCGGATCGATCGGGATCCGGCCCAGGCTGGGCTTGAGCGTGAAGATGCCGCACCAGCCGGCCGGCAGCCTGAGCGAGCCGCCGATGTCGGTGCCGATGTGCAGCGGGCCGTAGCCTGCGGCCGCTGCGGCACCTGCGCCGGCGCTCGATCCGCCCGGGGTCTTGCGCAGGTCCCAGGGGTTGCGTGCCAGCGTGTGGAAGCTCGAGAGGCCGGAGGACAGCATCCCATAGTCGGGCATGGTGGTCTTGCTCACGATCACCACGCCGGCTTCCTTGAGGCGAGCGGCCGGCGGCGCATCGGCCGCGGCGGGACGCAGTTCGACGGCAGCCGTGCCGGCCGGCATCGGATCGCCGCGCGTCGCGATGTTCTCCTTGATCGTCGTCGGTACGCCGTCGAGCGGGCCGAGCGGCTCGCCGCGCCGCCAGCGCTCTTCCGAAGCGCGCGCCTGTTCGAGCGCGGCTTCGGGGCGCAGCAGCCAGGTGGCCTGCAGATGGGGCTCCCAGCGCGCGATGTGATCGAGCACGGCTTGCGTGACTTCGACCGGCGAGAGGCTGGCGTCGCGGTAGGCGGTGGCGAGTTCCTGTGCGGACAGGTCGTACAGGCGGGTGCTCACTCGGCAGCCTCCGCGCTGCGCGCTGCGGCGTTCGCCTTGGGGGCGGCCCGGCGCCTCACGACCACGACAGCGCCGACAGATCGTTGGCGAAGATCGGCATGTCCTTCCAGAGTCCTTTTACGCCCTTCTTCGCGATGGTCGGGAACTGGGGCTGGAACAGGAAGCCGTTGGCCGCGTCGGCGGCGAGCAGCTTCTGCGCGTCGCCGAGCAGCTTGACGCGCTCGGCCGGATTGGGCGTGGTCTTGATCTTGTCGAACAGCGCGTTGAATTCCTTCGACTGGTAGCCCCAGTAGTAGTCCGACTTGGCGTAGTTGCCGAGATCGAAGGGCTCCACGTGCGAGATGATCGTCAGGTCGTAGTCCTTGTTGCCATAGGTGCCGCTCAACCACTGCGCCCATTCGACGTTCTGCACCTTCACGGTGATGCCGATCTTGGCCAGCTGCGCGACGATCACCTCGCCACCCTGGCGCGCATAGGGCGGGGGCGGCAGCGTCATCGTGAGTTCGAGCGGCGTCTTGACGCCGGCTTCGGCGAGCAGGGCCTTGGCCTTCTCGATGTTGAAGGGATTGACGGCGGTGGTGTCCACGAAGCCGGTGGCGCCCGGCACGTAATGGCTGCCGATCGGCACGCCGAAGCCGTCGGCGGCGCCTTCGACGACGGCCTTGCGGTCGATGGCCGCTGAGATCGCGCGGCGCACGCGCACGTCGTCCAGCGGCTTCTTCTTGTTGTTGAAGGCCAGGATGGTCTTGGCGCGCGAGCCGCCGAGGATCACCTGGAACTGCGGGTTGTTCTTGAACTGCGGAACGATGCGCGTCGCCGCGCGCGGAAAGGCGTCGACGTCGCCGGCCAGGAGCGATGCGGCCTGCGCGGCCGGATCGGAAATGAAGCGGAAGGTGACCTTGCGAATCTTCGCCGCGCCGGGGTTGCGGAAGCCCTCCCACTTGCTCAGCGCCAGCGAAGAGCCCTTGCTCCAGCTGTCGAGCTTGTAGGGGCCCGTGCCGACCGGCTTGGTGGCGTTGGTGTCCGCGCTCTTGGGCTCGACGATGACGGCGGTGGCCTGGCCCAGCACGAACAGGAGGTCGGGGTCGATCTCCTTGTTGATGATCACCACGGTGTTGGCATCGACCGCCTGCGTCGTCATGTTGGCGAAGGTGCGCTTGTCCTTGTTGGTGCTCTTCTCGCCGCCGGCGCGGTCGAAGGAGAACTTGACCGTCTGCGCATTGAAGGGCTCGCCGTTCTGGAACTTGACGCCCTGGCGCAGCTTGAAAGTGTAGGTGCGCAGATCCGGCGACACCTCCCAGCTCTCGGCCAAGAGCGGTGTGACGCTGCCGTCGGCGTTGATCTTGGTCAGCGTTTCCAGCACGTTGTATTGCACGATCTCGGCGATCGCGGCAGCGGCGCCCGCGGTCGGGTCCAGGCCCGGCGGTTCCAGCGCCATGCCGAGCACGATCGAATCCTTGCGGCCCTGCGCCAGCGCCGCTTGCGGCAGCGCGAGCGGCACGGTGGCCAGTGCGGCGGTGGTCAGAAGGGTGCGGCGTTTCAACATGGTCAGGGCTCCAGGAAAAAACTGAGAAGAAGAAAGCAATCGTTACATCATGCGCGAGCGGCCTCGCCGGCGGCAAGCATTTGCTTATGGCCTGGCCGCAGGCTCAGCGCGTGGTACCGCAGCGAGCAAGGCTTGGGTATAGGGGTGTTCCGCATGCGCGAACAGTCGCTGCGGCGTGCCGCGCTCGACCACCAATCCGCGGTGCAGCACGCAGACCTCGTCGCACAGGTGGTTGACCACCGCGAGGTCGTGGCTGATCAGCAGGTAGCTGATACCGAACTGCTGCTGCAGGTCCTGCATGAGGTTCAGCACCTGCGCCTGGACCGAGACGTCGAGCGCGCTCACCGGCTCGTCGGCCACGATCAGCTTGGGCCGCGTGATCAGCGCGCGCGCGATCGCGATGCGCTGGCGTTGGCCGCCGGAGAACTCGTGCGGGTATTTGCCGAGGTCGCTGGCCCGCAGGCCGACGGCGGCGAGCGATTCGCCGGCGCGCTCGCGCTGCTCGGCGCGACTGGTTTCGGCCAGCGCCTCGAGCGGCTCGGCGACGATGCGGGCCACGGTCTGGCGCGGGTCGAGCGAACCGTAGGGGTCCTGGAACACCATCTGCACGTCGCGCCGCGCCGCACGCAGTTCTTCCTTGGGCAGCGCATGGAGGTCGCGCCCGAGCAGCTTGACGGTGCCCGAAGTGGGCTTGTCGAGCGCCATCACCAGACGCGCGATGGTCGATTTGCCCGAGCCCGATTCGCCGACGATGCCCAGGCTCCGTCCCGGGCGCAGGCTGAAGCTCACGCCGTTGAGCGCCTTGACCGTTGGTCGCGGGCCGAGCAATTTTTCGCGCGGCAGCGCGTAGTGGCGAACGAGGTCGCTGACTTCGAGGAGTGGCAAGCCTGTAGTCATGCGCCGGCCTCTTGTGCAGCGACCTCTTCGAGCCGAATGCAGCGCACCTGGTGGTTGTGCGGCATCTGCGTGGCCGGCGGCCGCGTCGTATGGCAGTCGTCGATCGTGAAGCGGCAACGGCCCGCGAAGGGGCAGCCCACCGGCAGGTCGACCAGCTCGGGCACGCTGCCCTTGATGGTCGCGAGCTTCAGGCCGCGCGGTGCGCCGAGCGCGGGGCGCGCGGCGAACAGGCCCTGCGTGTAGGGATGCGCACGTTCGGCAAAAACGGCCGCGGTCGGCCCGCTCTCGACCACGCTGCCGCCATACATCACGAGCATCTTCGAGACGTTCTGCGCGATCACGCCCAGGTCGTGCGAGATCAGGATCAGCGCCATGCCGCGCTCGGCCACCAGGCTCTGGATCAGCTCGAGGATCTGCTTCTGGATCGTGACGTCGAGCGCGGTCGTCGGCTCGTCGGCGATCAGCAGGTCGGGGCCGCAGGCCAACGCCATCGCGATGCCGATGCGCTGGCGCTGGCCGCCCGAGAACTGGTGCGGATAGGCATCGAGCCGCGATGCGGCATCGGGGATGCCGACGCGTTCGAGCAGCGCCAGCGCGTCCTTGCGCGCGTCGGCGTTCGACAGCCCGCGGTGCAGCCTGAGGGGCTCGCCGACCTGGCGCGCGATGGTGTGGACCGGGTTCAGTGCCGTCATCGGCTCCTGGAAGATCATGCCGATGCGGTTGCCGCGGATCTCGCACATCGCACGCTCGGGCAGGCCGACGAGCTCGCTGCCGTCGAAGCGGATGCTGCCCGTGACCTTGGCGCTGGCCGGCAGGAGCCCCATCAGCGACTGCACCGTGATCGACTTGCCGCAGCCCGATTCGCCGACGATGCCCATCGTCTCGCCGCGCTCCAGCGTGAAGCCGATGCCGCGCACCGCCTCGGCGGGACCGCGCTGTGTCTGCAGCTGGACGTGAAGGTTGTCGACTTCGAGCAGAGGCATGGTGCGGGATCTAGCGGGCACGGGCCAGGCGCGGGTCCAGCAGGTCGCGCAGACCGTCACCGAGCAGGTTGAGGCCGAGCACTGCGAACGCGATCGCCATACCCGGAAAGACCGCCAGCAGCGGTGCCTGGAACATCATGGTCTGTGCCTCGCTGAGCATGCGGCCCCAGGAGGGCTGCGGCGGCTGCGTGCCGAGGCCCAGGTAGGAGAGGGCGGCCTCGGCCAGGATTGCGATCGCGAAGCGGATCGTGATCTGCACGATCAGCACGGCCGAGATGTTGGGCAGCACGTGCTGCATGGTGATCGCGAACGCGCCCTTGCCGCAGGCGCGCGCGGCCGCCACGTACTCGCGCGACCAGATCGCGTTGGCCGATGCGCGCGTGATGCGCGCGAAGGTCGGGATGTTGTAGATGCCGATGGCGATGATCGCGTTGACGATGCCGGCGCCGAACACCGCCGTCATCATGATGGCCGACAGGATGGCGGGAAAGGCCATCGAGAAGTCGGTGAAGCGCATGATCGCTTCCTCCACCCAGCCGCGCCGCGCCGCGGCGAGCAGGCCGAGCGCGGTGCCCACCACCAGGCCGATGCCGACCGCGATCACGCCGACCAGGATGGACGCGCGCGCGCCCACCAGCAGCAGCGAAGCCACGTCGCGGCCGAAGGTGTCGGTGCCCAGCCAGTGCGCGCCGTTCGGCGGCTTGAGTTTGTTGGCGATGTCCATCTCGTAGGGGGACCACGGCGTCCAGACCAGCGAGACGGCGGCCGCGAGCAGCAGCAGCAGGGTGAGCACGGCGCCGATGGTGAAGCTGCGATGGTGCAGTGCGCGGCGCCAGAAGCCGGGCACCTTGAAGGCGGCCGCACTCGGTACGGCGCTGGGAACTGCGCTCATATGTCGCTGGCCTTGATGCGTGGGTCGATGACGGCATAGAGCACGTCGACCACGAAGTTGACGATGACGACCATCGCGGCCAGCAGCATCACGCAGTTGCGCACCACGATCAGGTCGCGGTTACTGATGGCCTGGAAGATCAGCCGGCCGAGGCCCGGCAGGTAGAAGACGTTCTCCACCACGATGGTGCCGGCCAGCAGCTCGGAGAACTGCATGCCCATCACGGTGATCACCGGGATCAGCGCGTTGCGCAGCACGTGCGTCCAGAGCACCGCACGCTGCGAAACGCCCTTGGCGCGCGCGGTGCGCACGAAGTCTTCGCGCATCACTTCGAGCACGGCCGAGCGCGTGATGCGCGCCAGGATCGCCGCCTGCACCACCGCGAGCGAGAGGGCCGGCAAGAGCAGCGCCTTGAGCCCCGCGAACACGCCTTCCTCCCAGCCTTCGAAGCCGCCGGCCGAGAACCATTGCAGCTGCACCGAGAAGACGAGGATCAGCAGGATCGCGAACCAGAAGTTGGGGATGGCGATGCCCACCTGTGTCAGGCCCATCAGGCCGACGTCGCCAAGCTTGTTGTGGCGCGCCGCCGCCGTCACGCCCACGATGAGCGCCAGCACGGTGGTGAGGGTCATCGCGAGCAGCGCCAGCGGCACGGTCAGCGCGAGGCGCTCGAGGATCAGGTCGAGCACCGGCGAGCTGTAGGCGTAGCTGTCGCCGAGCTCGCCGGTCAGCAGGCCGCCGATCCAGTGCCAGTAGCGGGTCCAGGCCGGCTGGTCGAGCCCGAGCTTGGCGGCCAGCGCCGCCACCGCGTCGGGCGAGGCGTCCGGGCCCATGAGCATCTGCGCGGCATTGCCGGGCAGGATCTCGAGCACGAGGAAGACGATGACGGAAGCGCCGATCAGGGTGGCGATCAGCGTCACGAAGCGCTTGAACAGGAACAGGCTCATAGGGCGGGGGGCAGCATAACCCGACGCAACGACCATGCTTGAACTGTTTGCCCCCACATTCGGCGCTTCGCGTCCTCACTGCCCCCCGTGGGGGCTTCGGCCGCCTTGGGGCGGCCCAGCGGCGGCCGGCGGATAATTCGCGCCATGGCCCTCATGATCACCGACGAATGCATCAACTGCGATGTGTGCGAACCGGAGTGCCCCAACGACGCGATCTACATGGGCGTGGAGATCTACGAGATCGACCCGCACAAGTGCACCGAGTGCGTCGGCCACTTCGACGAGCCGCAGTGCGTGCAGGTGTGCCCGGTGGCCTGCATCCCGAAGAATCCCGCGCACCTGGAGACGCGCGAGACCTTGTGGCAGAAGTTCCAGCGGCTGACTGCCGCCAAGGCGGCTTCCTAGCTTTTCGCCGGGCTCTTGCTGCCGGCCTTCGCGGCCTTTTTCTTCGCCGTTGTGACCGGGTCGTGCGCGCTGAAGTAGTCGGATTCTTTCTTGCTCTTCCTCTTTTTCTGCGCGACGCCCGGGCCTTGCGATGAATCCGGCTTCGCGTTGAGCGGCTTGTTGTCGATCAGCGTGGCTGCGCGGCGTGCCTACGCGGCCTCCTGGCGGACACGCTCCCGCTCCAGCCGGTCGGCGGCAGCCCGGGCCTCGCGCGTCGCGCCATCGGCTTCGCGTTTTTGCGTCGCGTCGCGCGCGTCGTCGAGATCAATTGCCTTGCCATCCTTGCAGGGCTGGTCGGTGTAGGTGTTGCCGCAGCGCCAGGTCTCCGTGCCTGCGTGGGCTGCAAGCGGCGCCAGTTGAGCGCAGGCCGCCGCCAGGAGGGCGGCGATCGGTGCTGGTGACAGTTTCATTTTTTGTCTCTCTCCCTTGGCTCACGTTCCGCTAGCCCGCGGCGGATGTACCCCCGTCGCCCGGCTCGCGCCGCGGCGGTTTGGGGCGCGGCGGCTTGCTCGTGTGAATGAGCAGGGTCGCCTTGTCCATCTCGCCGGCCACCAGAGCCGGGAAGGCATGCAGGGTGCGGGCGATCGCGTCGTCGATCGCTTCGCGTTGCTCCTTGAGCGGCTTCTTCAACACCCACCCGACCACCTCGGACTTCACGCCCGGATGGCCGATGCCGAGGCGCAGACGCCAGTAGTCGCGGGTGCCGAGCTGCGCGTGGATGTCGCGCAGGCCGTTGTGGCCGGCATGGCTGCCCCCGAGCTTCAGCTTGGCCTGGCCGGGCACCACGTCGAGTTCGTCGTGCACCACCAGGATTTCGTTCGGCTCGATCTTGAAGAAGCGGGCCAGCGCGGCAACCGACTTGCCCGAGAGGTTCATGAAGGTCTGCGGCTCGAGCAGCCATACGGGCTGCCCGCCCACCTGCATGCGCGCGACCAGGCCGTGGTAGGCGCGCTCGGGCGAGAGCGTGAGCTTACGATCGCGCGCGAGCGCATCGATCCACCAGAAGCCCGCGTTGTGCCGCGTGGCTTCGTACTCCGGGCCGGGGTTGCCCAGGCCGACGAACAACTTGATCATGGAGCCGGATTATCCGTGGCTGGCCCAAAGAAAACGGCCCGCGCGAGGCGGGCCGTTGGCTGGGGGGCGCGGGAAGAATTACTTCTTCTTGGCAGGCGCAGCCTTGGCGTCCGTCTTGGCGGCGGCCGGGGCGCCTTCTGCCGGGGCGGCGCCTTCGGCGGCCGGCGCGGCTTCTTCAGCGACCAGCGGCGGCACGGCCGACACGAGCACCGGGTTGACCTTGCCGTGGCTCACGAACTTCACACCCTTGGGCAGGGTGATGTCGTTGACGTGGAGCGTGGCGTTCTTCGTCAGGCCGGAGAGGTCGACCTCGATGAACTCGGGCAGGTCGGCCGGCAGGCAGCTGACTTCGATTTCGGTCATCACGTGGTTCACGAGGTTGTGGTCCAGCTTGACGGCCGTGGACTCTTCCTCGCCCTTGTAGTGCAGCGGCACCTTGACGGTCATGCGGGTGCGGGCATCGACGCGCTGGAAGTCGACGTGCTGCACGAGCGGACGGAACGGGTGGTATTGCACGTCGCGCAGCAGGACCTTGGTCGTGGCGCCGGCGAGTTCCATCTCGAGGATGGACGAGTGGAAGGCTTCCTTCTTGAGGGCATGCCACAGCGCGTTGTGATCGAGCTCGATCAGCTGCGGCTGGCCTTCGCCACCGTAGACGATACCGGGCGTCTTGCCCGTGATGCGGAGACGGCGGCTCGCACCCGTGCCCTGCTTTGCGCGCTCATAAGCGACGAATTTCATAACTACTCCTGTGGAAGTCGACCGCGACCAGTGCGACTCCGGTTTCAACATGGGCTCCTCGAAGAGAGCCCGGCTTCTTGCTCAGACCAGGCTCTTCTAAAAGAGATTTTCCTGGTCCGAAAACAAACTCATCACCGACTCGCCCTTGGCAATGCGCTGGATCGTCTCGGCGATCAGCGGCGCCACGGAGAGCTGGCGGATCTTGGTGCAGCCCGTCGCGACGCCGGACAGCGGGATCGTGTTGGTCACGACCACTTCGTCGAGCGCGCTGCCCTGGGCGATCCGCTCGATGGCGGGGCCCGAGAAGATCGGGTGCGTGCAATAGGCGTACACCTTCTTGGCGCCGCGTTCCTTCAGGACCTCGGCCGCCTTCACCAGGGTGCCGGCCGTGTCGATCATGTCGTCCATGATCACGCAGTTGCGGCCGTCGATCTCGCCGATCACGTGCATGACCTCGCTCACGTTGGCGCGTGGACGGCGCTTGTCGATGATCGCCAGGTCGCAATTCAGCTGCTTCGCCAGGGCGCGCGCACGAACCACGCCGCCGACGTCGGGCGAGACCACGATCAGGTCTTCGTAGTTCTGCTGGCGCAGATCGCCCAAGAGCACCGGCGACGCATAGATGTTGTCGACCGGAATGTCGAAGAAGCCCTGGATCTGGTCGGCGTGCAGGTCCATGGTCAGCACGCGGGCGACGCCCACCGTTTCGAGCAGGTTGGCCACCACCTTGGCCGAGATCGGCACCCGGCTCGAGCGCGGGCGACGGTCCTGGCGCGCATAGCCGTAGTAGGGGATCACCGCACTGATGCGCTCGGCCGAAGCGCGCTTGAGCGCGTCGACCATGATGAGCAGCTCCATCAGGTTCTCGTTGGTCGGCGCGCAGGTCGACTGGACGACGAACACGTCGCGCGCCCGCACGTTCTGGTTGATCTCGACGGTGACTTCGCCGTCGGAGAAGCGACCGACGCGGGCGGCGCCCAGCGAGGTGCCCAGATGCTGCGCGATCTCTGCGGCAAGGCCAGGGTTGGCGTTGCCGGTGAAAACCATGAAATCAGGGTGGTGAACCTGCATGAGCGTCCCGGCAAAATGCATCCGGCAATGCGAAATGGCCCTTTTGGAGGGCCGCCAATCTACGTGTCAATGAAGATTTGGCAGGGGAGAAAGGATTCGAACCTTTGCATGCTGGAATCAAAATCCAGTGCCTTAACCAGCTTGGCGACTCCCCTACACGGGTCGACGACCAAGGTCGTCAACCGATATATGTCGCATCAGATCACAAAAGCGCTCTGATCTTCTAGCCCGCCCAGCCCACCAGGGGATGAACGGCCAGATTGCTGCACTTGCGAACCTGCCAGCCCGAGGGCGCCGCGGCGAGTTCCGCTTCATGCGGCATCGCTGCGAACACCGAACTCCCCGAACCGGTCATCCGGGCCTGGAGTCCTTGGCGACCGAGCCATTCGATGGCCTCGGTGACCGCGGGACAAAGCCGCTCGGCAACCGGCTGCAGATCGTTATGACCGAAGTCAAAGCTGAAACTTGTGGCTCCAGCCCCGCTGTGTGCAGCAAAGCCCGAGATTATAGCAGCGGGTGTGGCGCGCTGAAGATCCGGCGCTGCAAAAATCAGACGGGTGTCCAGTCCCTCGGGCGGCTTGGCAACGGCAAAACAGCCTGGCGGCAGCTCGATGGGGGTGATCTCTTCGCCGATTCCCTCGACCCAGGCGTTCCGTCCGCGCAGGAAGAAGGGCACATCAGCGCCCAACGTGAGGCCGATCTGCTCCAGTTTCGATAGCGGCAGCTTCAGGTCCCACAGGCGATTGAGCGCCAGGAGACAGGTGGCGGCATCCGAGGAGCCGCCGCCCATGCCGGCCTGGGCCGGCACCTGCTTGGCAATCCCGATATGGGCGCCCTGCGGGGTTTGCGCAAAGGCCTGGAGCGCCTTCGCGGCACGCAGCACCAGGTCGTCGACCGGCAGTGCGGTGGTGAGGTCTTCGCGGGTGATGGCGCCGTCGCTGCGCGCTTCGACATGCAGGGTGTCGCACCAGTCGATCAGCATGAACACCGACTGCAGCAGGTGGTAGCCGTCCGCACGCCGGCCGGTGATGTGCAGAAAGAGGTTGAGCTTGGCCGGCGCCGGAAGGTCGTAGAGCGCCTTCATGCGCGTTCGAAGACGATGCGCAGATCGGCCCGCGGCTGAGGCGCGTCGCGGGTGGCCTGCAATCGTCCGGTGCCGATCTGGGACAGGTCTGGCCGCCAGCCCGGCACGCGCTCTTCGCGGCCGGCCAGCCAGCCGAACAGCGCAGCCACCGGAATGGCGGCACCCGTCGCCGCCTCGATGAGCGCGTCGAGCGAGTCGAAACGCCGCGTCTTGCTGCCGTCCTTCAACAGCGCTTCGCCGGGTGACCAATGAAGCTGAGCCAGGGTGCTGCCGATCGGGCTGGTCAGCGTAAGTTCGCCGGCCCGTGGCGCGCCGCGCAGCTCGAACAGGGCCGAGAAGGTTTGTACCGGCTCGCTATCGATGCGCAGCGACAGCCGGCCGCTCCAGGCTTCCGCGCCGGTTGCGCTGGTCGGGCCGACCGGACTGGCGCAGCCTGCCAGCAGCAACACGCCGGCGCAGCCGGCGCTCAATGCCAGGCGACGGTTCAAAGCTTCACGCGCAGGCGCTTGAGCGTTTCCTGCAGCGTCTCGTTGTCGGCATCGACCAGGTGAGCTTCCTTCCAGATGGAAAGCGCACGATCGCGCTGGCCCTTGGCCCAGAGAACTTCGCCGAGATGCGCGCCGATCTCCGGGTCGGGCCGGCGCTTGTAGGCCGCTTCGAGGATGCGCATGGCTTCGTCGATGTTGCCGAGCCTGAACTCGACCCATCCGAGGCTGTCCGCGATGAACGGATCTTCCGGAGCCAGCTGCACGGCCTTCCGGATCAGCGTGCGCGCCTCTTCCAGCCGGACCTTGCGATCGGCCAGCGAGTAGCCGAGCGCGTTGTAGGCGTTCTGGTTGTCGGGCTTGAGCTCGATCAGGCGGCGCAGCAGGCGTTCCATTTCGTCGAGACGGTTCAGCTTCTCGGCCACCATGGCCCGGTCATAGATCAGGTCGGTGTCCTGAGGTGAGGCCGTGCTGGCCTCGGTCAACATGTCGTAGGCGGCCTGGTACTGCTTGGCATCGCGCAGCAGCTGGACCTCGGCCAGAAACTTCTGCTTCTTTTCGTCCGCAGTGCGTTCCGGCAAGCCGCGGACCAGCTCGCGGGCCTGGGGCAGCTTGCCCTGGCGCACCAGCAGTGCCGCGCGGCGTGTCTGCGCGCCTACCAGGTCTTCGGTGCTGTCGATGCGGCCCAGCCAGTGCTCGGCACCCGTGAAGTCTTTGCGGCGCTCCGCCAGTTGCGCCAGCAGCAAGAAGGCCTGGGTCTGGCCGCGGCTGCGCGCCTCGGCATCGCGCTGCGTGTCGGCCAGGCCGATGTAGCGCTTGAGCGAGCTTTCGGCCGCCGCGTCCTGGCGCGCCTGTGTCTGCAGGCTGCCGAGCAGCAGCCAGGGTTCGGGCAATTCGGGACGGGCCACGGTGAGCGCGGCGAGTTCCGCGCTGGCATCCTCATAGCGGCGCCCTTCCACCAGCACCCGTGCGTAGGCGACGCGCAGTTCCGGGAGTGCCTTGGGGCCTGCGAGGTAGCGCTTCACCAGCGGTTCGGCCAGCGGCTGGCCGGGGTCCATCAGTTCCAGAGCCAGCATGGCGGGGCCGTCCGAGGAAGGATCGGCTTCCTGGCCTCTTTGCGCCGCCTCGAGTGCGCCCGAGGTGTCGCCCGCTGCCAACCGCAGGCGGCCGACCGTGCTCCAGGCCGCACCGCCCGTCGCGGGGCTTTTGAGTTCGTCGGCCAACGCCTGTTCGACCACCGAAGCGGCGAGCTTCTTGTCGGTGGCTCGCGCATAGTTGCGCGCGATCACGGCCATAAGGAACGGACGTTCCACCTGCGGCGTGGCGGCCAGTTCAGCCCGCAGTGGTTCGGCGGTTTCGCCGATGCGGTTCAGCGCGATCAGGATTTGCAGCTCGAAACGCCGTGCCTCGCGCGACTCGGGCAGCGTTTCCTTCCAGGCGCGAGCAGCTGCCAGTGCGGCATCGCCGGAGCGCGCCTGCAATGCGATCTCGACCGCCCGCTGGAACAGCTTGCCGTCGCGCGACCTGCGCGCAGCATCGAGGACCAGCGCGTAGCCTGAGCCCGGATCGCCGGTGCGTGCGGTCAGCTCGCCCATCAGCACTTCGTAGAACAGCTCCGCCGTGAGCGCCGAGGCTTGGGCCTTTTCGGCGCGTTGGACTGCGGCCGCCGGTGTCGTTACCGCAGGCGCGGCCGGTTCGATGATGGGAGCCGGGCTGGTCGGTGCTGCAGGGACTGGCGTTCCGGGCTGCGCCTGGACGGCGAGCGCGGCAAGAGTCAGAAGCGCGGCCGCCGCAAGGCGGGATCGGCGGAGCGATGGGGTCATCGAACCATAATAATCCAGGCTTTTGAACGATGGTCACGCGGGGGCTTCGGCCTCGGCTTCTTTTCATGTCAGCCTTCGTCCATGCCGGAATTACCTGAAGTCGAAGTGACGCGGCTCGGCTTCGCCGATCGCATTGCCGGCGCGCGCATCGATGCCGTGCGCGTGGGCAAGCCGCTGCGCTGGGCGCTGGCCGTGGAGCCGGCTGAACTGGTGGGACGCACCGTGCGCGCCGTGCGCAGGCGCGGCAAGTACCTGCTGATCGACCTGGATGCCGGCCTCTTGCTGATGCACCTGGGCATGTCGGGCAGCCTGCGTTTCGATGCGGGCCTGCCAGCACCCGGTACACACGACCATTTCGACCTGGTGACCAGCCGCGGCACGCTGCGCCTCAACGACCCGAGGCGCTTCGGCGCAGTGGTCTATGTGCAGGACGAAGCCGCGCCGCTGGCGATCAAGCTGTTGGGCGGCCTGGGAATGGAGCCCCTGGGCGAGGCTTTCGATATCGACCGCTTTTACGCCGGGCTGCGGCGGCGCCGGGCGCCGATCAAGCAGGTGTTGCTGGCCGGCGACGTGGTGGTGGGCGTCGGCAACATCTATGCCTCCGAGGCGCTCTTTCTTGCCGGCATCCGCCCGACGATGTCTGCTTCGCGAATCAGCCGGCCGCGCGCCGTGCGCTTGCATGCCGCGGTGCGGGAAATTCTGGCGCGGGCCGTCGAACGTGGCGGCAGCACCTTGCGCGACTTTTCCAATGTCGACGGCCAGAGTGGATACTTCCAGCTGGAAGCGACCGTTTACGGACGTACCGGGGAACCATGCCGCGTGTGCGCGACACCTGTCCGGCAGATGCGCCAAGGCCAGCGATCCACTTATTTCTGTCCAAAATGCCAAAAGCACTGAAAGCCCTACGGACAGATGAGGCGCCAAGCCCCGGTGGGTGCTATATTTTGTAAGCAACTTTTACATCGCCCTTGACACGTTCTTTCAATCAGCAATTCGACCAGCATGGCGCCTGGCGACGCAACTTCGCGCATCGCCTCAAATGGCTGTCGCGCTGGCTGGATGAGAACGAGCTGCTCGATCAGAGCGTGGCCGAGCGGTTGCGCGATCTGGAATCGCAGATGCGCACCAGCAAGGTCATGGTGGCCTTCGTCGCCGAGTTCTCGCGCGGCAAGTCCGAGCTGATCAATGCGATCTTCTTTGCCGCTTACGGGCGCCGCATCATGCCGGCCAGCGCGGGCCGCACGACGATGTGCCCGACCGAACTCGGTTACGACGCTGCCCATCTTCCCTGCCTGCGTCTGTTGCCGATCGAAACCCGGCTCGAGCCGTATTCGCTCTCTCATTGGCGTGACAAGCCCGAGCACTGGACCGAGATCTCGATCGACGTCGAGGATGCCGAGCAGTTGTCGCAGACGATGAACAAGGTGGCTGAAGTCCGATGGGTGCCCAAGGCCGAGGCGCGCTCGCTGGGCTTCTGGAACGACGATTCCCCCGAGGACAACCCGGTGCCCGACGCCGAGGGGCGCGTCGAAATCCCGCGCTGGCGCCATGCGGTGCTGAACATGCCGCATCCGCTGCTCGAGCAGGGCCTCGTGATTCTGGATACGCCAGGACTCAACGCGATCGGCGCCGAGCCCGAACTGACCGTGAGCCTGATCCCGCAGGCCCACGCCGTGGTCTTCATCTTGGGCGCGGACACCGGCGTGACGCGCTCCGATCTCGCCATCTGGCGCGAGCATCTGATCACCGAAAGCGAGGCGGGCGAAACCCGCATCGTGGTGCTCAACAAGATCGACACCATGTGGGACACCCTCAGCACGCCGGCGCAGATCGACGCGCAGATCCAGCGCCAGCGCAAGGGCGCTGCCGAACTGCTCGGCGTGCCGCTGCCGCAGGTGCTGCCGGTGTCGGCGCAAAAAGGACTGCAGGCCAAGATCCGCCGCGATGTGCCGCTGCTGCAGGCAAGCCGGCTTCCCGCGCTCGAAGCCGTGCTGGGCGAGGGCCTGCTCGGCAAGCGCGAAAAGATGCTGCGGCTCGCCGTCGATGCGGGCATCGCGGCCCTGCAGGCCGAAGCGGCGCGCATCCTCAAGGTTCGCCAGCGCGATCTCTCGGAGCAGGCGCTGGAACTGCAGGGCCTGCGCGGCAAGAACGTGTCGGTCATCCGCCACATGCGAAGCCGCATCGAGCAGGAGCAAACCGAGTTCGAAGGCAGCAACGCGCGCATCCTGGCGCTGCGCTCGGTGCAGGGCAAGCTGTTGCGCGAGGTGTACGCGGTGCTCGGCAGCACCGCGCTCAAGGCCGACATGGGCCGCTTGGCCTCTGCGCTCAAGCGCCCGGGCATCAAGTTCAACGTGCGCAAGGTGTACGGAGAAACCTTCGACTCGTTACGCAACAATCTGCGCGAGGTGCAGGCGACCACGGCCGAGATCCAGTCGATGCTGCACGCCACGTTCCGCCAGCTCAATGCCGAGCACGGCTTTGCGCTGCAGGCGCCGGCGGAGCCCGACCTGCTGGGCTTCGAACAGCAACTGAGCCAGATCGAGCGCAGCCACATCCACTACCTCGGCGTCGGCAACCTGCTCAAGCTCGCGCAGCCGGATTTCTGCGACAAGCTCGTGCGCGCGCTGGCAAGCCGGCTGCGCGTGGTCAACGAAGCGGCCATGACCGAGGTGGAGCGCTGGAGCAAGGGCGCCGGCGCCCAGCTCGATGCGCAGCTCAAGGAGCGCCGCCGCAATTTCACCAAGCGCATCGAGGCGGTCGAGCGCATTCAGGGCGCGGCGGGCAATCTCGATGAGCGCCTCGCCGAGCTCGCTGCCCAGGAAAGCGGTCTTACGGAACTGCACGTGCGACTGCGCGAATTCACCGGCCTGCTCACGAGCAATGAAGCGCCCACTGCCGCCGCGGCGCGCAACGAACTCAGTGCCGCCTAAAGATCCGGAACCAGCGGTGCAGGAGCTGGCGTCCTGCTTCGCCACGCACATCGTCGGCTGGCAACGCAGACATGGGCGCAGCGAGCTGCCATGGCAGAACACGCACGATCCCTATCGCGTCTGGCTTTCCGAGGTCATGCTCCAGCAGACCCAGGTGTCGACCGTGCTGGGTTACTTCGCGCGCTTTCTCGAACGATTTCCGACGGTGCAGGCTCTTGCCGCCGGCACCGAGGACGAGGTCTTCGGCTTGTGGAGCGGCCTGGGTTACTACAGCCGGGCGCGCAATATGCACCGCTGCGCGCAGGAGGTAGTCGAGCGCTTCGGCGGCGCATTTCCGCGCACCGCTGCCGAACTCCAGACACTGCCGGGCATCGGCCGTTCGACAGCCGCCGCGATTGCTGCCTTCTGCTTTGGCGAGCGGGTCGCCATCCTGGACGGCAACGTGAAGCGGGTGCTTGCGCGGGTGCTGGCTTTCGAGGGCGATCTGTCGTCCGCCATGCAGGAGCGCACTCTGTGGACCATGGCGGCCGAGCTGCTGCCGCTGGCGACACAGCGGCGTGCCATCGCACGCTATACGCAGGGATTGATGGATCTGGGCGCCACCGTCTGCCTGCCGCGCAAGCCGAGTTGCATGATCTGTCCGGTCAACGAGCTGTGCGCGGCGCGGCGCGAGGGCGAGCCCGAGCGCTTTCCGGTCAAGACGCGCAAGCTCCGGCGCAGCGCCCAGTCGCTGTGGATGCTGCAGGCGCGCGATGTGCACGGCCGCGTGTGGCTCGAGAAGCGTCCCTCGCGCGGCATCTGGGCGGGGCTTTATTGCCTGCCGGTCTACGAGAGCCGGGCCTCGCTGCTGGACGAGCTGGCGCCCGACGACCGCAGGACCGCACGCGACGATGCGGCTTTCGTGCACGTGCTCACGCACAAGGATCTGCACCTGCATCCTGTGTCGGTCGAGTGCGTTGCTGCGCAGCCCCTCAGCGACGCCGGCGCATGGTTCGAGGCCGGCCGGTGGTCGACGCTCGGCCTGCCCGCGCCCGTGCGCAAACTGCTGACGGCTTAGGGCCTGAACAGGCCTAAACGCTGTCGAGTTCGCGATGCCGCTTGAGCGCCGCCCAGCGTGCGCCGAAACCGCGCGCCAGCTGCTCGACGAGAAAGACCGAGCGGTGCTGGCCGCCGGTGCAGCCGATGGCTACTGTGACGTAGCTGCGATGGTCGCGGGCCAGCGCGTCGAGCCAGCGATCGAGGAACTGTTCGATATCGCCATACATGCGGGCGACATCATCGTGTTCGCGCAGCCAGTCGATCACGGCCGTGTCGCGCCCGGTCAGCGGTCGCAGCGCGGGCACGTAGTGCGGATTGGGAAGCATGCGCACGTCGAACACGTAGTCGGCATCGAGCGGCACGCCGCGCTTGAACGCAAAGGATTCGAATACCAGCGTGAGCGTGCTCTCCGGCGCCGCGATCAGTGCCTTGATGTAGCTCTGCAATTGGGCCGGGCGGATGATGCTGGTGTCGATCACGTCGGCCCCGTCGCGCAGATCGGCCAGCAACTCGCGCTCGAGCTCGATGGCCTGGATCAGCGCTCGCTGCTGCTCGGGGGAATCGGTCCGGCCTTCCTGGCGCGACAAGGGATGGCGGCGCCGGGTCTCCGAATAGCGGCGCACCAGCGCATCGGTGGTCGAATCGAGGAAGAGCGAGCGCAGCGATATGCCGTCGCGCCGCAGGCCGTCGAGCTGCTGCGGAACGAGCGGCAACGAAACCCCGCTGCGCACGTCCATCGCGATCGCGACCCGCGGCGTCTGCTGTTGCCGCTGCAGCGCGATGAAGGGCGCAAGCAACTCGGGCGGCAGGTTGTCGACGCAGTAGTAGCCCGCGTCTTCGAGGGCATGCAGCGCGACGGACTTTCCTGAGCCGGACATGCCGGTGATCAGCACGAGTTCCAGGCTCACGACGAGGTCTCCGGCGTCTTCTTGCCGAGCATCTCGCGCGCGTGCGCGAGCGAGGTCTGCGAAACGCGCTCGCCGCCCAGCATGCGTGCGATCTCGCGCGGCCGGGTGTCCTCGTCGAGCACCGAGACACCGCTTTCCGTGCGAATGCCGTCCTGGCTCTTGGCGCTGGTCTGATGCTTGGCGACCAGCAGATGGTGGTCCGCACAGGCGGCGACTTGGGGCAGGTGGGTGACCGCCAGCACCTGGCGGTCGCGGCCCAGCTGCTTCATGAGGCGGCCGACGGTTTCGGCCACGGCGCCGCCGACGCCCGCATCGACCTCGTCGAAGATCAGCGTCTGTGCCGCGCCGAGCTGGCTGGTCGTGACCGCGATCGCCAGGGCGATGCGCGAGAGTTCACCGCCTGAAGCCACCTTGCCGATGGGGCGCGGCGTGCTGCCGGTGTGGCCGCTCACGAGAAAGGCGATGTCTTCGAGCCCGGCTCGGCCCGGTTCGGCGAGCGGCTCCAGTGCGACTTCGAAACGCCCGCCCTGCATGCCGAGGCCCTGCATGGCCTGCGTCACCGCCTGGGCCAGCCGCGGTGCCGCCTGCTTGCGCGCTTTGCCCAGCGTCTTGGCTTCTTTCATGTAGGCCTGCTGTGCCGTCTGTTCGGCACGCTCGAGGGCTTCGAGGTCGCTCTGCGCGTCCAGGGCTTGCAGCTCGGCCTGCCACCCGGCCAGCAAGGCGGGCAGTTCGGCCGGCGTGCGCTTGTAGCGGCGGGCGAGCGACATCCAGAGTCCCATGCGCTCGTCCAGTTCGGCAAGGCGCTCGGGGTCGGTGTCGGCCTGGCGCAGGTAGCCATGCAGCGAATGCGCAGCGTCTGAGGCTTGCGCCACGCTCGATGCCAGAACCTCGCCCAGCGCCTTGAACTCCGGCTCGATGTGCTCGCAATTCTGCAGCAGCGTTACGGCGCGGCTCAATGCGGCGAGCGCGCCGCTGTCGTCGTCTTCCAGGGCGCTGCATGCGCCCTCGGCGGCATCGATGAGCGCCTGCGCGTTGGAGATGCGGGTGTGGCTGGCCGAGAGTTCCTCCCACTCGTCGGCGCCGGGCGCGAGCTTCATTACCTCGCCAACCTGCCACTGCAGTCGTTCTCGCTCGCGCTGCAGCGAGTCTTGCGCCGAGCGCGCCTTGTCGAGCGCAGCGATCGCCTGCCGCCAGTTCTGCCAGGCGCTGTCGAGCGCGGCAGTGCCGACACCGGCGTATGCATCGAGCAGGCCGCGCACGGCTTCGGGCCGGGTGAGGCTCTGCCAGGCGTGCTGGCCGTGGATGTCCAGCAACTGGTCGCCGAGCTCGCGCAGCTGGGTCGCGGTGGCGGGGCTGCCGTTGATCCAGCCGCGGCTGCGCCCCTGGAGGTCGACGGTGCGGCGCAGAAGCAGGACATCGCCCGCTTCGAAGCCACCTTCGTCCAGCCAGGCGGCCAGGGCAGGATCGGTGTCGAACTCCGCGCTCACGTCCAGGCGCTCGGCGCCTTCGCGCACGGCGCCGGCATCGGCACGGTTGCCGAGCGCCAGCTGGAGCGCGTCGATCAGAATCGACTTGCCCGCGCCGGTTTCGCCGGTGAGGACGGTGAAGCCCGTGGAGAGATCGAGTTCGAGCGCGCGCACGATCACGAAGTCGCGCAGGGCGATGCGGCGCAATGCCATGTCAGGAACCTCCTTCGTTCCAGTGCAGCTTCTTGCGCAATGTGTCGAAATAGCTCCAGCCTTTCGGATGCAGAAAACGCACGCGGTAGTCGGAGCGGCGCACCACGACCTGGTCGCCGATGGCAAGAGAAGCCAGTGATTGCATGTCGAAATTGGCGCTCGCGTCGCGCCCGCCCACCAGCTCGATCAGGACCTCGTCGGCATCCGGCAGCAGGATCGGGCGGTTCGAGAGCGTGTGCGGCGCGATGGGCACCAGCACCCATCCCGGGACCGCGGGATGCAGCAGCGGACCGCCGGCCGACAGCGCGTAGGCGGTGGAGCCGGTGGGCGAGGCGATGATCATTCCATCGGCGCGCTGGTTGGCAACGAAATGGCGGCCGACCGAAACACGCAGTTCCACCATGCCCGAGGTGGCGCCGCGATTGACCACCACGTCGTTCATGGCGAGCGCATCGAACACCGACACGCCGTCGCGCATCACCTGGGCGTGCATGAGGCTGCGGTGGTCTTCCTCGTATTCGCCGGCCAGCATCGGGATCAGGGTCGCCTGGTAGTTGTCGAGGGAAATGTCGGTGATGAAGCCGAGCCGGCCGCGGTTGATGCCGATCAGCGGAACGCCGTAGCACGCCAGCTGGCGCCCGATGCCGAGCATGGTTCCGTCGCCGCCGACCACCAGGCCCAGATCGCATCGCTGGCCGATCTCTTCGACAGTCAGCGCGGGGTAGCGGGTCTGGCCGCACTCGCCGTCGCGCGGCTGTTCGACAAAGACCTCGCAGCCTTGCGCTTCCAGGAAGGCGCCGATGCCCTCCATGACCTCGTCCAGCGCGCCGGCCTGCGCCCGCGCGCCCGAAGCCTGGTATTTACCTATCAGGGCGACGCGCCGAAAGCTGGATGTCATGTACAAATTACAACATTAAAATCAGTCGATGCTGGACGATCGCGCCAAGTTGCTTCTCAAGACGCTGGTCGAGCGCTATATCGCCGAGGGCCAGCCGGTGGGCTCGCGCACGCTTTCCCGGGCTTCGGGGCTGGAGCTTTCGCCTGCGACCATCCGCAACGTGATGTCCGACCTCGAAGGGCTCGGGCTGATCGCCAGTCCGCACACCTCAGCAGGCCGCATTCCGACTGCGCGCGGCTATCGGCTTTTCGTCGACACCATGCTGACTGCCCAGCGCGAGCAGTTCACGCCGCCGAGCCTCGCGCCCGACCAGCCGCAGAAGGTGATCGCGAACGCGGCGAACCTGCTGTCGAACCTGTCGCAGTTCGTCGGCGTGGTGATGGCGCCGCGCCGCGCATCCGTTTTTCGTCAGATCGAATTCCTTCGCCTTTCCGACCGCCGCCTGCTCGTGATCATCGTGTCGCCCGACGGCGATGTGCAGAACCGGGTGATCTTCCCCGAGGTCGACTATTCGCAGTCGCAACTGGTCGAGGCATCGAACTACATCAACACGCACTTTGCGGGTCTGTCGATCGAGCAGGTGCGCGATCGGCTTCAGTCCGAGATGGAGCAATTGCGCGGCGAGATCGCTGCGCTGATGCAGGCCGCTGTCCAGGTGAGTTCCGAGGTGCTGACGGAAGCCCAGGACGAAGTCGTGATCGCGGGCGAGCGGAATCTGCTGGCCGTCACCGATTTCTCCAGCGACATGAGCCACCTGCGTCGTGCGTTCGAGCTGTTCGAGCAGAAGGCCCAACTGATGCGCCTGCTCGACGTGTCGAGCAAGGCGGACGGCGTGCGCATCTTCATCGGCGGGGAAAGCCAGGTGGTGCCCTTCGACGACCTGTCGATCGTGAGCGCGAACTACGAGGTCGACGGCGAGGTGGTGGGTACGCTTGGCGTCATCGGTCCGACGCGCATGCCCTATGAGCGCATGATCCAGATCGTCGACATCACGTCGCGGCTGGTCACCAATGCGCTGAGCCACCGCAAATAGCGGCGCCCGGCGCCCACTAGAATCCCTGATGTGCGGGCCGTTAGCTCAGCTGGTTAGAGCAGCGGACTCATAATCCGTTGGTCGATGGTTCAAGCCCATCACGGCCTACCACCACGCCTTGTCGCCCTCAGTCGCGGGGCCAACTCCTCAGGCCTTTGCCTGTGTCTCGATCCGGCGACCTGGATCCAGGGCATAGAGGACCGCTTTCTCGTCCTGGCCCTTGGTGGATGCGTCCCCGAGCGGCATTTGTGCCGAGCCGTAGAGCTCGCGCTCCAGTCTTTTGGCGCGTTCGGAATACATCCGGGCCAAGGCCCCGTGATGTTCGGCAGCAGCCTGATGCTCGATACGCGCGAGATGGGCTTCTTCGAGAAGCGCCATGACTCGCCTGAGGTGGCCGTTTCGATTGGGCTGGAAAAAGCTGAACATCGGGACCTCCATCCAATAAACCAATGGAAGCCGTTTTTAGCGCCAGTCGGCCAAGTGGCGCTGTAGGTGCAGTGCCCATGTGATTGGAATGTCATGATTTAGTTCACATTTCTGCCAAGACTTTGATGCACAACTGACTCGACGTAGACTCACAGGCGGTTGATCGACGGCTCAAGTCCAACACGATCTACCGCTCTCTTTCTTTCGCTGCCCAGCGATGGGGTGTTGCGAGGATGCTATAATCGCAAGCTGTGCGGCTGTAGCTCAGTTGGATAGAGTACTTGGCTACGAACCAAGGGGTCGTGGGTTCAATTCCTGCCAGCCGCACCATCATCAGGAAAGCCCGCAACGAAAGTTGCGGGCTTTTTTCATTGGAGCTTTCTGCGATGAGCAAGGCATTCACCAAAGAAAACGATGCAGGCGATGATGACGACGGTACGGCCGGCGCCGCGCCGCCTCTCCCCGCCGGGAGCAAGAACTACATCACCCCGCAGGGCTACGCGCGCCTGCGTGCCGAGCTGCTCGAACTGATGGATGTCGAGCGGCCCAAGGTCGTGGAGGCCGTGCACTGGGCGGCCAAGAACGGCGATCGCTCGGAGAACGGCGACTACCTCTACGGAAAGAAGCGGCTGCGCGAGATCGACCGGCGGATCCGCTTTCTCACCAAGCGGCTCGAGGTGGCGGAGGTGACGGACCCTTCGGTCCATCATGGCCGCGACCAGGTCTTCTTCGGCGCCACCGTGCGCTACGCCGACGAGACCGGCGAGGAGCGCGTCGTGACCATCATGGGCATCGATGAAGCCGAAAGCGCGCAAGCGCAGGTCAGCTGGATTTCTCCGATTGCCAGGGCACTGCTGAAGTCGCGGGAGGGGGATGTGGTCAAGCTTGCGACACCGGGCGGCGTGCACGAGATCGAGATACTGGCGGTGAGCTATCCGCCGCCCGCTGCAGCTTAAGGGGTCGGCACTGTCCGTGCGGCCGCGAGCACGGATGGCGTACGCCGCGCGGCCCGCAGCACGGCCTCGAGATGCGTGCGGTCGCGCACTGCGATCACGAAACGCAGATCGGTGGAGTCCTGCGGAGTTTCGTCGGCCATCTCCACGTGGGTGATGTCGGCCTCCGCGTCCGCCAGCGTTGCGGCGACGCGTGCGAGCACACCTTTGTCGTTGCGCACCGTGATGACGACGCCTGTCTCGAAGGTCCGGACCGGGTCGTCGGCCCATTCCACGGCAAAGAAACGTTCGCTGTCCTTGTGGCGCAAACGTTGGCCAACCCCGCACGCTTCGGTGTGCACGACCAAGCCTTCGCCATGGCCGAGGTAGCCCATGATCGGGTCGTCCGGAATGGGGCGGCAGCAGAGCGCGAAGCGGACCGAGGAGTTCTCGCTGCCGTCCAGCGTGACAGCCCCTTGCGAGACGGCTTCGTGCGCGGTGAAGCGCTCGCGGCTCAGCATCAGCGCATCGGGCTTCTCGCCGCGTTCTGCCAGGAGCGCCATGAGCCGCTTCGCAACGATGCTGGCGATGCGCTTGCCGAGACCGATGTCGGTCAGCAACTCCGAACGCGTGCGGTTGCCGGTGAATCGCAGCAGCTTTTCCCAGATCTGCTGGTGCTCCTCGTCATCGTCGGGCAGGTTGCCGAGGCCCTCGGCGCGCAACGCCTGGGCGAGGAGTTTTTCGCCCAGGCCTTCGGATTCGGCATGCGCCAGAGTCTTGAGGTAGTGGCGGATCTTGGAGCGGGCCCGTCCGGTTCGCACGAAGCCGAGCCACGCGGGATTTGGCGTCGACACGGGCGCCGTGATCACCTCGACCACGTCGCCATTCTTTAGCTCGGTGCGCAGCGGAACCTGGTCGCCGTTGATGCGCGCGGCTGAAGTGTGGTCGCCGATGTTGCTGTGGATCGCATAGGCGAAATCGACAACCGTCGCGCCGCGGGGCAGCGCCAGGATCTGGCTCTTGGGCGTGAACACGTAGACCGCGTCGGGAAACAGGTCGACCTTGACGTGATCCCAGAATTCGGCCGCATCGCGCGTTTCATCCTGGATGTCGAGCAGCGACTGGAGCCACTTGGCGCCCAGACGATCGCTGGTCGCCGCGCTGGGCTCGGCCGCCTTGTAGAGCCAGTGAGCTGCCACGCCGGACTCGGCCACCACGTGCATGGCCTCGGTGCGCAGCTGGAATTCGACGTTGACGCCGGCCGGGCCGACCAGCGTGGTGTGCAGCGACTGGTAGCCGTTGAGCTTGGCGATCGCGATGTGGTCCTTGAACTTGCCGGGCAGGGGCTTGTACATCTGGTGCAGGATGCCGAGCCCGGTGTAGCAAGCGATCACCGTCGGCACGATCAGGCGGAAGCCGTAGATGTCGGTCACCTGGGCAAAGCTCAAATGCTTTTCTTCCATCTTGCGGTAGATGGAATAGAGCGTCTTCTCGCGGCCGGCCATCCGCACGCTCATGCCAGCTGCCGCGAAGGCAGTTTCGAGTTCCTGCTGCACCTTCTGAATCAGGTCGCGGCGTCGGCCGCGGGCCTTGGTGACCGCTTTTGCGAGGATCGCATAGCGCCAGGGCCTGAGATGGCGGAACGACAGGTCCTGCAGTTCCCTGTAGGTCTGGTTGAGCCCGAGCCGGTGCGCGATGGGCGCGTAGATTTCGATCGTCTCACGCGAGATCCGGGCCCATTTCTCGCGCGGCGCATCGTCGAGCGTGCGCATGTTGTGCGTCCGGTCCGCCAGCTTGACGAGAATCACCCGCACATCGCGCGCCATGGCGAGCAGCATCTTGCGGAAGGACTCGGCCTGGTTCTCCTCGCGCGTGTTGAAGCGGAGCTTGTCCAGCTTGGTGAGGCCGTCGACGAGCTCTGCGACCGGTGCACCGAAGCGCTCGATCAGCTCCGACTTGGTCACGCCGCAATCCTCGATGGCATCGTGCAGCAGGGCGGCCATCAGGGCCTGCGCATCGAGCTTCCATTCGGCGCATTGCGCCGCCACCGCGATAGGATGCGTGATGTAGGGTTCGCCGCTGTTGCGCAGCTGTCCCAAGTGCGCCTCATCGGCGAAGCGGTAGGCGCGGCGCACCTGTTCGACGTCTTCGACGCTCAGGTAGTCGAGCCGGTCGGTCAGCGCAGCGAAGCTGGCGGCAGCCGCGTTCAACGCCGCCGGACTCGGCCGTGGCGTGCCTCGGGGGGCATCGGACTGGGACTTGACAACCACGCTCATGGCTTCCACTTTAGCGTGGCAGTCGATTCGACGCGTCCAGGCATAAAAAAAGCACCGCAAGGCGGTGCTCTTTGTTGCAAGCGTGCGTCAACTCAGCCGGGCACTTTCTTGAGCATCTCGATCCCGATCTTGCCCTCTGCGATCTCGCGCAGGGCAGTGACACCGGGCTTGTTCTTGCTTTCGATCTTCGGCGCGTGGCCCTGGCTCAGCATGCGCGCACGGTAGGTGGCTGCCAGCACCAGCTGGAAGCGGTTCGGAATGTGTTGCAGGCAGTCTTCGACGGTGATGCGGGCCATGAGGATCTTTCGACGTACAGGTGATCGGGATCAGGGAATGTTCAGCGCGGCAAAAGTGTCGGCTCGCGCGCGGCGCTGTGCGGAATACCGGAGCCGCTGAGCGTGGACAATCGCCTTGAGGTCAAAAAGTGCGCGCTCAAATAACTCGTTGATTATAACGAAGTCGAATTCGTTTGCGCGTGCCATCTCCTCGGCGGCGTTCTGCAGCCTCAGCTCGATGACCGCGGCGCTGTCCTCCCCGCGCCGTTCGAGCCGGGACCGCAGTTCCTCCCAACTCGGCGGCAGGATGAAGATCGTCACCGCGTTGGCAAAGGTCTTTCGGATCTGGAGCGCGCCCTGGAAGTCGATTTCGAGGATGACGTCCGCGCCTTGGGCGATCCGCTCTTCGATTGCCTTCTTCGAGGTGCCGTAGCGCTGGCCGTGAACGTGCGCCCATTCGACGAAGGCATCGGAGGCGACCATCGCGTCGAACTCCGAGTGCGAAGCGAAAAAGTACTCGCGACCATGCTTTTCCTGGCCGCGCGGGGGGCGGGTGGTGTGCGACACCGATGGCTGCACGGCGGAATCGAGCTCCATCAGGGCCTTGACCAGGCTTGATTTGCCGGCGCCGCTCGGCGCTGCGACCACGAAAATGTTGCCGGGGTAATCCATTCGCTCGTTCTCTACTTATTCGATGTTCTGGACCTGCTCGCGCATCTGCTCGATCAGCACCTTCATGTCGACGCCGATCCGGGTGAGTTCGAGCGTCGCCGATTTGGAGCCCAGGGTGTTGGCCTCGCGATGCAGTTCCTGGATCAGGAAATCGAGGCGTTTGCCGATCTCGCCGCCCTTCTTGACCAGCCGCTCGATCTCTTCGAGGTGCGAGTTAAGGCGCGTCAGCTCCTCGGCGACATCGATGCGGATCGCAAAGGCCGTGGCTTCGGTCATGGCGCGATCCTGCGCCGCTTCCGGTGGCGTGCCGCCGGCGGCGAGGCCCATGGCCTCCTGCCAGCGCTCGAGAAAGCGGGTGCGCTGCTGCTCGACGAGCTGGGGCACCAGCGGCAGCGCCTGCTCGACCAGCTTGCGCAGCTGGGCAAGGTGATCCTGCAGCATCCGCGCAAGCCGGGCGCCTTCGCGCTCGCGCGCCGAAACAAGCGCCTTGAGCGTCTTCTCCGCCACCTCGGACAGCTCAGGCCCCAAGTCACCCTTCGCCTGTGTGTCGCCGGCCGCCAGGCGCAGTACGTCCGCCACGCTGAGTTCCCGGGCAGCCGGCAGCCAGGACTTGATGTTGTCCTGTACGCCGTTGAGCCGCTGCAGCAACTTGGGCGAGGGTTCGCCGATGCCCGCGGTACCGCCGCCTTCGATCGAGGCGCGCAGCTCGACCTTGCCGCGCTTGAGCTGCCCCGTCAGCAATTCGCGCAAGGCCGGCTCGTGCTGGCGCAACTCCTCGGGCAATTTGAAAGTGAGGTCGAGAAAACGGCTGTTGACCGAGCGAATCTCGACCCCGAGCCGGCCCGCGCCATGGGGCCGCGGCTCGGTGTCGGCGTGGCTGCCCGCGGGGCCGTTCTGGCCGCTGGCATAGCCGGTCATGCTGTAAACTGGCATTGCGCCTCGCTGTGAAATTGTGTGTACGCACCGAGACGACGGCACGGCGTTCGCTTGCCGCACCATCGCCTTCGGGCGAAACTCCCGGATTATGTCAAAGGTCAAACCTTCGCCCCTGTTGCCTGACACGGTCATCGGCGGTTATCGCGTCGTGCGTCGGCTTTCTGCCGGTGGTTTCGGCGTCGTCTACCTCTCTGTCGACCAAAGTGGCCAGCAGGTGGCCATCAAGGAATACCTTCCTTCCTCCCTGGCAACCCGGGGCACCGGCGAGCTTGCTCCCCAGGTGCCGCCCGAAAAGCTGTCGCTCTACCGGTTGGGGCTGAAGAGCTTTTTCGAGGAAGGGCGTTCGCTCGCGCAGATCTCGCATGCCTCGGTGGTCAGCGTGCTCAACTTCTTCCGCGAGAACGAAACCGTCTACATGGTCATGAACTACCTGGAGGGCGCCACCCTGCAGGATTTCATCGTGACCGCGCGGGACCTCAAGAAACAGAAGGTCTTCCGTGAGTCCACCATCCGTTCGCTGTTCGACGAGATCCTGCGCGGCCTGCGCATCGTGCACCAGCACAAGATGCTTCACCTGGACATCAAGCCGGCCAACATCTTCGTGACCGACGACGATCGCGCGGTGATGATCGATTTCGGCGCCGCGCGCGAAGTGCTCTCCAAGGAAGGCAACTTCATCCGCCCGATGTACACGCCCGGCTTCGCGGCGCCAGAGATGTACCGCCGTGATTCGTCGATGGGCCCCTGGACCGACATCTACGCCATCGGCGCCTGCATCTATGCCTGCATGCAGGGCTATCCCCCGAACGACGCCCCGCAGCGCATCGAGAAAGACCGGCTCGGCCTGTCGCTCTCGCGCCTGCGCGGCATCTACTCCGACAACCTGATCGAAGTGGTCGAGTGGTGCATGTCGCTCGACCCGCTCTCGCGTCCGCAGTCGGTCTTCGCGCTGCAGAAGGAGCTGAGCCGCGAAGGCGAGCGCCGCTACACCAAGCTCACGGTGAGCGAGAAGGTCCGGCTGTCGATCGACAACATGCGGTCCTTCGAAAAGAAGGGGTTGCCGAAGGCGGCAGCGCCGACGACACGTCCGGCATGAAATTCTCCGTCTTCCAGGTCAGCCGCAAGGGTGGCCGTCTCAAGAACGAAGACCGCATGGGCTACTGCTACACGCGCGAATCGGGCCTCTTCGTGCTGGCGGACGGCATGGGCGGGCATCCCGAAGGCGAGGTGGCGGCCCAGCTGGCGCTGCAGACCATCGCGGCGCTGTACCAGCGCGAGGCGCGACCGATCGTCAAGGACGTCAAGGCATTCCTGACTGCGTCGGTGATGGCCGCGCACCAGCAGATCATGCGCTACGCAGGCAACAAGGGCATGCTCGACACCCCGCGCACGACGGTGGTTGCCGCCGTTTTGCAGGGGACCACCGCCACCTGGATCCATTGCGGCGACTCGCGGCTCTACGTGGTGCGCGACGGCGAGCTGCTGACCCGCACGCGCGACCACTCCCACGCCGAGCGGCCGCGCGCCAACGCCGGGGCCGAGATCGTCAACCGCAACCTGCTGCTGACCTGTCTGGGTTCCCCGACCACGCCGCTGTTCGACATCTCGGCGCCGCTGCAGCTCCAGCGCGGCGACCGCATCATGCTGTGCTCCGACGGCCTCTGGGGCGTGCTGGACGAAGCCCTGATCGTGCACACGCTCTCCTCCGGCAAGCCCGTCTCCGATGCGGCGCCCGACCTGGCCGAGATGGCACTGCGCAACGGCGGCACCCACAGCGACAACGTGACGCTGATCGCGCTCGAGTGGGAGATGCCCGAGGCGACGGGCCAGGCACGCGGCGTGTCGACCGACAGCATCAGCGACGGCGTGTTCGCCTCGACCATCCAGGCCGGCATGCCCTCCGACAGCGAACTCGACGACCTCGACGAGGACGCGATCGAACGCTCGATTGCCGAAATCAACGAGGCGATACGACGCTCCGCTGCGCGCAAAGCCTGATTTTTCTTCCTTCTTTTTTCGCTCCACATGACAGTTTTCGTACGAAGCGGCGGCCGTGCCGCCGACCAGTTGCGCCCCGTGCGCGTCACGCGCGGTTTCACGATTCACGCCGAGGGCTCGGTGCTGATCGAGTTCGGCCAGACGCGCGTGTTGTGCACCGCCTCGGTCGAGGAAAAGGTGCCGCCGCACAAGCGCGGCAGCGGCGAGGGCTGGGTCACGGCCGAGTACGGCATGCTGCCGCGCGCCACGCATACGCGCAGCGATCGAGAAGCGGCGCGCGGCAAGCAGAGCGGCCGCACGCAGGAAATCCAGCGCCTCATCGGCCGCTCCATGCGCGCCGTGTTCGATCTGGCCGCGCTGGGGGAGCGCACGATCCATCTCGACTGCGATGTGCTGCAGGCCGACGGCGGTACGCGCACGGCCGCGATCACCGGCGCCTTCGTGGCGGCGCAGGATGCAGTCGACAAGCTGCTGGCCGCGGGCAAGATCGCGGCCTCGCCCATTCGCGGCCACGTGGCCGCGGTCTCCGTCGGCATCGTGCAGGGCACGCCCTTGCTGGATCTCGAATACATCGAAGACTCGGCCTGCGACACCGACATGAACGTGGTGATGACCGGCGCCGGCCATTTCGTCGAAGTGCAGGGCACGGCCGAAGGAGCGGCCTTCTCGCGCGAAGAGATGAATGCGCTGCTGGTGCTGGCCGAAAAGGGTATCGCCGAATTGACTAGGCTGCAGGCGCAGGCATTGTCGAACGGATGAAGCTGGTTCTGGCCTCCAACAACGCCGGCAAGCTCGCCGAGCTGCAGGCCTTGTTTGCGCCGCTCGGCGTCGAGCTGGTGCGGCAGTCTGAACTCCAGGTCGGCGAGGCCGAGGAACCCTTTCTCACCTTCGTCGAGAACGCGCTGGCCAAGGCGCGCCACGCCTCGGCAGCGACCGGCCTGCCGGCCATCGCGGACGATGCGGGCCTTTGCGTCGAGGCATTCGGCGGGCTGCCCGGCGTGGCCACCGCCTACTACGCCACCCAGTTCGGCTACGAGAAGGGCGACGCGAACAACGTGCGCGCGCTGCTCGAGCAGATGGCCGGCGTCGCCGACCGCCGCGCCGCGCTCGTCAGCACGCTGGTTGCGCTGCGCCGCGCCGACGATCCCGAACCCTTGATCGCGGTGGGTCGCGCCGCGGGCGAGATCACGCGCGAGCCCATCGGCGACAACGGCTTCGGTTTCGATCCAGTCATGTGGCTGCCGCAGTTCGGCAAGACCTTCGCCCAGTTGCCGACCGAAGTGAAGAACGCCAACAGCCATCGCGGCCAGGCAGCGCGCGCGATGCTGGCCTTGATGCGGGAGCGCTGGCTGTGAGCCTCGTCGTCCCGATCACCAGCAACGCGCAGGAGCGCGCCGGTGGTGTGGCTCATGCCAACGACGTGCTGCACCTGATGCGGCCGGGGCCGCTGCAGCTGTCGGCGCTGCCGCCGCTGTCGCTCTACGTCCATCTGCCCTGGTGCCTGCGCAAGTGCCCTTACTGCGACTTCAACTCGCACGAGTGGCGCGGCGGCGATGGCGACGCATTGCCGGAGCAACGCTATCTCGATGCGCTGATCGCGGACCTCGACGCCGCTCTGCCCCTGATCTGGGGCCGCAGCGTGCACACCATCTTCATCGGCGGCGGCACGCCCAGCTTGTTCTCGCCGGCCGCCATCGACCGCCTGCTCGGCGACCTGCGTGCCCGGCTCAAGCTCGCGCCCGACTGCGAGATCACGCTGGAGGCCAACCCCGGCACCTTCGAGCGCGATCGCTTCCGGGCCTACCGGGCGGCCGGCGTCACGCGGCTGTCGGTCGGCGTGCAGAGCTTCAACGACGAGCACCTGAAGGCGCTCGGCCGCGTGCACGACCGCGCGCAGGCCATCGCGGCGGTCGAGGAGGCAGCGATGGCCTTCGACACCTTCAATCTCGACCTGATGTACGCGCTGCCGGGCCAGACCCTGGAGGGCCTCGACGCGGACCTCGATCAGGCGCTGGCGCTGGCGCCGCCGCATCTGTCGGTCTATCACCTGACCATCGAGCCCAACACCTACTTCGCCAAGTTTCCGCCGGTGGTGCCGGAAGACGATGCCGCCTACGCGATGCTCGACCGCATCACCGAGCGCACCGCGCAGAATGGTCTCAACCGCTACGAGATATCGGCCTATGCGCGCGTGGGTCACCATTGCGCGCACAACCTCAACTACTGGCAGTTCGGCGACTACCTCGGCATCGGCGCCGGCGCGCACAGCAAGCTGAGTTTTGCGCACCGCGTGGTACGGCAGGTCCGCTTCCGGGAGCCGCGTCTCTACATGGACAATGCGCTCGCCGGCCAGGCCGTCGCGCAGAGCGACGAGGTCGGCCTTGCCGAGCTGCCCTTCGAATTCATGCTCAACGCCCTGCGCCTCAAGGAGGGCTTCACGCTGGCGCAGTTCGGCGAACGCACCGGGCTGGCCATCACCGCCATTCAGCGCGGGCTCGAGGAAGCCGAGCGCAAAGGCCTGATCGAGCGTGACCTCGCGCGCGTCTGGCCGACGGCGCGCGGCTTCGACTTCCTGAGCGATCTGCAGGCCATCTTCCTGCCGGATGCGTGAGCGGAAAACCATGCCGAACCGAATGCTCCCGGATGAAACCCAGCGCAGGTCGCGTGGACGACCCAGTCCAGAGCAGGCGGCGGCCCTGCGCGAGTCCTTCCTCGCTGCTGCATTGAAGTCTTTTCTCGAGAACGGCTACGCGGCGACCAGCATCGAGGCCATCGCGCGCGATGCGGGCGTCGCCAAGATCACCATCTACCGCCAGTTCGAGAACAAGGAGGCCTTGTTTCGGGAGGTCGTGCACCGTGCGGTCAGCAGTGCCCGCGACACCATGCAGGCCACTCTCGTGCGGCACGGTGCCGACGAAAGGGAGATCCTGCTCGACCTGGTCGAACGCATGTACCTCGGCGCCACCGAGCCGAAGACGCTGGCCCTGCTGCGCCTGGTGATCGCGGAGGCCGTGCGCTTTCCTGAACTCGCGAAGTCGCTCTATGCCGAGAACAGCTACGTGCTCGCACCGGTGGTCGAGTACCTGGCCGAGGCGCACCGCACCGGAAAGCTGCACGTGCCTTCTGCCGAACTGGCGGCGGTGCAGCTTTCGACGCTGGCCTTTGGCGGCGTGCGCTTCTTCATCTCGAAGCCGCTCGCAGGCCCCGAAGAGCGCCGCGCCTGGGCCACGGGCATTGTGGACCTGGTGATGCGCGGGTGGGCCCCGACTCCGCCCGGCGACTAAAATCGCCCGCACGCCTTCGCGCAAAGCGAAGACAGTCCCGGAGAGTTGGGTGAGTGGTTTAAACCAGCAGTCTTGAAAACTGCCGACGGGCAACCGTCCGTGAGTTCGAATCTCACACTCTCCGCCGGCCAGGTGCGCACCGGCTGCTATCGGCACGCGAAGCTGGAGGCCGATTCGATGCTGTCGCCTACGTAGGCCGCCGTTTTTGGATACGGGCACAGCGGCCGCGTGCGATCGGCCGACCAGTCGGCAGGCAATTCGGTGTTGACCACATTGGTGCCCGCCCCGCGAGCCGCGGCAATGATCGCCGTAGGCGCCTTGCCCTGTTCCACCCATGCGACGAGCGGCGTCAGCATGTCGAACTGGTCGGGCCGCGCCCGCAATGATTCATGCCGGGCACCGGAAAGAAGCGAGCAAAGCTGCATCGCCGCCGTTCGCCGCGCGCAATTGCTCGTACCAACTTGTCGTGTCGTCGGACGAGAACACCGCATCGCTGGTGCCGTGATAGACGATGAGCTTGCTGCCGCGGTCGCGAAGCGCGGAAACGTTGCTCGGGTTCGGCGGCGTCATGAAGGACATCGATGACTCGGTGTAGAGCGCAGTGCTCGCGAAGATGCTCGGCGCATCGATGTCCATGCTGAATCCGAGCGCGAAATCGATGCCGGACGGGCGGCTCGGTCCCAGCGGCGGGGTGCTGAAAACGAAGCCGACCGCAGCGGTATCCAGGCTTTGCGAATTGGAGAACTCCCACTGGCGCCAATCGGCACGGTTGATGCCGGCATCGTAGGGAAAGCTGCTGTAGATCGCCGTGCCCGCGCTGTTCCTCGCGCCGGAGAAGACGTTGTCGAGCACGCTCTTTTGCGCGGCCGTGAGGCAGCTGCCGTCGCGCACGCCGCCGCATGTGGGTACGGCGGTGGCCAGATCGAATGCCTGTTTGCACATCTGGACGTCCGCGACCATCCCGTCCGCCGCTCCGTCCAGTGCGTCGCAACGCGCGAGCACCGAGTTGGCCACCGTGTTCATCTCCGCTTGCGTGAAGGCGGACCGCACGGCCCTCTGAGGTGAGGCCGTTCGTGGGCCATCGATGTGACCGGGAAAACGGGGCTCGTCTTCAATGCCGACGGGGCGAGCATCTTGGACTCCTGGCCCGGGGTGGACCTGGGTAGCTATAACGTTATTTCAAATAATCAATATAGTTTTCATAGATAACTAAAAAATAGGGGAAACCCGCAGGACCTCGGTCGACACGGCGGCAGCGCGATGGCGTATCACACGTCTATGTCGTCTGATGTCATAGGTGTGCAGACGGACCTGATCCGCAGCCGTTGATTGCACTTCAGTGGCGGGCGTACTGTGCCAGTCATGGTTTCCACCAGTCCTGACCGGAAGTTCAAGTCATACGATGACCGACGACATGCTGCACCGTGGCGCCAAGAATCATGACAACCAGGCGTTCCGGCGCACATGCCGTCGAAACCGTGCCGTGCGCTCGCCGCCCGGCCGGGTCTCGTCCACGGCCCGATCCCCGGCCACCAGGGCATGAGATTCCCCCGGTGTTACCGGAGGTGGGCGAATCCACCTTTTGAGGAGCAGCGATGAAACGCAGAAAATTCGTGATGTCCGGACTCAGCCCGCTGGCCCTGGCCGCCTGCGGTGGCGGCGGCGATGGCGGGGCCCCAGCCCTTGCCAGCGCCGGGAGCTCGAAACCCGACGCTGTCGCGGACGAGAAACCTGATGCCGCAGACAAGTTCCGCAAGCGCGTCCGCTCGGCGCTGCGGCAAGCGGTCCGCTTCATGGACGAAGAAGTGTCTTACCGAGGCGGCTACGTCTGGGCCTACCTGCCCGACCTGTCGGTCAGCTGGGGCGAGATGGAGGCCAAGCGCACCATGTGCTGGATCCAGCCGCCCGGCACGCCTTCGGCCGGCCACGCCTTCCTAGACGCCTACCACGCGACCGGCGACGAGCTCTTCTACAAGGCCGCCGAGCGCACCGCGCTTGCGCTGATTGCGGCGCAGCATCCGGCCGGCGGCTGGAACTACATCCATGACTTCGCCGGCGAGGCCTCGCTCAAGCATTGGTACGAGACGATCGGCGCCAACGGCTGGCGGCTCGAGGAGTTCCAGCACTACTACGGCAACGCGACCTTCGACGACGCGGGCACCGCGGTGGCGTCGCAGTTCCTGCTGCGCATGTACCTCGAGAAGCGCGATCGGCGCTTCCGCGGCCCGCTGTACAAGGCGATCGACTTCGTGACCGGCGCGCAGTTCAGCAGCGGCATCGCCGACGGCGGCTGGCCGCAACGTTATCCGCCGTTCCCGGGCTCGGTCTCGTCGATGCCGCTGCCCAACCCGCAGCAGCTGCCGCCCGGCGCGACCCAGGGCATGGAAGACGGCGACTACACGCGCCAGATCACGTTCAACGACGACGTGGCCGGCGAGAACATCAAGTTCATGCTGATGTGCGTGGTGGGACTCGGCGAGACCCGCTTGATCGAACCGGTGCAGCGCGCGATGCAATGCCTGCGGCGCCTGCAGCAGCCGGTGCCGCAGGCCGGCTGGGCGCTGCAGCACCTGACCGAGGACCGCGACGGCCGCCCGGCCGGGGCGCCGGCCGGCGCGCGCACCTACGAGCCGCGCTCGCTCGCGACGCACACGACGCAGACCAACGTGCTGCAGCTGTTCCACTACTTCCGGCTGACCGGCGACAGGACGTTCCTGGCGCGGGTGCCGGAAGCGATCGCGTGGCTCAACAGCTGCAAGCTGACGCCCGAGATGATTGCCGACAACCCGCAGCTCGCCGGACGCACGCATCCCACCTTCATCGAGCTGGGGACGAACCAGCCGCGTTTTGTCCACCGCTACGGCTCGAACATCTGGAGCGGTGCGTACTACTTCGATCACGACCATCGCGCCACGCTCAGCCACTACTCGGCGGGCCGCAGCGTCAACATCGGCAGTCTTCAGGCAACCTACGACCTGCTCGCGTCGATGAGCGATGCCGCGATCGCCGAGATGACTGCGGGGTCGCCGCTGAAGGTCAGCAGGCCGAGAGACCTGCCGAAGTACTTCTCGCTGCGCGAAGTCGACTTCCCCGACCTGTTCGCGGGCGCGACGATGACCAGCCCGACGGTCACCGAGGCGCAGGCACAGGCGGTGGTCGACGCGCTCGGCGACAAGGACTATTGGCTCTCGCCGATCGCGTTCGTCACCAACCCGTTCCGCGGCAACGGCCCCACCACGCCGTATACGGGCGACGCCTACCGCAGCAAGCACGTGGGCGACGTCTACGACACCTCGCCGTACGACCCGCTCACCCCGCCCGAGATCGAGCCCTACCAGCCGCGCGAGCGGCCGCTGGGCATCTCGACCAGCGACTTCGTCGCCAACACGGGCAAGCTGGTCGCGTTCCTCGCTCCGGTGGTGTGAGAGCGGGGCGGGTGAATCCGCTGTAACAGAAAGGCTGGTGCAGCAGAGGGGCACCAGCCTTTCGGCTAGCCCGTCCGCTGCGCCTGCAGCAGATCGGCCACTTGCCTGCGCAAGTCTTCGTTCTCGGCCGTCAGTTCGGCCACGCGCTGTTCCAGCCGTTGCACGAGATCGGGCTTTGCCGAGTCGTCGGATGGCGCCGATTCTTCGCGCGGCTTGCGCCTGGCCTCGCGGACGCGCTTTGCGACCTGCTTCAGTTCATCCTTGCCGGCGATTGCGGCAGCCACCTGTTCTTCGGCCGGCAAGCTCGCCACGGCCGCCGCGGCATTGATCGAGATCGTGCCGGACTTGACGGCCGCCACCAGCTCGGGCGCGGCCTGCTTGCGGATCTTCTCGATCATCACCACCTGGCTGCTGCTGATGCGCGCGGCCTTGGCGACGGCTTCACGGCTGTTCAACGGCGCGGACGAGTCTGCCGAGGTCTGAACCTCTGCCGGCGCGGTCGCTGCCGGCGTGCGGGCCTGCCGTTCGGCCACGATCTCCTTCTTTCTGAGCGCCAGCACGCCTCGCAGGAAGTCCGAGACGCTGCGTCGGCCCAGGTGCTGGTCGATCATCCACAGGTGCACGTCCTCGATGGATTGGAAGCGCGTGTTCTGCACAGTCTGGAACGGCAGCCCGTGCTTCTGGCAGATGCCGTAGCGGTTGTGGCCGTCTACCAGGACATCGCCCCACAGCACCAGTGCATCGCGACAGCCTTCGGCCAGGATGCTTCGCTCCAGCGCTTCGTGTTCCTCGGGGGTCAACGGGTCGATATAGGTTCTTAGTTCTTCGTTGACGACGATATTCATGGATGCGGGATCAGGGATAGGGGCGGCATTCTCTCAGAGCGCGAGTTGCATCTCCACCTGACGGATGCCGGTTGCCAGCCCGCGCGCGGTCGCCGCGCGAAACAGGGCGCTGTCCGGCGGCTCGTCGACCAGCCGCCATGTCGTGCCGACGCGCGCGCAGGCGAGGGCGTCCAGCAGATCGGAAGCCGCGGCCTCGTCGAGCGCGCCGGCATCGAGCAGCGCGCTTTTCTCGCTGCCTTCGAGATAGACGGCGTAGCCGACGATGGCGGCGTCCCGCTGCACGCCGAGGGCTACTGCCCCCTCGGTCGCGACGGCGCCCAGCACCGTGGGGATTTCGCGGCGCCAGGTCGGACGTGTGTCCGCATTGCACAGCGCATGCGCGGATGCGAGGGCGGCAGCGTCGAGCGCCATACCGGCAGATGCGCGGCCTTGCGCAAGTGTTCCCTCCAGAACCACCAAGGGCCGAATCTCCGCGAAGCCCGCCTTGCGGTACAGCATGCGGGCCGGGTTCTGCTCGATGACCTCGAGGACGATTTCGCGCATCCCCGCGTCCGACAAGGCCGAGATCTGTGCCTCGAGCAGCGCCCTTGCCAGCCCTCGGCCCCGCTGCGCGCCGGCGATGCCGAAGCCGGCCAAGTAGGCGCGCTCCTGCCTGCGGCCCACGAGCGAAAGGCCATGGAGCGCGTCGCCGATCAGGAGCAGCCTGGAAAGGTCCAGGTCGGCGCTCGCGCGCCGCAGATGTCTCTCGAAGAGCGGTTCGGTGAAGGCGATCGGAACGAAGTAGTTTTCGTAGGCGCGATTCCAGAGCGCGGTGAGTTCGCTGCGGCCGAATTCGGCGGCGGGGCCGAAGCGGGTGTCGGGCCTGCTCTGCATTCAAAGCCCCGCGGCCAGCGAACGCGGAACCTTGATCCGCATGTCCAGCAGCATCTGCCCCATGCCCTTGCCGAGCGGATCCATGCGCATCGATGAAGGCCCGCCGCCGTCGAGCGCATCGTGCAGCAGCAGGTTCATCGCGGCGATGCCGGGCAGGTAGAAGCGTTCCACCTTGCCGTGAACCAGGTGCGCGAAATAGGCGCCCACGGCATCGGGCGTCACGCGTTCCCACAGCAGCGGCAGCCATTCGGGGCGGCGTGCGACCAGGCCGATGTTCGAGAGGTTGCCCTTGTCGCCGCTGCGCGCCCAGGCGAGCTGGATGAGGCGCACTTCCTCCATCGGCTCATCGGGATCGATCCATGGAGAGGGCGTTGGCACATCGGGCGCGACACCGTCACCCGTTCCCGCCGGAACGGGCACCGCATGCCGCTCGCCGTCGAGCACGAAGGCGACGGGCACCGCCTCTTTCTCCAGCAGAAAAGAGAAGGGCTCGATCAGAGGCGACACCGAAGGCCGCCCGCCGCCCGGGCCCGTGGTGCCGGGCGCCCACGAGGTGCCCGCCGGCGCGATCTCGCGCGCGAACATCGCGAGCGCGGCCTTCTGCGGATGATTGGCCACCACCCGCATCATGACCTCGCGCGACGCCCGCGTGCACGCATGCGGGCCGTAGAGCGACTCGGCGCCGATCACTTCGATGTAGGTGGAGGTGAAGGGCGGCTGCCCGCTCTCGCGCAGGATGCGGCCGGTGCGCTCGATGATCGCCTCGGCCGTGCGTCGGGCCTTCTTCTCGGCATCGATGCCGACGATCACCAGGCTGCCCGCGCAGCGGTAGCCACCCTGCTGGGTCGCCGAAACCTTGTAGCTCGGCGTCGGCGGGCGTCCTTTGGCAGGACTCACGCGCACGCGGTTCTCTCCCTGCTGCTCGATCACGACCTCGCGGAAGTCGCAGCTCACGTCCGGTAGCAGATAGGCGCCGGGGTCGCCGATCTCGTAGAGCAGTTGCTCGGCCACCGCCGCGCGGACCACCTTGCCGCCGGTGCCCTCGGGCTTGATCAGGACGAAGCTGCCGTCGGCATGGCACTCGACGATCGGGTAGCCGATGTTTGCCCAGTCCGGGATCTCTTCCCAGTCGGTGTGCAGGCCGCCGGTCGCCTGGCAGCCGCACTCGATGATGTGGCCGGCGAGGCTGCCGGAGGCCAGCAGGTCGAAGTCGTCGTGGGTCCAGCCGAATTCGCGCATCAACGGCCCCAGCGTCACGGCGCTGTCGACGCAGCGTCCGGTGATCACCACCTCGGCACCGGCCGCCAGCGCGGCGGCGATCGGCGCGGCGCCGAGGTAGGCGTTGGCGCTCAGCACCTTCTCGGGCAAGGCTTCGCCGCTGAACATGTCCTGGATGCCGCGCTCGCGCACGGCCGGCATCTGCGCGCCGATGTCGTCGCCCTCGACCACGGCGATGCGCAGCGCGATGCCTTCGGCCTCGGCCATGGCCTGCAGCGCGGCCGCACAGCCGTGCGGATTGATGCCGCCCGCGTTGCTGATCACCTTGATCCCTTGCCGCTTCACCTCGCCGAGCACCGGCTTCATCGCGATGTCGACGAAGTCGGTGGCCCAGCCCAGCTCGGGCTGCTTGGCGCGCGCCGCCGCCAGGATGGCCATCGTGGTCTCGGCCAGGTAGTCGAACACCAGGTAGTCGAGCCGCCCTCCCTTCACCAGTTGCGGCGCGGCCACCATGCTGTCGCCCCAGAAGCCGGAGGCGCCGCCGATGCGGACGATCTTGCTGCTGCTTGTCATGGAGATGCAGCTTAGCGATCCGCCGCGCGCTGCGCTTGCGTCAACTCGCTAGTGGACCGGGGCCGCAGCCACTAGGCGCAAGACCTGGGCGCGCCGGGCCGATAGCCTTGGTCGCGACAAGGAGTCGTCAATGGACTTTCTCGATGCGCCGCCGCTGCCCTTCTATTTCAGTCCCGATCACGAGCAGTTCCGCGCCAGCGTCCGCGACTTCATCTCGCGCGAGATCACACCCAACGTGAACGCGTGGGACGAGGCCGAGACCTTTCCGCGCTCGCTCTATGCGCGCTCGGCCGAACTCGGCATCCTGGGGCTGGGCTATCCGGAGGAATACGGCGGCACGCCGGCCGACGTGTTCTACCAGCTCGTGGTGGCCGAGGAGTTCGCGCGCTGCGGTTCTGGCGGCGTGCAGGCCTCGATGAACTCGCACGGCATCGCGCTGCCGCCGATTCTTGCCGCGGGCAACGAAGAGTTGAAACGCCGCGTCATCCCGCCGGTGCTCGCGGGTCGCAAGATTGCTGCGCTGGCCGTCACCGAGCCCTCGGGGGGCTCCGACGTGGCCAACCTGAAGACCACCGCGATCCGCGACGGCGATCACTACATCGTGAACGGCGAGAAGACCTTCATCACCTCGGGCGTGCGCGCCGACTTCATCACGACTGCGGTGCGCACCGCCCCGAAGGTCTTGGGCGCCGGCGGCATCTCGGCGCTGGTGATCGAGGGTGGCACGCCGGGGCTCACCCGCACGCCGCTCAAGAAGATGGGCTGGTGGAGTTCCGACACCGCGCACCTTCGCTTCGACGACTGCCGGGTGCCGGTGGCCAACCTCGTGGGCGAGGAGAACCGCGGCTTCAAGCTCTTCATGCGCAACTTCAACACCGAGCGCCTGCTGATGGCGTCGCTGGCCTGCGGCTATGCCGAGGTCTGTCTGGAGGAGGCTGTGGACTGGGCGCGCCAGCGCACGATCGGCGGCACGGCGCTGTCCGAGCGGCAGGTGGTGCGCCACAAGCTGATGGACATGACCCTGCGCATCGACGCCGCGCGCACGCTCGTCTACGACCTGGCCTACCGCATCGAGCACCAGCTCGCCGATCCGGCGCAACTGGTGGCGCGCATCTGCCTGGCCAAGGTCCAGGCGACGCAGGCCATGCAGTTCTGCGCCGACCAGGCGGTGCAGCTGCTGGGCGGCATGGGCTACATGCGCGGCACGAAGAGCGAGCGCATCTACCGCGAGGTCAAGGTGATGATGATCGGCGGCGGATCGGAAGAGGTCATGAAGGACCTGGCCGCGCGGCAGCTGGGCCTTTGAGGCGCAAGGAAAAAGAACATGGCAAGCATCGAGTCGACCATCTATCCCGACAGCGAATCCTTCCAGGCCAACCGCGAGGGCATGCTGGCCCTGCTCGAACGCGTGCGCGCCTGCGAGCAGCGCAGCGCGGCGAGCTCGGCCCGATCGCGCGAGCGCTTCGAGCAACGCGGCCAGCTGCTGCCGCGCGATCGGGTTTCGCTGCTGCTCGATCCGGGCTCGCCTTTTCTCGAAATCGCATCGCTGGCCGGTCTCGGCCTGGACAAGCCCGAGCTCGACCAGAGCGTGCCGGGCGGCGGCATCATCGGCGGCATCGGCTGGGTCTCGGGCGTGCGCGTAATGGTCAATGCCTCCGACTCAGGCATCGATGCCGGCGCGCTGCAGCCCATGGGCCTCGACAAGGCGCTGCGCATGCAGGAGCTCGCGCTCGAGAACAAGCTGCCTTACGTCCAGCTGGTCGAGAGCGCAGGCGCCAACCTGCTCACCTACAAGGTCGAGGAGTTCATCAAGGGCGGCAGCCTGTTCCGCAACCTCGCGCGCATGTCGGCGGCCGGCCTGCCGGTGATCACGGTGACGCACGGCTCCTCCACCGCTGGCGGCGCCTACCAGACGGGCCTGTCGGACTACATCGTGATGGTGCGGGGCCGCTCGCGCGCCTTTCTCGCCGGGCCGCCGCTGCTGAAGGCCGCGACCGGCGAGATCGCGACCGAGGAGGAGCTGGGCGGCGCCCTCATGCACACCTCGATCTCGGGCCTCGGTGACTACCTGGCCGAAGACGACCGCGACGCGATCCGCATCGCGCGCGAGATCCTCGCCCACATCGACTGGAACCGCGAGCTGCCGGCCGAGGCGCCGCGCCGCTTCAAGCCGCCGCGCCACGACGCCGAGGAGCTGCTGGGCATCATGCCCATGGATCCCAAGCGCCCGGTCGACATGCGGCAGGTGATCACGCGCATCGCCGACGACTCCGAGTTCCTGGCCTTCGGCGAGAACTACGGCAGCGCCACCGTGGTCGGCCACATCAAGATCGAGGGGCTGCCGCTCGGCGTCGTCACCAACAACGGCCCCATCGACAGCGCCGGCGCCAACAAGGCAACCCACTTCATCCAGGCCTGCTGCCAGGCACGGACGCCGATCCTCTACCTCAACAACACGACCGGCTACATGGTCGGCAAGGCGCATGAGGAGGCCGGCATGATCAAGCACGGCTCCAAGATGATCCAGGCCGTGACCAACGCCACCGTGCCGCAGATCACGCTCTATTGCGGCGCCTCCTACGGCGCCGGCAACTACGGCATGTGCGGGCGCGGCTTCCATCCGCGCTTCTGCTTCTCGTGGCCCAACGCGAGGACGGCCGTGATGGGCGCCGAGCAGGCGGCCGGCACCATGGTCATGGTCACCGAGGCCGCGATGAAGCGCAAGGGCGCGGTGGACCAGGCCAAGCTCGACGAGCTGGAGCGCCGCATCATCGAGCGCTTCGAGAGCCAGACCAGCGTGTTCACCACCAGCGCGCGCCTGCTCGACGACGGCGTGATCGATCCGCGCGACACGCGCGCCGTGATCGCCCAGGTGCTCTCGATCTGCCGCGATGCCGAGCTGCGCCGGCCGCAGGCGATGCAGTTCTCCGTGGCGCGTCCCTGAGTCATGGCCATGCCATCCACGCCCTTCCACAAGATCCTCATCGCCAACCGCGGCGAGATCGCGCTGCGCATCATCCGCAGCGCGCGTGCCCTCGGCTTTCGCACCGTGGCCGTGTATTCCACCGCCGATGCCGATGCGCGCCACGTGCAGGAGGCCGACCAGGCGGTCTGCATCGGCGAGCCCTTGCCGTCGCAGTCGTACCTGTGCATCCCGGCGATTCTCGAAGCGGCCGCATTGGCGGGCGCGGACGCGGTGCATCCGGGCTACGGCTTCCTGGCCGAGAACGAAGCCTTCGCCCGTGCCTGCAAGAAGGCCGGCCTGGTGTTCATCGGCCCTTCGCCCGAGGCGATCGCCGCGATGGGCCACAAGGCCGGTGCCAAGACATTGATGCAGGCCGCCGGCGTGCCCTGCATTCCGGGCTACCAGGGCGACGACCAGAGCGATGCACGCTTCGCCGCGGAAGCCGAGCGCATCGGCTTCCCGGTGATGATCAAGGCCGCCGCCGGCGGCGGCGGGCGCGGCATGCGGCTGGCGCCCTCGGCGAAGGCGTTTCCCGCGCTGCTGCAGAGCGCGCGCTCCGAAGCGGAAGCTGCCTTCGGCAACCCGGAGCTCATCCTCGAGCGCGCGATGGTCGCGCCGCGCCACATCGAGATCCAGGTCTTCGCCGACCGCCACGGCCATGCCATCCATCTCGGCGAGCGCGACTGCTCGGTGCAGCGCCGCCACCAGAAGATCATCGAGGAGGCGCCCTCGCCGGCGGTGGATGCGGTGCTGCGCGAGCGCATGGGTGCGACGGCCGTAGCGGCGGTGAAGGCCATCGGCTACGAGGGCGCGGGCACGCTCGAATTCCTGCTCGACGGCGAGGGCAACTACTACTTCATGGAGATGAACACGCGGCTGCAGGTGGAGCATCCGGTCACCGAGGCCATCACCGGACTCGACCTGGTGGAGCTGCAGCTGCGCGTGGCGGCCGGCGAGCCCTTGCCGCTCGCGCAGGCGGAGGTGCGCTTCGACGGCCACGCGATCGAGGTCCGCCTCTGTGCAGAAGACGTTGCGCAAGGCTTCATGCCCCAGAGCGGCACCATGGCGCTGTGGCAGATGCCGCCGCAGTTGCGCGTGGAAGATGCGCTGCGCTCGGGCGCCGAGATTCCGCCCTTCTACGACTCGATGATCGCCAAGCTCATCGCGCACGGCCGCACGCGCGAGGAGGCGCGGCGCAAGCTGATGGCCGGCCTCGAGGATGCGGTGGCGCTGGGCGTGACGACCAATCAGCTCTTCATGCAGCGCTGCCTTGCGCACCCGGTGTTCGCGGCCGGCGGTGCGAGCACCGCCTTCATCGACCAGCAGCAGGAAGAGCTGCTCGCATCGGACAGCGCCACGCAGGACCGTGCCGCCGCGCTCGCGGCCGTGCTGCTCTGCGACGTTGCCGGAGAGCGGCCGTCCCAAGGGCGCCCCCTGACGCACACGCTGCCGATCTCGCTGCGCTTCACGCTCGACGGCCGGATGCTCGGCGCCGGCGTCGTGCGCGCGCATCCCGATCGGTTCAGCGTGGGCATCGACGAAGGCGTCTTCGAGATCGATCGAGTCGAACGGGTGCAGACTTCGGTGCGCTTCGTCTGCAACGGCCTGGCCGAGCGCGCGGTCTGCCATCGCGACGGCCCCCTGCTGCTCCTGCACTACCGGGGCCGCCAATTGCGCGTGGAAGACCACACGCGCGCGGCCGCGCTCAAGTCCGGTGACGCAGCCGGCGACGGCAAGCTGCGCGCATCGATGAACGGCCGCGTGGTCGCGGTGATGGTGGCTGTCGGCGACAGCGTCGAGGCCGGCCAGCCCATGGTGACCCTGGAAGCCATGAAGATGGAGCACGTGCATGCGGCGCCGTCGTCGGGCCGGGTGACGGCATTGCATGTGAAGACCGGCGACCAGGTCGCGGCCAGCCGCGTGGTGGCCGAACTGGCGATCGAGGCGCCCTGAACTAGGCCTGCACCGCCCGACGCAGCGCTGCCCGCGCCAGAAGGCGCGTGGAGTCGAGCAGCGGCAGCGGTGAATTGGTGTCGTTGACGATCAACGGAATCTCGGTGCAGCCGAGGATGACGGCATCGCAGCCCTCGTCCTTCATGCGCCCGATGAGCTGCTGGAAGCGGGCCACCGCCTCGGGCTTGAACACGCCGTAGACCAGCTCGTCCATGATGATGCGCTGGATGTCGTCGCGTTCGGCATCGCTCGGCCGCACGCAGGCCAGCCCGCGCGCCGCCAGCTTTTCGGGATAGACCTCGCTGTCGACCAGCCAGCGCGTGCCGGTCAGGCCGAGCCGGCGATAGCCGCGTTCGACGGCCTCGGCCGCAACCACTTCGGCGATGTGCAGCCAGGGCAGCGGCGAGCGCGCTTCGATGAGCGGCAGCGCCTGGTGGATGGTGTTGTCGGGGCAGACCAGGAAGTCGGCGCCGGTCTTCGCGAGCTTGCGGGCCGAGGCGAGCATCAGGTCGCCCACGCCCTGCAGGTCGCCGCGGTCCAGGCACTCGACGTACTCGGCGAGCGAGGGCGTGTGCATCGAGACCTCGGGATGGGCATGCGGGCCCAGAAGCTGCGCGCCGTCGGCGCAAATGGTCTTGTAGCAAAGGGCCGCGCCTTCGGCGGAGCAGCCGACGATTCCGATGTGCTGGGGCATGGCCGGATTCTCCACCGGCGAAGGCGCAGGCCGCCTTCCCGCTAGAAACCGCTGGCCTGGAAGTCCGTGCTGTGCAGGCAGATGGCGGCCATCGGGTTCTCGCGGTAGCGGGCGGTCGCCAGCGCGTCGATGGAGTCGGCGTTCTCCGCATAGGCGCGCACCAGTTCGGTGTCGCCCTCAGGTGCATGGAAGCGGGCGTGCAGCGCCTCTTCGTCGATCCGGGCAATGATGCGTGCGCCGTCGTACCCGTCGGGGTAGATCGCGAACTGGACGCTGCTGGTCGCGGGATGGAAGGTTGCTTCGGAGGCCATAGGAACTTTCGTATTCGTTACGGAAGTATCGGATTTCCGGGCTCAGCAAGAAATAAGCCCGAAGCTCTATGACGTCTCGAAGATGTGATGCATTGCTCGAATCGCCGCGACAAATGGGGGCTGAAGCGCTCTCGTCTATGCGTGCGCCCGCTCAGTCGCCGACGAGCATGCCGCGCTCTTCGATGAAGGCCACGACCTCGGCCAGACCGGTGTGGGTCTTGAGGTTGGTCATCACGAAGGGCCGCTGCTTGCGCATGCGTCGGGTGTCGGCCTCCATCACCCCGAGGTCGGCGCCCACGTAGGGCGCGAGGTCGGTCTTGTTGATCACGAACAGGTCGCTCTTGGTGATGCCGGGGCCACCCTTGCGCGGGATCTTCTCGCCGGCCGCGACGTCGATCACGTAGATCGTGAGGTCGCTGAGTTCGGGGCTGAAGGTGGCGGCCAGGTTGTCGCCGCCGCTCTCGACGAAGACCACGTCGGCGTCGGGGAACTCGCCCAGCATGCGATCGATGGCTTCGAGATTGATCGAGGCGTCCTCGCGGATCGCGGTGTGCGGGCAGCCGCCGGTCTCCACGCCCATGATGCGCTCGGCCGGCAATGCGCCAGCCACCGTCAGCAGGCGCTGGTCTTCCTTGGTGTAGATGTCGTTGGTGATGGCGATCAGGTCGTACTTGTCGCGCATCGCCTTGCAGAGCATCTCGAGCAGCGTGGTCTTGCCGGAGCCGACCGGCCCGCCGATGCCCACGCGCAGCGGCGGCAGTCTCTTGGTGCGGTGGGGGATGTGGTGCAGGGCGGAGGACATGATGGTTCAGCTTCTAAAGAGGCGCGAATACTGGGTTTCGTGGCGCGCCGACAGCACGGCGAGCATGGGGGAAAAGGCCTGGCGTTCATCATCCGCCAGTGTGAGCGCACTCTCGACTGCTGTGGGAATTTCCGCGGCCAGCCGGCCCAGCATGCGCTGGCCGGCGCTTTGCCCCAGCGGCACGGCCTTGACCGCCGCCGCCACCATGTTCTCGGCCCAGCCGAAGGCGAAGGCCAGGCAGGCGTCGCGCACCGGTGCCCCGGTGCGGCTGGCGGCGAAGGCGAAGGCTACGGGATAGCTTGCGGGCAGGCTGTCGAAGACGCTCGCGGCGTCGGCATGGTGCAGCTTGAGCCATTCGACGAAGGAACGGCCCATCTGCTCGGTCTGCAGCAGGAACTCGGCGGATTCGCGGGTCTGGAACACCCAGTCGTTGAGCGCGCGGATGCGTGCCGTGTCGCCGCTGCGCCAGGCGGGAACCGCCTGCGCCACGACCGCGAGGTCGGCGCGCGCCAGGCTCAGATGGAGCTGGTCGGCCAGCCAGTCGGAGGCCGCCGCTTCGGTGGCGAGGCCGGCCCATTCGATGCCCGCTTCCAGCCCCTCCGAATAGGAGAAGCCGCCGACGGGCAGCGCCGGCGAGGCCAGCCAGATCAGCTGCAGCAAGCTGGCAGCGGACAGGGCGCCCGGCGCGTCGTCCATCAGTGCGAGTGGCCGTGGGAATGATCGTGGCCGTGATCGTGCGCATGCGGCGCCGCGTACGCGTCCGGATGCAGCACCGGCCCCACCGGCGCGGCGCCATGCGAATGCCCATGGCCGCCGCCATGCGCGCCATACGCACCGCCTTCGGGTTCGAAAGCCTCCTCGGCTTCGCGCACGATCAGGTGCATCGAGCGCAGCATGCCGGCCAGCACGTGGTCGGGTTCGATCTTCAGGTGGTCGGGCTTGAGCTCGATCGGCACATGCCGGTTGCCCAGGTGATAGGCCGCGCGCGTCAGGTCGAAGGGCGTGCCGTGCTCGCTGCAATGCGTGATCACCAGCACCGGCTGTTTGGCTGCGATCACCTTGATAAGCGAGCCGTCTTCGGCCACCAGCACATCGCCGCCGCGCACCGCGGTGCCGCGCGGCAGGAACACGCCGATCTGCCGGCCTTGCGAATCGGTGGCATCGAAGCGGCTCTTCTGGCGCACGTCCCAGTCGAGTTCGACGGTGGCGGCGCGCTTGAGCAGCACCGGCGCGAGGCCGCCGCCTTGGGGCATGAGTTTGTTGGCTGTGAGCATGGGCAATGTAGAAGGGCTTGATGCCGCGGTTGATCCTCGATAATATAACAACAGTTATAACTTCAGGGAATCGCGATGTCGGCGCTCAAACTAACGCAAATTGGTAACTCCGTGGGCGTGATCCTGCCCAAGGAAGTGCTGGCCCGCTTGAAGGTCGAGAAGGGGGACACGCTGTTCATGACCGAGGCTGCAAACGGTGTGACCCTGACACCGTACGACCCCGACGTGGAGGAGCAACTGAAACTGGGGCGCGAGTTCATGCGTGAGTTTCGGGACACGTTCCATCAGCTCGCCAAATGAGGCAGTGGCGCTGGATCGACCAGCGGTCTCTGATGCTGTTGCACGACGAGAGCCTGGCGGAGCATGGCGGTGCCCCAGGCTTGCGTGACGAAGGGTTGTTCCAGTCTGCATTGGCGCGGCCCCGCAATCTGGTTGCCTGCGGCAAGCCTGATCTCGCCGATCTGGCTGCAGCCTACGGCGTCGGGCTTGCCAAGAATCATCCATTTGTCGATGGCAACAAGCGCGCTGCGTTCCTTGCTGTGGGTTTGTTTCTCGCACTGAATGGTCAGCGATTGGTTGCTGCTCAAGCTGAAGCGACCTTGGTGATGTTCGACGTCGCCGCCAGCGCGATCGACGAGCTAGGCTTCGCCGCCTGGATTCGAGAGCACTTGCAGGCGCGAACCGGCTGAGCTGCTTCAGAACAAAAAGTACCGCTGCGCCATCGGCAGCGAAACCGCCGGATCGCAGACGAGCAGCTGCCCGTCGGCGCGCACCGCATAGGTCTGCGCATCGATCTCCATCTTCGGCGTGTAGGCGTTGTGCACCATGTGCTGCTTGCGGATGCCGCGGATGTTCTTCACCGCGCTCAGGGTCTTGGCAAGCCCGTAGCGCTCGCCGATGCCGGCGGCCAGGCCGGCCTGCGAGACGAAGGTCAGCGAGCTCTTCGCCAGCGAGCCGCCGAAGGCGCCGAACATCGGGCGGTAGTGCACCGGCTGCGGTGTCGGAATGGATGCGTTGGGATCGCCCATCGCGGCCATCGCGATCGTGCCGCCCTTCAGGATCGCGAAGGGCTTGACGCCGAAGAAGGCCGGCTTCCACACCACCAGGTCGGCCCACTTGCCGACCTCGATGCTGCCCACCTCGTGCGCGATGCCGTGCGCGATGGCGGGGTTGATCGTGTACTTGGCGACGTAGCGCTTGGCGCGGAAGTTGTCGTTGCGCGCGCCGTCTTCCGGCAGCTTGCCGCGCTGGCCCTTCATCTTGTGGGCGGTCTGCCAGCAGCGGATGACGACCTCGCCGACCCGGCCCATGGCCTGGCTGTCGGAGCTGAACATGCTGATCGCGCCGAGGTCGTGCAGGATGTCTTCGGCCGCGATCGTTTCCTTGCGGATGCGGCTTTCGGCGAAGGCCAGGTCTTCGGGGATGCCGGCATCGAGGTGATGGCACACCATCAACATGTCGACGTGTTCGTCGAGCGTGTTCACGGTGTAGGGCATGGTGGGGTTGGTGGAGGAGGGCAGGAAGTTCGGCTCGCCCACCACGCGCAGGATGTCGGGCGCATGGCCGCCGCCCGCGCCTTCGGTGTGGAAGGCGCAGATCGCGCGGCCCTTCACGGCCGCGATGGTGTTCTCGACGAAGCCGGATTCGTTCAGCGTGTCGCTGTGGATCGCGACCTGCGTGTCGGTGGCGTCGGCCACGTCGAGGCAGTTGCTGATCGCCGCCGGCGTGGTGCCCCAGTCTTCATGCAGCTTGAGGCCCATGACGCCGGCATCGATCTGCTCGTGCAGCGCAGCCGGCAGGCTCGCGTTGCCCTTGCCGAGGAAGCCGAGGTTCATCGGAAAGGCGTCGGCCGCCTGCAGCATACGCTCGATGTGCCAGGGCCCCGGCGTCGCGGTGGTCGCGAAGGTGCCGGTTGCGGGGCCGGTGCCGCCGCCGAGCATGGTGGTGACGCCGGACGCGAGCGCCTCTTCGATCTGCTGCGGGCAGATGAAGTGGATGTGGCTGTCGATGCCGCCGGCGGTGACGATGTTGCCCTCGCAGCTGATGACCTCGGTGCCCGGGCCGATGACGATGTCCACGCCAGGCTGCACGTCCGGGTTGCCAGCCTTGCCGATGGCGACGATGCGACCGCCCCGAAGGCCGATGTCGGCCTTGACGATGCCCCAGTGGTCGAGGATCAGCGCGTTGGTCATCACCGTGTCGACCGTGCCCTCGGCCCTCGTGCGCTGCGACTGCGCCATGCCGTCGCGGATGGTCTTGCCGCCGCCGAACTTGACCTCCTCGCCGTAGCCGCCGGCGCGCAGGGTGTAGTCCTCTTCCACCTCGATCACGAGATCGGTGTCCGCCAGGCGCACGCGGTCGCCCACGCTGGGGCCGAAGATTTCGGCGTAGGCACGCCGGCCGATCGTTGCCATGTTTAGAGCTTTCCTTGAACCAGTCCGCGGAAACCGTAGACGAGGCGGTCGCCGGCGAAATCCACCAGTTCGACCGTGCGCTGCTGCCCCGGCTCGAAGCGCACCGCGGTGCCCGAGGCGATGTTCAGGCGCATGCCGCGCGCAGCCTCGCGGTCGAAGCCCAGCGCGCCGTTGGTCTCGGCGAAGTGGTAGTGCGAGCCGACCTGGATCGGACGGTCGGCGGTGTTCTGCACCACCAGCGTGATCGCGCGGCGGCCGGGATTGAGGACGTGATCGCCCTCGTCGGTGATGAGTTCGCCGGGAATCATGATGCCTCCGCCGCCGGGCCGCCCCAAGGCGGAGGCGCCTCCCCCTCGGGGGGTGGCGAAGCACACGAAGTGGCAAGCCGGGGGGCGGTCATACAACGCCGCCGAGCAGTGCAACGCCGAAGATCGCCACCGCTGCGCCCGCAACGCGCGGCACCCAACGGTTCGCATGGCGCAGCGACCAGCCGATCGCGATGCCGGCCGCATGCAGCAGCACCGTCGCAGCGAGCATGCCGGCCAGGGTGAGCGCGGCACCGGATTCGCCTGCCAGCTCTTGACCATGCGCGACGCCATGGAACACGGCGAACAGGCCGACCAGCGCGGCGGCGGCCAGCGCCGGCAGGCGGCGCTGCGTGACGACCAGCAGGCCCAGCACCAGCAGCGACGCAGCGATCATGGGTTCGACGACCGGGAGTTGCACGCCCGCCAACCCGAGCAACGCGCCGGCCAGCAGCATCAGCGCGAAGCCCAGCGGCGCCCACAGCAGGTCGGGCCAGGCACGGCGCGCGGTGAGCGCGCTCCACAGGCCGACCGCCACCATCGCAGCCAGGTGGTCAAACCCCGTCAGCGGGTGCAGGAAGCCGGACATGAATCCGTGGTGCAGGCCGGCATCGGCGCCGGTGTGGGCGGCCGCGGCCAACGGCAGCGCCGCAATCAAGAGCAAAGGGGCTTGGCGAAGAAGGCGCATGGTGGTGGCGGGTGGTTTTTCAAACGATGGGTTGGTGCACGGTCACGAGCTTGGTGCCGTCCGGAAAGGTGGCCTCGACCTGGATGTCCGGAATCATCTCGGCCACCCCGTCCATCACGTCGGCGCGCGACAGGACGCTGCGGCCCTCGCTCATCAGGGCGGCCACGCTCTTGCCGTCGCGCGCACCTTCCATCACGGCAGCTGAGATCAGCGCCACGGCTTCGGGGTAGTTGAGCTTCAGCCCGCGTGCGCGGCGCCGTTCGGCCAGCAGGGCGGCCGTGAAGATCAACAATTTGTCTTTTTCTCGCGGTGTCAGTTCCATGAGCGGCGATGTTGCAACACTCGTGCCGTGGCATGAAAGCTGCACTTTGAACCCGTGGACTCTACCGCCGTTCCCCCGCTCCCGAGCGACGAAGCGCCGCAGCGCATCGTCAAGGTTCGGCGCGACTACAACAGCTGGGTGGCGCGCGAAACGCTCGAGGACTATGCCCTGCGCTACACCCCCCAGCGCTTTCGGCGCATGTCGGAATGGCGCGTGGCGAGCACGGCCTTCGGCGGCGCGGCCTCCTTCCTGATCCTCGAAGCGGTCGGCGCCACGCTGCTGGTGCAGTACGGCTTCATCAATGCGGCCTGGGCGATCCTGGTCACCGGGCTCATCATCTTCCTGGCCGGCCTGCCGATCAGCGTCTATGCGGCACGCTACGGCGTCGACATGGACCTGCTCACGCGCGGCGCCGGCTTCGGCTACATCGGCTCCACGCTGACCTCGCTGATCTACGCCTCCTTCACCTTCATCTTCTTCGCGCTCGAGGCGGCGGTGATGGCCTATGCGCTCGAGCTGGCGCTGGGCATCCCCGTGGTGTGGGGCTACCTGGTCTGCGCGCTGGTGGTGATTCCGCTGGTCACGCACGGCATCTCGGCCATCAGCCGGCTGCAGGTGTGGACCCAGCCGATCTGGCTCGTGATGCTGGTGGTGCCCTTCGGCTATGTGCTTGTGCGCGATCCTGGTGCGTTCGACGGCATCGTGCACTACAACGGCGTCAAGCCCGGCGCCATCGGATTCGATCTGCACCTGTTCGGTGCCGCCCTCACCGTCGGCATCGCGCTGATCACGCAGATGGGCGAGCAGGCCGACTACCTGCGTTTCATGCCGGTCCGCACCGCCGCCAACCGCGGGCGCTGGTGGGCCGGCGTGCTCGTCGGCGGGCCGGGCTGGGTGGTGCTGGGCGTGCTCAAGATGCTGGGCGGCGCGCTGCTCGCCTACCTCGCCATCGGCCACATGGTGCCGCCCGAGCGTGCGGTCGACCCCAATCAGATGTACCTGGCCGCCTACGAGTACGTGTTCCCCCAATACGGCTGGGCGGTGGCCGCGACGGCGCTGTTCGTCGTGATCTCGCAGCTCAAGATCAACGTCACCAACGCCTATGCGGGCTCGCTCGCCTGGAGCAATTTCTTCTCGCGCGTCACGCACAGTCATCCGGGCCGCGTGGTGTGGGTGGTGTTCAATGCGCTGATCGCCTTCATGCTGATGGAGATGAACGTGTTCGAGGCGCTGGGCGACGTGCTCGGCCTCTACGCCAACATCGCGATCGCCTGGATGATGGCGGTGGTGGCGGATCTCGTCGTCAACAAGCCGCTGGGCCTCTCGCCGCCGGGCATCGAGTTCAAGCGCGCGCACCTGTGGGACATCAACCCGGTCGGCGTCGGCGCGATGGCGCTGGCCTCGGCCCTGTCGATCACGGCGCACCTTGGTGTGTTCGGGCCGATGGCGCAGGCCTTCTCGGCGCTGATCGCGCTGGGCACCGCCTTCGTCGCGGCGCCGCTGATCGCCTGGGCCACGCGCGGCAAGTACTACATCGCGCGGGTGTCCGACGACTGCGGCTCGGCGCCTTTCGCACCGGCCACCGGCCGCGCGGCGGTGCGCTGGGCGCGCGTCGAATCGGAGGCCGGCAGCTACCGGCGCCTCAGCACGCAGCGCTGCGTGATCTGCGAGCGCGAGTACGAAGGCCCCGACATGGCGCACTGCCCCGCCTACCAGGGCGCGATCTGCTCGCTGTGCTGCACGCTCGACGCGCGCTGCGGTGATCTCTGCAAGCCGCAGGCGAGCCTCTCGGCGCAATGGTCGGGCGCGCTGCGCTGGCTGCTGCCGCGTCGCGTCTGGCCCTACCTCGATACCGGGCTCGGCCACTTCCTGCTGCTGATGCTGATCGTGGTGCCGCTCCTCGCCGCGGTCTTCGGCGTGCTCTACCAGCAGGAACTGCGCGGCCTGGGCGAAGGGGTGCTGGCCGAAGCGGCGAACCCCGCGCACCTGCGCTCGGGCTTTCTCAAGGCCTACATGGCGCTGCTGCTGATCGCCGGCATCGTCGCCTGGTGGCTGGTGCTCGCGCACCAGAGCCGCAAGGTGGCGCAGGAAGAATCGAACCGCCAGACCCACCTGCTGGTGCGCGAGATCGAGCTTCACCGCGAGACCGACCGCGCCTTGCAGGCCGCCAAGCAGACGGCCGAGCAGGCGCGCGAGCAGGCGGACCAGGCGAACCAGGCCAAGAGCCGCTACATCAGCGCCATCAGCCACGAGCTGCGCACGCCGCTCAACAGCATTCTGGGCTATGCGCAGCTGATGGGGGAAGACGCGGCCGTGCCGCCGCACCGGCAGCAGGCGGTGGCGGTCATCAAGCGCGGCGGCGAGCACCTGCTGTCGCTGATCGAAGGCACGCTCGACATCGCGCACATCGAGGCCGGCAAGCTCACGCTGCATGCCAGGCCGATGGAGTTCGCCGAGCTCATGAGCGAGCTGGCCGACATGTTCGAGCTGCAGGCGGCCGAGAAGGGCCTGGCCTTCCGCTTCGAACCCGCCGGCGAACTGCCCGAGCTGGTGCGCGCTGACGAGCGGCGCGTGCGGCAGATCCTCATCAACCTGCTGGGCAATGCGATCAAGTTCACCGCCAGCGGGCAGGTCACGCTGCGCCTGCGTTATGCGCGAGAGTTCGCGGCCATCGAGGTCGAGGACACCGGGCCCGGCATGTCGGCCGAGGAACTGAGCCGCATCTTCGAGCCCTTCGCGCGCGGCACGAGCGCCGGCCCGTCCGCGCCCGGCGCGGGCCTGGGCCTCACGATCGCGAAGATGCTGATCGACCTGATGGGCGGCGAGATGAGCGTGCAGAGCGCGCCCGGCGCCGGCTCGGTGTTTCGGGTGCGGCTGTTCCTGCCGCGCGTGCACGAGGCGCCCGTCGCCGGCGGGCGGCGCAAGATCGCGGCCGCGCCACGGCTGCGGCGCGGCTACGAAGGCCCGCGCCGTCGCCTGCTGGTGGTCGACAACGAAGAGGCCGACCGCGAACTGCTCGTGCACCTGCTCGCGCCGCTGGGCTTCGAGCTGCGCACGGCGGCCAGCGGCCATGATGCGCTGGACCTGATCGCCGCCGGCTGGCATCCCGACGCGATGTTCGTCGATCTCGCGATGCCCGGCATCGACGGCTGGGAAACCATCCGCCGCTCGCGCGCGCTCGGGCTCGCTCAGGCGTCCGTCGCAATCGTCTCGGCCAATGCCTTCGACAAGCGGCTGGACAACGACGTCGGCATCGCGCCCGAGGATTTCTTCGTCAAGCCGGTGCGCCACAGCGAGCTGCTCGACTGGCTCGAGCGCCGGCTCGCGCTGCGCTGGACCGACAGCGCCGTGGCACCGCCGCCGGCGCCCTCGCTGCCGGCGGCCGTGCTGCCCGATGCGGCCAGCCTGCGAGCGCTCGAAGAGGCCGTCGGCCTCGGCTACTTCCGCGGCATCATGAACCAGCTCGACGCCATCGATGCGGCCCAGCCCGAATGCGCGGGCTGGACGGCGGCGCAGCGCACCCTGGCGCGGCAGTTCCAGTTCGAGGCCATGAGCCGTGCCTTGAATTCGGCGGCGGGCACCTCATGAGCAGCGAGCCCCCACCACCCCTGGTGCACAGCCTGCGCGAGCACGCCGGCACCGGCGACCTGGTGCTGATCGTCGACGACGTGCCCGACAACCTCGCGGTCCTGCACGATGCACTCGACGAATCGGGCTATGCGGTGCTGGTCGCGACCAGCGGCGAGCAGGCCCTGCAGCGCGCGGCCCAGGCGCGCCCCGACATCGTGCTGCTCGACGCGATGATGCCGGGCATCGACGGCTTCGAAGTCGCGCGCCGCCTCAAGGCCGATGCCGCGACGGCCCACATCCCGATCGTCTTCATGACCGGTCTCACCGAGACCGAGCACCTGGTCGCGGCGCTGGAGGCCGGCGGCGTCGACTACGTCACCAAGCCGATCAAGCCCAAGGAAGTGCTGGCGCGCATGAATGTGCACCTGCAGGGCGCGCGCGCCGCGCGGCAGGCGGTGCAGCAGGCCGGGCAGGCACGCAATGCGCTCGATGCCTTCGGCTACGCGAGCTTCACCGTGCGCATGCCCGAGGGCAGGCTGATCTGGCAGACCGCGCTGGCGCGCGACCTGCTGCAGCGCTATTGCGCCACGGCCGCGCCGGCCACGCCGCCGGTGGTGCTCGAATGGCTGCGCCAGCACCTGCCCGACGCGCAGCAGCGCCAGGTCGAGCCGCCCGTGCTCTCGATCGCGCAGGGCGCCGCCAGCCTCAGCCTGCGGCTGCATCAGCAGACCGGGCACGACGAGGAGGGCGACGACTGGCTGATCATCATGCGCGAGGTCTCCGGCACCGCGGTGATCGAGGCCATGAGCCTGAGCCTGAAGCTCACCGCACGCGAGGCCGAGGTTCTGTACTGGGTGGTCAAGGGCAAGACCAACAAGGACATCGGCGAGATCCTGGGCAGCAGCCCGGCCACCGCCAAGAAGCATCTGGAGCGCGTGTACGTGAAGCTTGGCGTCGAGACCCGTACCGCGGCCGCCGGCGTGGCAATGAAACGCATTCGCGAGCTGCAGCCGCAGTTCGAAATATGAGCCGATGAATTGACGCCGGCCGCTCCTAGAATGCGCGGCCATGATTCGACGCTATCTGATGGCCCCGCTGTGGTTCGCTGCAGCCTCCGCGCAGGCCGGCGGCCATTTCGACGTCGACGACGCGGGCACGCTCGATCGGGGCCAGTGCCAGTACGAGTTGTGGGGTACGCGCACCCGCAGCCAGCAGACCACGCTCTGGCACCTCGGGCCGGCCTGCCGCGTCGGCCCGGTCGAGCTGGGTCTCAACATCGATCGCATCGCGGTGGCTGGGGATCGCCTGCACACGGTGGGCCCGCAGCTCAAGTGGACCTTTCTCGGGCAGGCGCCCGATGCGCAGTGGAGCGCGGCCGTCTCGATGGGCGCAACCTTCGAGCTGCCGCGCCACGGCGGCCGCACCGGCGGCCAGTTCGTCGTTCCCGTGACCTGGCGCGCGACCGACAGCCTGCAGGTCCACGCCAACCTGGGTGCCGACTGGGCCCCCGGCACCGGCGCGCGCAGCGGCCGCGGCGGACTGGCCGGCGAATGGGCGCTGAACGACACCGTGTCCCTGATCGCCGAGCGCAACCGTGCCTTCGGGCTCTGGACTTCGCGCGTCGGCGCGCGCTTCAGCCTGACGCCCCTGATCAGCATCGACGTGAGCGCGGCGCGCACCGGGCCCGGGGGCGTGCGCAGCGTGGCGATCGGCCTGAATCACGAGTTCGGGCGCTGAAGCGTGGCTATACTGCGCAGGAAGGACTCCGCAGTATAACCGTGGCCACTGTCTCCGAACCCTCGCTCTTCGAGGACCTGTCGCTCTCGGCGCAGACCAACTTCGCCGAACTGGTCGAGCAGGCGCAGGCGCGCATGCTCGATCGCTCGATCGCAGATCTGAGCGGTTCCTTCAACAGGAAGGAGGTCAAGGGCGTCATCTATTGGTATTGGCAGTTCCGCGATCTGGCCGGCAGGAACCACCAGGTCTATCTCGGGCCCGACGATGAGCGCCTGCGTGAGCTCATCGGGCTGCGCTCCGAAGGCAAGTCGCATGGCCACGATGGCCTGGCCAGGCTCGCCAGCGCATGCACTTCGCTTGGCTGCCTGAACGTGACGCCCCAGCACTTCAAGGTGATCAACAGGCTCTCGGAGCATGGCTTTTTCAACGCCGGCGGCGTGCTGATCGGCACACATGCGTTCATCGCGATGGGGAACATGCTCGGCGTGCGGTGGACGGGGGGCTGGAAGACGAACGACATCGACTTCGCGCACGCGGGCAAGAATGTGTCGCTTGCCTTGCCGACGAACACCGAGTCCGACGTGCACGACGCGATCACTTCGCTTCAGATGGGCTTGCTTCCGGTGAAGTCGATCGCGAGCGGGGCTGGCGCCACCTACCTGAATTCCAAGGGTGGCGAAATGCGGATCGATCTGCTGACGACCGCCGGTAGGAGCGATGCGGTTTACCGGCACGAGCCGCTCAAGGTGAATCTCCAGCCTCTGAAGTTCATGGAATTCTCCCGGGAGAAGATCGCCCAGACAGCCGTGATCTCGGGGGAACACGCGCTGATGGTGAACATACCGTCGCCGGTGCGCTACGCGCTGCACAAGCTGGTCGTCATGGCCGAGCGCGAAGAGGCGTTCCGCACCAAGATCCAGAAGGATGCGGGGCAGGTCGCCGCCATTGTTTCGCATGCACTCGAGCGCTCCCCGTATGCGCTCCACGAGGCAGCCGAGGACATCATGGGCCGCGGCAAAGGATGGCGCAGCCGCATTGCCGAAGGCACGCGTCTGCTGGCGCAGCACCACCCGTCGATCGCGGGGCAGCTGACCATGGTGCTAGAGCTTGCCGGCGCCAGTCGGCCGCGAGCGCCGCGGCGTCAACCGCCTACCAATGCACCGTAGGCGCGCCGCGTCGCCGGCGCCACCGCATCGAGCACCTGCGCGTAGGAGGTCTTGTGGCGCGCCAGCAGCCGTGCCGAGGCGACCGCCTTCGACCTGCAGAACCAGTGGCAGGTGTGCTGCATGAGGAAGAGCTCGGCCGACAGGGTGAAGGCCTTGCTCTTGGGCGTGCGCTGAGCGCTGTTCGCTACCGCATCGGCGATGCCCCGCGCGTGGATCGCCAGCGCCTCGCGCATGTCGAAGCTGCTGCCGGGAAACAGCGCCTGCGCGAAGGGCAGGGCGATCGGGAACTTGCTCACGCGCGCGTCGGCCGCGCCGACCTTCGAGAACTCTGCGGCGAAGCGCGTGAACTGGCCGGCAAGCGTCTGCTCGCTGGTGGCCAGCAGGCTCCAGATCTGATCGCGGCGCTCGGGGTCGTTTTCGCCGAGGCAGCGCAGGTAGCCCTCGGTCAGGTTCTCCATCAGGTGTTCGATCTGGTAGTTGCCGAGATGGCTGGCAAGGAGCGCGACGCGCCGCTTCTGCTCGCGGGACTTGATCAGGTAGGCACCGAAGAAGATCAGGGCCGTCAGGGTGAGAACTTCCATGACGCTGATTGTCAGCGCCAGAACCCGTCGAAGCCGTCCGGTGGCTCCAGCCGCCGGCCGCGCAGCACCAGACGCAGCGGCCCGGGCATGACGCGAATGCGCTCCGGATGGCGGTCGTCGCCGGGGTAGGCGGTGGCGCGCATGCCCTCGATCTCGAAGGTGTGCGGCCGCACGAGGCAGGGCGGGCGGCTGTCGGCCTCGGCCAGCATCGCATCGACGCTGTTGAAGCGGCCCAGGTGCGCGAGGCTCATGATCTGCGGCGCGGCCAGAACGATGTCGCCGCGCCAGTAGCTTTCGAGCGCGGTGCGTGGCTGCAGCCAGTCGCTGTGCACGGCCTCGTGCGCATCGTGCCGCGCATGCTGCGCGGCGGGCGCGGCGGCGATGAAGAAGCGCGTGTCGAAGCGCTTGCCCGGCGATGACAAGGCCTGCAGCGGCGTGATCCAGCGCGACCACGGCCGCAGGGCACGCGTGTCCAGGCGCAGGCCGAGCCGGCCCAGCATGTCGTTGAAGGCGACGCCGGCCGCGGCCAGCGCGGCCGCCTGCCGCAGGGCTTCGGCGTCGAGTCCCTGCGCGAACAGCAGGCCGCATTCCTCGAAGACTTCGCGCACCGCCGCCACATGGATCGCCGCGGCGGTCGCGGCATCGATGTCCTCGTCGTTCAGCAGCGCGTGCAGGCGATCGGGTTCCTGGTCCAGGCGCGCCTGCGCGTCGAGCCCGGCATCCGCCGGATCCACCTTGCCGCCGGGAAAGACGTAGGAACCGCCATGCACGTCCGACAGCGCATGGCGCTGGATCATGAGGACTTCGGGCCCGGCCGCGCTGTCGCGGCAGATGAGCACGGTGGCGGCGGGCCGGATGGGCGCCGGCGGCGCATCGGGTCGCGCGGCTTGCATCTTCAGCCCTCGGCGCCTTCCACCAGGAAGCGCACCCGCCGCACGCCCTGCCACTCGTCGGCATCGAGCCGGAACGCAATCACCACGCGCGGCGGCAGCGGTTCGGTGTGGCCGAACCAGATGCCGTCCACCGGCTTGCCCTGGTGCTTGAGTTTCAGCGCCAGATGCTTCTCGCCCACCAGCCGCTGCGAGATGACCTCGACCTCTTCGCTGAAGGTCGGCGGCGCAAAGCCTTGCCCCCACACTTCGCGGTGCAAGGTGTCGACCAGATCGACGCGCAGGTATTCGGGCGCCAGCGGCCCGTCGGTGTCGAGCCGCCGCGTCAGCGCTGCGGCATCGAGCCATTCCATCGCCACCTGCGCCAGCGCGCGCTCGAAGGTCTCGAAATGTTCCTCGGCCACGGTGCAGCCCGCCGCCATCGCATGGCCGCCGAAGCGTAGCAGCACGCCCGGATGGCGCTTGGCCACCAGGTCCAGCGCATCGCGCAGATGGAAGCCCGGGATCGAACGACCCGAACCCTTGAGCTCGTGCGACTTGCCGTCGGCGGCGCTGGCCGCGAAGACGAAGGCGGGCCGGTGGAAGCGGTCCTTGAGCCGCGAGGCGACGATGCCGACCACGCCTTCATGAAAGTCCGCGCCGAACACGCTGATGGCGGCGGGCGGGGCCTGGCTGTCGTCGAACAGCGTCTCGGCCAGCATCAGCGCCTGCTCGCGCATGCCGCCCTCGATGTCGCGCCGCTCGCGGTTGATGCCGTCGAGCATGCGCGCCAGTTCGTCGGCGCGCGCCGCGTCCTCGGTCAGCAGGCACTCGATGCCCAGCGTCATGTCGGCCAGGCGTCCGGCCGCGTTGATGCGCGGCCCGAGTGCGAAGCCGAAGTCGAAGGTGGTGGCTGCCTGCGCATTGCGGCCGGCGGCCTTGAAGAGCGCGGCAATTCCTGCCGGCATGGAGCCAGCGCGGATGCGGCGCAGGCCTTGCGCGACCAGGCGGCGGTTGTTGGCGTCGAGCCTGACCACGTCGGCCACGGTGCCGAGCGCAACCAGCGGCAAAAGCGCATCGAGCTTGGGTTGCGTCGCGACATCGAACACGCCGCGCGCACGCAGCTCGGAGCGCAAGGCCAGCAGCACATAGAACATCACGCCGACGCCCGCGATGCTCTTGCTTTCGAACTCGCAGCCGGGCTGGTTGGGATTCACCAGCACGTCGGCCGCGGGCAGCGCCGGGCCGGGCAGGTGGTGGTCGGTCACCAGCACCGCGAGCCCGCGCGCCTTGGCGGCGGCCACGCCCTCGACGCTCGCGATGCCGTTGTCGACTGTGATCAGCACGTCGGCGCCGCTCGCGGCCACGCGCTCGGCGATCGGCGGCGTGAGGCCGTAGCCGTCGATCACGCGGTCGGGCACCAGGTAGCTCACCTGCTTCGCGCCGAGCAGGCGCAGGCCACGCACGGCCACCGCGCAGGCCGTGGCGCCGTCGCAGTCGTAGTCGGCCACGATGCACAGGCGCTTGTCGTCGCGGATCGCATCGGCCAGGAGCACCGCGGCCTCGCGCGCGCCGCGCAGGGTGGCGGGTGCGAGCAGGCGCACGAGGCCGTCGTCGAGCTCGTCCTTGCCCTGCACGCCGCGCGCGGCATAGAGCCGTGCCAGCAAGGGATGCACGCCGGCCTGTTCGAGCGCCCAGGCGCTGCGCGGGGGGATGTCTCGGGCGACGATCTTCATCACAGCGCTTCCAGCACGGCCGGTGCGCTCTCTCGCTGGAACAAGGACTTGGCCCAGCGCGCCAGGCCGCGCTGCTGCACGCCGAAGCGCCGCGCGCCGCGGTCGCCGCACAGCGTGATCGCCACGTCGGCGCCTTCGGTGTACACGGCCAGCAGCTCGGCCACCGGGCCGGCGTCCACCTCGCCCCAGGCCGCGGTCCAGGCGGCGGCATCGTCGCGCAACGCGGGAGCACGCAGCGCGTCGGCGACAGTGGGCCGCGCGTCGCCGAAGGAAGGGGGGAGGCGGCCGGTGCCGCTGAGCCAGAAGGAATTGATCGGCGGCACGCCGCGCGCAGTGCGCTCGTCGTTCACGCGCTCGGTGTAGAGCAGCATCTGCATCTCGTTCTGCAGCCGGCGCAGCGACCGGGCACCGTCGGCGAGCGGTGACCACTGCGAAATGGGGTAGCCGATCGCGCGGTCGATCGAGGCGGTGGCCAGGCCGTCGAACACCTGGCCTTGCGCGAGCCAGCGGCCCGGCGTGGGCGTGGCGTGCAGCGCGATGCCGTCTTCCTCGAAGAAGGGGCGCGCGACCGCGAGCAGGGCGTCGGATTCGGCCGCGTCGATCCGGATCGCGGCTGGATCACCCAGCACCACGTCGTCGATGCCCACCTGCCAGTGACACAGGGTTGCGATGCCCCAGCTGTCGCCGTCACTGGTAGGCGAGAGCCCGGCCTGTTTCGCTTCCAGCGCCGCCCACGGGATCTGTCCATCGGCGGCTTCGATGCCGAGCGCCGCGGCCAGCGCACGTTCGTGGGGTGGCGAGAGCGTGCTTTCGTCCTGCGTGTCTTCGTGCACCAGCGCCAAGCGCGAGAGCAGCGATTCCAGCTTCGGCAGACGCAGGCCCGTCAGTGCTTCGCGGCAGGCCGGCGAGCTGCGGCCGGCGAAGGGGATCAGCAAATGGTGCGAAGTAGACAAGGCGGGCATGGGCCTATTGTCCGGGATGCCACAATCCGAGCGATGAACGACCCCCACGCTCTGCACGCCGTGTCATCGCTGCCCCCCGAGGGGGCGCAGGTCTCTCTTGGGGCGGCCCGGCGAGATACCTGATGCGACTCCCCTACGAACTGCAGCTCGGCTGGCGCTACACGCGCGCGGGCCGGGCGACGCGGCGCAACGGCTTCATCTCCTTCATCTCTGGCGTCTCGATGTTCGGCATCGCGCTGGGCGTGGCGGCGTTGATCATCGTGCTCTCCGTGATGAACGGCTTCCAGAAGGAAGTGACCGACCGCATGCTCGGCGTGATCTCGCACATCGAGATCTTTTCGCGCGACGGCCAGGCACTGGCCGACATCGATGCGATCGCCGCGGCGGCACGCAAGAACCCCAACGTCGTCGGCGTCGCGCCCTTCATCGCCGCGCAGGCGCTGATCGCGCGCGGCGAGGACATGAAAGGCACGCTGGTGCGCGGCATCGAGCCTTCGCTGGAGCCGCAGGTGACCGACATCTCCACCACCGCGCAACATGGTGCACTGGCGAAGCTGGTGCCGGGCGAATTCGGCATCGTGCTCGGCGTCGAGCTGGCGCGCTCGCTCTTCGTGCGCGTGGGCGACCAGGTCACGCTGATCGCGCCCGGCGGCCAGGTCACGCCGGCCGGCGTGGTGCCGCGCCTGAAGCAGTTCACCGTGGTCGGCACCTTCGATTCGGGCCACTACGAATACGACTCGGCGCTCGCGATGATCCACGAGCAGGACGCGGCCCGCGTGTTCCGGCTCGAAGGGCCGAGCGGCCTGCGCCTCAAGCTCAAGGACCTGCACCAGGCGCGCGAGGTGGCCGATCAGCTGGCCGTCACGCTGCCCGGCGAATTCCTGATCCGCGACTGGACGCGCCAGAACAAGACCTGGTTCGCGGCCGTGCAGGTCGAGAAACGCATGATGTTCATCATCCTCACGCTGATCGTCGCGGTCGCGGCCTTCAACCTGGTCTCGACCTTGGTGATGACGGTGACCGACAAGCGTGCCGACATCGCGATCCTGCGCACGCTGGGCTCGAGCCCGCGCAGCATCATGGGCATCTTCGTCGTGCAGGGCGCGATGGTGGGCGTGATCGGCACGCTCGGCGGGCTGCTGCTGGGCCTGGGCATCGCCTACAACATCGACGTCATCGTGCCGGCGCTGGAGCGGCTCTTCAACGCGCGCTTCCTGCCGCAGGACATTTACCTCATCAGCAAGATGCCGAGCGATCCGCAGCGCGGCGACATCATGCCGATCGCGCTGATCTCGCTTGCGCTGTCCTTCGTGGCCACGCTCTACCCGAGCTGGCGCGCCAGCCGCGTCAACCCTGCGGAGGCCTTGCGCTATGAATAAGCGGGCCCCCACGCTCGGCACTGACGTGTCCTCGCTGCCCCCCGAGGGGGCTGCCATCGGCTTGGGGCGGCCCGGCGCCGATGGGGTCGTCCTGCAAGTCAGAGGCCTCACCAAGCGCTTCCACGAAGGCCGCATCGATCTCACCGTGCTGCACGGCGTCGACCTCGACGTGCGCGCGGGCGAGACGCTCGCCATCGTCGGCGCCTCGGGTTCGGGCAAGAGCACGCTGCTGCACCTGATGGGCGGGCTCGATGCGCCCACGGCCGGCAGCGTGGAATTGCACGGCAAGAACATCGCGCATGTCGATGCGGCCGAGCAGGGCCGGCTGCGCAATGCGCACCTGGGTTTCGTCTACCAGTTCCACCACCTGCTGCCGGAGTTCAGCGCGCTCGACAACGTCGCGATGCCGCTGAAGATCCGCCGTACCGAGCCGCAGGCCGCGGCACGGGCCGCGAACCTGATGCTGGCCGCCGTGGGACTGGCCGAACGCACCCACCACCGGCCGGCCGAGCTTTCGGGCGGCGAGCGACAGCGTGTTGCCATTGCGCGCGCGCTCGTGACCCAGCCCGACTGCGTGCTGGCCGACGAGCCCACCGGCAACCTCGACCGCAACACGGCCGACAGCGTGTTCGCGCTGATGCTGCAGCTCGCGCACGAGCGCCGCACGGCCTTCGTCGTGGTCACGCACGACGAGAGTCTGGCCAAGCGCTGCGACCGGGTGCTGCGACTCAACGCGGGCCGTCTCGCAGGCTGAGCTGCGGCCGCTTGCCAAAGCCGGGCGCGGTCACCACACTGGGGCTTCGTTCGACAGCGCAAGGAGCCCCATGGAAACCCCGGACCTCCCGCCTTCCACCACGCTCGAGCAGCGCAGCTCGTACCTGGAAGAGAAGGCCTTCAAATCGCGCACGCTACTGATCTTCGGCGCCATCACGGACCAGTCGGCCGCCGACGTGGCGCGCCGGCTCATCGCCCTCGACGCCGACAGCCAGGAACCCATCGACATCCTGGTCAGCTCGCCGGGTGGGCACCTGGAGTCGGGCGATGCCATCCACGACCTCGTGCGCTTCATCAGCGCGCCGGTGAACATGATCGGCACCGGCTGGGTCGGCAGCGCCGCCACGCACCTCTACCTGGCGGTGCCGCGCGAGCGGCGTTTCTGCCTGCCCAATACGCGCTTCCTCATTCACCAGCCGAGCGGCGGCGCGGGCGGGCCGGCCAGCGACATTGCCATCCACGCACGCGAGATCCTGCGAGCTCGCACGCGCGTCGCCCAGGCGATCGCGCGCGAGACCGGCAAGCCGCTGGACGCCGTGCTCGCCGACATCGAGCGCGACCGATGGCTGTCGGCGGAGGAGGCGATCGACTACGGGCTGGTGTCGCGCATCATCCAGCGCAAGAGCGAGCTGCGCCCCTAGGCGCGCAGCTGCCGGCTTACTTCGGCTTGTAGGCCACCACGTCGATCTCGACCTTGGCGTCGACCATCAGGCGCGCCTCGGTGGTCGAGCGCGCGGGCCGGCCGGCACCGAAATAGCCCATGTAGACGCGATTGAAGGCACCGAAATCGCGCGCGTCCTGCAGCCACACGGTGGTCTTGCAGACGTCGTCGAGCGTCGCGCCGGCCAGCGCAAGCACCGACTTGATGTTCTCCATGACCTGCCGGGTCTGAGCCTCGATGCCGCCGACCACGATCTCGCCGTTCGCATCGGCGGGCACCTGTCCCGACACATAGATGAAGTCGCCCGCGCGCACGGCCGGGGAGAAGGGGCGGACCTGGTTGTCCGAGGCCTTGGGGGATGCACCGAGGTATTCGAGCGGCATGAAAAGCTCCTGGGTTGAGTGTGAATTGAAATTCTATTTCAGTAAAAATCCTGAAACATAGGGTTTACACCCGTGATTTGGCATGTTTGATGCTTCAAAGTCTGGCCGAAGAGAAAATATTTTTCAAATCATCCGACCCACGAAGGAGTTTCACATGCAGACCCCCGGCCTCTCGAAGCGCAGCCTGCTCGGCGCGTTCCTCGTCAGTTTGCTGTTCGCCGTGGCGCCGGCCCAGGCCCAGGGACCGCGCAATTTCGCGACCCTTGCCATGGTGGCCGAGCCGCAGACGCTGGACCCGATGGCCTCCACCGCCGACCTGGTCGGCACGATCATGCAGCACGTCTACGAGCCGCTCTACACCTTCGATGCGAAGTGGAACGTGGTGCCGATGCTGGCCGAATCGATGCCGAAGATCTCGGCCGACGGCAAGGCCTACGCCATCACCCTGCGCAAGGGCGTAATGCTGCACAACGGCCGCGAACTGAACGCCGACGATGTGGTCGCGAGCCTGCAGCGCTGGATCGAGCAGTCACCGCGCGGCAAGGCGGTGGGCAAGGAGCTCGAGAGCCTCAAGGCCAAGGGCCCGCTGGGCGTCGAGCTGGTGCTCAAGGCGCCCTACGCGCCGCTGCTCGCCCAGCTGGCGCTGCCCAGCGGCATGGCCGCGATCATGGCCAAGGACTCGATCGCGCAGCCGCTGAAGGATTTTGTCGGCACCGGTCCCTACAAGTTCAAGGAGCGCCGGCCCGACCAGTACGTGCTGCTCACGCGCTTCGACAAGTACAGCACTCGCAAGGAGCCCGCGAGTGGCTACGGCGGCAAGCGCGAGGCGGCGATCGAGGAACTTCGCTTCGTGCCGGTGCCCAATGCCAACACGCGCGTCGAAGGCGCGCTGGCCGGCCAGTACGACTTTGCCGACCTGCTGCCGGTGGAAGCCCTGGCGCGCCTCGAGAAGGCCAGCGGCAAGACGCTGCCGATCATGACGCCGTCCTTCGGCTTTCCCTACCTCGTCTTCAACACCAAGGAAGGCGTGGCCGCCAGCCAGCCGCTGCGCCAGGCGATCCAGGTCGCGCTCGGCGAGGGCGAGATGCTCGCGGCCGGCTTCGGCGACACGCGCTTCTTCGTCGCCGAAGGCAATCACTTCCCCAAGGGCTCGCCCTTCTATGCCACGGGCGGCACCGATCTCTACAACCAGCGCAATGCGCCCAAGGCGAAGGAGGCCGCCGCCAAGGCCGGCTACAAGGGCGAGCCGATCCGCGTGCTGACCAGCCGCCAGTACGACTTCCACTACAACATGGCGCTCTTGATGGCCGAGCAGCTCAAGCGCGCCGGCTTCAAGGTCGATCTCAACGTGGTCGACTGGGCCACTCTGGTGCAGCGCCGCAACGACCCGAAGCTGTGGGACGTCTACGTCACGCATTCGGGCCAGTTCCCCGAGCCGATGCTCTCGCCGCCGCAGCTCGGCGACGGCGCGCCGGGCTGGTGGGATTCGCCAGCCAAGAAGGCCGCGCTGTCCGCCTTCAATGTCGAGAGCGATCCCGCCAAGCGCGGCGCGCTGTGGGGCAAGGTGCAGCAGGTGGTCTACGACGAGGTGCCTTACGTGAACGTCGGCAAGTTCAACGGGCTGTCGGCCAAGAGCCCGGCGCTGGACAACTACCAGCCGGCCACCTGGCCGTATTTCTGGAATACGCGCATCAAGTAACCCCACCCCGTTCGGGCTGAGCTTGTCGAAGCCGTCGTCGCACGTGCAAGCCCTTCGACAAGCTCAGGGCGAACGGTCGGAGAACTGAATGGTCCGCTATCTCTCGTCCCGCCTCGCGGGCATGCTGGTCGTGCTCGCCATCGTGGCGGTGCTGGTCTTCATCCTCACGCGCGCCGCCTCGGGCGATCCGGTCTCGGTGCTGCTCGGTGACCAGGCCACCGCCGCCGACATCGCGCGCGTGCAGAAGGAATACGGCCTCGACAAGCCGCTGCCGGTGCAGTTCGGCTACTGGCTGCGCGAAGTGCTGCAGGGCAACCTGGGCCAGTCGATCTTTCTGCAGCGGCCGGTCACGCAGGCGCTCATGGAGCGCGCGGAGCCGACCACGCTGCTGGCGCTGATGGCGGTGGCGATCGCGGCGCTGATCGGGCTGCCCTGCGGCATCGTCTCGGCGGTATTCCGTGGGCGCGTGGTCGACCAGGTGTTCACCGGCATCGCGATGCTCGGCGCCAGCATCCCGAGTTTCTGGCTCGGCATCGTGCTGATCCAGCTCTTCGCGGTCTCGCTCGGCTGGTTCCCGGTTTCGGGCTACGGCGCGCCCGACGCGCCGCTGGCCGAGCGCCTGCATGCGCTGATCCTGCCGGCCGCGGTGCTGGGGCTCTTGAACTCGGCGTTGATCATCCGCTTCACGCGCGCCTCGATGCTCGACGTGCTGGGCGAGGACTATGTGCGCACCGCGCGTTCCAAGGGCCTGGCGGAAAGCACGGTGGTGCTCAAGCATGCGCTGCGCAACGCGCTGGTGCCGATCGTCACCGTGCTGGGGCTCACCATCGCGCTGATGATCGGCGGCGCCGTCGTCACCGAGACGGTGTTCGGCCTGCCCGGCGTCGGCAACCTGGTGGTGAACGCGGTGCTGCGGCGCGACTATCCGGTGATCCAGGGAGCCTTGCTCGTGATCGCTGCGATCTACGTGCTCATCAACTTCTCGATCGACTTGTTGTACGCCGTGGTCGACCCGCGCGTGAAGATCTGAATCATGCAAATGCCTCGAATGCTCCGCCAGCTGATGCACCGCCGCATCGTGATGGTCTCGGCCCTGGTGCTGCTGGTGATCGCGGTGCTCGCGCTCGGCGCGCCATGGTTCGCCTCGGCCGACCCCAACGACACGGCCGTGCTCGACCGCCTCAAGCCGCCGAGCGCCGCGCACCTGATGGGTACCGACGAGCTGGGGCGCGACATGTACTCGCGCATCGTCCACGGCGCGCGCTATTCGCTCGCGATCGCGGCGCTCACCGCGCTGGGCTCGGTGATCGCGGGCACCCTCCTGGGCCTGGTGGCCGGCTTCTTCCGCCGGCTCGATGCGCCGCTGATGCGCGTGGTCGACGCGATGATGTCCTTCCCCGACATCCTGCTTGCGATCGCGCTGGTCGCCATCCTCGGCGCTTCGCTGGGCAACGTGGTACTGGCGCTGGTGCTGGTCTACACGCCGCGCGTCGCGCGCGTGGTGCGCGCCTCCACGCTGGTGGTGCGCGAGCTGCTCTTCGTCGAAGCCGTGCGCGCCTTGGGCGTGCGCACCTCGCGCATCCTGTGGCGCCACATCCTGCCCAACCTGATGTCGCCGATCCTGGTGCAGGTGTCCTTCATCTTCGCCTACGCCATCCTGGCGGAGGCGGGCCTGTCCTTCCTCGGCGTCGGCGTGCCGCCCGAGATCCCGACCTGGGGCACCATGGTCGCGGGCAGCCAGCAGTATGCGGACCGGGCCTTCTGGGTCGTGCTGTTTCCGGGGTTGGCGATCATCTTCACCGCGCTCTCGCTGCAGTTGCTGGGCGACGGCGTGCGCGACCTGCTGGACCCCAAGCTCAAGAAGGCAACGTGATGACGATGCACGCAACTCCACGTCTCGCGGTACGCAATCTCGGCACCTCCTTCCCCACCGAAGACGGTCTCGTGCGTTCGGTGGCCGAGGTGAGCTTCTCAATCCAGCCCGGCAAGACCACCGCGCTGGTCGGCGAGTCGGGCTCGGGCAAGTCGGTCACCAGCTTGACGCTGATGCGTCTCTTGCCCAAGACCGCCAACGCACAGGTGAGCGGCGAGACCGCCTTCGCCACGCGCGACGGCCGCAAGGTCGACCTGCTCACGCTCGGGGACCGCGACATGCGGCGCCTGCGCGGCAACGAGCTCGCGATGATCTTCCAGGAGCCGATGACCAGCCTGAACCCGGTCTTCACCATCGGCGAGCAGATCGCCGAGAGCGTGCGCCTGCACAAGGGGCTGGACCGCAAGGCCGCGCTCGCGCACGCGCTGCGCATGCTGGAGCTGGTCGAGATCCCGGCCGCGGCGCGGCGCCTGCATGAATACCCGCACCAGCTCTCGGGCGGCATGCGCCAGCGCGTGATGATCGCGCTGGCCATGGCTTGCGACCCGACGCTCTTGATCGCCGACGAGCCCACCACCGCGCTCGACGTCACGATCCAGGCGCAGATCCTCGAGCTGATGCGCCGGCTGCAGGCCGAGACCGGCATGAGCATCCTGTTCATCACCCACAACCTCGGCGTGGTGGCGCACCATGCCGACGACGTGGTCGTGATGTATGCGGGTCGCGTGGTCGAGAGCGCACCGGTGCGGCCGCTGTTCGCCACGCCCGAGCATCCCTACACGCAGGGCCTGCTGGCCTGTCTGCCCGGCAAGGCGCACCTGCGCGGAGGGGCCAAGCCCAAGCGGCTGTTCGCGATTCGCGGCCAGGTGTCGAGCCCGCTGGCGCCGCCGCCGGGCTGCGCCTTCGGGCCGCGCTGCGACCATGCGGCGGAAGCCTGCCTGCAGGCCATCCCGCCGCTCGTCGAAACCCACCCCGATCGGCAGGCGCGCTGCATCCGCGTGCCGGCGATCCAACCACTCGCGAGGGCCGCATGAGTACGCCGCCGCCTTGCTCCCTCTCCCGTTCGCGGGAGAGGGCCGGGGTGAGGGTGCATCCCGAGGCCCCCGCCCTCATCCCCCGCCCTCTCCCGCCTGCGGGAGAAGGAGCCAATACCACGTGCCCATGACCACTGCCGCAGTCCCCCTGATCGAGGTCCGAGGCCTCAAGAAATACTTCGGCAGCGGCGAGCGCCCGGTGCGCGCGGTCGACGACGTTTCCTTCGCGATCCGCGCCGGCGAAACGCTGGGCCTGGTCGGCGAATCGGGCTCCGGCAAGAGCACCATCGGCCGCACGCTGCTGCGCCTGGTCGAGCGCACGGAGGGCGAGGTGCTCTACCGCGGCGACGACATCGGCAAGCTCTCTTCCGGGCCGCTGCGAAAGCTGCGCAGCAAGCTGCAGATCATCTTCCAGGACCCGTACGCGAGCCTCAACCCGAAGATGCGCATCAGCGCCATCCTCGGCGAGGCGCTGGCCACGCACGGGCTGCACAAGGGCGCCGCTGCACGCGACAAGCGCATCGCCGAACTGCTCGAAACCGTGGGCCTGCGCCCCGAGCATGCAAGCCGCTTTCCGCACGAGTTCTCGGGCGGCCAGCGGCAGCGCATCGGCGTGGCGCGCGCGCTCGCCGTCGAGCCCGAGTTCATCGTCGCCGACGAGCCGCTGTCGGCGCTGGACGTGTCGATCCAGTCGCAGGTGATCAACCTGCTGGCCGATCTGCGCGAACGCCTGTCGCTGACGATGCTATTCATCTCGCACGACCTGGACGTGGTGGAATACCTGTGCGACCGCGTGGTCGTGCTTTACCTCGGCAAGGTGATGGAAGTGGCGACCACCAGCGAACTCTTCGAGCGCCCGCAGCATCCCTACACGCGAGCCCTGTTGGCCGCGAGCCCGAAGCCCGATCCGCTGCTGCCCAACGAACACGTCGCGCTGAAGGGCGACATCCCGAGCCCGGTCGCGCCGCCGTCCGGCTGCGTGTTCCGCACGCGCTGTCCGCATGCCATCGAGGCCTGCGCCCAGACCGTGCCGCCGCTGGACGAACTCGCACCGGGCCATTTTTCCGCCTGCATCCGCAAAGAGCTGATTTCCCTATGATCACCGAATACGACGACTTCATCGATCCGCTGCTCAACACCGGCTTCAAGGGCTACCCGCGCACCCAGCCGCCGAAGCGCCGCAGCGAGATCGGCAAGGCCGGCTGGCATGTGCTGGCCGGCGACCTGCCGCTGCCGCTGGCCGTGCTTAAGCGCGAGGCGCTGGAACACAACCTCCAGTGGATGCAGGCGCGCGTGCGCCAGTGGGGCATCGACCTCGCGCCGCACGGCAAGACCACCATGTCGCCGCAGCTCTTCAAGCGCCAGCTCGACGCCGGCGCCTGGGGCCTCACTTTCGCGACCGTGACGCAGCTCGCCGTCGGCGTGGCCGCCGGCGCGCGGCGCACGCTGATCGCCAACCAGGTGGTGAACGACGAAGACCTGGCCGGCATCCAGCTGCTGCTGCACGCGCACATCGACCTGCGCGTCGTGTTTCTGGTCGATTCGCTGGCGCAGCTTGCGCTGATCGAGGACTGGACAGAGCGCCACCCCGAGCACCTGCCTTTTGAGGTGATGCTCGAAATCGGCGTCGAGGGTGCGCGCACCGGCTGCCGCACGCACGAGGAAGCGGTCACGCTCGCCACCCGCCTGCACGAGAGCGACGCCGTCAAGCTCGCCGGCATCGAATGCTACGAAGGGCAGGGCGCCACCGGCGAGAGCGGGCCCGACACGACCTATGCGAACACGCTCATGGACCGCGTCGAGGCCGTGGCCCGCCATTGCGACCTCCACAGTCTGTTCGACACCGACGAGGTGCTGGTCTCGGCCGGCGGCTCCGCGATCTTCGACCTGGTGGCCGGCCGCCTGAAGCCGGCGCTCCAGGCCCGCGTGCGCGGCCTGCTGCGCTCGGGCTGCTACGTGACGCACGACCACGGCTTCTACCAGCGCATGCTGAGTGCCGTGGACGAACGGTTGGGCTGCGGCTGCGGCGAGAGCCTGCGCCCTGCGATGGAGGTGTGGGCCACGGTGCAGTCGCGCCCCGAACCGAAGCTCGCGATCCTCGCGGTCGGCAAGCGCGACATCTCCTTCGACCTTTCGCTGCCGGTGCCGATCGCGCGCGCCGCGCGCGGCAGCCTGGTGCCCGCCGCGGTGCCGCCGGGCTGGCAGATCACGGCGCTGAACGACCAGCATGCCTACCTGCGCTGGGACGATGCCGAGGAGCCGCAGGCGCCCGCGGTCGGCGAGCGCGTCGGCCTCGGCATCTCGCACCCCTGCACCACCTTCGACAAGTGGCACTGGATGCCGGTGGTCGAAGAGGACTACCGCATCAGCGATGCGGTGGCCATGCACTTCTGATGGCGCCCGTGATGACATCCTCCCTGCTTCAGAAGATGGCCGAGATCCGCGACGGCGCCTCGGCCACGCGGCGCGCCATCCTCGACCTGATCCTCGAAGACCCCGACCGCGCGCTCGAGGAAAGCTTCGAGACGCTGGCCGAGCGCTCGCGCAGCTCGGTGCCCACCATCATGCGCACCTGCCGCGATCTCGGCTTCGCCGGCCTGCGCGAATTCAAGCTTGCGCTGGCGCAGGAACTGGCGCTCGGCGGCTCGCCGCTGCACCGGCGTGTGAACATCGAGGACGCGGCCGACGAGGTGGTCGGCAAGATCGCGCGCAGCGCCGCCGCCTCGGTCTCGGGCGTGCGCAACCAGCTCGACATGGAAGTGCTCGACGGCGCCGTGGCCGCCATCGCGGCGGCGCCGCACGTCGATCTCTATGGTGCCGGCGCCACCTCGTGGTTCATGGCCAACGACCTGCAGGCGCGGCTGTTCCGCCTCGGCCTCTCGGCCAACGCCTGGGCCGACTACCACCTGCAGCAGGTGGCCGGCGCGGCCCAGCGCCCGGGTGGCGTGGTGATCGCGATCTCGCACGTGGGCGGCATGCCCTCGCTGCTCGATGCTGTCGACATCGCGCGCGGGCAGGGCGCCAAGGTGGTCGCACTCACGCGACCCGGCACGGCGCTCGCGGCGAAGGCCGATTTCCTGCTGGGCCTCTCGGTGCCCGACGACGCGGTGATGCACGTGGGCATCGACGCCTACCTCACGCACCTGACGGTGATCGAGATCCTGACCGTGCTGGTCGCGCAGCGCCGCGGCGAACCCGCGGTGCAGCGCCTGCAGCGCGCGCGCGAAGCCTTCCAGCGCCACGGCATCGATGCGAGCACGCATCCGCTGCAGAGCTGGGATGGCGGAGGAGTGAAGCATGGCTGAGCAAGCGATCTTCTTGCTCGAAGGCGGCCTCGTGGTCGACGGCTCCGGCGGCCCGAGCTGGCCCGGCGACGTGCTGCTGGCCGGCGACCGTATCGCAGCGCTGGGCGAAGGCCTGCGCGAGCGCCTGCCCGAAGGCATCGCAGCGGCCGATCTCGAAACCGTCGACTGCCGCGGCAGGGTGATCGCCCCCGGCTTCATCGATGTCCACACGCACGACGACGCGATCGTGCTGCGCGATCCGCTGTGCCTGCCGAAGATCTCGCAAGGCATCACGACGGTGGTCACCGGCAACTGCGGCATCTCGCTCGCGCCCTACCGCACGCCGCAAGCCCAGCCGCCGCTCACGTTGCTGGGCATCGATTCCTTCCGCCACGCCACGATGGCCGAGTACCGCGCCGCGGTCGAGGCGGCGCAGCCGGCGCTCAATGTCGCGGCGCTGATCGGCCACACCACCTTGCGCTTCGCGACCATGGACGCGCTCGACCGCGCGGCCACCGAGGACGAGCGCGCGCGCATGGGCCAGCTGCTCGAAGCCTGCATGCTGGACGGCGCCCACGGCCTCTCCTCGGGCCTGTTCTACGAGCAAGCCTTCGCCGCGCCGGCCGAAGAGGTGACGGCGCTCGCGCGCATCGTCGCGCGCCACGGCGGCGTCTATGCCACGCACCTGCGCAGCGAGATGGAAACCATCATCGAGGCAATGCACGAGGCCGGCGACACCGCCTTCAGCGCCGGCGCGCCGCTCGTGATCTCGCACCACAAATGCGCCGGCCCCGCCAATTGGGGCCGCACGCTCGAAACCCTGCCGCTGGTCGACGCGCTCGCGAAGCGGCAGGACATCGCGCTCGACGTCTACCCCTACGTCGCCGGCTCCACCGTGTTGCGCGAGGACCTGGTGGACGGCGTGATCGACATCCTGCTGACCTGGTCCGATCCGCATCCCGAGGTGACGGGCCGCATGCTCGCCGACGTCGCGCGCGAATGGGGCGTGGACCAGAAGGAAGCCTGCCGCCGCCTGCAGCCCGGCGGCGCCTGCTACTTCCAGATGAAGGAAGAGGACGTGGAGCGCGTGATCGCCCATCCGCGCACCATGATCGGCAGCGACGGCCTGCCGCACGACCGCCATCCGCATCCGCGCCTGTGGGGCGCCTTCCCGCGCGTGTTCGCGCGCTACTGGCGCGAGCGCCAGCTGTTCACGCTCGAACAGGCAGTCCACAAGATGACCGGCATGACCGCGCGCAACCTGCGCATCGCCGACCGCGGCCTGCTGCGCGTGGGCGCGATGGCCGACGTGGTGGTGTTCGATCCGCGCACCATCGCCGACACCGCCACCTACGACCGGCCGCAGAGCGCCAGCGTGGGGATCGATCGCGTGTTCGTCAACGGCGCCTGCGCCTTCCGAGGCGGCGAAGAAGAGCCCGAGGTGCGGGCGCGGGCGGGGCGGATGCTGACGCGGGCGGTCTGAGAACCGGTTGAGAAGAGCGCCCGGGTCAACGCACGAAGCGGCCCTCGGGCGTGACGCGAACCATTTCGATGAACTTCGACCCGGTGCTGCTGCCTGACGTGAAATCGATGTCCATGCCGGCCAGCCGCATCTTGAATGCGCGCAGCGCCGCATGCAGGCGCGCACGTGTCAGGTCGCGGCCGGCACGCTTGAGCCCCTCGATCATCACCAGCCCGTTCAGGTAGCCCTCGAAGCTGCCGTAGCCCACCGGCACCTGCGCGCGTTCCGCCAGGCGTCGGTAGTCGCGCGTGACGGTCTCCACCTCGCCCCAGGGATAAGGCATGACCTGCGAGATGGCCAGTCCGCCCGCCTGCAGGTTCACCACCTTGGCCGTGACCTCGCCCGGGACGACCGACATGCCATAGAACATCGGCTTGCTGCCGGCGCCGTAAGTCGCCTTGATGACCTCGCCGGCCACCGTGCCGGCCAGATACATCAGGACGGCCTGCGGCTGGCTGTCGGCCAATGTCTTGCCGGCGGCGGCGGAGGTCGAGCCGTCTCCCTTCACCGAGACCACCGCCGTCGGCGTGAGCTTGTGGGTGGCCATGGCGGCCTCGATCAGCTTGACCGCTTCGGCGCCGCCCGGGTTGTCGAGATGGGCGATCGCCATCTTGTTCACGCCGACGGTCGTGAGGTGCTCGACCAGGGCCTGTGCTTCGCGCGCATTGCTGGCGCGCACGAAGTAGGCGGAGCCGGCAACGCGTTCGCGCGCCGTGTCGCCCACGCCGTAGCCGCCCACGCTGGGTGCGCCGCTTTGCTGCAGCAGCTTGGCGGCGGCGGCCGTGGTGCCCGAGCCGACGCAGCCGAAGAACGCGAACACGCGATGGTCGTTCAGCAGCTTGCCGTAGTTCTCCACCGCCTTCTCGGGCTTCAGCTCGTCGTCCAGCGACACCAGCTTGATCTTGCGTCCGCCCACGCCGCCTTGTTCGTTGACCGCATCGAAGGCCAGCCCGGCGCCGTTGTGCACGACCTTGATCTGCGAGCCGAGCGGGCCGCTCAGCACGGCGCTGCTGCCGAGCAGGATCTCGCTGTCGCTCACCCCTGTTTCTGCCTGCGCGGACGACAAGTGTGCCAAGCCAGTGGCAAATACGGCAGTGGAGGCGACAAAACTTCTGCGCTGCATGAGCAAGGCCCTTTTCCAATGAATTTAGTTAAGTTGAATAACTATTGGAAATGAGCCGTCGGTGCCGCCGAGTCAGGGTTTACCCACGCGGTCGCGGCATTCGTCACGCTTCTGCAATCACTCGTGTCCCGTCAGCATCAGCGCTGCTCTGTAGGCCGCACGGCCGGCCGTCTTGGCTTCTTCGACCAGCGCCTTCAGCCGCTGCCCGCGCTCCTTCGGCGCCAGGAGATAGAGCGGTTCGGCCATCAATTGCCGGGCCGCGCCGAGCAGGACGTGCGCCGAAGTGACGCAGACGCGGACGGCCGCACGCTCGCCGGCCGGGGTGTTCTCGCCTTCGCGGTCATTGAGAACGGACTCGATCAAGGCGAGCGCATTGTCGAGGCAGGCCTGCGCGAGGTCGCGCTGTGTCGCTCCTGCTTGAATCGTCAGGGGCGGGCTGGGGCCATCGAGCGCGGCATCGCGCGGAGTGTCGAACATGGTGAGAAGACCGGGTTGCTTTCTTTGGAGTCGAATCAGCGCGCCGCCAGCGCCGCCAGCGCTGCCTGCGGAACTGCTGCGCGCGGCGTGCCAGCTTCATGCCCATGCAGCCAGCAGCGCAAGATCCGCAGCAGCGCCCCCGGCTGGTCGGCATGCACCCAATGGCCGGCGTCGTCGATGTGTTCCAGGTGCGCGCGCGGAAACAGGCGCGCGATGCCGGCATGCGACTCGGCTTGCACATAGGCCGAATCGGTGCCGGCGAGGAACAGCGCCGGCCCTTCGTAGTGCCGGTGCTGGAGCCTCTGCGGAAATCCGCACAGCTCCTGCATGCACATGGCCACCGCCAGCAGGTTGAGCCGCCAGTCGAAGCGCTCGTCGTGGCGCCGCAGGTTCTGCATCAGGAAGTCGAGGACCGGCGTGTCGCCTTCCTGGCCCTGCGCCAGCGCCTGCCGGGCCTCGTTGCGGCCGGTCGCGGCGGCCGCGTCGAAGCCGCGCATGGCCATCATGTAGGGCGAGAACTGGTCGCTGTAGCGCTCGGGTGCGATGTCGATCACCGCCACGCCGGAGATCGCCTGCGGATGCTCGAGGGCCAGGGTCATGGCGGTCTTGCCGCCCATACTGTGGCCGATCAGCAGCGGCCGCTGCAACTGCTCGCGCTCGATGAGCGCCAGCACGTCCTGCGCCATCTCGGTGTATGACATGGTCTGGCCCCGGGGCGACGCGCCGTGGTTGCGCGCATCCGGCAGGTAGACCCGATGCCTGTCGCCGAGCGCTCGGGCGATCCGCGCCCAGTTGCGTCCGGCACCGAACAGCCCGTGCAGGATCACCAGGGGAGGGCCGTCGCCCACGGCCTCGAATGCGAGCTCAATAGCCACGGGATTCCGGCGCAGGCAGAGCGTTGGCGGGGCGCGTGTTCACGGGTTCCGTCTCCATTTATGTGGGGCCCCCATTCGAGGGTTTGACAGAGGTTAGGGACGCAGGAGCCGTCAGTAAAATGGTTTGCATCCATGCCGTGGATCGATCGCGTGGATACCTTGCAAGGCGGACCGGGGTTTTCAAAGGGACGAGGTCAGCTCATGCGGTTCAACAAGCTCGACTTGAACCTGCTGGTGGCCCTGGATGCGCTCCTCACCGAGCGCAGCATCAGCCGGGCCGGGGAGCGCCTGCACCTGAGCCAGTCCGCCACGAGCAATGCGCTGGCGCGGCTGCGGGCCTATTTCAACGACGACCTGCTGGTGCAGGTCGGCCGCAAGATGGAGCTCACGCCGCGGGCCGAGACGCTGAAGGATGCCGTGCGCGACGTGCTCGTGCGGGTGGATTCCGCGATCCTTGCCCAGCCGCGCTTCGATCCCGCCCAGGCGGAGCGCCGCTTTCGCCTGATCGTCTCCGATTACAGCTCGATAGTCCTGATGCCGCATCTGCTCACGCTGGTGAGCCAGCAGTCGCGCACCGTGCGCTTCGATCTGCTGCCGCTGCTGCAGCCGCCCCATCGTGAGCTGGAGAGCGGCGAGGCCGACCTGCTCATCCTGCCGCTGGAATATCGCACGCCCGAGCCTCATCCCTTCGACATCCTGTTCGAGGAGCAGTTCGTCTGCGCGGTCTGGAGCGGCGGCCGCTTCGGGCACGCCGACAAATTGACGGCCGATCAGTACGCGACGGCCGGCCACGTCGTGATGCAGCCCTCCGGCATGGACGAGCCCACACTCGCGAGATGGCTGAAGCGACGCTACCCGGGGGTGCGGCGCATCGAAGTCACCAGCTACAGCTTCGCCGCGGTTCCCTATCTGATCGTGGGCACCGATCGCATTGCCATGCTGCACGCACGGCTCGCCCGACTGGCCCAGAAGTCCCTGCCGCTGCGGCTGCTGCCGGCGCCGGTGCCGATGCCGGCGATGAAGCAGACGATGCAGTGGCACACGTACCGCACGCAGGACCCGGGCCTGGTCTGGTTGCGCGGCCTGTTGCACCAGGCCGTGGCGAGGATGGATGCGGAACTGGAACCTGCCTACGCGGACGGTGTGGCCGAAACGGTTCGCATGGAATGACTGCGGGCGCGGGCGCCTCGCGCCGCCTCAGGCTGCGATCGAGTAGCCGCCGTCGACGGGGATTGCCGTGCCCGTCACGAAGTCGGAGGCCTTGCTCGCGAGAAAGACCGCGATGCCGGCCAGGTCCTCCGGCCGGCCCCAGCGCCCGGCGGGCGTGCGCGCGTTGACGCGCTCTTCGAGGCCCTGCACCTGCGCACGCGCGGCGTCGGTCAGCTCGGTGCGGATCCAGCCCGGCAGCACGGCATTGACCTGGATCTTGTCCGGTGCCCATGACGCGGCCAGCGCGCGGCTCAGCTGCACGATGCCGCCCTTGCTCGCGCCGTAGACCGGCGCATAGGGCGCGCCGAAGATCGACAGCATCGAACCGATGTTGATGATCTTGCCGCCGCCGGCCGCCTTGAGGTGGGCGTGGGCCGCGCGGCAGCACAGGAAGGCGCTGGTGAGGTTGGTGTCCATCACCATGTGCCATTCGGCCAGCGCGAGCTGGTCGGCCGGCTTGCGCACCGTGGTACCGGCGTTGTTGACCAGGATGTCGAGCCGGCCGCAGCGCTCGGCCACCTGGTCGAAGAGCCGCTGCACCGAGGCCTCGTCGGTCACGTCGGCCGACAGCGCGAAGCTGTCGCTGCCGAGGGCCTTCAGGGTCTCGACCGCGGCGGCCGATTTCTGCGGATTGCGCGCTGCAACGATCACGCGCGCCCCGGCCTTCGCCAATCCCTCGGCCATGCCGAGTCCGATGCCGCCGTTGCCGCCGGTGACGAGCGCGGTCTTTCCTGTCAAATCAAACATCAGTGAAGGCGGCTACAGGATTCTGTTGAACCACAGCAAAGAGAGTCCGGCTGACAGCAAGGCCAGCACGGCCGCGCCGAGCGCGAACAGCGCCGAGATTTCGGTCTCCTTCTTCTCGACCGTGAGCCTGGAGCTCAGCGTGTTGTAGACCTTGGTGAGGTCTGCCGCGGTGCCTGCGTAGTAGTACTCGGCCTGCGTCTTGTTGGCGATCGCCTTGAGCGTTTCCTCGTCGAGGCGCACGCGCATCGACCAGCCTTCGAAGCCGATGGTCTCGCCGTCGACCGTGCCGATGCCCACCGTGTAGACGCGCACGCCGCGCTCGGCCGCGACCTTGGCCGCGTCGAGCGGGTCAACGCCGGTGGTGCGCTGGCCGTCGGTCAACATGATGATGGCGGCCGAGGTGTAGGAGCCGGGCGCCACCGGCGTGAATTCCTTCTGCGGCGCCTTGCCGGCCTGTTCGAGCGGCACGCCGCGCTGGCGGCTGCTCTGGGGACCGAAGTTCGAGACGTCGATGCCCGCATCCGGGAACAGCGTGGCCAGCGAAACGACGATGGCATTGCCGGTGGCCGTCGCGCGCTGCAGCTGGAAGGAGTCGATGGCCGTGACCAGGTCTTCGCGGTTGGTGGTGGGCAGCTGCGCGACATTGGCGCTGCCCGCGAAGGCGACGATGCCGACCTTCACGTGCCGCGGCAGCTCCTTCAGAAAGCTCTTGGCCGCTTCCTGCGCGGCCACCAGCCGGTTGGGCAGCACGTCGGCCGCGCGCATGCTGCCGGACACGTCCATCGCCAGGATGATGGTCTGCTGGTTCGAGGGCAGCACCACCACCGCCATCGGCCGAGCGGCGGCGATCAGCATCGCGACCATCGCGAGCAGGAACAGGAAGGGCGGGATGTGGCGCCGCACGCTCTGTCGCACGCCCATCGCCTCGCGCACGATGGACAGGCTGGCATAGCGCAGCGCCAGCTTCTTCTTGCGCCGCATGAGCCAGGCATACAGCAGCACCAGGAGCGGCGCCGCCAGCAACAGCCAGAGGAATTGAGGCCAGAGGAAGTTCATGCTGCCACCGCCTTCGGGTTGGACGACCCGGCGCGCACGCGGCGCTTGCGCATGTCGGCAAAGCGCACGATGGCTTCCACCAGATCGTCGTTGGTCGAGAGTTCAAGCGCGTCGACGCCGACCTTGGCCAGCGTCTCGCGCAGGGTTGTTTCGCGCTCCGCGGCGACGCGGGCGAAGCGCTTGCGGAAGCTCGCGTCGTGCGTGTCGACCCAGAGCTGCTCGCCGGTCTCGGCATCGGTGAGCGGCACCAAGCCGAGGTCGGGCAGCTCGAGCTCGAGCGGGTCGAAGAGGCGCACCGCCACCACCTCGTGACGCCGGACCAGCTGCGCGAGCGGGAGCTCCCAGCCGGGCTCGCTCAGGAAATCGGACACCACGAACACGGTCGAGCGGCGCGGCATCAGCACCGCTGCCGACTTGAGCAGATCGGCCAGCCGGGTCATGCCCTTCTGGGCCGGCGCGTTCTTCTTTTCCGCGCGGCGTTCCATCGAATGCAGCAGATGCAGCACGTGCCGCCGGCCGCTGCGCGGCGGGATCACCGCCTCGACGTCGTTGCCGTAGACCAGCGCGCCGACGCGGTTGCCGTGCCGCGTGAGCAGGCGTGCAATGACGCCGACGAAGCCGGCCGAGATCTCGCGCTTGGCCTTGCGGCCGGAGCCGAAGTCAACCGAGCGGCTCAGGTCGAGGATGAACCAGGCGGCCATCTCGCGGTCTTCAGTGAACACGCGCACGTGCGGCGTCTGCAGGCGCGCGGTGACGTTCCAGTCGATGTGGCGCACGTCGTCGTGGTGCTGGTACTCGCGCAGGTCGGCCAGGTCGAGGCCGGTGCCGCGCATCAGCGTGCGGTAGTCGCCCTGCAGCAGGCCGTCGAGCCGGCGGATCACCGTCCATTCGAGCCGGCGCAGCGTGCGTTCGGCGGAGCCCGCCGCGGCCTCGCCCGCGAGTCGTTCGTCGTTGGCGGCGCGCGCGCGCCGGCTAGGCCACCAGCTTTTCATGTTCGAGCGGCTTGGCTGGCGCGGGTACGGCCCGCATGATCTTGTCGATCAGGCCGTCGGGCGTGAGCCCTTCGGAGAGGCCTTCATACGACAGCGTCACGCGGTGCCGCAGCACGTCGGGCACCAGCGCCGTCATGTCCTCGGGCAGCGCGTAGCTACGGCCGCGCAGCAGCGCCAGGGCGCGCGCGCCTTCGGTCAGGTTGATGCTGGCGCGCGGGCTGGCGCCGAAGGTGATGAAGCGCCGCATGTCCTTGAGGCCGTGCCTCTCGGGCGTGCGCGTGGCCGACACCAGCCTGACCGCGTACTGGATCAGCGAAGGGTCGACATAGACGCGCCGCGCTTCGGCCTGCAGCGCCGCGAGCTGGTCGGTGGTCGCGACCGGGCTGGCCTCGACCGGGGCGCCGATCACGCGCTCGACGATCACGAACTCTTCCTCGTCGGTCGGGTAGTCGACCAGCACCTTCATCATGAAGCGGTCCACCTGCGCCTCGGGCAGCGGGTAGGTGCCCTCGGTCTCGATCGGGTTCTGCGTCGCCATCACGAGGAAGGGGCGCGGCACCTTGTGCGACTCGCCGGCGATGGTGACCTGGCGCTCCTGCATCACTTCGAGCAGCGCGCTCTGCACCTTGGCCGGGGCGCGGTTGATTTCGTCGGCCAGAAGCAGATTGGCGAACACGGGCCCCAGCGAGGTGCTGAACTCGCCGGTCTTCTGGTTGTAGATGCGCGTGCCGATCAGGTCGGCCGGCACCAGGTCGGGCGTGAACTGGATGCGCTTGAACTGGCCGCGCACCGCTTCGGCCAGCGTCTTGACGGTCAGGGTCTTGGCCAGCCCGGGAACGCCTTCGACCAGCAGGTGACCACCCGCCAGCACAGCGACCATCACGCGCTCGAGAAAACGGTCCTGGCCGACGACGACGCGCTTCACCTGGTAGAGGATCTGCTCCATCAGCTCGGCGGTGGAAGCGGAGGCGGAGGTCGGTTCGTTCTCTGTGCTCATGCTTGCTGCTTTCGGTGAGGAATCGGAAAGACCATCAGAAAGGCGGAGAGCCGGCGGCCGAGGCCGCGTTCTCGATCGGCACTGCAAAACCGATGCCAATGAAGGTGCGCTGCTGGGTCGGGTTGAGGATCGCGGTCACGATGCCGAGCACCTCGCCGTTCATGTTGATGAGCGGCCCGCCCGAATTGCCGGGGTTGGCGGCGGCGTCGAACTGGATCAGGTTGCCGAGCTCCTGCTTGCCCTCGGGCGAGCGGAACGAGCGCTTGAGGCCCGAGACCACGCCGGCCGAGACCGAGGGGCCGATGCCGAAGGGAAAGCCGACCGCGACCACTTCGTCGCCGGGCTGGAGGTCGGCGGTCGAGCGCATCGTGGCCGGGATCAGGTCGTCGGGCAGCTTCTGCGCCTGCAGCACGGCGAGGTCGTTCTCGGGCTGCACGCCGGTGATCACGGCGGGCGCCTCGAGGCCGTCGGCAAAAGTGACCTTGATCTTCTCGGCGCCGGCGACCACGTGCAGGTTGGTGAGGATGATGCCCTTGTCGACGATCACCACGCCGGTGCCGACGCCGCGCTCCACCTCGCCCGGCGGCTCGTCGGCCTCGGGCGGCTTGCCCTTGGCGACGTTGTTTCCGCGCTTCTGCGTCTGGGCTTCCGGCGTCTTCTTTTCGGGCCCGTAGCCGACCACCCGCACCACCGAGGGACGGATGATCTCGGCCGCCTTGGCGGCCGGCGAGGGCAGGGTGGCGGTCTGCAGCGTGCGCAACACGGCGGCGTCGATGTCCTTCTGCGTGTACTGGCGGATGTTCTGGCGTGGCCACAGCGCGATGCCGGTGGCCGATGAGCCGACGCAGAGCGCGAGCAGCAGCGCGAAGCTGCGCCGCCCGGGCTGCCAGCGCGGCGCAGCGGCGGCTGGCGCCGCTGCGGGCACCTCCGAGTCATCGGACGCCTGGGGCGTGCCAGGCTCGGCCGCGTCCTGCGGCGCGCGGGGTGAGCGGCTGTAGAAAGCAGGCCTGCGCATCGGGGCACCTCCGGCAAAAAAATCGACGCGTGAGAGAGGCACGGTAGCACGCTTTCTCCGGCTGTGCATGCGTTCGGGCATCATTGGCCGATGGCCGTCTTCATCGATACCCACTGTCACCTCGATGCACCGGAATTCGGCACCGAAATGGCCGCGATACGGGATCGCGCGGCAGCCCGGAACGTGGCCCTGTGCGTGATTCCGGCAGTGGCGGCCGCCAACTTCGCAACAGTGCGCGAACTCGCGCATGCCCAGAACGATGCCTACGCGCTGGGCATCCACCCGATGTGCACCACCGAGGCGCAGGACGAGCACCTGGCGCTGCTCGACGCGGAACTTGCCGCGCGCCGCGACGATCCGCGCCTGGTGGCGGTGGGTGAGATCGGGCTCGATTTTTTCGTGCCCGGCCTGGACCCCGACAAGCAGGAGCGCTTCTTTCACACTCAGTTGCAACTCGCGCGCAAGCACGGGCTGCCGGTGATCGTTCACGTGCGCCGGTCGGTGGACAAGGTCTTGAAACACCTGCGGCAGGTCGCGCCCGGCCAGACCTGGCAGGGCATCGCGCATGCGTTCAACGGCAGCGCGCAGCAGGCGCAGGCCTGCATCGATTGCGGGCTCAAGCTGGGCTTCGGCGGCGCCGTGACCTTCGAGCGCGCATTGCAGCTGCGGCGTCTTGCCGCGACGCTGCCGCTCACATCGATCGTGATGGAAACCGACGCGCCCGACATCCAGCCGCATTGGCTCTACCGCACCGAAGCGCAGCGTGCGGCGGGCGAGGCGCAGGGTCGCAACGAGCCGGGCGAGCTGCCGCGCATCGCCGAAGTCGTGGCCGGGCTGCGCGGCATCACGCTCGACGCGCTGGCCCAGGCGACCACGCGAAATGCCGTTTCGGCACTGCCGCGTCTGTCCTCGCTGATCGATGCGTCGGCGGGCATCCCGCAGCACGCGTAGGCCAACTGCCCGACTTTCGCGCAAGCGCGTTCACGACGTCGTCCGGGTGTCATCCTTGGGCTTCGAGTGTTCGTTGCATGCCAGTGGCAAGTTCGTCACTCCAACTCATCAAAGGAGCTTTCCCATGAACAAATCGTCCATTCGCACCTTGCCCGCCGTGCTGGCCCTGGCCCTGGCATCCATCGGCCTGTCGGCCGCGGCGCAAACCCAGCCCGCACCGGCGGCACCGGCGGCTCAGGAGCCGACCATGACCGAGAAGGCCAAGGAAACCGGCAAGGACGCCGTCGACGCCACCAAGCGCACGACGAAGAAGGTGGTCGGCGCCACCGAGCGCGGGGTCAAGAAGGCGGGCACCGCCACCAAGAAGGTCGCCAAGAAGACCGGCAATGCGGTGGCGACCGCTGGCCACAAGACGGCCGACGGCATGCGCACCGCAGGCAAGAAGGTCGGCGAGAAGGTGCCCGGCACGGCAGAGCATGACGCTGCCAAGAAGCCCTGAGTCTGGGAATCGGGCTCTTGCCAAAAAACCCGCTTCGGCGGGTTTTTTTGTGTCTACTCGGCGCATGAAGGAAGCATCGCCTGCGCCGCCGCTGCGGCTCACCGGCCTCGATCCGATCGTCTCGGACCGCACCGTCGTACTGGTCCTCGGCAGTTTCCCGGGCGGCCGCTCGCTCGCCGAGCGGCAGTACTATGCGCACCCGCAAAACCACTTCTGGAAGATCTTGCAAGCGATTTGGCCCGACCACCCGCTCCCGGCGGGCGCAGACAGTTATCCCGCCCGCCGCGCCTGGCTGCTCGAGCGCGGCCTCGGCCTCTGGGACGTGTACGCCGCCTGCGAACGCGAAGGCAGCCTCGATTCGGCGATCCGCAACGGCGAGGCGAACGACATCGCGGGCCTTGCGCTACCCAGGCTTGCCGCGATCGCGCACAACGGCGGTGAAAGCTTCAAGCATGCGCGACACACCCAGGGCCTCGGCGTGCCGGTCTACCGGCTGCCGTCTTCGAGCGCGGCGAACGCATCGTGGACCTTCGAGCGCAAGCACGATGCGTGGCGCGATGTGTTCCTGAAGCACGGACTGCTCTGATGGCGGCGAAGAAGGCCGCGGCGCCTGAACTTCCGGAAGTCAATTTCTCCGACTGGGGCGATGTGCGCTACCTGCACCTCGGCACCGAGTGGGTGCAGGGCTCGATGAAGCTCGATGCGCCCTTCGAGATCGAGCTCGAGTACGTGCAGCGCATGATGGCCTGGCTGCTCTTCGTCGAAGCCGCGAGCGTGCGCAGCCGCCATGCGATGCAGCTGGGTCTGGGCGCGGCCAGCCTCACCAAGTTCTGCCGCAAGACGCTGGGCATGCGCACCACGGCGGTCGAGCTCAATCCGCAGGTGGTGGCGGCCTGCCGTGGCTGGTTCAAGCTGCCGGCCGACGACACCAGGCTGCAGGTGGTGGTGGCCGACGCGGCGACGGAGATCCGCAAGCCGCAATGGCAGGGCGCGGTGGATGCGTTGCAGGTCGACCTGTACGACCACGAGGCCGCCGCGCCGGTGCTCGACAGCGAAGCTTTCTACGCCGACTGCCGCGCCCTCCTGACCGAGGACGGTTGCATGACGGTCAACCTGTTCGGCCGCTCCTCGAGCTACGAGCGCAGCCTCGAGAAGATCGCCACCGCCTTCGGCGAAGATGCGCTCTGGGCCTTCAAGCCCACGCGTGAAGGCAACACCGTGGTGCTGGCCCAGCGCACGCCCAGCCAGCCGAAGCGCCCCGCGCTTGCCGATCGCGCCCAAAGCATCCAGACTCGGTGGGGCCTGCCGGCGCCGAAGTGGCTGCGGGTATTCAAACCATTGACCTGACCATGAGCGCTGTCTCTCCACCCAAGTCCGCCGCCTCCCGCCACGAAGGGCCGCTCGATCTGCGGCATCTGATCGAATGGCTCGCCAAGGACGGCGTGATCTCGCCGGTGGAGGCCAAGCGCACGCTGGCGCGCTGCGCGCAGGCCGAGAGCCGCCAGCATCCGCTGGTGCGGCTCGCGAATGTCGCGATGACGCGCGAGAGCGACGGCAAGCCGCTCGACCTGGAGATGCTGAGCCAGTGGCTCGCCGGCCGCGCCGGCCTGGCCTATCTGCGCATCGACCCGCTCAGGGTCGACGTGGGCAAGGTGGCCGACACCATGAGCGCGGCCTATGCGGAGCGGCACAAGGTGCTGCCGGTGCAGGTCACGCCCGCCGAGGTGGTGGTGGCGACGGCCGAACCTTTTCTCACCGACTGGATCGCCGAGGTCGAGCGCCAGGCGCGCCGCGCAGTGCGGCGCGTGGTCGCGAACCCGGTCGACATCCAGCGCTATACGGCGGAGTTCTTCTCGCTGGCCAAGTCGGTGCGCGCGGCGCAGAAGGCCGGCGGCAATGCGGGCGGCGCCAGCTTCGAGCAGCTGGTCGAGCTCGGCAAGAGCAACAAGCAGCTCGATGCCAACGACCAGAGCGTGGTGCAGGTGGTCGACTGGCTCTGGCAGTACGCCTTCGACCAGCGTGCCAGCGACATCCACCTGGAGCCGCGGCGCGAGCAGGGCGTGATCCGCTTTCGCATCGACGGCGTGCTGCACCCCGCCTACCAGATGCCGATGGGCGTGATGAACGCGATGGTGTCGCGCATCAAGCTGCTCGGCCGCATGGACGTGGTCGAGAAGCGGCGGCCGCTCGATGGCCGCATCAAGACCCGCAACATGCGCGGCGAAGAGGTCGAGATGCGGCTCTCCACGCTGCCGACCGCCTTCGGCGAGAAGATGGTGATGCGGATCTTCGACCCCGACACCGCGGTCAAGGACCTCGATGCGCTCGGCTTCGCGCAGCACGATGCGCAGCGCTGGGAGCAGCTCGTGACGCGCCCGCACGGCATCATCCTGGTGACCGGACCGACCGGCTCCGGCAAGACCACCACGCTCTACTCGACGCTCAAGCGTGTCGCGACCGAGGAGGTCAACGTGAGCACGATCGAGGATCCGATCGAAATGATCGAGCCCTCCTTCAACCAGACGCAGGTGCAGCCGCAGCTGGACTTCGGCTTCACCGAGGGCCTGCGCGCGCTGATGCGGCAGGACCCGGACATCATCATGGTGGGCGAGATCCGCGACATCGCGACGGCCGAGATGGCGGTGCAGGCCGCGCTCACCGGCCACCTGGTCTTCAGCACGCTGCACACCAACGATGCACCGAGCGCGATCACGCGGCTGATGGAGCTCGGCGTGCCCAACTACCTCGTCAACGCCACCATGCTCGGCGTGCTGGCCCAGCGCCTGGTGCGCACCCTGTGCCCGCATTGCAAGGCGCCGGACGACAGCGTCACGCGCGAACAGCTCGGCGAGTTCGTCAAGCCCTGGCAGATCACGGGCTCGGTGCGGGCCTACAAGCCGGTCGGCTGCGTCGACTGCCGCATGACGGGCTACCGCGGCCGCATGGGTCTGTACGAACTGCTCACCGTGGGCGAGGGCTTCAAGGCGCTGGTCAACAAGGAGCCCAACCTCGCTGGCCTGCGCCGCCAGGCCGTGGTCGACGGCATGCGGCCGCTGCGGCTGGCGGGTGCGCTGCGCGTGGCCGAGGGCCTGACGACCATCGACGAAGTCTTGAGCGCGACCCCGCCGCTCGAGTAGCTTCGGCGCGGCCCCGCGACCCGGGATAACCCTAGGCTCTTGCTAGGTGGAATCCACATCAAGCTGACCACTGCCTGACCACACAATCCGCTGTTCGAATTTTTCGAGGGGACTGTTCGTGAAAATCAAGAGTCAGAAGGACTTCTTTGCGGGGCTGATGTTCACCATCGTCGGCATCGCCTTCGCATGGGGCGCGACGACCTACAGCGTGGGCAGCGGCGCGCGCATGGGCCCGGGCTACTTTCCGCTGATGCTGGGCATCCTGCTGGGCATCCTGGGGATCATCGTGATCTTCACGGCCCTCACCATCGAGACGGTGGACGGCGAGCCGATCGGAAAGATCGCATGGCGGCCGCTCGGCTACATCATCGGTTCCAACCTCGTGTTCGGCATTCTGCTCGGCGGCCTGCCCAGCATCGGGTTGCCGGCCATGGGCCTGATCGCCGCGATCTACGCGCTGGTGCTGATCGCCGGCCTCGCGGGCGAGCACTACAGCCTCAAGTCGAGCCTGATCCTCGCCACGATCCTGGCCGTCGGCAGCTACCTGGCCTTCGTGGTCCTGCTGAAGCTGCAGTTCCAGGTGTGGCCCACCTTCATCACCGGCTGAGAGCAACGTCGCCATGGAACTCATCAACAACCTCTCCATCGGGTTCGCCGCGGCCTTCACGCTGCAGAACCTCATCTACGCCTTCGTCGGCTGCCTGCTGGGCACGCTGATCGGCGTCTTGCCCGGCATCGGCCCGGTCGCCACCATTGCGATGCTGTTGCCGGCCACCTACGCGCTGCCGCCGGTGGCCGCACTGATCATGCTCGCGGGCATCTACTACGGCTCGCAGTACGGCGGCTCGACCACCGCGATCCTGGTCAACCTGCCGGGCGAATCGTCCTCCGTCGTCACGGTGATCGACGGGCACCAGATGGCCAAGCAGGGCCGAGGGGGAGCGGCACTTGCGGCCGCCGGCCTGGGCTCCTTCTTCGCCGGCTGCGTGGGCACGCTGATCCTGGCCGCCTTCGCGCCGCCCTTGACCGAGCTGGCCTTCAAGTTCGGCCCGGCCGAATACTTCTCGCTGATGATCCTGGGCCTGATCGGCGCGGTGGTGCTGGCCTCGGGCTCGCTGCTCAAGGCGATCTGCATGATCGTGCTGGGCCTGCTGATCGGCCTGATCGGCACCGACGTGAATTCGGGCGTGGCGCGCTACAGCTTCGACATCCCCGAACTGACCGATGGCGTCGGCTTCATCGTGATCGCCATGGGCGTCTTCGGCTACGGCGAAATCATCTCCAACCTCTCGCGGCCCGAGGAAGAGCGCCAGGTCTTCACCTCCGAGGTGCACCACCTGTGGCCCACCAAGGAAGACTTCAAGCGCATGACGCCGGCGGTGCTGCGCGGCACCACGCTGGGTTCCTGCCTCGGCATCCTGCCAGGCGGCGGTGCGCTGCTGTCGGCCTTCGCGGCCTACACGCTCGAGAAGAAGATGAAGCTCAAGCCGGGCGAGATTCCCTTCGGCAAGGGCAACATCCGCGGCGTCGCAGGCCCCGAAGCGGCCAACAACGCCGGGGCGCAGACCTCCTTCATCCCGCTGCTCACACTCGGCATCCCGCCGAATCCGGTGATGGCGCTGATGGTCGGCGCGATGACCATCCACAACATCCAGCCCGGCCCGCAGGTGATGACCAGCAACCCCGAGCTGTTCTGGGGCCTGATCGCATCCATGTGGATCGGCAACCTGATGCTGATCATCCTGAACCTGCCGCTGATCGGCATCTGGATCAAGCTGCTGTCGATCCCGTACCGCTGGCTGTTCCCGGCCATCGTGCTGTTCTGCGCGATCGGCGTCTACTCGACCAACAACAACACCTTCGACGTGTGGATGGTCGCGATCTTCGGCGTCATCGGCTACGCCTTCATCAAGCTCGGATGCGAGCCGGCGCCGCTGCTGCTGGGGCTGATCCTCGGCCCGATGATGGAAGAGAACCTGCGGCGCGCGCTCTTGCTCTCGCGCGGATCGTGGGCCGTGTTCGTCACGCGCCCGATCTCGGCCGGCCTGCTCGTGGCGGCCGCGCTGATGGTCGTGATCGTCTTGCTGCCCGCGGTGAAGTCCAAGCGCGAAGAAGCCTTCGTCGAGCCTGATTGACTGGGCTCGCCGAACAAAAAGGCCGCCTGAGGGCGGCCTTTTTGTTTTTCAACTAGGCTTTGCCTCCTCGTCAGAATCGATGCCCATGAAAAGAATCAACTTCCTTCGCGCGGCTGCGATCGTGCTGTGTATGGCAGCCATGCCGACCGCCTTCGCGCAGGCCTATCCCAGCAAGCCCATACGTCTCATCGTGCCCTTCCCTGCCGGTGGCGCCACCGATCTTTTTGCACGCACCCTGTCGCAGAAGATGGGCGAGAAGCTCGGCACCACGCTGGTCATCGACAACAAGCCGGGCGCCGGCGGCGCGATCGGATCCGATCTCGCGGCCAAGGCGCCGGCCGACGGCTACACGCTGCTGCTGGCCACCACCAGCACGCATGCCATCGGACCCGCGATCAACGCCAGGCTGCCCTACGACACGGTGCGCGACTTCACGCCGATTGCCCACGTGGGCGATGCGCCGAGCGTCATGCTGGTGCCCAACAGCTCGCCGGCGAAGACGGTGCGCGAATGGATAGCGTACGCACAGAAGAATCCCGGCAAGCTCAACTACGCATCGAGCGGCAACGGCACCATCGTGCAGCTCACCACCGAGTTGTTCAAGTCGCAGGCCGGGGTGTTCGTCACGCACATCCCGTACAAGGGCACCGCGCTCGCGATTCCCGACCTGATCAGCGGCAAGATCGACGTGCTCTTCGATTCGCTGCCCACCGGCATGCCGCATGTGCGCGACGGCCGGCTGCGCGCGCTGGGCGTGACGACGCTGAAGCCCAGCCCGCTCGCGCCCGAGTTGCCGGCCATCGCCGAGGTGCTGCCGGGCTTCGAATCGAACACCTGGTTCGGGCTCTACGGTCCCAAGGGCCTGCCGGCGGACATGACGGCGCGCATCAACAAGGCGGCCAACGAGACGCTCGCCGATCCGGAGGTGCGCGACAAGTTGTCGAAGCTAGGCATCGCACCGACGATCGGCACGCCCACGCAATTCGCGAGCATGGCGGCGCAGGACGCCGCCAAGTGGAAAAAGATCATCACCGAACGAAAAATCACAGGCGACTGAGCAATGAAATTCGACTACGCCAATCCCTATCCCTCGATCCGCATCCCCGTCTTCGCACGCAACGTCGTCTCGACTTCGCATCCATTGGCCGCGCAAGCGGGCCTTCGCATCCTCCAGCAGGGCGGCAATGCAGCCGACGCGGCCATCGCGACGGCTGCGGTGATGACCCTGGTCGAACCGGTCAGCAACGGCCTGGGCAGCGATGCCTTCTGCATCCTGTGGGACGGCGAGAAGCTGCATGGGCTCAATGCCTCCGGCTCGGCGCCGCAGGCCTGGACGCCCGAGTACTTCCGCCGCAAGTACGGTGCCGATGCCGCGACGCCACCGCAGCGCGGCATCGACTCGGTGACGGTGCCGGGCGCGGTCGGCGGCTGGGTCGCGTTGTCCGAACGCTTCGGCAAGCTGCCCTTCGAAGACCTGATGGCGCCGGCCATCGAGATCGCCGAGCGCGGCTACCTGATGCCGCCGGTGGTGCAGCAGAAGTGGGCCGCGGCCACGCCGATCCTGCAATCGCAGCCGGGTTTCGCGCAGGCCTTCTTGCCATGGGGCCGTGCGCCCGAGGTCGGCGAGCTGTTCCGCTTTCCAGCCGCGGCGCGCGCCCTGAAGGCCATCGCCGCGACCAGGGGCGATGCCTTCTACAGCGGCGAGATCGCCGAGGCGTTGGGCAAATTCTCGAACGCCAACGGCGGCAGCCTCAAGGTGCGCGATCTCGCCAACTGGAAGCCCGAGTGGGTCGAGCCGATCTCGCAGAACTACCGCAAGCACACGCTGCACGAGATCCCGCCCAATGGGCAAGGCATCGCGGCGCTGATTGCGCTCGGCATCCTCGAGCACTTCGACATGGCATCGATTCCGGTCGATTCGGTCGCTTCGCAGCACCTGCAGATCGAGGCCATGAAGCTGGCCTTTGCGGACACCTACCGCTACGTCTCGGACCCATCGTCGATGGAGGTGACGCCCTTGCAAATGCTCGATGGCACCTACCTCGCCTCGCGTGCCAAACTCATCGACGTGAACAAGGCGCAGGACTTCAAGGCGGGCAACCCGGTCAAGGGCGGCACCATCTACCTCACCGCCGCCGACGAGCGCGGAATGATGGTGAGCTTCATCCAGAGCAACTACATGGGCTTCGGCTCCGGCTGCGTGGAGCCCGAATTCGGCATCAGCCTGCAGAACCGCGGCCACGGTTTCAGCCTCGATGCCAAGAGCCCCAACGTGGTGGCACCTGGCAAGCGGCCTTTCCACACCATCATTCCGGCCTTCCTCACGAAGGACGGGCAGCCCGTGATGAGCTTCGGCGTGATGGGCGGCAACATGCAGCCGCAGGGCCACATGCAGACACTGGTGCGCATGCTGGACTACGGCCAGAACCCGCAGGCCGCCTGCGATGCGCCGCGCTGGCGCTTCAACAGCGGGCTCGAGATCAACGTCGAGGCCGCCATGAATCCGGCAACGGTGCGCGGCCTCGCGGAGCTCGGCCACAAGGTCGACGTGATCAACGACTCCTACCAGGACTTCGGCGCCGGCCAGTTCATCTGCCGCGCGGGCGATCCGGCGGTCGAAGGCTACGTGGCCGCGAGCGATCCGCGCCGCGACGGCCTGGCGGCGGGGTTCTGAGATCGATGTCTGCGGTTCAGGCCACGCCCGGGCAGCTCGCGCACAGGAGCATCGGACCCGGCCTGGCCCTCGCCACCGCTGGCGCGATCGCGTTCAGCGGCAAGGCGATCATCGTCAAGCTCGCGTACCGCTACGGCGTCGATGCGGTCACGCTGATCATGCTGCGCATGCTGTTCGCGCTGCCGCTGTTCGCGCTCATGGCCTGGTGGGCCGGGCGCGGCAAGGCGGCGCTGACGCGGCGCGACTGGCTGGGCGTGTTCGGTCTCGGCTTTTCGGGCTACTACCTCTCGAGCTTCCTGGACTTCGCGGGCCTGGCCTACATCACGGCCAGCCTGGAGCGCCTGATCCTGTACCTCAACCCCACGCTGGTGCTGCTGTTCGGCTGGATCGCCTACCGCCGGCGCATCACGCGCTGGCAGGTGGCGGGCATGGCCGTCAGCTACGCCGGCGTGCTGCTGGTGTTCGGCCACGAGGTGCAACTGGGCCAGAGCGCGGCCGCAGCCTGGGGCACGCTGCTGGTGTTCCTGAGCGCGGTGAGCTATGCGGTCTACCTCGTCGCCAGCGGCGAGTTCGTCAAGCGCCTCGGGTCGCTGCGGCTGGTGGGGCTCGCGACCAGCGTGGCCTGCGTGCTGTGCATCGCGCAGTTCGTCCTGCTGCGGCCGATCAGTGCGGCCCTGCAGGTGGCGCCCGAGGTGATCTGGTTGTCGGTGCTCAATGCCACGCTGTGCACCGCATTGCCGGTGCTGGCGGTGATGATGGCCATCGAGCGCATCGGCCCCGCGATGGCAGCGCAAACGGGTATGGTCGGGCCCATGTCGACCATCCTGATGGGCGTGCTGATCCTCGGCGAACCCTTCACCGCGTGGATCGCGGCCGGGACCGTCCTGGTGATCGCCGGCATTTTTGTCTTCACTCGAACCGGGCGCTGAAGGCCCGAAGGAAACGACCATGGATTTTGGAATTGCAGGCAAGACCGCGCTGGTGTGCGGTGCGAGCAAGGGTCTCGGCTACGGCTGCGCGGAAGCGCTGGTGCGCGAGGGCGTGAACGTGGTGATCGTCGCGCGCGGCGCCGAGGCGCTGGAGGTCGCGGCGAAGAAGCTGCAGGCGCTGGCGGGCGGGCCCAAGCCTTTCGTCAAACATGTCGCGGCCGACATCACGAGCGCCGAAGGCCGCGCCGCGGTGTTCGCGCTACACAAAGATTTCGACATCGTGGTCACCAACGCCGGCGGCCCCCCGCCCGGCGATTTCCGCGACTGGGACCGCGAGGCCTGGATCAAGGCGGTCGACGCCAACATGCTGACGCCGATCGAGCTGATCAAGGCCACGGTCGACGGCATGGCCGCGCGCGGTTTCGGGCGCATCGTCAACATCACCTCGAGCTCGGTGAAGGCGCCGATCGACATCCTTGGCCTCTCCAACGGCGCACGCAGCGGCCTCACCGGCTTCGTCGCCGGCGTCGCGCGCACGGCCGTAGCGGCGAAGGGCGTGACCATCAACAACCTGCTGCCGGGCTCCTTCGACACCGACCGGCTCAAGGGAACCATGGCCGGCGCGGCGAAGAAGTCCGGCCAGGACCTGGACACCGTCATGGAAAGCCGCAAGAAGAACATCCCGGCGCGGCGCTTCGGTACGCCGGAGGAGTTCGGCGCCATCTGCGCCTTCCTCTGCAGCGCGCAGGCGGGCTACCTGACGGGGCAAAACGTGCTGGCCGACGGCGGGGCCTATCCGGGGACCTACTGAGCCGCGGGCACGGTCGTCGGCGTCAGCGCACAGCTCTGCTTCTACGCTGTATCGCGAGAGAAAGCAGGACGCCAAGCGCACAACACGCGCTCAGGGTTCCAAGCGCCCAATGGCATCCCTGCGTAAAGCTGGCAAGATCGGCGTCGCTCAAATGACCCAGGGAGCCGCCATATGCGGCGCGCTGCGCCAGTGGGGGCAACGGTGCAGTCGCGATGCTCAGCGTCAAGGCCGTGCCGATCACAAACCCCGCGTTTTGCAGAGTGGAACGCACGCCGTTGGCGATGCCGCGGCGCTCCGTGCCCACACTGCGCAGGATGGCAGTGTTGTTGGGCGTGACGAAGATTCCAATGCCGACACCGAACAGAAGCAGACTCGCACCGAGCTTCGCTCCGTCGACATCGGGGCTCAGGAAAAAAATCAGCCCGGCAAGACCGCAAGCGGCGAGCAACATCCCCGCCGTGCACAGATGTTCGGCGGCAATGCGACGGGTGAGCGCGCCGGCAACGGGTGCGGCCAACAACATTCCCAAAGCGACCGGCGCAATGCGGATTCCCGCGCCCAGCGAATCCAAACCGCCGGCTACCTGCATGAACAATGCAACGAGCACCACGGGTGCCGCTTGGGCCACGGACAGCAAGAGCACGCAAACATAAGCCACCGCGCGCGAAGGATCTGCAAAGAGGCCAGGATCGACCAGGGGCTGTGTCCGGGTCATCTGCGTCACAACAAAGGCCGCGAGTGCAACGGCCCCCACCACCGCGCCAATGCATACCCCAGGACTCAGCCAGCCATGAGGGCCGCCCATCGACAGCGCATACACCACGCCACCCAGTCCCGCGAAGGACAGCAGCGCGCCGATGCCATCGAACCGTTCGACGCTGGGTGCCGACATGAATGGCAGTGCGCACCATGACCATACGAGCGCTCCAACGCCCAGTGGGACATTGAGCAGGAATATTGCGCGCCAACCCCATACGGCTGCCACTGCGCCTCCGATGAGGGGTCCCAGAACCTGTGCGAGCGCCGCGACCATCGCCAGGATCCCCAATGCCAAGCCCAGCCTGCCGCCGCCAAACGCGTCACTCACGAGGGCGCTGGTGTTGGCAAACACCGCCGCTGCGCCAACCGCCTGCAATACCCTGAACATGAGCAAGACCGGCGCCGTGGCCGACCACGCGCAGCCTGCGCTGGCAAGCACAAAGATCGCCAATCCTGCAAGGTAGAGCCGACGCCGCCCCCAGATGTCTGCCAGGCGCCCGAAACTCAAGATGCAGATCGTGCTGACCAGCATGTAAGACAACAAGATCCAACTCGCCTGCGCTGGCGTGGCCTCCAGGCTCCCGGCCACAAGTGGCAGAGCCACGCTCAACGCACTGGCATTGACGAAACAAAGCGCCGCGCCCAGGCATGCGCTCAGGAGCACCGGCCACCCTGCAAGCTTGCGGGGCGATGACAGCGAGGGCGGGCGGACCGTTGCTTGCAACACCTCAGTCCTCGCTCTTGAAGCCGGATGCTGCGACCACCGGCCGCCAGAACGCCCGCTCCGTGCGCATCGTGTTCTGCAGTTCCGCGCCCGGCAATCCGCTGGCCTCCAGTCCGAGGCGATCCAGCTGTTCTCGCACTTGCGGCACCTTCATGGCGGCGATCATGGCCTGCTCAAGCCGCGCGACGACTTCCTTGGGTGTGCCGGCTGGCGCGTAGGCCCCATAGGAAGCATTCGCGTGATCGAATGCGGTGATACCCGATTCGTTCAGCGTGGGAACGTCAGGCAGCCATTTCAGGCGGGTCTTGCCCGACACGGCAAGAATGCGCAGCTTGCCGGCGCGGTGCAGCTCCAATTGGCTGGCGAGCGCGTCCGTGCCGATCGGGACGTGTCCGCCGACGATGTCGGCGGCCAAGGGCGCCCCGCCTTTGTAGCTGACCGCAGCAAGGGGCGCATCGACGGCCTTGGCCAGCATCAAGATGCTGAAATGCAGCGCGCCGCCGAGGGATGTCAGGCCGAATCCAGTCTGCGTGGGGTTCTGCTTGACCCACGCAACATATTCCTTGACGGTGCGGTAGGGTTGTTGCGCGCCGGCCGACACCACCGTCGGTGCATACGCGAGGTGGGCCACCGGAATGAAGTCCTTGTCCACGTTGTAGTTCAAGCGGCTGTACGTCATTGGAAAGATGACAAACGGCGGCGTCGATCCGAGCAGGATGGTTCTGCCGTCCGGCCGCGAATTCTTCACCGCCTCGATCGAAATGCGCGTGGAGGCTCCGGGGCGGTTCTCCACCAGCACCGGTTCCTGCAGGGACACCCTCATCTGTTCAGCCACGGCACGCGCCAGCGTGTCCAGCGCGCCGCCTGGCGGGAAGCCCACGATCAGCCGCATAGGCGCTGCGGGCGCGGTGCTGGTCTCGGCGGCCGTCGCAGTGGAAATCAGGGCGAGCGTCGCGCTGAACAGGACAGAGTTCAAAAGCTTGGTCATTGGAGGCTTTCGGGAGGGAGGGAAAGACGACCGGCAAGGCGCAGGCAAGCACCTGCACATCAGCAAAAAGCCAACTCGGGCGTGAACGTCCCGTGCGCCTGCGATGCTTCGAAGAGAGCCGCCACGCGCAGCAAGGCCGCGTCCTGACGAAAGCGGCCCACGATCTGCAAGCCGATCGGCAGTCCAGCGGAATCGACACCGCACGGCAGACTGATGGCCGGATGCCCGGTCAGGTTGAAGGGCATGGTCCAGGGAAACCAGTTCGCCCGCACCTCCGGAACAACATTCCCGTCGATGTTCATGGAGCCGAAGAGGTCCTGATCGATCGGCAGTGCCGTACAGGAAAGCGTGGGCGTGACCAGGAAATCGCTGCGCGCCAGCAATTCCTGCACGTGCCGAAAAAGCTCGGTGCGGGCGAACATCGCGTGCTGGTATTCGACCCCATCGACATCCTTCGCCAAGGCGAGTTGCTGCAAGAGCGAAGGGCTGAGCTTGTCGCCGTGCGCCGCGGCCAGCGGTGCAAAGCGGCCCCGCCAGCTGGTGTGGTTGATCACCCGCCACAGCGGCTCGATATCGAAGCCCTGGCCGGACATTTCCTCCAGCTCGGCGCCCAAGTCACGCAGGCTGCCCAGCGCCCGTTCGAATGCGCTGCTGACGTCGCGGGCAATCGGACGCCCCTTCGGCGCTGCACAGAACAGGAGGCGAAGACCTTTCAGGTCTCCATCGTGGCGCAGCACATCGTGGTAGGGGGTGACGGGCATCCCGATCGACCAGGGATCGGATCCATGTTCGCCGGCCATGGCCTGCAGCATGAGTGCCGTGTCGGCCACGTTGCGGGTGGTTGGAGTCACATAGGTGTAGTTGGCGAAGGCGTCTTGAACCTGGCTGTGCGGAACAACACCCTGGCTCTGCTTCAGACCCACGACACCGTTGCAAGCGGCCGGAATGCGCGTCGATCCGCCGCCGTCGGTGGCTACGGCCAACGGCGCAATACCCGCTGCCATGGCCACCGCCGCACCCCCGCTCGATCCGCCGCTGGTGCGCGTGACATCCCACGCGTTGCAGGTTCGCCCGAACAGCGGGGCGTCTGTCAGGCACTTGGCGCCGAATTCGGAAGTGGTCGTCTTGCCGATCAGGATCGCGCCCTGCCGGCGCAAGCGTGCCACTGCTTCCGCATCGTGGTCGGGCACATGATCCTGGTACAGCACAGAGCCGAAGGTGGTACGGACGCCTCGCGTGTTGACCAGGTCCTTCACCGTCAAGGGCACGCCGTGCAGTGCGCCGAGCGCCTCGCCACGCATCACGGCCGCCTCTGCCGCCTTCGCCGCGCGCAGCGCTTCGTCGTGACAGATGGTGATGAAGCAGTTGAGCCGTGGCTGGAGCGCATCGGCTCGCGCGAGGACGGCCTCGGTGATCTCGACCGGCGACAGCTCGCGCCGCGCCACCCGGGCGCGCACCTCGGTGGCCGACATCTCGCACAACTCTTGAAAGGGGGGCTTGCCTGAAGACTGCATTCGCAAATCTTTTCATGACCAGTTCCCGCGGGTCCAATACTGTTTTACAAGAAATGCATATGAATCTAGTATGGGTCATGGACCTGAGAAGCTTGCGCTATTTCGTTGCTGTCGCAGAAGAGAAGAGCGTAGGAAAGGCGGCGCGGCGTCTGAACATGGCGCAGCCTCCGCTTTCGGTCCACATTCGAAATCTGGAGCAGGCGCTGGGTACGCCGTTGTTCAGGCGCGCGTCGCGCGGCATGGAGATCACCGATGCCGGAAGCGCACTTCTGTCGCGGGCCCGGGAGGCCCTGCTGCTGGCGCACGAGGGTTTCGAAGCGGCACGCGCCGTCGGTTCCGGCCATCGAGGGCGCCTGACGATCGGCACCATGTTTGCCCTGTCCTATCTCGTGCTTCCCAGGCTCGCTCCCGAACTCAAACGACGGCTCCCCGATGTCGAGGTCCACTACATGGAGTTGAGCGCAACGACAAGCACATCAGCCATCACCAACCTCGAGGCGACGGTCGCGCTGTGCATGCCATCCATCGCTCGCGAAGGTATTGCCTCGGAGCGGATCGGCACACAACCGCTGATGCTGGCAGTCAGCGCGCGGTCGGCCCTGGCGCGCATGTCGACCGTCCCCATCGAGCGCCTGGCAGGCCTGCCATTGATCGGCTTGCCGACACTGGAGGAAGGTGTCGACAAATCCGTGGTGGCGTCCATGCTGCGCAGAAACAATGTCACGATGCACATCGCGCATCGGGTAGAGACAGTGAACTCGGCGCTCGCGCTGGTGATAGCCGGTGAGGGATGCGCAATACTCCCGGCCTGCGCGCAAATCGGCCGACCACCTGGTGTTGTGTTCAGGCGCTTCCGCAACGTTCGGGACGCCCTGGAGGTTGCCGTTTGCTGGCGGCGCGATCTCGACAATCCGCTGATCGAGCCCTTCCTCGCGTGTGCTCGTGCTGCGCTAGGCTGATTTCATCAACGCCTGCCCCATCCGGATCGGTGTGTCGGTCTCGATGCCCTTGGCCAGCGTGAAGCCCTTGGGGGCGAAGACGATGATGGTCGAGCCGTGCTCGAACCAGCCCATCTCCTCGCCCTTGCGATAGTCGGCCTCGCAGTCGGTGCGCTTCGGCCCGCGGTAGCGCACGTTCAGCAGCACGTCCAGGCAGCGCAGGCGCAGGCTGGCCACCAGGATCGCCGCCACCGGCACCATCGCGATGCGATGGCCGCCGGCATGCAGGCGCGCCTCGATCAGTGCGCGCTCGTTGCGGCAGAACAAGCGCTCGATGCGCTTGAGCGCGATCGGGTTGACGTTCCAGGTGTCGCCCGACAGATAGGTGACGCGCTCGACCCGGCTGTCGTGCGGCGCGTGGAAGCGGTGGTACATGCTCGAGGTCAGCCTGAGCGTCGCATAGCAGCCGTCGCGAAACGGTTCGACCGCGCGCGCATCGCCGAACAGTTCCGCGACCGAGTACGGAAAGCCCTTGGCCTGGAACACCTCGATGCCGTTCACCGCACCGCAGGCGCCGACGATGGCGTCGCAAGGGCTCGCCAGCACCGAGGGGTCGGGATCGACGGCACGGGACCCCGGCTTGAGCTCGCGGATGAAGCAGTCGTGCAGGCTGTCGAAGCGGGTTTTCTTCGCGTCGCTCAGGTCGAGGTCGGCGAACAGGCGCCAGACCGCGATCGAGGCGTCGCGCACCCATGGATGGCGCAGCTTGCTGAACCAGCCCATGAAGCGCGTCAACAGGATGCGTGGCACGCGGTTGGTGAGCAGGAAGTTCAGGTCTTCCTGCTGCAGCAGGGCATCGCGGAGTCTTCGGATTTTCATCGGGCCGTCAAGAAGCTGTTGTAGACAGGGAGGTCCTGTCCGACTTCGAATCCATGAACGAAACATTCCTTTTGTCCGCCGTGGCGCTGGCTGCGGGCGCCGCCATGCTGCCGCTCGGCCTGCGCCGCCTCGAACTCTCCCGCGCCAAGCATCCTTCGCTCACCGGCCACTCGCGCATGGCCAAGCGCATCGCGGGGCTGCTGCCGGGCTATGCCTACGATGCCGACCGCTTCTTCGTCTCGGACGGCGCACCCGCGGAAGTGATCGAACGGCGGCGCGCCGGGGTCGCGCCACAGCGTGCGGTTGCCGCGCTCGAAGTCGCGCACCAGTGCGACCGCGTGGATGCGGCTGGCAGGGTAGCGCGCGCCGCTGTCCGGCACGCCCAGGTTCAGCAGTCCGGACAGCACGTAGATGAAGAAAATCGCAACGATCGAGAGCGTCAGCGTCGTCGCGGAAGACCCCGGCACGCTGGCAGCCAGCCAGGCCTGAAGCGTCAGACTGGCGCCGACGAACGAACCAGGTCGGCCACCAGCAGCCCTCCGAACATGGTTCCCAGCAGCGCCGCGCAGATGACGGAGACCTCGATCCATCCGTTGGCCGCGACCAGCTGGCGCGGGCCGACGATCTCGGTGACGAGGCCGTACTTGGCCGGCGCGTACGCCGCCGCGCCGAAGCCGATCACCGCGAAGGCCGCGAAAGGGTGCAAGCCGGCGAACAACATCGCGACGCCGATCATCTTGGCCGCATTCATCAGGCTCATGAGCCGGGCCTTCGGCATCGCATCGGCCAGCGGCCCGATCAGCGGCGCGAGAAAGACATATGACAGGGTGAAGGCGAACTTGAGCAGCGGCGACCACCAGCCGGGCAGGCCGCGCGCTTCCAAGAGCGCGATCGTCACGATCAGTACGGCGTTGTCCGCCAGCGCCGAAACCGCTTGCGCGGCGATCAGCAGGTGGAATCTAGGCGACATCGACGCCGATGGTCACGAGGCCGCGTGACGCCGGTGTGAACCGGCCCCAAGCTGTCTAACATATGTCACTTTCGCCACAGCCGAATCAGGAAACATATGAGCAAAGCCGTCCGCATCGACCGTCCCGGCGGTCCCGAGGAACTGAAGATCGTCGACGTCGAGGTCGGTGAGCCCGGCCCGGGAGAGATCCGTATCCGCCACCATGCCGTGGGCCTCAACTTCATCGACACCTACCAGCGCAGCGGCCTCTACCCCTTCGCGATGCCGCTGCAGCTCGGCATGGAAGCCGCGGGCGTGGTCGAGGCGGCGGGCGAGGGCGTCACGCACCTGAAGCCCGGTGACCGCGCCGCCTACGCGAGCCAGCCGCCCGGCGCCTACAGCGAGCTGCGCGTGATGCCGGCCAAGTGCGTGTGCAAGCTGCCAGATGCGATCTCCTTCGAGACCGGCGCCGCGATGATGCTCAAGGGCCTGACGGCGCAGTACCTGCTCAAGAAGACGCTGCCGGTCGAGGGGTTGCAGCCGGGCGACTTCATCGTGTTCCATGCGGCTGCGGGCGGCGTGGGCCTGATCGCCTGCCAGTGGGCCAAGGCGCTCGGCCTGCAGCTCATCGGCACCGCCGGCACCGATGCCAAGTGCCAGCTGGCGCTGGCGAACGGCGCCGCGCACGCGATCAACTACAGCACCGAGAACTTCGCCGAGCGCGTCAAGCAGATCACCGGCGGCAAGGGCGTGAAGGTGGTCTACGACTCGGTCGGCAAGGACACCTTCGAGGGCTCGCTCAACTGCCTGCGCCCCTTCGGCCTGCTCGCCATCTTCGGCAACGGCTCGGGGCCGGTGCCGCCGGTCAACATCGGCACGCTCGCGTCCAAGGGCTCGCTCTACCTGACGCGGCCGACGCTGTTCACGCACATCGCGACGCGCGAGAGCACGCAGGCGATGGCCGACGACCTGTTCGCGGCGGTGGTCAGTGGTGCGGTGAAGATTCCGATCGATCAGCGCTATGCGTTGGCCGACGTGCAGCAGGCGCATCGTGATCTCGAGGCGCGCAAGACCACGGGCTGCACGATCCTGACGCTCTGAGCCTTATTCCAAGGCGCTGAGGCGCGATTCGCGCAGCCGGCTCGGCGCCAGCGCGCCAGCCGAATCGAGGATCGGGTAGGCGATCGAGCAGATGTGGGAGTTGATGCGCTTCAGGTCGCTGATCAGGTCGATGTGCAGCGAGCTGGTCTCGATGCTCGACGCGGTCTGCTCCGAGAGGCGGCCGAGGTGCGTGGTGGCGTAGGCGCGCTCCAGATCGCGGAAGCGCGCCTTCTCTTCGAGCAGCTTCTGGGCGTCGCGTACGCTGCCGTTCAGGAACACGCTCATGCTGAGGCGCAGGTTCGCGACCAGCCGTTCGTGCAGTTCCACGATCTCGCGCATGCCGGCGTCCGAGAAGTTGCGCTGCTTCTTGATCTTCTTGTCCTCGATGTCGATGATCACGCGCTCGATGATGTCGCCGATCTGCTCCATGTTGATGGTGAAGCTGATGATGTCGGTCCAGCGCCGGCTCTCCTCTTCGCCCAGCGCCTCGCGCGAGATCTTGGTCATGTAGTACTTGATGGCCGAGTACAGCTGGTCGACGGTGTCGTCGAGCTTGCGCAACTCGGCGGCCAGGCGCAGGTCGTTGTCGCGGATCACCTTGAGCATGCCGATCAGCATGGTCTCGACGATGTCGGCCTGGTGCAGCGCCTCGCGTGCGGCATTGGAGATCGCGAGCGAGGGCGTGGACAGCGCCGAGGGGTCGAGGTGGTGCGGCCGCTGCATGGCCGCGGGTTCCGCCAACGCGGGAAGCAGCCGCGTCACCAGCTTCGCGACCCCGTCCGTGAGCCCGATGAAGCCGATGCTGAAGACCACATTGAAAGCCAGGTGGAAGAGCACCACCAGCTGCGTCGCATCGCTGATGTAGGGCCTGACCTCGCGCAGGTACAGGCCCACGAAGGGCGTCGCGATCGCCACGCCCAGCAGCTTGAAGACCAGGTTGCCGACCGTGACCTGCCGCACCGGGATCGCCGACTTCGCGGTGGTCAGCACCGCGAGCAAGCCGCTGCCGAGGTTGGCGCCGAGCACCAGGCCGAGCGCGACATCGAGCGGCACCACGTTCGAGCTGGCCATGGCCGCGACCAGCAGCACCACCGCCAGGCTGGAATAGGCGGCGATCGCGAGCGCAGCGCCGATCGTGATCTCGAGCAGCACGTCGCTGCTGAGCGAGGCCAGCAGCGCCAGCACCGGCGGCGAAGAGAACAGCGGCCCGGTGGCCTCCACCACCAGCTGCAGGGCCAGCAGCATGAGGCCGAGGCCGATCAGCACCCGCCCGATGCGGCCCGCTGCGGTCGATGCGCGCGTGATGAAGAGCACCACGCCGACGAAGATGAAAAGCGGCGACAGCCACGAAAGATCGGCCGAGAACAGCACCGACATCAGCGCCGTGCCGACATCGGCGCCACGCATCACCGCGAGCGCGGCCGGCAGCGTGACCAGGCCCTGCCCGACGAAGGAGGAAGTCATCAGCGAGGTGGCGGTGCTCGACTGCACCAGCGCCGTCACGCCGATGCCCGAGAGCGCCGCCGTGAAGCGGTTGCGCATGCTGTGCACCAGGATCTTGCGCAGATTGGCGCCGAAGACGCGCAGCACGCCGGTGCGAACGAGATGGGTACCCCATACCAGCAGCGCGACCGCTGCCAGCAGATTCAACAGATGCTTCATGGAAGCGGAGGACTATACGCCGCACATCCGGCCCGCCTCAGTCGATCAGCGCGCCGTTGTCGTGAAAGGGATACGGGCCTTCGAAGGTGCCGCTCGGCACGAGATGGGTCACCAGACGCTCGCCGGCCCAGGCATGGACTCGAAAGCCGGGCGGCTCCAGCATCCAGGCCGAAGACGCATCCGGCGCCAGGTCGAGCGCGACCTGGTGCGCCGGGGACGGCGCCGTGGAGGCGATGCTGCCGCCGAAGCGCACGTCGATGGCGCGGTGCAGGTGGCCGCAGATGACGCGTTCGACCTTGGGATGCCTCGCGATCAGGGCTTCGAGCGCTTCGGCGCCCTCCAGCAGGCCGATCTCGTCCATGTGGCCGATCAGCGTCTCGAAGGGTGGATGGTGCATCGCGACCACCACGGGCTCGCCGCGGTAGAGATCGAGCTGCGTTTCGAGCCAGGCCAGCCGCTGTTCGCAAAGGGTGCCATGGCTCTGGCCCGGCACGCAGGTGTCGAGCGCGAGCAGGCGCAGGTCGCCGATCTTCACCGCGAACTGGACAAAGCCCTCGGTGCCCAAGTAGGCGTGGCCGGGAAAGATGCGGCGCAACTGTTCGCGGTCGTCGTGGTTGCCGGGCATCAGGTAGACCGGCATCGAAAGCGGCGCCAGCAATTCTTCGAGATGGGCGTATTCGGCCGCGCGGCCGAAGTCGCTCAGGTCGCCGGTGATCACCACCGCGTCGGGCTGCTGCTTCAAGCGCAGGATGGATTGCACCGCGCGCTGCAGATAGGGGGCAGTGTCGAGCCGGCCGTAGGCGAGGCGGCCCGGTTCGCGGATGTGCAGGTCGCTCAGTTGAACGAGAAAGGTGGTCATGCGAGCTCCTGGGAGGTCATGAGGCGGGCGGGATCGATTCGGATGCCGACGCTGTCGCCCGGGCGGAAAGCGATGTCGCGGCCGACATCGGCGACGAGCAGCGGCTGTCCCTCCGCGCGCAACTTGAGTTGTACGCGGTCGCCGAGAAAGGTGCGTTGCTCGACCCGGGCTGCACCCCAGCCGCTTTGGGGCACGCCGACCTCCAGGTCTTCGGGCCGGATGAGCAGCGTCGTGTGCGTCGTCCATGCGCTCGGGCAAGCAAAGGCCGCGCCGCCCAGACGCAGCACACCCTCGGCGACCGCGTCGGGCGCGCGCTCCAGCCGGTTCACGCGGCCCAGGAACTCGGCCACGAAGGGATGCTGCGGCGCGCGGTAGAGCTCCTCGCCGCGGCCGATCTGCACGATGCGGCCGGCGCTCATCACGGCCAGCCGGTCGGCGATCGCCATGGCTTCCTGCTGGTCGTGCGTGACATGGATGGCGGTGATGTGCAGCCTGCGCAGCAGCTCGGCCAGTTCGTCGCGCAACGACTCCTTGAGCTTGGCATCGAGCGCCGCCAGCGGCTCGTCGAGCAGCAGCACGCGCGGGCGCACAGCCACCGCGCGGGCCAGCGCCACGCGCTGGCGCTGGCCGCCGGAGAGCTCGGCGGGCCGCTTCTTCTCCAGGCCACCGAGCCGCGTGAGATCGACCAGCTCGCCGACGAGGCGCCGCTCTTCGGCCGGCGCCACGCCGCGGATGCGCAGGCCATAGCCGATGTTGGCTTCCACCGTCATCTGGGGGAAGAGCGCGTAGCTCTGGAACACCATGCCGACGCCGCGCTGCTCCACCGGCCGGTCGGTCACGTCCTGCTCGCCGAAAACGATGCGGCTGCCTTCGTCGGGCGACTCGAGGCCGGCGATCAGGCGCAGCAGCGTGGTCTTGCCGCAGCCCGAGGGGCCGAGCAGCGCCAGCACCTCGCCGGGCTCGACATGCAGCGTGGTCGGCAGCAGGCCGCGCGTGCCGTCGGCATAGGTCTTCGCGCAGTTGGAAATATCGACGGGGATGCGCTCAAGTTCCATAGCGTCTTTGCACTTGATGGGCCAAGTATTGGAGGCCCCACAGGACCGGCAGGATGACGATGAAGAAGACCAGCGTGTAGGCCGAGCCGATTTCCAGTCGCATCGATGCATAGCTGTCGGCCAGGCCGACGGGCAGGGTGCGAGTCAGCGGCGTGTGCAGCATCCAGGTGAGGTTGAACTCGCCGACCGACAGGGTGAACACCATCAGGCTGCCGGCCACGATGGCCGGGAACACCGCGGGCACCAGCACGCCGAGAAAGCGCTGCCTGAAGTTCGCGCCCAGCGAGCGCGCGGCTTCTTCCAGCGCAAGCAGTTCGTCGCGCTGGAAGGCCGAGGACACGGTGCGCACCATGAAGGGCAGCGTGAACACGATGTGGCCCACGAGGATGAAGGCGAAGCTCTGGCGGAAGGCGGTGAGCTGGCCGTAGGCCAGGATCAGCGCCAGTGCCGTGGCGAGGCCGGGCACCGCCACCGGCAGCGTGATCAGTTCCTCGAAGGCGCGGGCGGCGCGCGTGCGGCTGCGCGCCAGCGCGTAAGCGCAGGGCACGCCCAGCAGCAGCGTGCCGATCACGCAGCCCAGGGCGAGCGCGATCGACCAGCCGACGGTGTTGCCGTAGACCTCCCAGACTTCGCCGAGCCAGCGCAGGGTCAGCCCGCTCTTGATGCCGGCGCTGTAGTTGTTGACCAGGCCGGCCATGATCGACAGCAGCATCGGCGCGATCATGAAGAGGCTCACGAGCACGGTGACGGTCAGCAGGAACGGAGCGGGTGTGGTGGTGGTGCGCATCGCCTGCCTAGCGCGTGGGGTCCGCGCCGAAATGCCGGGCCACGAAGAGAACGGCCCAGGTCACCAGGCCCAGCGCGATCGACAGCGAGGCCGCGAGCGCGAAGTTGGCGTAGTTGGTGAACTCGTTGTAGATCGTGATCGGGATCACCTCGAACTTGCTCGCGAGCGTGAACGCGGTGCCGAAGGCGCCCATCGAGGTGGCGAACAGGATCGCGCCGCAGGCCACCGTGGTCGGCGCGAGTTCCGGCAGCCAGACGTCGCGCACCACGCGCAGCCGCGAGGCGCCGAGCGAGCGCGCGGCTTCTTCCAGCTGCAGGTTCATGGCCTCGGCGGCCGCCGCGTAGGTGGCGATGGCGCGCGGCAGCGAGAAGTAGAGATAGGCGAGGAAGAGACCGAGCAGGCCGTAGGCGAAGGTGATGCGCTCCAGGCCGAAGGCCGCGCCCAGGTCGGCGACCAGCCCTTGGCGGCCGCCGAGCAGAATCACGAAGAAACCGATGATCACGCCCGGAAAGGACAAGGGCAGCGTCAGCAGCGACAGCAGCAGGCGCCGGCCCGGAAAGGCGCGGCGCGCCAGGTAGATGCCGACCGCGCTGCCGAGCACCAGCGTCGCCACCGTCACCGCCAGCGACAGTGCGACCGTGTTGAGCATGCTCGCCAGGTAGCGGCCGTCGGTCAGCACGGCGAAGTAGGTCTCCCAGCCTTTGGCCGCCGGCAACGCGAGCAGGCGCGCCACCGGCAGCAGCCAGAAGGCGAGGAAGAACACGGCCGCCGGCGCCAGGCAGGCCGGCAGCAGCCAACGCTGATGAATGTTCAGCGCACTTCCTTCAGATAGCGGTCGGAGAACGCGCGCTGGGCCTGCGCCATGCGGCCGTAGTCGACGGACTTGGCGCGTGCGTACTCGGCGGCCGGCAGGAACTGCGCCTCGACCTCCTTGGGCATCGCACCGGCGCGCACCGGCCGCAGGTAGGCCTTGGCCCAGAGCGCCTGGCCTTCGTCGGAGAGCACGAAGTCCAGCACCTTCTTGCCTTCGGAGGCATGCGGCGCGTTGGCGACCAGGCTCATCACGTAGGGCACCACCACCGTGCCTTCGCTCGGGATGACGAAGGCGACGTTGGCCTTGTCCTTGTACTTGGCGCGGTAGGCATTGAAGTCGTAGTCGAGCAGGATCGCGATCTCGCCGGACAGCACGCGTGCATAGGAGGTCTGCTTGGGCACGATGGGCTCGTTCTTCTGCAGCGCCTTGAAGTAGTCCATCGCCGGCGCGAAGTTGTCGAGCGAGCCGCCGCGCGCCTCGTTGATCGCGACCGCGCCCACATAGCCGACGAAGGCTGAGGCCGGATCGAGGTAGCCGATCAGGCCCTTGTACTCGGGCTTGAGCAGGTCGGCCCAGGACTTGGGCACCGGCTTGCCGCGCAGCGCGTCGACGTTGACCATGAAGCCGAGCGTGCCCGAGTGGATGGTGAACCACTGACCCGCCGGGTCCTTGAGGCCGTCGGGAATGTCTTGCCATGCGGCGGGCTTGTAGGCCTGGACCACGCCGTCCTTCTGCGCCTGGATCGCGAAGGTGACGCCTAGGTAGGTGACGTCGGCGACCGGGCTGGCCTTCTCGGCCACCAGCTGCGCGAGCGACTGGCCGGAATTCTTGTTGTCCGGCGGCACGGTGATGCCGGTCTTGGCCTTGATGGCGCGCAGCTGCGTGCCCCAGTCGGCCCATTCGGTCGGGCAGTTGTAGCAAATGGCGGTCTGCGCCATGGCCGAGCCGGCGGCGAGGCCGAGGGCCAGCAGCGCGGCGCGGGCGATGCGATGGAGAGGCAGTGACATGGGAGTTCCTTGATTGAGGAGGGACGGGTGGGTCAGGGGACTGGTGCGCAGGATTCACCGGCGCGAAACGCATGGGGCAGCACGAGGCTCGCGCCGGCGTTCGGGACCGTGCCGCCGGCCAGCGCCTGCACGAGCAGCTCGACGCTGTGGCGGCCGATGTCGCCGTTCGGCTGGGTCACGGTGCTGAGCGCCGGCGTCAGGTCCTCGCCGAGCGCGATGCCGTCGAAGCCGATCACGCTCAGGTCGCGCGGCACCTGCAGCCCGCTCAGATGGGCCGCGCGGATGCTGCGGATGGCCAACAGGTCGTTGGAGCAGACGAGGGCGGTGGGCCGCGGCGCGGCTTCGAGAAAGCGCGTCAGTTCGTCGACGGCGGTTTCGATGAACGGCACTTCGACCAGTGCCGGCGGCTCGAGCCCGGCAGTCGCCATGCCCTGGAGAAAGCCGCGCCAGCGTTGTTGTGCGCGGTCCGATGCGGCCAGCGTGCCGCTGACCATGGCGATGCGGCGGTGCCCGAGCTCGACCAGGCGCGCGACGGCGCCCGCCACCGCGCTCTCGCTGTCCACCGAGATGCAGGGGTGCTCGGGGTGCCGGTTGTAGACCAGCACATAGGGAAGGCCGGCGCCGCGCAGCCGCTCGAGCGCGGCCGAGGTGGCCGGGTTGGAGACCACCAGGATCAGGCCGTCGACATTGCCGGCCAGGAGCAGATTGACCGCGCGCTGTTCCTCGTCGAGCTGGTAGCCGGTGGTGACCGGAATGATCGCGTAGCCGCCCGCGGCGGCGGCTCGGGCGATGCCCTGCAGGCATTCGGCGAAGACCGGATTCAGCAGCGTGGGCAGCACCACGCCGAGCACCCGGCTGCGCTGGGTGCGCAGCGTGCGGGCGCTCGAATTGGGCAGATAGCCGAGCTCGCCGGCGACGCGTTCGACGTGCTCGCGCGTGGCCGGCGTCACCTTGTCCGGGAAGTTGAAGACGCGCGAGACCGTGGCCACGGAGACCCCGGCTTTCTCGGCGACGGACTGGATGCTCATGGCGGCGTTGCTGTTATGTAATCGATTACATTTCAGCGCCGCAGTGTGACCCCGTCATGACAACGGGTGGCCAAGGGCAAACCCTTGGCGACTCAGGAAAGGTGGTTCAGCGCCCGCGCCGGACGCGCCGCAGTTCGTCGAGGATCAAACAGATCGCCCCGATGGTGATCGCGCTGTCCGCCACGTTGAAGGCCGGGAAATGCCGGCCCGCGAGATGGAAGTCGAGGAAGTCGACCACGTAGCCGTGCATCAAGCGGTCGATCACGTTGCCGATCGCGCCGCCGAGGATCGCGGCCATGGCGAAGGAGAACAGTTTCTGCCCGGCATGCGACTTGAGCATCCAGACGATGAAGATGGCCGCAGCCACGCCGACGGCCGTGAAGAACCAGCGCTGCCAGCCTGCCGCATCCGCGAGGAAGGAGAAGGCGGCGCCGGTGTTGTGGGCGCGCACGATGTTGAAGAAGCTCGTGATGTAGGTGGCATCGCCGAGCTTGTAGTAGCCGAGGATCAGCGTCTTGGTGAACTGGTCGAGGATCAGGATCACCAGGGCCAAGCCGAGCCAGGGCCAGATGCCGGTGCGCGGCGCGGCGAGGGAGCGGGTGGCCATCAGGCGATGCTCCTGGCTTCGCCGGCACCGTAGAGGTTGCTGGTGCAGCGGCCGCAGATGGCCGGATGCGCTGGGTCGTGCCCGACGTCATCGCGCCAGTGCCAGCAGCGTTCGCATTTGGTGGCCGAACTCGCCGTCACCTGCGCCGACAGGTTGTCGCCGGCCGCCAGCTCGACGGCGGAGGTGATGAAGACGAACTTGAGGTCGTCGCCGAGCGAGGCCAGCAGCGCGTGGTCCTCGGCCGGCGCGACGAGCTTCACGTTGGCCTGCAGCGAGGAGCCGACCTGGCCGGCCGCGCGCACGGTTTCGATTTCCTTGTTGACGCTGTCGCGGATCTCGCGGATGCGGCTCCACCTGGCGAGCAGCGCCTCGTCGGGCGTGCCCAGGTCGCTGAAGACCTGGGTGAAGATCGACTCGCCGTTGCCGACGAACTTCCACGCCTCTTCGGCAGTGAAGCTCAGGAAGGGCGCCATCCAGCGCAGCATCGCCTGCGTGATGTGCCACAGCGCCGTCTGCGCGCTGCGCCGCGCGTGCGAGCCGGGCGCGGTGGTGTAGAGGCGGTCCTTCAGGATGTCGAGGTAGAAGGCGCCGAGGTCTTCCGAGCAATACACCTGCAGCTTGGCCACCACCGGGTGGAACTCGTAGACCTTGTAGTGCGCGAGCACCTCGGCCTGGAACTGCGCGGCGCGGCTCAAGGCATAGCGGTCGATCTCGAGCAGCTCGCCCCGCGGCACCGCGTCCTTCGCGATGTCGAAGTCGCTGGTGTTGGCGAGCAGGAAGCGCAGCGTGTTGCGGATGCGCCGGTAGGCGTCGACCACGCGCGCAAGGATCTTGTCGTCGCCCGCGATGTCGCCCGAATAGTCGCTGGCCGCGACCCAGAGCCGGATGATCTCGGCGCCGAGCTTCTTGTTGACTTCCTGCGGGTCGAGGCCGTTGCCGAGCGACTTGCTCATCTTGCGGCCCTGGCTGTCGATGGTGAAGCCGTGCGTCAGCAGGCCCTTGTAGGGCGCGCGGCCTTCGAGTGCGCAGGCGATCAAGAGCGACGAGTGGAACCAGCCGCGGTGCTGGTCGTGGCCTTCGAGGTAGAGGTCGGCTTCCGGGCCGGTCTGGTGGTGGACGTTCGGGTGCGTGCCGCGCAGCACGTGGAAGAAGGTCGAACCCGAGTCGAACCAGACCTCGAGGATGTCGGTGCTCTTGGTGTAGTGGGGCGCGTCGGCGGCGCCAAGGATCTCTTCGACCGTCACGCGGCTCCAGGCCTCGATGCCGCCTTTCTCGACGATGTCGGCCGCCTGGTCGAGGATCTCCATCGTGCGCGGATGCAGCTCGCCCGAGTCCTTGTGCAGGAAGAAGGGGATCGGCACGCCCCAGCTGCGCTGGCGGCTGATGCACCAGTCGGGCCGGTTGGCGATCATGTCGTGCAGGCGGGCCTTGCCATTCTCCGGGTAAAAGCTGGTCTCTTCGATCGCATCCAGTGCCATCTGGCGCAGGGTCTTGGGCGCCTTGTCCTTGGTGAACACGCCTTCGCCTTCGTCCATGCGGACGAACCACTGGGCCGCCGCGCGGTAGATCACTGGCGTCTTGTGGCGCCAGCAGTGCGGGTAGCTGTGGGTGATGGTCTCGGTCGTGAGCAGGCGGTTGGCATCGCGCAGCGTCTGGATGATGTGCGGCACGGCCTTCCAGATGTTCTGGCCGCCGAAGAGCGGGAAGTCGGGCGCGTAGCTGCCGTTGCCCTGCACCGGGTTCAGGATGTCGTCGTAGGCGACGCCGTGCGCGATGCAGGAGTTGAAGTCGTCCACGCCGTAGGCCGGCGAGGAGTGGACGATGCCGGTGCCGTCGTCGGCCGTCGCGTAGTCGGCCAGGTAGACCGGCGACAGGCGGCGGTAGCCGGCATCGACGTCGTAGAGCGGATGCTCGAACTCGAGGCCGCCGAGCTTCTCGCCCTTGGCGGTGGCCAGCACCTTGCCGTCGAGCGCATAGCGGTTCATGCACATCTCGACCAGCGAAGCGGCCAGCACCAGCAGGCCGCGCTCAGTATCGACCAGCGCGTAGTCGAGCTCGGGGTTCAGGTTGAGGGCCTGGTTGGCGGGGATGGTCCAGGCGGTGGTGGTCCAGATGACGACGAAAGCGTCCTTGGCGAGCGCCGGCAGGCCGAAGGCAGCCGCGAGCCTGGCCGGCTCGTGCGCCTTGAAGGCGACGTCGAGCGTCTGACTCTTCTTGTCGGCGTATTCGATCTCGAACTCCGCCAGCGAAGAGCCGCAGTCGAAGCACCAATAGACCGGCTTGAGCCCGCGGTAGACGAAGCCGCGCTCGATCACGCGCTTGAAGGCGCGCAGCTCGCCGGCCTCGTTGGCGAAGTCCATGGTCTTGTAGGGATGGTCCCATTCGCCCAGCACGCCCAGGCGCTGGAAGTCGCCCATCTGCTGCGCGATCTGCTCGGTCGCGTAGGCGCGGCTCTTGGCCTGCATCTCGTCGCGGCTCAGGTTGCGGCCGTACTTCTTTTCGATCGCGTTCTCGATCGGCAGGCCGTGGCAGTCCCAGCCGGGCACGTAGAGCGCGTCGTAGCCCTCGAGCTGGCGCGCCTTGGTGATCATGTCCTTCAGGATCTTGTTGACGGCGTGGCCCATGTGGATCTGGCCGTTGGCGTACGGCGGGCCGTCGTGCAGGATGAACTTGGGCGCGCCGTGGCGCGCGTCGCGCAGGCGGTGGTAGCGGCCTTCGTCGTTCCACTCTTTCACCCAGCCCGGTTCGCGCTTGGGCAGGTCGCCGCGCATCGGGAAGGGGGTGTCGGGCAGGTTCAGCGTGGCGCGGTAGTCGATGGAGGGTGCAACGTCAGACATGATGGAGTTCGAAACAGGGCTTCGACAGGCTCAGCCCGAACGGTTAGGCGTCGGCGCGAATAAAAAGCCGTTCGCCCTGAGCTTGTCGAAGGGCGGCAGCACGGTGCGTGCAGGGCTAAATTCGGTCGCGCGTGGTCTGGCGATGGGTTTCGGCGTGGGTGGAAGCAAAGAACGCACGTGCGTCGCGGCCATCCTTCGCGATGCCCGCCGTGAGGGCCTCGAGGCTGGTGTAGCGCAATTCGTCGTGCAGTTTGTGCAGCAGTTCCACGCGCACGATTTTACCGTAGGCCCCTTCCGCGCCGAGGTGGGCCGGCCAATCGAGGCAATGGGTCTCCAAGAGCACCCGGCCGGCGTTGACATCGTTGGCGTCGAGCGAGGGACGCACGCCGAGGTTGGCGACGCCATGCAGTGGTGCATCGCCGAGACCGTGCACCAGCACCGCGAAGATGCCGCTGGCGGCCGGCTTCCAGTGCTTGAAGCGCAGGTTGAGGGTGCGGAAGCCGTCGTCGCGGCCGGGCTCCGAGGCGCCCAGCGCGCGGCCGAGCTTGCGGCCGTGCACCACATGGCCGGAGATCGCATAGGGCCGGCCGAGCAGGGCCTGCACGTCACCCATCCGGCCTTCGGCCAGCGCCTCGCGCACGGCGGAGCTCGAGACGCGCAGGCCGTGCACTTCGTAGCTCATCATCCGCGCCACGTCGAAGCCATGCCGGTCGCCGGCTTGGTCGAGCATCGCGTAGTCGCCGGCGCGCTTGGCGCCGAAACGGAAGTCGTCGCCGACCAGCACGTAGCGCACGCCCAAGCCCTCGATCAGCACGTGCTGGATGAATTCGTCGGGGGTCTGCGAGGCGAGGCGGGCATCGAAAGGCAGCACGATGGTCTGTGCCACGCCGCTGGCCGCCAGCTCGCTGAGCTTGTCGCGCAGCGTGCCGATGCGCGCCGGCGCCAGTTCGGGTCGCTTGTTGACGGCGGCGAAGTAGTCGCGCGGATGCGGCTCGAAGGTCAGCACGCAGCTGGGCAGCCCGCGCAGGCGCGCCTCGGTGTTGAGCAGCCCCAGCATGGCCTGGTGGCCACGGTGCACGCCGTCGAAATTGCCAATGGTCAGGGCGCAGGCCGGAGCCACACCCGGATGCCTGAAACCCCGGAAAACCTGCATCGGTTGATATCTTTTTGATAGCGCTTTGCGCCCGCCGAATGGGCCCATTCGGGGCTTTTTGTCACAAAGCCGGTATATTGTGACGCAGTGCGTCATCCGCAAGCCCTCCGGCAGGCGTGATGGCCTGGTCTTTCCGTGGTTCTTCTTTTGTCGAGGAGGCGTGTGGTGAAGGTCTTGAAGTTGTCGGCCCAAGGGCTGCCCCAATCGTGGATTTCGCTCGAACAGGCGGTGATCCACTACGCGGCGGACGAAGTGCGTTGGGAAGTCGGCGCGCAGGTCGCGCTGTTCCGCGGGGGCCACAACGCGATCACGGGCGAGCAGTCGCAGATCGCGGTCAACAGCATCATCGGCACCAAGGGCGTGCCGCGCATCAACCCCTTCACGCAGCGCCCCGGCCTCACCAACAGCAAGCTGTTCGCACGCGACCGCAACGTCTGCGCCTATTGCGGCGGCCACTTCCACGAGGAAGAACTCACGCGCGAGCACATCATCCCGTTCGCGCAGAACGGCATCGACACCTGGATGAACGTGGTCACGGCCTGCAAGCCCTGCAACCACCGCAAGAGCAGCCGCACGCCCGAGCAGGCCAACATGCCGCTGCTCTACGCGCCTTACGTGCCCAGCCTGTGGGAAGACTTCATCCTGCGCAACCGCCGCATCCTGGCCGACCAGATGGAGTTCCTGATGGCGCACTTGCCGCACAGCTCGCGGCTGCACGGCTAGCGCCGGGCCGATCTCGATCTGCTAGTAGGTCAGCTCGAGCACGCTGACATCGCCCTGTGCCGCCGGCCAGCTCTGGCCGGCCACGCGTTCGCCATTGAACTCGGCCACGACGCTGCGCAGCGCATCACTTGAAAGCTTGAGCTTCGAGCTCGACACGCCCGCGCCCTGCGGCGGCACCCCGGGCAGCGTGGCCTGGCCGTCGAAGCGCATGGCGTCGCGCTGGGCATCGAAATAGCCGCGCGGCCGCGTGAAGACGACCAGCGCCTTGGCGTCGCGATCGGCTTCGGCGATGCGCTCGGGCCGCAACTGCACCACGGCGCTCGAACGCGGGAAGGGACTGCGGTAGATGTGCGTGGTGGCATAGCCCGGCGCGCTCAGCACGAATTCGTAGGCCGTGGCCGGTTGCGCGTTGAAGGGGCCCCAGCGGCCGTCCTGCGCGATGGTCTGCTCCCACGCGGCTGCGCCGCGGCGTGCGCCGGTCGCGGTATCGACCGCGAAGATCGCGAGCCGGGCGCCGGCGAACGGCAGGTTGTTGACGAAGGTGCCGCTCGCGGGATGGAGCGGATCGAGCCCCAGGCCCGTGACCTTGCCCGACAGCGTGATCGTCGATTCGGCCACCGGCTGCAGCGTGCGCGGGGCCTCGCCGGTCAGGAAGCGCCAGCCCGCATCGAAGGCGGCCGGCGAGAACGAAGTTTCGCGATGGTCGACGCGCGGAAGCGCCACGTTGGTCGCGCCTTTGAGCGCCGGACCGTCGAAGCCGATGTTCGTGGGCGTGCCCTTGGCGCCGATCCACACGCCGTCGGGCTGTGCGTACTTGTCGTTGTTGTCGGAGCGCACGGTCAGCCACTTCACGCCCGGCGTGACCTCGTCGCCGGCCCCGTTCTTCGGTGCGTTGAGCCGCTGCATGAAGGGGCTCAGGCCGGAAAACTCGTTGCCCTCGCGCAGCCCCTTGACGGCCCAGATGCCGTGCGCCGGGTTGCCGCCCAGTACCACGTGGCTCACGACCTGGTCGCCACCGCCGTTCTGCACGTAGTTGCGGATCGTGTTGCCGCCGCGCGAGTTGCCGATCAGGACGACCTTGCTGGCGCCCGTGGTCTTCAGCACGCGCTCGACCTCCGCTTTCAGGAAGGCCATCGACTCGGCGGTCGAACTGCGCCCCGGCTGCGCCACCGCATCGTCGTCGCGCGCCAGCGGAAAGGGCTGGTCGACCGTGAAGAGCCGTTCGCGCGGCCAGCCGTTCGATTCGAAGCGCCACAGCGTCGTCTGCCACAGTGCGGCGGAGTCGCCGTTGCCGTGCATGAACACGATCGGCGGCCGCTCGCTGGAAAGAGGCGCGGTGTTGCAGGCGGCGAGCATGGTCGTGGCGAGGCAGAGGGCGATCAGATGACGGCGAGTGTGCATGTGGGCAGGCTCCAATACAAAAAAGCGCCCGCGAGCGCAGGGCTGGCGGGCGCGGTGCTATCGGGAAAAGATAGCAGTTCCGTGTGTCAGGCGAAGACGCCGGCGGTGTCCTGCATGCGCGACGATACCTCGCCCAGGTGGTGCAGCGTATCGCCGAAGCTCATCTCCAGCTGCGTCAGCTTCCTGAAGTAGTGGCTCCCGATGTACTCGTCGGTCACGCCGATGCCGCCGTGCAGTTGCACCGACTGCTGGCTGATGAAGCGCATCGACACGCCCAGCTGGTACTTGGCGCGCGCGGCGCCCTGGCGGCGCTCGGCGGCCGGTGCGTTGAGTTTCAGGGTTGCGTAGTAGCTCATGGAGCGCGCGAGTTCGAGCTGCATCTTCATGTCGGCCACGCGGTGGCGCAGGGCCTGGAAGCTCGCGATCGCCACGCCGAATTGCTTGCGCGTGTTCATGTACTCGACCGTGAGGGCGAGCGTCTTGTCCATTACGCCAACGGCTTCGGCGCAGGCCGCGGCGATGCCGATGTCGACCGCGTGTTCGAGTGCGGGCAGGCCATCTTTCGTGATGAGGGTAGCGGCGGCCTTGTCGAACACGACTTCGGCGGCGCGGCTGCCGTCCTGCGTGCCGTAGCCGCGTGCGGCCACGCCGTCTTCGGAACGCGGGACGAGAAAGAGCGCGATCCTGCCGTCCAACTGCGCGGGGACGATGAAGGCATCGGCCTCGTCGCCGGCCGGCACCACGCTCTTGCTGCCGTTCAGGCGATAGCCATCGCCGTCCTTGACCGCGCTGGCCTCGCAGACGTCGAGTCGATAGCGCGCCTTGCGTTCCTGGTGTGCGAGCACGACCAGGGCCTGTCCGCCTGCGATGCGCGGCAGCCAGCTGTCCTTGGTGTCCTCGTCGGCATGCGCTGCGAGCACGGCACCGGCGATGAAGGACTGGGCGAGCGGCTCCAGCACGATGCCGCGCCCCAGCTCCTCCATCACGACCATGCCCTCGACCGGCCCCATGCCGAGGCCGCCCTCGTCTTCGGGAATGTAGAGACCGCACAGGCCCAGTTCGGCCAGCTCGTCCCAGGCTTCGCGCGAGAAGCCGCCGGCGGCCTCGATGCCGCGGCGGCGCTCGAAGCCGTAGCCTTTTTCGACCCACTTGGCGACGGCGTCGCGAAGCTGTTGCTGGTCATCGCTGAAATTGAAGTCCATTGTCTTGATCCTTGATGCCTGCGTTCAGCCCAGAACGGTCTGGGCGACGATGTTGCGTTGCACCTCGTTGCTGCCGCCGTAGATGGTGGTCTTGCGCATGTTGAAGTAGGTCGTCGCGAGCGGCGCCACTTCGGCGTGGCCGCCGGGGAAGTCGCCTTGCCAGCCGGCTGCCATGGCTTCGCGGATCAGCGGCAGCGCGAAGGGGCCCGCCGCCAGCATCATGAGTTCGGAATAGCGCTGCTGGATCTCGCTGCCCTTGATCTTGAGCAGGCCCGCGATGTCGAGCGAGTTCTTGCCCGAGGTGGCGGCCGAGAGCACGCGCAGCACCAGCATCTCCAAAGCGATCACGTCGACCTCGAGCTTGGCGATCTCGTCGCGGAAGCGCTGGTCTTCCCAAACGCCCTCGCGTTTGGCAATGCGCTTCAGGCGCTCCAGCTCGCGCTTGGCGCGGTTCGCATCGGCGATGTTGGTGCGTTCGTGCGAGAGCAGATGCTTGGCGTAGGTCCAGCCCTTGTTTTCTTCGCCGATCAGGTTCTCGGCCGGCACTTCGACGTTGTCGAACCAGACTTCGTTGACCTCATGGCTGCCGTCGAGCAGCTTGATCGGTCGCACCGTGACGCCGGGTGACTTCATGTCGATCAGCAGGAAGCTGATGCCGGTCTGCGGCTTGCCCTCGTTGCTGGTGCGCACCAGGCAGAAGATCCATTCGCCGTACTGGCCGAGCGTGGTCCAGGTTTTCTGGCCGTTGACGATGTACTTGTCACCCTTTCGTTCGGCCTTGGTCTTCACCGAAGCGAGGTCGGAACCCGAGCCGGGCTCGCTGTAGCCCTGGCTCCACCAGACCTCGCCGCTTGCGATGCCGGGCAGGAAGCGCTTCTGCTGCTCGGCATTGCCGAAGGCCTGGATCACCGGCGCCACCATGACCGGACCGAAGGGGACGATGCGCGGCGCGCCGGCCAGCGCGGTTTCTTCCTCGAACAGGTGCTTCTGGATCGCGCTCCAGCCGGGGCCGCCGAATTCGGTCGGCCAGCCGTAGCCCAGCCAGCCCTTCTTGCCGAGGATCTTGGCCCAGCGCTGCAAGTCTTCGCGCGTGAGTTCCAGTGCGTTGTGCACCTTGTGGGAGATGTCTTGGGGAAGGTTGTCTTTGACCCAGGCGCGAATCTCTTCGCGGAACTTCTGTTCTTCGGGCGTGAAGCTCAAATCCATGCTTGCCTCGCTGTGTTGATCGAGCGCCGCGGAGGCGGCGCGTCCGTCGGACCGATTGGTTTTAGCACGGTCGTGCTAGTTCGCGGTGTCCGCGCCGCGACAAATGGGATCGGGGGAAACGAGCACAGATAATCCCGCCTCCCATGAAGAACATCGTGATCCTGATCTCCGGCAGCGGCTCCAACATGGCGGCCATCGTGCATGCCGCCGCGCGTGAGCGCTGGGCGCAGCGCTTCGGTGCGCGCGTCGCAGCGGTCATCAGCAACAAGGCGGGGGCGCCGGGTCTCGCTTTGGCGCAGGCGCAAGGCATCGCGACCGCGGTGATCCCGCACCAGGACTTCGCCACCCGCGAGGCCTTCGATGCGGCGTTGGCCGATGCCGTCGATGCGCATGCGCCGGCGCTGGTGGTGCTTGCGGGATTCATGCGCATCCTCACGCCGGGCTTCGTGGCCCGCTATGAAGGGCGGCTGATCAACATCCATCCTTCGCTGCTGCCGGCCTTTCCGGGGCTGCATACTCACCGCCGCGCGATCGAGGCGGGCTGCCGGGTGGCAGGCGTGACGGTGCACCAGGTGACGGTCGAGCTCGACCATGGGCCGATCCTCGCGCAGGCGGTGGTACCGGTCCTGCCGGACGACACGCCCGAGACGCTTTCAGCCCGTGTGCTGGCGCAGGAACATAGGGTTTACCCGCAAGCCATTGCGGACTGGCTTGATGAAACAAAATGACACAATCTGGTTTTCCCCGCTCGGAGAATCGTTTGTGAGAAGCCGTCACCTGTTGCTGTCCGCGCTGGCTGCCGCCGCGCTGTTGTCCGGCTGCGCCACTCCTGCACCTGCGCCCGCTCCGGCGCCAGCGCCCGCACCGGTGGCTGCCGCCCCGGCGCCCGCGCCGCAAGCGCAATGCAACGCCGACGGCGCCAAGTTCGCGATCGGCCAACCCGCCTCGGCGCAGCTCGAGGCCGCGGCCCGCGTCCGCGCCGGCGCTGAGAGTGTGCGCATCCTCACGCCCAACCAGGCGGTCACGATGGAATTCAACGCGGTCCGGCTCAACCTCGTCGTCGATGCGCGCAACCGCGTGACGGCGGTGCGCTGCGGCTGAAGGTCGTTCTGGCTTTCCTCTAGCCGAGCTTGACGAAACGCAACTGTGGCAAGCCGTCGATCTCCACGGTCTCGCCGAACATCGCCGCCGGGCGTACCCACAGCCCGCGCGCGCCGTAGAGCGCTCGATACAGCGTCATCGGCTCCAGCGTCTCGCTGTGGCGCACGGTGCCGAGCACTTCGTATTCGCCGCCCTTGTAATGCCGGTAGCGGCCGGGCGGTGTTTCGATCAGGGGCGGAAGGTCGTCGTCGGTCACGCTGGGCATTGTCCTCAAGGGATTGAAAGGTCGAGATGGATCGAGCCGATTTTGTTCATCTGGTCCGATTGAGCGAGCATGCCAGCGCGGACGACAGCAACGGCTACCGGCGCGGCGTCGCTGCTTTCGCCGCACTGGGCTATCTGTGGGTGATTGCATGCCTGGCGCTCGCGGTCGGCATCATCGCCTGGGTCGTTGCGTCGATGGGGCAGGGGCGCTTCAATTTCACGCGCGGCTGGCTTCTGCTCTTCGCGCTGGGCCTGCTGTGGGCCACGCTGCGTGCGCTGTGGGTGCGCTTCGACGAGCCCGAGGGCGTGCAGCTTGCGCGCGAGGATGCGCCGGCGCTTTTCGAGGCACTCGACCGCATCCGACAGAAGATCGATGGCCCGCCGGTCCATCACGTCTACCTCGACAGCGAGTTCAACGCCAGCATCCGCCAGCTGCCGCGCTTCGGTCTCTTCGGGGGTGCGGTCAACTACCTGAGCGTCGGATTGCCGCTCCTGATGGCGCTGGACAAGCGGCGCCTGCTGTCGGTGCTGGCGCACGAGTACGGCCACCTGCGCGGGAACCACGGCAAGCTGAGCGCCTGGATCTACCGCACGCGCTTGTCCTGGCTCAAGCTCGATGCCAGCCTGCAGAACGACGAGGGCGTGATGGCGCTGGCCTCGCAGGCCTTTTTTCGCTGGTACTTCCCGCGCTTCGCCGCCAAGACCTTTGCGCTGGCGCGGCAGGACGAGTACGAAGCCGACCGTGTCTCGGCCCGCCTGCTCGGGCCCGGCGTGGCCGGTGCGGCATTGACCGAGATCGCCGTCAAGAGCACCTGGTATGCGGATGCCTTCTGGGCCGGGCACTGGGCGCGCGCTGCCCAGGAGCCGTTGCCGGCCGGGCCCTTCTCCGCGATGGAAGCCCAGCTCTGCGCGCCCGTCGCTCCCGATCTGGCGCGCGAGGCGCTGCGCAGCGCGCTGCGGCGTGTGAGCGATGTCGACGACACCCATCCGGTGCTGCGCGACCGGCTCGAAGCGCTCGATGAGAAGGCCGCGCTGCCGGTCTGGTCGACGAAGTCGGCGCTCGAATTGCTGGCCGACAAGGCGAAATGGATCGCGTACTTCGATGGGGAATGGCGCCGCACGCATGCGAGCGACTGGAAGCAGCATCACGCCTACCTCGCACGCGTGCGGGAACGCGTCGCCGCGCTGGCCGGCAGCGCCGGACGCAACAACGCCGACGAGATGGTCGAGTGGGCCGATTGCGAGCGCCGTATCAATGCAGTCGCCGATGTGCGCGGCCGCTACGAACGCGCGTTGCAGATCACGGCGGACCACCCGGGCGCGCTGCGCGGCCTGGCGCAGACGCTCCCGCCCAAGGATCGGGCTGCGCGCCTTGCCGTGCTGGAGCGGCTCCACGCGTCGAGCACCGCGAGCCGCTGGTGGGCCGCCAAGACCGCCGTCGCGCTGCTCGAGGATCCCGATGCCGGGCCGCACGACGAGCCCGCGCTCAAACTGTGGCGCGAGCGGGCCAAGGCGGCCGAGGCGGCCGAGCAGCGCGCCTGGGAGGAGATCACCAGTACGCCCTTCTTCAGCCAGATCGCGCGCCATGACCTGAGCGAGTTCGAGCTCGGCGAGTTGAGAGCCGACCTGGTCCGTTGCAGCCCGATCTCGCGGGCCTGGCTGGTACGCAAAAACTTGCGCGAATTCCCATGGCGCCGCGCCTACGTCGTATTCGTCGAACTGCCGGGGCTGCCCGACGAGGAGCGCTGGAACCTGTGCCGCCAGCTCGAGCAGACCTTGAGCCTGCCCGGCGCCGCGCTGGTGCTGTGGGCCGGGCATTCGCCCACCCTCGCGGAAATCGAGCGTCAGGCCTTCGGGCCGGTCTGGACGCGCACGGCCGGCTGAGACAATGGGGCATGCACCCCAAAGCCCTTCTCGAGGCCTGCGCCGATCTGGTCGGCCTCGTCCTGAAATTCGATCACCCTGCCGACCAGGTCGTTTCCCGCTTCTTCCGTGAGCACCGCGAGTTCGGACCGCGCGAGCGCGCCACGCTGGCCGAGACGGTCTACACCGTGTTGCGCAAGAAGCTCCTCTTCGATCATCTGTCGCCCTCCGGCAGCGGGCCGAAGGAACGGCGCATGGCCATCCTCGGATTTCACGGTCCGCGCGATTTCCTGAAGAGCGCGCTCAGCGATGTCGAAAAGCGCTGGCTCGACAACTGCGACGCCGTCAAACCCGACGACCTGCTGGAGCGCCATCGCCACAACCTGCCCGAATGGCTGGTGGCGCCACTCAAGGCACAGCTGGGCGACGGATTCTGGCCGTTGGTGGAAAGCCTGCAGCAGCCCGCGCCGCTCGACCTGCGGGTCAATGCGCTCACCGACAAGCGGCCCGATGTGCAGAAAGAGCTTGCGCTGGCCGCCATCAAGGCGGTCGCGACGCCGTTCTCGCCCTGGGGCCTGCGCATCGACGGCAAGCCCGCGCTCGCGAAGCTCGATGCTTTCGCGCGCGGCGCGGTCGAGGTGCAGGACGAGGGCTCGCAGCTGCTGGCGCTGCTGCTCGATGCCAAGCGCGGCGAAATGGTGGTGGACTTCTGCGCCGGCGCGGGCGGCAAGACGCTTGCCATCGGGGCCACGATGCGCAACACCGGCCGGCTCTACGCCTTCGACACCTCGGCGCACCGGCTCGATGCGCTCAAGCCGCGCCTAGCGCGCAGCAAGCTCTCGAACGTGCATCCCGCCGCCATCGCCCACGAGCGCGACGAGCGCATCAAGCGCCTGGCCGGCAAGATCGACCGGGTGCTGGTCGATGCGCCATGCTCGGGCCTGGGCACGCTGCGGCGCAATCCGGACCTCAAGTGGCGGCAGTCGCCGAAGTCGGTCGAGGAATTGACAGCGAAGCAGACGGCGATTCTTCAGAGCGCCGCGCGGCTCGTGAAATCGGGCGGCCGCCTTGTCTACGCCACCTGCAGCGTGCTGCCGGAGGAAAACGAGGCCATCGCCGAGGCCTTTGGCGCCGCCAACCCGGATTTCGAGCCGCAGGACGCCGTGGAAGTGCTGAGTGGCCTGAAGGTCGCGGGCGCCGAAGGCCTCGGTGCCGGCGGCGAAGGCGGCAAGCGCTATCTGCGCCTCTGGCCGCACCGTCATGCCACCGATGGTTTCTTTGCCGCGGTCTGGAGCCGGAAGTAGGCAAGAAGACCCAAAGAAGAGCGATAACTTGCGCTCGATCGAGGATTTAGCCCCCTTTTCGGGGCCGAAGCCTTAAAATCACAGGTTACCTGAAGGCTGCACCTTCGTGCGGCCATGGAGTACCGAACTCAATGTTGCTTCCTGACTCTGCCGTTCTGAGCGCGGCCATCGAATGGCTCGGACACGGCTTGTGGGATCTCGCGTGGTGGCAAGTCGTGCTGTACACGCTGTTCACCACGCACATCACGATCGCCGCGGTCACGATCTTCCTGCACCGCACGCAGACGCACCGGGCCATGGATCTGGGCCCGATTCCTTCGCATTTCTTCCGTTTCTGGCTCTGGCTGGGCACCGGCATGGTGACCAAGGAGTGGGTGGCGATCCACCGCAAGCACCACGCCAAGTGCGAAACCGAAGAAGACCCGCACAGCCCGCAGGTCCGGGGCATCGACGAAGTGCTGTGGCGCGGCGCCGAGCTCTATCGCGCCGAGTCGAAGAACAAGGAAACGATGGAGCGCTACGGCCATGGCACGCCGGACGACTGGCTCGAGCGCAACCTCTATTCGCGCTACAGCTGGCAGGGCGTGGGCCTGATGCTGGTGCTCAACCTGGCGCTCTTCGGCACGCTCGGGATGGCCGTGTGGGCGGTCCAGATGCTCTGGATCCCGATCACGGCGGCCGGCGTGATCAACGGCATCGGCCACTACTGGGGCTACCGCAACTTCGAGGCGCCCGACGCCAGCCGCAACATCATGCCCTGGGGCCTGATCATTGGTGGCGAAGAATTGCACAACAACCATCACACGTACCCGACCTCGGCGAAGTTCTCCGTCAAGAAGTACGAGTTCGACATCGGCTGGGTCTACATCCGCTTGATGCAGAAGCTCGGCTGGGCCAAGGTCAAGAAGGTGCCGCCGAAGATGCAGCTGGGCGACATCCAGCCGGTGGCCGACCAGAAGACCCTCGAGGCTGTCATCGCCAATCGTTACGAAGTGATGGCCGGCTATGCGCGCGAAATGCGCCGTGCCACCAAGGCAGAGCTGGCGTCGCTGAAGGCCAAGGGTGCCGATCTGTCGGTGCTGAAGGCCGCCAAGCGTTGGTTGCACCGCGACGACGACAAGGTGCCCGCTGCAGCCCGTTCAAACCTGGTGCAGGCACGTGCTGCGCACCCGGTGCTCGACAAGATGGTGACGATGCGCGAAGAACTTCGCCAGCTGTGGCTCAACACCTCGCAGTCGCGCGAGCAACTGGCCGCCGATCTGGCTGCCTGGTGCCACCGTGCCGAAGCCAGCGGCATCGCAGGGTTGCGTGAGTTCTCCACCCGCCTGCGCGCGGCGCGCGCCTGACGGGCAACCTTTTGCCTCGATCCAAAGCCGGCCTGCGGGCCGGCTTTTTCTTGGGCAACAAAAAACCCGCTGGATCGCAGCGGGTTTTTTGTTTGAAGCCAGCCGAATTACTTCAGCTTGATTTCCTTGTACTCGACGTGCTTGCGCGCCTTCGGGTCGAACTTCATGATCGACATCTTTTCGGGCATCGTCTTCTTGTTCTTGCTGGTCGTGTAGAAATGGCCGGTACCCGCGGTGGATTCCAGCTTGATCTTTTCGCGTCCGCCTTTGCTCGTTGCCATGGTTCAGCTCCTTAAGCTTGGCCGCGTGCACGCAGGTCTGCGAGCACGGCGTCGATGCCGTTCTTGTCGATCAGGCGCAAAGCGGCGCTCGAAACACGCAGGCGCACCCAGCGATTTTCGGTCTCGACCCAGAAACGGCGGTATTGCAGGTTCGGCAGGAACCGGCGCTTGGTTTTGTTGTTGGCGTGGGAAACGTTGTTTCCGACCATCGGGCCTTTGCCCGTTACATCGCATACGCGTGCCATGTGGACACTCTTTCTTGAACAGCTGGCACCGTGCGCAAGGTGATTGCGGGGTGGGTTGCAGCTTGACCTCGCCAGAAACGGGTGGCGGTACCCCGGCTTGCCGTGAGTTCCGGGCCCTCGAGAACAAGGGCCGAATTCGGCAAAGCCTGAGATTATAGCCTCATCCGCTCTATGAGTTGTTCAAAGCGTGCCGTCCTGCTCCAGGAAACGCTGGGCATCGAGCGCCGCCATGCAGCCGGTGCCCGCACTGGTGATGGCCTGGCGGTAGACGTGGTCCTGCACGTCGCCGGCCGCGAAAACGCCCGGAACGCTGGTCATGGTCGCAAAGCCCTGAAGGCCCGAGCGGGTGAGGATGTAGCCGTCCTTCATCTCGACCTGGCCCTGAAAGATGTCGGTGTTCGGGTGGTGGCCGATGGCGATGAAGCAGCCCTTGAGATCGATCTGCTCGGTCGCGCCGGTCTGGGTGTTCTTGAGGCGGATGCCGGTCACGCCCGTGTCGTCGCCCAGCACCTCGTCCAGCGTGTTGTGCACCCTGAGCTCGATCTTCCCTTCGGCGGCCTTTTCGTGGAGCTTGTCGATCAGGATCGGCTCGGCGCGGAACTTGTCGCGGCGATGCACCAGCGTCACCTTCTTGGCGATGTTCGAGAGATAGAGCGCCTCTTCGACCGCGGTATTGCCGCCGCCGACCACGCAGACTTCCTGGTCGCGGTAGAAGAAGCCGTCGCAGGTCGCGCAGCCCGAGACGCCGCGGCCCATGAAGTGCTGTTCGGAGTCGAGCCCGAGGTACTTGGCCGAAGCGCCGGTGGCGATCACGAGCGCATCGCAGGTGTAGGTGCCGCTGTCGCCGGTCAGGGCGAAGGGGCGCTTGCTCAGGTCGACCTTGTTGATGTGATCGAACACGATCTCCGTCTTGAAGCGTTCGGCGTGCTCCAGGAAGCGCTGCATGAGGTCAGGGCCCTGTACGCCATGCACATCGGCCGGCCAGTTGTCGACGTCGGTGGTCGTCATGAGCTGGCCGCCCTGGGCGATGCCGGTGATCAACATGGGTTGGAGGTTGGCGCGGGCCGCATAGACGGCGGCGGTATAACCGGCCGGGCCGGAGCCCAGAATAAGAACCTTCGCGTGGCGTGGGGAGGACGACATGAGTAGAAAACCTAGGATTGACGCTGCATCAGCGTGTACATTTTCAGGGTGATAGATATGGAGTATCACCGTTCGGTTCAAGACCGGGCGTGGGGTGTTTTCAATGCGTGCGATTGTATTAATGCATGGGCTTGTCGATCGCGCGGTAATCCGGGGATTGATGAATGTCGATGCTGTCCAATCTTGAATTGCTCCGCCGCGTGCCACTGTTCGCTGCGTTGACGCCAACACAGTCTGCGAGCATCGCCGATGCGATCATCAAGAAGCGCTTCAAGCGCGCCGAGGCAGTGGTCGAACAAGGGAAGAAGTCGGACGCGCTCTACATCATCCTGACCGGCCGGGCCCGGGTCATGAGCACGGACAGCCGCGGCCGCGAAGTCATCCTCGCGACGCTGCATCCCGGCGACTACATCGGCGAGATGAGCATGATCGACGACGAGCCGCACTCCGCCACCGTGCGCACCGAGGTCCAGACCGACGTGCTGATGCTCGGGCGCGAAGCCTTTGCGCGTTGCCTGCCCGAGAACTCATCGATGTCCTACAACATCATGCGGGGCCTCGTTGCGCGGCTGCGCCACGCGGATCGCAAGATCGAATCGTTGGCGCTGATGGACGTCTATGGCCGCGTGGCCCGCTCGCTGCTCGAGTTCGCGGTCGACGACGGCGCCGGCAATCTCAAGGTGCGCGACAAGATCTCGCGCCAGGATCTGGCCAAGATGGTCGGCGCTTCGCGCGAGATGGTGAGCCGGGTCATGAAGGACCTCGAGGAGCGCGGCTTCGTCCAGACGCAGCCCGACGGCTCGATGATCGTCAAGGAACGGCTCTCATCGCTTGCCTGACCATCCGGCCGGCAGCGCCAGAGCGCGCCGACCCCTGCATCGCCGGCCCTGACAACGCGGCCGCGATCGTTTTCGTTGTAGTTTCTGCAAGTCGTCTGCCCGTTGCCGCGGGCCGGTGGCCGTGTCTGCCATGACCTATTCGCTCAATACCCTTCAATCGTCCTCATCGGCCGAGTCGCAGCCGGTGCGCTTGCGTGCCATGCGCTTCGCGCACGAGATCACGCTGATCGCCGGCTTCGTCGTGCTGCTGTACTGGCTGCTCGCGATGCTGAGCTTCACGCCCTCGGATGCCGCCTGGTCCACCTCAGGCACCGGCGGCGAGATCAAGAACTGGGGCGGCCGCATCGGCGCCTGGCTGGCCGACGCCAGTTACTTTCTGGCCGGCTATTCGGTCTGGTGGTGCCTGGCGGCCGGCTTGCGCGTGTGGCTGTCCTCGCTGGCCGGTTGGCTCCGCGGCGGCGATCCGGCGCCGGCCGATCAGGCGCCGCGGGGGCGCTTCAACCGCAGCCGCCTGGCCTTCTGGTTCGGCCTGTTGCTGCTGCTGTGCGCCAGTGCAGTGCTCGAATGGTCGCGCCTTTACAGGCTGGAATTCCGCCTGCCCGGGCACGGCGGCGGTGTGCTCGGCTACCTGGTCGGCCCGCTCAGCGTGCAGTGGATGGGCTTCACCGGCTCGGCGCTGATCGCCATCGCCGCCGGCGTCATCGGCTCGGCGCTCGTGTTCCGCTTCTCGTGGAGCCATATTGCCGAGCGCATCGGCTCTCGTCTCTACTCCTTGTTCGAGTCGCGCCGGGAGAAGCGCGAGATCGCCGAAGACATCGCGATGGGCAAGAAGGCGGTGCGCGAGCGCGAAGAGCTGGCGTCCAGCGAGCAGGGCGGCGAGCTCGAATCGGCTGACGAAGAGTTGCGCATCGTTCCCCGCACCAAGCGCCGCGCGCCTTCGCCGCCGGTGCAGATCGAACCCGCGATGACCGAGGTGCCGCGCAGCGATCGCGTGGCCAAGGAGCGCCAGAAGCCGCTGTTCCGCGAGTTGCCCGACAGCAAGCTGCCGCAGGTCGATCTGCTCGACGCGGCGCAGGGGCGCCAGGAAACCGTTTCGGCCGACACGCTCGAAATGACCTCGCGCCTGATCGAGAAAAAGCTCAAGGACTTCGGCGTCGAGGTGCGCGTGGTGCTGGCCTCGCCGGGCCCGGTGATCACGCGCTACGAAATCGAGCCGGCCACCGGCGTCAAGGGCTCGCAGATCGTCAACCTCGCGAAGGACCTGGCGCGCTCGCTGTCGCTGGTGTCGATCCGTGTGGTCGAGACCATTCCGGGCAAGAACTTCATGGCGCTCGAACTGCCCAACGCCAAGCGGCAGTCGATCAAGCTCAGCGAGATCCTCGGCTCGCAGGTCTACAACGAAGGCAAGTCGATGCTCACCATGGGCCTCGGCAAGGACATCGTCGGCAACCCGGTGGTGGCCGATCTCGCGAAGATGCCGCACGTGCTGGTGGCCGGCACCACCGGCTCCGGCAAGTCGGTCGGCATCAACGCGATGATCCTGAGCCTGCTCTACAAGGCCGAGGCGCGCGACGTGCGCCTGCTCATGATCGACCCGAAGATGCTCGAAATGTCGGTCTACGAAGGCATCCCGCACCTGCTGGCGCCCGTGGTCACCGACATGCGGCAAGCGGCTCACGGCCTCAACTGGTGCGTGGCCGAGATGGAGCGCCGCTACAAGCTCATGAGCAAGCTGGGCGTGCGCAACCTGGCGGGCTACAACACCAAGATCGACGAGGCCAAAGCGCGGGAGGAGTTCATCTACAACCCCTTCAGCCTCACGCCCGACAGCCCCGAACCGCTCGCGCGCGAGCCGCACATCGTGGTCGTGATCGACGAACTGGCCGACCTGATGATGGTGGTCGGCAAGAAGATCGAAGAGCTGATCGCCCGCCTGGCGCAGAAGGCGCGCGCCGCCGGCATCCACCTGATCCTTGCCACGCAGCGGCCCAGCGTCGACGTGATCACCGGGCTCATCAAGGCCAACATCCCGACGCGCATCGCGTTCCAGGTGTCGAGCAAGATCGACTCGCGCACCATCCTCGACCAGATGGGCGCCGAGGCGCTGCTCGGCATGGGCGACATGCTCTACATGCCGAGCGGCACCGGCCTGCCGGTGCGCGTGCACGGCGCCTTCGTGAGCGACGAGGAAGTGCATCGTGTCGTCGCTTACCTCAAGTCACAAGGGGAGCCGGACTACATCGAAGGGGTGCTCGAGGGCGGAACCGTCGACGGCGAAGGCGATCTACTGGGTGAAGGTGGCGGCAGCGGCGACGGCGAGAAGGACCCGATGTACGACCAGGCGGTCGAAGTCGTGCTCAAGAACCGCAAGGCCAGCATTTCGCTGGTGCAGCGCCACCTGAAGATCGGCTACAACCGCGCCGCGCGGCTGGTCGAGGACATGGAAAACGCCGGGCTGGTGAGCGCCATGAGCGGCAGCGGCCAGCGCGAAATTCTGGTGCCCGCACGCACCGAATGATGATGGGATCAGGGATGTCGATGAAGAAGTTGCTCGTTGGATTCGGGTTGGCCGTCGCCGCAGCCGGCGTCTGGGCCGGCGGTATGGAAAGCCTCGAAGCCTTCGTGAAGAACGTCAAGTCGGGCCGCGCCGAATTCACGCAGACCGTGACCGCGCCAGCCAAGGACGGCCAGGCCGTGCGCGCCAAGGTGTCGAGCGGCACCTTCGAATTCCAGCGGCCCGGCAGGTTCAAGTTCGACTACAAGAAGCCCTTCGCGCAAAGCATCGTGGCCGATGGCGAGACGCTCTGGCTCTACGACGCCGATCTGAACCAGGTCACGCAGCGCAAGCAGTCGCAGGCGCTCGGCTCGACGCCGGCCGCGCTGATTGCCGCCGCGCCCGATCTGCGCGCGCTGCAAGCCGATTTCGCGCTCGAGGCGGCCCCCGAGCGCGACGGACTGCAATGGGTCAAGGCCAGCCCCAAGAACAAGGAGGGGCAATTGCAGAACGTCCAGGTGGGCTTTCAGGGCGATGCGCTGGCGGCGCTCGAGATCCTCGACAGCTTCGGCCAGCGCTCTGTGTTGAAGTTCAACAAGGTCGAGGTGAATCCTGCGTTGCCCGCAGCCACCTTCCAGTTCAAGACCCCGGCCGGCGCCGACGTGATCAGGCAATAGCGCCGGGCGGCGGGCTTCCATGGCCACCTCCACCCACCAGCCCCTGGCCGAACGCCTGCGACCCAAGACCCTGGGCGAGGTCATCGGCCAGCAGCATCTGCTCGGCCCCGGCATGCCGCTGCGCATCGCCTTCGAGTCGGGCCAGCCGCACTCCTGCATCCTCTGGGGGCCGCCGGGCACCGGCAAGACGACCATTGCGCGGCTCATGGCCGATGCCTTCGATGCGCAGTTTCTCAGCATCAGCGCCGTGCTCGGCGGCGTGAAGGACATCCGCGATGCGGTCGAACGCGCGACGCTGGTGCGTGACGGGCTCGAGCAGCGCCGCACCATCGTCTTCGTCGACGAAGTCCACCGCTTCAACAAGAGCCAGCAGGATGCCTTCCTGCCTCATGTGGAGTCGGGCCTTTTCACCTTCATCGGCGCGACCACCGAGAACCCGTCCTTCGAGGTGAACTCTGCGCTCTTGTCGCGGGCCGCCGTGTACGTGCTGCAGCCCCTGGGCGAAGACGATCTGCGTCAGATCGTGACCCGGGCGCAGGATATCCAGGCCGTACCCGCCATCGAAGCGAAGGCCATCGACCGGCTCGTCGCCTATGCCGACGGCGATGCGAGGCGCCTGCTCAACACCCTCGAAACGCTCTCGGTCGCGGCCGGCGCCGAGAAGCTCGACGACATCACCGACGAATGGCTGTTGCGCGTGCTGGGCGAGCGCATGCGCCGCTACGACAAGGGCGGCGAGCAGTTCTACGACACCATCTCCGCGCTGCACAAGTCGGTGCGCGGCAGCGACCCCGATGCCTCGCTCTACTGGTTCGTGCGCATGCTCGACGGCGGCGCCGATCCGCGCTACATGGCGCGCCGGCTGGTACGCATGGCCAGCGAAGACATCGGCCTGGCCGACCCGCGCGCATTGCGGCTGGCGCTCGATGCGGCCGAGGTCTATGAGCGGCTCGGCTCGCCCGAGGGCGAGCTGGCGCTGGCCGAATGCGTGGTTTACCTCGCGATCGCACCGAAGTCGAATGCGGTCTACCAGGCCTACAACGAGGTCCGGGCCCTCATCAAGACCGACGGCACGCGCCCGGTGCCGATGCACCTGCGCAATGCGCCGACGCGGCTCATGAAAGAACTCGACTACGGCAAGGGCTATCGCTACGCGCACGACGAGGAGGGAGGCTTCGCGGCCGGCGAGCGCTATCTGCCCGATGGCCTCGATCCGCCGCCTTTCTACCGACCCGTCGAGCGCGGGCTCGAGATCCGCATCGCGGAGAAACTGCGCGAACTGCGAAGGCGAAACGAAGAGGCCGCCGGTTGATACGCGGCGCCTTCGCGCCGGTACTCCCTTGCGCCGCCGAAGCTCATTCGGTCCGCGCCAGCGGGAAAACCCCCGTCGGGTACGCACCGAAATGGCGATCCGGCATGACTACAATCCCGGCCACAAACCCGCCGTCGACACATGCTGGCGGGTTTTTTGCTAAGGGAAACCAGGGTGCCCAACCGGCGTGCCTGGTCAGTCGGGCGCCCCCCAAGGGCGTCACCATTAGAAAAAGGGAACCTCCTTATGGACATCTTGCTGCAACAGATCATCAACGGTCTGGTACTCGGCAGCATGTACGCCTTGATAGCCTTGGGCTACACCATGGTGTACGGCATCATCAACCTCATCAATTTCGCGCACGGTGAAGTGCTGATGGTCGGCGCGCTGACCAGTTGGACCATCATCGGACTCATGCAGGAATCGATGCCCGGCACGCCGGGATGGATCATCCTCATCATTGCGTTGATCATTGCCTGCGTGGTCGCCGCCACGCTCAACTTCGTCATCGAGAAAGTGGCTTACCGGCCGCTGCGCAACAGCCCGAAGCTCGCACCGCTGATCACCGCCATCGGGATGTCGATCCTGCTGCAGACGCTGGCGATGATCATCTGGAAGCCGACCAACAAGGCTTATCCCAACCTGCTGTCCACCACGCCGATCCATGTAGGCGGCGCCGTGATCTCGCCCACGCAGGTCATGATCCTGAGCGTCACCGCCTTCTGCCTGGTGGTGCTGATGTGGCTGGTCAACTACACCAAGCTCGGCCGCGCGATGCGTGCCACGGCCGAGAACCCGCGGGTTGCGGCGCTGATGGGCATCCGGCCCGACATGGTGATCTCGGCCACCTTCATCATCGGCGCGGTGCTCGCCGCGGTGGCCGGCGTGATGTACGCCTCCAACTACGGCATCGCGCAGCATGCGATGGGCTTCATTCCCGGCCTCAAGGCCTTCACGGCGGCGGTGTTCGGCGGCATCGGCAACCTCGCGGGCGCGGTGGTCGGCGGCATCCTGCTGGGGCTCATCGAAGCCATCGGCTCGGGCTACATCGGTGCGCTCACCGGCGACGTGCTCGGCAGCCACTACAGCGACATCTTTGCGTTCATCGTGCTGATCATCATGCTCACCTTGCGGCCCTCGGGCCTGCTCGGCGAGCGGGTGGCGGACCGGGCCTGAAGGAGGGACAGCCATGAAAAACGGCAAGAACATCGTCTACTTCCTGATCGCGGCCGTCGCCCTGCTGGTGCTGCCGCTGCTGCTGCAAAGCCAGGGCAACGCGTGGGTGCGCATCGCCGACATCGCATTGCTCTACGTGCTGCTGGCCCTCGGCCTCAACATCGTGGTCGGCTACGCCGGCCTGCTTGACCTGGGCTACGTCGCGTTCTTCGCGATCGGTGCCTACATGTTCGCGCTCCTGGGATCGCCGCACCTGACCGACACCTTCCCGGCGATCAAGGCCATGTTCCCCAACGGGCTGCACAGTTCGCTGCTGCTCGTGATACCCCTGGCGCTCGGGCTGGCCGCCTTCTTCGGCGTGCTGCTCGGCGCGCCCACGCTGAAGCTGCGCGGCGACTACCTGGCGATCGTGACGCTCGGCTTCGGCGAAATCATCCGCGTGTTCCTCAACAACCTGGATCATCCGATCAACATCACGAACGGTCCGAAGGGCATCACCGCGATCGACCCGGTCCACTTCTGGGGCCTCAACCTGGGCCGGCCGCTCAAGATCGGCGACTACTCGATCGCGTCGGTCACGCTGTATTACTACCTGTTCCTGGCGCTCGTGATCTTCACGATCATCATTTCGCATCGGCTGCAGATCTCGCGCATCGGCCGGGCCTGGATGGCCATCCGCGAGGACGAGATCGCTGCCAAGGCCATGGGCATCAACACCCGCAACATGAAGCTGCTGGCCTTCGGCATGGGCGCGAGCTTCGGCGGCGTATCGGGCTCGATGTTCGCGGCCTTCCAGGGCTTCGTGTCCCCCGAGTCCTTCGCCTTGAACGAGTCGGTGATGATCGTCGCGATGGTGGTGCTGGGCGGCATCGGCCACCTGCCGGGCGTGATCCTCGGCGCGGTGCTCTTGGCCGCGCTGCCCGAAGTGCTGCGCTACGTGGCCGGGCCGCTGCAGGCCATGACCGACGGGCGTCTCGACGCCTCGATCCTGCGCCAGCTGTTCATCGCGCTGGCGATGATCATCATCATGCTGGTGCGCCCGCGCGGTCTGTGGCCCTCGCCGGAGCACGGGAAGTCGCTGACGCGCAAGGGCGCGACGCCCGCACCCGCATCCGGCATGCCGGCTGCCGCACCGGGCGTCGACACCCCGGCCGATGAGGTCCCCGGTGCCGCCTCGCGTCCCATGTCGATCAATCCGTGAGCGAGGGGAGCACAACAATGACTGACACCGTCCTCAATGTTCAGGGCATCTCCAAGCGTTTCGGCGGCCTGCAGGCCCTGTCCGATGTCGGCATCAAGATCATGCGCGGCCAGGTCTATGGACTGATCGGCCCCAACGGCGCCGGCAAGACCACCTTCTTCAACGTCATCACGGGCCTGTACTCGCCCGACAGCGGGACTTTCGAACTGGCCGGCAAACCTTATCGGCCGACGGCGGTGCACGAGGTTGCCAAGGCCGGCATCGCGCGTACCTTCCAGAACATCCGGCTCTTCGCGGAAATGACCGCGCTCGAGAACGTGATGGTGGGCCGCCACATCCGCACCCATTCGGGCGTGATGGGTGCCATCTTCCGAACAGGTGGCTTCAAGGCCGAGGAAGCGGCGATCGCCGAGCGCGCTCACCAGCTGCTCGACTACGTGGGCATCGGCAAGTTCGCCGACTACAAGGCGCGCACGTTGAGCTACGGCGACCAGCGCCGGCTCGAGATCGCCCGCGCGCTGGCGACCGACCCGCAGCTGATCGCGCTCGACGAGCCCGCTGCCGGCATGAATGCCACCGAGAAAGTGCTGCTGCGCGAACTGATCGACCGCATCCGCAAGGACGACCGCACCATCCTCCTGATCGAGCACGACGTCAAGCTTGTGATGGGCTTGTGCGACCGTGTGACGGTGCTCGACTATGGCAAGCAGATCGCCGAGGGCACGCCTGCGGACGTGCAGCGCAACGAAAAAGTGATCGAGGCCTACCTCGGCACGGGAGGACACTGAAATGGCACAGACACTTCTGAAAGTGAGCGGCCTGAAGGTCGCGTACGGCGGCATCCAGGCCGTGAAGGGCATCGACTTCGAGGTGCGCGAAGGCGAGCTGGTCTCGCTGATCGGCTCCAACGGCGCCGGCAAGACCACCACCATGAAGGCCATCACCGGGACGCTGCCGTATGGCGGCGGCGACATCGAATTCCTCGGCAAGAGCATCAAGGGCCGCGGCGCCTGGGACCTGGTGGGCGAGGGGCTGGTCATGGTGCCCGAGGGGCGCGGCGTGTTCACGCGCATGACCATCACCGAGAACCTGCAGATCGGCGCCTACATCCGCAAGGACAAGGCCGAGATCGCGAAGGACATGGACCGCGTCTTCGCGACCTTCCCGCGGCTGAAGGAGCGCGCGATGCAGCTGGCCGGCACCATGTCCGGCGGCGAGCAGCAGATGCTCGCGATGGGCCGCGCGCTGATGGCGCGTCCCAAGGTGCTCCTGCTCGACGAGCCGTCGATGGGCCTGTCGCCGATCATGGTCGACAAGATCTTCGAGGTGGTGAAGCAGGTCTATGACCAGGGTGTCACCGTGCTCCTGGTCGAGCAGAACGCGAGCCGCGCGCTCGGGCTGGCCGATCGCGGCTATGTCATGGAGTCGGGCCTCATCACGATGAGCGGGGATGCCAAGGTGATGCTGAGCGACCCGAAGGTGCGCGCTGCTTACCTCGGCGAATAGCGCTAGTCGACCTTGGCGCCGGTGGCTTTCACCACCTTCTCGTATTTCGCGAGCTCGCTCTTCATGAAGGCGCCGAACTGCTCCGGCGTGTTGGCGACCGGCTCGGCCAGCAGCGACGCGAAGCGGGTCTTCGTCTCCGGCGTGTTGAGCGCAGCGACGAAGGCCTGATTGAGCTTGGTGACCACGTCGGCCGGCGTGCCGGCCGGCGCCACAAGGCCCCACCAGGTGTCGATGGCGAAGCCCTTGAGCGTGGCGGCCACCGTCGGCACCTCGGGCAGCGCGCTGCTGCGCTCGGCCGTCGTCACCGCGATCGCCTTGAGCTTGCCTGATCGGATATTCGGCGCCGCGGTCGCGAGGTTGTCGAAGTTGAAATCGACCTGTCCCGACAACAGCGCGAGCTGCGCCGGGTTGCCGCCGTTGTAGGGGATGTGCACGGCGAAGATGCCGGCCTCCTTCTTGAACATCTCACCCGCCAGGTGGCCCGCGCTGCCGTTGCCGCCGCTGCCGTAGTTGAGCTTGGCCGGGTTGGCCTTGGCATAGGCGATCAGGTCGGCCAGCGTATTGATCTTCAGGCGCTGCGCGGTCTCGGCATTCATCACCAGCACGTTGGGCACGCGAACCATCTGCGTGATCGGCGCGAAGTCGGCGGCCGCGTTGAAGGGCATCTTGCTGTAGAGCCACGGATTGACCGCGTGGGTCGCGGTCGCGGCGATGCCGATCGTGAGCCCATCGGGCGCAGCCTTGGCCACCGCGTCGGCGCCGATGTTGCCGCCGGCGCCGGGCTTGTTGTCGATGATGACGGTGCCCAGCGAGTCCTTGACTCTTTCGGCCAGCACGCGGGCCGTGACGTCGATCGGGCCGCCGGCGGCGTAGGGGACGACGAGGCGGATCGTCTTGCCGCTCTGGGCGTTGGCGATGGGTGCTCCGGCGGCCAGCGTCGTGGCGGCCAGCAGGCACAGGATGTGGCGCTTGTTCATGGGGCTGGATTGTTTCATGGGGCGCTTCATCGTTCGCCCCAAAGTGGGCGCGAGGGCCGGTCCGAAAGCCCCATGGACGTTGGCCCGCAAATTGCGTAGGACCGGATCAATGAATCACTGTATCCACTTATCCAGTTTGCCATGCGCGCATCCGGGGTGCGTGCACGCCGGGCCATGAGCGGCCTCCTCATGGAACCCTCCGCCATCTACACCGGCTTGCAGGCGGTGACGGCCGAGGAAGAGGCGTACCGGCACATTCACGCCGCCATTCGCATGGGCCGCTATCGCGCCGGCGACCGCCTGGCGCCCGAGGCCATCGCGGCGGAGATCGGCACCAGCCGCATGCCGGTGCGCGAGGCTTTCCGGCGGCTGGCGACGGAAGGGCTGGTGACGATCCGGCCCAACCGCGGCGTGACGGTCAACAAGCTGGACATCGCCGACATGAAGGAGATCTTCGAGATGCGGGCCGTGCTGGAAGGGCTGGCGATGCGCATCGCCTTGCCGAACATCACTGCGACGACCATCCGCGAACTGGAAAACATGCTGGACCGCATCGACGACCAGAGCGGCGTCCAGCCCGATTGGACGAGCGCACATCGGGCATTCCACGAAACGCTGTGCGCCAGGAGCGGACTGCCACGGCTGATACGGCAGATCGCCGGTCTCCATTCGCTGGTCGAGCCGCACATGCGGCTGTGGGCATTGCAGGTGGATCGCCCGCTGAGTGCGCGAGCCGACCATCAGGACCTGATCGATGCGCTGCACAGCGGTGACCCGCAGGTCTGCGAAACGACGATGCGCGAACACGTGCTGGCCACCGTGCCGGACCTCATGAAGTTCGTGCCGCAGGCACGCGACACATAACGACCGGAGACCTGAGTCCGTCCCTTTTCAATCTACTTTCCTCCGGAGCATGAACATGTCTGAAATCGATCACAAGGCCGCGCTCGCCGCCACCCTCGCTGCCGGCTTCAGCCGCCGCAACCTTCTGAAGTCCGCCGGTGCCGGCGTGGGATTGCTTGCCGCTTCTGCCGCGGGCATGGGAGCGGCCCAGGCCGCACCGAAGAAGGGCGGCACGATCACGCTGGCCTGGCTGGATGCCATCGACACGCTCGACCCGCACTTCACGATGTCGGGCGGATCGATCAAGGTGATCAACAACGTCTACAACGGCATCCTCAAGGTGGCCTACGACGGCAAGAACGTCAGCTTCGCGCCCGACCTGGCGCAGAAGTGGGACATGGTCGACGAGAAGACCCACGTCTTCAAGCTGCGTGCCGGCGTCAAGTTCCACAACGGCGACGTCTGCGATGCGGCGGCCGTCAAGTGGAGCCTGGAGCGCGTGGCCGATCCGGAGGTGAAGTCGCCCCACGCATGGAAGTTTGCCCAGCTCGCCGGCATCGACGTGATCGACCCCCTGACGCTGCGCCTGCGCTTCACGAAGCCCTTCGCGTTCTTGCCGGTGGCGCTGACCGGCAGCACCGGACGCGCCGGCACCATCGTCAGCAAGCGGGCGGTGGAGCAGCACGGCAAGGCCTTCGGCCGCAATCCCGTGGGCACCGGGCCATTCAAGTTCGCCAGCTGGAAGGAGAACGACACGATCGAACTGGTGCGCAATCCGGAGTACTTCGAAGCGGGCCTGCCGCATCTCGACAAGGTGGTGCTTCGCCTGATCAAGGAGCCCAGCGCCGGCGTTGCCGCGATGATGTCGGGCCAGGTGGATGGGCTGTCGGTGTGTCCATTCCAGTTCATTCCGCAACTGCGCAAGAACCCCAACCTCTCGGTCTACGGACAGGTGGAAGGCAACTACGCCTTCATCGGCATGAACAACAAGCGCGCGCCCTTCGACGACATCGCGCTGCGCCAGGCGGTGGCCTTTGCGATCGACCGCAAGGTGATCGTGCAGCAGAGCTACTTCGGCGAAGCCATCCCGGCCGCCACCTGCATTTCGCCGCCGATGACGGGCTTCTACGACCCGAACATCGGCAAGAGCGGGCGTGGCCAGTACTTTGATCTGGCAAAGGCCAAGGCCTTCCGCGCCAAGGCCAGGAACCAAGGGGAGGTCAACCCGGTGTTCATCGTCACCGAAGGCTTTACCGGCTCGGGCGGCATGGGAACCCGCAACGCGCAGCTGGTGACGCCGATGCTGGCGCAGATCGGCATCAAGCCCAAGATCGAACTGGTCGACCGGGCCGTCTGGGCGCAGCGGCGCAACGCCGGCGACTTCGACATGTATGACGAAGCCTGGATCGCCGACCTGGATCCGGACGAAACCATCACGCCCGAATGGTCGACCGGCAAGCCCTGGAACTTCGTCGGCTACAGCAATCCCGCCTTCGACAAGGCGGCCGCCGCGGCCTCCGAGATCACGGACACGGCAGCCCGCCGCAAGCTCTACATCGAAGCCGAGGACGTGCTGATGGCCGATGCGCCGCTGGCGGTGCTGGCGCACATGAAGGTGTTCAAGATCATGAGCAAGAAGGTGCAGGGCTTCGAGTACATCCCGGCCGACCTGCTCAATCTGCACACGGTCTCGCTGGCCTGAGGCGGCAATGGCCGCCGCAATGCAAGCGCGGCCCTCCGGCGCGGCCGCTGTCGGCCGCGCGCTGGGCAGCACCGCGCAGACAGCACTGGTGCTGTGGGTCGTCTCCATCGTGAGCTTCCTGTTCCTGAAGTTCTCGCCCGGAGATCCGGTCACCGTGATGCTGGGCTCGGACTTCTCGCGCGAGTCCTACGACAAGCTCTACCGCGACCTGGGGCTGGATCAGCCGCTCGCCGTGCAGTACCTGCAGTGGCTCGGCCGCTTCGTTCAGGGCGACTGGGGCGTTTCCTACGTGAGCCGGCAGGACATCTTCGAACAGGCGGTGCTGCAGGCGCTGCCCGTGACGCTGACGCTGGCAGGCTTCTCTCTGCTGATCGCGCTGGCCGTGGGCATTCCGCTCGGCGTCCTGGCCGCGGTGCGCCGCAACAGCTGGATCGATCTCGCGGCGAGCGCCGTGGCCATCGGAGGCAACGCGTTCCCGAGCTTCTACCTCGGCGTCGTGCTGATCTGGATCTTCGGCGTGTCGCTCGGCTGGTTCCCGACCATGGGCTTTGTCGCGCCATGGGAGGACTTCGGCCAGGGCCTCTGGCACCTGGCGCTGCCATCGCTGACCTTGGGCGCGTGGTATGTCGGGCTGATCGCGGCCGTCACGCGTTCGAGTCTGCTCGAAGTGCTGGAACAGCCCTACATGGCCGCGGCGCGTGCGCGCGGCGAACCGGAGTGGCGGGTGATCTGGGTGCACGGCATGCGCAACGTGCTGATGCCGCTGGTCACCGTGATCGGCCTGCAGCTCGGCGGCATGCTGCGCGGCGCCGTGATGACCGAGGTGGTGTTCACGCTGCCCGGACTGGGAATGATGATCACCAATGCCGTGCAGACGCGCGAATACATCGTGGTGCAGGCCGGGATCATGATCACCGCGCTGCTCTTCATCCTGGTCAATCTCATCGTCGACCGGACCTATTCGATTCTCGACCCGAGGCTGCGCAGACATGGCCGCTGATCCCGCATCCGTCGGCCTGGCCGCCCCATCTTCTGCCGAGCTGCCCGCCGGCGGGCTTCTGCGCACATGGCGGCTCGTGCGCGCGCAGCGCAAGGCGATGGCCGGCGGGGCGATCGTCCTGGCCTTCGTGCTCGTGGCGGTATTCGCACCCCTGCTGGCGCCCTATGCCCCGACGGAGCAGAACGTCATGGATGCCATGCAAGGTCCTTCCGCGGCGCATTGGATGGGGACCGACTCGTTCGGCCAGGACATCCTGTCGCGCGTGTTCTACGGAGCGCGCTCGGCGCTGTGGATCGGATTCGCCTCGGTCGTGCTCGGGCTGCTGGTCGGCGTGCCGCTGGGTGTGCTCGCGGGCCTGCGCGGTGGGCGCTCCGAGTGGGCCATCATGCGGCTGGTGGATGGCCTGCTCGCCTTCCCGGAACTCATCATGGCCATGGCCTTCATGGCGGTTCTCGGCTTGGGGATGGTCAATGTGATCTACGCGCTCGCGCTGTCCTTCGTCGGACCGTTCGCGCGCATGGTGCGTGCCGACGTGCTGCAGGTGAAATCGCGCCCCTATGTGGAAGCCGCGCGATTGATGGGCGTGCCGGAAAGAGAGGTCGTGCTGCGCCATGTCCTGCCCAACATCGTGTCGCCGATCCTGATCCAGGCGGGCATGCGCGTGTCCATCGCGATCCTGCTGGGATCCGGTCTGTCCTTTCTCGGACTGGGCGTGGTGCCGCCGACGCCCGACTGGGGCCTGATGATCGCCGAGGGGCGCGGCTTCATCAGCATGGCGCCGTGGATGTCGGGCATGCCCGGCATCGCGCTGGCCATCCTGCTGGTGGGACTGAATCTGCTGGCAGAGGGCGTGCGCGACGCGCTCGATCCCGGCACGCGCGGTCAGCACTGATGCGCACGCTGCAAGAACAAGGCCCCATGACCGCGAACCTGCTCTCGGTCGAGCACTTCACGCTGCGTCGCCGCGGCGTGGCGGTGCTCGACGACGTGACGATCCAACTGCCGGCCGGCCAGACGCTGGCGCTGATCGGCGAATCCGGCGCCGGCAAGTCGACGCTGGCCTTTGCTGCACTGGGACTGCTGCGGCCGCCCGAGGTCGGCCTCGAAGGCCGCCTGATGGTGGGCGACATCGATGTGGCGAGCGCGCCCGAGGGCGAACTGCGCGCGCTGCGCGGCAGGCGCATCGGCCTGATCTTTCAGGACGCGTCGGCTGCGCTCAACCCCTGCTTCACCGTGCTGGCCCATCTCTCGGAGCCGCTGCGCCGGCACCGCCGCCTCTCGCGCGCTGCTTGCCGAGCGCGCGCCATCGAGTTGCTGGAGAGCGTGGGCATCGCCGATCCGCAGGCGCGGCTCGCGGCTTTCCCGCACGAGCTCTCGGGAGGAATGCAGCAGCGCGTGATGATCGCCATTGCGCTGGCCTGCGAGCCTGAACTGCTGATTGCCGACGAGCCCACCAGCGCGCTGGACGTGACCATCCAGGCCCAGATCATGGTGCTCATCCTCGAGCGCGTGCGCGCGCTCGGCGCCTCGGCGATCTTCGTGCTGCACGACCTGGCGCTCGCCGCCCAGGTGGCCGATCGCGTGGCCGTCATGTATGCCGGACAGATCGTGGAAGAGGGGCCGGCTGCCGAGGTGCTGAATCACCCGCAGCATCCCTACACGCGCGGCCTGCGCGCCAGCGCCATCGAGTTCGGCGCCGAGCGGCTGGAGCCGATCCCGGGCGTGGTTCCTCCGCTGTCGGACATGCCGGGCGGATGCCGCTTCGCACCGCGCTGCAAGCTCGCCACGACCGAGTGCGGTGTTGGGCGACCTCCGCGCGTCGAGCGCGGAGCGTCCTCCATCGCATGCTGGCACGCCTGAGGGAACACAGACGCATGCAACAAGCTTCCAAGACCCAGGACTTGCCGCTCTTCTCGCTGCTCGATGTCGAGAAGTCCTTTCCCGTCGACGGCGGCCGCCGGCAGCTCAAGGCGCTCGACGGCATCCGCCTGATCCTGCGTCCCGGCGAATCGGTAGCCCTGGTGGGCGAGAGTGGTTCGGGAAAATCGACCCTCGTTCGCGTCATGCTCGGCCTGGAGGCAGCCACCAACGGCCGCGTGCTGGCCGGTGCGACGGAGCTGTCGGCCCTCGACGCGTCGCAGCGGCGGCGCTTTGCGCGCGACGTGGCCTACATCTATCAGGACGCGCGCGGTTCGCTGAACCCGCGTGCGACCGTGGCGGCGCTGCTGGCCGAGCCTGTGCGCCTGCACCGCTTGCGCGACGAGCGCGAGATCCCGGGGCGCGTCGACGAACTGCTCGACCAGGTCGGCCTGCCGCGCGCGACACGCCTTCGCTACCCCTCGGAGCTTTCCGGAGGCCAGGTGCGGCGCGTGGCAGTGGCTCGCGCACTGGCCTGCGAGCCGAGGGTGATCGTTGCGGACGAATCGGTGGCGGGCCTCGATGTCTCGGTCCAGGCGCAGTTGCTCAATCTGCTGCGGGATCTGCAGCGCGAGAACGGGCTTGCCCTGCTCTTCGTCACGCATGACCTCGGCGTGGCCTCCTATCTGTGCGAGCAGGTGGCGGTGATGTATCTCGGCCGCATCGTCGAAATGGGACCGACGCGCGAGATCCTGCAGTCGCCCCGGCACCCCTACACGCAAGCGCTGATGCAGGCCTTTCCGCGCTTCGGCGCCCCGCTGGCCGCCAGCTTGCAGGGCGAGATTCCGAGCGCTGCCGATCTGCCTTCGGGCTGCCGCTTCCGCACGCGCTGCCTGCATGTTCGCGACGACTGTTCGCGCATCGATCCGGCGCAGACGCTGCTGGACGGCCGGCGCCACGTGGCCTGCCTGCATCCGCTCGCCGCATGAACGAGGGCAAAGGAGAAAGAAGTTGACGCACATCCCGAATCCGGCGCGCGGCATGCGTGGCATGGTGACTGCACCCAACGCGCTGGCCGCTCAAAGCGCGGTGGCCGTGCTGCGCGAAGGCGGCAATGCGGTCGAGGCGATGATCGCCGCGGCAGCCACGATCGCGGTGGTCTATCCGCACATGAACAGCATCGGCGGCGACGGCTTCTGGCTGATCGCCCGTCCTGGCGAGGTGCCGCTCGGGCTGGAGGCCTGCGGTGCGGCGGCCGGCGCGGCAACGCCGGAGGCTTACCGAGTGCAGGGATTCGCGAGCATTCCGTTTCGAGGCGGCATGGCGGCCAATACAGTGGCTGGTACCGTTTCCGGCTGGGAGGCGGCGCACGCCTGGTCGCGCGAGGTCCTGGGAGGCCGCATGCCGCTCGCGCGGCTGCTGGCCGACGCCATCTTCCACGCGCGCGACGGCATCCCCGTCACGCGCAGCCAGTCTCTCTGCACCGAGAGCCGGCAGGACGAACTGCGCGGCATCCCCGGTTTTGCCGAAACCTTTCTGCCCGGCGGCGCAGCGCCACTTGCGGGTACGCGCTTCGTGCAACCGCGGCTTGCCGCCGCGCTGGAGCAGCTCGCGCGTGCCGGCCTGTCGGATTTCTATCGCGGCGACCTCGCGCGAACCATGGCGCGCGACCTGGCCGCCATAGGAAGCCCGGTGGCACTGGGCGACCTGGAGCGTCACCACGCTGTCTGGAAGACGCCGCTGACCATGGCGCATTCGTCCGGCACCCTCTACAACATGCCGCCGCCCACGCAGGGGCTCGTGTCGCTGCTGATCCTGGGGCAGCTCGATCGCATCTTCGACGCGGGGCGCATGGATCCGCTCTGCGCCTCCTATGTGCACGCCTGCGTGGAAGCGACCAAGCAGGCCTTTGCCATCCGCGACAAGCGCATCACCGATCCTGCCTGGATGCGGGACGATCCGCGGCAATGGCTTCGGCCGGATGCGCTCGACGCCATGGCAGCGCGAATCTCCCTCGACCATGTCGCTTCGTGGGACGGCGGACAGGGCCCGGGCGATACGGTCTGGATGGGGGTGGTCGATCGTGCGGGCGTGGCGGTGAGCTTCATCCAGAGCATCTACCATGAGTTCGGCAGTGGCGTGGTGCTCTCGGAATCGGGCGTGAACTGGCAGAACCGCGGCTGCAGCTTCTCGCTGGAGCCGCAGGCGCTCAACCCGCTGATGCCGGGGCGCAAGCCCTTCCATACGCTCAACCCGGCGCTGGCGAAGCTCGATGACGGCCGCACTATCGTTTACGGCAACATGGGCGGCGATGGCCAGCCGCAGTCGCAAAGTGCAGTCTTCAGCCGCATCGTGCACTTCGGCATGAACCCGCAGCAGGCCATCGACGCGCCGCGCTGGCTCCTGGGCCGCACGTGGGGACAGGCCAGCGATTCGCTCAAGCTGGAATCGCGCTTTCCGCCGGCCACGGTGGAGGGCCTGCGCGCTCTGGGGCACGAGGTGGACATCGTGCCGGCCTATGACGAAATCATGGGACATGCGGGTGCTGTCGTACTGCATGCCGACGGCAGCTACGAAGGCGGCACCGATCCGCGCAGCGACGGTGCCGCGTCAGGCTGGTAGAGCAGGCGCACTCAAGGCACCGCCTTGTCCGCCTCCGTCGTGAACGCATCCGCAAAGAACTCGTCCTCGGGCAAGCCGCGCTCGGCCACATAGTCCCGCTTGGCCGAGTCGACCACGATCGGCGCTCCGCAGGCGTACACCTGGTACCCCGAAAGATCGGCGAAATCCTCCATCACCGCCCGGTGCACAAAACCGGTCCGCCCGCGCCAGTTGTCTTCCGGCACCGCATTCGAGATCACCGGCACGTAACGCAGGTTCGGCATCTGCTCCAGATGCGAGCGCACCCAGTCGTCCATGTAAAGGTCTTCCGGCCGCCGCCCGCCCCAGTACAGCGTCGCGGGCCGGTCGATGGCCTTGAACTTCATGTGCTCGAGCAGTGCCTTGATCGGAGCGAAGCCGGTCCCCGAAGCGAGCAGCACCATCGGCTTGTCCGAGTCTTCGCGCAGGAAGAAGCTGCCGTACGGCCCCTCGATGCGAAGAATTTCTTTTTCCTTCATCGCACCGAACACATGGTCGGTGAACTTGCCGCCCGGCAGATGCCGGATATGCAGCTCGATGCCGGTGCCCGGCTCGCCCAGGGTGTGCGGCGCATTGGCCATCGAGTAGCTGCGCCGCGTGCCGTCGCGCAGGATGAATTCGATGTACTGCCCGGCGTGGAACTGCAGGGGCTCGCCGGCCGGCAGTTGCAGGCGCAGCATCACCACGTCATGCGATTTCTTCGAAAGCGCGAGCACGCGCGCCGGCATCTTGCGGATCGGGAAGGCATTGGCATCGGTGACCTGGCGCGATTCGAGCACCACGTCGCTCTGCGCATGCGCGCAGCAGGTCAGCACGAAGCCGGCCAGCTCTTCCTCGGCGCTGAGCGCCTTGCTCTGGTGCGGGCCCACGCTGACCTTGCCCGAGAGCTTCCTGCACTTGCACGAGCCGCAGGCGCCGTCCTTGCAGCCGTAGGGCAGCCCGATGCCCTGGCGAATGCCGGCCGCAAGGATGGTTTCATCGGCATGCGCGGTGAAATGACGTCCACTCGGCTCCACCGTGATGTGAAAACCCGCCTCGTTCGGCGCTGCGCTGGTCATGGGTATTCTTCGACTCTGATTCAAAAAAGGAACTGGATTTTGCCCTCAATCAACAGCCCTCTTGGCGCCGCGCCCTCGCGCTTCCGGCGCGAGCGTGTGCTCGTGATCGGATGCGGCGATGTCGGGCTCAGGGCGGCACGCGCGTTGCGCGGCCGCGTGCAGCTGATCGCGCTGACCTCTTCGCCCGGGCGCGTGGCGCTGTTGCGCGAGGCCGGCATCAGACCAATCGTGGCCGATCTCGATGCACCCGCAACGCTGCGCCGGCTCTCGGGCCTGGCCACGCGCGTGCTGCATCTCGCGCCGCCGGCGCGCGTGGAGGGGGCGCTATGGTGGCGCGACGCGCGCACCACCGCGCTCGTGCAAGCGTTGCGGCTGCGCTCGCTGCCGGCCGCACTGGTCTACGGCTCGACCAGCGGCGTCTACGGCGACTGCGGCGGCGCACGCATCGGCGAGACGCAAACCGTGAAGCCCGACACGCCGCGTGCGCATCGCCGCGTCGATGCCGAGCGCAGCGTGCGCTGGCTCGGCCGCGCGGGTGTCGCCGTGCGCATCCTGCGCATTCCCGGCATCTATGCGCCCGATCGCGAAGGCGGCACGCCGCGCGAGCGGCTGCAAAAAGGCACGCCGGTGCTGCGTGCCGAGGACGACGTCTACACCAATCACATCCATGCCGACGACCTGGCGCGTGCCTGCGTGGCGGCACTGTGGCGCGGCGGGCCGCAGCGTGTGTTCCACGTGAGCGACGACAGCGAGATCAAGATGGGCGACTACATCGACCTGGCCGCCGACCTGTACGGCATGCCGCGCCCGCCGCGCATCGCGCGCGACGAGGCCCAGGCGCAATTGCCGTCGTCGCTGCTCAGTTTCATGGGCGAGTCTCGGCGGATGGACAATACGCGGCTGAAGCGCGAGTTGCGCGTGCGGCTTCGTCATCCGACCGTGGCCACGGGGCTCGCCTCCTGACCCGTTTCCGAGGGATTCCATGCCGACCACCCAGCTCTCCGTCTACTTCTTCCTGCAGGTCGCCGTCATCATCACAGTCTGCCAGCTCGTGGGCCGCCTGGCGCAGAAGATCGGCCAGCCGCAGGTGGTGGGCGAGATGATCGCGGGCGTGATGCTCGGCCCCTCGCTGTTCGGGCTCTTCTTCCCCGAGGCGCAGCGCGCGCTGTTTCCCAAGGAAACACTGAGCATGCTCTACGTGGGCGGCCAGCTGGGCGTGGGCATGTACATGTTCCTGGTCGGTACCGAGTTCCGCGCCGATCACTTCAAGAGCCGCTTCAGGAGCGCCGCCTCGGTGTCGGCGGCCGGCATCCTCGTGCCCTTCGTGCTGGCTTTTGCGCTGGTGCCGTGGCTGCACGACATCCCCGGGTTGTTCTCGGCGCGCGCCAAGCCGCTCGAGGCCTCGCTGTTCCTCGGCGCCGCGATCGCGATCACGGCCTTTCCGATGCTGGCGCGCATCATCCACGAGCGCGGCCTGGCCGGCACCTCGCTGGGTACGCTCGCACTTACCGCCGGCGCGGTCGACGATGCGGCGGCCTGGTGCATCCTGGCCGTGGTGCTGGCGAGCTTCGGCGGTTCCTGGGGCGGCGCCTATGCGGCGATCGGCGGCGGCGTGGCCTATGCGCTCTTCATGGTGTTCATCGGCTCGCGCCTGCTCAAGCGCCTGGCTGCGCATGTGCGGCCCGATGCGCCGCTAAGTTCGTCGCTGCTGGCCATCGTGCTGGTGCTCTTCTGCCTGAGCGCCTTCGCGATGGACGCCATCGGCATCCACGCGGTTTTCGGCGGCTTCCTGCTGGGCGCGGTGCTGCCGCGCGGCGCGCTCACCGAAAAGCTGCGTGCGCAATTGCAGCCCTTCGTCGTGATCTTCCTGTTGCCGATGTTCTTCACCTACTCGGGGCTCAACACGCGGCTGGCGGTGCTGTTCGAGCCCGGCATCATGCTCGGCGCGATCGCGATCCTCGCCGCATCGTTCTGCGGCAAGGGCATCGCCTGCTGGGCCGCGGCGCGCATGTCGGGCGAAAGCCAGCGCGATGCGCTCGCGATCGGTTCGCTGATGAACGCGCGCGGGCTGATGGAACTCATCATCATCAACATCGGGCTGCATGCCGGCGTGATCCTGCCGGGGCTGTTCTCGATCCTGGTGCTGATGGCGATCATCACCACGCTGATGGCGACCCCGCTGTTCAATTGGGTGACGCGGGAGCGGCGCGCCTCGGCTGTCGAAGCAACGATCTAGCCGCTGCCTGCCCAACCGGGCAGTTGGCGCGCGGTGCAGGGATTTCGACAATGCAAGCGTCTTTGGAGATCTTCATGTCGAACACTGTTTCCTTGCCGCCCCTCGAACAACTGTCTGCGGCGATGGCCGACATGGTCGCCGACGCAGCGCGCAGCGTGGTCGCGGTGCACACGCGGCGCACGCGCGCCAGCGGTTTCGTCTGGCGACCCGGATGCATCGTCTCCTCGGAAGAAGCGCTGCCCGAAGACGAGGAGGTTGAGATCACGCTGCCCGGCGGCACGACCGTCGCCGCCAAGGTGGCCGGCCGCGACCCCACCACCGACATCGCGCTGCTTCGCTTCGAAGGTGCGGAAGCTCCGCAGTTGACGCTCGACAATTCAACGACGCGCGCCGGCGAGTTCGTGCTCGCAGTCGGTTCGCGTGAAGGCGTGCCGCTTTGCGCGAGCGGCATCGTCTCGCTGGCCGGCCCGGGCTGGCGCAGCCTGCGCGGCGGCGAGATCGACGCCAGGGTCGAGCTCGACCTGCGCTTGCGGCCCAGCGCCGAAGGCGGCGTGGTGCTCAATGCGAAGGGCGGCGTCATCGGCATGTCGGTGTTCGGCCCGCGGCGGCGCGTGCTGGTCATTCCAGCGCCGACCATCGAGCGCGTGGCTGCGCAGCTCGCGGCCCATGGCCGCATGCCGCGCGGCTATCTTGGCCTGAGCCTGCAGCCGGTGAAGGTGAGTCACGCCAGCGTCGGCGCGATGGTCATGGGCGTGGCGGAGCAGGGGCCCGGTGCGGCGGCCGGCATCCATCAGGGCGACATCATCGTGGCCGTGAACGGCGAGCCTATCCGCAGCGTGCAACTGCTGCTGCGCGCACTCGGTCCAGCGAGCGTAGGCTCGGTCCTCACGCTGTCGCTCCAGCGCGCGGGCGAGCCGGTCGAAGTCCAACTCACCGTGGGCGAAAGGCCAGCCGATTGAACGAAAGCCGCGCGATGAAACCGATCGTGGTCGCGATCGAGATCGACGACGCCGAGTTGGCGCAACGGCTCGCTGCCGCCCTGGCAGCCGCGCCGGACCTGCGCCTGGCCGAGCGCGGAGAGGCCGCCGATGTCGTACTGGTCCATCCTTCCGAGGCGGTGGAGCACGGCGAGGCAGTGGATTCGGTGTTGACCCCGCGCGAACTCGAGGTGCTGGCCCTGGTGGCTGAAGGCGCCTCCAACAAGGCCATCGCGCGGCGTCTGGGCATCTCGGTGCACACGGCAAAATTCCATGTCGGTTCGCTGATCGACAAGCTCGATGCCACGGGCCGCACCGACGCCGTCACGCAGGCGGCCCGGCTCGGCGTCATTCATCTTTGAATTTTTTCGGGACACGGACATGCCGGATCAAGGAATTCCAAGCCTCTACGAATGGCTCGGCGGCATCGATGCCCTGAACCGCCTGACGACGCGCTTCTACGAGCAGGTGCGTGGCGACGAACTGCTCGGACCTGTGTTCGCGCACATGGGGGCGGACCATCCTTCGCATGTCGCGGCCTTCCTGGCGGAGGTGCTCGGCGGGCCGACCTCGTATTCCGAACGGCACGGAGGCCATCCGCACATGATCCGGCAGCACTTGGGCCGCCATCTCACGCAGGCCCAGCGGCGCCGCTGGGTGAGCCTGCTGCTGGAAACGGCCGACGAACTGGGCATGCCCGACGACCCCGAATTCCGATCCGCGCTGGTCGGCTACCTGGAATGGGGCTCGCGCCTGGCCGTCATCAATTCGCAACCGGGCGCCACGGTCGATGCGCATGCGCCGATGCCGAAATGGGGCTGGGGCGAAGTCAAAGGCCCGTACACGGGCTGAGCGCCGCAATCCCTGCTGTGACGTTTGGCAACGATCTTCACCGTCGGGACAGTCCACTTCCGCTGCGGTTGGCGCGTTGGTTGGTGGACATGGGCGGTATTCGCCCGTCCTCAGGAGTCCTTGTGAACCTCAACCGTTCTGTCTTCTTCAAGTACGCCGCGGCCGGTGCCGTGGCAGCCGCGGCGCTCTTCGCCGCAGCTTCGGCCAATGCGGGTGTGAGCTGGTCAGTGGGTGTCAATGCACCAGGCCTGGCCATCGGCGTGGCCGAACCTGGTCCGGTTTACTACGAACCCGCCCCCGTCTATTCGCGCCCCGCACCGGTCTACTACCAGCCCGCGCCGCCTGTGTATTACCGTCCGCCCCCGCCTGTGTACTACCGTCCCGCACCCGTGTATTACGGGCCGCCCGCGCCGGTGTACTACGGCCCCGGCTACCGCCACGGGTACCGTCATCACCACCGTCGGGATTGGGACGATCGGGACGATTGAAGTCGGAAGAGGCAAGCGCCGATTCACCGCAGCATGCAGAACGGCCGGCCTTCGACGCCGGCCCAGACGCATGCGCGGATGCACGCAATCACGATGCGAGGATCCTGCACGGAAGGGATTCTTGTCATGACGATGAGCATGGCTTTCTCTTTATGCATTCCCGATGCGATGGCTCACGTCGCCCAATGCGAATAGTGAAGCACCACATAACCGAGCGAATGCCAGAAGTGGGCTTCGGCCTGGCTGTTGGTGAAGATCCTCGAGCCATTCAGCCCGAGGCATTCGTAGCCCCAACCCACTCCTGCCGAATCCAGAATGATCTTGTCCATGGCGCGCCTCCAATGCTTGAAGGTATAGGCGTTCACGGCCCTGGAAGCCAGCAGCCCGCGGCTGACCGCCTCGTCGGCCCCGGTGCGGATGTCTTGTCCGGATTCATCCGGTCTGCGGGCGTCGGCTGCGGCTGACACGCGTGCGCGAATGTCTCTGCCGGGTCCACGAATGAGATGCATGGCGAGAAGCCATGGTGCCCGGGGCCGGAATCGAACCGGCACACCTTTCGGTGGGGGATTTTGAGTCCCCTGCGTCTACCAATTTCACCACCCGGGCACGGAAGGAAGGCAGCTCAAAATTATGGCACAGTGCCTTCCATGCAATATCCGACGATTGAAGACGCGATCGGCAAGACGCCGCTGGTCGCGCTGCAGCGCATCGACGCGGCCGCCAACGCGAAGCGCGGCAACGTGATCCTGGCCAAGCTCGAAGGCAACAACCCGGCCGGCTCGGTCAAGGACCGGCCGGCGCTTTCGATGATCAAGCGGGCCGAGGAGCGCGGCGAGATCAAGCCCGGCGACACGCTGATCGAGGCGACCTCGGGCAACACCGGCATCGCGCTCGCGATGGCGGCGGCCATCAAGGGCTACCGCATGGTGCTGATCATGCCGGAGGACCTGTCGGTCGAACGCGCGCAGACCATGAAGGCCTTCGGCGCCGAACTCGTTCTGACGCCGAAGAGCGGCGGCATGGAATACGCGCGCGACCTGGCTGAGCAGATGGTGGCGCAGGGCAAGGGCCGCGTGCTCGACCAGTTCGCCAACCCCGACAACCCGCGCATCCACTACGAGACCACGGGCCCCGAGGTCTGGGCCGACACGGGCGGACGCATCACGCACTTCGTGAGTGCGATGGGGACTACCGGCACCATCACCGGCGTCTCGCACTTCCTGAAGGAGAAGAACCGCGAAGTACGCATCATCGGCGCGCAGCCCGAGGAAGGCTCGCGCATCCCGGGCATCCGCAAGTGGCCGGAGGAGTACCTGCCCAAGATCTACGAGCCCAGCCGCGTCGACCAGCTGGTCCATGTGAGCCAGGACAATGCCGAGGAGATGTGCCGCCGGCTCGCGCGCGAGGAGGGCATCTTCGCGGGCATTTCGTCCGCCGGGGCGCTGTGGGTGGCGCTGGAGATCGCCAGGACGGTCGAGAACGCGACCATCGTCTTCGTGGTCTGCGACCGCGGCGACCGCTACCTCTCCACCGGCGTGTTTCCCGCCTGAACGCGCCATGTCCGAGCACAAGTTCTGCCCGGCCTGCGCCACGCCGCTGGCGCACATCGAACTGGCCGAGGACGGCGGGCCGAAGTCGCGCCTGCGCTGCCCGTCCTGCGGCTGGACCCACTGGAACAACCCGACGCCGGTGCTGGCCGCGATCATCGAGTACCGCGGCCAGGTGCTGCTGGCGCGCAATGCCGCGTGGCCGCACAAGATGTATGCGCTGATCACAGGCTTCATGGAGGCCGGCGAGACGCCGCAGGAGGGCATCGCGCGCGAGATCAAGGAAGAGACGAACCTCGACGCCAGCGCGCTGAACCTGGTCGGCGTGTACGACTTCCAGCGCATGAATCAGGTGATCATTGCCTACCACGCGGTGGCCGATGGCGAGGTGCGCCTGTCGCCGGAACTGGTCGATTACCGGCTCTACGAACTCGGCACCCTCAAGTGCTGGCCGGCCGGCACCGGCTACGCGCTGGCCGACTGGCTGCGCACGCGCGGACACGAACCCCAGTTCATGGACTGGCCGCGGCCGGCAACCCCCGTGGCCGAATGAGCTGCCTAGAATCGACGCAGCTTCAAGGACAGGACAAGGCGATGGACATCCACAAAGAAATCGACACCCGCGGACTCAACTGTCCGCTGCCCATCCTGAAGGCCAAGAAATCGCTCAACGAGATGCAGAGCGGCCAATTGCTGAAGGTGGTGTCCACGGATCCGGGCTCGGTGCGCGATTTCCAGGCTTTTGCGCGCCAGACCGGCAACGACCTGGTCGAGCAGCAGACCGTCGGCACCGATTTCATCCACGTGCTGCGCCGCCGCTGACGGTGCCGCCGTGAAGCGCAGCGCCCGCATTGCCGTCCTGGCGCTTGCGCTGCTCGTCGCGGCCGCGCTGCTCACGTTGACCCTCTGGAGCGACGGCATGCCGCCCGATCCCCCGCATCGTCCCCTGTCTTCCGAGGCGATCCCGCTCGCGGTGCTGGGCGATTCGAACAGCCACTCCTACCAGGACCATGCCTGGTTTCCCGCTGATACGACCGAGCGCGGCGGCGCATGGCGTTCGCGCGCCTTCCAGTGGACCGAGGTGCTCGCGCGCCTGCGCGGGCAGCAGCTGGACCTCGGGCCGTGGGTTCTCTGGGGCCGGCCCGGCGTCGTGGCCCAGGCGCGCGAGTGGCTGGGCCTGCGCGGCGGCCGGGCGCCGAAGAAGGAGGACTATTTCTACAACTTCGCGAACTCCGGGGCGGCCTGCAAGAACCTCATGGGCGGCCGGTTTCGCCAGGCGCCACGCCTCGTCGCACTGATGGACGAGGAGCCCGAGCGCTGGATGCGCGGCGTGGTGGTGATCCGCATCGGCCTCAACAACTGGGGTGGCCTGCTGGATCTCCAGGCGCGCGACCCTTCCGCGCCTGAACTGCGTGCCGCCACGGCCTATTGCGCCGGCGAGATCGGCGCGGCGGTCGCGTTGATCCATGCTTCGCACCCTTCGACGCGCATCCTGCTGGTGGGCATCGGCAACGAAGCGGACGATCCCGCCAACTTCGATCGATGGCAGTCGGCAGCCGAAACCACGAACATCGGGACTGCGCTCGACGGCTTCAATGCCGCCATCCGCCGGCTGGCCGACAGCGACCCGCGCCTGGCTTATTTCGACGATCTCGCGTGGTTCCAGGCCCACTGGGGATCACGCAGCGCCGATGGCAAGCCGGACTACAAGACGGTGGCGATCGGTTCGACGCTGCACGTGACGAACACGATTGGCGATGATCCCCGCAACGCCCTGCTGGCAGATCGCCATTCGGGGCTGGTGTGGAACGCCTTGTGGGCGCAAGCCCTCGTGGCGCGCCTGCAGGACGTTTTCGGTCTGCCGCTGACGCCGATAGCCGACGAGGAGCTGGCCAGCTTCCTCGAGCCGCTGGCGCTGACGAATCCGCCTAGAGCTCCAGGCTCTTGAGGTAGGCGCGGAATTCGCCGCCGACTTCCGGGTGCGCGAGCGCGAGCTCGACGGTGGCCTGCAGGAAGCCTTCCTTGCTGCCGCAGTCGTAGCGCACACCCTGGTAGGCATAGGCGTAGACCGATTCCTTCTTCATGAGCGCGGCGATGCCGTCGGTCAGTTGGATCTCGCCGCCGGCGCCCTTGGGCTGGTTGCGGATCTCCTCGAACACGCCCGGCGTCAGGATGTAGCGGCCCGCCACGCCGAGGCGCGAGGGCGCGTCCTCCGGCTGCGGTTTCTCGACCATGCGGTTGACCTTGACCAAGCCTTCCTCGACCGTGTCGCCGGCCACGATACCGTAGCGCTTGACGTGTTCGAGCGGCACTTCCTGCACCGCCAGCAACGAGCCGCCGAGCCTGCCGAAGGCGCGCGTCATCTGCGCCAGCACGGGCTCACCGTTCTCGGGGCCGACCATCAGGTCATCGGCCAGCAGCACTGCGAAGGGTTCGTCGCCGACCAGGTGTTCGGCGCACAGCACGGCGTGCCCCAGACCCAGCATGCGGGGCTGGCGCACATAGGAGCATGTCATGTCGTCCGGCATCACCGAACGTGCAATCTTGAGCAGCGCGAGCTTGTTGCTGGCCTCGAGTTGGCTTTCGAGCTCGTAGGCGGTGTCGTAGTGATCCTCGATCGCGCGCTTGTTGCGCCCGGTGACGAAGATCATGTCGCGAATGCCGGCGGCGTAGGCTTCTTCCACCGCGTACTGGATCAGCGGCTTGTCCACCACCGGCAGCATTTCCTTGGGCTGCGCCTTGGTGGCTGGCAGAAAACGGGTGCCGAAGCCTGCGACGGGAAACACGGCCTTGCGAATGCGCGCTGGTGAAGTGGACATGGGCTTTGCGTCTGATCGGGGAAGATGGATCGGAGGAGGGCGGCGCCTCGGCGCCGAACCCGAATACTAAAGCTCTCCGATGTCGAGCGTCTGTCAGCCGAGGCGCACAAGCTGGTCGCGCAGCCGTTCGAGCGTGGCGCTGAAGTCCGCGAGCCGCTTGCGCTCCTGCTCGATCACCGCGGGCGGCGCCTTGGCGACGAAGGCTTCGTTGCTGAGCTTCGCGTTGACCTTGGCGATCTCGCCTTCGATGCGCGCGATCTCCTTGCCGATGCGCGCCTTCTCCGCGGCCTTGTCGATTTCCATGTGCAGGCAGATGCGTACGCCGCCGACCACCGCCACCGGCGCCGCTTCGGCGGCCGCTGCCCAGTCGGCCGCGTCGTCGAAGACCTTCACTTCCTTGAGCTTGGCCAGCGCCTGCAGCACCGGTGCGGCATCGCGCAGGAAGGCGCTGCTTGTCGCATCGTCGGCCACGGCGTAGAGCGGCAGCCGGGTGGCGGGCGACACGTTCATCTCGCCGCGCAGCGTGCGGCATGCATCGACCAGCGACTTGAGCCGCGCGACGTGGGCCTCGGCCGCTTCGTCGATCTTCTCGGGCTGGCTCTTCGGATAGGCCGCGATCATGACCGATTCGCCTCCGCGGCCGGCCACTGGGGCCACCTTCTGCCAGAGCTCCTCGGTGATGAAGGGAATGACCGGGTGCGCCAGGCGCAGCAGCGTTTCGAGCGTGCGGATCAGCGTGCGGCGCGTGGCGCGCTTCTGCGCATCGTCGCCCTGCTGGATCTGCACCTTGGCGATCTCGAGGTACCAGTCGCAGAACTCGTCCCATGCGAACTGGTAGATCGCGTTGGCGACGTTGTCGAGCCGATAGTCTTCGAAGCCCTTGGCCACCTCGGCCTCGACACGCTGCAGCTGCGAGCTGATCCAGCGGTCGGCCTGGCTGAATCGGAGGTAGCCGTGGGCCGGGCCGCCGACGGCGCATTCTTCCTTGGTGTGCTCGCGCAGGCCGCAGTCCTGGCCTTCGCAATTCATCAGCACGAAGCGCGTCGCGTTCCAGAGCTTGTTGCAGAAGTTGCGGTAGCCCTCGCAGCGCTTGGGGTCGAAATTGATGTTGCGGCCCAACGAGGCGAGCGACGCGAAGGTGAAGCGCAGCGCATCGGCGCCGAAGGCCGGGATGCCGTCCGGGAATTCCTTTTGCGTGTTCTTGCGCACAGCGGGTGCGGTCTCGGGCCGGCGCAGGCCCTGCGTGCGCTTGTCCAGCAGTTCGGGCAGCGCGATGCCGTCGATCAGGTCGACCGGGTCGAGCACGTTGCCCTCGGACTTGCTCATCTTGTGGCCGTGCGAGTCACGCACCAGGCCGTGGATGTAGACGTGCTTGAAAGGCACCCGGCCGGTGAAGTGCTTGGTCATCATGATCATCCGGGCGACCCAGAAGAAGATGATGTCGTAGCCCGTGACCAGCACGGTCGAAGGCAGGTAGAGGTCGTAGTCCTGCGTTTTTTCGGGCCAGCCGAGCGAGGAGAAGGGCACCAGGGCCGACGAATACCAGGTGTCGAGCACGTCTTCGTCGCGCACGAGCTTCTTGCCCGGCGCCTTGGCTTGCGCCTCGGCCTCGTCGTGGGCCACGTAGACCCGGCCCTCTTCGTCGTACCAGGCCGGGATCTGGTGTCCCCACCAGAGCTGGCGCGAGATGGTCCAGTCCTGGATATTCTCCATCCAGTGGTTGTAGGTGTTGACCCAGTTCTCGGGCACGAAGCTCACTTCGCCCGAGCGCACCGCGTCGATGGCTTTCTGCGCGATCGACTGACCGCCGGCGTCGGGCTTGGTCATCGCGACAAACCACTGGTCGGTCAGCATCGGCTCGACCACGGCACCCGTGCGTGCGCAACGCGGCACCATGAGCTTGTGCTTCTTGGTTTCGATCAGGAGGCCGAGCGCCTCGAGGTCGGCCACCACCGCCTTGCGCGCCACGAAGCGATCGAGCCTGCAGTACTTTTCGGGCGCGTTGTCGTTGATCGTGGCGTCCAGCGTCAGCACGCCGATGGTCGGCAGGCCGTGGCGCTGGCCCACGGCGTAGTCGTTGTGGTCGTGCGCGGGCGTGACCTTGACCACGCCGGTGCCGAATTCCTTGTCGACGTAGTCGTCGGCGATCACCGGGATCAGGCGGTCCACCAGCGGCAGCTTGACGCGCCGGCCGATCAGTTGCTTGTAGCGTTCGTCCTCGGGATGGACCATCACGGCGACGTCGCCGAGCATGGTCTCGGGCCGCGTGGTCGCCACGGTGAGTGAGCCCGAGCCGTCTTCGAGCGGATAGGCGATGTGCCAGAGGAAGCCGTCTTCCTCTTCGCTCTCGACCTCGAGGTCGCTCACCGCGGTCTTGAGCACAGGGTCCCAGTTCACCAGCCGCTTGCCGCGATAGACCAGGCCTTCTTCATAGAGCTGCACGAAGGTTTGCGTGACGACCTTCGAGAGCTTCTCGTCCATCGTGAAGTATTCGCGGCTCCAATCGACCGTGTCGCCCATGCGGCGCATCTGGTTGGTGATGGTGTTGCCCGACTGCTCTTTCCACTCCCACACGCGGGCGACGAAGTTCTTGCGGCCCAGGTCGTGGCGGCTGATCTTCTGTTCCTGCAGCTGGCGCTCGACCACGATCTGGGTCGCGATGCCCGCGTGGTCGGTGCCTGGCACCCACAGCGTGTTGTCGCCCTTCATGCGGTGGTAGCGCGCGAGGCTGTCCATGATCGTCTGGTTGAACGCATGGCCCATGTGCAGCGTGCCGGTCACGTTCGGCGGCGGCAGCTGGATCGCAAAGGAGGGCACGTCGTCCTTTGGTTGCCCGGTGCCGCGAAAGCCCGCGACCGCGTAGCCGCGCCGCTCCCACTCGGGACCCCAGTGCGCCTCGAGGGCGGCAGGTTCGAAGGATTTGGAAAGGCTCTCGAGGCCGGGTTGGGACAAGGTGTCGCTCATGGCGGTGCAAAGACGAGCGGCATCCCGCAGGATGCCGCTGGTGGGGGTGGATGAGCGAAGGATTTTATTCGACTGCGGCGCGCGACGTGTTCAACGCGTGGGCACGTAGTTCACCGGCAGCCAGACGTAGCCGCTGCCCTGCGAGCGCAGCCGGCCGACGCCGGGGAAGGAGATGTGCGCGCCTCCCACCAGGTAACCTTGCATGGCAGCTTCTGCATAGGCCCTTCTGCGCTGCACGGCCGCCGGCCGGGAGTCGGTGTCGAACTGGATGGTGATGGATGGATTCTCGAACTGGACGGCGGCCACGTGCATCAGGTCGCCCCAGAACACCATCTTCTGGCCCTTGCTTTCGGCGACGAAGATGCTGTGGCCTGGCGTGTGTCCACGTGCCGCCTTGGCCTTGATGCCGGGCACCAGATCGGTGTCGCCGTCGAAGGGCTTGAACTTGCCGGCTGCGATGTAGGGATTGAGCGAAGCCACCGCGCCCTGGAAGAAGCCCTTCGAGTCGGCCGGCGCCTTGTCCATGTTCGCCTGGCTGAGCCAGAAATCGGCGTCGCGCTGGTCGGCTCGCACCGTGGCATTGGGAAAGGCTGGCTTGTCGCCTGCTGCCAGGCCGCCCACGTGGTCCGGATGCAGGTGGGTGATGTAGATCTCGTCCACCTGCTCGGGCTGGTAGCCCGCCGCCTTGAGGTTGGCCGCGAGGCGGCCCAGCGTCGGACCGAACAGGCCGCCGGCGCCGGTGTCGATCAGCACCAGCTTCTCGCCGGTGTTGATCAGATAGCCGTTCACCGAGGTTTCGAGCGGGCTCTGGAGATAAGACCTGGCCAGCGTCTTCTTCACCTGCTCGGGCGTAGTGCGCGTCAGCAGCTGGTCCACCGGCAACGCCACCGTTCCGTCGGACAGGGCCGTGACCTCGAAGTCGCCGACCATCAGCCGGTAGAAGGCCGGCGCGGTTTCCTTGGCAAGGGGTGCCGCCGCATACGTCGCGGTGGGTGTCCACAGTGCGGTGGCCGCGCAGGCGGCGACAAGAACGAAAGCGCTGGTTCGCAGAAGGGAGGCAGCCTTCATCGCAGATCTCCTGGGAGTGGGGTTGGAAGCAGGGCGGACTCTACCGCTTCGAGAGCAGTCCGTCCGGGCCCGAAGATAATTCGGAGATGCTGTTTTTGATCTCGCCTGCCAAGTCGCTCGACTACGACACCCCGGTACCCGATGCGCTGCCCGCCACTCAGCCTCGTTTCGAAGGGCCGCGCGGCCCGGCCGCCGAGCTGATCAAGCTCCTGCGGCAGAAGTCGCCGCAGCAGATCGCCGAACTCATGCACCTGTCGGACAAGCTGTCTGCGCTCAACGTGGCTCGCTATGCGGCCTGGGCTTCCAAGGGGACGGAGAAGAACGCGAAGCAGGCCGCGCTGGCTTTCGACGGCGATGTCTATGGCGGGCTCGACGCCAAGACCCTCAGCACAGAGCAGCTCGCCTGGGCGCAGGATCATGTGTGCATCCTGAGCGGCCTCTACGGCGTGCTCCGGCCTCTGGATCGGCTGCAGCCCTACCGGCTCGAGATGGGCACGCAACTGGCCAATGGCCATGGCAAGGACCTCTATGCTTTCTGGAACTCGCGCATCGCCGGCTACTTGAACGAGCGCCTCCAGGCGGACCGCACGCCGGTCGTGATCAACCTGGCTTCGCAGGAGTACTTCAGGTCGGTCGACCAGAAGGTGCTGAGGGCTCGGGTGATCGAGTGCGTGTTCGAGGAGTGGAAGAACGGCAAGTACAAGGTCATCAGCTTCTTCGCCAAGCGCGCCCGCGGCCTGATGGCGCGCTGGGCCGTGCTGCACAGGGCGGCCACGCCCAAGGTGCTGGAGAAGTTCGATCTCGAGGGCTATGCCTTCGACGCCGGGGTATCGCTGCCCGAGCGCTTCGTATTCAGGAGGAAAGCGGCATGAGTCTTGGGCAGGCGATCAGTCCCGAGCTGCGCGAGTGGGTCGTCGCGCAGCTCGCCGCGGGGCATTCGGTACCCAGCCTGCGGGCTTCAATGCGCGATGCCGGCTGGCATAGCGAGGTGGCGGACGCCGCGCTGGCCGAGGTCGAGGCGCAGGCTGCAGGCGCGGCGGCCGTCGCGCCGCCGCGCACCGCGATGCCGGGGCCGGACCTGTCGACCTCGCCGCTGTATATCGACACCGGCGATCGCCGTGTCCAGGTGCTCCAGACCATGCTCCATCCACGCGTGGTGGTGTTCGGTGACCTGGTCTCCGACGAGGAATGCGAGGGCCTCATCGCGGCCGCGCGGCTGCGGCTCGCGCGTTCCCTCACCGTCGAGACCCAGACCGGCGGCGAGGCGCTCAACGTCGATCGCACCAGCGACGGCATGTTCTTCGAGCGCGGCGAGAACGTTTTCGTCGCTCGGCTCGAGCAGCGCATCGCGAAGTTGCTCAACTGGCCGCTCGAGTTCGGCGAGGGCTTGCAGATCCTGCGCTACAGTCCCGGCGCGCAATACCGGCCGCACTACGACTACTTCGATCCCGCGGAGCCCGGCACGCCGACCATCCTGCGGCGTGGTGGCCAGCGCGTCGCGACGCTCGTGATGTACCTGCAGGAGCCTGAACTGGGCGGCGCCACCACCTTTCCGGACGTCGGGCTCGAAGTCGCGCCCAAGCGCGGCACCGGCGTCTTCTTCAGCTACGAGCGCCCCGATCCTGCGACGCGTACGCTGCATGGCGGGGCCCCGGTGCTCGCGGGCGAGAAGTGGGTCGCGACCAAATGGTTGCGAGAGCGCGAATTCATCTAGCTCACCAGAGCCCGCGGCGCTCCTGCGGGTTGTCGACGACGTTATGAAACTGACAGCCAACGGCATCCAGATCGAGGTCGAAGACAGCGGAGGCGCTGGACGCCCGGTGATTCTTCTGATCATGGGCTTGGGCATGCAGCTCATCGCCTGGCCGGACGCCTTCGTGCAGGCGCTGGCCGATGCCGGCTTCCGGGTCGTGCGCTACGACAACCGAGACATCGGCCTGAGCCAGACCTTCGATGAGGCAGGCACCGGCAACCTGGTCTGGCAGAGCGTGCGGCAGCGCATCGGCCTGCCGGTGCACTCTGCCTACACCTTGCAGGACATGGCGAACGATGGGCTGGGCGTGCTCGATGCGCTGGGCATCCGCCGCGCCCACGTGGTGGGGGCGTCGATGGGCGGGATGATTGCCCAGCGGCTGGCCGCCTCCGCGCCGCAGCGCATGACCAGCCTGGTCAGCATCATGAGTTCGAGCGGCGCACGCAATCTGCCGGGTCCGCGGCCCGATGTGGCGGCTGCACTCATGCGGCGTCCGGCCAGCCGAACCGAGGCCGCACTGGTGGCGCACAGCCTGGGTTTTGTTCGCCTGATCGCCAGCCCTGCCTATCCGCAGGAAGAGCGGGTGCTGACCGATCGAATCACCCGCGGGCTGAGACGGGCGTACCGGCCGGCGGGCATCGTGCGGCAGATGCTGGCAATCGGTGCTGATAGCGGCCGCGAAGCCCTGCTGGCGCGCATTGCCAGCCCCACACTCGTCCTGCATGGCGATGCCGATCCACTGGTGCCCATCGCCTGCGGCCAGGATACTGCGCGGCGCATCCCGGGCGCGCACTTCGTGTCCGTGCCTGGCATGGGACATGACTTGCCGCCGCAGGTGGTCGACATCCTTTTGCAGCACATCGTCCCCTTCTTGCAGACAGCCGAGAAACGCGCATGAGCCTCGACAACACTCCCGAACAATCCCAACTGGGCCGCGCCTCGGCCTACGTCGATCGCTACGACGCCGGCCTGCTGTTTCCGATTTCGCGTGCAACGCAGCGCGAAGCCATGGGCATTGCGGCCAACGCGCTTCCCTTTTTTGGCGCCGATCTCTGGACAGCTTTCGAGCTGAGCTGGCTCAACCTTCGCGGCAAGCCGCAACTGGCTATTGCGCATTTCACGGTGCCCTGCGAGACGCCCAACATCATCGAGAGCAAATCCTTCAAGCTCTACCTCAACAGCTTCAACAGCACGGTGTTCGCCGATGCGGAAGCGGTGCGCGAACGCCTGCGCGTGGACTTGAGCGAAGCGCTGTGGCGCGGCAGCGACCGTGCTGCAGGCGTCGGCGTGAAACTGGTGGCCCCAGACATGTTCGACCGCGAGCAGGTACATGAACTCGACGGCCTCGATCTCGATCGGCTCGACATCGAGTGCACGCACTACCAGCCGGCGCCTGAACTGCTCGCGAGCGACGCGACGCAGGTCCCCGTGACCGAGACGCTCACCAGCCGCCTGCTGAAGAGCAACTGCCTCGTAACCGGCCAGCCCGATTGGGGCAGCGTGCAGATCCGCTATAGCGGGCCGCCAATCGATCAGGCGGGTCTGCTGGGCTACATCGTGAGCTTTCGCAATCACAACGAGTTCCACGAGCCCTGCGCGGAACGCATGTTCTGGGACATCTGGCGCCGCTGCCAGCCGACGAAGCTGGCCGTCTATGCCCGCTACACCCGGCGCGGCGGGCTCGATATCAACCCGTTCCGCACCAGTTGGCCGCAGGCGCTGCCGGCCAACACCCGCATGGCGCGGCAGTAGATGCTGGGGCCGCACGCAAAAAGTTGGGTGGGCAGTTGATCAGCGCTCAAAAACCGTGTCATAATCGAAGGCTCCGCTCAAGACGGCGAGCAGCTTGGGATCCTGAAGGGATCCGAGGTGGCGAGGCTGGGGTGAGTGGGGTGG